>CALRVR020000001.1:0-240731 GCA_943371665.1 Synechococcus sp. UW140
GGGCCGCGGCCGCGGTGGTGCGACTGGGGGCTCAGGCGGCGCTGTCGGGGCAGGCCAGTGCCCTGGTGACGGCGCCGCTGCACAAGGAGGCCCTGGCCGCCGCGGGCGAACCGTTTCCCGGGCACACCGAGCTGCTGCAGGCCATGGCAGCCGATCACCAGCGGACCACCATCAAGAACCTGCCCGTTCGCATGATGCTCAGTGCCCCTGGCTTGTCCACCGTGCTGGTGAGCATTCACCTGTCGCTTCGGCAGGCGCTCGATCTGGTGACGACCGAGCAGGTCCTTCAGACCATCCGGATCACCGACGCCCATTGGCGCCGGCTGGGGCGACCCCGCCCGCGCATCGCCGTGGCAGGGCTCAATCCGCATGCCGGGGAGGGCGGTCTGTTCGGCCGCGAGGACATCGAACACATCGCCCCCGCCGTGCAGGCGGCCCGCGCCGAGGGCATCGACGCCAGCGGGCCGCATCCCCCCGACACGGTGTTCATGCGCGCGCGGCAGGGCGCGTCCGACGTGGTCGTTGCGATGTACCACGATCAGGGACTGATTCCCGTCAAGTTGTTGGGCGTGGAGCACGGGGTGAACACCACCCTGGGTCTGCCGTTCGTCCGCACCAGTCCCGACCACGGCACCGCGTTCGACATCGCGGGACTCGGCGTCGCCAGCGCGGCCAGCATGCTGGCGGCCATCGACGCAGCCGTCAGCGCGATTCAGGCCTGACCCGGCGCAGGCTATTTCTTCAGGCTGTCCCGGATTTCGCGCAGCAGCACCGTGTCTTCCGGTGTGGCGGCAGGCGGGGCAGGAGGCGCTTCGCGCTTGAGGCGGTTGATCTGCTTGACCATCAGGAAGATGATGAACGCCAGGATGACGAAGTTGATGGCCACCGTGATGAAGTTGCCGTAGGCAAGCACCGGCACGCCGGCCGCCTTCATGGCCGCCAGGGTGCGGGCCGTGCCTTCGGGCGCGGTGCCCAGCACCACGAACAGGTTGCTGAAATCGAGCTTGCCGAACACCAGGCCCACCGCCGGCATGATCACGTCGTCCACCAGCGACCCCACGATCTTGCCGAATGCACCGCCGATGATCACGCCGACGGCCAGATCGATCACGTTGCCCTTGACCGCAAATTCCTTGAATTCCTGCATCATCCCCACGATTTCCTCCGGTTTGTGTTGGATTCGGCGGCGATTCTCACACGCGCCCGGCCGGCGCGCGACCCCCGGCATGTCCTGATAGCCCACTGCGGCATGCGCCGACCTCGGCCTGCCTCGAGCCCTCCAGTACAATGCCGGGTTGTCCCTGACACCCCCTCACCTCGACCGCGAGAAAGACCCCCATGAGTGAAGCTACTGCCAACAGCGGCCTGCCCGCTGGTGCCAGCAACGGCAAGTCCGGTGTGGACAGCAGCCGCCGGACCTGGTTGATCACCTCCTGCGCCATGGGTGGCGTGGGCGCCGCCGCCGTTGCCGTGCCCTTCGTGAGTTCCTTCCAGCCCTCCGAGCGCGCCCGCGCCGCCGGCGCCGCCGTTCAGGTCGACGTCTCCAACATCCCGCCGGGTGAAAAGGTGGTGGTCGAATGGCGCGGCAAGCCGGTGTGGGTTTTCCGCCGCACCCCCGAGCAACTCGCCACCCTCGAGCAGATCGAAGGGCAACTGGCGGACCCGAAGTCCGAGCGCACGGCCTACCCGACGCCGGAATACGCCAAAAACCGCCACCGCTCGATCAAGCCCGAAATCCTGGTCACCGTGGGCATCTGCACGCACCTTGGCTGCTCGCCCGGTGACAAGCTCACCCCCGGCCCCCAGCCCTCGCTGCCCGACGACTGGAAGGGCGGCTTCCTGTGCGCCTGCCACGGCTCCACTTTCGACGTTGCCGGCCGCGTTTTCTCCAACAAACCCGCGCCCGACAATCTGGAAATCCCGCCGCACTACTATGCATCGGATACCGTGCTGGTGGTGGGCGAAGAGCAGCCGGCCTGAGCCCGCACCGCACGATTCACTGAGGAACCTCGAGGCACTTCCCCATGGCTGAATTCAAGCAGATTTCCCCTGATGCGCCGATGAGCCAGCAGGCGCTGAACTGGATCGACAACCGGTTCCCGCTGTCCAAGCTCTACAACGAGCACCTGGCCGAGTACTACGCACCGAAGAACTTCAACTTCTGGTATTTCTTCGGCTCGCTGGCGCTGCTGGTGCTGGTGATCCAGATCGTCACCGGCATCTTCCTGGTGATGCACTACAAGCCCGACGCGAACCTGGCGTTTGCATCGGTCGAGTACATCATGCGCGACGTGCCATGGGGCTGGCTGATCCGGTACATGCACTCCACCGGCGCTTCGGCGTTCTTCGTGGTGGTGTACCTGCACATGTTCCGCGGCCTCATCTACGGCAGCTACCGCAAGCCGCGCGAGCTGGTGTGGGTGTTCGGCTGCGCGATCTTCCTGTGCCTGATGGCAGAAGCCTTCATGGGCTACCTGCTGCCCTGGGGCCAGATGTCGTACTGGGGCGCCCAGGTGATCGTCAACCTGTTCTCCGCCATCCCCTTCATCGGCCCCGATCTGGCGCTGCTGATCCGCGGCGACTACGTGGTGGGGGACGCGACCCTGAACCGCTTCTTCAGCTTCCACGTCATCGCGGTGCCGCTGGTGCTGCTGGGCCTGGTGGTCGCGCACATCATCGCGCTGCACGAAGTGGGTTCCAACAACCCCGACGGCGTCGAGATCAAGGCCAACAAGGACGCCTCGGGCAAGCCGGTGGACGGCATTCCGTTCCACCCGTACTACACCGTGCACGACATCCTGGGCGTGTCGGTGTTCCTGATGCTGTTCTCGGCGGTGGTGTTCTTCGCCCCCGAGATGGGCGGCTACTTCCTCGAGTACAACAACTTCATCCCGGCCGATCCGCTGACCACGCCGCTGCACATCGCACCGGTCTGGTACTTCACCCCGTTCTATTCCATGCTGCGCGCCATCACCGCCGAAATGATGTACGTGCTCGTGGCCTGCGTGCTGCTGGGTGCCGTGCTCGGCGTGCTCAAGGCCCAGGTGGCCACCCTGTTCAAGGGCGCCATCGTGGGCGCGGCCGTCGCTGCCTCGGTGGCCATGCTGGCGATCGACGCGAAGTTCTGGGGCGTGGTGGTGATGGGCGCTGCCGTCATCATCCTGTTCTTCCTGCCCTGGCTCGACTACAGCCCGGTGAAGTCGATCCGCTACCGCCCGAGCTGGAACAAGTGGCTCTACGGCATCTTCGTGGTCAACTTCTTCGTGCTCGGCTACCTGGGCATCAAGCCCCCGGGTGCCTGGGGTGTCGTGGCCGGCCAGGACATCGCGCAACGCGTTTCCCAGATCGGTACGCTGTTCTACTTCGGCTTCTTCCTGCTGATGCCCTGGTGGAGCCGCCTCGGCGACTTCAAGCCAGTGCCCAGCCGCGTGGTGTTCCAGCCGCACTGAGCCACAGCGACATCCGGAGATCGAAAGCAATGAAAAAAATCCTCATCGGACTTGCGCTGAGCCTGGGCCTGTCGGTAGCGGCATTGGCGGCGGGTCCCGCCATCCCGCTCGATAAGGCCCCCCAGCGCACCAACGACATGGCGGCGCTGCAGAACGGCGCCAAGCTGTTCGTCAACTACTGCCTGAACTGTCACTCGGCGGCGTTCATGCGCTACAACCGGCTGCGCGACATCGGCCTGACCGACAAGCAGATCGCCGAGAACATGACCTTCGCCACCGACAAGATCGGCGAGACCATGAAGGCCGCCATGGACCCGAACCTGGCGAAGGCCTGGTTCGGCAAGAACCCGCCCGATCTGACGCTGATTGCCCGTTCGCGCTCCAGTGCCACGGCCGGGCCCGGCACCGATTACCTCTACACGCTGCTGCGCAGCTACTACCGCGACGACACCAAGCCCACCGGCTGGAACAACAAGGCCATGCCCAACATCGGCATGCCGAACCCGCTCTGGGAACTCCAGGGCGAGCAAAAGCCGGTGATGCAGAAGGTCATGAGCCACGGGCATGAGATCGAGGTGCTGGCCGGCTGGGAGCAGGTCAAGCCCGGCACCATGACGCCCGCCGAGTACGACCAGGCCGTGGGCGACCTCGTGGCCTACCTCCAGTGGATGGCGGAACCCGCTGCCAACAACCGCGTGCGAATCGGCGTCTGGGTGATGCTCTTCCTCGCGCTCTTCACCGTCGTCGCGTGGCGCCTCAACGCCGCGTTCTGGAAAGACATCAAATAATCCCCGGCCGCGGCGGCGCGATCCGCCGCTGCGCCCGTCCACAGTGGCCTGCGGTGCCGACACGGCACAATCGCAAGCCACTGTTTTCCGTTTCAGGAGACGCCAACCATGATGGTTTTGTACTCGGGCACCACCTGCCCCTATTCGCACCGCTGCCGTTTCGTGCTGTTCGAAAAGGGGATGGACTTCGAGATCCGCGACGTCGACTTGTACAACAAGCCCGAAGACATCAGCGTGATGAACCCCTACGGTCAGGTGCCCATCCTGGTCGAGCGCGATCTCATCCTGTACGAGTCGAACATCATCAACGAGTACATCGACGAGCGCTTCCCGCACCCTCAGCTCATGCCCGGTGATCCGGTGGACCGCGCCCGCGTCCGGCTGTTCCTGCTCAACTTCGAAAAAGAGCTGTTCGCCCATGTGTCGGTGCTCGAGTCGCGCAGCAGCAAAGGCAACGACAAAGCCCTTGAAAAGGCCCGCTCGCACATTCGCGACCGACTCACGCAGCTGGCCCCGGTGTTCATGAAGAACAAGTACATGCTGGGCGAGAACTTCTCGATGCTCGACGTGGCCATCGCGCCGCTGCTCTGGCGCCTGGACTTCTACGGCATTGAACTCAGCAAGAACGCCGCGCCCTTGCTCAAGTACGCCGAACGCATCTTCTCGCGTCCTGCCTACATCGAAGCGCTCACGCCGTCCGAGAAGGTGATGCGCAAGTAAGCCGGCACACGGCCCTTCTGCGATGAGCCGCCCCCAGACGTCCGTCCCCTCCACGCGCCCGTACCTGATCCGGGCGCTGTACGAGTGGTGCAGCGAAAACGGCTTCTCGCCCTACATCGCCGTGCATGTCGACGCCACGGTGCAGGTGCCGCTGGAGTACGTCAAGAACGGCGAGATCGTGCTCAACGTCAGCATGGACGCCACCAACGGCCTGCGCCTGGGCAACGACTACATTGAATTCAAGGCCCGGTTCGGCGGGGTGGCGCGCGACATCGTTGTGCCCATCACCCACGTGATTGCGATCTACGCCCGCGAGAACGGTCAGGGCATGGCGTTTCCCGCGCCCGCGCCCGCTCTCGCCGATCCGGCGCCGCCGCCGACGGCACCTGTCCTCGCACCCGACTCACAGCCTGCGCCATTGCGCGCGGTCCCCGCAGATGGCGCGAATCCGCCCGACGGCGGTGGTGGTGACGGGCCTGGGCGTCCCGGGGGACGGCCGCAGCTCAAGCGCATCAAATAGCCCTTGCCTGCAGGCCGCAGGCCCCGTCCTAGAATGGCGGTCTTTGCCGCTTTAGCTCAGTTGGTAGAGCAATCGCCTTGTAAGCGATAGGTCGTCCGTTCGAGTCGGACAAGCGGCACCATCCCGGTTGCTTTCAGGCGGTCCGGCGTGTGTCCACCACGCCGCGACCGCCCATGCCACCCACCCCCCTTCGGGCAACGCTCATCGCCCTGGCGTTTGGACCTTGATCCGGATTGAGCTAACCTGCGACCCGTTTTCGTGCAGTTTGTCACGGAGAGCAGGAAGCAACTGGCGCACTTTGGCCGCCGCCGCCGAGCTGGTGACCAGCAGGCACCACTCGCCTTCATTGAGTGGCCCTGCAGCCACTTGCTGGCGAAGGGCGGCAGGCAGCAGGGGGCGAATGTGGTCCAGGCAGCGCTGGGACGCTTCGGCCCGTGCCCGCAACTGGGCCAGGCTCGGGGCGGCGCCCACCGCCTCCTGGAGGCTGAAGACAGAGGGAGATCGGTACCCGGACATGCGGTGATTCTCACCGACCCGGCGATCGCTGGAACGCGCCCAGGCGCCGTCCTGCGATCGGCGCAGCAAAGGACAGCAACGTGCACATCATCATCACAGACGCCTGGCTCGCCCGGCGACAGGCCCTGCACCTGAACGGCTGGAAGCTCATCGGCGCCGCCGCCCTGTGCATGGTCCTGCTGCTCGCGGGTACCCTGGCCACCTACCACTGGGTGTTTCTCGAAGGCATTCGCCAGGGTTGGCCCGGCTTCTCCTCGGTGGCTCGCCTGGTTCACCGCGACACCGAAGGCGAGCGGGATGCCTACCTGCGGGCCAACCTCGACGCGATGGCCCGCAAGCTCGGCGAAATGCAGGCCCGCATGATGCAGATCGACTCGCTTGGCGAGCGGGTGGCGGGGTTGGCAGGGCTTGAGCCGACGCAGGCGCGGCCACCATTGCCGGGCTCCGGCGGCGCGCTGGTCGCGAACCGCTCCCTCACACTGGAAGAACTCATGACCGAGGTGGATGCGCTGGACCAGGGCACCGGCTCCCGGGTTGACTGGCTCACCGCGATCGAATCCCGTCTGTTCGACCAGAAGATCCAGCGAACGCTGGTGCCCACCGAGAAGCCCGTGGTGGGTGTCCAGGTCGGCTCGTCGTTCGGTTTCAGGATCGACCCGATCACCGGGCAGTCGGCCTTGCACACCGGACTGGATTTCCCGGCGGACACCGGGACCCCGATTCTCGCGGCGGCCGGGGGTGTGGTGATTGCGCAGGAATACCATCCGGCGTATGGCAACCTGGTCGAGGTGGACCACGGCAACGACCTGGTCACCCGTTATGCCCATGCGTCCAAGGTGCATGTGCGCAAGGGCGACATCGTCAAGCGCGGCCAGAAGATTGCCGAAGTCGGATCGACCGGGCGTTCCACCGGCCCGCACCTGCACTTCGAGGTCTGGGTGGCGGGAGTGCCCCAGGACCCGCAGAAGTTCCTTCGCGCGGGTGAGCAGATCGCCGCCCGCGACACCAAGGCGAAGGCAGCGACCCAGCGCTGACCGAGGGCCGGGCCCCCGGCTAAAATGCCCGCTTCGCGCTTGAAAGCCGCGCGAATGCCGGCATCTCCAGTGCCGGCGTCCGGCGGCCAGCAGCACCGGACGCACCCGCGCCCACCCGACTGATCACCTCCGTCTGCCCTGCGCACCCCGGTTCGCGAAGCAGGCGCATCAACATGGCCACCAACTTCCTCACCAAGCTCTTCGGAAGCCGCAACGACCGACTGCTCAAGCAGTACCGCAAGACGGTCGAGCGCATCAATGCCCTGGAGCCCCAGTTCGAGAAACTGAGCGACGAGGAACTGCGCGGCAAGACCGACGCCTTCCGACAGCGCATCGCCGCCGGTGAAACCGTCGACGCGCTGTTGCCCGAGGCCTTCGCCGTCGTGCGCGAGGCCAGCAAGCGCGTCATGAAGATGCGCCACTTCGATGTGCAGATGCTCGGTGGCATCGCTTTGCACAACGGCAAGGTGGCCGAGATGCGAACGGGCGAGGGCAAGACACTCACCGCCACCCTGCCGGTGTACCTCAATGCGTTGGCTGGCAAGGGCGTTCACGTGGTCACGGTCAACGACTACCTCGCCAACCGGGACGCGCAGTGGATGGGTCGCATCTACAACTTTCTCGGTCTCACCGTGGGTGTCAACCTGCCGCAGATGCAGCGGGAGGAAAAGCAGGCCGCGTACCGCTCGGACATCACCTACGGCACCAACAACGAATACGGTTTCGACTACCTCCGCGACAACATGGTCTACGAGGCCGCGGACCGGGTGCAGCGAGGCCTGCATTTCGCGATCGTCGACGAGGTCGACTCGATCCTGATCGACGAAGCCCGCACGCCGCTGATCATCAGTGGCCAGGCCGAAGACCAGACCGCCGTGTACCTCGCCATCAACCAGCTGGTGCCGCACCTCCAGCGCCAGGAGGGCGAAGCCGACCCCCGCACCGGTGAAGGCGTCATCAAGCCGGGCGACTTCACGCTTGACGAGAAGGGTCGCACCATCCACCTCACCGAGCAGGGCCACGAACATGCCGAGCAGCTGCTTGCCAAGGCCGGCCTGCTGCCCGAGGGCGCGTCGCTCTATGACCCGGCCAACATCGCGTTGCTGCACCACCTCGTCACATCGCTGAAGGCGCACCACCTCTATTTCCGGGACCAGCACTACGTCAACCAGGGTGGCGAAATCGTCATCGTCGACGAATTCACCGGGCGCCTGATGGCGGGTCGCCGCTGGAGCGACGGCCTGCACCAGGCCGTGGAGGCCAAGGAAGGCGTGGCCATCCAGCCCGAGAACCAGACGCTGGCCTCGATCACGTTCCAGAACTACTTCCGACTCTACGGAAAGCTTTCGGGCATGACGGGCACCGCCGACACCGAGGCCTACGAGTTCCAGGAGATCTACGGTCTCGAGACGGTGGTGGTGCCCCCCAACCGCCAGAGCAAGCGGCAGGACCAGCTCGACAGGGTCTACAAGACCACCAAGGAAAAGTACGACGCCGCCATCACCGACATCGAGGAATGCCAGCAGCGCGGCCAGCCGGTGCTCGTGGGCACCTCGTCCATCGAGAACTCCGAGATCATCTCGCAGTTGCTCACCGCCAGGAAGCTGCCCCACCAGGTGCTCAACGCCAAGCAGCACGCCCGCGAAGCCGACATCATCGCGCAGGCCGGGCGGTCGGGTGCCATCACCATCGCCACCAACATGGCGGGTCGCGGCACCGACATCGTGCTGGGTGGCAACCTCGAGAAGATGGTCGAAGCGGTCATGGCCGATCCGTCGCTCGACGACGCCACCCGAACCGCTCGTGCCGACCAGTTGCGCGCGCAATGGCAGGCCGACCACGAGCACGTGGTGGCCCTTGGCGGCCTTCGCATCATTGCCACCGAGCGCCACGAGAGCCGACGCATCGACAACCAGTTGCGCGGCCGCTCGGGCCGCCAGGGCGATCCGGGCTCCAGCCGTTTCTACCTGTCGCTCGACGACCCGCTGATGCGGATCTTCGCGGGCGATCGCGTGCGGGCCATCATGGACCGCCTCAAGATGCCCGAGGGTGAGGCCATCGAGGCCGGCATCGTCACGCGCAGCATCGAGAGCGCGCAACGCAAGGTCGAAGCCCGCAACTTCGACATCCGCAAGCAGCTGCTCGAATACGACGATGTGTCCAACGACCAGCGCAAGGTGATTTACCAGCAGCGCAACGACATCCTCGACGCCACCAACCTGCGCGCCCAGATCGACTCCCTGCGCGACGGCGCCATGACCGATCTGGTGCACCAGTTCGTGCCCGAGGGGAGCGTGGAAGAGCAATGGGACCTGCCCGCACTCGAGAAAGCCTTGCGCGAAGAGTGGGGCATCGACGCACCGGTGACGGGCTGGGTGTCCGACGCAGAGTCGATCGACGTCGAGGAAATCGTCGAACGCGTGTGTGCCGCGGCCAAGACGGCCTTCGATGCCAAGGTGGCCCTGGTGGGCGAAGAGCACTTCACCTCGTTCGAGCGCGTGGTGCTGCTGCAAACCATCGATTCGCAGTGGCGCGAGCACCTTGCGGCACTTGACTACCTGCGTCAGGGCATCCACCTGCGTGGCTACGCCCAGAAGCAGCCCAAGCAGGAATACAAGCGCGAGGCATTCCTGCTGTTCGGGCAGTTGCTCGATGCGGTCAAGAACGACGTCACGCGCATGCTCATGAACGTGCGCGTGCAGTCGGCCGAACAGATTTCGCAGGCCGCCGAGCAGATGGAAGAGCGAGCCGAGTCCATCAGCAACGTCACCTACACCGCACCGACGGAAACCGGCGAGGTCGAAACCATCGCCGACCCGGCCAGCGCAGCGCCCCGCGCGGGCGATGTGCCCCGCGTCGGTCGCAACGACCCATGCCCCTGTGGCAGCGGCAAGAAGTACAAGCACTGCCACGGCAAGCTCGACTGACGCCGGCATTTGGCGACGCAACAATCCGGAGACCCCCGATGCCCGTCCAGCTCACCGCCCCGATCGAGTCCGATCTGCTGCCGATCGCCGGTGTCCGGATCGGCGTGGCCGAGGCCGGCATTCGGAAGGCCAACCGCAAGGACCTCACCGTCTTTCTGCTCGACGAAGGTTGCAGCGTGGGCGCTGTGTTCACGCGCAACCGCTATGCGGCTGCGCCTGTGCAGGTGTGCCGTGAGCACCTGGCCAGCGGGCAGGGCATTCGGGCCATGGTCATCAACACCGGCAATGCGAACGCGGGCACCGGCGACAGTGGCCTGGCCAACGCGAGGCAGACCTGTTCGGCGCTGGCCCGGTCGCTGGGCCTGCACCATGAGCAGGTGCTGCCCTTCTCCACCGGCGTCATCATGGAGCCGCTGCCCATGGACCGCTTGCTGGGCGGGCTGCCGGCCGCGTTGACGCATGCCGCGCAACCGCAACACGACAGCGGCGCCCACTGGCTCGCGGCGGCCCAGGGCATCATGACGACCGACACGCTGCCCAAGGCCGCCAGCGCGCGCTTTGCCCTGGGCGGCCATGAGGCCCGGGCCACCGGCATTGCCAAGGGGGCCGGCATGATCCGCCCGAACATGGCCACCATGCTGGGCTATCTGGCCACCGACGCGGCCGTGCACCCGGCCATGATGGGCGAGCTCGCCCGGCGTCTGGCCGATGCGTCGTTCAACCGTGTCACGGTGGACGGCGACACCAGCACCAACGACTCGTTTGTCGTGGTGGCCACGGGCCGGGCCGGCAACCTGGCGATCACCGATCTGGCATCTGCCGAAGGGCAGGCCCTTCTCTCGGCCCTGGTTCCGTTGGCCCGCCAGCTGGCGCATGCCATCGTGCGCGATGGCGAGGGCGCCACCAAGTTCATCACCATCCAGGTTGAAGGGGGCCGCTCGGCCGACGAATGCCTGAAGGCGGCCTATGCCGTGGCGCATTCGCCCCTGGTCAAGACGGCGTTCTTTGCCAGCGACCCCAACCTGGGCCGCATTCTGGCGGCGGTGGGCTACGCGGGGATCGACGACCTCGATATCGGCGGCATCGACCTCTGGCTGGGCGATGTGCATGTCGTGACGCAAGGCGGTCGCCACCCGGACTACCGGGAAGAGGATGGTCAGCGCGTGATGAAACCCGCCGAAATCACGGTTCGCATCGGCCTGGGCCGTGGCGCAGCCACCGAAACGGTGTGGACCTGTGACTTCAGCCACGACTACGTCACCATCAACGCCGACTACCGTTCATGAACCCGAACTTCGAGCGCTTGCTCGAGCGCGCCGAAGCGCTGATCGACCGCATCGAGGCGGTGTTGCCCCGGCCGCTGGGCGAACCCGACTGGGCGGCCTCTACCGCGTTCCGTTACCGCAAGCGCAGTTCTGGACATGGCACGCTGGAACCCGTGCGGCATGTCGCCACCATCGAGCTGGCCGATCTGCAGGAGGTCGATGCCCAGAAAGAGCGCATCCAGCGCAACACCGATCACTTCGTGCAGGGCCTGCCGGCCAACAACGTGTTGCTGACCGGTGCGCGAGGAACCGGCAAGAGTTCGCTGGTCAAAGCGTGCCTCAATGCCTATGCCGACCGCGGCCTGCGGCTCATCGAGGTCGACAAGGCCGATCTGGTCGACCTGCCCGACATCGTCGACGTGGTGGCGGGCCGTCCCGAGAAATTCATCGTCTACTGCGACGACCTCAGCTTCGAGGATGGCGAGCCAGGCTACAAGGCCCTCAAGTCCATCCTCGACGGTTCGGTGTCTGCGTCCAGCGCCAACGTGCTGATCTATGCCACCAGCAACCGTCGCCACCTGCTGCCCGAGTACATGAAGGAGAACCTGAGTTACACGCACACCGCCGACGGCGAAGTGCACCCGGGCGAGGTGGTGGAAGAAAAGATCTCGCTGTCCGAACGCTTCGGTCTGTGGATCAGCTTCTACCCGTTCAGTCAGGACGAATACCTGGCCATCACCGCACAGTGGCTGACGTCGTTCGGCGTCTCGCCCGAGGCCATCGAAGCGGCACGGCCGCAGGCACTGGTGTGGGCGCTCGAGCGCGGGTCGCGCAGCGGTCGGGTGGCTTATCAGTTCGCGCGCGATTTCGCGGGCTCGCACGCCACAGGCACATGAGCGGCGACGTGCTGGTGGTCGATGGCGGCCGCGATGCAGGCAGTGCCGACCGCCCGGTCACCGAGGTCGCGGTGGGTGTGCTCATCGATGCCTCGGGCCGGTTTCTCCTGACGTCACGGCCCCATGGCAAGGTGTACGCGGGCAGCTGGGAGTTTCCGGGCGGCAAGCTCGAGGTGGGCGAGACGGTCGAGCAGGCCCTTCGGCGCGAACTGCAGGAAGAGATCGGTCTGACCATCGGCGCAGCCCGACTCTGGAGGACGCAGTTGGTCGACTACCCGCATGCCTTGGTCCGGCTGCACTTCTGCAAGGTGTTCGACTGGACGGGTGATCTTCAGATGAACGAAGGCCAGCAGTTCAGCTGGGAGCGTCTCCCGGTGCAATGTGCGCCCGTGTTGCCCGGCACGGTGCCGGTGCTTCGGTGGCTCGAGGAAGAGGCTGCCGGGGCCTGACCCCGGCAGGCCGCTGCGCCGGGCTTCAGCTTTTCTCGAAGTCGGGATCGCTCTGGCCTTCGCGCTCGGGCACCGCGTACTGCTCGCTCGCCCAGGCGCCCAGGTCCTGATGCCGGCAACGTTCGCTGCAGAAGGGGCGCCATCGGTTCGATGGCCCGTACAGGCTGGCACCGCCGCAGGCGGGGCAGCGCACGGTGCGTTCCTCGATCTCGGGCTTCACAGCGTCAGGCGCAGAGCGTGAGTTCGAAGACGCCGTCTTCGCCCGCGGGATGCAGGCGCTGGTCGTCGCCCATTCGCATGAGCCGCACCGAGAACATCAACCGGTTGCCACTGATCTCGGGGATCATCCCCGGCTCCGGGTCGATGCGCAGGCGCAGCAACTGAAAACTTCGGCCCTGGGGCAGGTTTTGCTGGAACTGCCCGCCCACGGCCACCACCTTTTGGGGGGTGCCTGTGTCGCGCATCATCTTGAGCAGCAGGACCACGGCCTCGGCCAGCGGAGCCACCGATCGCGACCACGCCGCCAGATCGGCCTGTCGGCGGTTGGCGGGCAGGTGTTGCCAGTGGAAATAGGCTGGAAGGTCGAACTCGCAGGTGCCACCCGGAATGCCGATCCGGCTTCGGATGGCCATCAGCCAGTCGTTCTCCGCAAGCTGGCTGCCCGGCTTGCCCGCCACGTCGGCGATCTGCGCGAAGCAGCCGTCGATCTGGGCGATCACGGCGTTCAGGGCCTCCTCGGAAATCGCCGGATTGCCCCGGTAGCCCACCAGCGTCTGCTTTTGGCGATCGAGGTCCTTGAGCACGTCGGATTTCATGTCTGCGCGCGAGGCCACATCCATGATTTCGAACAGCGTCTGAATCGCGTAGTGGTGGTCGAGCGCGTGCTCGCGCGGCACCAGCAAGGCCAGCCGCTTGAAGAGCTGCTCCAGCCGCAGGTAGGTGCGGATGCGTTCGTTGAAAGGGTATTCGTACAGGATCACAGGCTCGAGGGGCCGGGGCGTCGAGCCGCGGGCCGGTCGATCATAGCCCGAAGCGCGGCGACAACCGGTCGATCAGGGCATGCAGACGGTCCAGGTCGTCCACATCGTTGAAGATGACGGCATCGGCCGCGGCCAGCCGTTGCGTGCGGGTGGCCTGCTGTCGCATCACCGCCAGCGTGGTGTCGGTGTCCCACCCGCTGCGGTTCTGCACCCGTCTGAGCTGTGTGGCTTCGCTGCAGTCGACCACGATCACCCGGTCCAGTTGAGGGCGCCAACGGGGCGACTCGACCAGCAGCGGCACATCGAAGACGATGCAGCGCGAAGTGCTTTTCGCCACCCGGTCGGCCATGGCGCGCGCGACGATGGGGTGCACGATGGACTCAAGGCGGTGCCGCGCCGACGGGTCGTCGAACACCAGCGACCGCATCCGCTGGCGGTCCAGCGCGCCCGAGCCATCAATGAATGCCTCGCCGAAGTGCTGCCTGATCGCGTCGATGGCCGACCCACCGGCGGCGGTGCTGTCGCGTGAAATGGCGTCCGCGTCGATCAGGTCGGCACCCCGGTGGCGAAGCCGGGCGCCCACGGTGCTCTTGCCGCTGCCGATGCCGCCGGTGAGTCCGATGCGCCAGACGGTGTTGCCGCTCACAGGCCCACGGCCGCGAGGATGGCCGATGGCCCGAAAACCATGGCCGTGAGGCCGCCAAGGGCAAGAAAGGGCCCGAAGGGCACGTAGCCACCTTCGCGCAGCTGTCCCACCAGCTTGATGCCGATGCCGATCACGGCACCGATCACGGACGCCATCAGGATGATGGGCACCAGTGCCTGCCAGCCGAACCAGGCGCCGAAGGCCGCGAACAACTTGAAGTCGCCATAGCCCATGCCCTCCTTTCCCGTCAACAGCTTGAAGGCCCAGTAGATCAGCCACAGGGACAGGTAGCCTGCCACCGCACCCCAGAGTGCGTCGGCCAGCGGCACCGGCGTCACCCCCAGCGCTGCGGCCACCAGGCCAGCCCACAGCAGCGGCAGGGTGATGTCATCCGGCAGCAGGGTGGTGTCCCAGTCGATGCAGGCCAGCGCCAGAACCGCTGCCGCAAAGCCGCACCACGCCAGACCGGCGGCGTTCAAGCCCCAGTGCCAGCCGGCCCACGCGAACAGCCCACCGGTGACGAGCTCGACCAGGGGGTAGCGCAGCCCGATGCCCTTGCCGCAGGAGCTGCAGCGCCCGCGCAAGGCCAGGTAGCTCACCACGGGGATGTTTTCGAACCAGCGGATCTGGTGCCCGCAATGGGGGCAGGCCGAACGGGGCACCACCAGGTTGTACCGCTCGGGCTCCGGTGCGGGCGCGGAATCGCCCTTGCCCTGGAGTTCAGCGCATTCGGCGGCCCATTGCCGCTCCATCATGCGGGGCAGCCGGTGGATCACGACGTTGAGGAAGCTGCCCACCAGCAGCCCGAGCACACCCAGCACCGCCGCGGCTGGCGCGCCCAAGGTGAACTCGGTCATCAAACCACCTGGCCGAGCTTGAAGATCGGGAGGTACATCGACACCACGATGCCACCGATGATGGTGCCCAGCACCACGATGATGATGGGCTCCATCAGGCTGGAGATGCCCGCCACCATGTCGTCGACTTCGGCCTCGTAGAAGTCGGCCGCTTTGCCCAGCATGTGGTCGATGGAACCCGATTCCTCGCCGATGGCGCACATCTGGAGCACCATGGACGGAAAGATGTTGGCGTTGCCCATCGCGGTGGTGAGGCTCACGCCGGTGGAGACCTCTTGCTGGATCTTCTCGGTGGCGATGGCATAGACCGAATTGCCCGAGGCGCCGCCCACCGAGTCGAGGGCTTCCACCAGCGGAACGCCGGCGCCGAACATGGTGGCCAGCGTGCGGGTCCAGCGCGCGATCACCGCCTTCTCGATCATCTCTCCGAAGATCGGCAGCTTGAGCAGAAGGCGGTCCATGAACTGCTGGACCCTTTCATTGCGTTTCCAGGCCTGCATGAAGAAGTAGAAGCCGCCACCCAGGCCGCCGAAGATCAGCCACCAGTAGGAAACGAAGAACTCGCTCAGGGTGATCACGAACAGCGTCGGAGCAGGCAGGTCCGCGCCGAAACTCTTGAACACCTCCTTGAACGAGGGAATCACGAAGATCATGATCACCGCGACCACCACGAAGGCGACGATGATCACCGCGGTGGGGTACATCAAAGCCGACTTGATCTTCGACTTCAGCGCCTCGGTCTTCTCCATGTAGGTCGCCAGTCGGTCCAGCAACTCTTCCAGGATACCGGCGGCCTCGCCCGCTTCGACCAGGTTGCAGTACAGGCTGTCGAAGTACAACGGGTGTTTGCGGAACGCCGAGCTCAGCGAGGTGCCCGTCTCCACGTCGGACCGGATGTCGTTGAGCAGGCGCGTGACGTTCGGATTGGGGTTGCCGCGGCCCACGATGTCGAACGCCTGGAGCAGCGGCACACCGGCCTTCATCATGGTCGCCAGCTGGCGCGTGAAGATGGCGATGTCTTTCGGCTTGATCCGCTTGCCCGAGCTGGTGCGGCGCTTCTTGATCTTGCCGGGAATGATGCCCTGGCGCCGAAGCGCGGCGGTGACCTGGTTTTCGCCCTGCGCGCGGGTTTCGCCACGAACCGGTTTGCCGTTGCGGTCCTTGCCTTCCCACTCGAACACGAATTCCTTGATGCTCTTGCTTGCAACGGTTGCCATGGGAAATCCTCAGGAGGCGGTGTGTCGGTGGGAGATCATTCGTTGGTCACGCTGAGCACTTCCTCGAGGGAAGTCATGCCGAGCTTGACCTTGAGGAGGCCGGATTCGCGCAGCGAGCGCACGCCTTCCTTGCCGGCCTGTTGCGCGATGTCCATCGCGGTGCCGCCGCGAAGGATGATGCGCTGGATCTCCTCGGAGATCGGCATGACCTGGTAGATGCCGACGCGGCCCTTGTAGCCGTTGTTGCAGGCCGAGCAACCCACCGGTTTGTACGGTGTCCAGGAGCCATCGAGGTCCTCGGCCTTGTAGCCCGCTTCGAGCAATGCTTTTCGGGGCACGTCCAGTGGTGCCTTGCAGTTCGGGCACAGGCGGCGCGCCAGGCGCTGCGCGGTGATCAGGATGACGCTGGAGGCGATGTTGAACGTGGGAATGCCCATGTTCATCATCCGGGTCAGTGTGGTCGGCGCGTCGTTGGTGTGCAGCGTCGACATCACCATGTGACCGGTTTGTGCGGCCTTGATGGCGATGTCGGCGGTTTCGAGGTCGCGGATCTCGCCCACCATGATCACGTCCGGATCCTGGCGCAGAAAGGCCTTCAGCGCGACCGCGAAGGTCAGGCCGGCCTTTTCGTTCATGTTGACCTGATTGACCCCGGGCAGGTTGATCTCCGACGGGTCTTCAGCCGTCGAGATGTTCACGCCCGGCTTGTTCAGGATGTTCAGGCAGGTGTAGAGCGACACCGTTTTGCCCGAGCCCGTGGGGCCCGTGACGAGCACCATGCCGTAGGGCCTTGAAATGGCATTGAGCAGGCGTTCCTTCTCTTCGGGCTCGTAGCCCAGCGCGTCGATGCCCAGCTTGGCCTGGCTCGGGTCCAGGATACGGATCACGATCTTCTCGCCGAAGAGCGTGGGCAGCGTGCTGACCCGGAAATCGATCACCCGGTCAGCGCCGACCTTGAGCTTCATGCGCCCGTCCTGGGGCACGCGCTTCTCGGAGATGTCCATGCGCGAGATGACCTTGATGCGCGAGGCCAGCTTGTCCTTGATCGCGACGGGCGGGGAGGCGATCTCGCGCAACTCGCCGTCGATCCGGAAGCGGACGCGGTAGGTGTGCTCGTAAGGTTCGAAGTGAAGGTCGGACGCGCGCATGTTGAACGCGTCGATCAGCATCTTGTGCAGGAACTTGACGACCGGTGCGTCGTCGACCTCGGTGGCTTTTTCGGCGGTGTCCGCAACAGCGGTCTCGGCGGCCAGTTCGTCGAACTCGACGTCGCCGACGATGTTGTCCATCGCTTCGGTGACGGACTTGGTCTGTGCCTCGACGAGGCGGCTGAGTTTGTCGAATTCGGCGATCACCCAGTCCACGCCCATCTGGGTCGCGAACTTGATCTTTTCAGCCGCCTGCTGATCGGACGGGTCGGCCGTGGCGACGATCAGCCGGTTGTTGCGCTTGCTGAGGACGACGATGCGGAAGTCGGCGCAGATCTTGGGGTCGAGCAGTCCGGTGGGCAGCCGCTGCACATCGACCGCATCGAGGTCGAGCAGGGGCGCCGCGAAGGCGGTCGACATGGTGTGCGCGAGGTCGGCAGGCGACACCGCGCCGGAGCCGGTGAGTTCCGCGATGAAGCTGGTGCGGCTGCTCTGCGCCTTTCGGTACAGGTCCTCGGCGGCCTTCTGCCCGAGCTTGCCGGCGGAGACGAGCGCACGCCCCAGGCCCGGGAGGGCCATGGACGGGCTGTCCTGGTTGACCATATCGACTGACGCCATATGTCCGTAATCTAACGGAAATCAACAACTTGGACGGCACAATTGACGCCAGTTGTCCGGTAAAACACGGGTCACGTCAGATGGGCGTGTGGTCTGCATGCGACGCCCGGTGTCTGGAGGTGTGCCCGAGCAGCCGCCGGGGCATGAAGATCCAGATGGTCGGGGTGAGAGGATTCGAACCTCCGGCCTCTACGTCCCGAACGTAGCGCTCTACCAGGCTAAGCTACACCCCGATGGGCCTTTGAGACCCTTGGCCGGTGGCATTGCCACCGGGTGCACCGACTCAGGAGCGTCGCTCCAGCAGTGCAGCCGCCAATTGTAGCAAAGCCGCCTGGTGTTCATTGGCTGGCAGCGAGGCGGCCGCGTTCCAGGCGCGCTGCGCCTCGGCTTCGGCCGCCCGCCGCGCCGCCGCAAGCGCCCCGGTGCCATGGATGATGGCCTGGATGGCGCCCAGGTTCTCGATGCGCCCGTGCTCGATCGCGTCCCGGATCAAGGCCCGCTGGGATTCGTCTCCGGTCCGCAGCGCACAGATGATGGGCAGCGTGACCTTGCCTTCGCGAAGATCGTCGCCGAGGTTCTTGCCCAGCTCGTCGGCGTCCCCTTCGTAGTCCAGCACATCGTCGATCACCTGGAAGGCCGTTCCCAGGGCCTGCCCATAGGTGGCGCAGGCGTCTTCCACCTCGGCGGGGGCGCCGGCGAGGATGGGTGCCAGGCGCGCACTGGCCTCGAACAGCTTGGCCGTCTTGGAGCGAATCACCCGAAGGTAGGCGTCTTCGTCGATCGAGGCGTCGTGCATGTTCATGAGTTGCAGCACCTCGCCCTCGGCAATCACGTTCGTCGCGTCCGACAGCACCTGCATGACCCGCATGTCGCTCACGTCGACCATCATCTGGAAGGCGCGTGAATACAGGAAGTCGCCCACCAGCACACTGGCGGCGTTGCCGAAGGTCTGGTTCGCGGTGGCCCGGCCCCGGCGAAGCGTGGATTCGTCGACCACATCGTCGTGCAGGAGGGTGGCCGTGTGGATGAACTCGACCACCGCCGCCAATGTATGCCGATGGGGGTGCGCGCTCGAGAGCGCGCCGCTGACCAGCAGCAACAGCCCCGGTCGCAACCGCTTTCCGCCGGCGCTGATGATGTACTGCGCCACCTCCCGCACCAGCGGCACGTCGGTGGTGAGGCGTTGCTGGATCACCCTGTCCACCTCGGCCATGTCGGCGCGGATCAGGTCAAGGGGCTGGCTGGGGGCGGGGGGTTGGGACAAGGCGGTTCCGCGTTCGGGACGGGCTGGCGTGCCGGATTATAGAAATCGGCCGCGGGACCAACGGCGTGGAGGGTTGCCTCGCCACCATTCGGCGGATGGTCAGGTCCTTTGATTTGCCGCCACCTGCAGACTGGCTATAATCCTCGGTTCGGCGGAAATTCGTCTGCCGATGCCTGGGCCGGTATCGCCAGACAAGGCGGCGCCGGTGGCAGGCCAACTTCGAGAGGTTCCTATGTACGCGGTCATAAAAACCGGTGGCAAGCAGTATCGCGTGGCTGCCGGCGAAAAAATCAAAGTAGAACAGATTGCTGCGGAAGTGGGCCAAGAGATCGTGTTCGATCAGGTTCTGGCGGTCGGCAACGGCACCGAACTGAAGGTGGGCACTCCCTTGGTCTCCGGCGCAACGGTCACGGTCAAGGTGGTGGCGCACGGTCGTCACGACAAAGTGCGCATCTTCAAGATGCGCCGTCGCAAGCACTACCAGAAGCGCCAGGGTCACCGGCAGAATTTCACCGAGATCGAGATCGCTTCGATCTCGGGCTAAGGAGCAGGCAGATGGCACAGAAAAAAGGCGGCGGCTCTACGCGAAACGGGCGCGATTCCAAGCCCAAGATGCTCGGTGTCAAGGCGTTTGGTGGCGAATTGGTTTCGGCCGGCTCCATCATCGTGCGCCAGCGCGGCACCAAGTTCCACCCCGGCACCAATGTCGGCGTGGGCAAGGACCACACGCTCTTCTCCACGGTCGACGGTCACGTCGAATTCGCGGTCAAGGGTGCCCTGGGTCGCCATGTCGTGAGCGTCACGCCCGTCTGATCGGCGCGTGTTCGCCCGACCCGCAGAAGGCCCGCGCGTGCGGGCCTTTTTCTTGCCCCTTGCCCCGCCCTGATAGAACCCTGCCATGAAGTTTGTCGACGAAGCCCTCATCGAAGTTGCCGCTGGCGACGGAGGCAACGGCTGCGCGTCGTTCCGCCACGAGAAGTACAAGGAGTTCGGCGGGCCCGATGGCGGCGACGGCGGTCGGGGAGGCCATGTGTACGCCCTGGCCGACGCCGGGCTGAACACCTTGGTGGATTTCCGGTACACGCGCCGCTTCGAAGCCCAGCGCGGGGAACACGGCAAGGGTTCGGACATGTTTGGCGTCAAGGGCGACGACGTCGTGCTGAAGGTGCCTGTCGGCACGATCATCGCCGACGCCGAGACCGGGGCCGTGATCTGCGAGATGCTGGTGGCCGGCGAGCAGGTGATGATTGCCAAGGGCGGCGACGGCGGTTTCGGCAACATGCATTACAAGAGCTCGACCAACCGGGCGCCGCGGCAGAAGACGCCGGGCTGGCCGGGTGAGCGCAAGTCGCTCAAACTCGAGCTCAAGGTGCTGGCCGATGTGGGCCTGCTGGGCATGCCGAATGCGGGCAAGTCCACCCTGATCGCAGCGATTTCCAACGCCCGCCCGAAGATCGCAGACTACCCCTTCACCACGCTTCACCCCAATCTCGGCGTCGTGCGCGTGGGTCCCGAGAAGAGTTTTGTGGTGGCAGACGTTCCGGGCCTGATCGAGGGCGCCTCGGAGGGCGCCGGCCTGGGCCACCAGTTCCTGCGCCACCTGCAGCGCACGCGCCTGCTGCTGCATCTGGTGGATGCCGCGCCCTTCGATGAGGCCATCGACCCGGTTGCCCAGGTGCGCGCCATTGCCGCGGAGTTGAAGAAGTTCGATCAGGCGCTGTACGACAAGCCGCGCTGGCTGGTGCTGAACAAGGTGGACATGCTGCCGGCCGATCAGCGCGAGGCGCGGGTCAAGGACATCGTTCGCCGGCTGCGCTACAAAGGTCCGGTGTTCCAGATCTCGGCGCTGACCCGTGAAGGTTGCGAGTTCCTGGTGCAGAAAATCTACGAGCACATTGCCGCGGTGCATCGCAGCGAGCAGCCCAGCACCGATATCGACCCCCGCTTCGATCGCAAGGGGACCGAAGAATCATGACGGATGTGGCCATGCAACCGGTCTCGGACAACGCCGCCGCCGAGGTGGCCCAACTGCTGCGCGATGCGCGCCGCGTCGTGGTGAAGGTGGGCTCCAGCCTGGTCACCAACGAGGGCCGCGGACTGGACGAAACCGCCATTCGCCAATGGAGCCAGCAACTGGCCGCGCTGGTGCAGCAGGGGCGCGAGCTCATCATGGTGAGCAGCGGCGCGGTGGCCGAAGGCATGAAGCGCCTCGGCTGGAGCACCCGCCCCAAGGAAATCAACGAACTGCAAGCCGCGGCCGCGGTGGGTCAGATGGGCCTGGTGCAGATGTACGAGACCCAGCTGCGGGCCTGTGGTGTCGGCAGCGCGCAGGTGTTGCTCACCCACGCCGACCTCGCCGATCGAGAGCGCTACCTCAACGCCAAATCCACGCTGATCACCCTGCTGCAACTGGGCGTCGTGCCCGTGATCAACGAGAACGACACGGTGGTCAACGACGAGATCAAATTCGGCGACAACGACACGCTGGGTGCGCTGGTGGCCAATCTGGTCGAAGCCGACGTGCTCATCATCCTGACCGACCAGAGGGGGTTGTACACAGCCGATCCGCGCCGCGATCCCGGGGCGCAGTTCGTCCACGTGGCCCGGGCTGGTGACCCGGCGCTCGAGGCCATGGCCGGCGGGGCCGGCTCGGGCATCGGCAAGGGGGGCATGATCACCAAGATCCTGGCGGCGCGCCGTGCGGCCGCCTCCGGTGCGTCCACCGTGATCGCCTGGGGGCGCGAGCCCGATGTGCTGCTGCGCCTTTGCAGGGGTGAATCCATCGGCACCGCGCTGGTGGCTCAAACCGCCAAGCACCAGGCGCGCAAGCGCTGGATGTCCGACCACCTGCAACTGCGCGGCGCGGTGGTGGTGGACGACGGCGCGGTGACCAAGATCGTGGGCGAGGGCAAAAGCCTGCTGCCGATCGGCATGACGGCCGTGGAGGGCGATTTCTCCCGCGGCGATGTCATTGCCGTGCGCGACACCCGAGGGACCGAGATGGCGCGTGGCCTGGCGAACTATTCAAGCGCCGAAGCCAGGCTGCTGTGCCGCAAGTCGTCGGCCGACTTCGAGCGCCTGCTCGGTTACGTGGCCGAACCCGAGATGATCCACCGCGACAACCTGGTACTGGGCCGCACCTGAAGCGCGGCCTCAGGGCTTGATGTCCTTGCGGCCGTTGCGCAGCGTGTCCAGGATCAGGGCGGGTGACCGGTTGGGGGCGGCACCATCGCAAACGCCGCCGCGTGCCACCTGCATGGCGCGGCGGGTCATGCCCCGGTTGTCCAGGGGTTGCCAGGCGCCATCGCCGGTGGCGCCCGGCAACCAGGTTCTGGCGTCCGGGTCCCACCGCGCATAAACGCGCACCTCGGCGGTCTTGCAGCGGATGCCCTCGAACAGCGCGTTGATCGCGCCGCTCGGGCTGCGCGCCACGAACACATACCGCACCACCCCGTCGTTGTTGATGGTGAGTGTGTCGGCATCGATGCCGAACCGAAGCGACGTGGACCGATCGTCCAGCGCGAACTCGACCACGCGCTCGAGGCGCCAGTCGGTTGGCGCGGGCACCTGGGCCTCTTCCCACACTTCCGGTTCCCGGTACTGGGCATGGCTGAGGGCGGACCAGGCGAGCAGGCCAGTGGCCAGCAGCGCCGCAAAGGCAGGGTGTCGGTTCATCAGGATTCGGTGTCGAGTGGGCCGCCGACCGGCTGAGGGTCGGGGTCGAAGCTGGCCCCCGGGGGCAGTTCGAGTCCGGCGGGCGTGACGCCCGTTTGCGGTTCGGGCGCGCCGCGCGCGCGCGGTCCGCCCTGTCGGAGAAAGCGTGTGCGGGGACCGTCGGACCGCGGAAGGTAGCGCGCGAGTTCGGTCAGCGCCATTTCGTACACGCCGCGCTTGAATTCAACCACGACGTCCAGTGGAACCCAGTAGTCGTTCCAGCGCCACGCGTCGAATTCGGGATGGCTGGTGGCGCGCAGGTTGAGCTGCCAGTCGTGGGCCTCCAGTCGCAGCAGGTACCAGATCTGTTTCTGGCCCTTGTAGTGACCGCGCGCATCCCGGCGGATGAAGCGGTCCGGCACTTCGTAGCGCAACCAGTCCCGCGTGCGGGCCACGATGCTCACGTGTTCGGGTCGCAGGCCGACTTCTTCGTGCAGTTCGCGGTACATCGCCTGTTCGGGCGTCTCGCCCCGGTCGATGCCACCTTGCGGAAACTGCCAGGAGTGTGAACGGATGCGCTTTCCCCAGAACACCTGGTTCTTCTGGTTGAGCAGAATGATGCCGACATTGGGTCTGAAGCCCTCTCTGTCAAGCATAATCAACCTCGGATTTTTGAACTGCGGTCATTATGCCTCCCGGCATGCGCGAGGCGAAGTGACCACACACCGCCAAGCGCTGCGCCTTGCCTAGGGAGATACCCTCAAGGCGGTGCGGCCACACCCCGACCAACCTCCATTTCGCCCTTGCGCCGCCCGGGCGCTTGCCGCACATGAAAGCCAGCCAGTTCCTGATCACCACGCTCAAGGAAGCGCCCGCCGACGCCGAGGTCGCAAGCCACCGCCTCATGACGCGCGCCGGCATGGTGCGCAAGCTGGGTGCCGGCATCTACAACTACATGCCGATGGGGCTGCGCGTGATCCGCAAAATCGAGGCCATCGTGCGCGAGGAGATGAACCGCGCCGGTGCGATCGAGATGACCATGCCCGTCGTTCAGCCGGCCGAGTACTGGCAGGAGACCGGTCGGTTCGAGAAAATGGGCCCGGAACTCCTGCGCATCAAGGACCGCCATGACCGCGACTTCGTGGTGCAGCCCACCAGCGAAGAGGTGGTGACCGATGTGGCCCGGCAGGAACTGCGCAGCTACAAGCTGCTGCCGCGCAATCTTTACCAGATCCAGACCAAGTTCCGCGACGAGCGACGTCCGCGTTTCGGCCTCATGCGCGGGCGCGAGTTCATCATGAAGGATGCGTACAGCTTCGACCGCGACGAGGCCGGGGCCAAGGCCAGCTACCAGGTGATGGCGGCGGCCTACCGCCGCATCTTCGACCGCTTCGGGCTGCGTTACCGCGCGGTGGCGGCCGACAGCGGTGCCATCGGTGGCGACCTGAGCGAGGAGTTCCAGGTGATCGCCGCCACCGGCGAGGACGCGATCGTGTACTGCCCTGGCAGCGACTATGCCGCCAACATGGAAAAGGCCGAGGCCCTGGCGCCCCAGCGTCCCCGGCCGGCGGCAGCCAACGCCCTTGTGCGCACACCGACGCCGGGCCGCGCCACCTGCGCCGACGTGGCCGAACTGCTGGGTGTTCCGCTGACGCGCACGGTCAAGTCGCTGGTGCTGGCAACCGACGCACTCAACGAAGCCGGCGAGACCGTCAAGTCGCAGCTGTGGCTGCTGCTGCTGCGTGGTGACCACGACATGAACGAAGTCAAGGTCGGCAAGGTGCCGGGCCTCGACAAGGGCTTCCGATTTGCCACCGTGCCCGAGATCGAGGCGCACTTCGGTTGCAAGCCCGGTTACCTGGGTCCCATCGGCCTCAGCTTGCCGGTGAACCTGGTGGTGGACCGCGAGGTCGCGGTCATGGCCGACTGGATCTGCGGCGGCAACGAAGTCGACGTGCACCTGACCGGCGTCAACTGGGGCCGCGACCTGCCCGAGCCCACCCTTGTGGCCGACATCCGCAACGTGGTCGAAGGCGATCCCTCGCCCGACGGCAAGGGTCCGCTCGCCATCGAGCGCGGCATCGAGGTGGGCCACGTGTTCTACCTGGGCACCAAGTACAGCAAGGCCATGAACGCCACCTTCCTGGCCGAAGACGGCAAACCGCGCCACTTCGAGATGGGGTGTTACGGCATCGGCATCACGCGCCTCCCGGCCGCGGCCATCGAGCAGAACCACGACGAGCGCGGGATCATCTGGCCCGACGCGATTGCGCCGTTCACGGTCGTGGTGTGCCCGATCGGCATGGACCGAAGCCCCGAGGTGAAGGCCGCGGCCGACAATCTGTACATGCAGCTTCTGGACGCCGGTGTCGACGTGATCCTGGACGACCGCGGCGAGCGGCCGGGCGCCATGTTCGCCGACTGGGAACTCATCGGCGTGCCGCACCGCATCACCATCGGCGACCGCGGCCTGAAGGCCGGCGAGGTCGAGTACCAGCACCGCCGCGACAGCGCCGCGTCCGCCATCAAGCTGGCCGACCTGCTGCCGTTTCTGAAGGACAAGCTCAAGGCATGAGCCCCATTGCCTGGACGCGCCGGGACAGCCTGATCGGGCTGGCGTCGCTCGGCGCGGCCGCCATCGGGCTGCCGGCGCAGGCCGGGCAGCTGGAAGAGCCCCTGGCCGATTCGGTTCGTGGCGCCCTTCGCATGGCCATCGAAGCGGCGGGTCCGCCCAACCATGAGCTGCTGCCCGCCGCGTCCCGGGAGCGCTTCGCGCG
The DNA here is from genome assembly GCA_943371665.1 of Synechococcus sp. UW140. Taxonomy (GTDB): domain Bacteria; phylum Pseudomonadota; class Gammaproteobacteria; order Burkholderiales; family Burkholderiaceae_C; genus Hydrogenophaga. The sequence continues at coordinate 25,726 of CALRVR020000001.1, forward strand.
CTGGAGCCGTGATCTGTCGCCCCGCCTTGCCAACCAGAAGCGCCACCCGCTCGAGCGCGAGGAGTTCCTTCGCACGGTCTGGTATTACGCGGTGCGATCGGGGCTGGACCCGACCATGGTCATGGGGGTGATTCAGGTCGAAAGCGCCTTCCGCAAGTTCGCCATTTCTTCGGTGGGCGCCATCGGCTACATGCAGGTGATGCCCTTCTGGGCCCGGCTCATCGGCAACGGCGACCACAGCCTGCTGTTCCAGCTGAACGCCAACATCAGCTTCGGTTGCACCATCCTGCGCCATTACCTGGACCGCGAGCGTGGCGACACGTTCCTGGCGCTGGGCCGCTACAACGGCAGCCGGGGCAGGGCGCCTTACCCGAACTCGGTGTATGCCGCCATGCGGCGCTGGACGCACCCCGACGCCTGAGACCGTCCTTCAGGTCAGCGCGTGTGGCGCCTCGACCCTCGGCCCACGGTGCCTATTGCAGGAACCCGATGCGGCCCTTGCCCGGCCCGCCGCGGGGCAGGTCGTCGGGTTCCAGCCGGTAGCGGTTGTCGAGGCGGGCGTTGCCGAAACCGGTGACCAGCGCGCGGCGCATTTCGCGTGGGGGCATGGTGGTCAGCAGGTCGAGGACATCGCTGCCAGGCTCGGGGTCGAAGCGCTGGCCCCAGTCGTGTTCGCCGCGGATGCCCCGGTACAGGTTGGCCGCGATCTTGCGCGCGGCATCGGGCGACGGCGGCTGGATTTCGAACACGTTCATGCGGTTCAGGATCGGTTCCGGGATCGACCGCTCGTCGTTGGCGGTGGTGACCCAGATCACCTGGCTGGCGTCGATCGCGACCTCGGCGAACTCGTCCACGAAGCTCTGCGCCGTGTCGTGCTCGAGCAGGCTGTAAAGTGCCCCGAGCGGGTCGTACTGCGCCTCGGCGCTGGCCTTGTCGATTTCGTCCACGACGATCACCGGGTTGGCGTACTGGCCGTCGATCAGCGCCTCGAACACCTTGCCGGGGCGCGCGCCCTTCCATTGCGACGAGGAGCCCGACAGCAACCAGCCGGCCGTCATGCTGCTCATGGGCACCAGGCTCATGCTGGTGCCCAGCAGGTCGGCAATCTGCCGCGCGAAGTGGGTCTTGCCCACGCCGGGCGGCCCCAGCAACAGCATGGGGGTCACCTCCAGCCCGTCGCGGCTGTCCTGGCTGAGCGCCACGTGGCGCTTCACCTCGTCCAGCGCGTCACCAAAGTTGGGCATCAGGTCGTACAGGGGCGCCATGTCGGGGATGCCCGAGGGCTTGACCGCGAACCGCTGGGGCCCCCGTTCGAGCATGCGCTGCCAGGTGTTGCGCAGGATTTCGTGCTCGCGGTCGTTGCCGCTGGCCTGCAGTTTGGCCAGCTTTCGCTCGACCTCGTCGGCCTTGAACACACTGCGCATCTGGGCGATGGGCAGGCCCATGGGGGTGGATGCAACCAGGCTGCGTGAGCTGCTCATGGAACACTCCTTCAAGCGGATCGACGGTTTCATTCAAGCACATCGTGTGCCTGCACTCAACGCCGAAAAAGACCGGGAAATCCCCGCTTGAGTTCACTTTGGCGACACCGGCGCCAAAAGCACGAAGCCGCCCGGTGGGCGGCTTTGACAGGGGAGCGAGCGGGGGCTCAGCCCTGCGAGCCCAGTACCTGCTGGAGCTCACCCGACTGGAACATCTCCATCATGATGTCCGAACCGCCGATGAACTCGCCCTTGACGTAGAGCTGGGGAATGGTCGGCCAGTTGCTGTAATCCTTGATGCCCTGGCGGATGGCCTCGTCTTCGAGCACATTGACGGTCACGAGCGACTTGGGGTCGACGCCGCTGGCCTTGAGGATCTGGATGGCACGGCCGGAAAAGCCGCACATGGGAAAACTGGCGTTGCCCTTCATGAAGAGCACGACGGGGTTGGACTTGACCAGTTGGTCGATGCGGGTCTGGGTGTCGCTCATGGGTGGGGTCCTGTGCAGGGTGGCCTGGGGATGGCCGGCGGTGGGGGATTATCGCGCTCCCGGCCAGCGCCCGCCGCTGCAGCGCACGATGCCCGCGAGGTCGGTGCGGCCGTCCACCGACGCAAAACCCTTCGCGCGCAGCAGCGCCTGCACCGCTGCGGCCTGATCGTGCCCGTGTTCCAGCAACAGCCAGCCCCCGGGGTGCAGGGCCTGCGGGGCTTGCGCCACGATGGTGCGCAGGTCGTCCAGCCCGTCCGGTCCGGCGGTCAGGGCGCTGCGCGGTTCGCGGCCGAGGGCCGCCAGGTGCGGGTCGTCCTCGGCGATGTAGGGCGGGTTGCTGACCACCAGGTGGAAACGCTCGCCCGGCACCGCCTGCAACCACGCCCCCTGCCTGAACCGCAGGCGCAATCCCAGCCGGTCGGCGTTGGACCGTGCCACGGCCAGTGCGTCGGCGCTGGCGTCGGTCGCGGTCAGGCGCAGTGACCGGCGCTGGCTGGCCAGCGCCAGCGCGATCGCGCCGCTGCCGGTGCCCATATCGAGCACCTCGGCGTCGGGCGGGAGGTCGGGCAGCCGGTCCAGGGCCCATTGCACCAGCGTTTCGGTATCGGGCCGCGGCACCAGCACGCGGGCGTCCACCTGCAACGCCAACCCGAAGAAGGCCTGTTCCCCGCGCAGGTAGGCCATGGGTTCGCCTGACCGGTGGCGCTCCCGGAAACCCTGCAGCCGCGCGCTGGCCCCGGGTGGCAGGGGTTCGTTGTCGTGGGTGAGCAACCACGAGCGGGCGTGCGGGTCGCGCTCCAGCGCCAGCAGCAGCAATTGCTGCGCCTCGATCCGTGGCAGACCCTCGGCCTCCAGCGCGGCCAGCGCCTGTGCCAGCGTCATGCCGTGGCCTGTTCCAGTTCGGCCATCAGCTCCGCACCCCGCACCACCTGCAGGGCGTGGACGACCTCGTCAAGCTCGCCCTCCATCACACTGGTGAGTTGGTACAGCGTGAGGTTGATGCGGTGGTCGGTCAGGCGGCCCTGGGGAAAGTTGTAGGTCCGGATGCGGTCGCTGCGGTCGCCGCTGCCGATCAGTCCCTTGCGCGTGGCGGCCTCCTTGGCGGCGCGCTCGGCGCGGTCTTTCTCGCGCAGCCGGGCGGCCAGCACCTGCAGGGCCTTGGCCTTGTTGCTGTGCTGGCTGCGCCCATCCTGGCATTCGGCCGTCATGCCGGTGGGCAGGTGCGTCACGCGCACGGCCGAATCGGTCTTGTTGATGTGCTGGCCGCCCGCACCGCTGGCCCGGAAGGTGTCGATACGCAGTTCTGCCGGGTTGAGTTCGATGGCTTGCGTCTCGTCGGGCTCGGGCATCACGGCGACGGTGGCGGCGCTGGTGTGGATGCGCCCCTGCGCTTCGGTGGCCGGTACGCGCTGCACCCGGTGCCCACCCGATTCGAAGCGCAGCCGGCCGTAGGCCCCATCGCCTTCCACGCGAAGCACCAGTTCCTTGTAGCCACCCATTTCCCCGGGCGATTCGCTCATGACCTCCACGCGCCAGCCCTGGCGCTCGGCGTAGCGCGTGTACATGCGCGCCAGATCGCCCGCGAACAGGGCCGACTCGTCGCCGCCGGTGCCGGCGCGGATTTCGATGAACGCGTGGCGTGCATCGTCCGGGTCGCGCGGCAGCAGCAGCGCGTGGAGGCGGGTGTCGAGTGCGGCCAGGTCCTGCTCGCAGGAACCGATTTCCTCGCGCGCCATGTCGGCCATGTCGGGTTCGCGCAGCAGGGCCTGGGCGCCCGCCAGATCGTGTTCGCGCTGCAGGAACTGCTCGAACACCTCGACCACAGCGCCGGCTTCGGCGTGCTCCTTGCTCAGCGACCGAAAGCGCGCCATGTCGTCCACCACGTCGGGCGCCGACAGCAGCGCGTCGAGTTCGTGCAGGCGCGCGCGCAGTCGCTGCAGGGATTCACGGACGAAGGGTTTCATCGGCATGGCCGCACGCGCGCTGGCCGAGGCGGTGGCCTCGGCCAGCGCGGGCCTGAAGCTAGGACTGGGGGTCGCGCGGGGCCGGGCCCTCGCGCAGGAACAGGCGCGACACCGTCTCGGCGGTGGCCGCGCGCGCGTCTGCGTCGCCGCTGTGCAACTCGGCGAGGGTGCCGTGAAGCATCTTCTGGGTCAGGCCGCGCGACAGGGCCTCCAGCACCGCTTCCACCGGCTCGCCGCGCGCCAGCAGCTTTCTGGCGCGGGCCAGTTCATGGGCGCGCCAGGCGTCTGCCTGGGCATTGATCTGCCGGATCAGCGGCACCACACCCTTGCCGGGGTCGCGCTGGTCCATCCAGTGCATGAAGCTGAGCACGCCGGCGTCGATGATCGCTTCGGCCTGGGCCACCGCGGCCTGGCGGTTGTCCTTGCCGGCCTGCACCACGTGGGCCAGGTCGTCCACCGTGTACAGGTACACGTCGTCCAGGGCCTTCACCTCGGCCTCGATGTCCCGCGGAACGGCCAGATCGACCATGAACATGGGGCGGTGTCGGCGCTTCTTCAGGGCGCGCTCCACCGCGCCCAGGCCGATGATGGGCAAGGTGCTGGCGGTGCAGCTCACCACGGCGTCGAACTCGTGCAGGCGGTCCGGCACCTCGGCCAGCCGCATCACCTGCGCTCCGAAGCGCCCGGCCAGCTTTTCGCCCCGTTCCATGGTGCGGTTGGCAATTGCCATGCCCTTGGGGGTCTTGGCCGCAAAGTGGGTGGCGGCCAGTTCGATCATTTCGCCGGCGCCCACGAACAGCACGCGGATTTCGCGCAGGTCTTCGAACAGCTGCGAGGCCAGGCGCACGGCCGCGGCCGTCATGCTGATGGAATGGACACCGATTTCGGTGGACGTGCGCACCTGCTTGGCCACCGCAAACGAGCGCTGGAACAGCTGGTGCAGGGTGGTCCCCAGCGCACCGGCCTCGTCGGCGGCGCGCACCGCGTCCTTCATCTGACCCAGGATCTGGGCTTCGCCCAGCACCATGCTGTCCAGCCCGCTGGCCACACGGAACGCGTGGCGGGCGGCCTGGTCGTCGCGCAGCACGTAAGCGTGATCGCGCAGCACATGCGAGCTCACGCCGCCGGTCTGGGCCAGCCATTCCAGCGTCGGATCGAGCACCGTCGGGTCGCCCGCGCCGTAGAGTTCGGTTCGGTTGCAGGTGGACAACAAAGTGGCTTCAGGCTGCCGGGGCAGCTGCGACCGAAGCGTGTGCAGCGTCGGCTTCACCTGGTCGAGGGCGAACGCAAACCGGCCCCGCAGATCCAGGGGGGCCGTCTGATGGTTGATGCCTAGCGTCCAGACCGACATGCGCAGATTATAAAATTCTTGCCTTATGGAAGGCGGTGTCAACTTTATATGACAGTTCTGCTGTTACTGGAACATGTCATTGCCTTTATCGGCCCGGCGGTGGGACTCGCGTTCGTGCTTTGGCTGGGTTTGAGGGCCCGTCGGGCCGTCCGGTTCGGTCCGCTGGTCCAGTTCGGGCTGCTGCTGGCTGTGGGCGTTCTGGTGCTGCTGGCCGGCCTGGTGGTGTTCGGGCGCGATGGGCGAATGCTCACTTACGCTGCGCTCGTGACCTCTCAAGGCACGCTGGCCTGGTGGCTGCGCGGGCGCCGCTGACCGTCAATCCACCGGCGCGAACAGGTCCACCCGGTCGGTGATGATGCCGTCCAGCCCGAGGTCGATCAGGCGCTCGGCCGCCCACTCGTCGTTCACGGTGTAGGCCAGCATGCGCCAACCCTCCGCCCGTGCAAGGTCGACCAGGGCGCGGTCCCAGAGGGCATGGTGGCAGACCAATGCCACCAGCTCGAGGCGGCGGGCATGGGCCTGCCAGCCATCCCACAGTGAATCCAGCAGCAAACCCCGCGGCAGGTCGGGCGCCGATTCGCGGGCACCGACCAGCGATTCCGGCTGGAACGACGTGAGCAGCGGCGGGTGAACGGCCTGGCGTGCCCAGAGCCGCTGCGCCTCGGCAGCGACCACCCGCCCGGTTTGCAATTCCAGCCCGGGGGTGGGCTTGATTTCGATGTTGAGCCAGTGGCGGTGAGCGTGGCAGTGCCGAGCCACCGCCGCCAGTGTGGCCGGAGGTTCACCAGCCCAGGCGCGCGAATGCCAGCCTCCGGCGTCGAGTCGGCTCAGTTCGCTCCAGGTGCGCTCGCCCGCCACGCCATGGCCGTTGGTGGTGCGGTCCAGCGTGTCGTCGTGCATCAGGAACACCACGCCGTCGGCGCTCAGCTTGGCGTCGCATTCGTACATGCGGTAGCCGTGCGACGCGCCCAGGCGGAACGCCCCCAGTGTGTTCTCGGGGGCCAGTTTGCCGGCGCCACGGTGGGCGATCCAGCGCGGGTAGAGCCATGGTTTCATGGCCGTGCATTCTGGTCGATCCGACGCCCTGTCTCCGCGTCGAACCAGTGCAGCCGGTCTTCGCGCGGGCGGGCGTGGATGGTCGCGCCGATGGCCGGTGCACCCTGGTCTTCGTGGGTGCGGATGACCACCAGTTCCTCCCCGAGGCGGGCGTGCACCAGCCGTTCCGCGCCGAGCAGTTCCACCGTGTCCACGGTCAGGGCCCAGCCCTCGGTCCCGATGTCGAGGTGCTCGGGCCGGATGCCCAGCACCCGGCCGGCCTGACCACCCGGGGCGTGCCTGAGCAGGTTCATCGGCGGCGAGCCGATGAAGCTCGCCACGAAGGTGGTGGCCGGGCGGTTGTAGACCTCCTCGGGCGTGCCGAACTGTTCCATGTGGCCGGCGTTCATCACGATCATGCGCTGCGCCAGCGTCATGGCCTCGACCTGGTCGTGGGTGACGAACAGGCTGGTGATGCCCAGCTCGCGGTGCAGTTTCTGGATTTCGATGCGCGTCTGCGCGCGCAGCTTGGCGTCGAGGTTCGAGAGGGGTTCGTCGAACAGGAACACCTGGGGCTGCCGCACGATGGCGCGCCCCATGGCCACGCGCTGTCGCTGGCCGCCCGACAACTGGCGCGGCTTGCGGTCGAGCAGGTGGCCCAGCTCCAGGATGCCCGCGGCCTTGTCCACCCGCGCCTTGATTTCGTCGCGCGGCACCTTGGCGATCTTCAGGCCATAGGCCATGTTGTCGAACACGCTCATGTGTGGATAGAGCGCGTAGTTCTGGAACACCATGGCGATGTCGCGCTCGGCCGGCTCGAGCTGGTTCACCACCCGGTTGCCGATGCAGATGTCGCCGCCGGTGACCTCTTCGAGGCCAGCCACCATGCGCAGCAGCGTGCTCTTGCCGCAGCCCGACGGCCCGACGATGACGATGAATTCGCCATCGGCGATGTCGGCGCTCACGCCGTGAATCACCTGGAGCGACTGCTTGCCCTGGCGGTATTGCTTGACGACGTTCTTGAAGTGCAGGGAGGCCATGTGAGGTGATTACTTTTCGGTGTCGACCAGGCCCTTGACGAACCATTTCTGCATGAGCATGACCACGATGGCGGGCGGCAGCATGGCCAGAAACGCGGTCGCCATGAGCACGTTCCACTCTGTGTACGACTCGCCCGACACCAGCCGCTTGATGCCGAGCACGATCGGGTACATGTCCTCGTTGGTCGTCACCAGCAGCGGCCAGAGGTACTGGTTCCAGCCGTAGATGAACTGGATCACGAACAGGGCGGCGATGCTGGTGCGCGAGAGCGGCAGCAGCACGTCGAAGAAGAAGCGCATCGGGCCGGCGCCGTCCATGCGGGCGGCCTCCACCAATTCGTCGGGCACGGTCAGGAAGAACTGGCGGAACAGGAAGGTGGCGGTGGCCGAGGCGATCAGCGGGATGGTCAGACCGGCGTAGCTGTTGAGCATGCCGAGGTCACTCACCACCTCGTAGGTCGGACCGATCCGCACCTCCACCGGCAGCATCAGCGTGACGAAGATCATCCAGAACACGAGGTTGCGCAGCGGAAAGCGGAAGTACACGATGGCAAACGCAGACAGCAGTGAGATCGCGATCTTGCCGAGCGCAATCACGAGCGCCATCACCAGGCTGGTGCCCATCATGGGCAGTGCGGCGGGCAGCGTGCTGCCGGCGGCGGTTTCACCGCCGAACAACGCCACCTTGTAGGTGGCCCAGAAGTGGTTGCCGGGCAGCAGCGACATCGGCACCGAGCCGGCAATCTGCTCGGCCGACTGCGTGGACGCGACCAGCGTCACGTAGACCGGAAACGCCACGATCGCGACGCCGAGGATGAGGATCAGGTGGGACAGGAAGGTCAGTCCCGGCCGGCGTTCGATCATGGACGGGCTCCCGAGGAAGTGGTCAAGAGGCGCATGGTCAGTACTGCACCTTCTTCTCGACGAAGCGGAACTGCACGATCGTGAGCGCGATGACGATCGTCATCAGCACCACCGACTGCGCCGCCGATCCACCCAGGTCAAGCGCCTTGAAGCCGTCGTAGTACACCTTGTAGACCAGGATGGACGTGGATTTGCCCGGCCCCCCCTGGGTGGCGGCGTCGACGATGGCGAAGGTGTCGAAGAACGCGTAGACGATGTTGATCACCAGCAGGAAGAACGTGGTGGGTGACAGGAGTGGGAACACGATGGTGGCGAAGCGCCGCCAGAACCCCGCGCCGTCGATGGCAGCCGCTTCGATCAGCGACTTGGGGATGGACTGCAAGCCCGCGAGGAAGAACAGGAAGTTGTAGGAAATCTGCTTCCACACGGCGGCCATCACGATCAGCGACATGGCGTCACCCGGATCGAGTAGGTGGTTCCATTCGATTCCGAACAGGCGCAGGGCATGGGCCACGGTGCCGAAAGGCGAGGCAAACATGAACAGCCACAGCACGCCCGCCACCACCGGGGCCACCGCATACGGCCAGATCAGCAGGGTCTTGTAGGTGCCGGCGCCCTTGATCACCCGATCGGCCATCAGGGCCAGCAGCAAAGCCACCACGATGCCGATGGTGGCCACCAGCACCGAAAAGACCGCCGTGGTCTTGAAGGACTCGATGTAGGTCTCGTCGGCCCAGAGCCGACGGAAGTTTTCCAGCCCCACGAATTCGGTCGACAGGCCGAACGCGTCCTGCTGGAGCACGCTTTGGTACAGCGCCTGGGCGGCAGGCCAGAAGAAGAACACCAGCACCACCGCCAGTTGCGGTGCGACCAGCGCCCACGGCAGCCAGGTGGAACGGAATCGGACGCGTTTTTCCATGACGGATGGGAGGATGCAGGGCCTGCGACGCTACAACAAAAACCGCCCCGCGCCGGTCACACCGGTGCGGGGCGGGCAGGGCGTCGGCAGCGCCCCGGGCGGATCACTTGCCCTTGTTGGCCGCTTCGAACCGCGCCAGCAGCTCGTTGCCGCGCCGCACCGCGTCGTCGAGTGCCTGCTTGGGGGCCTTGCGGCCGGCCCACACCTGCTCGAGTTCTTCGTCGTTGATGGTGCGGATCTGGACGAAATTGCCCAGGCGGATGCCACGCGACTTGTCGGTCGTCTTGCGGATCATCTGCTCGACCGACACGTCGGTGCCGGGGTTCTGCTTGTAGAAGCCGGACTTTTCGGTCAGCTCGTACGACGCCTTGGTCAGCGGCAGGTAGCCCGTGCGCTGGTGGCTCTTGGCCGCCTCTTCGGCCTTGGACAGGTGGGCAAAGAACCGCGCCACGCCCTGGTACTCGGCGTCCTTCTTGCCCGACATGACCCACAGGCTGGCTCCACCGATCACGGTGTTCTGCGGCGCGCCGGCGACGTCCGGGTAGTAGGGCAGGGTGCTGATGCCGCCGGTGAACTTGGCGTTGCGCTTGACGTTGCCGTACAGGGCCGACGAACCGGTCGTCATGGCGCACTCGCCCGAGACGAAGGTGGCGTCGGCCGCGTTGCCACGGCCCTTGTAGACGAACAGCCCGGTCTTGGCCATGTTGGCCAGGTTCTCGATGTGCCGTACGTGCAGCGGGCTGTTGAAGTTCAGGCGCGCGTTCAGGCCGCGCATGCCGTTGCCGAGCGTGGCGAACTCGGTGTTGTGCCAGGCCGAGAAGCTCTCCAGCTGGGTCCAGCTCACCCAGCTGGTGGTGAACGGGCACTTGTGGCCCGATGCCTTGAGCTTGCCGGCGGCGAGCGCCACCTCGGGCCAGGTCCGGGGCGGATTCTCCGGGTCCAGCCCGGCGGCCTTGAAGGCGTCCTTGTTGTAGTGGAAGACGGTGGTGGAGCTGTTGAACGGGAAGCTCAGCATCTGGCCGTTGGGCGCCGTGTAGTAACCCGCCACGGCGGGCACGTAGGCGTTGGGGTCGAAGGTCACGCCGGCCTTCTTCATCACCTCGCCGACCGGCACGATGGCCTGGCGGCTGGCCATCATGGTGGCCGTGCCGACCTCGAACACCTGCAGGATGTGGGGCGCATTGCCGGCGCGAAACGCGGCGATGGCCGCGGTCATCGATTCGTCGTAGCTGCCCTTGAAGGTGGGCACCACCCGGTACTGCGTCTGGCTGGCATTGAAGTCCTTGGCCAGGTCGTTCACCCATTCACCCAGGGCGCCACCCATGGAATGCCACCACTGGATCTCGGTCTGGGCGTGGGCCGGTGTGGCAAATGCGGCGGCCAGCGCCAGTGCGCCGGCCAGGGGGACGGATCGGAAAGACATGCTTGCTCCTCTGAAATGTCGGAATTGGCGGAAGCCGGAGGCTATCGGCCTTGTGTGACGGATCGATTGCACAGGGGTTGCCCGGGCGTGACAACCGGGTTTCCACTGTCCGATGAGGGAATGGTGCGCTGCGATACCATCCCTGACTCGTCGCCTTTTTCGGCGCCGAGGGTCACATGAACGCACCGACCCCGCTCCCGTTGCTCGCCACTGCCCTGGACGACGCGCCACGCCTGCGCGAAATTCCCTACAACTACACGTCCTTCTCGGATCGCGAAATCGTGATCCGGCTGCTTGGCGACCGCGCCTGGTCCCTGCTCGACGAACTTCGTGGCGAACGGCGCACCGGCCGCTCGGCCCGCATGCTGTACGAAGTGCTCGGCGACATCTGGGTGGTCCAGCGCAACCCCTACCTGCAGGACGACCTGCTGTCCAGCCGCAAACGCCGGGCACAGCTGGTCGACGCCCTGCACCACCGGCTGGGTGAGGTGCAGAAGCGCCGCACGCCCCAGGACGACCGCGACCGCGACATCCTGGTGGGCGAACTGCTGCAGGCCGCCCGGGCCGCGGTCGACGCCTTTGCCCGGTCGTTCGACGAGGTGTCTGCCCTGCGCCAGCGCGCCCAGAAGGTGCTGGGCCGTCTGACCGCCAAGGACAACATCAAGTTCGATGGCCTTTCGCGCGTGTCGCACGTCACCGACGCCACCGACTGGCGCGTGGAATACCCGTTCGTGGTTCTCACCCCCGACACCGAAGCCGAAATGGCGGGCCTGGTGCAGGGCTGCGTCGAGCTGGGGCTGACCATCATCCCGCGCGGGGGCGGCACCGGCTACACCGGTGGCGCCATTCCGCTCACCTGGAAGAGCGCGGTGATCAACACCGAGAAGCTCGAGGCCATGACCGAGGTGGAGTGGGTGCCCGTGCCCGGCCACGCCGAACCGCTGCCCACCGTGTGGACGGAAGCGGGCGTGGTCACCCAGCGGGTGGCCGACGCCGCCGAGCGGGCCGGCCATGTGTTCGCGGTGGATCCCACCAGTGCCGAGGCCTCGTGCATCGGCGGCAACATCGCCATGAACGCGGGCGGCAAGAAGGCCGTGCTCTGGGGCACCGCGCTGGACAACCTCGTGAGCTGGCGCATGGTCACCCCCCAGGCCGAATGGCTGGAGGTCACCCGGCTTGACCACAACCGGGGCAAGATCCACGACGCCGATCTGGCGACCTTCGAGCTGAAGTATTTCGCGCCCGACGGCAAGACGCTGCGCCGCACCGAAAAGCTCGCGATTCCGGGTCGAACCTTCCGCAAGGAAGGTCTGGGCAAGGACGTCACCGACAAGTTCCTCTCGGGCCTGCCCGGCATCCAGAAGGAAGGCTGCGACGGACTGATCACCAGCGCACGCTGGATCGTGCACCGCATGCCCGAGCACACCCGCACGGTCTGCCTCGAGTTTTTCGGCAATCCCCGGGATGCGGTGCCCAGCATCGTCGAGATCAAGGACTTCATGTTCGCCGAGCAGAAGCGCTCGGGCGTGATGCTGGCCGGGCTGGAGCACCTGGACGACCGCTACCTCAAGGCGGTGGGTTACGCCACCAAGAGCAAGAAGGGCAATGGCGGTCTGCCCAAGATGGTGCTGATCGGCGACATCGCGGGCGACGACCCCGACGCCGTGGCCCGCGCCACCAGCGAGGTCATCCGCATCGCCAACTCGCGCAGCGGCGAAGGCTTCACCGCCATCAGCCCCGAGGCGCGCAAGAAGTTCTGGCTCGACCGCAAACGCACGGCCGCCATCAGCAAGCACACCAACGCCTTCAAGATCAACGAGGACGTGGTGATCCCGCTGCCTCGCATGGGCGAGTACACCGAAGGCATCGAACGCATCAACATCGAACTGTCGCTGCGCAACAAGATCCGCCTCGCCGACGAACTGCTGGCCTTCTTCACCCGCGGCCAGATTCCGCTGGGCAAGGGCGACGACGCCAGCGAGATCGCCAGCGCCGAGCTGCTGGAAGACCGGGTGCAACAGGCCGTGGCGCTGGTGCGCGAGGTGCGTGGCCTGTGGGCTGGCTGGCTGGCCGACGTCGACCGGCTGTTCCCGCAGTTGCAGGACCACACGCTGCGCGCCAGCTGGAAGACCCAGATTCGCGCGCCGCTGCAGCAGGTCTTCAGCGGCGCGGCCTTCGGGCCTTTGCTGGCCGAGTGCAACGCCATCCACCAGCGCGTGCTCAAGGGTCGCGTGTGGGTGGCCCTGCACATGCATGCCGGCGACGGGAACGTGCACACCAACATCCCGGTCAACAGCGACGACTACGAGATGCTGCAGACCGCCCACGAGGCAGTCGACCGCATCATGGTCCTGGCCCGCAGCCTCGACGGCGTGATTTCGGGTGAACACGGCATCGGCATCACCAAGCTCGAGTACCTCACCGACGAGGAACTGGCCCCCTTTGCCGCCTACAAGGCCAAGGTCGATCCCGAAGGGCGTTTCAACAAGGGCAAGCTGTTGCGGGGCGCCATGGACGGCGCCCACCGCGCCGACCTGGCGCATGCCTACACGCCGAGCTTCGGCCTCATGGGGCACGAATCGCTCATCATGCAGCAGAGCGACATCGGCGCAATTGCCGATTCGGTCAAGGACTGCCTGCGCTGCGGCAAGTGCAAGCCGGTCTGTGCCACCCACGTGCCGCGCGCCAACCTGCTCTACAGCCCGCGCAACAAGATCCTGGCCACCTCGCTGCTGATCGAGGCGTTCCTGTACGAAGAACAGACCCGCCGCGGCGTCAGCATCCAGCACTGGCAGGAGTTCGAGGACGTGGCCGACCACTGCACCGTCTGCCACAAGTGCCTCACACCGTGCCCGGTCAAGATCGACTTCGGCGACGTGACCATGAACATGCGCAACCTGTTGCGCAAGATGGGGCAGAAGAGCTTCCGCCCCGGCAATGCCGCGGCGATGTTCTTCCTCAACGCCACCAACCCGGAAACCATCAAGTTCGTGCGCTCGGCGATGGTGGGTGTGGGGTTCAAGGCCCAGCGGCTGGCCAATGACCTGCTCAAGCGCCTGGCCCGCAAGCAGACCGGCGCGCCCCCGGCGACGCTGGGCCCGGCGCCGGTCAAGGAACAGGTCATCCACTTCATCAACAAGAAGATGCCGGGGGGCCTGCCCAAGAAGACGGCGCGCGCCTTGCTGGACATCGAGGACAAGGACTACGTTCCGATCATCCGCAACCCGCAGGCCACCACGGCCGAGACCGAAGCGGTGTTCTATTTCCCCGGGTGTGGTTCGGAACGCCTGTTCAGCCAGGTCGGCCTGGCCACGCAGGCCATGTTGTGGCACGCCGGCGTGCAGACCGTGCTGCCGCCGGGATACCTGTGCTGCGGCTATCCACAGCGTGGCTCGGGCCAGTTCGACAAGGCCGAAAAGATCATCACCGACAACCGCGTGCTGTTCCACCGGGTGGCCAACACGCTCAACTACCTCGACATCAAGACCGTGGTGGTGAGCTGTGGCACCTGCTACGACCAGCTGCAAGGGTATGAATTCGAGAAGATCTTCCCCGGCTGCCGGATCATCGACATCCACGAGTACCTGCTCGAGAAGAACATCCGGCTCGAGGCCAAGGGCGCCTACCTGTACCACGATCCCTGCCACAGCCCCATGAAGCTGCAGGACCCGATAAAGACCGTGAAGGCGCTGGTGGGCGAACAGGTTCTCAAGAACGAGCGCTGCTGCGGCGAGTCGGGCACGCTGGGCGTGACCCGACCCGACATTTCCACCCAGGTCCGCTTCCGCAAGGAAGAGGAACTGCTCAAGGGCGAGGCGGCGCTGCGGTCGAGTGGTGCCGTGGGTGCCCAGGACAACGTCAAGATCCTCACCAGCTGCCCGAGCTGCCTGCAAGGCCTGACCCGCTACGGCGACGACCTGCAGAATGGCCTGCTCGAAGCCGACTACATCGTGGTCGAGATGGCGCGTCACATCCTGGGCGAGAACTGGCTGCCCGAGTACGTCGAACGCGCCAACCGCGGTGGTATCGAACGTGTGCTTGTCTGATTCACGGAGACCCCATGGCCGGCCTTGACCGCAACACCCCCACCCCGCAGGACATCACCGTGCACAGCGCCTCGCGCGTGCTCGAGGTGAGCTTTTCCGATGGTCAGTCGTTCCGGATCCCGTTCGAGCTGATGCGGGTTTACTCGCCTTCGGCCGAGGTGCAGGGCCATGGCCCGGGCCAGGAGGTGTTGCAGACCGGCAAGCGCCAGGTCGGCCTGCTGGCCCTCGAGCCGGTCGGCAACTACGCCGTTCAGCCCACCTTCGACGACGGGCACGACTCGGGCATCTTCTCCTGGGACTACCTGTATTTCCTCGGATCGCGCCAGGCCGAACTGTGGGCCGATTACGAGGCCCGCCTGAACGCCGCCGGCGCCAGCCGCGACGACCCGATGCCCGAAAAGGCAGGACACGGCTGCGGCCACCACTGACCGGACGGCGCACCATGGCCCAGACCCATTTCGGCTTCCAGAACGTCGACGAGCGCGAAAAGGCGCAGCGCGTGCGCGGCGTGTTCGATTCGGTGGCGTCGCGCTACGACGTCATGAACGACCTCATGTCGGGCGGGCTGCACCGGCTCTGGAAGCGCTACACCATCACCGTGGCGGATGCCCGGCCAGGGCACCAGGTGCTCGACATCGCCGGGGGCACCGGGGATCTCGCGATGGCGTTTGCCAAGGCGGTCGGCCCCACCGGGCGGGTGGTTCACACCGACATCAACGAAGCCATGCTGCGCGAGGGGCGCACCCGCCTGCTGGACGCCGGGGTGGTGCTGCCCACGCTGGTCTGCGACGCCGAGAAGCTGCCGTTCGCCGACCAGAGCTTCGACCGCATCAGCGTGGCCTTCGGTCTGCGAAACATGACCCACAAGGAACTTGCGCTGGCCGAAATGCATCGCACGCTCAAGCCGGGCGGAAAGCTGCTGGTGCTGGAGTTTTCCCGGGTCGCCAAACCGCTCGAAAAGGCGTACGACTGGTACTCTTTCAAGGTGCTGCCCCAGCTGGGGCGCTGGGTGGCCGGCGACGAGGACAGTTACCGCTACCTGGCCGAAAGCATCCGGATGCATCCGGACCAGGAAACGTTGCGGCAGATGATGAAGTCGGCCGGTTTCGGCCATGTGGATGTGCACAACCTCACGGGTGGCGTGGTCGCCCTGCACGTGGGCGTCAAGTGTTGAGTGTATTTTTGGGTTCATCAAACCCGGAGGCAAATGTCATGAAAAAGGTCTGGTCGGTTCTCATTGCAGTGACCATGGCGGTCGGCTCGGTCGATGCCATGGCCAAGCGCATGGGTGGAGGCATGTCGGTCGGCAAGCAGTCCGGCAACGTGACGCAACGCAGCACCGCGCCTGCCCAGCCGGCGCAGCAGGCAGCACCTTCGCAAGCCACCCAGAACGCCGCACCCGCCCGCCCTGCCACTGCGCCTGCCGCCGCCCCGTCGCGCCCGTGGGCCGGCATGCTGGGTGGTCTGGCCGCCGGCCTGGGCCTGGCGTGGCTGGCTTCCTCCCTCGGATTTGGCGAGGCGTTTGCCCAGTTCCTGCTGTTCGCCCTGCTGGCCGTGGTGGTCATGGTGGTCGTGGGCATGGTCATGCGCCGCCGCACCCCGGCCGCCACTTCGGGCGGCCTGGCCTACCAAGGCGCGGCACCCGCTTCGCGCGCACCGGCCAGTGAGTTCGAACCCACCATGCCGCGCAGCTACAGCCCGCAGAACGTCGGCAACGACTCCTCTGCACGGCCCTGGGAACGAAGCGCCCCCATCGGCCTGGACAACCCGCCCCCCCAGGGCGGCTCGATGATCGGATCCGCCCTGCTGGGCCGCCAGACATGGGGCATTCCGGCCGGATTCGATGCCGATGGTTTCCTGCGCGCCTCGAAAAACAACTTCGTCAACCTGCAGGCCGCCTGGGACAGGGCCGACATCCCCAGCCTGCGGGCGATGATGACCGACGACATGCTGGAGCAGATCCAGGGTCAGCTGTCCGAACGCGAGCAACACACCGGCGGCGTGCCCAACAAGACCGAGGTGGTCATGCTCGAGGCCCAGTTGCTGGGCATCGAGGAACTGGACGACGTGTACATGGCCAGCGTGGAGTTCTCCGGTCTGATCCGTGAAGACGCGTCGGCCGGGCCGAACCCCTTCCGCGAGGTCTGGAACATCACCCGCCCGAAGAACGGTCCTGGCGGCTGGCTGGTGGCGGGGGTGCAGGCCCTGCAATAAGCCCCGCACGGCACGCGGCCGACTCGGTCGCTGCCGCGTTATCCGTCAGAATCGGGTGGTCATGTCGAATGCACCACCCGATTCCACTTCTGGCGCAGGCGCCGGAGGACCGCCGCTGAACTTCCTGCAGTCCCTGCTGGGCGCCATCCGGCCGCCCGAATGGGTGGTGGGCGAGTTGCAGAACCGGCTGGTCCTGTTCCTCAACCACGTGCTGCAGCAGGAGCCTGCCGCCACCGACCGGCTGCGCCGGCAGGCCGGCAAGCCCCTGAAGGTGCAGTGGGGCGATTTCCATTTCATGGTGGTGCCCACCCGGGCGGGCCTGCTTGAACGCTGCGATCCTGCCCAGACGGTGCCCGAACTCACCGTGACGCTCACCGAATCCTCTCCGTTCGACCTGGCCCGGCGGGCCATGGCGGGCGACAAGCCGGGCGTGGACATCCAGGGCGACGTGCTGCTGGCGGCCGAGGTCGCCTGGCTGGTCGACAACGTGCGCTGGGATGTCGAGGAAGACCTCTCCCGCGTGCTGGGCGATGCCATGGCGCACACGCTGACCACCTTCGCCCGCCGAGCCGCACAAGGCCTCAAGGGCTTCGTCGAGCGCATGCCCCGCCCGCCCGCTTCCGGCGGGGGCGCTCCATGAGGCGGTTTCTCCGCGGCGCCTTCATTGTCTGGGTGGTGTTGCGGCATGGGCTCGACGAGCTCGTGCTGTCCAGTTTCGACCACCGCTGGCTGCGCCTGCTGACGCGCATCGTCACCCTCGGCCGGCGGCTCGATCAGCCCCGTGGTCAGCGATTGCGCGAGGCCCTTGAGAGCCTCGGTCCCATCTTCGTGAAGTTCGGGCAGGTGCTCTCCACCCGGAGAGACCTGCTGCCGCCGGACATCGCCGACGAACTGGCCCGCCTGCAGGACCGCGTGCCGCCGTTCCCCGGCGACGTGGCCGTGGCGACCATCGAACGCGCCTTCGGGCGGCCGGTCGACGACGTCTTCAGCCACTTCGAGCGCGTGCCCGTGGCCAGTGCCTCGATCGCGCAGGTCCACTTTGCGGTGCTCAAGAGCGGACGCGGCGCGGGGCGCGAGGTGGCGGTGAAGGTGCTTCGGCCCAACATGCTCCCGGTCATCGACAAGGACCTCGCCCTCATGCGCATGATGGCGGGCTGGCTCGAGCGCCTGTCGGCTGACGGCAGGCGACTCAAGCCGCGAGAGGTCGTGGCCGAGTTCGACAAGTACCTGCATGACGAACTCGACCTCCTGCGGGAGGCCTCCAACGCGGCACAGCTTCGCCGCAACATGGCCGGCCTCGACCTGGTGCTGATTCCCGAGATGGTCTGGGACTGGTGCCGCACCGACGTGCTGGTCATGGAGCGCATGAAGGGGTTGCCGATCAACCGGGTCGACGAGCTGCGCCGCCTCGGTGTGGACATTCCCCGGCTGGCGCGGGACGGCGTCACCATCTTCTTCACCCAGGTGTTCCGCGACGGCTTTTTTCATGCCGACATGCACCCCGGGAACATCCAGGTCAGCGTCGACCCGGCCACGTTCGGCCGCTACATCTCACTCGATTTCGGCATCGTCGGCACCCTGACCGAGTTCGACAAGGAATACCTCGCCCAGAACTTCACCGCGTTCTTCCGCCGCGATTACAAACGCGTGGCCGAGCTCCACATCGAGTCGGGCTGGGTGCCGGCCGAAACCCGGGTGGACGAGCTCGAGGCCGCGATCCGCGCCGTGTGCGAACCCTATTTCGACCGCCCCTTGAAGGAAATCTCGCTCGGTCTGGTGCTCATGCGGCTGTTCCAGACCTCGAGGCGTTTCCAGGTCGAGATCCAGCCCCAGCTGGTGTTGCTGCAGAAAACCCTGCTCAACATCGAGGGCCTGGGCCGCGATCTCGACCCCGATCTGGACCTCTGGAGCACCGCCAAGCCGTTCCTCGAGAAATGGATGGTCGAGCAGGTCGGGCCGCAGAAGCTGCTGGCCCAGCTCAAGGCCGAGGCCCCCCAGTACGCCAAGCTGTTGCCGGCCCTGCCCCGCCTGCTGCACGATTACCTGAAACACCGCCCCCATGAACTGCGCGAGGACATCAATGCCCTGATGGCCGAGCAGCGGCGCACCAACCGCCTGCTGCAGGCCATCATCTTCGGCGGCGCCGGCTTCTTGCTGGGCCTGATCGTGACTCAGGTGCTGGTGCGCGTGCGCCTCTGGTGAGCGCCCCCCGGCCCCCCGCAAACACCCCCGGAATTTATAATCGCGGGTTTTGTCCGGTCCGCCGGGTGCCGTCCGCACCGGGCGGTTGCGTCCTCCCACCGACCAGGTTCACGCCATGCCCATCTATGCCTACAAGTGCGAGTCCTGTGGCCATGCCAAGGACGTCCTGCAGAAAATCTCCGACACCCCGCTCAGCCAGTGTCCGGCCTGCGGCGCCGATGCCTTCCGCAAGCAGGTGACGGCGGCCGGCTTCCAGCTCAAGGGTTCGGGCTGGTACGTCACCGACTTCCGCGGCGGAAACACCGGCTCGGCCGCCCCGGCCGCGCCGGCGGGCGAAAGCGCCCCCGCCGATGCCAAGCCCGCCGACGCCAAGGCGGCAGACGCCAAACCCGCCGCGACCGCGCCGGCCTCCAGCAGCCCGGCGCCGGCTTCCGGCACCCCGGCCGCCTGAGCGGCCCGACCCATGACCGCCCTGCGCAAGTGGCTGTTCTCGGGACTGCTCGTCCTCGTGCCGCTCATCGTCACCCTCTGGGTGCTGGAATGGGTGGTGAGCACGCTCGACCAGACGCTGGAGATCCTGCCGCGCAGCTGGCACCCCGATGCCTGGCTGGGGGTTCACATTCCCGGCCTGGGCGTGCTGTTCGCGCTGATCGTGCTGCTGTCGATCGGCGCGCTGGCCTCCAACATCATCGGCAACAAGCTGGTGCACTGGTGGCATGCGCTGCTGCACCGCATCCCGGTGGTCCGGTCGATCTACTCGGGCGTCAAGCAGGTGTCCGACACGCTGTTCTCCGAAAAGGGCAACGCGTTTCGCAAGGCCCTGCTGGTGCAGTGGCCCCACGACGGCATGTGGACCATTGCCTTCCTCACCGGGGCGCCACAGGGCGACCTGCTGGAGCAGCTGCAGGGCAGCCCCGGCGCAGACACCGCGGCCGACGAGTTCGTGAGTGTCTATGTGCCCACCACGCCCAACCCCACGGGCGGCTATTTCGTGTTGCTGCGCGCACGCGATTGCGTCGAGCTTTCCATGAGCGTCGACGAAGCCCTGACCTACATCGTGTCCATGGGCGTGATCGTGCCCGGCGGCCCCAAGAATCCGAAGATGAAGCTCGCGGCGCCGACCGCGGCCAAACCCTGAAGCGAAAGAAGCACTGATATGGCCATGCGTTCCCATTATTGCGGTCTGGTGACCGAAGCCCTGCTGGGTCAAACCGTCACGCTTGCCGGCTGGGTGAACCGCCGCCGCGACCATGGCGGCGTGATCTTCATCGACCTGCGCGACCGCGAGGGCACGGTGCAGGTGGTGTGCGACCCCGATCGCGCCGACATGTTCAAGACCGCCGAAGAGGTGCGAAACGAATTCTGCGTGCAGGTGGTCGGCCTGGTGCGCGCCCGTCCGGAAGGCACCACCAACGACAGCATCAAGAGCGGCCGCATCGAGGTGCTGTGCCACGAGCTCAAGGTCCTGAACCCGTCGGTCACGCCGCCGTTCCAGCTCGACGACGACAACCTGTCCGAGACCACCCGGCTGACGCACCGCGTGCTCGACCTGCGCCGCCCCTACATGCAGCGCAACCTCATGCTGCGCTACAAGGTGGCCATGGAGGTGCGCAGGTTCCTCGACGCCAACGGATTCGTCGACATCGAGACCCCGATGCTCACCAAGAGCACGCCCGAGGGCGCGCGCGACTACCTCGTGCCCAGCCGCGTGCACGACGGCATGTTCTTCGCGCTGCCGCAGTCGCCCCAGCTCTTCAAGCAGCTGCTCATGGTGGCCGGCTTCGACCGCTACTACCAGATCACCAAGTGCTTCCGCGACGAGGACCTGCGCGCCGACCGCCAGCCCGAGTTCACGCAGATCGACATCGAAACCTCGTTCCTGACCGAGCAGGACATCCGCGACATGTTCCAGGGCATGATCAAGACGGTGTTCCAGAACACGCTGGGGGTGGACCTCGGCGAGTTCCCGGTCATGCCCTACAGCGAGGCGATGCACCGCTACGGCTCCGACAAGCCGGACCTGCGGGTGAAGATGGAGTTCACCGAGCTCACCGATGTGATGGCCGATGTGGACTTCAAGGTGTTCAGCGCGCCGGCCCAGTCGAAGAATGGCCGCGTGGTGGCCCTGCGCGTCCCCGGCGGCAGCGAGATGAGCCGCAGCGAGATCGACGCCTACACCGAGTTCGTCAAGATCTACGGCGCCAAGGGCCTGGCCTGGATCAAGGTCAACGACGTGTCGAAGGGCCGCGACGGCCTGCAGAGCCCGATCGTGAAGAACCTGCACGACACCGCCCTCAACGCGGTGCTGCAGCGCAGTGGTGCGCAGAATGGCGACATCCTGTTCTTCGGTGCCGACAAGGCGAAGGTCGTCAACGACGCGATCGGCAACCTGCGCATCAAGATCGGCCACAGCGAGCTGGGCAAGAAGAACGGCCTGTTCGAAGACCGCTGGGCCCCGATGTGGGTGGTGGACTTCCCGATGTTCGAGTACGACGAGGAAGACGACCGCTGGACGGCGGTGCACCATCCGTTCACCGCGCCCAAGGACGGTCACGAGGACTTCATGGCCACCGACCCGGGCCGCTGCATCGCCAAGGGCTACGACATGGTGCTCAATGGCTGGGAGATCGGTGGGGGTTCGGTCCGCATCCACCGCGCCGATGTGCAGCAGAAGGTGTTCGATGCGCTGAAGATCAACCCCGACGAAGCGCGCCTGAAGTTCGGCTTCCTGCTGGATGCGTTGCAGTACGGCGCGCCGCCGCACGGGGGTCTGGCCTTCGGTCTCGATCGCATCGTCACCCTCATGACGGGCGCCGAATCGATCCGCGACGTGATCGCCTTCCCCAAGACCCAGCGCGCCCAGTGCCTGCTGACCCAGGCCCCGAGCCCGGTCGATGAAAAGCAGTTGCGCGAACTGCACATCCGCCTGCGCAATCCCGACGCGGTGCGGCAGGGTTGAACGCACGCGAGGTGCAGGATCAAAAGGGCGCTCACGGGCGCCCTTTTGTTTGTTCCATCCCATGACCGCCGCCTTCAAGATCCCGCAGTCCGTGCTGGTCGTGATCCACACGCCGGCGCTGGACGTGCTGCTCATCGAGCGGGCCGATGCGCCGGGCTTCTGGCAGTCGGTCACTGGCTCCAGGGACCACCCCGACGAAACCTTCGAGGCGACGGCGGTGCGCGAGGTGCACGAGGAAACCGGGCTCGATGCGCGCGCCTGGGGCCACGTCCTGCGCGACTGGGCGCTGGAGAACGTCTACGAGATCTACCCGCAGTGGCGCCACCGATACGCGCCGGGCGTCACGCACAACACCGAGCACCTGTTCGGCCTGTGCGTTCCCCATCCTCGGGTGGTGCAGCTGAATCCGCGCGAGCACCGCCAACAGGTCTGGCTGCCCTGGCAGCAGGCCATGGAGCGTTGCTTTTCGCCCTCGAACGCCGAGGCCATCGGCTGGCTCCCGCGCCTGGGTGGCCCCGGACCGCACTGATCCGGGCGCCGCGTGCGATCATTTCAGCCATGAGCCTGTTGCGAGTGGCGACCTACAACATCCACAAGGGCGTGCAGGGCCTGGGCCCTGCGCGCCGGCTGGAGATCCACAACCTGGTGCACGCGGTGGAGCAGTTCGATGCCGACATCGTGTGCCTTCAGGAGGTGCGCAGCCACCACCGCAAGCTCGAGCGCTACTTCACCCGCTGGCCCGACCTCGACCAGGCGGGCTACCTGTCGCCCGAGGGCTACGAGGCCGTCTACCGCACCAACGCCGTCACCCGCCATGGCGAGCATGGCAACGCGCTGCTGTCGCGCTGGCCGGTGCTCGGCGTCGGGCATGCCGATGTGTCGGACCACCGTTTCGAACAGCGGGGCCTGCTGCACGCACAGTTGCTGGTGGACGGCACCGATGTTCACGTGGTGGTGGTGCACCTGGGCCTGATCCACGCCAGCCGGGAGCGGCAGGTGCAGCGCCTCGGCCAGTTCATCCAGCGGGAGGTCCCGGCCAGCGCGCCACTCATCGTGGCCGGCGACTTCAACGACTGGAGCGCCCAACTGCTCAAGCCCATGGCCATGCTCGACCTGCGCACCTTCGAAGGCATCCGGCTGCCCACCTACCCGGCGCGCCTTCCGCTGCTGCACCTCGACCGCATCTTCGTGCGCGGTCTGCGCCCGGTGTCTGCCCACGTGCCCCACGGCGCTGCCTGGCGGCGCATGTCCGACCACCTGCCCCTGATCGCCGAGCTCGAGCTGTGAGACGCATCGGCACCACCTGGCGAGAGGGCCACCAGCTTGTGCTGCTCAAGGGCGGCGACGAGTTTTTTCCGGCGCTGGTCGAGGCCACCGACGCGGCGCGGCAGGTGGTGCATGTGGAAACCTACATCTTCGAGTTCGCCGGCTCGGCACTCACCGTGGCCGAGGCACTGGAACGGGCCGCGCTCCGCGGGCTCGAGGTGCGGCTGGTGATCGACGGCGTGGGCACCCCCGAGGTGCCGGCCGAATGGCGGCGTCGCTTCGACGAGGCGGGGGTGAAGTGGCGCATTTATGCGCCACTGGGCTGGCTCGGCTTGCTGCTGCCCAGCCGCTGGCGGCGTCTGCACCGAAAACTCTGCGTGATCGACGGCACCGTGGGTTTTTGCGGTGGCATCAACTTCATCGACGACCGCGACGACGTGGCCCTGGGCCGGCTCGACGAGCCGCGGCTGGACTACTCGCTGCGCGTGGCCGGCCCGCTGGTTGCCGACATGGTGTTCACCATGGAGCAGCTCTGGTGGCGCCTTCAGGCCGTGCGGGCGGCGCGCCAGCGCGAGTTCATGATGGCTTGGGAGGCGCTGCGCGAGTCGCGGCCGGTGGGTGACTTCTCGCGCCTGCTTCGCAAGTTCGAGGCCCGTGCCCGCGGTTTGGGTGCCTCGGCCCCGTCCGAGCCCGAGAGCACGCTGGTGGGTGTTGATGGCGCCCGGGCGGCCCTGCTGCTGCGCGACAACGTGGCCCACCGCCACGACATGGAGCGCGCCTACCTCAAGGCCATTGGCGAGGCACGGCGCGAGATCGTGATCGCCAACGCGTACTTCATTCCGGGCCGCAAGCTGCGCCGCGCATTGCTGATGGCGCGCGAACGGGGGGTGCGCGTTCGCCTGTTGCTGCAGGGGCGCTACGAGCACTTCCTGCAGTACCGGGCCGCCCGGCCCGTGCTCAAGCGCCTCGCCAATGCCGGCATCGAGGTGCACGAATACGCCCCCAGCGCATTGCACGCCAAGGTGGCCGTGGTGGATGGGCGCTGGTCCACGGTGGGGTCGACCAACCTCGACCCGCTGTCCCTGCTGCTGGCCCGCGAGGCCAACGTCATGACCACCGACCGGCGGTTTGCGTCGCTGCTGCGCGACCAGCTCGACCACCTCATGTGCACCGCGGGCACGCGCCTGGACGCCGCCGCACTCAATGCCCGCCCCTGGACCGACCGCGTGCTCGATCGTTTCGCGTTCGGCGTCATGCGGACCGTTCTTTTCATCACCGGCCACCGGTATTGAATGTCGGCCCCCACGCTCCACCGCTGCGCGGGTCGCTGCCCCCCCAAGGGGCTGATCCGCCTTGGGGCGGCCCGGCGGCGGATCGAGTCGGCCCCCACGCTCCACCGCTGCGCGGGTCGTGTGATTCGATGGCACCGGATCTGATCGTTCAGCGGCCCGAGGGCCTGTACTGTCCGCCGGGTGATTTCTACATCGATCCCTGGCGGCGGGTGGACCGCGCGGTGATCACGCATGCGCACGCCGACCATGCGCGGCCGGGTCATGGACACTACCTGGCGGCGGCACCGGGGGCAGGTCTGCTGCGTGCCCGGCTGGGCGAGGGCATCGATCTGCAGCCATTGGCCTATGGCGAAAGCGTCACCCACCGCGGCGTGCGCATCTCGTTGCACCCGGCGGGCCACGTGCTGGGTTCGGCCCAGGTTCGTGTGGAGCACGCCGGGCGCGTGTGGGTGGCCAGTGGCGACTACCGCACCACCCCCGCGGGGGTGATCCCCGATCGAACCTGCACGCCGTTCGAGCCGGTGCGCTGCGATGTGTTCATCACCGAGTCGACCTTCGGCCTGCCCATCTACCGCTGGCGGCCCGACAGCGAACTGTTTGCCGAAATCAACCAGTGGTGGTCGCGCAACGCGGCCGAGGGCCGGGCCAGCGTGCTGGTCTGCTACAGCCTGGGCAAGGCGCAGCGGATCCTGGCCGGCATCGACGCCGCCATCGGTCCGGTGGTCTGCCATGGCGCGGTCGAACCGCTCAACCGTGCCTACCGGGCGGCGGGAGTCGCGCTGCCCGAGACGCGCATGGTCAGCGAGGTGACCGACAAGGCCGACTTCAAACGCGCGCTGGTGCTGTGCCCCGGCAGCGCACTCGGCTCGCCGTGGATCAAGCGCTTTGGCGACTTCAGCGATGCCTTTGCCAGTGGCTGGATGCAGATCCGTGGCTGGCGCCGCCGCGGCGGGCATGACCGCGGCTTCGTGCTGAGCGATCACGCCGACTGGCCCGGCCTGCTCTCGGCCATCGGTGCCAGCGGGGCCGGGCGCGTGATCGTCACCCACGGCAGCGTACCGGTGCTGGTGCGCTACCTGCAGGAACAGGGGCTTCAGGCCGATGCGTTCGACACCGAATACGGTGATCAGCACGAAACCGCCGCCGAACAGGCGCTGGCACCATGAAGCGGTTTGCCGCGCTGTTCGCCGAACTCGACGCCAGCACCTCCACCCTTGCGAAGGTCGACGCGATGGTGCGCTACCTGGCCGAGGCGCCCGATCACGACGCCGCCTGGGCGATGTACTTTCTCGCGGGCGGCAAGCCCCGCCAACTGGTGCGCACCGCGCAACTGCGCGAACTGGCCACCGAGGCAGCCGGCCTGCCCGAGTGGCTGTTCGAGGCCTGCTACCAGGCCGTGGGCGACCTGGCAGAGACCATTGCCCACGTGCTGCCCGCCCCGGTGGACGGCGGCAGCCACCTGGGTCTGCACGGCTGGATGACCGAGCGGCTGCTGCCCTTGCGCGGCGCCGATCCCGCCACCGTGGCCGCATCGCTCACCGCCTGGTGGCGCGAGCTCGACCCCCTCGGGCGTTTCCTGCTCGTGAAACTCGTGGGTGGCGGTTTTCGCGTGGGCGTGAGCAAGCTGCTGGTGCAGCGGGCGGTGGCGCAGCACGGTGGCCTGGACGCCAAGCTGGTCGCCGCCCGCATGATGGGCTACACCGATGGGAAGCGTGAGCCCACGGCCGAGTCGTGGCGCGCCATCGTGGCGCCCGTCGATGGGCCCGACGGCCCGTCGGCGGCGCAACCCAGCCAGCCCTACCCGTTCTTTCTGGCGCAGCCGTTGCAGACCGAGCCGGCGCCGTTGCTGGGGCCGGCCAGCGACTGGATGGCCGAATGGAAGTTCGACGGCATACGCGGGCAGATCGTCAAGCGCGTCGGGCGGGTGTGGGTGTGGTCGCGGGGCGAAGAACTCATGACCGACCGCTTTCCCGAGCTGGTGCAACTGGCCGCCGCCTGGCCCGACGGCACGGTGGTCGATGGCGAGATCGTGGCCTGGGACCCGCAAGGCGAGCCGCTGCCCGGGGCTGGCCACGCTGGCCGCCCTGCGCCTTTTGCCGTGCTTCAACAGCGCATCGGTCGCAAGGCACTGGGCCCCAAGGTGCTGGCTTCGGCCCCGGTCGGCTTCATCGCGTACGACCTGCTGGAGCGGGCCGGCGTCGATCTGCGCGCACAGCCGCAGCATGCCCGCCGCGCGGCGTTGCAGGCCATGGCCGAGCAGACGATGCCCCGGCTGGCGTGCTCGCCGCTGCTCACGGGCGATGACTGGAACGCGCTGTCGGCGTTGCGCGCGCAGTCGCGTGCCCTGGGGGTGGAGGGCCTCATGCTCAAGCACCGCGACAGCGCGTATGGCACCGGCCGGACGCGGCGCGATGTGGATGGCGAACGGCTCTCGTGGTGGAAGTGGAAGATCGATCCCCTCACGGTCGATGGCGTCCTGATCTACGCCCAAGCGGGGCATGGCAGGCGCGCATCGGTCTACACCGACTACACCTTTGCGGTGTGGAACCGCGCACCCCGCGATGCCGCCGAGGCCACGGCCGTGGTGCAGGCCATTGCCGAGCGCCGTCCGGCCGATCCGCAAGGGTTGCAGCTGGTGGCCTTCACCAAGGCCTACTCGGGCCTCACCGACGCGGAATTCCAGGCGGTGGATGCGGTCATCCGCAAGACCACGCTGGAGAAGTTCGGCCCGGTGCGCAGCGTGCGGCCCACGCTGGTGTTCGAACTGGCCTTTGAGGGCATCGCGCGCAGCCCGCGCCACAAGAGCGGCATTGCGTTGCGCTTTCCGCGCATGTTGCGGATTCGTGACGACAAGCCCCTGCACGAGGCCAACACCCTGGCCGATCTGGAAGCCTTGCTCGGTTGAGGTCTTCGACGCCCGTCGAGACAACCGGCGACGCCCGGTGATAGCATCGTTCATGCTTATGAAGACCGACCCCGACCAAGGACCCGGCCCGTCGCCCCGTGGCGACGATGAAGGGGTGCCCGTCTCCGTGAAGATCCGCGAGCGGCTCAAGGCCGCGCGGCACCGTTTCCATTCCAACGACAACATCGCCGAGTTCATCCAGCCGGGCGAACTCGACAAGCTGCTCGATGAGGTCACGGTCAAGATGCAGGGCGTGCTCGAGGCCATGGTCATCGACACCGAGAACGACCACAACACCGGCGACACCGCGCGCCGCGTGGCCAAGATGTACCTCAAGGAGGTCTTCAACGGGCGCTACGTCAAGGGCCCGTCGGTCACCGAATTCCCCAACGCCGAGCACCTGAACGAACTCATGATCGTGGGCCCGATCACGGTGCGCAGCGCCTGCAGCCACCATTTCTGCCCGGTCATCGGCAAGGTGTGGATCGGCGTCATGCCCAACGAACACACCAACGTCATCGGTCTGTCCAAGTACGCGCGCATGGCCGAATGGATCATGGGGCGCCCGCAGATCCAGGAGGAGGCGGTGATCCAGCTGGCCGACCTCATCCAGGAAAAGACCCAGCCCGACGGTCTGGCCATCGTCATGGAGGCCAGCCACTACTGCATGGCCTGGCGTGGCGTGAAGGACATGGACAGCCGCATGATCAACTCGGTGATGCGCGGTGTCTTCCTCAAGGACCCGAACCTGCGCCGGGAATTCCTCTCGCTCATTCCCCGCTGACCACCCCCGAACAAGAAAGTCACCATGCTGGTCCGCCTGCTTTATGTCAGCCGCGCTATCGACAAGGACCCCAAGGCCATCGAGGGCATCCTCGACGCCTCGCGGCACCACAACGTGTCCAACGGCATCACCGGGGTGCTGTGCTACGGCGGTGGCATCTTCCTGCAAGCCATCGAAGGCGGGCGTGAGGCGGTCAACAAGCTGTACAACCACATCGTGGCCGACCCCCGCCACACCGACGTGGTGCTGCTGCACTACCAGGAAATCAGCGAGCGACGCTTTGGTGGCTGGACCATGGGCCAGGTCAACCTTGCCAAGCTCAACACGTCCATCGTGCTCAAGTACTCCGAGCGCCCCGAATTCGATCCCTACGCCGTCTCAGGCTCGGTGTCGCTGGCGCTGCTCGAGGAGCTGATGGCCACCGCCAGCATCATCGGCCGCGCCTGACCGGCGTGGGGGCCGCCGCCGGCGCTCCCGTGGTGCCGCTCCATGCCGCTCGACGCCTTCCTGCTGATCCTGATCGCCGGCCTGATCCACGCCGGCTGGAACATCGCGGCCAAGCACGCCGGCGGCGACGCCCGCTTTGCCTTCTTCAGCGCCGCGCTGGTGGCTGTGGTCTGGGCACCGGTGGGTTGGTGGTTTGCGCGCGACGAACTGCCCCGCTGGGGAGCGACCGAGTGGTCGCTGGTGGTGGCCAGCGGCGTCATCCACGTCTTCTATTTCGTCACGCTGCTGCGAGGCTACCGCCGGGCCGATCTCACCGTGGTGTACCCGCTGGCGCGCGGCAGCGGACCGCTGCTGACGGCCTTGGTGGCGGTGCTGTTCCTGGGCGAACAACTCAGCGCGCTGGGCTTGGCCGGCATTGCCGCGGTGGTGGGGGGCGTGTTCCTGGTGGCCGGCGGGCCGGGCCTGTGGCGATCGGCCCATGACCCTGCCGCGCGCGAACGCCTGCAGCGCGGCGTGGCCTACGGCGCGCTCACGGGCGTGTTCATTGCCGGCTATTCGGTGGTCGACGGGTTTGCCGTCAAGGTGCTGCTGATGTCGCCCATCCTGGTGGACTACATGGGCAATCTGGTGCGGCTCGTCTTGTTCACCCCCAGCGTGCTGCGCGACCGGGCCGAGGCGCTGCGGCTGTGGCGCCGGCAATGGAAGCACGCCCTGGGTGTGGCGGTGTTCAGCCCGGTGGCCTATGTGCTGGTGCTGTTCGCCATGCAGCGTGCGCCGCTGTCGCACGTGGCGCCGGCGCGCGAGGTCTCCATGCTGTTTGCCGCCCTCATTGGCGGCCACCTGCTGCGCGAAGGCGACCGGGCCCTGCGGCTGGCCGGTGCCGTGTGCATCGCGGCCGGGGTGGGCGCGCTCGCGCTGGCTTGAGGCTCGACATGGACTTCACACTGCTGGGATGCGATTTCACCAGCGCCCCTTCGCGGCGCAAGCCGGTGACGCTGGCCGTGGGCCGCAGCGACCGCGGGCGGGTGGTGCTGGAAGCGCTCGAAACCTTTGAATCGCTGGACGCGTGGGCCGCCCGCTTGCAACGGCCCGGGCCCTGGGTGGGGGGTTTCGACCTGCCTTTCGGCCTGCCCCGGGAACTGGTGCAGACACTGGGTTGGCCCACCGGGTGGCGGGCCTGCATGGACCACTACGCGGGCCTGTCCCGCGAATCCATCCGCGAGGCGTTCGCCGCTTTCTGCCACGCGCGGCCGGTCGGGGGCAAGTTCGCGCACCGGGCCACCGACCTGCCCGCCGGGTCCAGTCCGAGCATGAAGTGGGTCAACCCGCCGGTGGCCTTCATGATGCACGCCGGTGTTCCCCGCCTGCTGGCGGCGGGCCTGCACCTGCCCGGCCTGTGTCCGGGCGATCCGGACCGCGTGGCGCTCGAAGCCTACCCGGGCCTGCTGGCGCGCAGCGTGCTCGGGGCTTCGTCGTACAAGAGCGACGACAAGGCGCGCCAGACCCCCGAGCGCCTGATTGCCCGCAAGACGCTGGTGAACGCGCTGGAAAATGGTTTGGCGCCGCTGCTGCAATCCGCAGGGCTTCGACTCAAACTCAGCCACGCCCAGCGCGACGACCTGGCCGACGACCCCAGCGGCGACCGGCTCGATGCCGTGCTGTGCCTGCTGCAGGCCGCCTGGGCGCTGGAGCGACGGCGCGGCGGACACCCGAACTGGGGATTGCCCGACTTCGATCCCCTGGAAGGCTGGATCGTGAGCGCCTGAGTGGCGGCGCCTTCCTACAATGGACCCCATGCCCGAAGCGCCTCAACTCCCCGAACCGCCGTCCTTGCCGCAAGACCTGCGGTTTGCCTTTGTCGAGGCCGCTTGGCACGCCGACATCGTTCACCGGTCGCGCGACGCCTTTTTTGCGGAGATGGCTCGGGCGGGTTTCGGCCCCGCGTCCATTGATGTGTTCGACGTGGCCGGTGCCTTCGAGATTCCCCTCCATGTCCAACGCCTGGCCCGATCGGGCCGCTATGCCGCGGTGGTGGGCAGCGCGCTGGTGGTCGATGGCGGGGTGTACCGCCACGACTTCGTGGCCAGCACGGTGGTGCAGGCCCTGATGGACGTCCAGCTCCAGACCGGAGTGCCGGTGATCTGTGCGGTGCAGGCGCCCCACCATTTCCACGAGCACCTCGAACACCGCAAGTTTCTGCAGCAGCACTTCGGCGCCAAGGGCACCGAAGCCGCGCAGGCGCTGTTGCTCACGGTGGCGGGGCTGCGCGCCCTCGACGCCGGGCTGTAAGGGCGGGGCGGCGCGCACCGACGCACCTCCATCCCCCCAAGGAGGTTTCCATGCGCCGCGCCATTCTTCTGCTCTGCACCCACGGTGTGGCCTTGTTGCTCGGCTTTGCGCTGGGCATCTACACGCTGCCCATCCTGATTGCGCCCGAGGCGCCCGACGACCAGACGGTCAGCACGGCAGCGGGCAACGCCCTGTTCACCGGCAACTTCCGCCGCGACCTCAAGGACAGCGATGCGCTGCATTGGGGCGAGGGCACGGTCACCATCGGTCCGAACCGCATCGTGCTGCAGGGCAGGCTCTCGCCCGGCCCCGACTACAAGCTGTACCTGTCACCGACGTTCGTCGAGACCGAGGCCGACTTCGCCCGGCTCAAGCCACAGATGCAGCGCGTGGGTGACGTCAAGACCTTCGAGAACTTCATCGTCGACCTGCCGCCCGGCGCCGATCCGCAGCGTTTCAACACGGTCATCGTGTGGTGCGAGACCTTCGGCGAGTTCATCACGGCGGCGCAGTACCGCTGAGCGACCCGGGCCACGCGCGGTCGCGTTCGGGCGCGGGCTGCAACTGGTGCATCATCGGGCTTTCGTTGACGACACAGGACACACCATGAACCTCGCCAAAGTGGTCGGTATCGTGCTCATTGCCGCCGGTGCCATCGGGCTGGTGATGGGCAGTTTCAGCTACACCAAGGAGTCCGAGGCCGTGAAGCTCGGGCCCCTGGAGCTGTCGGTCAAACAGGAAGAAACCATCAACGTCCCGGTGTGGGCCGGCATTGGCGCCATTGCGGTGGGCGTGCTGCTGCTCGTCATGGGGGGCCGCAAAGGCTGATGCACCGCGGATGAAGACCGCTCCGCGCGCCGCCGCCTGGATGGCCTCGCGCGGCTGGACGCCGTTTGACTTTCAGCGCGAGGTCTGGGCGGCGCAGGCCGATGGGCGCAGTGGCCTCCTGCATGCCACCACCGGGGCCGGCAAGACCTACGCGGTCTGGCTGGGCCTGCTCGACGCGCTGGCGCCAGGGACCGCCACGACACCCCCGCTGACCGTGTTGTGGATCACCCCCATGCGTGCGCTGGCGGCCGACACCGTCAGGGCACTGCAGATTCCACTTCAGGAGATGGCGCCGGCGTGGTCGCTGGGTTTGCGCACCGGCGACGCACCCAGCGCCGAGCGCGCGCGGCAGGACCGCCGCCTGCCTTCTGCCCTGGTCACCACGCCCGAATCGCTGTCTCTGCTGCTGTCGCGCGCTGACGCCCCCCAGCGCCTGGCTGGCGTGCGTGCCGTGGTGGTGGATGAGTGGCACGAACTGATCGGCAGCAAGCGCGGCGTGCAGGTGCAACTGGCGCTGGCCAGGCTGAGGCGCTGGCAGCCCTCGCTGCGCGTCTGGGGCATGAGCGCCACCCTGGGCAACCTCGACGAGGCGAGGCAGGTGCTGTGCGGCGATGCGCCGTCGGTGCTGGTGCGCGGTCGCGTGGACAAGGCGCTCACCATCGACACGCTGATCCCCGACGACCCGGGGCGCTATTCGTGGGCGGGCCACCTGGGCGCCCGCATGCAGGCGCCCGTGGCCCGCGAGCTCGACAGCGCCTCCACCGCGCTCGTGTTCACCAACACCCGCAGCCAGGCCGAGATGTGGTACCAGCTGCTGCTGGCCCAGCGCCCCGACTGGGCAGGCCAGGTCGCCCTGCACCACGGCAGTCTCGACCCCGAGGTTCGCGGTTGGGTGGAGCAAGGGCTGAAGGCGGGTTCGTTGAAGGCGGTGGTGGCCACCTCGTCGCTGGACCTCGGGGTCGACTTCCTGCCGGTCGAGCGGGTGCTGCAGATCGGATCGGCCAAGGGCATCGCGCGGTTGCTGCAGCGGGCCGGCCGAAGCGGCCATGCACCGGGCCGGCCCAGCCGCATCACGCTGGTGCCCACCAACACGCTCGAACTGGTCGAGGCCGCGGCCGCCCGCGAAGCCGCACTCGCCGGGCGCATCGAGTCGCGCCACAGCCCCGAGCAGCCGCTGGACGTGCTGGTCCAGCACCTGGTCACGGTGGCCCTCGGCGGCGGCTTCCTCGCCGATGAACTCTACTCGGAAGTGCGAACCGCCTGGGCCTACCGGACGCTGTCGCGCGAGGCCTTCGACTGGGCACTGGCGTTCTGTGAGCGCGGCGGTGACAGCCTGCGGGCCTACCCGGATTACCACCGCATTGCCTGCAATGCCGAAGGCCGCTGGACGGTGCCCGACTCGCCCCAAGGCCGCGCCACCGCCCGGCGACACCGCCTGGGCGTGGGCACCATCGTCAGCGATGCGTCGCTGCAGGTCCGGTTTCTGAACGGCAGTCGCATCGGCCACATCGAGGAGGGCTTCATCGCGCGGTTGCGCAAGGGCGACGCGTTCGTGTTCGCAGGACGCCTGCTGGAATTCGTCCGGGTGCAGGACATGACGGCCTGGGTGAAGCTGACCACCCGGCGCAAGGGCACGGTGCCCACCTGGCAGGGCGGCAAGATGCCGCTGTCCAGCGAGCTGGCCGACGCGGTGTTGCGCGCCTTTGACCAGGTCGGGCGCGGGGTGTTCGATTCGCCTGAACTGCGCGCGGCCGCCCCGATGCTGCAGACGCAGGCGGCCAGGTCGTGCCTGCCCGGCCCGGGCCGGCTGGTGATCGAGCGCCTGCGCACGCGCGAGGGCCACCACGTGTGCCTGTACCCGTTTGCCGGCCGCCAGGTGCACCTGGGTCTGGCCGGCCTGCTGGCCTGGCGGCTGTCCCGCGAACAACCCAACACCTTCAGCCTGTCGGTCAACGACTATGGCATCGAGCTGCTGGCGGCCGAACCGCCCGATGTGGCGCCGCTGGTCGACGGCCGGGCCTTCGACGAGGCCGACCTGATCGGGCATGTGATGGCGTCGCTCAATGCCGGCGAACTGGCCCAGCGGCGCTTCCGCGAAATCGCGCGCATCGCCGGATTGGTGTTCAGCGGCTACCCGGGTGCGCCGAAAAGCCTCAAGCAGTTGCAGGCCAGCAGCGGCCTGTTCTTCGAGGTGTTCCGCAAGCACGATCCACACAACCGCCTGCTCGGGCAGGCCGAGCGCGAGGTCCTGTCGCAGGAACTGGACGCCGAGCGCCTTCGTGAATGCCTGGCCCGCCTGAGCACACAGGAGCGGGTGCTGGTGGACCTGGAGGCACCCAGCCCCATGGGGTTGCCACTGATCGTGGAGCGCCTGCGCGAGCGCCTGAGCACCGAGCAACTGGAGCAGCGGCTGGAGCGGCTTCTGCGTGACCTGGAGAAGGCATGAAAGCGCGGCGCGTGTGGCAGTGGGTGCTGATGGGGCTCCTCGCTGCGCTGGCCTCGGCGGCAACCGCCGACGATCGGGTGGAGCACCTCGATGCCCGGGTCATGCGTGTGTTCGATGGCGACACCGTCTGGGTGCAGCCCCTGCACGGCGGCCGCTGGCGCAAGTTGCGACTGGACGGCATCGATGCCCCCGAGATCTGCCAGCCTGGCGGGCTGGCCGCCCGCGACGCCCTGGCCTCGCGCGTGCTCGGTGCCGAGGTGCAGATCGAAGAGCGCGCCATGGACGACTACGGTCGGGGCATTGCCCGTGTGGTGTTTCGAGGTGAAGACGTCAATGCGTGGCTGGTTCAAACCGGCCATGCCTGGGCGCACCGCTGGCGCGGGCGCGGCGCGTATGTGGCGCTTGAAGACCGGGCCCGTTTGCAGGCATCCGGCCTGTTCGCAAACCCCCATCCGGAGCCGCCGCGCGACTTTCGGCGCCGCCACGGCCCGTGCAACAACCCGCCGAAGTCGCTGTCAGCGGTGCGCTGACCCGCAGACGGGGCAGGCTGGATTGCGCGGCAGCGCGATCGAATTGAAGGACAGATCGCGACCGTCGATCATGAGCAGCTGCCCCACCATGCGCGAACCCATGCCACTCAGCAGCTTGAGCGCCTCGGCCGCCTGCATCGTGCCGACGATGCCCACCATCGGAGCGAACACGCCCATGGTGGCGCACAACACCTCTTCCACGCCGCTGTCCTCGGGGAACACGCAGGCGTAGCAGGGCGCATCGGGCTCCCGCACGTCGTACACGCTGAGCTGTCCGTCCAGCCGGATGGCGGCGCCCGACACCAGCGGTTTGCGGTGCCGCACGCAGGCCCGGTTGATGGCATGGCGGGTGGCGAAGTTGTCGGTGCAGTCGATCACCACGTCGGCCTCGGGCACGAGGGCATCCAGCAAGGCCGCATCGGCCCGCCGAAGCACGGGGACCACCTGCACATCGGTGTTGATCGCCGCCACTGCGTCGCGAACCGACTCTGCCTTGGGCTTGCCCACCCGGGCCAGCGTGTGGGCGATCTGCCGCTGAAGGTTGGTTTCGTCCACCGTGTCGTGGTCGACCACCGTGATGCGGCCCACACCGGCGCTGCCCAGGTACAGCGCCACCGGTGACCCCAGGCCGCCGGCACCGATGACCAGCGCGTGAGCGGCCAGCAACCGTTCCTGGCCTTCGACGCCGAGTTCTTCGAGCAGGATGTGGCGCGAGTAGCGCAGCAGCTGGGCGTCGTTCACGCGGCAGATCACCTGACGCGGCGCGGCCGAAGGGGCCGCGCCGGGCGGTGAGCGTCAGTTGGTCTTTTTCTCTTCGGTGCGAACGGTTTGCGACTTGCTCATCAGCACCGGACGACCCTTGAGCTGGTTGATGGCCTGCTGAAGCTGGAAATCCTTCTCGCTGCCGAACTCGGGCACCAGGCGCTGCCCCGGGTTCTTGCGGGCCTCTTCCTCGAGCTTCTTGCGGGCCGATTCGCGCGCTTCCTCACGCTTCTGCTCGGCATCGCGCTGGGCGTCGGTCATGGGGCTGGCGGGTGTCGCGCCCAGGCTGTTGGCCAGGTCGGCCTCGCGGGTACGCAAGGCGGCGAACACGTTGCCGTCGACGGTTTCATCGACCATGACATCGGGCACGATGCCCTTGCCCTGGATGGACTTGCCCGACGGCGTGTAGTAGCGGGCGGTCGTGAGCTTCAGGCCGGTGTCCGGACCGAGGGGGCGCACCGTCTGCACCGAGCCCTTGCCGAAGGTCTGGCTGCCCATGATCGTGGCGCGCTTGTGGTCCTGCAGCGCGCCAGCCACGATTTCGCTGGCCGATGCCGAGCCTTCGTTCACCAGCACCACGACCGGCACGCGCTTGTAGTGGCCATTGGTGACTTCGGTCAGGCGTTTGACCGGGTCGGTACCGCCACGGCGCAGGTAGTGCTGTGGAATGGCCTTGTAGGTGAACTTGCTGTCGGCCAGCTGGCCGTTGGTGGACACCACGGTGACGTTTTCGGGCAGGAAAACCGCCGACAGGGCCACGGCAGCGTCGAGCAGGCCGCCCGGGTCGTTGCGCAGGTCGAGCACCAGACCCTTCATGGCCGGGTCGGCGCGGTAAAGATCCTCGAGCTTGCGGGCGAAGTCCTCGGTGGTGCGCTCCTGGAACTGGGACACACGCACCCAGGCGTAGCCAGGCTCGACGGCGCGCGCCTTCACGCTCACGGTCTTGATCTCTTCGCGGGTGATGGTGACGGTGAAGTTGCGGTCTTCGTCGCGGCGCAGGACGGTCAGCAGCACCTTGGTGCGGGGCTCGCCGCGCATGAGCTTGACGGCGTCGTTGATGGTCAGTCCCTTGACCGCCGTGTCGTCGATCTTGGTGATCAGGTCGCCGCTCTTGAGGCCGGCGCGAAAGGCGGGGGAGTCTTCGATGGGCGAGACGACCTTGACCAGGCCGTCTTCCATGGTGATTTCGATGCCGACGCCCACGAAGCGGCCGCTGGTGCCTTCGCGGAATTCCTTGAACGACTTCTTGTCGAAATACTGGGAGTGCGGATCGAGGCTGGCCACCATGCCCGAGATGGCCTCGGAGATCAGCTTTTTCTCGTCGATGGGTTCGACATAGTCGGTCTTGACCATGCCGAACACCGCTGCCAGCTGCTGCAGCTCTTCGAGCGGCAATGGCGCCAGCGTGTTGCGGGCCACCGCCTGCAACTGCACCGTGGTCAGCGCACCCGCCAACGCACCGATGGCCACCCAGCCTGCAATCTTGAACTTGGATGCGGCCTGTTTCGTCATGGAAAACACCTCTGCTTCACGCCCTGGCGGGCCTCGATGGTCCGCTTGTCGGACCAATATACACCTTGGAGGTGGGGCCGACCGGGGGGTTCCCCAGCCGGTCGCGCTGGTTTTCCCGAAGGTCGTGACGAACGCCGCTTCGCCCGGTCAGGCCTTGCCCTGCGCCGCCACGGCTGCCGCCGCGCGGGCAGCCGCCTCGGCATCGCCCAAGTAGAAGCTGCGGATCGGTTTGAGGTTGTCGTCGAGTTCGTAAACCAGCGGAATTCCGTTGGGTATGTTCAGGTTGACGATGTCGGCGTCGGAGATGCCGTCGAGGTACTTCACCAGCGCCCGGATGCTGTTGCCGTGGGCGGCCACCACCACCCGCTTGCCCGACTGGATCGCCGGGGCCAGGGCCTCGTTCCAGAACGGAATCACCCGCTCCACAGTGTCCTTCAGGCACTCGGTCAGCGGCACTTCCTCCGGCTTGAGCCGCGCATAACGGCGGTCGCCGCGCTCGCAGCGCGGGTCGGTGGCTTCCAGCGCCGGTGGCGGCGTGTCGTAGCTGCGGCGCCAGATCAGCACCTGCTCGTCGCCGAATTTCGCGGCCATGTCGGCCTTGTTCAGGCCTTGCAGGGCACCGTAATGGCGCTCGTTCAGGCGCCAGTTCTTGACCACCGGCAGCCAGGTGCGGTCCATGGCGTCCAGCGTGTACCAGAGGGTGTGGATGGCGCGCTTGAGCACGCTGGTGTAGGCGATGTCGAAGTCGTAGCCCTCGGCCTTGAGCAGCTGGCCGGCCGACATGGCCTGCGAGACGCCGGTCGGGGTCAGGTCCACGTCGGTCCAGCCGGTGAAGCGGTTTTCGAGGTTCCAGGTGGATTCGCCGTGGCGGATCAGGACGAGCTTGTGCATGGTGTTCAGGACAGGGCGGTGGGTGGGGTCAACCGCGCATTCTAAAATCGCCGGCTTTGCCAACCCGCCAAGGTGCCAACGTGAGCTTCTTCATCGACAACTGGATTCTCATTGCCGTCGCGTTTGCCTCGGGCGCGCTGCTTGTGTGGCCTGCCGTCAAGGCGGGCGGCCGCGCCGGTTCGCTCAACACCACCGACGCCGTCATGCTCATGAACCGCGAAAAGGCGGTGGTCATCGACGTGTCCGACGCCGAGGAATTCGCCAAGGGCCACATCATCGGCGCCAGGAACCTGCCGCTGGACGAGCTGGAGGCCAAGCTGCCCGGCGCGGTGAAGAACAAGGCCCTGCCGCTGATCTTCGTCTGCCCCACCGGCGCCCGCGCCAACCGCGGTCTGGCGGTGGCCAAGAAGCTGGGTTACGAGAAAGCCCAAACCCTGACGGGCGGCATGGGTGCCTGGCGCACCGCCGCCCTGCCGGTCGAAAAGGCCTGATCATTCCGCCATCGACACCACGGTCCGGTCCATGCCCAAGGTCACCATCTATTCCAGCGATTACTGCCCCTATTGCCAGCGCGCCAAGGCCTTGCTGCAGGCCCGCGGCGTGAGCGACTACGAAGAAATCGTGGTCGACGGCAAGCCCGACTTGCGCTCGCACATGACGCAGCTCACCGGCCGCACCAGCGTCCCGCAGATCTTCATCGGCGACACCCACGTCGGTGGCTGCGACGACCTGCATGCCCTCGATGCCCGCGGCGGACTGGTGTCGCTGCTGCAGGCGGCCTGAAAACCGCCTGCGCCCGGCTGACATAATCCCGGGCTGTGCCCGCTGAGGGAACGATTCCCCGGCGGGCCTTTTCTTTCCGACACCCGAGAGTCACCATGGCCGACAACGACACCCCCGTCTTCCAGATCCAGCGCATCTACCTCAAGGAGGCTTCGCTGGAGCAGCCCAATTCACCGGCCATCCTGCTCGACGCCGAACAGCCTTCGGTCGACATCCAGCTGGGCATCGACGCCGAGCCCGTGGCGGACGGTGTGTTCGAGGTCCGGGTGACGGCCACCGTGACGACCAAGATCAAGGACAAGACGGTGTTTCTGGTCGAATGCAAGCAGGCCGGCATCTTCGAAATCCGCAACCTGCCGCAGGACCAGATGGGCCCCATCATGGGCATCGCCTGCCCGCAGATCATCTATCCCTACCTGCGCGGCAACGTGGCCGACGTGATCCAGCGCGGCGGTTTCCCGCCGGTGCACCTGGCCGAAATCAACTTCCAGGCCATGTACGAGCAGCAGCAGGCGCAGGCCGCCGAAGACGCACCGCGCATCATCACCTGAGTTACGCGGATGTCGCTTGCGCCGATGCCCCACACCGTGGTGCTGGGCGCTGGCGCCTGGGGCACGGCCCTGGCGTGCAGCGCAGCGCGCCACGGCCCTGGCCGGGTCACGCTGTGGGCCCGAGACGCGGCCCAGGCGGCCGACATTCACCGGGCCCGTGAGAACCGGCGCTACCTGCCCGGTCTGGCCCTTCCGCCCGGGCTGACCGTCAGCGCCGAACCCGCTTCCGCCCTGCTGGCCGACGCCACGCTGGTGGTGGTGGCCACCCCCATGGCGGGCCTGCGCGAATGGCTGTCAGCGCTCAAGGACCTTCGAACGCCGGTGGCCTGGTTGTGCAAGGGGTTCGAACGCCCCCGCGACGAGGGCAGCCCCGGTCTGCTGGGGCACGAAATCGCGGCCGCCGTGGCGCCCGATCTGCCGGTGGGTGTGCTCAGCGGTCCCAGCTTTGCGCAAGAGGTGGCCCAGGGCCGGCCCACCGCACTGGTGGCGGCCAGCGCCCACGGCGGCGTGCGCGACGCCCTGGTGGCGGCGTTCCATGGCCCCACGCTCCGGGTGTACGCGAACGACGACGTGGTCGGTGTGGAAGTGGGCGGTGCGGTCAAGAACGTGCTGGCGATTGCCACCGGTCTGTGCGATGGCCTGGCGCTCGGCTTGAACGCCCGGGCGGCGCTGATCACGCGTGGCCTGGCCGAAATGACCCGACTCGGGCTGGCGCTGGGCGCCCGCGCCGAGACGTTCATGGGTCTTTCGGGACTGGGCGACCTGGTGCTGACGGCCACCGGCGACCTGTCCCGCAACCGGCAGGTGGGTCTGCTGGTGGCGCGCGGGCAAACGCTTGACCAGGCCGTGGCCTCGCTGGGCCATGTGGCCGAAGGTGTGTACAGCGCCCGCACCGTGGCCCGCCGGGCGCACATGCTCGGGGTCGACATGCCCATCACCGACGCCGTGGTGGCCTTGCTCGAAGGTGCCCTGGCGCCTTCGCAAGCCGTGGCCGCGCTCATGGGACGGGATCCCAAGAGCGAAGGCGAATGAGGCCTCGCGGCCTCAGATCTCCAGGTTGTCGATCAGCCGCGTTTTGCCCAGGCGGGCCGCGCCCAGCACCACCAATTCGTCACCCGGCCGGGGCGGCTGCAGGTCATCGCGGCGGCGCACCGTCAGGTAGTCGGGCTGCCAACCGCGGGCCGTCAGGTCCTGGATGGCGCGCAGTTCCAGGCCAGGCAGGTGGCGTTCCAGCCCGTCGGCCGCGGCCCGTGCGTCGCGGCCCAGCGCGCGCAGCGCCAGCGACAGGTGCACCGCCTCGGCGCGCTCGGCCTCGCTCAGGTAGCCGTTGCGCGAACTCAGGGCCAGGCCATCCGGCGCACGTTCGGTGGCGCCCGCCACGATGTCGATCGGCAGCGCAAACTGCCTGACCATGCGCCGGATCACCATCAGCTGCTGGTAGTCCTTCTGGCCGAACACCGCCGTGCGCCGCCCCTTGGCCTCGGCGAACGCGATCTGGAACAGCTTCATGACGACGGTGCACACGCCGGTGAAGAAGCCGGGGCGGAAATGCCCTTCGAGGATGTCGGCCACCTCGGTCGGCGGCTGCACCTTGAAGCCCTGGGGCTCGGGGTACATGTCGCGCTCGGCGGGTGCAAACACCACGTCGCAGCCCGCCGAGGCCAGTTTCTCGCAGTCGGCGTCCAGCGTGCGCGGGTAGGTGTCGAAATCTTCGTGCGGGGCGAACTGCAGGCGGTTCACGAAGATGCTGGCCACGGTCACGTCACCCAGGGGTTTCGCCGTGTTGACCAGTGCCAGGTGGCCCGCATGCAGGTTGCCCATGGTGGGCACCAGTGCGGGGGAATTGAAGGGGCGCAGCGCGTCGCGCAGGTCGGCAACCGTGTGGACCAGTTTCATGGAGCTCTTCACCAGGCGTGCAGCTGGTCGTCGGGGAAGCTGCCATCCTTGACGGCCTTCACGTAGGCGGCCATGGCCTCGCGCACCGAGGTGGCGCCTTCCATGAAGTTGTGAACGAACTTCGGGTTGCGGCCCAGGTTGACGCCCAGCATGTCGTGCATCACCAGCACCTGTCCGGCCGTGCCCTTGCCCGCGCCGATGCCGATGGTGTGGCAGTGCTTGAGTTGCTGGGTGATCTCCGTCGCCAGTGCGGCGGGCACCATTTCGAGCACCAGCATGGTGGCGCCGGCTTCCTCGAGTTCGAGCGCGTGCCGCTTGAGCGTGAGTGCCGCCGCGTCGCCGCGGCCCTGCACCCGGTAGCCACCCAGTGCATGCACCGTCTGCGGCGTGAGACCCAGGTGCGCGCAGACGGGAATGCCCCGCTCGACCAGGAAGCGCACGGTGTCGGCGGTCCAGCCGCCGCCCTCGAGCTTGATCATGTGGGCGCCCGCGTGCACCAGTTGCGCGGCGCTGCGCATGGCCTGTTCCTTCGACTCGTGGTAGCTGCCGAAGGGCAGGTCGCCCAGCAGCCACGCCGTGCCCTGCACACGGCGAAGTCCCCGCGCCACGCTCTCGACGTGGTAGGCCATGGTCTCGAGCGTCACGCCAGCGGTGCTGGCCAGGCCCTGGCACACCATGCCCAGCGAATCGCCGACCAGAATGCATTCGACGCCCGCCGCATCGGCCACCGCCGCAAACGTGGCGTCGTAGGCGGTCAGCATGGTGATCTTCTCGCCGCGCTCGCGCATCTCGGCCAGGCGCGGCAGGCTCACGGGTTTTCGGGCGGGCAGCGGCGAGGCGGCCGGCAGCGTGCCGTAGGGCGTGGCAGAGGTGGGGTTGCTCATGTCGGTGTCCCGAAAGGGCGGGGCGGTGAACGAGAATGCGGGACTATAGTGCATTGCACCATGCGGGTGCGGCCGCCGGGCCACCCCGCCGACACCCGTTCTGCCCCGATGAAACACCTCTCCGAATTCGACTCCACCGACCTTGCCGACCTGGCCGCACAGGATGTGGCCCGCGCCCTGACCGAAGACGTGGGCGGCGGCGATCTGACCGCAGCGCTGGTCGACCCGGACCGGCGTGCGCGGGCGCGCATTCTGGCCCGCGAAGAGGCGGTGATCTGTGGCACGCCCTGGGTCGAAGCCGCGGTGCGCGCCATGGACCCGCAGGCCGTGCTGCACTGGCAGGTGGCCGAGGGCGCCCGCTGCCGGCCCGACCAGACGGTCCTCACGATCGAGGGACGGGCCCAGGCCTTGCTGACCGCCGAACGCACGGCGCTCAACTTCCTGCAGCTGCTGTCGGCCGTGGCCACCCAGACCGCGCGCCACGTGCAGGCCGTGGCCGGCACCCGCGCCGCCATCGTCGACACCCGCAAGACGCTGCCGGGCCTGCGGCTGGCGCAGAAGTACGCCGTCAAGGTGGGCGGAGGCGTCAACCACCGCATCGGGCTGTTCGATGCCGTGCTGATCAAGGAAAACCACATTGCCGCCGCCGGTGGTGTGGCCGCCGTGTTGCAGCGCGTGCGCGAAACCGCGCCCGCCGCGCGCTTCGTCGAGATCGAGGTGGAGACGCTGGCCCAGCTGGATGAAGCGCTGGCGTGCGGTGCCACGATGGTGCTGCTCGACAACATGGACTTGTCCACACTCAACGAGGCGGTTCGGCGCACCGCCGGCCGCGCCATCCTGGAGATTTCGGGAGGCGTGAACCTCTCGACCGTTCGCGCCCTTGCAGAAACGGGTGTGGACCGCATCTCCATCGGGGCCCTGACCAAGGACGTCAAGGCGATCGACTTTTCAATGCGCTTCGAAGCGCTGTGAGGCCACCCCATGAGCCCGTCCACCGACATCATCGACGTTGAATACGAACAGCCCGCCTGTCCCACGCAGCACGCCTGGGCGCGTGTGCCGGTGGAACCCGGACCGAAGCAGCGCGCCGAGCTCAAGGAGCGGATCAAACGGTTGCTGAAGGAGCGCAACGCGGTCATGGTCTCGCACTACTACGTGCACCCCGATCTGCAGGACCTCGCCATCGAAACCGGCGGCATCGTGAGCGACTCGCTCGAGATGGCGCGCTTCGGCCGCGACCATGCCGCACAGACGCTGGTGGTTTCCGGCGTGCGTTTCATGGGCGAAACCGCCAAGATCCTGAGCCCGGAGAAGACCGTGCTCATGCCCGACCTCGATGCCAACTGCTCGCTGGATCTTGGCTGTCCCATCGATGCGTTCAGCGCCTTCTGCGATGCCCACCCCGACCGCACCGTGGTGGTGTATGCCAACACCAGCGCGGCGGTGAAGGCCCGGTCCGACTGGCTGGTCACCAGCAGCTGTGCGCTCGACATCGTGCGCGCGCTCAAGGACAAGGGACACAAGATCCTGTGGGCACCCGACAAGCACCTCGGCGGCTACATCCAGCGCGAAACCGGTGCCGACATGCTCATGTGGAACGGCTCGTGCATCGTGCACGACGAGTTCAAGGCCTTCGAGCTGGAGGCACTCAAGAAGGAACACCCCCAGGCCAAGGTGCTGGTGCACCCGGAGAGCCCCGCCGACGTGATCGCGCTGGCCGACGCCGTCGGCTCGACCTCGGCCATCCTGAAGGCCGCGCGCGAACTCGACGCACCCGAATACATCGTGGCCACCGACAAGGGCATGATGCACATGCTGCGCCTGCAGAACCCCGGCAAGGTGTTCATCGAGGCGCCCACCGCCGGCAACAGCGCCACCTGCAAAAGCTGCGCGCATTGCCCTTGGATGGCCATGAACGGCCTGGCCGGGGTGGCCTCGGTGCTCGAGAAGGGCGCCAACCAGATTCACGTCGACCCCGAGCTGATCCCGCGCGCCCGGCTGCCGATCGACCGCATGCTCGCTTTCACCGCGGCGTTGAAGGCGGGGCATGGCGCGGGTGCACTGGTGCCGGACATCGGCGCGGCCTGACCCCGATCGTGCGTCAGTTGCGGGCGGGCGCTTCCTCGGTGAGCACATCGAAGGCGAAGTCCAACCAGCCCAGCGTGTTGGTGTTGGACAGGCAGCGCACGCCGCCGTGCTGGCGGGCGATGAAGGACTGTGGGTCGGAATCGCCCCAGGTGTCTTCGCTGTAGCAGTACATCACGTCCACGCCCATCGACCGGCACACGTCCCTGAAGTGGGCTTCATGGACCGTCAGGTTGGGGCTGCCGGCGGTCAGGAAGACCGGGTTTTTTCCGGATTCGCGGTTCACGCCCAGCCCGTTCACCAGCAGCGAGCACAGGTGCAATGGCACACCGCGGTCGTCGACGCTTTCGGCCAGCATCCCGCACACGGGCTGTGCGTCAACGCCGGCGCGGCGCAGCTTGTCGATGACCGACGTGACCGCGCTTTCTTCCCACTGCCTTGCCATTGCCTCATTGCCTGCCACCAATGCATTGAACTTCGATGCCCCCAGGGACCCCTGCAATTCGTTGCTTGCCGAAGAGAGGAACGCGAGGGTGGC
Organism: Synechococcus sp. UW140; assembly: GCA_943371665.1. GTDB lineage: Bacteria > Pseudomonadota > Gammaproteobacteria > Burkholderiales > Burkholderiaceae_C > Hydrogenophaga. Next base: position 70,404 of record CALRVR020000001.1, read on the forward strand.
CCTGAAGCTGTGAACCAGCACCTTGCGCGGCCCGATGAAGGCCAACTGCAGATCGATGTGGAATGCCCACTGCGGCAACAGCAGGATCGATTCGACGCCCAGAAGCCGGGTGAGCTCGGACTTGGCCCGCTTGCGCTGGTTCCAGATGGCCCAGCGCGCATCCGGGGTGTCCAGACCCGGGTAGGCGCGGTCGGCCTTCTGCCGGTGCTCGGGCGTGGGGGGCAAAGCGCCCTCCGGCAGATCGGCCGGGTGGAGCAAGGTGTCGTTGCCGACCAGGGCAAGCCGTTCGTCGATGACGATCAGGTTGCCGCCCTCGATGAATCGGTCGCTCGACAGGGTGAAGGCGGCGCCGATCGGGACGTTGATGCCGGAGGGTGCGAGCACATGGGTTGGAGACTCGGGCGTTCCCTCCGCCAGGATCGATTTGATCGGTTCGGCAGGGGTGGGTCCGGTCGGTCGAACGTTCGAGCTGTGCAGGCGGTGCGATCGCAGCAAGGGGTCACCAGGGATCAGACTTCCCATGGATTCCCGTTCCAGCACCATGACATGGAATGCGGGTCCGGGTCCATGCAGCCGCGCCTTGAACTGGGTGTCTCGAACCCACATCGAGCCGCCCTCCACCGTGAACATGCGGATGCCCAGGGACGCTGCGGCATCGCAGAACCCTTTCATGAACCCGGGGGCCAACCGGCTCACGATCACGGTGTCGCCCGCCACCATGAGGTCGGATCGGCGCCGCAGGCATGTCGGTGTGGCCTCGGGCGGAAGCGAGGATGTGGTGTCCACGACGCAGGCCGAGAAGCGTGCCCCTTGCCACTGGCACGCGGTGGCCACCCAGCCCAGGCACGTGCAGTTCCTGAAGTGCGCCCGCGACAGGTGGTTGTCCGACATCAACCAACGTTCAAAGGTGCACGCCGACCAGGTGGTGTCGACCATGCGTGCGCTCCCGATCGAACAGTGGCGCCAGCCACCACCCTCGAAGAAGGTCCCGGACAGGTCGACACCCTTCGCGTGCACACCCTCGAACTGGGTGTGGCTGATGCGTGCGTCCGTCAAACGCGCGCCGTCGAGCTTGCACGCCTCGACCTTCATCGATCTCAGCCCGATCCCTGGCAGCGTCAGGCCGGACAGGTCGAGGCCTGTCCACCGCCCGTTGCAGATCTCTCCCTGCGCCGCGATGCCGGTGCTGCCGTCCCTGCCGGCCACAAAGGTCAGGGTCAGGGCGGGCCCGTTCGTGGCGGCCGGCTCTTGCGTGACCACGAGATGGAACAGGCGCGTCGTGTCGGTCGGTTCGCCCAGGAAGGCCAGCGTGCAGCGAAAGCCGTCGTGCATCACTTCGACCGGGTTGGTCTCCACGGTGCCGCTGGCAAGGGCGGCCACATGGCGGTTCAGTGTGATCGACAGGCCAGGCGACTGTGCGCCCAACTGCGCCGAGACGATGTCGTTCAACAGTGACGGCCGCTGCTGGACGCTCTGTCTGAAGAGGCCGGTGGACGGACTTGTTGGGTGGATGTTGTCGTACGAAGAGGCGCGTTGCACAGATGACCACCACAGCGAGATCTCGAGACTCGTTGTGTGGCCTGCGCCGATGGCGCAGCAGCGTTCCTTCGGGCTAGTGCGGGGCCCGAGACCAATGGGCCGTCGGCCGTAGGGACGGTCGGTTCAGCGCCCTGGCGGCACCAGGATGGTGGGCTTCGCCTCCGGCAGAAGGCCCGGGTAGTCGAGGCTGTAGTGAAGGCCACGGCTCTCGTGCCGCAGCATGGCCGACATCACGATCAGGTCGGCCACCTGCACCAGGTTGCGCAGTTCCAGCAGGTCGCGGGTGACGTGGAACCGGGCGTAGAACTCCTGGATTTCGCGCTGCAGCAGCGTGATGCGGTGGGCGGCGCGCTCCAGGCGCTTGTTGGTGCGCACGATGCCGACGTAGTCCCACATGAAGCGGCGCAGCTCGTCCCAGTTGTGCGAGATCACCACCATCTCGTCGGCGTCGGTCACGCGGCTGTCGTCCCATTCGGGCAGCCTGGGCGGCGCGTCCAGCGGGGTCGAGCGAATGGCGTCCACGGCTGCCTGGGCGAACACCATGCACTCCACCAGGGAGTTGCTGGCCAACCGGTTGGCGCCGTGCAGGCCGGTGCAGGTGGTTTCGCCCACCGCGTACAGCCCGGCCAGTTCGGTGCGGCCTTCCAGATCGGTCACCACACCCCCGCAGGTGTAGTGGGCCGCGGGCACCACCGGAATGGGTTCCCTGGTGATGTCGATGCCGAGTTCGGCGCAGCGCGCGAGGATGTTGGGAAAGTGCTCTCGCAGGAACTCGGGACTCTGGTGCGAGATGTCCAGGTGCACGCAGTCCAGGCCGTGCTTCTTCATCTCGTAGTCGATCGCGCGCGCCACCACGTCGCGCGGCGCCAGCTCGGCGCGCGGGTCGTGGTCGGGCATGAACCGGTGGCCGCCCAGATGCGGTGGCAGCTTGAGCAATCCGCCTTCGCCCCGCACCGCTTCGGTGATGAGGAAGCTCTTGGCGTGCGGGTGGTACAGGCAGGTGGGGTGGAACTGGATGAACTCCATGTTCGCGACCTGGCAGCCGGCCCGCCACGCCGCGGCAATGCCGTCGCCGGTGGCCGTGTCGGGGTTGGTGGTGTACAGGTAGACCTTGCCCGCGCCGCCGGTGGCCAGCACCGTGTGGCGCGCCGCAAAGGTGATCACTTCGTCGCGCTCGGTGTCGAGCACATAGGCGCCGTGGCAGCGGCGCCCGCCGGTGCCGCCCGGCAGGTGGCGCTCGGTGATCAGGTCGACCAGCATGTGGTGCTCGAACACCCGGATGGCGGGTGTGGCCCGCACTCGCTCGATCAGTGTGGCCTGCACCGCCGCACCGGTGGCATCGGCCGCGTGCACGATGCGCCGGTGGCTGTGGCCGCCCTCGCGCGTCAGGTGCAGTTCGCCGTCCTCGGTGGAGAAGGGCACCCCCAGCTCGCGCAACCAGGCGATCGCGCTGGGGGCGTTCTCCACCGTGAACTCGGTCGCTTCGCGGTCGCTCAGGCCGGCGCCGGCCACCAGCGTGTCTTCCACGTGCGACGCGTAGCTGTCGCCCTCGGCCAGCACGGCGGCAATGCCGCCCTGCGCCCAGTTGCTCGAGCCGTCGAGCAGCGCCCGCTTGGTGATGACCGCCACCCGGTGGGTGGCCGCCAGGTGCAGCGCGGTGGTCAGCCCGGCCAGGCCGCTGCCGATCACCAGCACGTCGAATTCTTGGGTCATGGACTTGGGGTGTAGGCCAGTCGAACGTAGATGGGGGCGAAGGCCTCGGCCTGCGTCAGTTCGATCAGCGTTTCCTTGGCGAGTTCGAGCATGGCGATGAAGGTGACCACCAGCACCGGCGCGCCCTTGTCGACCTCGAACAGTTCGCCGAATTCGACGAACTGGCGTCCCTGCAGCCGGCGCAGCACGATGCTCATGTGTTCGCGCACCGACAGTTCCTCGCGGCTGATCTTGTGGTGCTGCACCAGCTTCGCGCGCTTGAGGATGTCGCGCCAGGCGCTCTGCAGGTCCAGGGTGTGCACATCGGGAAAGCGGGGCGCCAGCGCCTGCTCCACGTACACCTGGGCGCGCAGGAAGTCCCGGCCGTACTGGGGCACCTCGGACAGGCGCTGCGCCGCCAGCTTCATCTGTTCGTATTCCAGCAGCCGCCGCACGAGCTCGGCGCGCGGGTCTTCGGCCTCTTCGCCCTCGGCGGTCTTCTTGGGCGGCAGCAGCATGCGCGACTTGATCTCGATCAGCATGGCGGCCATCAGCAGGTACTCGGCCGCCAGCTCGAGGTTGCTGACCCGGATTTCCTCGACGTAGGCCAGGTACTGCCGCGTCACCCCGGCCATGGGGATGTCGAGGATGTTGAAGTTCTGCTTGCGGATCAGGTAGAGCAGCAGGTCGAGCGGGCCCTCGAAGGCCTCGAGGAACACGCGCAGGGCATCGGGCGGGATGTACAGGTCCTGCGGCAGCTTGAACAGCGGTTCGCCATACAACCGGGCCAGCGCCACGCCGTCCACCACGGTGGGCAGAACCTCGTCCAGGCCCTGCGGGGCCTCGTCGAGCGACGGCGTCGTATCGGGATTCACTTCAGCCCGGGGTCGGTCTGGTAGACGTAGGGCTTCTGGGGCACCTGGGCGGCGCGCGCCTCGACCATGAAGGCGCGGTCGATCTGTTGGTCCCACAACAGCGCGCGACCCTGCCGCTGGGACTGCTCCAGGCCGGGTTTGGCCGACTTGAGCTGGTCGATGAACTCGGTCGTGTCGGAACGGTAGTCGGGGCGGCGGAAGAACGGCATGGGGCGGCGGTCCGGGACAGGGGAAACCCCCGATTTTACCGGCCGACCCCCTCCGACCCGGCCAGGCGCCCGGCAAACCCCGCGCGCGCCATCAGGGACGCCGGCTGCGGCTGCAGGCCGGTGATCGCCAACCGGCCGCCGCGCCGCTGCACCACTTTGTGCAGTTGCTCCAGTGCGTCGAGCCCGGTGGTGTCCAGCGAGACCATCATGGTAGCGTCCAGGGTCAGGTCCAGCGGCCCGGGAGCGGCCTCGACTTCCGCCACGATCGGATCGATCTTGGTGACTGCGCCGAAGAAAAGGGAGCCGTACAGGCGCCATGTCTGCCGATCGCCGTCGCGCTGCACCGGTTCGGCTGTGAAGATGTCCCGTTGCCGCCGAACGAAAAGCACCACCGCCAGCACCAGGCCCAGCTCCACCGCCACCGTCAGGTCGAACACGATGGTGACGGCAAAGGTGCTGAGCAGCATGAGCCGGTAGTGGTTGCTGAAGTGCTTCAGCCGGGCGAACTCGCGCCATTCGCCCATGTTCCACGCCACGAACAGCAGCACACCCGCCAGCACCGCCAGCGGAATGTGAAAGGCCAGTGGTGCCGCCAGCAGCACCATGGCCGCCAGCGTGGCCGCGTGCACCATGCCCGCCACCGGACTGACCGCGCCCGAGCGGATGTTGGTGACCGTGCGCGCGATGGTGCCCGTGACGGGCATGCCGCCGAAGAACGGCACCACCAGGTTGGCCACGCCCTGCCCCATCAGCTCCTGGTTGGGGTCGTGCTTGGGGTGGTCTCCCAACTGGTCGGCCACCCGCGCGCACAGCAGGGACTCCACCGCGCCCAGCAGAGCAATGGTCAGCGTGGGCGTGACCAGCAGCCGAACCGTTTCCCACGAGAAATCGGGCAGATCGAAGACCGGCAAGCCCTGGGGAATGCCGCCGAATCGCGTGCCGATGGTCTCGACCGGCATCTGCAGGCCCCAGGCCAGCAAGGACAACGACACCAGCGCCACCACGGGACCCGGTATGCGCGAGGTGGCGCGCAGGGCGGCCGGCACGTCAAGTTCGTCAAGCTGGCGGCGAAAGCGGGAATCCATGGCCCACAACCGCGGCCAGATGAACAGGCCTGCCACGCACAGACCGCCCAGCAGCAAGGCCCATGCGTTGACGCCCTGCCAGTTCGCGCCCAGCACCTGCATCTGGCCGAAAAAGCTGGCCGGCATCTTCTCGATCGGCAGGCCCAGCAGGTCGCGCAGCTGCGACAGGGCGATCAGCACCGCGATGCCGTTGGTGAAGCCGATCACCACACTCACCGGCACATAGCGCACCAGCGCGCCGAGCCTGAACAGGCCCATGAGGAACAGCAACACGCCCGCGCTGGCGGTCGAGATCAGCAGGTTGGCCAGGCCGTAGCGCTCGAGAATGCCGTAGACGATGACGATGAAGGCGCCCGCCGGACCGCCGATCTGCACCGATGTGCCGCCCAGGGCCGACACCAGGAACCCGCCGATGATGGCCGTCCACAGGCCCGCCTGCGGCGGCAATCCGCTGGCGATGGCAAACGCCATGGCCAGCGGCAGCGCCACGATGCCCACCGTGAGGCCTGCCCCCACATCGCGCCCGAAGCGGCCACGGTCGTACCCGCGCAGATCCGACCACAGGCGGGGCCGGAACGGGGCAAGCGGAGGCAGGCCGGGCATGTGCGCATGTTACCGATGGCTACGCGGCCCGGGTCGGCGCCGCCTACACTGCGCCGAAACAAGGCAAGGAGCCCACCGATGAATCCGTCCAGCACCCGAAGCGCCTGGTGGCGCCTGGTCCGTTTGATCACCGCCACGCTGGCCGCGGTGGGGTTCGTGGGCGCGTGCGATCTGCAGAACATCGCCGAGCTCGAGCCCGGTGTGTCCACCGACGCCGACGTGCGCGAGAAGTTCGGCCAGCCCGAGGCGGTGTGGGACGGCGAGGACGGCGCGCAGATCTACGAATACAACCGCCAGCCCGCCGGCCACGTGAACTACATGATCACCGTCGGTGCCAATGGCATCCTGGTGAAGGTCTCGCAGGTGCTCAACGAGGACAACTTTGCCCGGGTGCAGCCCGGCATGCCGATGGAGCAGGTGCGGCGCCTGCTGGGCAAACCGGCCAAGGTCACGCCCTACGACCTCAAGCGGGAGATCCACCACGACTGGCGCTACCTCGCCGGTTCGACCAACGAAGACTCGCGCCTGTTCACCGTGGTGTTCGACCGCGACCTGCGGGTGCTGCGCACCGAGCGGTCGCGGGACCCTGAGCTGGACCGCAACCGCTGAAGCGCGCTGACCTCAGCGCACCCGCATGCCGGGCGTGGCGCCCGGCCAGGGTTCCAGCACGTGGATACCGGGTGCGGATGTCTCGTCGGCATGGCTGGCGGCCAGCACCATCCCTTCGCTCACGCCGAACTTCATCTTGCGCGGGGCCAGGTTGGCCACCAACACGGTGAGCTTGCCCTTGAGCTGCTCGGGCTGGTAGGCACTGGCAATGCCGCTGAAGACGTTGCGCGTGCGGCCTTCGCCCACATCGAGCGTGAGGCGCAGCAGCTTGGTGGAGCCTTCCACGCGCTCGCAGTCCACGATCTGCGCAATGCGCAGGTCGATCTTCGCGAAATCGTCGATGGTGATGGTGTCGGCAATGGCTTCGCCGCCGGGCCGCCCCAAGGCGTGGCCAGCCCCCCCGGGGGGCAGGGAGGACGCGACAGCGCCGACCGTGGGGGCCGCATTGTTTTCGCCGCCGGGCAGGGGGGCAGCTTCCACTGGGGCCGGAGGCGGTTCGAACAGGGCGTCGAGCTGCTTGGGGTCGACGCGCTGCATGAGGTGCTGGTAGGGTTGGATGCGATCGACGTCCTGCATGACCGCGTGCCATGTGGACAAATCCGCGCCCGTCAGCACATGGACTTGCCGTGACAGCGCCGGCAGCACTGGCGCGAGGTAGCGCGCCAGCACGGTGAACGCGTTGACGAGGACTGAACACACTTGCTGCAGGCGCGCGTCGTTCGCGGCGTCCTTGGCCAGGTCCCATGGCTTGTGCTGGTCCACGTAAGCGTTCACGCGATCGGCGAGTCCCATCACAACGCGCATGGCCTTGCCGTACTCGCGCGCTTCGTAGAGTTCGGCGATGGCAGGCGCCTCCCCGCGCAGGGCGCCCATCAGCTCGATGCTCTGCGCATCGACCGCCGGTGCGAGCTGCCCATTGAACCGCTTGGTCAGGAAGCCCGCCGAACGCGACACGATGTTGACGAACTTGCCCACCAGGTCGCTGTTGACCCGCAGCATGAAGTCTTCGCGGTTGAAGTCCACGTCTTCGTTGCGCGCCGACAGCTTGGCCGCCAGGTAGTAGCGCAACCACTCCGGGTTCATGCCCAGCTTCAGGTACTTCAGCGGGTCCAGCCCGGTGCCGCGGCTCTTGCTCATCTTCTCGCCGTTGTTCACCGTCAGAAAGCCGTGCACGAACACCGCGTCGGGCGTCTTGCGGCCGCTGAAATGCAGCATGGCCGGCCAGAACAGGGTGTGGAAGGTGATGATGTCCTTGCCGATGAAGTGGTACTGCTCGGTGCGCGGGTCGGCCATGAAGGCGTCGTAATCGATGCCCTGCTTGCCGAGCCAGTTCTTCAGCGAGGCGAGGTAGCCCACCGGCGCGTCCAGCCACACATAGAAATACTTGCCCGGCGCATCCGGTATCTCGATGCCGAAGTAGGGCGCGTCGCGCGAGATGTCCCAGTCGCCCAGCTTGGTCTGGCCGTCGTCGTCGGGCGCAATCCACTCGCTGATCTTGTTGAGCACCTCGGGCTGCACGGCGCCGCTGTTCGTCCATTCCTTCAGGAAGGCGAGGCAGCGCGGATCGGAAAGCTTGAAGAAGAAGTGCTCGGAGTGCTTCAGCACCGGCTTGGCGCCCGAAAGTGCCGAGTAGGGGTTGATCAGGTCGGTCGGGCTGTAGACCTTGCCGCAGACTTCGCAGTTGTCGCCATACTGGTCCTTGGCGTGGCAGTTGGGGCACTCGCCCTTGATGAAGCGGTCGGGCAGGAACATGTTCTTCTCGGGGTCGAAGAACTGTTCGATGGTGCGGGTTTCGATCAGGCCGTTGGCCTTGAGGTCCTTGTAGATCTGTTGCGCGAGTTCGTGGTTTTCCGGTGCGTCGGTGCTGTGCCAGTTGTCGAACCCGATGTGAAAGCCGTCGAGGTACGGTTTGCGGCCGGCCGCGATGTCGGCCACGAACTGCTGGGGCGTCTTGCCGGCCTTGTCGGCGGCGATCATGATCGGCGCGCCGTGCGCGTCGTCGGCGCAGACAAAATGCACCTCGTGGCCCTGCATGCGCTGGTACCGCACCCAGATGTCGGCCTGGATGTATTCCATGATGTGGCCGATGTGAAAATGGCCGTTGGCGTAGGGCAGGGCGGTGGTGACGAACAGTCGGCGCGGGCTCATGGCGGGCTTTCTTCTGGGTAACCCGTGATTTTATGGGGCGTGGGTTTTCAGTGCTTTCCGCTTGAGCTACTTTGCGTCGCACCCGGGCGCCACGCGCATTGCTCCGCGGCTGTCCCCCGGCCCGGTGGAGCCGGGCCTCCTCCTTTATGCCGCTGCGCAATGCACGTGGCACCCGCGCGCTCTGGGGGTGGGGTTGGCATTCAGCACCTCGCGCACCAACGAGGTGGGTGACGATCGGGTGTCCGGCGCAGCGGCATAAAGGAGGAGCAAAGGGCGCAGCCCTTTGCGGGGGACAGCCGCGGAGCCGGATGCCCGGTCGCCACCCGCCGGTGCCGCCGGCGACTCGGGCGAACGATGCCCGTACTGCCCCTGTGTGAATCCCGCCCCCCGGCCCCGGGCGGTAGACTTCCCGCCGCCGCAGAGCAACGCCCCGGCACCCCACGCCGCCGGGCGCACACCCCACATTCCCTGGAGCTTTCCCCCATGTCCGTCGACCAACAGGCGCTGATGCAGGCGCTGCAAGCCGTGCAAGACCCGAACACCGGGCGCGATTTTGTGTCCACCAAGGCCCTGAAGAACCTTCAGGTGCACGAGGGGGATGTGTCGTTCGACGTTGAATTGGGCTACCCCGCGAAAAGCCAGATGCCCGCCATGCGCAAGGCACTCATCGCTGCGGCCAAGTCGGTGCCCGGGGTCGAGAACGTGTCGGTCAACCTGACCATGAAGGTCACCGCGCACGCCGTGCAGCGGGGCGTGCAGCTCATGCCCAACGTCAAGAACATCGTCGCCGTGGCCTCGGGCAAGGGTGGCGTGGGCAAGAGCACCACCGCCGTCAACCTGGCCCTGGCGCTGGCGGCCGAAGGGGCCAAGGTCGGCGTGCTCGACGCCGACATCTACGGCCCCAGCCAGCCCATGATGCTGGGCATCGAGGGCCGGCCCGAGAGCGCCGATGGCCAGACCATGGAGCCGCTGGAAAACTACGGCATCCAGTGCATCTCGATCGGCTTCCTCATCGACCGCGACGAAGCCATGATCTGGCGCGGGCCCATGGCCACGCAGGCGCTGGAGCAGTTGCTGCGCCAGACCAACTGGAAAGACCTCGATTACCTCATCGTCGACATGCCGCCCGGGACCGGCGACATCCAGCTCACGCTGTCGCAGCGCGTGCCGCTCACCGGCGCGGTGATCGTCACCACGCCGCAGGACATCGCACTGCTCGACGCCCGCAAGGGCATCAAGATGTTCGAGAAGGTGGGGGTTCCCATCCTCGGCATCGTCGAGAACATGGCGGTGCACGTGTGCGAGAAGTGCGGACACGTGGAACACATCTTCGGTGCCGACGGCGGCAAGAACATGGCCGCCGAGTACGGCATGGACTACCTCGGTGCGTTGCCGCTCAACATGAGCATCCGCGTGCAGGCCGACAGCGGCATGCCCACGGTGGTGGCCGACCCCGAGGGCGAGATCGCCGGGCTGTACAAGGGCGTGGCCCGCCAGGTGGCGATCAAGATCGCGGCCAAGGCGAAGGACTTCTCCTCGAAGTTCCCGAGCATCAAGATCTCGAAAGACACCTGAGGCATCGAAACCCCGGGCCGGACATTGGCCCGGGTTCGGGTAATTCCCGGGCGGTGAATACCGCATGGGGGGTATGGATCGAGCGAGAGCTCTGGGTTTTCATTGGACATCCGTCCATGAAGGCCACCATGAAAGTCCTGCCCCACCACATTCAGCGCATGTCGCGCCACGATTTCGGCAACGCCCTGCGCTGGGCCGATCGCGAAGGCTGGAACCCCGGTCTGCACGATGCCGACATCTTTCACCCGATCGATGTCCGCGGCCATTTCATGGCGTGGATGGATGCCACGCCGGTGGCGAGCATTTCGGGTCTTCGCTACAGCGTCAGCTACGGTTTCCTCGGGATGTACATCGTCGAGCCGCACCTTCGCGGTCACGGACTGGGGCTGTCGGTGTGGAAGGCCGCCATGGACCACCTCAAGGGCTGCGTCATCGGACTCGACGGTGTCGTCGAGCAGCAGGCCAACTACCGCCGCAGCGGGTTCGATCTGGCGTGGCACAACCGCCGCTTCCAGACCCTGGGGCGCACACCGCAGCCGCGCGATTCCCGGGTGGTCAAGCTCACCTCGCTGCCCTTCGAGGTGGTGGCCGCCTACGACCGGTCTTTCCACCCCGAACCCCGCCCTGTGTTCCTGCAGGCCTGGATCCAGCAGCGCCGCGGCATGGCACTGGGCTGGTGGCAGGACGGCCGCTTGCGGGGCTATGGCGTGGTCAGGGCCTGTGCCCAGGGCCACAAGATCGCTCCCCTGTGCGCCGATACGCCTGCCATCGCCGATGCCTTGCTCGATGCCCTGCTGGGCTGTGTCATGCCCAAGGAGCCGGTGTTCCTGGACATCCCCGAACCCAACCGCGACGCAATGGCCCTGGCCGAGCGCCACGGCATGACCGCCACCTTTCCCACCGCGCGCATGTACCGGGGCCCTGCGCCGCGCATCGACCTCGCTCGCCAGTACGCACTCACCGCGCTGGAGATCGGCTGAAAGCATGCGCCCCCACGCTCCGCCGCTTTGCGGGTCGCTTCCCCCCGAGGGGGCTGATCCGGCTTGGGGCGGCCCGGCGCCGGATCGGCTTGGCCCCCCACGCTCCGCCGCTTCGCGGGTCGCTTCCCCCGAGGGGGCTGATCCGGCTTGGGGCGGCCCGGCGCCGGATCGGCTTGGCCCCCCACGCTCCGCCGCTTCGCGGGTCGCTTCCCCCGAGGGGGCTGATCCGGCTTGGGGCGGCCCGGCGCCGGATCGCGTTCAGCCCGCGGCCTTCTCGCGCTCGCGAAGCCTGAAGCGCTGGATCTTGCCGGTGGCTGTCTTGGGCAACTCGTCCAGAAACTCGATGAAGCGCGGGTATTTGTAGGGGGCCAGCCGCTCCTTCACGAACGCCTGCAGGTCGGCCTCGCTGGCCTGCTGACCGGCCTTAAGCACCACGAAGGCCTTGGTCTTGGTGAGTCCGTCCGCGTCGGTCTTGCCGATCACCGCGGCCTCCAGCACGGCGGGGTGCTGCACCAGCGTGGCCTCGACCTCGAACGGGCTCACATAGATACCGCTGACCTTGAGCATGTCGTCGTTTCGCCCGGCGTAGGTGTAGGTGCCGTCGGCATTGCGAACGTACTTGTCGCCGCTCTTGGTCCATGCGCCCTGAAACGTGTCGCGGCTCTTGGCGCGGTTGTTCCAGTACAGCAGCGCGGCGCTGGGCCCCTGGATGAACAGGTCGCCGATGTCCGACGAGCCGTCGGCATTGCTTCCCACCGGCAGGCCGTCTTCGCCGCGCAACTCCACCGCATAACCCGGCACCGGGAATCCGGTGGTGCCATAGCGCACCTTGCCCGGCAGGTTCGACAGGAAGATGTGCAGCATTTCGGTGGAGCCGATGCCGTCGATGATCTCGACGCCGAAGTGGCGCGTCCAGCGTTCACCGATGTCCTGCGGCAGGGCCTCGCCCGCCGACGAGCACAGGCGCAGCGCCACCGCAGAACGGGGAGGCAGGTCGGGGCTGGCCAGCATGCCACCGTACCCGGTGGGGGCGCCATAGAACACCGTGGGACGGTGCCCGGTGAGCCGCTTGAACACGGCTTGCGGCGTCGGCCGCTCGGCCATCAGCACCACCGTGGCCCCCACGCTCAGCGGAAAACTCAGTGCGTTGCCCAGGCCGTAGGCAAAGAACAGTTTGGCCGCGGAAAACACCACGTCCGACTCACGCAGGCCCAGCACCGCGCGGCCGTACAACTCGGCCGTCCAGTACAGGTTGGCCTGGGTGTGCACCGTGCCCTTGGGTGCGCCGGTCGAGCCGCTGGAATACAACCAGAAGGCGGGTTCCTCTCCGTGCGTGTCGGCGGCTTCACCGGCCGGAGCCCTGGCCAGCAGGTCGTCAAAGGCATGCGCACCGGCGGGCAGGCCGTCGCCGCGGGAAACGATGACGTGTTCCACCTCGTGTCCGCCCGCTGCCATGGCGTCCTGCAGCGTGGGCAGCAGGGCGCCCGAGACGATGGCCGCCCGGGCCCGGCTGTCGCCCAGCATGTAGGACACGTCCTTGGCGGGCAACAGGGTGTTGATGGCCACCGGCACCACGCCGACATGCAGGGCGCCGAGGAAGGCCACCACCCAGTCGCTGCTGTCGTGCGCCAGCAGCAGAACCCGTTCTTCGCGCCGCAGTCCCAGTGCCTGGAGCCCGGCGCCGAACCGGCGCACCGCCACCGCCAGTTCGCCGTAGGTCATCTGGCGCTGGTCGTCGATCAGCGCCACCTTGTCCGCGCGCGTTGCGTTGCGCTCGATCAGGTGGCGGGCGAAGTTGAACCTTGCGGGCGGTGGGGCCACGTCGTGATGGCTCATGGTGTGTCTCCTCAGGGTGGTCGTGTCAGAGCGTCGGTGCAATGGCACCCGCGGTCAAGGCGTCGAGCGCGGCGGTGTGGGCCTGCACCGCGCTGCGGCGGTGGTAGAAGCCCAGCGCGCGCAGGCCGCCGAGTTCCTCGCCACCCCCCGCGCGGCCCGGACCGCCGTGCAGCGACTGGGGCATCACGTTGCCGTGGCCGGTTTGCGAAGCGGCCACCGCGGGCGACACAGCGTGCACCCGGCCGTGGCTGTCGGCCAGTTCCAGCGCGGTACGCGCGGTGAAGTCCGGATCGGCGCTGAACACCGAGGCCACCAGCGAGCCCTGCCCGCGCCGGATGAGGTCGAAGGCCTGCGCCTCGCTGTCGTAGGGCATGAGGGTGGCCACCGGACCGAAGACCTCGATGTCGTGCAGCAAGTGCGCCGACATGGGGTCGGTGTGGCCGAGCAGCACGGGTGCGGCGCAGGCGGCCACCGCCGGGTCGGCGTCGATCAGGGGTGCCGAGCGCCCGTCGTGCAGCACGCGGGCTTCCGTCTGCAGGCGGGCCAGGCCTTCGCGCACGCTGTCGAACTGTGCGTGGCTCACCAGCGATCCCATGCGGACCGATTCGTTGCGCGGGTTGCCCACGCTCACCTTCGCCAGCTTGGCGCCAATCGCCTGGGCGGCGGCGTCGTACAGCGCCCGGGGCACGAACGCGCGGCGAATCGCGGTGCACTTCTGGCCGCTCTTGACCGTCATCTCGCGCACCACTTCGCTCACGAAAAGGCCGAAGGCTTCGCTGTCGACCGTGGCCGCGGGATCCAGCAGGGCGCTGTTGAGGCTGTCGGCCTCGATGTTGCAGCGCACCGACCGTTGCGCCACGGCCGGGTGGCTTCGGATCACCGCGGCCGTGTCGGCCGATCCGGTGAACGACAGCACGTCGAACGGCTCGAGCGCATCGAGCAGCCCGGCCGACGAACCGCAGATGACCGACAGTGCGCCCGCCGGCAGCACGCCGGCCTCGACCACGTCCTGGACCATGCGCTGCGTGAGCCATGCGGTGGGCGTGCCGGGCTTGACCACCACCGGCACGCCCGACAGCAGCGCGGGCGCGGCCTTCTCCCAGAGTCCCCAGCTCGGGAAGTTGAAGGCATTGATGAACAGCGCCAGCCCCCGCGTGGGCGTGAGGATATGCTGGCTCTGGAAGCCTTCGTCCTTGCCCAGGCGGATGCGGCCGCCGTCGAGCAATGCACGCGCCTCGCCCAGTTTTTCACCCCAGCGGGCGTACTGCCCGATGGTGAAGATGGCGCCGTCGATGTCGACCGCGGAGTCCCGGGTGACGGTGCCCGAATTGGCCGTGGCGATGGCGTAATAGTCATCGCGCCTGGCCTGCAGCACCTGCACCACGGCCGCCAGCAGGGCGGCGCGCTCGCGGTAGGTCAAGGCCCGCAGCGCGGTGCCGCCCTGCGCCCTGGCAAACCGGAACGCATCGGCCACGTCCAGGCCATCGCGGCTCACGCGCACAAGCTCGGTGCCCAGCACCGGGTCGTGGAGCGGCGTGCCGGGGCCCTGGCCGGGCTGGACACGGCCGCACACGATGTTGGGAAGGAGGGTCGTTGTGTTCATGGGGGGCCTGATGAGAAAAGCTGGTCGGTGGGCGCCATCGGCGCTATAAATGCACTATCCTGCGTGCTGGTGGACCTGCATTAAAGTGCATGTTTGCCGGCTTGGCAAGCCCGTCCGGCCCCGCGCCCGCTTTCTCGAAAGGCCCTGAGCCATGTCCGCCGCCGATGCCGTTGCCCCGATGCCCGCCGCCGAAACGTCCGGCGACGAGGTGCGCCACCCCTTCCTGCTGGCCCTGGGAGAGCGGGTGCGAACGCTCAGGTCGCGCCGGGGCATGACACGCAAGGCGGTGGCGCTGGCGGCCGACGTGTCCGAACGCCACTTGGCCAACCTGGAGTACGGCACCGGCAACGCGTCCATTCTGGTGCTGCTGCAGGTGGCCGACGCCTTGCACTGCTCGCTTGCCGAACTGATCGGCGATGTGAGCACCAGCTCGCCCGAATGGTTGCTGATCCGCGAGATGCTGGGCGGGCGCAGCGAGAGCGACCTGCGCCGGGTGCGGGTGGCCATCGGTGGTGTGCTGGGGCAGGGCCAGGCCGACGGCGATGCCCAGCGGCGCACCCGCATCGCCCTGATCGGCCTGCGCGGGGCGGGAAAGTCCACGCTGGGGCAACGCCTGGCCGACGACCTCGGCTATGCGTTCATCGAACTCAGCCGCGAGATCGAGAAGTTCGCGGGCTGCAGCATCGAGGAAATCCACGCGCTGTACGGCACGCCGGCTTACCGCCGCTACGAGCGCCGCGCGCTCGAGGAAGCGATCCAGATCTATCCCGAGGTGGTGATTGCCACCCCCGGCGGCCTGGTGTCGGACGCGGCCAACTTCAACCTGCTGCTGGCGCACTGCACCACCGTGTGGTTGCAAGCCGATCCGGCAGACCACATGGGCCGCGTCGCGGCCCAGGGCGACCTGCGGCCGATGGCCGCCAGCCGCGAGGCCATGGAGGACCTCAAGCGCATTCTGGCGGGCCGCTCGGCCTTCTATTCCAAGGCCGAACTGCACTTCAACACCAGCGCCCACGCCAGCGTCGACGAGGCCTTTGCGCTGTTGCGGCAGCAGGTGCGGGCCCTGGTGGCGGCCTGAGTCGCTCCGACCAGCGGCCAGAACATGCATGAAAGTGCATTGACGCCGCGCCAAGACATGCACTATTATTCAAGTCATGCCAACGCCACCGGCAGCCAAATGCCGGTGATTGCGTTCCCGCCGCCCGAGGAGACCGCCATGAACCACCCCGCCACCGTCGACTACCGCACCGACCCGAGCCAGTACCGCCACTGGAAGCTGCAGGTCGATGGTCCCACCGCGACGCTGGCGGTGAACATCGACGAGGACGGCGGCATCCGGCCGGGCTACAAACTCAAGCTCAACAGCTACGACCTGGGCGTGGACATCGAGCTGCACGACGCCCTCAACCGCATCCGCTTCGAGCATCCCCAGGTGCGCACGGTGGTCGTCACCAGCCTGAAGGACCGGGTGTTCTGTTCGGGCGCCAACATCTTCATGCTGGGCCTCTCCAGCCACGCCTGGAAGGTCAACTTCTGCAAGTTCACCAACGAAACGCGCAACGGCATCGAGGATTCCTCGCAGCACAGCGGCCTGAAGTTCATCGCCGCCCTCAACGGCGCGTGCGCCGGCGGCGGCTATGAACTGGCGCTGGCCTGCGACGAGATCGTGCTGATCGACGACCGCAGCAGCGCCGTGAGCCTGCCCGAGGTGCCGCTGCTGGGCGTGCTGCCCGGCACCGGCGGCCTCACCAGGGTGACCGACAAGCGCCACGTGCGACACGACCTGGCCGACATTTTCTGCACCACCAGCGAAGGCGTGCGCGGCAAGAAGGCGGTGGAGTGGCGCCTGGTCGACTCGATCGCCAAGCCGCAGCAGTTTGCGGCCCACGTGAAGGAGCGGGCCGACGCGCTCGCCGCCCGGAGCGACAGGCCCGCCGATGGCAAGGGCGTGCCGCTGCCGCGCGTGCAACGCACCGACAGCGCCGATGGGCTGGACTACGCCTTCGTCAACGTGGCCATCGACCGCAGCAAGCGCACGGCCACCCTCACCGTGAAGGCGCCCACCGGCGCCCAGCCGACCGACATCGCCGCGATCGAAGCGGCGGGCGCCTCGTGGTGGCCGCTGCAGATGGCGCGCGAACTCGATGACGCCATCCTCAACCTGCGAACCAACCAGCTCGACATCGGCACCTGGCTGCTGAAGACCGAAGGCGACGCCGCCGCGGTGCTGGCCGCCGATGCGGCGCTGCTGCGCCACCGCGACCACTGGTTCGTGCGCGAGACCATCGGCCTGATGCGCCGCACCTTTGCGCGCCTCGACGTGTCTTCGCGCAGCCTGTTCGCGCTGGTCGAACCCGGTTCGTGTTTTGCCGGCTCGCTGGCCGAACTGGCCTTCTGCGCCGACCGCACCTACATGCTGGCCCTGCCCGACGACGAGGCCCGCGCGCCGCGCCTCACGCTCGATGAATTCAACCTGGGCCTGTTGCCCATGGTCAACGGCCAGTCTCGCCTGCAACGCCGGTTCTATGAAGAAAGCGCGCCGATGGAGGCCGTGCGTGGCGCGGTCGGCAAGGCGCTGGACGCCGACGCCGCCCTGGCCCTGGGCCTGGTCACGTCCGCCCCGGACGACATCGACTGGGCCGACGAGGTCCGCATCGCGATCGAGGAGCGCGCGTCGATGTCGCCCGACGCGCTCACCGGCCTTGAAGCCAACCTGCGTTTCGCGCAGAAGGAAAACATGCTCACCCGCATCTTCGGCCGGCTCACCGCGTGGCAGAACTGGATCTTCATCCGCCCCAACGCCGTCGGCGAAAAGGGTGCGCTCAAGGTCTACGGCAAAGGCGACAAGGCCGCCTTCGATTTCAACCGCGTCTGATCCCTTTTCGTTGTGCGGTGGGTTCTCCGGTGGAGCCAGCCGCAACCGCAGGTCAGTCCACCGACAGGAACCCCCGCAGGAGACCCGTGATGTCCACCATCGACTACAGCGACAAGATCCCCAACAACGTCAACCTCTCCGAAGACCGCACGCTGCAGCGCGCGCTCGAGCACTGGCAGCCGAACTACCTCGAGTGGTGGAAGGACATGGGCCCCGAGGGCTCGCAGAACTTCGACGTGTACCTGCGCACCGCGGTCAGCGTGGACCCGCAGGGCTGGGCGCAGTTCGGCCATGTGAAGATGCCCGACTACCGCTGGGGCATCTTCCTCAACCCCGCCGAGCAAGGCCGCAAGGTCCACTTCGGCGACCACATGGGTGAAGCCGCCTGGCAGGACGTGCCTGGCGAACACCGCGCCAACCTGCGCCGCATCATCGTGACCCAGGGCGACACCGAGCCGGCGTCGGTGGAGCAGCAGCGCCACCTGGGCCTGACCGCCCCCAGCCAGTACGACCTGCGCAACCTGTTCCAGGTGAACGTGGAAGAGGGCCGCCACCTCTGGGCCATGGTGTACCTCCTGCACAAGCATTTCGGCCGCGACGGCCGCGAAGAGGCCGAGGCCCTGCTCGAGCGCCGCTCGGGCGACCAGGACAACCCGCGCATCCTGGGTGCCTTCAACGAACAGACGCCCGACTGGCTGTCGTTCTTCATGTTCACCTACTTCACCGACCGCGACGGCAAGTTCCAGCTGTGTGCCCTGGCCGAATCGGCGTTCGATCCGCTGGCCCGCACCACCAAGTTCATGCTCACCGAAGAGGCGCACCACATGTTCGTGGGCGAGTCCGGTGTGGGCCGTGTCATCACGCGAACCTGCCAGGCCATGAATGAGCTCAAGACCGACGACCCGGCCAAGCTGCGCGCCGCCGGCGTGATCGACCTGGCCACCATCCAGCGCTACCTCAACTTCCACTACTCGGTGACCATCGACCTGTTCGGCGCCGATCAGTCGAGCAACGCTGCCATCTTCTACAGCTCGGGTCTCAAGGGCCGTTTCGAAGAGGGCAAACGCACCGACGACCACAAGCTCAAAGGGGCGACCTACAAGGTGCTCGACGTGCAGGGCGGCCAGATCGTCGAGAAGGAAGTGCCGATGCTCAATGCGCTCAACGAAGTGCTGCGCGACGATTACATCAAGGACTCGATGGCCGGTGTGGAGCGCTGGAACAAGCTGATCGAGAAGGCCGGCCTGCCGCACCGCCTGACCGTGCCGCACAAGGCGTTCCACCGCAACATCGGCACCTTGGCGGGCGTGAAGGTGTCCCCCGATGGCCGAGTGATCAGCGAAGCCGAATGGAACGCGAAAGTGGACGAGTGGCTGCCGACCGCGGAAGATCGCGCCTACGTGGCCTCGCTCATGGGCCGGGTGGTCGAGCCGGGCAAATTTGCCAACTGGATCGCCCCGCCGGTCATGGGGATCAACCGCCAGCCGGTCAATTTCGAATACGTCCGGTTCGGCTGACCCCCTGCGCGGCTTTGCCGCTTCCCCCTGAAGGGGGACGATGCCGGTGGACCGGGAAACCCGGATCCACGGCATCCCTGGCTTGAGCCCGGGCGTGCTGCCGGGCTTTTGTGGTTTGGAGACTGTCCATGAACGCACCCGCTGAACTCGCTGTCATCCAGCAGCACCTGATCGATCCGGAGATCTGCATCCGGTGCAACACCTGCGAGGCGACCTGCCCGGTGGGCGCCATCACGCACGATTCGCGCAACTACGTGGTGGACGCCAGCAAGTGCAACCTGTGCATGGCCTGTGTGCCACCGTGTCCCACAGGGTCGATCGACAACTGGCGCACCATGCCCAGGGTGCGCGCCTATTCGGTGGAAGAGCAGCTCACCTGGGACGAACTGCCGGCCGAACTGCCGCCCGACGCGCTGGCGCTGGCCGACGACGCATCGGGTGCGGCGACCGGACAGCCACAAGGCGCCATGGCTTCGGACGCAACGCCCACACCAGGCGAAGAGAAGTTTGTCGCCAGCCGGTACGGGTCGACCGTTCCGCCCTGGTCGGCGGCCCACGCCTACACCAACCTGTACGGTCCCAAGGCCGCGCAGAAGTCCATCACCGCCACGGTCACGGGCAACCTGCGCGTCACCGAGGTCGGCACCGAGTACGACACCCACCACATCGTGCTGGACTTCGGCGCCATGCCGTTCCCGGTGCTGGAAGGCCAGAGCATCGGCATCATCCCGCCCGGCACCGACGCCTCCGGCCGGCCGCACCACGCGCGCCAGTACAGCGTGGCCAGCCCGCGCAACGGCGAGCGCCCCGGCCACAACAACGTGTCGCTCACGATCAAGCGCGTGCTGGAAGACCACCAGGGCCAGCCGGTGCGTGGCGTGGCCAGCAACTTCATGTGCGACCTCAAGGTCGGCGACAAGGTCGAGGTGATCGGGCCGTTCGGTGCCAGCTTCCTCATGCCCAACCACCCGCGCAGCCACATCGTGATGATCTGCACCGGCACCGGCAGCGCGCCCATGCGCGCCATGACCGAGTGGCGCCGCCGGTTGCGCGCGACCGGCAAGTTCGAGGGTGGCCGGCTGATGCTGTTCTTCGGTGCCCGCACGCAGCAGGAGCTGCCGTACTTCGGTCCCCTGCAGAACCTGCCCAAGGACTTCATCGACACGCACTTTGCGTTCAGCCGGACCCCCGGCCAGCCCCGAAAGTACGTGCAGGACGCCATGCGCGAGCGCGCCGCCGACCTCGTGCCGTTGCTCAAGGACCCCGACGCGCATTTCTATGTGTGCGGCCTCAAGAGCATGGAGGAGGGCGTGGTGCTGGCGCTGCGCGACATCGCCAGCGCCGCCGGCCTCGACTGGGACACGGTCGGTGCTGCACTGCAGCGTGAGGGCCGGCTGCACCTCGAGACGTACTGAATCGGGCGGGCTCGCGTCAGGGTCAAGCGCGTCCGCAGAGGCGTCGGCGGGGGCGATGCCGTACAGTCACGCCTCCGTATGCATCCGAACCCTACCCCTGTATCCCATCGGCAACGGCCCGCCATCGAGGTCGATGTCGTGATGCGGCGCGAGCCGGTCAGTGGCCCGATGGCGCGCTGGCAGCCCTGGCGCTGGGTGCTGGCCGACGTGATGCTGCACGCAGGGCCCGACGAAACCGCGCTGCTGGCGCCGGACGAGGTGCACGAACCGCAGGCGGTCGAGCCGCTGGATGCCAGCCGCACGGCCGAGGGCAGCAGCCACTGGATGCATCCCCGTTTCAGGGTCGAGCTGTTCCGCGACGATGCCGAAGGCTATTTCCTCAACCTGAGCAGCCCGCAGCCCTGCTTCTGGGTCATGTGGCGCGCCGACGAAGGCCGGCTGCTGGACGGCGAGCCGGTGGCCGTGCCCCAGATCGTCACCCTGAGCTACCACGATGCCGGCCGCTGGCTCGACGCCCAGGAGCGGGTGGACCAGGTGCCTGCGCCCGACGAGGTGGTGGCGTGGATGCGCACCTTCGTCGACGCCACCTATGTGCCCGAGCCCAAGAAGCGCAAGCGGCCCGAAAGCTTCCGGCCGCTCACCGACCGGTTTGGCCAACCGGTTCGCATCAGCACGGACAAGCGATGAGCCGCGGCGAAGGCGGATTTCTTTCCCGGTGGTCGCGCCGCAAGGAAGCGGCGCGCAGTGGCCAGGCGTTGCCGCCCGAGCCGCTGCCCGAGGCCGGGACCCTCAAGCCGACCGCCACCGAGCCGGCTCCGGTCACCGAAGCGAAGGCCGCAGCGGCCCCGGCGCCAGCGCAGCCGTCTTCGCCTCCGCCCACCCTCGATGACGTGGCGACGCTCACGCCCGAGTCGGATTTCAGCCGTTTCGTGGCCCGCGATGTGCCTGGCGATGTGCGCAACGCCGCCGTGAAGAAGCTGTTTGCCGACCCGCACTTCAACGTGATGGACGGACTGGACGTCTACATCGACGACTACAGCCAGCCCAGCCCGCTGTCCAAGGCCGACATCGCGAAGATGGTCGGCGCCCGATTCCTCAAGCTCGTCGACGACCCCGACGAAGCCAGAACCGAGAACACCACCGAGGCCGCCGTGCCATCGGTGACGACGGACGGCGGACCCACCGCCGCCACCCCGGTCGACGAAGTCGCCCCACCGCACCCGCCCCACGATGACCACGCTGATCTGCAACTGCAACCAGACCATGACCCTGGACGCGAAAGCCCTGGGCACGGCACTGGATGAAGACCTGACCCTGCACACCACGCTGTGCCGGCGCGATGCGCCGGCCTTCCAGCGCGCCGCCCGCAGCAACGACGACCTGTTGGTGGCCTGCACGCAGGAAAGCCGCCTGTTCAACGAGCTGGCCGAACAGACCGAGGGCGCCGTGCCGCTCGACGTTCGCCCGATCCGGTTCGTCAACCTGCGCGAAACCGGCGGCTGGGGCCGTGAAGGCAAGTCCGCCACGCCCAAGATGGCGGCGCTGCTGGCGGCGGCCCGCCTGGCCGAGCCCGAACCGGTCCCCACCGTCACCTACAAGAGCGCCGGCCGCACGCTGGTCATCGGCCCGCTCGATGAGGCCGAGCGCCTCGCGGCCAGGGTGGGTGACGTGCTCGACCTGACCGTGCTGGCGCAGGGCGGCCGTGGCATGCAGGCGCGCAACTGGCCGGTCGTCAGCGGGCGTCTCGTGTCGCTGACCGGGTGGCTGGGCGCCTTCGACGCCAGCTGGAGCAGCGGCAATCCGATCGACCTCGACCTGTGCACCCGCTGCAATGCCTGTGTGGCCGCCTGCCCCGAGGGCGCGATCGGTCTTGATTACCAGATCGATCTGGACAAGTGCAAAAGCCACCGTGCCTGCGTGAAGGCCTGCGAGGCGGTGGGCGCCATCAACTTCCAGCGCGACGAGGCCACCCACGCCGACCGATTCGACATCGTGGTCGACCTGCGCGCCGAGCCCGCTTTCACCCAGCACGCGCTCCCGCAGGGCTACTTTCACCTGCCTTCGGGCCTCAACAGCGACGCCGGCGTCGAGGCGGTCATGCGCCTGCGCGAACTGGTGGGCGAATTCGAGAAACCCAGGTTCTTCCAGTACAAGCAGAAGCTCTGCGCCCACGGTCGCAACGAAACGGTGGGCTGCGACGCCTGCATCCAGGTGTGCTCGGCCCTGGCCATCCGCAGCGAGGTGGACCGCCAGCAGATCGCGGTGAACCCGAACCTGTGTGTCGGCTGTGGTGCCTGCACCACCGTGTGCCCCACCGGCGCGCTCAGCTACGCCTACCCGCGCGCCAGTGAACAGGGCGTGAAGCTGCGCACCGTGCTCGCCACCTACGCCAAGGCTGGTGGGCAGGACGCCGCGCTGCTGCTGCACAGCCAGGGCGCCGGCAGCGCATTGATCGATGCGCTCGGCCGCGAGGCGGCGCTGCGGCCCAAAGCCATCAAGGGCGTGCCGGCCCGGGTGATTCCCTTGCCGCTGTGGCACACCGCGTCGGTGGGTCTGGACCTGTGGCTCACCGCGTTTGCCTACGGGGCGTCGCAGGTGTGGGTGTTGATGACCGACGAGGAAGCCCCCCAGTACGAAACCGCCCTGCGCGAGCAGATGGCGGTGGCGCAGGCGGTGGTCAACGGGCTGGGCTACAGCGGCTCGCATTTCCGGTTGATCCGCACGAACGACGTCGGCACGCTCGATGCACTGCTGGCTTTGCCCCCGGCGCAAAGCGTGAAGCGCCGCGCCAGCTTCGCGGTGCAGGCCGAAAAGCGCGCCACCCTGGAACTGGCGCTCGACCACCTGCTGCAGGACAGCGCCGGGCTCGCCCGCACCGCACAGGCAGTGCCGCTGCCCGCCGCCTCGCTGTTTGGCGCGGTCAACGTCGACAAGGACGCCTGCACGCTGTGCCTGAGCTGCGTCAGCGCCTGCCCGGCCAACGCGCTGCTCGACAACCCCGAGCGCCCGCAGCTGCGCTTTGTCGAGAAGAACTGTGTGCAGTGCGGGCTGTGCGCGACGACCTGCCCCGAAGACGCCATTTCGCTCGAGCCGCGGCTGTTGCTGACCGATCAGCGCAAGCAGCCGCGCGTGCTCAACGAAGCCCAGCCCTACCAGTGCGTGCGCTGCGGCAAGCCGTTCGGCACGCTCAAGGGGGTCGAGGTCATGCTGGCCAAGCTCACCGGCCATTCGATGTTCCAGGGCGAAGCGCTGCAGCGCCTGAAGATGTGCGGCGACTGCCGCGTGGTCGACATCTACACCAACCCGGGCGAAACCCGCATCTCCGATCTTTGACCCGATCGCCGATCGTTCCATCCGAAAGTCCTGCCATGGTCGACCGTATCCCCGTCACCTCCACGCTCGATGAAGAAACCGCGCGCGCCGAGGTCTACGGCCTGCTGGCCGCGCTTTACTACGCACCGCCTGCGCCCGAGTTGCTGACCCAGCTTCGCGTGGCCGTGACCGAGGCGCCAGCCGCGGGGGCTTTTCTGGAAGAGTCCTGGCGCGGCGTGGTCTCGGCCGCCCGCGACCTTGGCGACGCCGAGGTGGCCGATGAATTCGATGCCCTGTTCGGCGGCGTCGGCAAGCCCGAGGTGTTCCTGTACGGCTCGCACTACCTGAGCGGCTTCCTCAACGAAAAGCCGCTGGCCCACCTGCGCAGCGACCTGGCCAAACTGGGGTTGGCCCGCGACGAGGCCATGCCCGAGACCGAGGACCACGTGGCCTACATCTGCGAGGTCATGCGCTACCTGATCGCCGGCGACGACGTCGAGGTGGCCAACCTGACCCGCCAGCGCGAGTTCTTCACCGCGCACGTTCAGCCCTGGGTGCCGCAGTTGTGCGAAACGCTGGCGGCCCACCCGAAAGCCCGGTTCTACGCCGCACTCGCCGGTTTCACCAGCGCCTTCATCAGCGTCGAGGCACAGGGCTTCGACATGCTGGTCTGACACGGGGACCCATCGAATGGCCAAGGGATACTGGATCGCGCGCGTCGACGTTGCCGACGTCGAGCGCTACAAGGCCTACGTGGCGGCCAACGCCGAGCCGTTGCGCGCCTTCGGCGGCCGGTTTCTGGTGCGCGCCGGCCGTTTCGAGTGCGTCGAGGGCTCCAGCCGCAGCCGCAACGTGGTGATCGAGTTCCCGTCCTACGAGGCGGCGCTGGACTGCTACCGGTCGCCGGGCTATCAGGCGGCGGTGGCCTTGCGCACGCCGGTGTCGGTGATCGACCTGATCGTCATCGAAGGGTACGACGGGCCGCAGCCCTGAGCCCCCCGGCGGGGCCGTTCAGGCGGCACCCGGCCGGCCGTCGTTGGTGGGTGTGGCCGGCGGTGCCTGCGGCTCGGTGAACAGGGACACGGTGAACTCGGCGCCGGGCGATCCATCCGCGCGGTTGCCGGCGCTGACATGCCCTCCGTAGCGCTCCACCAGCCCCTGGCTGATCCACAGCCCCAACCCGTTGCCGTCGTTCTTGGTGGTGAAGAACGGACGGAAGAGCCGCTCCAGCGCCGTGGGGGACAGACCGGGGCCGGTATCGACCACCTGCAGCACCGCGCCACCGTCGGTGTCGCGCGTGCGAAGCACCAGCTCGCCGCCTTCGGGCATGGCCTGGATGGCGTTGATCATCAGGTTGATGATGACCTGCTGCAGTTCCTGCCGGTTCATGCCCACGCGGTGCGTGGCCTGCAGCTCCCGCCGCACCGCGATGTGGGTGGAGGCCAGCAGGTGGCCCACCAGCACCAGGCAGTCCGACACCGTGCGGTTGAGGTCGAGCGCGTCCACGTAACCCGCGTACTCGGTGGGCCGCGCGTACTGCAGCAGCTGCGTCACGATGATGCGCATGCGCTCGATCTGCTGGTCGAGCAGCGCCAGTTCGCCGCGCACCCCATCCACGTTCGGCCCGAGGGTGTCGCGCATCAGGTCGAGGTTGCCCTGCATCACCGCGATCGGGTTGTTGATTTCGTGCGCGATGCTGGCCGTGAGCTGGCCGATGGCCGCCAGCTTCTCGCTCTTGACGAGTTGCTGCTGCGCCATCTGCAGCGAGGCGTTGCTGGCCTGCAGTTCGCGCGTGCGGTCGGCCACCTTGCGGTCGAGTTCGTCGGCCCAGCGCTGCAGTGCCGCGGTCTTGTCGTCGATCACATCGAGCAGCTGGTCGAGGTGACCGGCCAGCGCACCGAGTTCGTCGCGCGCCCGCAGCGTGCCCACCCTGGCGTGCGCGTTGCCCAGCTCGACCTGCTGCATGGTCAGGTTCATCTGCTGCACCGGCTCGAAGATGCTGCGCGCCCAGCGCAGCGAGAACCAGGCCGACGCGGCCATCACCGCGCCGAAGATCAGGCCGATGAGCGCCAGCATGGCGTAGCGCATGAGCCGGAACGGCGCTTCGGTGAAGCCCACGTAGAGCATGCCGATGCGGCTGCCGTCGGCGCTCGTGATGGGCTCGTAGGCAGAGACATACCAGTCGTTGACCACGAACGCCAGGTCGAGCCAGGTGCGGCCTTCGCCCAGCACGGTGTCGCGAACCGCCCGGGACACGCGCGTGCCGATGGCACGGCGGTCCTGGAACAGGCGCACGTTGGTGGTGATCCGCACGTCCTCGAGGAACAGCGTGGCTGTGCCCTGGCTGTCGAAGGGCAGGGACCCTGCCGGGTAGACGATGCGGTTGATCGTGTCGATGAAGTCGAGGTTCTGGTTCAACAGAAGGCCCCCGGTGATCAGACCGAGGTGACGGCCCTGCGAGTCCAGGACGGGCAGGGTGGTCAGGGCCACCATGGCCCGGTCCTCGGCTGCCCGGTCGGTGGGGGCGGCGTTTCTCGTGGGCACCAGAGCGATGTCCAGACGCGGCGCCAGGTGTGGCGCCACGGCGCGCAGCGAGGCGTTGTCGAGCAGCAGCAGCCGGGCCTTCGTGCGGTCGCGCTGCACCTGAAGCGAATCGGCCACGGCGCGCGGCAGCGCCGGCACCGGCCCCTGGCGGTCTTCCAGCCGAAGCCCTGGGGGCGCACCCCGCGCCACGGGCTGGCCCAGGTTGTCGTAGAAGGCGAGGAAATCCAGGCCCAGCCGCTCGCGCTCGGTGGCGAGGTGGTTGGCCATCTGCGTTGCGGCATCGGGCGCGCGCGATCGCAGTGCGTCGGCCAGCGCTCGCGAGTCCGCCACACCCAGCGTGCCCGAGCCGACCTCGATCAACACCTGATCGAAATAGCCGCGCGCCACCGCCAGGTCGCTGCGCACCTTGGTGATGAGCAGCCGGTCATAGGCCTGGTTGCTCCACAGCGCCAGCGCCAGCACCAGCAGCGGAAAGGCCACCAGCAGCGGCAGCAGGGCCATCGCCAGCAGCTTGTTGCGCACCGAGGTGGCCAGCCACCCGGGCGTGCGCCACGGCGTCATGGCCGGCACCGGGTCAAGCGTGGCCCCATTCGGCCACGCGGCGCTCGAGCGTGCGGCGCGATACGCCCAGCAACTGCGCCGCGCGCGTCTTGTCGCCCTGCACCGAATCGAGCACCGACTGGATGTGCATCTTCTCGAGGGAATGCAGGTCGATCGGTCGACCCTCGGGGAGCGCGGTCGGCGTGCCCGGGTACAGGGCCGACACGTTCAGGTTGCCCAGGATCAGTGAGCGCTCGATCAGGTTGCGCAACTCGCGCACGTTGCCGGGCCAGTCGTACTGCCGCAGAAAGTCGATTTCCTGGTCGCTGATGGCGAGCGGTTCGGCGCCGAGCGTGGGGGAGAGCTGCGCCATGAAATGCGCCACCAGGGAGGGAATGTCTTCCTTGTGGTCGCGCAGCGGCGGCAGCGTGAGTTCGACCACCTGCAGCCGGAAATAGAGGTCCTTGCGGAACCGGCCCGCCGCGACTTCGGCGCTGAGCTGGCGGTTGGTCGCCGCCACGATGCGCAGGTTGACCGGCACCAGCTGTTCACTGCCCACCGGGCGGATCTTCAGGTCTTCGATCGCCCGCAGCAGCGTGGCCTGGATCGGCAGTGGCAGTTCGGCAATCTCGTCGAGGAACAGCGTGCCGCCCTGTGCGTAGTGGAACAGACCGTCGCGCGCCCGGGTGGCCCCGGTGAATGCACCCCGGGCATGGCCGAAGAGCTCGCTTTCGATCAGTTCGGGCGACACCGCCGCGCAGTTGATCGGCACGAACGGACCGCTGGCGCGCGCGCTGCGGGCGTGCAGCTCTCGCGCCACCAGTTCCTTGCCGGTGCCCGATTCGCCTTGCAGCAGCACGGTGCTGTCCACCGCGGCAATGCGCTCCACCGAGGCCCGCAGGCCGCGAATCGCCGACGACTCGCCCACCAGCGCGGCGCGGTGGGCAGGGGTGCGCGCCATGGCGCGGCGCAGCACGAAGTTTTCGCGCCGCAGCCGGGCCCGTTCATGGCACTGCTTGATGGCGTTCAGGATCTGCGGCACTCGGAACGGCTTGAGGATGAAGTCGGACGCACCGGCGCGCAAGGCTTCGATGGCGGTGTCGAGGTCGGCGAATGCGGTGATCAGGATCACCTCGCCGGTGTAGCCCTGCTCGCGAAGCTCCTTGAGCCAGTCCACGCCGCTCTTGCCGGGCAGCGAGATGTCGAGCACCACCAGGTCGACCCGGTGGCCCCGCAGCCACTCCGCACCGTCTTCGGCGCTGGTCGCGCTCATCACGAAGTGACAGCGCGGGGCCAGCGTCTTGACCAGGAAGTTCAGCATGCCCTGCTCGTCGTCCACCACCAGAATGGACCAGTCGGGCCAGCCTTCGAGTTGTCGCCCGGGGTCCTGAGGGGATGTCGTCAAGGTTTGCACCGCCCGATTCTAGAAAGGTGGTCGATCGAATCACTCGGACATTGGCGCAAATCCGACGCCGCCGAAGGGGACACCGGCGCGTCGGTCACCGCGCCCACTGCGACAAGTTGTCGCAACCGGATGCGACAGCCTGACCGCATCGGCGGCGTTCGAACACCAAAGTATTGAGGGTTAGCCCTAGGTCGTGCGCGGCGAATGCCTGGGCAGTGCGAAAGGGGTTCACAGTGGCGCCGTTGGCATGGTTCTGGCTATCGAAAAGTGAGCAGAGGCACATATTGCGCCGCCGCATGATCACGGTCCGCTGACGCTGTCCGGCAGGCGTCCACAAGTCACCTCGATGCGCTTGCGCGCCCCCACCGTGCGCAGTAGATTCCCGGGTATGCAAAGAGCCCACACGTGGTGTGTGCGGGCCATGCACAACCTGGAGACACGCATGAAAGAGTCCTCCCGCTCCGGCGATGGTCAGACCCGCCTGAGCCGCCGCACGGTGTTTGCCGGTGCCACCACGGTGGGCGCCCTGGCTGCCGCGGCCACCGTGTTGCCCCGCGTCGAATCGCAGGGTGCCGCGGCCGTCGAGCCCAAGGCCGCGCCCAAGCGCGGTGGCGGCTATTCGCTGAGCGAGCACAACAAGCATTACTACCGCACGACCCGCATCTGAGTCGTCCCGGCTTCATCGAGCACCCCACGATCCGTCCCGCCGGCCCTGTTCACGCGCCGCCTCAGGCACGCAACGGCCCCCCAGGAGACACACCATGTTGCTGACCAAGAAATCCTCATCCGCCGGTGGCGCCGTCTCGCGCGCGCACTCCAGCTTCGTGCACAACCTGCAGCGCGGCCTGTCTGCCGCACTGCCCACCATGGACCGCCGTGCGTTCCTGCGCCGCTCGGGCCTGGGCGTGGGCGTGGGCCTCGCGGCCACCCAGCTCGCGCTGGTGAAGAAGGCGCGCGCCGCCGAGGGCAAGTCCATCGACGGCACCGGGAAGATCGAGGTCAAGCGCACCATCTGCACCCACTGCTCGGTGGGTTGCGCCACCGATGCGATCGTGGAAAACGGGGTGTGGGTGCGCCAGGAAGCCGTGTTCGATTCCCCGATCAACCTGGGCGCCCACTGCGCGAAGGGCGCTGCCCTGCGCGAGCACGGCCACGGCGAGTACCGCCTGCGCTACCCGATGAAGCTGGTCAACGGCAAGTACCAGCGCATCTCGTGGGACGAGGCCTATGAGGGCATCGTCGCCAAGATGAAGGCGCTGCGCGAAGCCAGCGGCCCCGATTCGGTCTACTACGTGGGTTCGTCCAAGCACAACAACGAACAGGCCTACCTGCTGCGCAAGTTCGTCAGCTTCTGGGGCACCAACAACTGCGACCACCAGGCCCGCATCTGCCACTCCACCACGGTGGCCGGCGTGGCGAACACCTGGGGTTACGGTGCGATGACCAACTCGTACAACGACATGCAGAACAGCAAGTGCGCGTTGTACATCGGCTCCAACGCCGCCGAAGCGCACCCGGTGTCCATGCTGCACATGCTGCACGCCAAGGAAAACGGCTGCAAGATGATCGTGGTCGACCCTCGCTTCACCCGCACCGCGGCCAAGGCCGACGAGTTCGTGCGCATCCGCTCCGGGTCCGACATTCCGTTCCTGTTCGGTGTTCTGTACCACGTCTTCAAGAACGGTTGGGAAGACAAGCAGTACATCAACGACCGCGTGTTCGGCATGGAGGCCGTGAAGGCCGACGTCATGGCCAAGTGGACGCCGGAGAAGGTCGAAGAGGCCTGCGGCGTCAAGGAAGAGCAGGTCTTCAAGGTGGCCAAGATGCTGGCCGAAGCCAAGCCGGCCACCATCGTCTGGTGCATGGGCCAGACCCAGCACACCATCGGCAACGCCATCGTCCGTGCATCCTGCATCCTGCAGCTGGCCCTGGGCAACGTTGGCAAGAGCGGCGGCGGCACCAACATCTTCCGCGGCCACGACAACGTGCAGGGCGCCACCGACGTGGGCCCCAACCCCGACTCGCTGCCCGGTTACTACGGCGTCGCGGCGGGTTCCTGGAAGCACTTCGCGGCCACCTGGGGCGTCGACTACGAGTGGATCAAGTCGCAGTACGCCGAAGGCATGATGGAAAAGCCCGGCATCACCGTGTCGCGCTGGATCGACGGCGTGATCGAAAAGAACGAGCTGATCGACCAGGGCCCGAACATCCGCGGCATGTTCTTCTGGGGCCACGCGCCCAACTCGCAGACCCGTGGTCTTGAGATGAAGCAGGCGATGGACAAGCTCGACCTGCTGGTCGTGATCGATCCCTACCCGTCGGCCACCGCATCCATGGCGGCCATGCCCGGCAAGGCCGAAGACCTCAACCCCAACCGCGAGGTCTACCTGCTGCCCGCGGCCACCCAGTTCGAGACCAGCGGCTCCTGCACGGCGTCCAACCGCTCGCTCCAGTGGCGAGAGAAGGTCATCGAGCCGCTGTGGGAGAGCCGCAGCGACCACATGATCATGTACGAGCTGGCGCAGAAGCTGGGCTTTGCCGAGCAGCTGTGCAAGAACTACAAGATGCAGCAGGTCAAGGGCCGCGACGAGCCGGTGGTCGAGGACATCCTGCGCGAGATCAACAAGTCGGTCTGGACCATCGGCTACACCGGCCAGAGCCCGGAACGCCTGAAGGCCCACATGCGCAACATGGGCGCCTTCGACGTCAAGACGCTGAAGGCCAAGGGCAAGGTCGTCGACAAAGAGACTGGCTACGACATGAGCGGTGACTACTTCGGTCTGCCGTGGCCCTGCTACGGCACGCCCGAACTCAAGCACCCCGGCTCGCCCAACCTGTACGACACCTCCAAGCACGTGATGGACGGCGGCGGCAACTTCCGCGCCAACTTCGGTGTGGAGCGAGACGGCGTGAGCCTGCTGGCCGAAGACGGCTCGCACTCGGTGGGTGCCGAGATCACCACCGGCTACCCGGAACTCGACCACGTGCTGCTCAAGAAGCTCGGCTGGTGGGAAGAGCTCACCGCTGAAGAGCAGGCCAAGGCCGAGGGCAAGAACTGGAAGACCGATCCCACCGGCTCGATGATCCGCGTGTTCATGAAGCACGGGTGCCATCCGTTCGGCAACGCCAAGGCACGCGCCGTGGTGTGGAACTTCCCCGACGCGATCCCGCAGCACCGCGAGCCGATCTACGGCACCCGCCCCGACCTGATCGCCAAGTACCCCAGCCACGACGACCAGAAGACCCGCTGGCGCCTGCCGATCCTCTACAAGTCGCTCCAGGCGAAGAACGTCGAGGACAAGCTGCACGAGAAATTCCCGCTGATCATGACCTCGGGTCGCCTGGTCGAGTACGAGGGCGGTGGCGAGGAAACGCGTTCGAACCCCTGGCTGGCCGAGCTGCAGCAGAACATGTTCGTCGAGATCAACCCGGCCACCGCAACGGCCCGCGGCATCCGCAACGGCGAGCAGGTCTGGGTGACCTCGCCCACCGGCGCACGCATCAAGGTGCAGGCCCTGGTGACCGAGCGCGTGGCCGCCGACACGGTGTTCCTGCCGTTCCACTTCTCGGGTCACTGGCAGGGCATGGACATGAAGCCCTACTACCCGGACGGCGCGTTCCCGGTGGTTCGCGGCGAGGCGGTCAACACGGCCACCACGTACGGCTACGACATCGTGACGATGATGCAGGAAACCAAGACCACGATCTGCAACGTGGAGCGCGCGTAAGCGCCTTCCAGCTGCAACCAGGAGACCCAAATGGCACGCATGAAATTCATTTGTGACGCCGAGCGCTGCATCGAGTGCAACGGCTGCGTCACCGCCTGCAAGAACGAACACGAAGTCCCGTGGGGCGTGAACCGCCGCCGCGTGATCACCCTCAACGACGGTGTCCCCGGCGAGAAGTCCATCTCGGTGGCCTGCATGCACTGCAGCGACGCGCCTTGCATGGCCGTCTGCCCGGTGAACTGCTTCTACCGCACCGACGAAGGTGTCGTGCTGCACGACAAGGACGTCTGCATCGGCTGCGGCTACTGCTCTTACGCCTGCCCCTTCGGCGCGCCCCAGTTCCCTTCGCAGGGTACGTTCGGCGTCCGCGGCAAGATGGACAAGTGCACCTTCTGCGCCGGTGGCCCCGAGGCCCACGGCAGCCAGACCGAGTTCGAGAAGTACGGTCGCAACCGCCTGGCCGAGGGCAAGCTGCCTTCCTGCGCCGAGATGTGCTCGACCAAGGCCCTGCTGGCCGGTGACGGCGACGTGGTGGCCGACATCTTCCGCAACCGGGTCCTCACCCGCGGCACGGGCGCCGAGGTGTGGGGTTGGGGCACCGCCTACGGCACCGCACAAGGACAGAAATCGTGATCAAGCGCTTCACCCTCACGACCCTCGCCGTGGCGGCGCTGCTGGGCCTCGCGGCCTGCGGCGACCAGCCGCAGGAGATGAACGCCAACGGCGTCAAGCAGGACGGCGCGCCCTACACCGGCGTGGGCCAGAGCCAGTACATGCAGGCTGGCTGGACCGCGGGCGACAAAACCAGCTGGGAACAGCAGCTGAAGGCACGCGCCCAGTACGGCCAGAACGATTACCAACGCGTCGGCGCACAGCCGAAGTGAAGGCGTCCCCATGCACAAGCAAATGACTTCGCGCTGGCGCGCGTGGCTGGCCGCGGCCCTGCTGGGCCTGGGCACCACCTGGGCTTCGGCCCAGGCGCTCAAGGTCGATCCGGCCGATGATCCGGCACCCGCCCAGCAGGCAGCGCCGGCCCAGCAAGGCGGCATCCAGAGCCAGAACATCTTCCAGATCCGCCCCGATGCGGACACCGACCCGAAGTACAACGAGCAGACCAACGCCGAGCGCGGCCAGGTGCAGCCGGGCAACAACGCGCCGGTGTGGCGCCAGGTGGGGCAGGGCGTCACCGGCACCACCAGCCTGCCGTACCTCGAGTACGGCAACCTGATCCAGGGCTTCGTTCAGTACCCGGGTTCGAGCCTGACCAACGCCGGCGAGGCGTGGCGGCAGGTGCGCAACAACTGGATCATTCCCTATGGCGGTGCACTGATGCTGATCGCACTCGTGGCGCTCGCATTGTTCTACTTCACCAAGGGCACCATCGAGCTGCACGGCGCGGAGACCGGTCGCAAGATCGAGCGCTTCACCTACTTCGAGCGCGCCTCGCACTGGGTCAACGCGATTGCGTTCGTGACCCTGGCGATCTCCGGCATCGTGATGGCGTTCGGCAAGTTCTTCCTGCTGCCCGTCATCGGCAGCACCCTGTTCGGCTGGCTCACCTACGCGCTCAAGAACATCCACAACTTCGTCGGCCCGGTGTTCGTGGTGTCGCTGATCGTGGTGTTCCTGGTTTTCGTGCGCGACAACCTGCCCAGCAAGGAAGACATCACCTGGCTGCTCAAGGGCGGTGGTCTGTTTGGCGGCCATGAAGTGCCTTCGCACCGCTTCAACGCGGGCGAGAAGGTGCTGTTCTGGGCCGGCGTGTTCCTGCTCGGCGCCATCGTGTCCGGCTCGGGCGTGTTCCTCGACAAGATCGTGCCTGCCGTCGAGTACACCCGCGCCAACATGCAGGTGGCCCACATGCTGCACGCCAGCGCCGCCGTGTTGATGATGGCCATGTTCATGGGCCACATCTACATGGGCACGCTGGGCATGCGTGGCGCCTACAGCGCCATGAAGACCGGCTACGTCGACGAGACCTGGGCGAAGGAGCACCACGAGCTCTGGTACGACGACATCAAGGCCGGCAAGATTCCCGCCCAGCGCACGCCCGCCAAGACCGGCGCCACCGGCGAGCCGGCCAAGGCCTGAACCTAGAGACCCCTGGAGACCCTGCCCATGAAGAAGCAACTCGTGTTGATCGCAGCCCTGGCTGGCCTGGCCACGGCGGTTCATGCCAAGCTGCCCGCACCGGCCCCGCTGACGCCCGAAGCCGCCGCCAAGGCCGACGAGGCGAAGGCCAAGGCCGCCCACGGCGCCAAGGTCGAGGCGTTCAAGCTGTGCAAGTCCATGGACAAGGCGGCGGCGTCGCACTTCAAGCTGGCGTCGGCGTCGGGCAAGCCTGCCCAGGCGTCGCCCAAGGCCGCGCCGTGCGCCGACCCCGGCCCGTTCGTGTACACGCCGCCCGCCCCCAAGACCTGACAGCGCGCCACGCGGCTCGAGCAAGAGGCCCCCAGCGGGCCTCTTTGCTTGTGGGGCCCCGCCACCAACAGGGCCATGCCGCGTCCGCCATACTCAGCCGATGACCACCGAGACCGCCGTGATCGACACGCTCGCCACCCGGGCGGGTGTCCGCCTGCCCGAACTCACCGACGCCCGCGCACCCCTGACCGAGCAGGTGGAGGTGGTCGACGAACACGGTCGGCGCAGCACCATCCAGATCCCGGCCGAGCGCGACCTGACCGTGTACGTGGACAAGCGCGAGCTGGTCACGCTGATGACCCTGGGCGCCCACCCCGAGTGGCTGACCCTGGGCTACCTGCTCAACCAGCGGCTGGTGCGTTCCGTTGACGAGATCGAGTCGGTGACGGTGGATTGGGATGTGAACGCGGTGAGCGTGAAGACGCGCCAGGGCATTGACCGGATCGAGGAACGCACCGCGAAGCGGGTGGTGACCACGGGTTGCGGGCAGGGCAGCGTGTTCGGCAACCTCATGGACGAGCTGGACCAGGTGAGCCTGCCGGACGGTGTGTTGAGGCAGTCGCAGCTTTACGCGATCGTGAACGCGATCCGCCTGAAGGAGACCACCTACAAGTCGGCCGGTTCGGTGCACGCGTGCGCGCTGTTCCGTGGCACGGATCTGGCGCTGTTCGTGGAGGATGTGGGCCGCCACAACGCGGTGGACACCATTGCGGGCTGGCTGGCGCTGCAGACCGATGCCCCTGCCCTGGACGGTGACACGCTGGACAAGGTGTTCTACACCACCGGCCGGCTGACGAGCGAGATGGTGATCAAGAGCGCGCAGATGGGCGTGGCGGCGGTGATTTCCCGCAGCGGCATCACGCAGATGGGGCTGGACGTGGCGCGGCGTGTGGGTTTGTGTGCGGTGGGGCGGGCCACCAACAAACACTTCCTGTGTTACGCCAACCCGCAGCGGCTGGTGTGGGACGCAGTGCCGCCGGCGGTTGCCTGAACATTCCGCGCCTGCACCTCGCGTGCTCGCGGGCGCGGGGTGCTCCACTCCGCGGCTGTCCCCCGGCCTTGCTGCGCAGGGCCTCCTCCTTTATGCCGCTGCGTGAAGCCCCCCGCACCCGCGAGCCAGCCAGCATCAAGGTCCCCAGAAGTCTCGTGCACCAACGAGGTCGGCGGTGATCGGGGTGCCCGGCGCAGCGACATAAAGGAGGAGCCCGGGGCGCAGCCCCGGGCGGGGGACAGTCGCGGAGCCGGGTACCCCGGTCGCCGCCGACCGGAAGCTCAGGCTCTAAACTCCCCCGAAAAACCAGCCCCACCCAAGACCATGAGCCGCGAAGTCCACGTCATTGCCCATCCCCTCGTGCAACACAAGCTCACGCTGATGCGCCGCAAGGACACCAGCACCAAGAGTTTTCGGGAGCTCGTGCACGAACTGAGCGCCCTGCTGGCCTACGAACTCACCCGCGACATGCCCATGCAGGAAATCGACATCGAGACCCCGCTCGAGCCGATGAAATCGCGCGTGATCGACGGCAAGAAGATCGTGCTGGCCAGCATCCTGCGGGCGGGCAATGGCTTTCTGGACGGCATGCTCCAGGTGATTCCAGGGGCCCGGGTCGGCCACATCGGTCTGTACCGCGACCCCGCCACCCTCAAGGCGGTGGAGTACTACTTCAAGATGCCGCAGGACATGCACGAGCGCGACGTGATCGTGCTCGATCCCATGCTGGCCACCGGCAACTCGGCGGTGGCCGCGGTGGACCGCCTGAAGAAGACCCATCCCCGTTCGATCCGCTTCGTGTGCCTCGTCACCTGCCCCGAGGGCCTCAAGACCTTCCACGACGCGCACCCCGACGTGCCGGTCTACACGCCGGCGATCGACCGTGGGCTGAACGACCACGGCTACATCGTGCCGGGGCTGGGCGACGCGGGCGACCGGATCTTCGGCACGAAGTAAGGCTCCCCCCGCGCCGCGCCTGGCGGCGCGTCACACCCCGGAGGGGGGCGGTGCCGACGGGCCGGCGGAGCCGGACCCGTGGCACCCTGGACGGGGGCTTTCTCCCCTCAATCAACGAATGTCGTCACGGATATCCCGTCTCGGGTAAGGTCGCGGCATGCAGACGCACGGTCAACCTCCTTCGTTCTGGGCTTTGGGCTGGACCTCGCTCCGGCGCGATTGGCGCGCGGGGGAGCTTCGGCTGCTGGTGGTGGCGGTGACATTGGCGGTGGCGGCGCTGACGGCGGTGGGGTTTTTTGCCGACCGGTTGCAGGGTGGTCTGGCGCGCGATGCGCGGGCGCTGATCGGCGGCGACACGGTGGTGGTGTCCGACAACCGCCCTGACGCATCCTTCGAGGCCAAGGCGCGCGAACTGGGCCTGAGCACCACGACGACACTGAACTTCCCCACCATGGGCCGCGCCAGCGACGGCGATGGCGGCGCCGCCAAGCTGGTGGCGCTCAAGGCTGTGGGTGACGGATACCCGTTGCGTGGCACCCTGCGCACGGCCGAAGGGCCCGGCAGCCCCGACGCGCCCACCCGCGACGTGCCTGCCCGCGGCACGGCCTGGGTCGATCAGTCCCTGCTGGTGCAACTGAACCTGCGCATGGGCCAGCCGCTGCTGCTGGGCGACTCGAGCTTCACCATCGCGCGGCTGCTCACGGTCGAGCCCGACCGCGGGGCGGGGTTCCTGAGCTTCGCGCCGCGCGTGATGATCCACAACGACGACCTGCCCGCCACCGGGCTGGTGCAACCGGCCAGCCGGTTGGCCTACCGCCTCGCCGTGGCCGGGGACAGGGCGTCGGCGGTGGCCGAATACACGCGCTGGGCGCAGCAGGCCATCGAGCAGCCGGGCGTGCGGGGTGTGCGGCTTGAATCGCTGCAGGGCGGGCAGCCGCAGATGGAACAGACGCTGGCGCGCGCCGAGAAATTCCTCAACCTCGTGGCCCTGCTGGCCGCCTTGTTGTGCGCCGTGGCCGTGGCCATTGCGGCGCGGGGCTTTGCGCAACGGCACCTCGACGACTGCGCCATGCTGCGCGTGCTGGGTCTGTCGCAAGGCACCATGGCCCGCGCCTACAGCGTCGAGTTCGCGCTCACCGGCCTGCTCGCCAGCGCGCTCGGCGTCGCGCTCGGCTGGATCGTGCACCACGTGTTCGTGCTGCTGCTCGCGGGGTTGGTCGACGCCAACCTGCCGCAGCCCTCCTTCGCGCCGGTG
This sequence comes from Synechococcus sp. UW140, assembly GCA_943371665.1. GTDB lineage: Bacteria > Pseudomonadota > Gammaproteobacteria > Burkholderiales > Burkholderiaceae_C > Hydrogenophaga. The sequence continues at coordinate 108,118 of CALRVR020000001.1, forward strand.
TTGCTGGGGCTGGGCATGGGCCTCACGCTCATGCTGGCCTTCGGCCTGCCCCCGGTGCTGCAACTGGCCAAGGTGCCGCCGCTGCGCGTGATCCGCCGGGACGTGGGTCAGCTCAAGCCGGCCACGCTGGGTGTCCTCGGCCTGGGCATCGTCGGCTTTGCGGCGCTGCTGCTGGCGGCCAGCCGCGACCTGCTGCTCGGTGGCATCGCGGTGGGTGGGTTCGCGGCGGCGGTGCTCCTGTTCGCGGCCATCAGCTACGGCGCGGTGCGGCTGCTTCGCGCCAGCGTCAATGAAAACACCGCGCCCCGGGCGCTGGTCATGGCCACCCGCCAGGTGTCGGCGCGGCCGGCGTTTGCGGTGGTGCAGATCAGCGCGCTGTCGGTGGGCCTGCTCGCGCTGGTGCTGCTGGTGCTGCTGCGCACCGACCTCATCGAAAGCTGGCGCCAGGCCACACCGCCCGACGCGCCGGACCGCTTCGTCATCAACGTGCAGCCCGAGCAGGCCGAAGCCTTTCAACAGCGCCTCAAGACCGAAGGCGTGGCGCGCTTCGACTGGTTTCCCATGATCCGCGGCCGCCTGGTGGCCGTCAATGGTCAAGCCGTGGAGCCCACCCAGTTTGAAAGCGACCGTGCACAGCGGCTGGTCGAGCGCGAGTTCAATCTCTCGCACAGCACCACCTTGCCCGACCACAACACCGTGTCGGCCGGTCTGTGGCGGGCCGACGAGGCCGACGGCCTGAGCGTCGAACAGGGGCTGGCCGACGAGCTGGGCTTGCGGCTGGGCGACTCCCTGTCTTTCGACATTGCCGGCCAGGTGATCCAGCGGCGCATCACCTCCCTGCGCGAGGTCGACTGGGCGTCGTTGCGCGTGAACTTCTTCGTCATCTTCCCGGTGGCCGACATGCCCGGGGTGCCGCTCACCTACATCAGCGCCTACCGCGCGCCCGCCACGCCCGGTTTCGACAACGCGCTGGTTCGCGACTTCCCCAACATCACCAACGTCGACATGAGCCAGACCATTGCGCAGGTGCAGCGCGTGCTCGGCCAGGTGATCGCCGCGGTGGAGTTCCTCTTTGCCTTCACGTTGGCGGCCGGCCTGGTGGTGCTGCTGGCCGCGGTGACCGCCACGCGAAGCGAGCGGGAACGCGAGTTCGCCATCCTGCGCGCGGTGGGGGCCGGTTCGGCCTTGTTGCGGCAGGTGCAGCGCATCGAACTGCTGGGCGTCGGACTGCTCGCCGGCTTCCTGGCGTCGGTGGTGGCCGTGGCCGTGGGCTGGGCATTGGCGCACTATGCGTTCGAGTTCGAGTGGACCGCCTCGCCCTGGGTGCCGTTGGGCGGGGCCGCGGCGGGTGCCCTGCTGGCGCTGGCGGCGGGTTGGTGGGGATTGCGCAGCGTGCTGCGGACCCCGGTGGTTGAAACCTTGCGCAAGGCATCGGTGTGACACCACACCAACGCCACTCCCCCTGACATGACCGATCGCCTTCTGCAGCCCGAGGAAAAGCCGCCGTTCGACACGCCCTTCGAATGGATCGGTGGCGAGGGACGCGTGCGCGCCCTGGTCGACCGCTTCTACGACCTGATGGACATCGAGCCCGCCTATCGCGAACTTCGCGCCGCGCACGGCAGCGAACTCGACGGCGCGCGCGACAAGCTGTTCTGGTTTCTCTGTGGCTGGCTGGGCGGGCCCGAGCACTACACCAGCCGATTCGGCCACCCCCGCCTGCGCATGCGGCACATGCCGTTCTCCATCGGCGTGATCGAACGCGACCAGTGGCTGGCCTGCATGGACCAGGCCATGGGCGAAACCAGTGTGGACCCGGTGTTGCGTGCCCGGCTGCGCGGCAGCTTCTTCCAGACCGCCGACTGGATGCGAAACAGCCCCGGCTGACCCCGCTCAGGCGGGTGAAGCGAGCGGTCGGCGCAGACGCAGTGGGCCGTACCAGGCCTGTGCGGTGACTCGCGTGTTGTTGCTGTCGGTCATGAGACCCAGCCCGGTCAGTGCCCCGGGGGCGGTGCCGAACGTCCGCTGGTGGTCGGCCACGACGTCGCGCTCGTGGTCCATCCAGCGCCCCAGCCCTTGCGTGCCGCTCTGCACCACCAGCTTGCGAATGCGCCGCGTGTGCGGGTTGTCGATCACGCTGCCGACGGGGTAACGGTCGTCCCAGACATACATCAGGGTCGCGTCAGGCAGGGGTTCGCCGGTGACGATCTGGGCCAGCTCGGAGAGCATGTGGTCGCGGCGCGACCAGAGTGAGCGGTCACCATCGAAGGTGAGAATGACGCGCGCCACCGCATCGTCGGCTTCGGCGGTCTTGAGGTCGGCATGGGGCAGCAGCGCCGGCACCCACCATGAAAAGCCGAGCCGCGCGCCGCCGGGCAGGGTCTGCGGCTGCACCGGCAGGCGCAGCGTGCTGTTGCCCGATTCGCTGAGCGCGTGCAGGGCGGGCCGCCCCTCCCGCTCGGTGGCTCTGTAGAGGGTGGGATGGCGGTTGCCGTAGCGCCGGTGTGTCCAGGGCCCGGCGGGCGCCAGCCCTTCCAGTTCGGTGGCGCGCGCCCAGGCCGAACGGGCCAGCCGGTCGGACTCGTCGGCGGTGGGCGGGGCCGACGCACATCCCCCGACCGCCAGGGCGCCCATCCCCAGGCCGATGCCCAGCATCCATCGGCGGCGGTGCGCATCGATCGGGGCGGGTTGGATGAACGAATCCATGAACGAATGATGCCTTGCCGCCGTGACAACGGTCTGACTTTTGCGGGTCATGGAGGGCCTGCCGGTGTGCAAGGCCTCACGCCGGTCTCAGCAGAACGACCAGCGCACCGGCGCCGCCCTCGGCCGGCCTGGCCTGCACGAAGGCCATCACCTCTTTTTTCTGCACCAGCCAGCGCAGCACCCGGCCCTTGAGCACCGGTGTTCGACCGGGCGAGCCCAGGCCCTTGCCATGCACCACCCGCAGGCAGCGCAGGCCGTGCTGGTGGCTTTCGCGCACGAACCGGCCCAGCGCTTCGCGGGCCTCGTCGGTGCGAAGGCCGTGCAGATCGATCGCGCCCTGGATGGCCCAACGGCCCTCGCGCAGCTTGCGCACCACGTCCGGCCCGAGCCCGGGGCGCCGGTAGCTCAGCATTTCGTCGGTGTGCAGCAGGGTTTCGACATCGAACTCGTCGGACAGGGCTTCGCGCATCACCGCCGCTTCGTCGCGTTCGCGCTGCAGCGGGCGGGGTTCTGGCCTGGCCCGCGTGGGCAGCACCCGCCCGGGGTCGGGCAGCCGCCGCACCGGGCCGACCGCCGTTTCGAACAGGCGGCGCTCGCGCTCACGCCGCGCGGCCGCCAGGCGCTCGGCTTCGCGCTCGGCGGCCTCGCGCGCCCGGCGCTCGGCCAGGGCGTTGCGGATCGAGCGCAGTTCGCTCAGGCCTTGCACCTTCATGCCGCCATTGTCGGCGGGCCGTGCACCGTTGCGCCGGAGCCGGTCAGAGAAGCCCGAGTTCAGCCAGGGAAGTGGCGCGTTCACGCGTCACCACGAGGTGGTCCAGCACCCGCACGCCGACCAGCCCGAGCGCCTCGCGCAGCTGGCGCGTCAGGGAAATGTCGGCCGCTGACGGCTCGGCCACGCCGCTGGGGTGGTTGTGGGCCAGCACCACGGCTGCGGCGCCGTGGTGCAAGGCTCGCAGCACGACTTCGCGGGGATAGACGCTGGCCTGCCCCAGCGTGCCCCGGAACAGCTCCTCGTAGGCGATCAGGCGGTGCTGACCGTCGAGCATGAGCACGGCGAACACCTCGTGCGGGCGGTCGCCCAGCTGCAGGCGCAGGAAATCGGCTGCCCGGCGCGGGTCGTTCAGCAATTCGCGCGACTTGAGCGGCTGGGCGAGTGCCCGGCGCGCGATTTCCATCACCGCGGCGATTTCTGCGCGCTTGGCCGGCCCCAGGCCCTTGACCGCCTTCAGCGGCCCCACGTCGGTCGCCAGCAGTCCGGCGATGCCACCGAAGGTGTCGAGCAGCTCCTGCGCCAGTTGAAGCACGTGCTTGCCGGCCATGCCGGTGCGCAGCAGCAGCGCCAGCAACTCGGCGTCGCTCAGTGAGCCGGGTCCGCGCGCCAGCAGTTTCTCGCGCGGACGCGCCTCGGCGGGCAGACCCATGGGCCCGGCCCGGTGGTGGCTTTGCATTGTTTTTCTCCCTGCATCGAGGCGGTTTCTACAATACGCGGTTGTCGCATCCTCCCCGGGTGCATCGGTGTTCCCCATGTCCCAAGTCCAGCCCGGCTCCTTTCTCACCCTGCACTACCGCATGAGCGACGCGCAGGGTCAGGTCATCATCGACACCTTCAACGGCCAACCCGCCACGCTCAGCCTGGGCCAGGGCGACCTGTCTCCCGCCATCGAGCAGCGCCTGATCGGTCTGCCCGAAGGCACCCGAACGGTCATCGAGCTGGCCGCTGGCGAAGCGTTTGGCGAACGCCAGCCGCAGATGCTGCAGTGGGTGGCGCGCAAGCTGCTCGACGACCTGGGCGACCCCCACGAGCAGTACGCAGTGGGCGATGTGGTCCAGTTCCCCACGCCCGACGGAGCCGGCACCTACGCCGGCGCCGTGCGCGAGGTGCGCGGCGATGGCGCCGTGCTGTTCGATTTCAACCACCCGCTCGCCGGTCAGCCCGTGCGTTTCGAGGTGCAGCTCATAGGTGTGCTGTGAAGACGCTTGACCAGGTCCTGCTTGCCGAGCCCAGGGGCTTCTGCGCCGGCGTCGATCGCGCCATCGACATCGTCGAGCACGCGCTCGACAAGTTCGGTGCTCCCATCTACGTGCGCCACGAAATCGTGCACAACACCTATGTGGTGAACGACCTCAAGGCCAAGGGCGCGATCTTCATCGAGGAACTGGCCGACGTGCCGCCCGGCGCCACGCTGGTGTTCTCGGCCCATGGTGTCAGCAAGGCGGTGCAGAACGAAGCCGAGCGCCGGGGCTTCCGCATCTTCGACGCCACCTGCCCGCTGGTGACCAAGGTGCATGTGGAAGTGGCCAAGCTGCACCGCGAGGGCTACGAGTTCATCATGATCGGCCACAAGGGCCATCCCGAGGTCGAAGGCACCATGGGCCAGCTCGACAGCGGCATTCATCTGGTGGAAGACGTGGACGACGTGCAGCGCGTGCAGCCTTTGCAGGTCGACAAGCTGGCGGTGGTCACCCAGACCACGCTGTCGGTGGACGACGCCGCCGAAATCCTTGCCGCCGTGAAGGCGCGCTTTCCCAAGGTGCGCGAGCCCAAGCAGCAGGACATCTGCTACGCCACCCAGAACCGGCAGGACGCGGTGAAGCTGCTCAGTCCGCAGGTCGACGTCGTGATCGTGGTGGGCAGCCCCACCAGTTCCAACAGCAACCGCCTGCGCGAAGTCGCCATCAAGCTCGGCACGCCTTCGTACATGGTCGACAGCGCCGACGAGTTGCGGGCCGAATGGTTCGAGGATAAGGTTCGGGTCGGCCTCACGGCCGGCGCCTCGGCACCCGAGGTGCTGGTGCAGCAGGTCATCGAGCGCCTGCGCTCGCTGGGCGCGATCTCGGTGCGATCCATGGACGGCCTGACCGAGACCGTGAAGTTTCCGCTGCCCAAGGGCCTCCGGCTCGACGACGGCTCCTCCCACTGATTCCCTCTTTCCCTTCCCCATGCTCGACATCGTCCAACTGCGCAAAGACCTCGACGCCGTCGTCGCCCGCCTGAACACGCGCAAGAGCCCGCAGCCCTACCTTGACGTCGAGGCCTACCGCGCACTCGAGAACGAGCGCAAGACGCTTCAGACTCGTACCGAAGAACTGCAGTCCCGGCGCAACAGCCTGTCCAAGCAGATCGGCATGTTCAAGGGCAAGGGTCAGCACGCCGAGGCCGACGCCGCCATGGCGCAGGTCGGCGAGATCAAGGCCGAACTCGACACCGGCGCCGCGCGCCTGGACGTCATCCAGGCCGAACTGCAGGCCCTGCTGATGGCCGTGCCCAACCTGCCGCACGACAGCGTGCCGCTGGGCAGCGACGAACACGGCAACGTCGAGCTGCGCCGCTGGAGCCCCGGCGGCAAGGGCCCGCGCGGCTTCGATTTCCCGGTCCGCGACCATGTGGACATCGGCGAACGGCTGGGACTCGACTTCGAGACCGGCACCAAGCTTGCCGGCTCGCGGTTCACCTTCATGCGCGGCCCCATCGCCCGGCTGCACCGTGCGCTGGCCCAGTTCATGCTGGACGTGCAGACGCAGGAGCATGGCTACACCGAGTGCTACACGCCCTACATCGTCAATGCCGACACCTTGCGAGGCACCGGCCAGCTGCCCAAGTTCGAGGGCGACCTGTTCGCCGCCAGAAAGGGCGGCCAGGACGGTGGGGACGAAGAGCAGGCGCTCTATCTCATCCCCACCAGCGAAGTCACGCTGACCAACATCGTGCGCGACACCGTGCTGGCCGAGAGCGAACTGCCCATCAAGCTGACCGCGCACACGCCGTGCTTCCGCTCCGAAGCCGGCAGCGCCGGCCGCGACACGCGAGGCATGATCCGCCAGCACCAGTTCGACAAGGTCGAGATGGTGCAGATCGTGCACCCCGACCGGAGCATGGAGGCGCTGGAGGAAATGACCCGCCACGCCGAGGCCGTGCTGCAGAAGCTCGAGCTTCCGTACCGCGTCATGGCCCTGTGCACCGGCGACATGGGCTTTGGCGCCAGCCGGACGCACGACCTCGAGGTGTGGGTGCCGGCGCAGAACACCTACCGCGAGATCAGTTCGGTGTCCAACTGCGACGCCTTCCAGGCCCGGCGCCTGCAGGCACGCTTCAAGAACGCGCAGGGAAAAAACGAGCTGGTGCACACCCTGAATGGCTCCGGGCTGGCCGTGGGCCGCACCCTGGTGGCCGTGCTTGAAAACTTTCAGAACGCCGATGGCAGCGTCAGCGTGCCGGCGGTGCTGAGGCCCTACCTCGGCGGGCTCGAAACGCTTCAGGCCGCCTGACGACAGGCGGGGCACCCGCCCCATGGCCAGCGGTGGCCAACCCCCGCGCGCTCAGGCGCCAGCGCGACCGGGCCTCGGCAGGCTGAGCAGGAACGTGGTGCCCTCCGGGCTGGAGCACTCCACCCCGAGGCTGCCCCCGTGCAACGCGGCAATCCGCCGGCACAGGCTGAGTCCAAGTCCCGCCCCGTCGACCCCGGTGGGCGTAGGCAGGCGAATGAAAGGCTCGAATATCCGGTCGACGCAGGCCGCAGGCACACCCATCCCGTTGTCGGTCACCCGCACCTGCACCTCGGTGTCGGTCAGGCGCTGCGCCACTTCGATGACGGGTCTGATCCCCGGACGGCCGAACTTCACGGCATTGGAGAGCAGGTTCTGCAGGCACAGCCGCAACCAGACGTGGTTGCCGTGCACCGCCGCCTCGAGCGAGCCCGAGACGGTGGCCTGTGCCGAGTCGAGCAGCGACCTGAGGTCGTCCAGGACCTCGGAAAGCACCGGTCCCAGCGGGGTGGTTTCCAGGGGAATCCGTTGGCCGTCGGCCTGCAGGAACGACAGCAATCCGTTCACCAGCCTCGAAAGGCGGTCGGTGCCCCGGGACGCCACCTTCAGGTAGGCCACGCTTTCGTCGGGCATCCGGCCGTCGCCCTCTGCGATCGCCAGGTCGATGAAGCTGCGGATCGTCCGCAAGGGTTCCCGAACATCGTGCGCCAGCACCGAGATGAACTGCTCCTGACTGACGGCGCGCTCGTTGAGCTTCTGATTGGCCAGCACGAGGTCATGCACATCCCTGGCCCGCAGCACCACGCCGGACACCTGGCCATCTTCACCTTGCACGGGATACAACGAGGCTTCCATCCAGCGAGGCCCCGCGACCGGATAGTCCACCAAGCGAAGGTAGTTCACCACGTTGCCCGCGAACGCATGCTCCAGCTTGGGGCCCACCACGGTTCGGTAAGCCTGGTCCCCGACCAGCGAGGACACATGCTTGCCCACGATGTCTTCCTCGCTGCGACCGTATTTCTCGACGAGCGCCCGGTTCACATAGCGGTAGCAACCGTCGCGTCCGATGAATGCCTTGATGTCGATGCCATAGGTCAGCAACATCACCAGGCGTTGAACCTCCAGCTCGGATTCCGCGCGGGTCCTCGAAATCGCCTCCGCGGCGCGCAGCGCGTTGTTGATCAGGTGTTCGCCCAGGACCGCCAGCCGCCGCAGCGACTGGCGCTGTGAATCGGAGAACCCGCGCGGATGAAGATCGATGACGCAGAGCGTGCCGAAGGCCGTGCCATCCTCGGCGCACAGGGGCATGCCCATGTATGCGCGGATGCCGGGCTCGTCGGTGACCAGCGGGCTGCTGCGCACCCGGTCGTCGGCCGTGGCGTTCTCGACGGTCATCAACTCGCCGGGGCTCTGGATCGCGTGAGCGCAGAACGACCAGCCGACCGGCGTTTCCGTCAACGTGGTCCCATGCGCGGCCTTGAACCATTGGCGTTCGTCGTCCAGGATGCTGACCAGCGCGATTTCGCTGCCCGTCAGATCGGCGGCCAGTCGCGCCAGTTCATCGAATTCGCGTTGGGGCGGTGAATCGAGCAGTCCGGAGGCGCGGATGGTGTCCATGCGGCTTTTGCCGATCACGGGCGAGCCGCTTGGTGAGGACAGAACCCCGGAACGCATGATGGATATGGTTGTTTTTGTGCTGGCGGCAGGTCGGCGCGGCGAACAGGCCGATCCCGCGTGGCCAACCAGGTGCGGCGCGTCGGTCATTCTGCCGGACCCGATTGTCATATCGTCAAAGTGAAGGTCAGCTTAACGATCCGCACGCAGTCTGTCGAAAAAGGCCGGCCTCCACCTCCATTTCTCCGAATTGCCCTGACTCGAATCGAGGTCAATATGCATCTTGTGCGTCCGATAGATGCACTGCATGGCCGCGACGATCCTTGCGGCTGGCAAACAACCTGTCGTTCTCGGGGTGTTCGATGGATGCTTTGCTTGCGCGCATGTCGGTCAGGAACCGGCTGCGCCTTCTGTGTGCGGTGTTCCTGGGCGTGATTGCCCTCGTGTTCGCGATGGGCGCCTTGCTGGCGCGGGCGGAAACAGCCGCGTTGCGCAATGTGTATGAGGGCAGCGTGGTGCCGCTGACGCAGTTGCGCACCATCGCCGACCAGTACGCGGTCCAGATGGTCGATGCGGCCCACAAAGGGGCCGATGGCACGTTCACGCCAGCCCAGGCGCTGGACGCCATCGGCTCGGCACGGTCCATCGTTGAAAAGGAATGGTCGGGTTTTCTTGCTTCGCCGAGGGTTCAGGCGGAACAGCAGCTGATCGACCGTTTCCTTCCCTTGCGGGAGGCAGCCGAGCGCTCGATTCAGGTGGTCGAGGTGGCGTTTCGCCAAGGGGATCTGGCGGCCGTGCAGCGCTACACCGCCGAGGCGATGTACCCGGCGTTCGACCCGATGCAGGCGGTGGTGTCCGACCTGATCAATCTGCAACTGGAACAGGCTGCCGGGGAATACCAGACAGGAAAGCGCATCGCCCGCGACGGGTTGCTGGCCATGGGCGCGGCCGCGCTGGTGGCCCTGGTCATCGGCCTCTGGATCGCCCACATCATCATTGCCCGGCTGGACCGCTCGCTGGGTGGTGAACCCCGCGACGTTCGAGCGGTGGCGCAGGCGATCGCCGCAGGCGACCTGACCGTTCGCGTGCAGACCCGAGACGACAGTGACACGACCAGCGTGATGGCTGCCATGAAGCAGATGAGCGAGCAACTTCGCCAGACCGTGGGCACCGTGATGCAGAACGCCCAGACCGTGGCGTCGGCCAGTGAAGAGATCGCCAGGGGCAATCAGGACCTGGCGTCGCGCACGGAGCAGCAGGCGACGGCCTTGCAGCAGACCGCCTCGTCGATGGAGCAGGTGGGGGCCACCGTCAAGAACAACACCGACCACGCGCGCGACGCCAGCGCGCTCGCGCAAACCGCCGCCCGCGTGGCGGGCGATGGGGGGCAGGTGGTCGGCAAGGTGGTGGCGACCATGAGCGAGATCAGCCAGAGCAGTCAGCGCATCGGCGACATCATCGGCGTCATCGACGGCATTGCCTTCCAGACCAACATCCTGGCGCTGAACGCGGCGGTGGAGGCGGCGCGGGCGGGCGAGCAGGGCCGTGGCTTCGCGGTGGTGGCGGGCGAGGTGCGCAGCCTCGCGCAGCGCAGCGCCGAGGCCGCGCGCGAGATCAAGCAGTTGATTCTGGAGAGCACCGGACAGGTCGAGGCCGGCGTGGCGCTGGTCGATCGGGCTGGTGCCACGATGCGCGAGGTGGTGGGCTCGATCGAGCAGGTTGCCCGCATCGTGGGCCACATCAGCGAGGCCAGTCGCGAGCAGTCGGCCGGTGTCCAGCTCATGGGCGAATCGGTTCATCAGCTCGACCAGGTGACCCAGCAAAACGTGTCCATGGTCGAGGAGAGCGCCGCAGCGGCCCGTTCCCTGAACGACCAGGCCCACCGCATGCTGGAGGCCATCCTGCGGTTCAGGTTGAAACCTGCCTGAACGTGCCGATGACGGCTGCGCTTTGGTTCGTGGTGCCGGTCGGGTGACTTGATCGCCACTTAATCGCCACTTAAGCGCCTTCGTTTGTGATCGCGCCATGCATCACAAACGATCGGCGCCACAGTGAACGCGCGGGGCATCACCGCGGTCTCCGCCTTGCAGGTGCGTGGGGCCAATGGGCGGATTCCTTGAGCGCGCTCGATGTGGTGGAGGCGTGGAACCTTGCCCTCTTTGCGCGCTGGAATCTGACGCCTGCCGACCCCTTCTGGCTGGTTCGTCTGGCTCGACTCTCCAGTGCCTGGCTGCCCGGCCTGGCCCTCGGCTGGCTTTGTCTGGTGATGGTCTTCGGATCCAGCCGCTGGCGGCGCCTGGTTGTCCAGACGCTGGTCGCGATGCTGGTGGTCTGGCTGCTGGTCAGGGCTATTCACCTGCAGTGGCCATCCCCGAGGCCCTTCGTGCTGGGGATGGGGTACGCCTGGATTCATCACGCGCCCACCTCGGGTTTCCCGAGCCACCATGCGGCGATCGCCATGGCGTTCGGCGTCTCGTGGCTGATCGCGAGCCCCAACCGGTGGATCGGGCTGCTGTGCCTCTGTGCCGGCCTGCTGATCACCTGGAGCCGTGTCGCGTTGGGGGTGCATTTCCCGAGCGACGTGCTGGCGGGTGGGCTGTTGTCGGCGCTGGTCGTGTCTCTGGTGCTCCTGGTCACGGCGCGTCTCGGGCGCCGTGCGCGGGCATCGGCATCAGGCGGGCTCGTCGAGCGTGAATGAAGCAATCGTTCCCACCCCGGGTTCGCTTCGCAGGTTCACCTCGCCGCCGTGGTGGCGGACGATGCGGTGCACCATGCTCAAGCCGATCCCGGTGCCTTCGAACTGTTGCGAAGGGTGCATGCGCCTGAACGGCTGGAACAGGTCTCGCGCATGTGCCATGTCGAATCCCGCACCGTTGTCGGTGACCCGGTACCAGGTTCGTCCTGCTTCTTTGAAGCTGTCCACGCGAACCCGCGGTCGCTCGGTGCGCGCGGTGTACTTCCAGGCGTTGTGCAGCAGGTTCTGCCAGACCTGCGCCACCAGATCGGGGTCGCCGCTGGCCGCTGGCAACGGGTCGATTCGCCACTCCACCACCCGCGACGGATCGGCACCACCGATCAGGGCCCAGGTGTCCACGGCCAGCGCCTGCATGTCGATCGACCGGCGTTGCAGTGGCTGTTGATCCACCCGCGCGAGGTTGCAGAGCGCCTCGATCATGGCGTTCATGCGACGGGTCGCTTTTTCGACCTGAAAGCTGTATTCGAGCGCTTCTTCGGTGTGCCCCTGACCGATGCGCTCCCGCAGCAGGCCCATGAACCCCTGGATCGCCATCAATGGCGCGCGGAGGTCGTGCGAGATTGCGCGGGTGAATTCGCGGATGCGGTCGTTGCCGTCGTCGACCTCGGCCGGTGGTGGAAGTGTCGAGGGCACCGACGGCGAGCCGTCCTCCTGCAGGTGGCGCCACTGTTCATAGCCATCGCGAAACACCGCGTCGCTGCGAAAGCGATCCGTCACGTCCCGCAGGACGCACAGCACCGACTGGTGCACACCGGCCTCGACGCGCTGGGCGGTGAGAAGGCACTGACGGGCCTCGCCGTTGGCCGTCGTCACCGTCACCGGCATGGCATCGAAGCCACCCTCCACGGCGATCGTGCGCACGATGGAGCGCAGCGCCTGACCGCCGGCAAACGGCTTGAACACCCGCATGGGCTGCCCTTCGAGGGCCTGCCGCTCGACCCCGAGCAGCCTGACCAGCGCATCGTTGGTGTCGCGGATGACGCCGTTGCTGTGGTCGATCAGCAGCATGGGTTCCGGGTTGTGCTGGAACGCGCGCTCCAGCAACTGTCGGGTCTGCGCCAGGGCGGCCTCGACCGTGTCGCGGCGCCCCCGCTCCAGCTGCAAGGCCCGGTGGCGGCGCCACAGCAAGCCCGACGCCAGCAGCAGCGTGGTCACCGACACCACCACCACCCACTTCGTGCGGTCCCGCTCCACCACCAGATCGCGCTGCAGCGCCTGCCGTTCAACCGCGCCGGGTGTGGCGTCCAGCCAGCGGTCCCGCAAGGAGGGCAGGGTGCCATCGGCTTCCAGCTTCGCCAGCGCGGCTTCCAGTGCTTGGGCAAGTGCTTCGTTGTCGCGTGCCACCGCGAGCGAATAGGTTTGCAGGCTCAGGTTGCCCAGGCCCAGCACGAGCGACGGCGCTTCCCCCTGGGCCAGCAAGGGGTCGGCGTAAGCCTGTGGCAACAGCGCCATCTCGGCCTGTCCGCGTTGCACCGCCTGAAGCGCCGCCCGCGAATCCGCCACCGTGAGGATCGGACCGTCGATGCCGGCCAGCCAGCGGTCGAGGCTTTCCAGCATGGGGGCATGGTCCAGCACGGCGAGTGCCCGACCCTGCAGGTCCTGGATGGCCCGAGGTGGAGTCATTCCACGGGGCAGATAGACGCCGAACGCGGGTGAGGCGTGGCCGGGCAGGAACCGGGCAAAGGCGCGCCGCTCGCGGGTTTCGACCATCGCCACCACGTCCACACGGCCGGCGCGAAAGGCCTCCACGGTGGCGGCCCAGGGCTGCAGGTCGATCTCCACCTCCCGGCCGAGTTCGCGCCCCAGGGCGCGCATCAGATCGATCTGGAAACCCTCGGGCCGACCGTCCGCCGACAAAGACTCAAAGGGGGCGAAGGCCTCGTCGCCACCGTACATCAGTGCCTGGCCGTGGGCCGAGGCAATGGCCATCCACGCCAGGCAAAAAGCCAGCACCCGGACCTTCCGCCAATGCCGCGGGCCCACCTTTCGGGCGTCCATTCGGGTCGGGTTGATGGGTGCGTGAGCCACCGGACAAGCGTCTCCAGACCGGGTGTTGCGTTTTGTCACGATGCCACAGGTCGGCGTTTTTCCAGCTTCCTCCGGTGAAGCACCAAAGCCCCTTGGTCGGATAACCGCTCCGCGTGGTGAGCGGCTTCAGGTGACCGCCTCAGCGGTGCGAGGTGAGGCGGGCGTGAAGCAGGCCCGCCACGGCGGCACCCAGGGCCATGAGCAACATGCCGGGCAGGTGGCGCGTGGCGTCGATGAACACCGGCATGGGTGCCAGCGCGTCGACTGTGCGCACCGCCGCCGCCATGCCTGCAGCGGCACCGGCCGCCATCAGAAGGTTGCGCCACGCAGGCCGGTGGTTCGCCATCCACGACGCCAGCGCCAGCGCCGGCAACCACCCCGCCGCCACGATGCCGGCGTACACCGGCAGAAAGCGCACCAGGTCGTGCCCGATGGTCTGCAGCCTCAGCAGCGCCGGAATCTCCACGCCCAGCGCCGACAGGGCCTGCATGTTCCAATGCGTCTGCACGACCGAACCCCATGCCGCGGCCAGCAACAGGGCAGACAGCAGCGACCACGCATGCCGTGCCCAGTGGCGCCGCCGCGGTGTGATGGGGGTGTCAGCTGCTTTCACGAACACGATTATGAGACGCGCAGTTGCTTTCCTTGCGGCGTGCCTGGCGGTGGTGGTGGCGCACGCCGCCAGCTACCGGGTCGAGACGGTCGCCAGCGGACTGGAGCATCCGTGGTCGCTGGCCTTTCTGCCCGATGGGCGCATGCTGGTGACCGAGCGCCCCGGCCGACTTCGGCTGATCGAGCCCGGCTCCGACGGTCGATTGAGTCTGCGGGCCGAGCCCTTGGGCGGCTTGCCCCCGGTGCTCGCCAGCGGGCAGGCTGGCTTGTTCGACGTGGTGGCCGACCCCGCCTTCGCCACCAACAACCGCGTGCTGCTGTCGTTTGCACATGGCACGCTCGAAGCCAACCACCTGCGGGTGGTGAGGGCACGGCTGGAGCGTGACCGGCTGACCGATGTGCAGCCGATCTTCACTTCGCGCCCGGCAAAGACCGACGCGCAGCATTTTGGCGGCCGCATGGCCTGGCTTCCCGACGGCAGTGTTCTGATCGGCATGGGCGACGGCAACCTCGAGCGCACCGACGCGCAGCGGCTCCACACCCACCTCGGCAAGATCCTGCGGTTCAACCCCGACGGCACCCTGCCTGCGAACAACCCCTTCCTCTCACGGCTGGGGGCCCTTCCGGAGATCTACACCTCGGGGCACCGCAACCCGCAGGGCCTCGTGGTGGTGAACGGGCAGGTGGTCGCGCACGAGCATGGCGCCCGTGGCGGCGATGAACTCAACCGGATCCGGCCCGGCGCGAATTACGGTTGGCCGCTGACCACCGGCGGCATCGACTACACCCATGCCCGCATCTCGCCGTTTCGCGAGCTCCCCGGGATCGAGCCTCCCTGGGTGGAATGGACGCCCTCGATCGCGCCGGCCGGCCTGGCCTGGTACGACGCAGCGTTGTTTCCCGCCTGGCGCCAAAGCTTTCTGGTGGCGGCGCTCCGGGAGGGCAGTGTCCGGGTGGTGCCCATCCGGAATGGCGTGCCCGGGCCCCAGGAGATCCTGTTTCGTGAGTTGGGCGAACGCCTTCGCGATGTGCGCACCGGGCCTGACGGGGCCATCTATCTGCTGACCGACAGCCCTAACGGGCGGGTGCTGCGCGTGGTGCCCGCCGCACCGTGACCTTGGCACGCCGGCAAACCCCGGCGCGCGATCCGGGCTGGGCGCAGGCGCCAGACCCGCGACGCGGGGCTTCGACGTTGAAATTCAACGCCGTCGTTCTCCACAAGGCGACTCAGAGCGCGCCCACGTACTCCCCCCGGGCTGGATAGTCCTTGGCAATCGCGAAGTCGATGGCGCCGAGCAGGTCCTGGAACGACGGTCGCGCGAATGGCATGGTCTGGACTGCACCGTAGTACAGGGTGCCATCGGGCTTCACGAGGAACACACCAGGCTCGCTGAAGAGGGCGGGCTCTTCGATACCGATGGAGGTCGTCCCGCGGGACGTGCTCAGGTACAGGCCCCATTGACGCGCATTGGCCAGACCCAGTGCATACCCGAACCGAACCGCTTGTGCATTCACCTTGGTGGCCATTGCCTGGGCACGCTCGGCGTCGTCGCCGCTGACCGCGAGCACGGCCACGCCACGCTTGGCGAACTCTGGCGCCAGGCGCTCCAGTTCCATCAGGTACTTGGCGCAGATCGGGCAGTGCAGCCCGCGGTAGAAAACGATGAGGTCGAAGCGCTCGGGTGGTTGTGCACCCAGCACGAACCGTCCGCCCCCGACCAGGGGAATCGAGAGTGCAGGAACCGGTTGGCGTGGGACGAGGGCGCTGACGTGCATGGGGAAATCCTTCGGGTGGGGACGGGGCTGAGCCCAGTGTGGTGTGGATTGAGCCTCCACTGTCGCGTACTTTCTGCAATCATGTGTGCAGTTATGTTTGCATTTCGTACAAATGAATTCGCCACCAGTCACTTCCGCACCCACTGCTCGCCTGGATCGGCTGTCCGCACTGCTTGAAGGGCTGGCGCCTGAAGTCACCGTGAGCCCGTTCAGCGATCTGTCGGCCGCAGGTGTTGCAAGGGGCGCCGTGCCCCAACCCGTGCGACTGATCATGTACCTCGTCATTCGCGGGCACGCGGGACTTCGCTGTGGAGGTCGGCGGGTGCGTCTGGTCGCACCATCCCTCGTGATCTGCCGCTCGGACATGGCGCCTGCACTGCAGCCCGGCACAGGTCGGTTGCCCTCCGGCATTGTCCAGGTGGAGGCCTGGTTGCGCGGGCCGGTGGCCGGCCTGCTGCTTGATGCGTTCAAGCAGCCCTGCGTCCTGGCGCTGGACAGCGCCGAATCGACCCTCCTGCACACCGTCGCGTTGATCGCGGCCGAGCTTGAGCAGCCACGGTGTGGTCAGCCGGCCCTGTTGCACCGTGCCGGCGATATCCTGTTCATTGGTGTGTTGCGCCAGCTGGTGGCGCGGCCCGCGAGCCATGTCGGCGGCATCCTGAGCGGATTGGCCGATTCGCGGCTGGCCCGAGTCCTGGTGGCCATCCACGCGCAGCCCCAGTCGGCCTGGACACTCGAGCGCCTGGCCGACGAAGCAGGCATGTCGCGCACGGCCTTCGCCAAGCACTTTCATGCCGTCATGCGCATGCCCCCCGGGCGCTACCTGCAGGGCGTTCGTCTGGCCATCGCGCGCAGCGCCGTCGCGGCGGGGCGCGGCCTGAAACAGGCGGCCATGGCTTCGGGCTACCAGAGCACGGCGGCGCTCTCACGCGCCTTGTCGCGGGGCGCGCAGACACAGGCCGGCACCTGATCGCCTCAACGCACCCAGGGGCTCATGCGCCTCGGCGGTCGCAGGCCCCGGTCAGGGCATGAGATTCACCTTGATGGTGCGGCCGTCATCCAGCGACACACAGGCTCCTCCAGGCAACGGAGAAACGCGGTCGATGCGCCCCGGCAATGGCTTGACATCGCCCAGCTCGGTCCAGCGACCCGGCGCGTCCCAGCGCAGCGCATGCAGCGCCCGCAAGCTCATGTCGGGCACGATGATCGTCGGACGATGGCCCGGGCTCTCCACGATCACCGCCAAGTCCTGCTCCAGGGCACCCATGCGGTGGTTCGACACATCGAGCGCGCGAGCATAGGGCACCAGGGCGGGCGGCCGGTAGTTCAGCAGTTGCAGCTCGCCCCCGATGTGCGGCGTGACGACCATGGCCAGGTCGAGTTGACCATCCGCATTGAAGTCGGCCACCCCGACCGGGTTGAGCCAGCGAAACGTGCTGCCTGCGAAGGCGCTGCGCGCCCGCTCCACCAGAGCGGGTGTGCCTGAAGCGTGATCGACCCCCAGCACCACGAGAGCCGCGCCCCTGAGCGCGTCCGCCTCGATCACCACGATCTCGTCGCTCCCGTCGCGGTCGATGTCGACGATGCGGGGCACGCGGTCTTCGTACACGCGATGGATGGGCAGATGCCGTTCGGCCAGGTGCCAACTTCCCGACCGCGCCTTCACGAGCGCTTGCACCGTCGCCGCATGCTCGGGTGAACCCAATGCGCGGTGAGGGTAGCGCGGCGTCGGGCTGCCGAACCACGCCCAGGCCACGTCGTGGCGACCCGCGGCCACTTTGCTGTCCGGGAGACGAGCGGCCGCCTGTTCGGGCAGGGGTTGCAGGCCGGGTGCCCCGATCGGTGCGGGTTCACAGGCTGTGGGGACTTGCACCACCGAAAGTCCCATGGCTCGAGCGTTGCCAGACAGGCATGCACCGAAGGCAATCAGGGCGATTGCGGCCCTCGAGGCCAGCGAACCCGAGGCGATCCAGGGGGAGTTGTGTCTTGAGGCAGGGGCGTGGTTCATGCGGCTTTGTCGTGCTGCCCCGACCAAGCTTACGACCGATCGACTCCAGGCGCGATCGAACGGCCTTCGCCCTTTGCCCGCGCCATGCCGTGCCGTGCCGTGCCGTGCCGTGCCGTGCCGTGCCGTGCCGTGCCGTGCCGTGCCGTGCCGTGCCGTGCCGTGCCGTGCCTTTTGCGGCGCCAACAAAAAAGCCCCCGTGGTGTCGCGGGGGCTCGGCTTTCGCTGGCGGAGAGAGAGGGATTCGAACCCTCGGTACAGGAGAACCTGTACGCCGGATTTCGAATCCGGTGCATTCGACCACTCTGCCATCTCTCCGTGTCGAAGCCCGCGATTCTAGCAGGGTGGCGGGTGGGGATCGGCCGGACAGCGCGCCCGGTTCGGGCGGTGCGACAATGCGTCGCCGTTGCCATCCGCGCCATGCTCGTCGACACCCAGCCCGCCACCCACCAGCACGCCCCGGCCGCCCCCGAGGTGCGGGACGCCTGGGTCGATGCACAGCTGATCGGGGTGCTAATGGACAACATGGGCCCCACGGTGCTGGCGGCGGTGGTGTGCCTTCCGGTGCTGGTGTTCCTGATGGCTGGCGAAGTGTGGACGCCCGGGCTGGTGGCGTGGACGGTCGTCATGGCCGGCATGCTGGCCTTCCGATACCGCCTCATCGGCATCTACCGGTTGCGGCACGACAGTGTCGAGGGCCCGCAGCGGCAGGCGTTCATCGAGCGCTACCTCTGGACCTGGCCTGCCGTGGCCTTGCTGTGGGGCGGGCCGGTGGCCCTGAGCTACCTGCAGGCGGGATTCATCACCCAGTTCGTCTGTGCGTTGCTGGTGCTGGGGCAGGGGCTGCTCACGCTCAACGCCTACAGCGCCTACCTGCCGGCCTACCGCGCCTACACCCACGGGCTCACCGGATCGGTTCTGGTCGCACTGGTCGGCGCGCTCCTGTTGCAGTCCGACCAGCAGGACGCCCTTCGCAACACCGCCCTGTTTGCGGTGTTGCTGGTGGTCTTCTGGGCCCTTTTGCTCATGGCCGGTTCCCGGCTGCACCGGGTTCACCGATCCAGTTTCGAGCTGCAGTTCTCCAACCAGGAACTGATCGACTCGCTCACCTTGCAGACCCGGGCTTCGCTGCGGGCGGTGGCCACCAAGAACCGTTTTCTGGCCTCGGCTGCGCACGACCTGCGCCAACCGGTGCACGCGCTCAGCCTGTACGCCGACTGGCTGGCCAGCGAGCCCGAAATGGCGCGCGACATAGCACCGCGCATCCTGCAGTCCACCCGCGCCATCAACGAACTGTTCGACTCGCTGTTCGACCTGACGCGGATCGACGCCGGCAATTACAAGGTGCGCCTGCAGCATGTGGATGTCCAGAAGCTGTTCGCCGATCTCGTGCTCCAGTTCGAGCCCGTGGCCGCCGGCAAGCAGCTGCGGTTGCGAACGCGCGCCCGGCCGTTGACGCTGTGGTCCGACCCGGTGGTGCTGCGCCGGATTCTGGGCAACCTGGTGTCGAACGCGCTTCGGCACACGCAGCGGGGTGGCGTGCTCATTGCCTTGCGCCAGCGCGAGGACGTGATCGTGTTCGAGGTGTGGGACACCGGCGTGGGCATTGCGCGCGAGCACCAGCAGGCGATTTTTCAGGAGTTCTTCCGGGTGTCTCAGCACCAGGGCACCGAGGACAGCCTGGGCCTCGGGCTGACCATCGTGTCCAAGCTGTCGGCGCTCATGGGCTATCAGCTGGCGCTGCAGTCCGAGGCCAACCGCGGCAGTGTGTTCAGGGTGATGCTGCCGGCCTACACCCAGCAGGCGCCCGGCGAGCAACCCAAGCCGACGGTGGTGCAGGCGGCCAACAGCACAGGCAACACCGCCGGCACCGTGGCCTGACGGGTCGGCGCCGCGTCAGAGGTCGAGCAGGCCGGCCGTGCGGGCCAGGTGGCTGGCTTGCGACCGGCTCTTCACGTTCAGGCGGCGGAACAGGCGCCACAGGTGCACCTTCACCGTGTGCTCGCTGATCTGCAACTGCTCGGCAATGTCGCGGTTGGACAGGCCGCGGTCGAGCATGACCAGAAGCTGTTTCTGGCGCTTGGACAGCTTCTCGGGAATGGTGGGGGCGTTTTCGTCCTCGACCTCGTCGGCCAGGAATTCACGCAGCACCTTGGCGATCTGCGCGGCACCGGCCGACTTCTCGACGTAGGCGTCGGCCCCGGCTTCGCGGGCCAGGTCTTCGTAGTCGGACGAGGGCGACGCCGACAGGACGATGAGCGAGGTGTCGGGCAGCATTTGCCGGATCTCGCGCACACCGGAAACGCCATTGGTGTCAGGCAGCTTCAGGTCGAGGCAAACCAGTTCGGGTTCTCCGTGTTCGGCAATGGCCTTGCTCACCGAAGCCAGGCGTTCGAGTTCGACCACCTGGGTCGATGCACGCAGGCGCCGCAGCAACATGACCACGGCTTCGCGCATCAGCGGGTGATCGTCAATGACAAAAATACTCATGTCGCGGGGCGCAGTTCATGATTTGGTATGACATCACAGCATATCGGCAATGCTGCGCTTTGGCGATAGTTCCAGGCGCCGGAGGGAACCGGGAAACCGGGCGGGTGCCTGGGTGTAGGGGTATCCCCTTCTGGCGGATTGTCGCCCAATTCAGGCATCGGTCGCCCGAAGTGCGTCCAGTGCCGCCGTGACGCGCTCCACATCTGGGGGAGCAACGAGGTGCGTGGCCAGTGCGTCCAGCGCCACGGCCCCCTCCTGCTGCAGCCGGGCCATGGCCTGCGCGGCCTCGCGGGGGGCGGTGAATCCGTGGCTTTGCAGCAGCACATCGCCCCGTGCATCGGCCAGCTTGAAATAGAACAAGCCGTCTTTTTCGCGGTATTGCTTGAACACCGGCAGCGCGGCCCGCGCCGCCTTGGGCGCGGCGGCCGGGCGGTCGTTGGTGTCCAGCGGGCGCAGACCCACCGCATGGCGCAGGCGCTGCGTGAACGGCGTGGCGATGGCCCGGGCCTTGGCCGCCCCCATCTTCAGGGTCTTCTCGATGTGGGCCGGGTCCTGCATGAGCCGCTCGTAAACCGTGCGCATCGGCGCGATCTCGCGGTCCAGGCGCTCGAACAGGCGTTCCTTGGCCTCACCCCAGGCGATGCCATCGGCGTAGGCCCGGGCCAGTTCGGCCGTCTCGTCGGTGCTGGCGAAGGCCTGGTACAGCTGGAACAGCGCCGAGCCTTCGGTGGATTTGGGTTCGCCCGGCGCGCGGGAATCGGTCACGATGCCCATGATCAGCTTGCGCAGTTGCTCGCGCGGGGCAAAGAGCGGGATGGTGTTGTCGTAGCTCTTGCTCATCTTGCGACCGTCCAGCCCGGGCAGGGTGGCCACGTGCGCTTCGATCACCGCTTCGGGCAGCGTGAAATGCTCGCCGTACAGGTGGTTGAAGCTGGACGCCATGTCGCGCGCCATCTCGATGTGCTGGATCTGGTCACGCCCCACCGGCACCTGGTGGGCGTTGAACATCAGGATGTCGGCGCCCATGAGCACCGGGTACATGAACAGTCCGGCGCTCACGCCGTCGTCGGCGTCGGTGCCGGCTTCGGTGTTCTTGTCGACCGCGGCCTTGTAGGCGTGGGCGCGGTTGAGCAGGCCCTTGCCGGTCACGCAGGTGAGCATCCAGGTGAGCTCGGGGATCTCGGGAATGTCGGACTGCCGGTAGAACGTGACCTTGTCGGGGTCGAGCCCGCAGGCCAGCCAGGTGGCGGCGATCTCCAGCGTGGAGCGCTGCACCCGCGCCGGATCACCGCCGGTCTTGATGAGCGCGTGGTAGTCGGCCAGAAAGTAGAAGCTCTCGACCCCGCTCAGGCGGCTGGCGCGCACGGTGGGGCGGATGGCCCCGACGTAGTTGCCCAGGTGGGGTGTGCCCGAGGTGGTGATGCCGGTGAGAACGCGGACGGGTTTCATAGAAGCAGCAGGCGAATGGGGGTCAGCAGCCATTCGATGGCGCTGCCCGTGAGGTTCATGAGCGGGCGCAACCAGTAGTTGCCCACGAGGCCGGTGATCACCAGCCCCAGAACGATGAAGAAACCGAAGGGCTCGATGCGCGAGACGGCCACGGCCTGCCGGTGCGGCAGCAGGCCCACCAGGATGCGGCCACCGTCCAGCGGTGGCAGCGGAAACAGGTTGAAGGCGAACATCACGAGGTTGACCGTGACGCCGGCGCGGCACATGTCGAGCCAGAAACGCTCCTGAAGCCCGGCACCGATCAGCAGGTACAGGCCCAGCAGCCAGCCGATGGCCTGCACCAGGTTGGCGCCAGGACCGGCCAGCGCCACCCAGACCATGTCGCGCTTGGGGTTGCGCAGCCGCCCGAAGTTGACCGGCACCGGCTTGGCGTAGCCGAAAAGGAAGTTGCCCGCCGTGGCGAAGTACAGCAACAGCGGCATGGCGATGGTGCCGACCGGGTCGATGTGCTTGACCGGGTTGAGCGTGATGCGGCCGAGCTGCCACGCCGTGGGGTCACCGAAGTGCCGTGCCGCGTAGCCGTGCGCCGCTTCGTGCAGCGTGATGGCGAACAGCACCGGAATGGCGTAGAGCGTGACCGTCTGGACGATGAGGGCGAGATCCATCGGGGGATTGTCCCAGACCCGGTGCCTCAGAGCCCGAGGGCGGCCAACGCCCCCTGGCCCTCGCGCAGCACTTCGGGCTCGCCGCCTGTGCCCATCGGGGTGAGGTCGAGCACGGTGGTGGGCTCCAGCGCACAGGCGCCGGCGTCGATCACGGCGTCGATGTCGTGCTGCAACCGTTCACGAATCGCCTCGGCGTCGTTCATGGGGTGGTCGTCGCCGGGCAGGATGAGTGTGGTGGCCAGCAGCGCCGCTCCGTGCTGGGCGAGCAGTTCCAGCAGCGCGCGGTGTTCGGGCACGCGCAGGCCGATGGTCTTGCGCGAGGGGTGGCTCACGCGGCGGGGCACTTCCTTGCTGGCTTCGAGAATGAAGGTGTACGGCCCCGGTGTGGCCAGCTTGAGCAGGCGGTACTGCCGGTTGTCCACCTTCGCATAGCTGGCCAGCTCGCTCAGGTCGCGGCACAGCAGCGTGAGGTGGTGCTTGTCGTCCACCTGGCGGATGCGCCGCAACCGGTCGGCGGCGGCCTTGTCGTCCAGGTGGCAGGCCAGCGCGTAGCTTGAATCGGTGGGGACGGCCACGATGCCGCCGCGTTCGAGCACCGCCACCGCCTGCTTCAGCAGGCGTGGCTGCGGGTTGTCCGGGTGCACGGTGAACAGCTGCGACATGGAGGCCTCAGGCTTCGGGTGGCTCCACCGGCAGGCGCTGCTCGCGCGCTGTCAGCCAGCTGGCGGTGGCACCGCACAGCACGATGAGGGCCATGCCGATGAGCTCGAGCGTGCCGGGCACGTGGTCGTACACCACCCAGCCGCAGAACATGGCAAAGCCGATCTGGGTGTACAGGTAGGGCGACAGCGTCGACGCCGGTGCCCGCTGGAACGCGAGGATCAGCAGGAAGTGGCCAACGGTGCCCATGAGGCCGATCAGGCACAGCTGCGCCAGCGTGGTGGCATCGGGAATGGCCTGCCACACCAGCGGCAGCATCAGGCTGGCCACCAGGGCGCCCACCCAGCCGGTGTAGAAATGCATGGTCATCGGGTCTTCGGTGCGTGCCATGCGCGCCGTCAGCAACTGGAACCAGGCGTAGGCGAACACCATCACCAGCGGAAGCAGGCTGGCCCAGCCGATCAGGTTGTCGCCCGGGCGGGCCACCATCAGCGCGCCCACGAAGCCGCCGATCACCAGCGCCCACCGCATGGGCCGCACCCGTTCGCCGAGGAACAGCGCCGCCAGCAGCGTGACCGCCAGTGGCGAGACCATCACGATGGCGGTGAATTCACCCACGGGCACGTACTGCAGCGCCACGAACGACAGCAGGCTGACCGACAGCAGCAGCACGCCGCGCAAGGCCTGGTAGCGCGGGTGATCGGTGCGCATCAGCGAGCGGCCCCGAAGCGGCAGCATGATGGCCGACACCGCCACCGCGTGAAAGGCATAGCGGAACCACACGGCCAGCAGCACCGACACCGTGGCCCCCACCACCTTGACGGTGGTGTCCAGCACCGCAAAACAGGCCGTGGCCGCGATCAGGAATGCAATGCCGGCCAACGCCTGGCCAGGCCGGGCCAGCGCAGCCCCCATCAGTGCACCCGCTCGGCCAGCAGGTCCCACACGGGCTTCACGCTGCCCGGCAGATCCGGCAGCTTGCCGAGGTCGGTGTGGCTCTCGTCAGGGCTGTGGAAGTCGCTGCCGCGGGAGGCGGCCAGTCCGAACTCGCGGCAGAAATCGGCGTACTTGGCGTATTCGGCCTGGCTGTGCGCGCCGGTGACCACCTCGACGCCGCGTCCGCCGTGCTGGCAGAACTCGGTGAACAGGGCGTATTCCTCGGTGGGGGTGAACTTGTAGCGTCCGGGATGCGCCACCACGGCCACCCCGCCCGCGCCGGTGATCCAGCGCACGGCCTCGCCCAGCGCCGCCCAGCGGTGCGGCACGAAGCCGGGCTTGCCTTCGGTGAGGTACTTGCGGAACACCTCGGGCACGTCCTTGCAGACGCCGCTGTCCACCAGGTGGCGCGCAAAGTGCGACCGCGAGATGAGGTCGGGGTTGCCCACATACCGAAGCGCGCCCTCGAAGGCACCCTTGATGCCCACCAGCGCGAGGCCGTCGGCCATTTCACGTGCCCGCTGCTCGCGGCCACCGCGGGTGGTGCGCAGGCCTTCCCGCAGCGCGGCGTTGTCGGGGTCCATGCCCAGGCCGACGATGTGCACGGTGGTGCCGGCGAAGGTCACCGACACCTCCACACCGGTCAGGTAGGGCAGGCCAACGGCATGCGCCGCGGCCATCGCTCGCGCCTGCCCGCCCAGTTCATCGTGGTCGGTCAACGACCAGAGCTCCACCCCGTTGGCCTTGGCGCGGGCGGCCAGGGCTTCGGGCTCCAGGGTGCCGTCGGAGACGGTGGAGTGGCAGTGCAGGTCGGCGTTGAGGAGGGGGTTCACGCTCTGGATTTTAGGTGGTGGGGGTGTTTTTTGCTTTGAAGGGGGTGGGCTTGAGGCTGCGGACTCCCCCGCAAGGCCGCTGGGCCGTGTGCCCGTTCTCCGGCGTGCTCGCGGGCGGCTGCCCCGGCAAGCGAAGACCTCTTTGTCAGTGCCAGCGGGTGGGCAGGGCCTTCGACAGGCTCAGGCCGAACGGAGGGGTTGGCTCAGGCCGCAAGCGAAGGGTTGGTTCTGGCCGAACGGGAAGGGTTGGTTCAAGCCGAACGGAGGGTGGCGCAACAACCCGCCACTCTCGACGGATGGTGGGGTCCGCGGGCGCAGGCGCCATTCGCGGTTGCCACAGAGGTGGTGCGCCCACCACGGTGGTGATGAGGTGATGCAGACGCGCCCATCCACTGATCCGCGAGCACGCCGGAGAACGCGGACCACGCCAGCCGTCAGCGCGCACGGTGGTGTGAAACGCGGGCGCGCCAAGGGCTGGGCAGGGCCATCGACAGGCTCAGGCCGAACGGAAAGGGTTGGCTCAGGCCGAGCGGAAAGGGTTGGCTCACGCCGAGCGGTGGGGAGTCTCGGGCCGAACGGAGGGAGAGTCCTTCACCCGGTGTTCCGCAACCCCGCTGCGATCCCGTTGATCGCGATGTGGATGCCGCGCCGCAGCTTGCCATCGGTGTCGTGCGCCAGCGCGCCCGCGCGATGGCGCCGGATCAGTTCGACCTGCAGGTGGTGCAGTGGATCAATGTACGGAAACCGGTGTTCGATGGACCGCCGCAGCGCCGGGTTGCCCGACAGCCTGTCCGCCTCGCCGGTGATCATCGACAGCGCCTCGTTGGTGCGCTGCCATTCGGCGTCGATCGCGGCAAACACCTGGCGCCGCAGCGCCTTGTCCTCGACCAGTTCGGCGTAGAGCGAGGCCAGCGCAAGGTCGCTCTTGGCCAGCACCATGTCCATGTTGGACAGCAGCGTCCTGAAGAACGGCCAGTCGCGGTGCATGCGCCGCAGCAAGGACGCGTGCTTGGCGTCTTCGGCCACGAAGGCCTGCGCCGCCGACCCGAAGCCATACCAGCCCGGCAGTGTCAGGCGGCACTGGCCCCAGCTGAAGCCCCAGGGAATGGCGCGCAGGTCTTCGATGCGACCAGTGGCCTTGCGCGACGCCGGGCGCGAGCCGATGTTGAGTTCGGCGATCTCGCGGATCGGCGTGGCGCTGAAGAAATAGTCGGCAAAGCGCGGCGTGTCGTACACCAATGCCCGGTAGGCGGCCATGCTGGCCAGCGACAGTGCCTCGGCCGCCTTCAGGAAGGTCGGAGGGGCCTCTTTGGTGGGTTGGAGCAGCGTGGCTTCGAGCGTGGCCGCCACCAGTGTTTCCAGGTTGCGGCGACCGATCTCGGGGTTGGCGTATTTGGCGCCGATCACTTCGCCCTGTTCGGTCAGCCGGATCTGGCCTCGCACGGTGCCCGGTGGTTGCGCCAGGATGGCCTGGTAACTCGGGCCGCCGCCTCGACCCACGGTGCCCCCCCGGCCATGGAACATGCGCAGCTGGATGTGACCGGCCCGCTCGCCCGCCGCGACTGCGTCATCGGCCGCGTTGAGGTCGTCGAACAGCTTCACCAGCGCGGTCTCGGCGCGGTAGAGCTCCCAGTTGCTGGTGAAGATGCCGCCGTCCTTGTTGCTGTCGGAATAGCCCAGCATCACATCCTGCTCGCCGTAGCCATCGGTGGCCCCGCGCTGCACCATGGCGCGCACGCCCGGCAGGTCGTAATACTCGCGAAGAATGGGCGCCGCGTTGCGCAGGTCTTCGATGGTTTCGAACAGCGGCACCACGATCAGGTCGGCCATGGCGTCCTGGGCCAGGGTGCCGCGCACCAGCCCGGCTTCTTTCTGCAGCACCAGCACCTCGAGCAGGTCGCTCACGGTTTCGGTGTGGCTGATGATGGCGTGGCGGATGGCGGCCCGGCCGAAGCGGACGCGACCGCGGCGCGCGCTGTCGAATATCGCCAGCTCGCCGCGCGCGTGGTCGCTGTAGGGGTGGTCGGGCACGCGCAGGGGTCGCACATCGTTCAGCACGCGCAGCAGCACCGCGCGCTTGTCGTGCTCGGCCAGCGCCTCGTAGGCCGGCTCGACACGCGCCACGGCCAGCAACTCGGCCACCACCCGCTCGTGCTGGTCCGAGCTTTGTCGCAGGTCGATGGTGGCCAGGTGAAAGCCGAACACCTCGACCGCGCGGATCAGCGGACGAAGCCGCGCCTCGACCAGCGCCGCGCCGTGGTGGGCGTTCAGCGACGCTTCGATGGTGCGCAGATCGGCCAGGAACTCGTCGGCCGAGGCGTACGCGTTCTGTGGCGCCACCGCGTGGCGCGCGGCATCGCCGCCGGTGAGGTCCTTGAGCGTGGCCGCCAGCCGGGCGTACATGCCGGTGAGCGCGCGCCGATAGGGCTCGTCCTGCCGGTGGGCGTTCTGGTCGGGCGAACGTTCGGCGAGCGCCTGCATGGCCGGGGTCACGCCCACCAGCATGCCCGACATGGACAGTTCACCGCCCAGCAGGTGCACTTGCGTGAGGTGGTGGCGAAGCGCGAGGTCGGCCTGTCGCTGCAGCGCCAGTTCCAGGGTGTCGGCGGTCACGTTGGGGTTGCCGTCCCGGTCGCCTCCGATCCACTGACCCATGCGCAGGAAGGGGGCCACCGGCTGGCCGAGGCCGGCCTCGAGTTCGGCGTACAGGCGCGGAATCTGCGGCAGGAAAGTGGTCTCGTAGTGGCTGAGCGCGTTCTCGATCTCGTCGGCCACGCTGAGCTTGGTGAACCGCAGCAGGCGCGTCTGCCAGAGCTGGGTCACCCGGGCGCGCATCTGCGTCTCGATGGCATCGCGTTCGCGGGGCAGCGCGTCGTCGCGCTCGGCCAGCAGCCGGGCAATGGCCCGTTCGGCGTCCAGAATGCTTTTGCGCTGCACCTCGGTCGGGTGCGCCGTGAGCACGGGTGACAGGTGCGCCTGCGCCAGTGCGTGGGCCACCGCATCGGGCGAAAGGCCCGCGTCCTGCAGACGGCGAAGCGTGAGCGGCAGGCTGCCGATCTGCAGGTCGCCCGCCCGCTCGTGCACCGCGCGACGGCGGATGTGGTGCCGGTCCTCGGCCAGGTTGGCCAGGTGGCTGAAATAGGTGAACGCCCGGATGACGCTCACGGTCTGATCGGCGCTGAGCGACTTGAGCAGCTTCTTGAGCGCCTTGTCGGCGGCGCGGTCGGCGTCGCGCCGGAACGCCACCGACAACTGCCGGATGCGCTCGATGAGTTCGTAGGCGGCAGCGCCCTCCTGCTCGCGGATCACATCGCCGAGGATGCGGCCCAGCAGCCGGATGTCCTCGATCAGGGGACGGTCCTTGTCGTCGCGGCGCGCAGCGCCCATTGGTGGTCGGCTCATGGCGGAGGGCGCGTGGTTGCGCAGGGGGTGTCGAGGGCGGGGGGCATGCTAGCATCGACCGCGAAGCGGCCGGTTTCGTCACCGGTACCGAACACAGCACTCCGTCAGTCGGGCGTCAGCCCCCAGCCAGCGCCAATGTCCATGCCCCAACCCGCGCCCGAGGCCATCACCATTGCCACCCGCGAGAGCCGTCTGGCGCTCTGGCAGGCCGAACATGTCAAGTCCCTGCTCGAAGCGCGGGGCCACCGCGTCACCCTGCTCGGCATGACCACGCTGGGCGACCAGATCCTCGACCGCTCGCTGTCCAAGGTGGGTGGCAAGGGGCTGTTCGTCAAGGAACTCGAACTTGCTCTTGAAGACGGCCGCGCCGACATCGCGGTGCATTCGCTCAAGGACGTGCCCATGGACCTGCCCGAGGGGTTTGCGCTGGCTTGCGTGATGGAACGCGAAGACCCGCGCGACGCCTGGGTGTCGCCGCACTGCCAGGGCCTGAACGACCTTCCGCCGGAAGCGGTGGTGGGCACCAGCAGCCTGCGCCGGGTGGTGCTGCTGCGCGAGGCGCTCGACGCCATCGGGCGTCAGGACGTTCGCATCGAGCCCCTGCGCGGCAACCTCGACACGCGCTTGCGCAAGCTTGACGAGGGCCAGTACCACGCCATCGTGCTGGCGGCCGCAGGCCTCAAGCGCCTCGGGCTGGGCGAGCGCATCCGTGCCGTGTTCGAGCCCGAACAGTCGCTGCCCGCCGCCGGACAGGGCGCGCTGGGCATCGAGGTGCGTGCCGACCGCACCGATCTGGTGGCCGCCCTGAAGCCACTGGTTCACCAGCCCACCTGGCTGCGCGTGGCGGCCGAACGCACGGTGTCGCGCGCCCTCGGTGGCAGCTGTTCCATGCCGCTGGCGGCCCATGCCGACTGGCTGGGCGACCAGCTGCGCCTTCGCGCGGCCTGGGGCGACCCGGAAGGCCGTCAGGGCATGGTGCGGGCGCACGAGGTTGCGCCGGCCAACGACCTGTCGTCTGCCGAGGCACTGGGCGCGCGCGTGGCCACCGCGCTGGTGGCCGCGGGCGCACAGACACCGGCACGGCCGGCCTGAGGCAACCCCGATGCACGACAGCGGCCGAGCCCATGCGAGGCGCGTGCAACGGCTCATCGTCACGCGGCCCGAACCCGACGCCACCCGCTGGGTGACCGCCTTGCGCGAGCGCGGCTGGCCCGCCGAGGCCTGGCCACTGCTTCGCATCGACGAGCCCACCGAGGCCGCCGACCGCGACCAGCTCGCCCACTGGCGTCAGGCGTGGACCTCTCAGGACGCGATCATGTTCGTGAGCGCCGCAGCCGCGCAGCGCTTCTTTGCAGAGCCTGTCGCCCCCGGCCCTGGCCACGCACGCTTCTGGGCGCCCGGTCCGGGCACGGCGCGCGCGGTGTCCCAGGCGATCTGGCCGCTGGGCATCGGTGAGGACCGCATCGACACGCCGCCGCGCGAAGCCGCCCAGTTCGATTCCGAACACCTCTGGCCGGTCGTGCAGGCCCAGATGGGCCCGGGTCGGCGCCTGCTGGTGGTGCGTGGGGCGTCCTCGGGGTCCGAGCCCGGCGCCATGCCGGGGCAGGGGCGGGAATGGCTGATCGAGCAGTGCCGAGCCGCCGGCGCCGAGGTGGAGGCCTGCGTGGCCTACCAGCGAACCCTCAATCCGCCGTCCGACGCCGACCTGCCACGCCTCAACGACTGGAGCACCGAAGGCCACCTGTGGCTGCTGAGCAGCAGCGAGGCCCTGCAGTCCCTGCAGCAACGCTGGCCCGAGGGTGCTCGCGCATCGGCCCTGGCCACCCACCCGCGCATTGCCGAAGCCGCCCAGCAGCTGGGCTTTGCCGAAGTGATCACCGCGCGGGCCGCCTTGTCCGACGTGGTGCGCGCCCTAGAATCATGGGCTCTGCGCCCATGAACGACACCACCACCCCTTCGCCGTCGAGTGGCGTCCCTCCAGCGACTCCTCCGGCCGTGCCACCTGCGGTGACGCCTGCCGCATCCGCCGCGGCAGCACCTGCCCCCGTCCGTGCCCGGTCGGGCAACGGACTTGCGCTGCTCGGCCTGGGTGTGGGCGTGGCGGCCCTGGTGTTGGTCGGCCTGCTCTGGCAGCGCCTGTCGTTCACCCAGGAAGAACTGGCCCGCCGTGCCCGCGACGTCGAAGCGCAGGTGGTCGAATCGCGCACGCTGGCGGAGCAATCGCAGGCGCTCACCCTCGAGATGCAGGCCCGTCTGGGTGTGGCCGAAGTCCGCCTCTCCGAAGTCAGCCTGCAGCGCACACAGCTCGAAGAGCTGATGCTCTCGCTCTCGCGCTCACGCGATGACAACCTGGTGCAAGACCTCGAGGCCACCCTGCGTGTGGCGATCCAGCAAGCCCAGCTCACCGGCAGTGCACAGCCGCTCATTTCGGCCTTGCAGGCCGCCGATCAGCGCATCGCGCGCGCGGCCCAGCCCCGCCTGAACCCGATCCAGCGGGCCATCGCCCGCGACATCGAGCGCATCCGGGGCGCGGCGCTCGCCGACATCCCGGCGCTGGCCAGCCAGATCGACGAACTCGTGCGCCAGGTCGATGCCTGGCCCGTGGCCAATGCCGTGGGTGTCGACGCTCCAGCCCCCAAGGCAACGGCGCCTGCTGCAGCCACCGTGGCGGTGGCGCCCCCCGGTGCAAAACCCGATGTGCCCGCCGAGCCGGGCCTCGACGCCCCGGCCACCCCCGAGGCCGATCCCTCGGCATGGCAGGCGTTCACCACGGCCTGGCGTGCCTGGTGGGCCGATACCTTCACCCACGCGGTCCGGGCCACGCGCGACCTGGTCCGCGTCAGCCGCATCGACCAACCCGATGCCGCGCTGCTGGCACCCGAGCAGGCGTTCTTCCTGCGCGAGAACCTCAAGCTGCAGCTGCTCAATGCGCGCCTGGCGTTGCTGGCGCGACAGATGTCCGCCAGCCAGACCGACGTGAACGCGGTTGAAGCCCGCCTGAGACGCTATTTCGACACCGGCTCGCCCGCCGTGGCAGCCGCTCTCACCAGCCTGGGCCGCCTGCGGCGCGACCTGGTGGCGCAAGACCTGCCACGGCCGGACGACACGCTGGCCGCCCTTGCGGCGGCCGCCGGGGGCCGCTGATGCAGCGCCGTCAGCGCGGCGCCATGCGCAGTGTCTTCTGGCTGCTCGGCCTGGCCGGCATTGCCGTGGCCCTGGCCCTGCTGGTGGGTGACAACCGCTCCACGGTGACGCTGTTCTGGCCGCCCTGGCGCTTCGACGTCTCGTTCAACTTCTTCCTGTTCTCGCTCATTGCCGGTTTCGTGCTGGTCCATGCCGCGTTGCGGGCGCTGGCCCTGCTGCGGGAAATGCCGGCGCAGGCCAGGCGCTGGCGCAGCCAGCAACTCGAGCGGGCGGTGGTGGGGTGGGTGCTCGATGCGCTGGCCAACCAGATCGCAGGCCGTTTCGTGCGAGCCCAGACCGCCGCGCAGAACGCGCTGGACCTGCTTCGAAGCAGCACCAGCCGCGATTGGCCGCGGCGCGACCAGCTCGAGGCGCTGTCCCACCTGCTGCTGGCGGAAAGCGCGCATGCCCTGCAGAACCGCGCACGCCGCGACGAACACCTCCAGGCCACCCTGGGGTCCGGTGTGCAGAAGGCCGCGCCCGAGGTCGTGGAGGGCGCACTGCTGCGGGCGGTTCGCTGGGCCATCGAAGACCGCGACGCACCCGCTGCGCGCGCCCGCCTCGCCGATCTGCCACTGGGTGCGCAGAGGCGTGTCCAGGCCTTGCGCCTCAAGCTTCGCGTGGCGCGACTTGGTGAGGCCACGGGCGAGGCACTCGAAACCGCCCGGCTGCTGGCCAAACACCGCGCGTTCTCGCCCGACGCGGCGCGCAGCATCGTGCAGGGCCTGGCGCTCGATGCGGTGCGCGGCGCACACGACCTGACCCAGTTGCAGCGGGTGTGGGACACGCTGGACGCCGCCGAGCGCAAGAGGCCCGCGGTGGCGTTGGCTGCGGCCCGCCGCGCTCATGACCTGATGGGCGCCGAACCCGATCCGGACGCCACCGGGCAGACCACGGCACTGCGGGTGCGGGACTGGCTTGAACCCCTGTGGGCCGACTTCGGCGCGCTCGAGCCTGCCCAGCAGGCCCAGCTGGCACTGGCGGTGGAACCCGACCTGCCGTACCTCGATCCGGCCGGGCTGGCCCGGCTGGAACTGCTGCAACGCCAATGGCCACAGAATCCGAACCTGCAGTACCTGGCCGGCCAGGCCTGCCTGCACCGTCAGCTGTGGGGCAAAGCCGCCCAGCTGCTGGGGCAGGCCCGTCATGGCTTGACGGACATCACCCTGCGCCGCCGCACCTGGCGCGCGCTGGCGAGCCTGGCCGAAGAACGCGGCGACGCCGAGGGCGCACAGGCCGCGTGGAAACAGGCGGCCCTGCTCGACTGAACGGGCGTCTGCAACGGCCAAAGGTGTCATCAAACTGATGGCCCGAAGAGCGAAGACAGAGGCGTTTGGTTGCGAGCAAGCCGAGGGCCAGACTTCTTCGATCGGCCAGGAGCGGCCAGCCCAGCGCAACCGCTTCAACGCATCGAACTCAGCCCGAACAGGTTTCCTTCGGTGTCTGCGCACAGTGCGACCCAACCAAACTCGCCAATGGAGAACTTGGGCCGCAACAACCGCCCGCCAGCCGCCTCGACGCGGCCGGCCTCCACGGCGCAGTCTTCCACGCTGAAGTAAATCAAGGTTCCGCCAGGGCCTGGGCGGCTGTGCGGGGAGCGCACCAGCGCGCCGCCAGCGCCATAGGTCCCCCTGTCGGCGGGAAAGCTGCTCATCACCGTTTCGCCAGTCGGATCCCCGATGGGCGTCAGCCTTCGCTGCAAGACGGTCTGGTAAAAGGCTGTGGCCCGGTCCATGTCGTCGACGTACAGGTCGAACCAGCCGATCGCGTTTGGCTTGTGCATCGCGTGCTCCTGAGTGATTGAGGAGCCACGAGATTATTCATCGCCCGCGTTCCGGTCTTGTGTAAATCGGACACCGAAGGCCTTGCGGTACTGGCCTGGCGTGTAGCCGACAGCACGGCGGAAGGCATGGATGAAGTGAGCTTGGTCGGCGTACAGGTCGAGATGGTGGCGACGGAACGACTGCTGCAACCGCAGCACCTTCAGCAGATCGTGCGGCGTGAATCCGGTGAGCTGCCGCAAAGTGCGCTGCAGCTGCCGTGTCGAGAGACCCGACAACGCCGCCATGTCGGCCACCGTACGGATGGCATCGAGCCGCGACAGTATCGCGGCCGTCAGTGGATGACCTCGCACCTGACCGTGTGCCATGCACCAGCGAACCAAATCAGCCAGCACCGAATCCATCGCGTCGAAGTTCAGCCCCGACAGTTGCCGGTTGGTGCGCACCAAAGGAAGCGTGCCCTGGTAGGCTGTGCCGACATACCGGCTCTGGATCTCATCGCGGAGACCCTGCCACACGCCTGGAAAGAACTGCACCCCCACGTAGTGGAACACCTTGCCAAGGTTGAGCGTGGTGGCCTCGGTGTGCAAGGCCGTGACGCCGGCCACCTCGGTGTCGATCTGATTGAACAGCAGGTTCACGCAGGCGTCCGGCACCGCGTGGTACAGAAAGTCAGCCGACAATGGAGCCAGCGTGCGCAGCTCCCAGAACACATGCACGACGTCGGCCAGGTCCTTTGGCGGCGTCCGCTCGCCATAACGCACCTGGGTATCGCGCTGCGAGAAACCATCGACGACCGGGTCGTAACGGGTGACCACCAGAGACTCCCTTTGGCTTGACGCACCGGTTGCGCCTGCTCTATCGCTGCTCGATCCTGACACAGGAGTTGCAGACGCCGTCGGGTCTGACCCTCGGTGGACGCTCCGCTTGTGCGTCCCGCAGCGCTGCGTCTGCATTTTGCACCGGATGGTCGGTTGCAAGCATTGAAACCAAGCAGTGGAAGTTCTGCCTCGGGCCCAAAGCGGCTGTACACCCCATGCTCCATGGCGGTTGTTTCTGGCGGTCGGAGAGCGCTCGCAAGGCGTTGCTCGCCGCAGCGTCAATCCTGGATGGCGTGTCCGAACATGAACTGGAACACAGCGCCTCGCCCCACCTCTCCCTTGCCGCAGATCTGGCCCCCATGCCGCTCGATGATGCGGTGCACGGTGGCCAGGCCAATGCCGGAGCCCTGAAACTCGTTAGGGTGGTGCAGCCGTGTGAAAGGCTTGAACAGACGTTCCGAGCGGGACATGTCGAAGCCTGCGCCGTTGTCACGGACGAAAAACGTCGGCGCACCGGTCTCGCTGGAGGGAAGACGGCCGAACTCGATGCGGGGCTGCGGCGTGTTTCGCGAATACTTCCAGGCGTTGCCCAGCAGGTTCTCGAGCGCGATCTGGGCGAGGTGGGGGTCACAGTCAGCGAACAATTCGGGTTCGATGATCACCTCGACCGGGTTCTCGGGGTCTCGCTGCCGTTCCTGTCGGACAACCTCTTCAGCCATATCGCTCAGATTCGCCCAGGTGCGTTGCAGCTGGGTCTGGCTGACCCGCGCCAACGCCAGCAAGTCCTTGATCAAGCCACCCATCCGGCTCGCGGACGCCATGACCCTGCTGATGATCGCGTCGTCCTCGGGACGGACGCGGTCGCCCATTTGCTCTCTCAGAACATGCATGAAGCCGTCGATCGAACGCAGGGGCGACTTCAGGTCATGTGAAACGGAGTAGGCGAAGCTGTCAAGCTCGCGGTTGATGTGCTGAAGCTCCTCGGTGCGGGCCTGGACACGCTGTTCAAGGGTGTCTTGCAAGCGCTGGATTTTCCAGTCGCTCTGCAGTCGCATCAGTTCGGCGCTGCTGCGGCTGGCGAATATCGATGTCAGCGCCTGGATATCGGGACCAATCCGGGCGGCGTGCTCCCAGGCGACAGCCAGCAAGCCAACGGCAGTCCCGTCGGGGTCGCGCAGGGCAATGCCAGCGACCGTGTGGGAATGCTCGTCAGCAAAGGGGACATCCGACAGCAGGGGAACCCCCGCAGGCAACTCGATGACACACAGGTCATCGCTGGCCAGCATCGCCGCAACGCTGGGCTCGTGAAGATGCACGCGGCGATTGGGCTGGAGGTTGCCGTTGTGCGTCAGGCCCAGGGTGTTGATCCCACCACCTTCTGCCGTTTCACCAATCACCACGGTGGTTGCCCCCAAGGCCGCCACCATGTGCTCTGTCACTGACAGGAAGAACGCCTGTCCGATTTTGGGCGAAACCCCTTCTGCGAGATTCATCAGCATGCTGCGGCGCCGCTTCTCTTCGGCCACATTGAGGACGAAAGTGAGGGCACAGGCTTCGCCTTCTATGTCGATGATCTCTGCCCACACCTTGACCTCGACCAGTTCGCCCTTGCGATTGCGCACCTCGGTTTCGTAACCCATCAGTCGACCGTTGCGCCGCATGGTGTTGACATAGTCGTCGCGCACCTGCTGGCTTGGCCAGACGCATGTTTCGAGCGATGTCTTTCCAATGAAATCCTGGGGGCGGCCACCCAGCACCTGCTCGCAGGCGGCGTTGACCTCCAGGTAACGCCCATCGCTCAGGCGAGTCAGGGTCATGCAGATCGGACTGTGCCGAAAGGCCTTGGAGAAACGCGCTTCAGACTGCTGCAGGGCCCTGCGTGACTTTTCTTCAGCGCTCATGTCGACCACCATGCCGATCATGAGCCTCTCATTGCCCTGCTGGATGAGCTCGGCGTAGACAAGCGAATCAAACTGGGAGCCATCGCGCCGCAGGCCGCGGGCATGCATGCCGTTCACCCGACCATGCGTTTTCAGTGTGTTTCGAAAGGCTTGCTCTTCGGCAGGGTCGGCCCACAGGTTGGGCGGCTGCTGGCCGACCAGTTCCTTCCGGGAAAAGCCACTCGCCAGGACGTAGGCATCGTT
Organism: Synechococcus sp. UW140; assembly: GCA_943371665.1. Classification (GTDB taxonomy): domain Bacteria; phylum Pseudomonadota; class Gammaproteobacteria; order Burkholderiales; family Burkholderiaceae_C; genus Hydrogenophaga. The sequence goes on from CALRVR020000001.1 coordinate 144,241, forward strand.
GACATCCACTGTCAGGCGGTTGTCCAGAGACTGCACCAGGCAGGCCACCGGGTTGTTTCGAAACAAAGCCTTGAAGTGCTCCTGGCTTCCCTTCAACGCGGCCTCTGCTTCGTAGGCCAGCCTCAGCGCCTCCTTCTGCGCATCGAACGCTTCCTGGAGGCGGTACTGGCCCGCCAGAGCGCTGACCAGGATGATCCCGATCACCGCCGCCTGGATCACCCACACGGTCCAACCCGTGGGTGGCAGGGTGCCTGGCAGCATGCCGCGCTGCTCGAACCAGTTGATCACGCCGAGTGCCAGGACGCAATACAACACGACCGCGATCATCTTTGCGCGCGAGAGGAAAGTGCTTGCCAGCACCATGGATGACACCAGCACGAACACGCCAGCACTGCGAACGCCCCCGGTGATCACGGTGGTGAACGTGGCGATCGTCAGAATCAGCAGCACCAGACCATGGGACGCGATGGTCACGTGTCCGCGCTGGAGCAGCCAGCCCAGCATCCACAACAGGACACTCGTGGCGCCGACCATCAGGGTCAGCTGCGAGGCCCCGTCGCGCAGAAAGAGTGCCAGTGTGATCATCGGGGCGGCGAAGGCCGCGGCCAGCAACAGCACGCGCAGGGCTTTGGCACGGTGCTGGTCGAGCGTTCCCGGCGAGCCGTCCGATGCAAGCTTGCCCGGGCGCGGGGTGATGTGGTCAGGCATCGGGAGTCAGCCTGCGGGAGGTGATCCGTGCTGAAGTGGGTTTGAGAACGGTCGACTCTGCGCAGTAGTGCAGCAGCGCGATGGTGTTCAGCGTCTCCAGCAGGTGTGCACTGGTGCCAGCGGTGCGGGTTGGCGATGTCGTGGGCTTCATGAGCGGTTCTTTTTCGATTTGTCAGTCCGTGAGCCCGGTCGTGTCATCGCCACGGTCAGGCACGGGCGCCCTTGTCGAGCCAGATATCGACAGCCGTGCAGAGACCTTGATCGAAATGAACGGAAAGTGCGTCTGAGGCCCGCCCCTGGGTGGATGGGTCCACCCCCTTCTACAGCCAGTCCAGGCCTGTTGCAACACCGCCCCTGGCAGATGGACGGCGTGGCATTGCTCGGCTCCGGCGGCAAGATCGGTCAGGTTGAAGCTGCCGTCGAAAACCCGGACCGAGGTCGGATCCAGAGCTTGCAACTGCGCAGGGAAGATCACGGCAGCGTCCATGTGACCGATTGTGAGGCGCCCGCCGACGCGGTGGTATTCCACCAAAGTGCTCTTCAGAGGCAGCCTGCCTGCACCCCCTTGCACCCCCTTGCACCCATGCGCCCAGCCAGGCTGCATGGCCTCGAAGTCACTTGACGACACCCACGGCCAAAGAAAAAGCCACCGCTTGCGGTGGCTTTTTCATGTCGGCCGCCCGCGGGCGGCGGCGGGGGCGTCACTTCTGCTCGAACGGCAACGCCATCTCGCGCAGGTCTTTGCGCGTCTCGACCAGCACCAGCGGGCCGTCGTCCAGCACCACGGGGGGCTTGGGTTCGCGCGGCACGTGAACCGGTTTCGGTTCGGCCGCAATGGCGGCCTGCACCTGCGCCACCTTGGCGGCGTCCGAATTCACCCACTCCAGCCCACTGGCCGATGCCACGGCCTGCAGTTCGGTCAGGCTGAGCTGGTACGGCTGGACCTTGGGCAGTGCGCGGCTGGCGGCGGCGGGCGAGGCAGCCACCGGGGCGGCGGCCACCGGTGCGGCTGGCGCGCGAGGCGTTGCCGGCGGGGTCGGTGCCGTGCGAACGGTCTGCGGTTCGGCGATGGGCGCTGGTGCGACCGGCTGGGCTGCGCCGGCATCGCCCGCGGTGGTGGCGGGCATGCTGAAGTAGCTGCGCGCCGGTGCCGTGGATTCCGCCGCCTCGCCCTCGGCCTCCATCGGCTGGGTATCGCCGGCTTCGGCAGGGGCGTCGCCCGCGGTTTCGCGCGGTGCGCGTTCGCGCCGTTCACGGCCAAATCGGTCGCGGCTGCGGCGCTCGCGCGGTGCGCGCTGTTCGTCGTTGCCGGTCTCGGTGGTGTCGACCGCGTCGCTGGTCGTGGCGTCGCTGCCCGCGACGGGTGCGGCCTCGTCGGCGGGGCGCGGTGCGTCCTGACCCTCGGTGCGGCGGCGTTCGCCGTCGCGCCCACGGCCCCGTCCGCCCCGCTCGCCGCGCTCACGGCGCGGTTGGGGCTCGGCATCGGTGTTCTCGACGGTGGGCACTGCATTCAGCGTGTCCACGGCCTCGGCGGCGGCGGGATCGCGGCGCTCGGTGCGGCGGTCCTGGCGGCGGCCTTCACCCCGTTGTTCACCCCGTTGGCCTTCACCCCGTTGGCCTTCACCCCGCTGTTCGGTGCGCTGGCCTTCACCCCGGCCTTCGCCGCGCGGTGCGTCGTTGCGACGACCGTCACCTCGGGCGCCACGCGCCTGGGCATCGCCCTGGCCCTCACGTTGACCCTCGCGCTGACCTTCACGGGCCTGACCGTTCCGGCTTTCGCCCTGGGCGCCGCGTCCGCCGCGGCGACCGCGGCCGCCGTCACGGCCGCCGTCCCGGTTGCCCTCGCGACCACCATCGCGTCCATCACCTCGAGGCTGGCCACCATCGCGGCGGCCGTCGGTCCGAGCGGCTTCCTTGCCGGCCGGCGCTTTTGCGGTGACTGGTGCAGAAGGGGCGGGCGCCGTCGAGCCGCCGCCGAAGAGGCCCTTGAGCCAGCCAAGGAAGCCTTTCTCGGCCGGCACGGGCGCAGCGGCAGGCACCACCACCGGCGCGGCCGCGACCGGCGCCGGTGCCACCGGCACCTCAGCCTTGGGTACGGCCACCGGCGCGGGCGCGTCTGGCAGCACGCCCTTGATCAGCGGCTCCTGCTTGTTGGTGCGCTCCTGGCTGCGGCGCGTGAAGCTGGCCACGTCGTCCACTTCCTCGGCCAGCTTGTAGCTCGAGTCGAGGTTGTCCAGGCGCGGGTCGTCGTGCTTGAGGCGCTCGAGCTTGTAGTTTGGCGTGTCGAGCGACTTGTTGGGCACCAGCAGCACGTTGATGCGCTGCTTGAGCTCGATCTTGGTGATCTCGGTGCGTTTTTCGTTGAGCAGGAAGCTGGCCACTTCGACCGGCACCTGCACCAGCACGGCGGCCGTGCTGTCCTTCAGCGATTCTTCCTGGATGACGCGCAGGATCTGCAGCGCCGACGATTCGGTGTCGCGGATGTGGCCCGAGCCACCGCAGCGCGGGCAGGGGATGGACGCACCTTCGTTGAGCGCGGGCTTCAAGCGCTGGCGGCTCATTTCGAGCAGGCCGAACTTGCTGATGGAGGCGAACTGCACGCGGGCGCGGTCCTGGCGCAGCGCGTCGCGCAGGCGGTTCTCCACCTCGCGGCGGTTCTTGCTCTCCTCCATGTCGATGAAGTCGATCACGATCAGGCCGCCCAGGTCGCGCAGCCGTGCCTGGCGGGCCACCTCGTCGGCGGCCTCGAGGTTGGTGCGCGTGGCGGTTTCCTCGATGTCGCCGCCCTTGATGGCGCGCGCCGAGTTCACGTCCACCGCCACCAGTGCTTCGGTCTGGTCGATGACGATGGCGCCCCCGCTGGGCAACTGCACGATGCGGCTGTAGGCGGTTTCGATCTGGTGTTCGATCTGGAAGCGCGAGAACAGCGGCGCGTCGTCGCGGTAGCGCTTCACGCGGTGCCCGTGCTCGGGCATCACGTGGCTCATGAACTGGTGCGCCTGCTCGAAGATGTCATCGGTGTCGATGAGGATCTCGCCGATGTCGCTGTTGAAGTAGTCGCGGATGGCGCGGATCACCAGGCTCGACTCCTGGTAGATCAGGAACGCGCCCTTGGACGACTGCGCCGCGCCATCGATGGCGTTCCAGAGCTTGAGCAGGTAGTTCAGGTCCCACTGCAGTTCGGGCGCTTCGCGGCCGATGCCGGCCGTGCGCGCGATGATGCTCATGCCGTTGGGGTATTCGAGCTGGTCGAGCGCGGCCTTCAGTTCGGCCCGTTCGTCGCCTTCGATGCGGCGCGAGACGCCGCCACCGCGCGGGTTGTTGGGCATCAGCACCACGTAGCGGCCGGCCAGGCTGACGAACGTGGTGAGGGCAGCGCCCTTGTTGCCGCGCTCTTCCTTCTCGACCTGGACCAGCAGTTCCTGGCCTTCCTTGATGACGTCCTGGATGCGGGCCTGGGACGGCGGGGTGTTGCCCTGGAAATACTGGCGGCCGATTTCCTTGAACGGCAGGAAACCGTGGCGGTCCTCGCCGTAATCGACGAAGCAGGCCTCAAGCGAGGGCTCGACGCGCGTGACGACCGCCTTGTAGATGTTGCCTTTGCGCTGTTCGCGCCCTTCGATCTCGATCTCGTAGTCGAGCAGCTTTTGTCCGTCGACGATGGCCAGGCGGCGCTCTTCGGCCTGCGTGGCGTTGATCAGCATGCGTTTCATGTTGCGTTTCCTTCCGTGCACACACGGCGGCGCTCGGGCTTGCAAGCCCGGGCCACCCGTCAGGCCGGGAAGCCGCACACGCAACGAACGGTGGAGGAATTGCCGGAGAGCCGTGACCGGGCGGTGTCAGGCTTCGCGCGCGCAGGCGCTGCGAAGCCACGCCGGGTCGGGCATGGGCGCGTGGAGTCGGATGTGGAAGAGAAGGGGCTCGATGGCTGTCGGCGACATGATCAGGCCGGTGTCTCTGCGGTCTCGTCGTCCTCGCTCAGGCTGCTTATTGGCGGAGCCTGGGCGATCTGGGTATTCCGTTGTCGGTTCGCTGTGGGTCTGCGGATTCCACCGCGGCGTCCGCCGGAACGCGGCCGATCGGGATGCCTCGTGGCGCATCGGGGATCGGGCTCGGGTACCGGGTGCCGCGGCTGGCCACCATCGCCCGCCGGGCTCCCGGCACATCCGGGTCGGCCGCTTCTGCATTCGCTGCCTTAAACTCCAAGGCAAATCAAACACTTACAGCACACAACGGGCGTCGCGCATTATAGACACGTCCCCCGCTTGCGTGGTGGATTCATGAGCCCTCCCGCCGCCCCGGCCCCCACGCCCGCCGTTCGCCACCTCACCGTCGACGAGGAGTCGGATGGCCAGCGCCTGGACAATTTCCTCATGCGCGAACTCAAAGGCGTGCCCAAGACGCACGTCTACCGCATCATCCGGTCGGGCGAAGTGCGGCGAAACAAGGGGCGGGTGGCGGCCGACGATCGGGTCAATGCCGGCGATGTGTTGCGGATTCCGCCGATTCGCCTGTCGCCGCAAATCGAAGCCAAAGCCGAGAAACCGGCACCGCCGCGTGAATTCCCGGTGGTGTTCGAGGATGAAGGGCTGTTGGCGATCGACAAGCCCGCCGGCGTTGCGGTGCATGGCGGCAGCGGCGTGAGTTTCGGCGTCATCGAGCAATTGCGGCGGGCCCGCCCGGATGCCCGCCTGCTCGAATTGGTTCACCGCCTCGACCGCGAAACCAGCGGCTTGCTGCTGGTGGCCAAGAAAAAGAGCGTGCTGAAGGCGTTGCAGGACCAGTTTCGCGAACGGGAGACCGGCAAGACCTACCTGGCGCTGGTGGTGGGTGACTGGCCCGAGCGCCTGAAGGTCCTCGACCAACCGCTGCACAAGTTCCTGCTGGCCGACGGCGAACGCCGGGTGCGCGTGACCCGGGCCGACGACCCCGACGGAATGCGAGCGATCACCCTCGTCAAGGTGGCCCGCCGCTGGGGCCCCGGGGCTGAAGGGCGGCCGGCGCTGAGCCTGCTCGAGGTGACCATCAAGACCGGGCGCACGCACCAGATCCGCGTGCACCTGGCGCACGCCGGCCACCCCATCGCGGGCGACGACAAATACGGCGATTTCGACCTCAACCGGCTGTTCCTTCGAATCGGCCTCAAGCGCATGTTCCTGCATGCGTGGCGGCTGCGGCTGGTGCATCCCGCCACCCAATCGCCGTTGCAATTGGAAGCCGGATTGCCAATCGAGTTGCAATCCTTCGTGAATGGACTGTGATTTGCATTAGAATCGGAATTGCACCGACGGGTGCCCGTGCGACGCAATTTCCAACACATTCAAAAGGTCCTTCCCATGGCAACGTATTCCGAACTGATGGCGCAAGCCCAGAACCTGATGGCGCAGGCCGAGCAGGCACGCAAGGCCGAACTGGCCGGCGTCATTGCCGACATCAAGGCGCGAATGAAGCAATACGGCATCACGCTGGCCGACCTGGGCGGCTCGACCGCCACCGGTGGTGGCAAGCGCGCGGGGAAATCCAAATCGGCGGCGGCGCCCAAGTACCGCGGCCCCAACGGTGAGTTGTGGGCGGGCGGCCCCGGCCGCAAACCGCAGTGGGTGCGCGACGTGCTGGCCGCCGGCAAGAGCCTCGACGCCTACAAGATCTGACCCGGCCAAGGGCAACGCCCTGATAGCTCGAAGCCCGCCCCCAGGCGGGCTTTTTCTTTCTGGCTGCTGCACGGCCGCTATGCTCGCCGCATGCAAAGGATTCTGTTGGTGTGCATGGGCAACATCTGCCGTTCTCCGCTGGCCAGTGCCGTTCTGCAGGCCGAAGTCGGGCGGCGCGGGCTGCAGGACCGCGTGGCGGTGGACTCGGCCGGCACCTATGGCGGCCGCGCCGGCGAGCCGGCCGACGGTCGCGCGGTGCGCCTGGCGCTGGAGCGGGGCTATGGAGCGATCGCGCACGAGCGGGCCCGACAGGTCCGAGAGGACGACTTCGAGCGTTTCGACGTGATCCTGGCCATGGACTTCTACAACCTGGGGCACCTCTACCAGCGTTGCCCGGCCGAACTGCACCACAAGGTGCACCTGTACCTCCGTTACGCCGGTCTGGGCGAGCGCGAAGTGCCCGACCCTTACGCCGGCCCGATCGAGGGCTTCGAGAAGGTGTTGTCGATGTGCGAGCAGGCCAGTGGCGCGCTGCTCGATCGGCTGCTGGCCGATGCGGCTCAGGCTCGATAGGGGTCGCGGTGGAAATCTCGGTACCAGTGGACGAAGCGCCCGATGCCCTCGGCCAGCGGAGTCGAGGGTTCAAAGCCGACCCATTCGCGCAGGGCGCGGGTGCTGGCATGGGTGGCCGGCACATCCCCCGGTTGCATCGGCAACAGCCGCTTGATGGCCTGTCGCCCGGTGGCGCGCTCGATGCAGGCAATGAACTCGAGCAATGACACGGGGTCGTGGTTGCCGATGTTGAACACCCGGTGCGGGGCAGCGCCTTCGCTCTCGGGGGTGGCGGGTTTGTCCAGCACCCGCAGCACGCCTTCAACGATGTCGTCCACCCAGGTGAAATCCCGCTTCATGTCGCCATGGTTGTACACGTCGATCGGGCGTCCTTCGAGCACCGCCTTGGTGAAGGAGAAGTAAGCCATGTCTGGCCGGCCCCACGGTCCGTACACCGTGAAGAAGCGCAGACCGGTGGCGGGCAAGCGGTACAGGTGGCTGTAGGTGTGCGCCATCAGCTCATTGGCTTTCTTGGTGGCGGCATACAGGCTCACCGGATGGTCGACGGCATCGGTTTCCTCGAACGGCGTTTTGGTGTTGCCGCCATAAACGCTGGAGCTGGACGCATACACCAGATGCCCCACGCCCTGCGCCCGGCAGCCTTCGAGCACATGGCCGAAGCCGGTCAGGTTGCTTTCAAGGTAGGCGTGGGGGTGCGTGATGGAGTAGCGCACGCCGGCCTGCGCCGCCAGGTGCACGACCGCGTCGAACCGCTGCCCGGCAAACAGCGCTTCCATGGCGGCCCGGTCGGCGATGTCCAGCCGCTGAAAGCGAAAGCCCGGCTGCGCCTGCAACAGCGCGAGCCGGGCTTCCTTGAGCGCGGGATCGTAGTAGGCGTTGAGGTTGTCGACGCCGGTGACCGCATCACCGCGCGCCAGCAGTCGATGTGCGGTGTGCATGCCGATGAAACCGGCCGCGCCGGTGAGCAGGATGTGCATCCTGCGATGGTAGCGGCAGGTCAGTTCGCCCAGATGACGGGGCGGCCCGTGGTCTCCCAGTTCTCGTAGCTCTTGGCGTACACGTCCTCGATCCGGTTGCGCTTGACCTTGAAGGTCGGCGTGATCATGTCGTTGTCGACCGTCCAGGGCGTGGTGACCACCACGATGCACTGCAGTTGCTCATGCGGGTCGAGCGTGGCGTTGACGGTCTTGCGGTGGTCGGCCAGCGACCGCTCCAGGGCCAGTTTCTCGTCCGGGTTCTTCACCTTGGCGGCCGCGTCGGGGCTGAGCATGACGATGCCCAGTGGCTGACCCAGGTTGGCGCCAGTGACCACACAGGCCTCCACCGCCTCGTGCATCACCAGCTTGTCCTCGATCGGGGCGGGCGCCACGTACTTGCCCTTGCCGGTCTTGAACAGGTCTTTCACCCGGCCGGTGATGTGCAGCAGCCCGTTCTTGTCGATCTGTCCTTTGTCGCCAGTCTTGAGCCAGCCGTCCTCGGTGAACGTTTCCCGGGACTTCTCGGGCTCCTTGTAGTAGCCCAGCATCAATGCCTGGCTGCGCATCTGCACCTCGCCGGTGTCGGGCGCGATGCGGTGCTCGACGCCAGGGTAGGCGGGGCCCACGCTGCCCTGCTGGTTCTTGCCCGCTTCGGTGATGTGCGACAGCGCGAGGTTTTCGGTCATGCCGTAGCCCTCGTTGATCGGAATGCCCAGCTTGGCATACCACTGGAGCAGCGCGGGCGGCATGGGCGCCGCGCCGCCGGCAGCGAACCTGCACTGGTCCAGGCCCAGTGCCTTCTGGATCTTGCGGCGCACGATGCCGCCCAGGATCGGAATGCCGAGCAGGCGCTCGAGCTTGGCGGGCGGCATCTTGGCGTGAATGCCCTGCTGGAACTTGACCCACAGGCGTGGCACCGAAAAGAACACCGTGGGCCGCGCGCGCTGCAGGTCGGCGGCGAAGGTGTCGAGCGATTCGGCAAAGAACACGTGCATGCCCGTGCGCACCCAGCCATGCTCGACCAGCATGCGCTCGACCACGTGCGCCAGCGGCAGGTAGCTCAGCATGCGGTCGTTCTGCGACAGCGGAATGCGCGCCAGTCCCTTGTCGAGCGCCCAGGCAAAGTTGCCGAAGGTGTGCATCACGCCCTTGGGCATGCCGGTCGTGCCCGAGGTGTAGATGAGGGTGGCGAGCTCGCCTTCGGGTCGCGTGGGGTTTTCCTTCATGGGCTGGGTGCGGGCGCAAATGGCGTCCCAGCCGTCATAGGCCTTGATGGCATCCACCGGCGACAGCGGGTAGCTGATGCAGGGCAGGTCGGCCGGCACGCCGGGCTTCATGCCTTCCCAGCCGTCAAGTTTGCCCACGAACAGGGCCTTTGCTTCGCTGTGCGTGAGGATCTGGCGGATGGTTTCGGGCGCCAGCGTCGGGTAGAGCGGCACCGACACGTGGCCAGCCATCCAGATGGCGAGGTCGCTCATCATCCACCAGGCGCAGTTCTTCGACAGGATGGCCACCTTGCTGCCGGGTTCCCAGCCCTGCGATTGGAGGTGGGCGGCCATGCGGCGCACCTGGTCGGCCACCTGGGCCCAGGTGAGATCCTGAACCACGCCACCACCCATGGGCTGCGTCATCGACACCCGGCCGGGTGCGGATTTTTCCCAGTAATAAAGGCGTTGCAGGGCCAGCAGGTCGTCAGCGATCTTGGCGCTCATGAAAGAGGTCTCCGTGGGTTGCGAACCCATCGAGCCTAGCGAGGGCGGCGGAATCCCCTCAGTGGGTTTTCCCCGTGTCGCATGCGGATTGGAGTGCTCACTCCAGACGCAGGGTCAATGCCGCCAGCGGCGCCTCGAAGGCGGCTTGCCAGGTCTGGCCCGGCGCCACCGGCCAGGCGTCGGTCCAGGTGCCGGTGGTGACCACGTCGCCGGGCTGGAGATCGGGCGCACCCGGGCACGCGCGCAGGGCCCGCACGAAATGCCACAGCGCCTGCAGCGGGCCGTCGAGCACGTTCGCCCCGCGCCCGCGATCGACCACCTCGCCGTTGCGCGCCAGGGCCACCTCTGCGCCGGCCAGGCGGGCGTCCAGTCCGGTGGCATCGGTCGCCACCTCGCGAACCGAACACCGGGCGCCCACCAGCAGCCGTGCGTGCAGTCCGCCGTCGGCCACGGTGTCGGGCGCGGCAAACTTCCAGCCCGGCAGGTGCGACTGCACGATCTCGAAACCGGGCGCCACCCAGTCGAGCGCATCGAACAGGTCGGCCATGGTGGCCTCTGGCGCGGGCGTGGCGCGAAAGCCGAACACCGCCTCGGGCTCGATGCGCGGTTCGCAGGTGTGGTCCAGCCGCAGCACGCCCTCGCCGTCGCAGAACACCACCGAGCGGTCCCACACGGTGCCCCAGATGGGCGCAAACACGTTGTAGGTGGCCCAGATGCCGCGGTTGGTGAAGCCGACCTTGTAGCCCAGTGGCTGCTCGCCCCTGGCCACGCGCAGCGCGCGCACGGCCAGCGCGTCGGCGTAGGCGGCGTCGAGGGTGTAGGTGGGCCGGTTGCTCGGGCGGTCGGTCCAGAGGAGGCCGTTGTCGGCGTGGTGGAGCAGGGTCTCGGGGGTCATGCGGCGCATTGTCGCGGTCCTGCCCTTATGCTGCCAGCCCATGCAGGACACCGAACTCCAGATCCTCGAGGGCGTCAGCGGCGGCCCCGACGCCCGCCCCGTGGCCAGCGTCATCGTGCTCCACGGCCTGGGCGCCGACGGCAACGATTTCGTGCCGGTGGCGCAAATGCTCGACCTCTCGGCCATCGGACCGGTGCGCTTCGTCTTTCCCACCGCACCGGTGCGCCCTGTCAGCCTCAACGGCGGCTACCCGATGCGCGCCTGGTACGACATCCACCCCCCCGGCGCCGACCCCGCCCTGCCGCGACCCGAAGACGAGGCCGGACTGCGTGCCTCGATGGCGCAGGTGCAGGGCCTGATCGACCGGGAGGTGGCGCGCGGCGTCCCGGCCGACCGCATCGTGCTGATGGGTTTCTCGCAGGGCTGTGCCATGACGTTGCTGACCGGTCTGCGCGCGCCGCGGCGACTGGCCGGACTGGTGGCGCTCTCGGGCTACCTGCCCCTGGCCGCGGCCACGCAGGCCGAGCGCCATCCGGCCAGCGCCGGCGTGCCGGTGTTCATGGCGCACGGTGCTGACGACGACATCGTGGTGCCCGCGCGAGGACAGGCAGCCCGGGAGCTGCTCGTGGCGTTGGGCCATGACGTCGAGTGGCACACCTACGACATGGCACACAGCGTCTGCCCCGAAGAGGTCGACGACCTCAACCGCTGGTTGCTGCGGGTGCTGGCCCCGGCGTGAGCGCCGCGAGCCAGACCCGGACCACCGCAGGCCCCGCCAGCAGCGCGCCAGCCAGATAGACGGTTTCCACGGCCCACAGGGGCCACCAGCCCGATTGAAAATCGGCGGCGGGCACGTCGACCGCCGCGTGCAGCGCGACAGCCGCAACGATCCAGGCGGGGCGACGGCGCAACACGGCCTGCCACACCAGCCAGCCGAACCCCATCTGGGCCACGACCGCGCTCGTGCGCTCGATCAACAGCCAGACGGGGGTGAACACGCCCAGCGCCGCGATCTGGCGTTCAAGCGGTTCGCGCTGCGCATCGGGCAGTGCCGCCACCAGATCGGGTTGTTGCGCGAGCTGCATCAGCTGAATCGGGGCCAGCACGCCCACCAGCACCAGCTCGGCCAACGCGTATCCTGCCGCGAAGGCAAACGCCTGTCGGGCGGCGTCTGCGTGCCCGAAGCGGCCCCATCGCAAAGCGCCGGCGCGCGCCAGTTCTTCCGACAGGCCGGCGATCAGGGCGCCCCCCAGCACGAACGGGGCACCGGAGGCCAGCGCACCGATCGCCAGGTGCGTCAGCGGTTTGAGCAGGAGCGTGGCCAGGGCAAAGGTGGCCGCGCCCAGCAGGGCGGGCCGGATCCAGGCCCTCACGGCGCGATCGGACGGCGCAGCAAAGACCCGATCCACGCCTGAAGATCGCGCCCGTACAGGATCAACGCCAGCGCGGCGCCGATCAAGGGCAGGGCCATGAACACCCAGCCGGTCAGGCGCTCGCCGCCCAGCCACACGCCCACCGCCAGAGCGACCACCGGGTTCACGAACGAATAGCTGCCCGCCAGCGCGGCGCTGGCGTTCTTGAGGAGCCACAGGTAGGCGTTCAGTGTGACCATGGTGCCCAGCACCACCAGATACACCCAGGCGATGACCGAAACGGCCGACACCTGAGCCAGCTGAAAGCTGCGCGCCGAGGGTTCGAACAGCAGCGCTGCCACCACGCCCATCACCCCGCCCAGCAGCCATTGCGCCGCCGACGCCATGGCGGGCGCGGGCAGGCTGAGCCGGCGCGAAGCATAGGAGCCGATGCTCCACGCGAGCGGCGCGCCGAACGCGCAGAGGGTGCCGAGCAGCGTGGTCGAGAAGTCGCCCTCGAGCGCCAGCAACATGGCGCCTGCGGCGCCGAGCACCAGCCCCAGCCAGCTGGTCACCGGCACCCGCTCGCCGCCCCAACGCGTCCACAGCGCCAGCCACATCGGCATGGTGGTCACCACGGTGGCCATCAGGCCCGAGCCGATGCCCGCCTTCTGGGCCAGCACCACCAGGGCCATGGCGGCGAACGCCATCAGGCCGCCGATGAGGGCACTGGCACGCCACTGCGCGGCCGTGGGCCAGGGCGGTCCCTGCCAGCGCGCAATCGCCAGCATCGCCAGGCCTGCCACCACGAAACGCGCGCCGTTCATGAGCACCGGGGGCAGTGTCTGCATGGCCACGTCCAGGGCGTAGTAGGTGGTGCCCCACACGATGTAGACGATGAGCAGCGCGGTGGTGATGCGCCAGGATTGGCCATCAAGGCCGAAACGGTTGAAAATGGACGGCACGTCGCCACCTCGGTCGAAGAATTTCCGGCTGATCGCCGTGGGACCGTATTTTGATCAGATTTGGGTCAGCATGCAAGCAAATATCCAGCTCGATGACATCGACACCAGAATTCTTACGGCGTTGAGCGCCGACAGCCGGCGTTCCTACGCCGACGTGGCGGCCGAGGTGGGCTTGTCCACCGCTGCCGTGCACGAGCGGGTGAAGAAGATGCTGGACCGCGGCGTGATCGAGCGTTTCTCGTTGCGCGTGGATCCGGACCGGGTGGGGCTTCGTTTCACCGCTTTCGTGGCGATCCGCAATGATGGCGGCATCCACTGCCGCGAGATCGCGCCGCGCCTGCGCGAATTGCCCGAGGTGCTGGAGCTGCACAGCGTGGCCGGTGAACACGATTTCCTGGCCAAGGTGCGCACCACCCACGCGCGCGCACTCGAGGACGTGCTCTACCAGATCAAGGCCATCCCGGGCGTGGCGCGGACCACCAGCACCGTGGTGCTCAACACCGAATTCGAAGAGCGGCCGCTGAGGTTGCCCGCCCAGAGCGTTTGAACTGAGGCCTTTTCGAGCGGCAATTTCCCGCTTCAACCTGTCGCGCGCATCTCAAGATGTGCACCAGTCCACCGATACACCAGCACAAGCATCCATGGGGATGTGGCCTTCCGTATCAACCATTTATGACTGGAACCGACATGAACTCGAAGCGCATTCTTCTCTCGCTCTCGGCCGTCATGGCCATCTCCCTGGCTGCCCCTGCGATGGCGCAGGTCGACCCCAAGGCCACCATCGCCGAACTCGACGGCCGCCTCACCAAGATCGGTGCGCCGCGCATCGAAGGCACCGAGGCCGTGGCTGGCAAGGACGTGCCGGCGATCTATTTCGGGTCGCGCAAGATCAACAACAACTACGACGTGGTCGATGGCCTTCGCAAGTCGCACCAGGCCACCGCCACCGTGTTCGTGAAGGCCGGCGACGAGTTCGTGCGCGTGAGCACCAACGTGCTGACGCCCGAAGGCAAGCGCGGTGTCGGCACCCAGCTGGCCCGCAATGCCGCCTACGATGCCCTGAGCAAGGGTCAGCAGTTCTGCGGCCCGATCGATGTGCTCGGCACCGCCTTCGACGCTTGCTACAACCCGATCAAGGACGCCAGTGGCAAAGTGATCGGCGCGAGCTACATCGGCCACAAGAAGTAAGGACGGCGACGCCATGAAGGCCCTCACAACCATGAAGCAATGGCTGGGCCGCATGAGCGTGCGCCAGCAACTGTTCGGTTCGTTCGCCTGCCTGCTGGTCCTCACGGCAGCGCTGGGTGCATCGGCCCTGGTCGGGCTGCGCGCGGTCGACCACGAGGCGCTGGCCTTGTCACACAAGTGGCTCAAGGGCGTCGGCGACATGTCCGATGCCCGGTCGCTGCTGGTGGAGCACCGCGACCTCGAGGTCAAGCACAGCCGCACCGACGACACGTCGTACCACGCCGAGTACGAGGACAAGATGGCCGCGGCCGCCAAAAGCCTGCAGGCGCTGTTCGACGGCTACCAGGCGCGTGTGGAGGGGCCGGAGGAAGCTGCGCTGAAGGCGACCGTGGACAAATCCTGGGCTGCCTACCGTGACGCCGTGTCCAAGGTGGTCAAGCTGGGCCGCGACAAGCAGCAGCAGGACGCCGCCGACGTGGCGGACGGCTTGTCCAGCATGGCGTTCGACGAAGTCGTGTCGGCCGTGAACCTGCTCATCCAGCACAACTACGACGGCGGTGAAGCCGCTGCGACCACGGTCAAGACGGTGTACGAGACCTCGCGCATCGGGGTGATCGGCATCCTGGCCTTGGCCATGGTGGGTGGGCTTGTGCTGGCGGTCGGCATCACCCGCAGCCTGTTGCGACAGCTCGGTGGCGAACCGCACACCGCCGTGGCCGTGGCCCGCGCCGTGGCCGAGGGCAACCTGGGCACGCGCATCGAGCTTCGGGCGGGCGACACGACCAGCCTGCTGGCCTGGCTGCAGACCATGCAGCAAAGCCTGGTGCGGGCGGTGTCCGATGTGCGCCGCAGTTCGGACCATGTGTCCCACGCGAGCCGCGAGATCGCGGCCGGCAATCAGGACCTCTCGGGCCGCACCGAGCAGCAGGCCAGCGAGCTGCAGGAAACCGCGGCGACCATGGAGCAACTCGGCACCACGGTGCGCCACAACGCGGAAAACGCCCGCCAGGCAAGCCAGCTGGCCACGAGCGCCTCGACCGTCGCGGTGCAGGGTGGCGAAGTCGTGGGCCGCGTGGTCGAGACCATGAAGGGCATCAACGAAAGCAGCCGCCGCATCGCCGACATCATCGGCGTGATCGATGGCATCGCGTTCCAGACCAACATCCTGGCGCTCAACGCCGCGGTGGAAGCGGCGCGCGCCGGCGAACAGGGCCGTGGCTTTGCGGTGGTGGCGGGCGAGGTGCGCAACCTGGCCCAGCGCAGCGCCGAGGCCGCCAAGGAGATCAAGGGACTCATCGGCGCCAGCGTCGAGCGGGTGGAGCAGGGCTCGCAGCTGGTCGACAAGGCCGGCACCACCATGCAGGAGGTGGTGGCGTCGATCCGGCGGGTCAGCGACATCGTGAGCGAGATCAGCGCCGCCAGTGCCGAGCAGAGCGACGGCGTGGTCCAGGTGGGTTCGGCCATCACCCGGATGGACCAGGGCACGCAGCAGAACGCCGCGTTGGTGGAGCAAAGCGCCGCCGCCGCCGAGAGCCTCAAGCAGCAGGCAGCGCAGCTCGTTCAGGCGGTGTCGGTCTTCAAGCTGGAGGCCTGAGGGAGCGGCGCCCCGGGGGAAGCACTCTGCGGGGCGTCAGCCGCCCGCCACCAGCTGGCGGGCCAGTGCGTTGTGGCGGTTGATCAGGGCCCGGGTGTCGATGCCGGTCGGTTCTCCGTCGCGCACCCTCACCTTGCCATGAACAATGGTGGCGCTGACCGACGGGCTGGCGCAGAGCAGCAGCGACGCCACCGGGTCGTGCACCGCGCCGCCGGCCATGGCCAAGGTATCCAGGTCGAACATCACCAGATCGGCGCAACGGCCCACGGTGAGTGCGCCGATGTCGGCCCGGCCCAGCACCCGGGCGCCACCGCGCGTGGCCAGCCAGAGGGCGTCGCGGGCGGTCATTTCGGCCGGGCCGAGGTCGCAGCCGAAGAAGGTGCGGCCCTCGCGCTGCTCGGGCGGTTGCATGGCGCGGCCCACGCGCGCCAGCAGCATGGCCTGGCGCGCTTCATTCACGAGGTGGGCGGCGTCATTGCTGGCGCTTCCGTCCACGCCGATGCCGACCGGCACACCCGCGTTCCAGAGCCGGCGCACCGGCGCAATGCCCGAGGCCAGGCGCATGTTGCTGCAGGGGCAGTGGGCGACACCGGTGCGCGTGGCCGCGAACAGCGAAATGCCTTCATCGTCCAGCCTCACGCAGTGCGCGTGCCACACGTCGTCGCCCAGCCAGCCGAGGTCTTGCGCGTACTGTGCCGGGGTCTTGCCGAACTTCTCGCGGCTGTAGGCGAGGTCGTGGTCGTTCTCGGCCAGGTGGGTGTGCAGCCGCACACCCTGGCCGCGAAACGACCGGGCCAGGGCCGCGCTTTCGCGCATCAGGTCGGGGCTGACCGAAAACGGTGAGCAAGGCGCCAGCGCCACGTTCAGCATCGAGCCCGGGCGCGGGTCGTGCCAGGTCTCGATGAGCCGCTGGCTGTCGCGCAGGATGTGGTCCTCGAGCTCCACCAGATCGTCGGGCGGCAGGCCGCCGGCGCTGCGACCCACGCTCATGCTGCCGCGGGTGGCCACGAACCGCATGCCCATGGCCTGTGCCGCTTCGATGCTGTCGTCCAGCCGTGCGCCATTGGGGAAGAGGTAGAGGTGGTCGCTGGTGGTGGTGCAGCCCGAGCGCATGAGCTCGGCCATGGCCACTTGGGTCGACACACGCACCATCTCCGGTGTGAGGCGCGCCCAGATCGGGTAGAGCCCGCGCAGCCACGAAAAGAGCTCGGCGTCCTGCACGCCGGGCACGGCTCGGGTGAGGCTCTGGAACATGTGGTGGTGGGTGTTCACCAGCCCTGGCAGCACCAGCTGGCCGCGCGCGTCGATCACTTCGTCGGCGTCGAGCAGGTCGGGCGGCAGGTCGGCGGCGGGGCCGATCCATTCGATGAAGCCGTCGCGGGCGAACAGGCTGGCATCGCGCCACTCGGTGCCCCGCGCCGGGTCGTCGTGGTCGAAGCAGGCCATGTGGTCTGCGCGGTGGATGAGCAGCGTGGTCATGCGGTTGTGGACAATGCGGACATGCTCCGATTCTGTGCCAACGTCAGCACCCTGTTCACCGATCGCCCCTTGTTGCAGCGCTTCGACGCGGCGCGTGCCGCTGGCTTCACGGCGGTGGAAATGCAGTTTCCGTACGCCGAGCCGGCCGAGTCGCTGGCCCGGGCCCTGCAAGACAGCGGCCTGACGCTGCAACTCCACAACCTGCCGCCCGGCGACTGGGCCGCCGGCGAACGCGGCATGGCCAGCCACCCCGACCGGGTGGCCGAGTTCCGGCAAGGGGTCGAGCGCGCGCTGCACTATGCGCGAGCCCTTGGCACCCCTCGGCTGCACTGCCTGTCAGGCATTGCCCCGTCGGGTGTGCCGGCCGCCGAAGCGCGGGCCACCCTGGTGGCCAACCTGCGGCACGCCGCTGGCGCTGTGGCCGCGCATGGGCGGGTCCTGCTGGTCGAGCCGCTCAACCTGCACGACGTGCCCGGCTACACTCTGAGCACGGTGGACGACGCCATCGACCTGATGGCCGAGGTGGGTGCGCCGAACCTGCGGCTTCAGTACGACCTGTACCACCAGCAGCGCATGCGGGGTGAACTGATCGGCACGCTGCGCACCCACCTGCCCCGGATCGGCCACATCCAGCTGGCCGACAATCCGGGGCGCGGCGAGCCCGGCTCCGGCGAGGTGGCCTGGCGCGCGGTGCTGAGCGCCATTGAACACAGCGGCTACGCCGGTTGGGTGGGCCTTGAGTATTTCCCGCTCGACAAGGGCCCGCGAGGGACCGAAGCGGGCCTTGCCTGGCTGGCCGAGCACGGCCGCGACGCCACCGGAAAGACCCCCTGACATGCCCCTGCCAGACGATCCGCGCGCCGTGTTGCGCCACCTGTACGACGCCGCGGTGCAGCGCGCGCTGCCGCTGCACAACACCGCGGCTTTCCTGCCGCCACCCCCCAGGGGCCGCACGGTGGTCATCGGTGCGGGCAAGGCCGGCGGCGCCATGGCGCAGGCGGTGGAGGCGCTGTGGCCGTCCGGTGCGCCGCTGTCGGGTCTGGTGGTCACGCGCTACCACCATGTGCCGCCGCGCCCGGCCGGCCTGGCCGCGCGCATCGAGGTGGTCGAGGCATCGCACCCGGTGCCCGATGCCGCGGGGCTGGTGGCGGCGCAGCGCATCCTGCAGCTGGTGCAGGGGCTCACCGCCAACGACCTGGTGCTGTGCCTCATCTCGGGTGGTGGCTCGGCCCTGCTCACGTTGCCGGCCGACGGCCTGACGCTGGAGGACAAGCAGCGCATCAACCGCGAACTGCTGCTCAGCGGCGCGCACATCGGCGAAATGAACACCGTGCGCAAGCACCTCTCGCGCATCAAGGGCGGGCGCCTGGCCGCGGCTTGCGCGCCCGCGCAGGTGGTCACCCTGACCATCAGCGACGTGCCGGGCGACGACGTGAGCGTGATTGCCAGCGGCCCCACCGTGGCCGACGCCAGCACCTGCGCCGATGCGCTGTCCATCCTCGACCGCTACCGCATCGCTGTGCCGGCCGCGGTGCGCGTGGCGCTGGAGCGCGGCGAACTCGAAACGCCGAAGCCCGGCGATGCCCGGCTGGCCGGTCACCGCACCCACCTGATCGCCACGCCGCAGCAGAGCCTTGAAGCCGCGGCCGACGCCGCGCGCGCCCTCGGCCTGCAGGCCCACATCCTCAGCGACGAGATCGAGGGCGAATCGCGCGAGGTCGGCAAGGTGCACGCGGCGCTGGCCCGTTCGGTGGCGCTGGGCCGCAGCACCTTCCAGGCCCCTTGCGTGCTGCTGAGCGGCGGCGAAACCACCGTCACGGTCAAGCCCCGCCCCGAGGGCGCCCCCAAGGGACGCGGTGGCCGTGCCGGCGAGTTCTGCCTGGGGCTGGCGCAATCCCTGGCCGGCCAGCCCGGCGTGTGGGCCTTGGCGGCCGACACCGACGGCATCGACGGTGTGGAGGACAACGCAGGCGCGCTGGTGGCGCCCGACACGCTGGCGCGCGCCGCCGCGCAGAGCCTGAAGGTGGGCGACCACCTCGAGCGAAACGACGCTTACGGCTTCTTTTCGGCGCTCGGCGACCTCGTGGTGACCGGGCCCACGCACACCAACGTGAACGACTTCCGGGCGCTGCTCATCCGGTGAGGCGTCGGGCGACGGGCGGCGGCCGCTCCGGTCATGCACAGGCGTAGACTGTATGTTCATACAGTATCTGCTGAATACGCATGACCGAATTCACCCTCCCGCTGGCGGCGCTGAAGGGCCGCGGCGTGGCCTTTCGCGAGCCACACCGCTTCGAGGCGCTGGCCCGCCAGGCCTTTGACGATGGCTGGGGAACGCCGGATCTGAATCAGGCCGACGAGCACCCCGCGCCTGCCACCGAGGTGCGTTGGGAAGACGCCCGCAGCGCCATCACCACCAACGACTCACCGGACATCGGGTTCCGGCTGGGACTCAACCCGTACCGCGGGTGCGAACACGGCTGCGTGTATTGCTATGCGCGTCCCAGCCACAGCTTTCTCAACCTGTCGCCCGGCATCGATTTCGAAACCCGGCTGATCGCCAAGCGGGGCCTCGCCGATGTGCTGGCGCGCGAGCTGCAGCGGCCGGGTCATGTGCCCGACCTGATCGCGCTGGGCACCGTGACCGACGCTTACCAGCCCATCGAACGCGGGTTGCGCCTCACGCGGTCGGTGCTCGAGGTGCTGGCGCGGGCACAGCACCCGGTGGCCATCGTCACCAAAGGGAGTGGCGTCGAGCGCGACATCGACCTGCTGCAGGCGATGGCGGCCCAGGGGCTGGCCGCGGTGTACGTGACCGTAACCACCCTCGACCCGCAACTGGCGCGCGCGCTCGAACCCCGCGCGGCCGCGCCGCACCGGCGGCTGCGCACCATCCGCACCCTGGCCGAGGCGGGCATTCCGGTCGGCGTCAGCGTGTCGCCCCAGATTCCGTTCCTGAACGACGACATGGAGCAGGTGTTGTCTGCGGCGCGGGACGCCGGCGCCAGCCGCGCCTTCTACCAGGTCATCCGCCTGCCCTGGGAACTGGCGCCGATCTTCCGGCAATGGCTCATGCAGCATTGCCCCGACCGGGCCGGCCGCGTCATGGCCCGCATCCAGGACATGCGAGGCGGGCGCGATTACGACAGCGACTTTGCCACCCGCATGAAGGGCAGCGGACCGTGGGCCGACCTGTTGAAGCAGCGCTTCCACAAGGCCTGTGCACGGCTGGGTTACAGCACCGAACGCCGCGCGCTCGATACCTCGCGCTTCCAGCCGCAGACGCTGTCCGCGCAGGCGAGCCTGTTCTAGCGAACGAACTGAGGGGCGAACTGCGGCGCCGACCAGCGCAGCGGCAAGGCACCGGGTCGCCAGCGGTGGTGGCGCACCTGCAGCCGCAGCAGCCGTTCGGCCCCCGGCACGGCGGCGATCTCGGCCGGGTCGTGAACGATGGTCGCGTCGGCCGCGATCTGCAGCACATCGCCGGTCGCGGAGTCCACACACAGCAGGCCGGCCTGCGGCCGCGCCAGCAGGTTGCCCAGCGTGTTGAAGAAGAAGTTGCCGCGGTAATCGGGCAGGGTGAGCACCGAGGCGCCACCGTCGTCGGCGATCCGGATGAAGCCCGGCAGGCCGCCGCGGTGCGACACGTCGACGCCCTGGTGGGGCGCGGCGCCAGGTTCGCCGGCGTGCGGGGCGGCACTGGCGATGAACAGCGTGTCGGCCCGGTCCAGCAGGGCGCGCGCCGCGTCGGTCAGCCTCGCGCCGTGGTCCTGCGCTGGCGGTGCTTCACGGGCCACCCATTCGGGCTCGCGGGCCTGGATGTACTGCGGACAGTTGCCGAAGCTCTGGTCGACGCTCACCGTGAATCCGCCGGCGTCCAGCGCCACCACGCGCCCGTTCATGCGGTTGCGGCGCCGCGTGTGCGGCTCCAGTCCCAGCAGGCC
This sequence comes from Synechococcus sp. UW140, assembly GCA_943371665.1. Classification (GTDB taxonomy): domain Bacteria; phylum Pseudomonadota; class Gammaproteobacteria; order Burkholderiales; family Burkholderiaceae_C; genus Hydrogenophaga. Next base: position 165,279 of record CALRVR020000001.1, read on the forward strand.
GACCGGAGCGCCGAGCCGCAGTGACCCCGCCAGCGGATCGTCCGCGCCGGGCAGGGACCCGATGCGCATGTGGTGCGCATCGGGTGTGTGCACGAACCCCGGGGTGCCCACCAGCATCGACGCCCATGGCTGGCCCGAGCCGTCCAGGCCGCCCAGCAGCAGGGTGGGCAGCTTGTGGAACAGCTCGCGGTGCTGGTCGGGCATGTGGTCGCGCACCACCCGCGGACCCATCATGGCCATGCGGTCGAGCGAACCGGCGTGCGCCTGCAGGGCGCGTTCGCCGTCGTGAAAGGTCGGGGTGGCGTGCATGGCCGTGCCCCGCTCAGGGGTTGCCCACACGGGCCATGCCCACAAAGCCGGGCAACGCCTCGACCCGAGCCAGCCATCTGCACAGGTGCGGATAAGCTTCCAGCGTGATGCCGCCTTCGGGTGCGTGCGCGGTGTAGGTGTAGAGGGCCACGTCGGCCAGCGTGGGGTGGTCGCCCACCAGCCATTCCCGCGCCGCCAGGTGGTTTTCCATGCGGGTGAACAATTCCTGGGCGATGGCGTGTGGGCGTGGGTCTTCAGGGCGCTTGAACAGGCGGGCCACGCGCGCCGCAGCCGGACCGGCGGCCAGCGGGCCCGCCGCCACGCTGAACCAGCGCTGCACTTCGGCGCAGCGCACCGGGTCGCGCGGCCACCATTGGCCACTGGCGTCGTAGCGGCTCGCCAAGTACACCAGGATCGCGTTGCTGTCGGGCAGCACCACGTCGCCATCTTCCAGCACCGGCACTTGCCCGAAGGGGTTCAGCTGCAGGAACGCGGGCTGCTTGTGGGCGCCGCCCACCAGGTCCACGTCCACGCATTCGAACGGCAGGCCGAGCAACGACAGGAACAGTTGCACCCGGTGGGCGTGGCCCGATAAGGCAAAGCGGTGCAGCCGCAGCGGGCGGGTCGGGTGGGCGGAAAGGGTGTCGGTCATGCGGGCTCCAGGGAGAAAACCCCGTGGCGGGGCGAAGGGTCGATGGCCGTCAGCATAAGAATTGCCGATTGCGAACAGAATCCCTGCTGCCGGCATTTCTGCCTTCCACCAGCTGCAAGACCGATACCCATGGACAAGCTTGAACACCTTCGCGTGCTGGTCGCCGTGGCCGACACCGGCAATCTGGCCGGGGCCGCGCGGCGCCTGGGCCACTCGGCGCCAGCGGTGTCGCGCGCCATGGACCAACTCGAGGCACGCATCGGCGCCCAGCTGCTGGTGCGGACCACGAGGCGGGTGCGCTTCACCGAGGCGGGCGAGCGTTTCGTGGCCGATTGCCGCCGCCTGCTCGGCGAACTCGACGAAGCCGAGGCATTGGCCGGCGGGTCGTTCCGCGAACCGCAGGGGGTGCTGGCGATCACCGCGTCGTCGATGTTCGGCCGCCTGCACATGACGCCACTGGTGCTCGACTTCATGCAACGGCACGCGAGGGTGCACGTGCGCACCTTGTTCGTCGACCGCATCGTGCACCTGATCGACGAGGGCTACGACGTGGCGGTGCGCATCGCGCACCTGCCCGATTCGGGCCTGACCGCCGTGCGAGTGGGCTCCGTGCGCCGCGTCATGGTGGCGTCGCCCGATTACCTGGAGGCGAACGGCGAGCCACGCACCGCGGCCGACCTGGCCCGGCATGCAGGCATCGGTTTTCTGCCCATGGGCGGCGCAGCCGCACCCTGGACCTTGTATGCACAGGGCGAACGCACCCCGGTCACGCTGGAGACGCCGCTGGTGGCCAACACGGGTGAAATGGCCATCGCCGCGGCCGTGGCGGGGCGCGGCATCACCCGGGCACTGTCTTACCAGGTGGCCGACGACGTGGTCGCGGGCCGGCTCAAGGTGGTGCTGGCCGATCACGAAGCGCCACCGATCCCCGTGCACCTGGTGTACCCCGCCGGGCGCAAGGCGGCGGCCAAGGTGCGGGTGTTCGTGGACATGGCCGTCGAGCACCTTCGCGCCTTGCCGGTGCTCAATGGCGCGCTGGCGGGTGAAAGCCGATGATCCGGCAGACGCGCCGGCTCAACCCAGGTGGTCGAGCGCGTCGTCGGCCCAGTAGCGAACCGCCTGGTAGTAGCCTTCCCACACGCAGCCGTTGCAGCCACGGCCGCAGCAGGTGGTGGGTTCGGGCGGGGGCGAACGCAGCACCGCGGCGAGGTCGACGCCCTGGCGGCTGGCGCGGTACCGCAGGTGCGCCACCAGCGCGTGCGCGGTGGGCAGGTCGGTGGGCATCAGGTCGGCGACGCCAACGCGGCGGAAGCGCTTCTGGTGCCGACCCTCGAACTCGCCTGTTTCGTTGAACATCGCCGAAGGCCGCACCCACAGTGCCTCGCCCGTGAGGCCCTCTCCGTACAGCGCTCGGTAAAGCGTCATGCCCTGCAGCGTTTCGCTGCAGCGGGCGGTGCCGATCACCTCGTACCAGCCGCCCTTGTAGTGGCGGTACAGACCGGGTGGCGTGGGGATCAGGGGGGGCAGGTCGTCAGAGGCCATGGCGTCGGAGCCGATTGTAGGAACGCGGTGAGGTTGGCCATGATGTGGCCACGCGCTCATCCGCGATCGTCTGGCAGCGTGGGGTGCGGCCATTCCGGCACCGGCGTGCGCGGACGCTGCCGACCTTCGTGCCACGCCGAGCGCCAGGTCGGCAGCGTAGCCCGCGGGTCGTCGCCCAGTCCGCGCACCACGCAGGCGGTGGCAGCGCCGGTGGCCGCGACTTGCGCCAGTTGGCCGGGCTCCAGAATGCCGCCGATGGCGATCACCGGAACGCCGGCCATGCGCACCCACCAGGCCAGGTTGTCGAGGCCTTGCGGGTGCCACGGCATGGCCTTGGTGAGCGTGGGCCACACCGGGCCGCAGGCCACCATGGCTGGAGCGGCGCCGCGCGCACGACACAGCTCCCAGAGGCTGTGTGAACTCAGGCCCAGTTGCAGGCCCGCGGCCTGCGCTGCGGCCAGCGTGGCGCGTTCGCCGTCGGTCAGCGAGCACCAGTCTTCCTGTCCGAGGTGAATGGCGGGGGCACCCACCTTGAGCGCGGTGCGCCAGTGGTCGTTCACCACCAGGGTGGCGCCGTGGGCCCGTGTCGCTTGCAGGGCCGTCATCACCTCGGGCTCGACGTCCGGGTGGTCCCGATCGACCTTGATGCGCAACTGCACCAGGCCTGCCCCGGCTTCGGCACACAGCCGCACCCGGTCGGCGCTGTCGACGATGGCGTACACACCGAGGTCGGGTGCATCGCCACGCGGCGGGACGCAGCCCAGCGGGGTTTCGCCCACCGACAGCACCGGCAGGTCGGCCGCGGTGGCACCGTCGGGCAGACGCGCCAGCACGGCGGCGTCGGCCGCCACCCAGCCGCGTTGCAGTGCGTCCCGAAAGCGCATGGCGTGGTCGGGCGGACCCGAGGCGGGCCGGCTCAGCCAGCCGCTCGCATGGGGCGTGTCGAGCCAGTCGTCGCGCTCGCCGGTGATCACCACCGCCGGTGCGCCGCGCTCGCGCAGCGCGCGCGCCAGGGCCAGAACGGACAAGGTGCCTTCGGCCGCGCCGGCCCGTTCGGCCGCTTCGCGGGCATCGAGCCGAAGCACGGAGGCGGTGCTGTCGCGCATGGCCGTCAACCGATCAGCATCGGCCGGCCCGCCACGGGCGTGCTGGCCACGGCCATGTCCTGCGGGGCCATCACGCCGGCCTCGAACGCCAGCCGGCCCGCGCGCACGGCGTCGCCGAAGGCGCGCGCCATGGCCACCGGTTCGCGCGCGTGGGCGACGGCCGAATTGAGCAGCACCGCGTCGAAGCCGAGTTCGAGCGCCTGTGCGGCGTGCGACGGTGCGCCGATGCCGGCATCGACCACCAGCGGGACCTGCGGAAGGCGGGCGCGCAGCGTGCGCAAGGCCCAGGGGTTGAGCAGGCCCTGCCCCGATCCGATCGGCGCGCCCCACGGCATCAACACCTCGCAACCGGCGTCCAGCAGCCGCTGGCAGGTCACCAGGTCGTCGGTGCAATAGGGGAACACCGCAAAGCCGGCCTGCACGAGTTCGGTTGCCGCTTCCACCGTGCCCCAGGGATCGGGCTGCAGCGTGTGTTCGTCGCCCACCACCTCGAGCTTGATCCAGTGCGTGCCGTAGAGCTCGCGCGCCATGTGCGCCAGCGCCACGGCCTCGCGTGGGCTGCGGCAGCCGGCGGTGTTGGGCAACAGCCTCACGCCACGCGCCTTCAGGTCGGTCAGCAGGTCGGCCAGAAAGCCGTTGTCGCCCGCGGCCGCCAGCGTGCGCCGCAGGCCCACGGTGACGACGCTGGCGGCGCTGGCGGCGATGGCCTCGCGCAGCACCTGGGGCGACGGGTAGCCGGCGGTGCCGATCATCAGTCGGCTCGGCAGTGTTTCGCCGTAAGCGGTCCAGGGGCCCGGCTCGGGCAGGGTCGTGTTCATGATCAGCCTCCCACAATGGCTTCGAACGTGGTCACCTCGTCGCCCGGCCTGAGCGCCGTTTGCGCACGCGCCTCGCGCGGCACGAAGCGCGCGTTCAACGCCGTGGCCACCCGGTCGGGCGCCAGGCCTTCCCGCTGCAGCAGGGCGGCCAGCGTCAGGCCTTCGGGACAGGGCAGGGTGCGCTGGTTGAGGATCAGGGTCGCTTCAGGCATGTAGGTTCTCCAGCGGGGTCGCCAGTCCGGCGGCGGCCAGAGCGTCGTCCACCAGGGCGGGCGCGATCAGCCAGCCGTGGCGGAACAGCCCGTTCACCCGCAGCAGGCCGGGTTGCGTGTCCACCCAGGGCGCGTTGTCGGGGCGGGCCGGACGAAGGTTGCTTTCCATGTGTTCGATCCGGGCTTCGGCCAATTCGGGCAGCACGCTGTGTGCGGCGGTCATCAACTCGACCGCACTGCGCAGGCTGGGCGGCGATCGGTCCTCGCTTTCGATTTCGCTGGCGCCCACCACGATGCGCCCGCCCGGGCGCGGCACCAGGTACACCCGGTGGCGCGGATGCAGCAGCCGGACCGGCCGCTCAAGGACCACATCGGGTGCCTGCAGCCACACGATTTCGCCGCGCACGCCGCGCAACGCCACCTGCGGCCGTGCGCCAAGCCCGCGCGCGTCGATGGCCAGATCGAACCGGCGCATGTCGCCATGGTCCAGCGTGAGCCGCCCGGGCCCGACATCGTGCACGCGGGTGTTCCAGAACCATTGAACGCCGCTGGCCTGCCGCGCCAGCGCCAGAAGCGTCTCCCGCGGCAGGACCTGGCCTTCGCCCGGCAGGCGCCAGCCCAGCAGGCCTGGCGCCAGCGCAGGCTCGAGCGCGCGCAGCGCAGCGGCGTCCAGCGCCTGGGCGGGAGGGGCTTCAGGCACCGCATCGAGCCGCGCCAGCACGCGTTGCGCCGCGCCGCGGTCGCTGCCGTGGGCGAGCAGCAGGCTGTCGTTCACGCGCACCAGCGGTTCGGTTCCACCCAACGCCTCACCAATGGCCCGCCACTGTGGCAGTGACCGCCAGCCCAGTCGGGCGATGGCGGCGTCGGCGCTGTCGAGTTCGGCGATGGGACTCAGCATGCCGGCGGCGGTGAAGCCGGCGGCGTGCGGCGACGGCGTCCCATGGTGGACCGCAGGGGGCTCGGGCCCCGCCGCCGGATCGAACACGTGCACCGAATGCCCCGCACGCGCCAGCCGCCAGGCCATCAGACGGCCCAGCACGCCCGCGCCCGCGATGCCGATGGTGGCCACGGTTCAGCCCTTGCGGATCGAGTCCACCGGCACGTAGAACTCGCCGCCAGCGGCCTTGAATTCGGCCGACTTCTCGGCCATGCCGCGCTCCAGCGCCGCGGCCTCGTCGAGGCCCCTCTGTTCGGCGTAATCGCGCACGTCCTGCGTGATCTTCATGCTGCAGAACTTGGGCCCGCACATGCTGCAGAAATGCGCCTCCTTGCTGCTGTCCTTGGGCAGGGTCTCGTCGTGGTAGGCCTCGGCGGTGTCGGGGTCGAGGCCGAGGGCGAACTGGTCGCGCCAGCGGAACTCGAACCGCGCCTTGCTCATGGCGTCGTCGCGGGCCCGTGCACCGGGGTGGCCCTTGGCAATGTCGGCGGCGTGCGCAGCGATCTTGTAGGCAATGATGCCCTGCTTGACATCGTTGCGGTCGGGCAGGCCCAGGTGTTCCTTGGGCGTCACGTAGCACAGCATGGCCGTGCCCATCCAGCCGATCATGGCTGCACCGATGGCACTGGCGATGTGGTCGTAACCGGGCGCGATGTCGATGGTGAGGGGACCGAGCGTGTAGAACGGCGCTTCGTGGCAGTGCTTGAGCTGCTCGTCCATGTTGGCCTGGATCAGGTGCATGGGCACGTGGCCCGGGCCTTCGATCATGGTCTGCACGTCGTGCTTCCAGGCGATCTGCGTCAGCTCGCCGAGGGTGCGAAGTTCAACGAACTGCGCCTCGTCGTTGGCGTCGGCGCCGCTGCCCGGGCGCAGGCCGTCGCCCAATGAAAACGTCACGTCATACGCCTTCATGATCTCGCAGATCTCTTCGAAGTGCGTGTAGAGGAAGTTCTCCTTGTGGTGGGTGATGCACCACTTGGCCAGGATGCTGCCGCCTCGCGACACAATGCCCGTGCGCCGTTTGCTCGTGAGGTGGATGAAGGGCAACCGCACCCCGGCGTGGATGGTGAAGTAGTCGATGCCCTGTTCGGCCTGCTCGATCAGCGTGTCGCGGAAGATGGCCCAGGTGAGGTCCTCGGCCACGCCGCCCACCTTTTCCAGCGCCTGGTAGATCGGCACCGTGCCGATGGGCACCGGCGAATTGCGCACGATCCAGTCGCGCGTGGTGTGGATGTTCTTGCCGGTCGACAGGTCCATCACCGTGTCGCCGCCCCAGCGGATCGACCACACCAGCTTTTCCACCTCTTCCTCGATGCTCGAGGTGACGGCCGAGTTGCCGATGTTGGCGTTGATCTTCACGCCGAAGTTGCGGCCGATGATCATCGGTTCCAGCTCGGGGTGGTTGATGTTGGCCGGTATGACGGCACGGCCGCGCGCCACCTCGTCGCGAACGAATTCGGGTGTGATGACCTCTGGAATGCGGGCGCCCATCGGGTTGCCGCGCAGGCGCGCTTCGCGTTCGGGATCGCCCAGGTAGTCGCGCATCCACTCGCGTTTCCCGTTCTCGCGGATGGCGATGTACTCCATCTCGGGTGTCACGATGCCTTTGCGCGCCAGGTGCATCTGCGTCACGTTGGCGCCCTGTCGGGCCCGGCGGGGCGTGCGCTGCAGCGCGGCAGCCTCGGCCCGCAGCGCGGCAATGCGCTCGGCCTCGCGGGCCTCGTGCTTGACGCCATCGTCCACCGCCTGCCGCTCCCGGCCTTCATAGGTCTCGGTGTCGCCGCGCGCCTCGATCCAGGCCGCACGAACCGGCGCCAACCCCTTGCGCACGTCGATCGCCACGGTCGGGTCGGTGTAGGGGCCCGAGGTGTCGTACACCGTCACCCGTTCGCCGTTGGTGAGCGCGATCTCGCGCATGGGCACGCTCACACCGGGCAGCTCGCCCGGCACGAACACCTTGGTGGAGGCGGGAAACGGCTCGCGCGTGAGCGTGAGCAGCGGGGCGAACTTGTCGGGCGCGTTCATGGGGCGGTCTCCTGGGTGGCGTGCAAACACGGCGGTGGTTTGCTCCGGAGGACCGCCAGACGGCATGACGCCGTCGGGCAAACGCTCTTCTTTCGCCGGTACTAGCCGGATCAAGTTCTCGGGTTCGGCCTCATGGCCATCTCAGCGCCGGACCTTCATGGGCCCGTGCACCCCGGAGCAGTGTGGAGTGTACGCCGGCCGGACCGAACCGCGCCGCCATCCGGGAAACGTGGTTGATCAGCCCGGCGAGGCGTTCGCCGGTCAACCCGTCCATCGGCGCGGCGTGCCAGACGATGACCTCGTCTTGCGCGCCGTCGATGGCGAACACCGAGCCACCGGTGGCCACGCCATGCAGGTTCGTCTCCAGCAGCAGCCGGAACCATTCGCTGTCGTCGTCGGCTTCGGTGGGCAGCACGTCCACCACGGCGCGGAGCAGCACGTCGCCCGCGTGGGGCCGCCAGGCCAGCTGCACCGGTGTGCCGCCGTCGGGCACCAGGGTCACCGCAGCCGAGGAGGGCCCTTCACTGGCGGGCAGGTCGAAGTCCGTCGACAGGCTCTGCCAGACGGCTTCGAACGAGGCGGGTGCGTCGGTCTCGGGATCCGGTGCGGCGTTTTCGCCGGTCTCCCACGCCCGACAGCACGAAACCCAGCGTTGAACGACCGCGATCGATGCGTCCGACACCCGGTTCAGCCGGGCGAACGCGACCGGGTTGTCGTGTCCCGGTTCAAGGGCGTGCACGACCGCGAAGGGCGTGTCGGTGGGCATGTTCCGCGCCAGCAGTTGCGCCAGACCGTGAACCGGGTCGTGCGCGGCCGGCGGCCGCATGACCGGCATGCGGATCACCAGCGCCCCGTCCGGCAACTCGAGGGTTCGCGACGGGTCGAGTCCAGGGACGCTCATGCCTTGCGTCCCATCAGGTCGCGTGGGGCAGGGGGCGTGAGGCGACGCAGCGTGGTCCGCTCCGATGGCATGAGTTCGGTGAGCACACCAGTCACTCGCGTCAGGCCAGCGTCTGCACGCCCTCGGTCGTTGATGAACAGCAGGTCCGGGATCGGCTTCGGCTCTGCGTCCGTCCCCGGCCCTTTGTCCTTCTGCGCCTCCCGGGTCTGCGCCAGCGTCTGATACATCGACTTCAACAACGCCTCGTTGTCGACCAGCCAGTCGATGCCCGACACCATGCCGCGGATGAGCCCGGGCCCGGCGTGGTTCTTCAGGTCGTCCAGGCCGACGTTCGCCCGCGCGGCCAGGGCGTCCATCTTCGCCTTCAGGGGCCTGCCGGCGGCCGCGGCGGCGTCGGCCTCGGCCTGGCACCCCGCTCTTTCGGCCGGGGTCGGGGCCTCCCGCTTTCGATTCAGCGCGTCGTGGTTGGCCTGCCGAAAGGGGGCGTACTGGTTGGCCAGGTCGCGGTAGGCGGCGGCGTCTTCGTCCGACAGAAAATCCTCGATTTCGAACAGGCCGTTGTCGAACGAAAACGTTCGTGCGAAGAACACCGACAGGGAATCATTGAAGTACCGCGTCCAGTCGCTCGGGAGTTCGCCATGCTGGTCCACCACGGCCGCGAGGCGCTGGAGTCCTGCCACGAGTACCGCCATCTGATCGATGCTGTCCGTCGAAAGATTTGGATTCGGGGGTGGGCAGATGTCGATGAATTGGATACCCGCCGAGTCCACCTTGACGTTGGTCCAGTTGGTCTGTCCGCAGTTGTCGGGCGCGAGGTGGTCGCTCAGGCGCAGCAGCGGCGACACGATCAGCGCCGCACCGACGTCGGCGCACAGGGTCGGGTCGGTGAACAGGCGCTTGCGCACGTCGGCCGGTGCCGAGGCGACCATTTCGCCCGGCACGTACGCCTGCACCACCACGGGGCAATTGGCGGCGAGGGCGTTTTTCTGGATGGCCAGGTTTGCCTTTCGCGCCTCGGTGGTGGCGGCCTGGCTGAGCCGCGCCTCGATGTTCTGCTTCTGGTCCTCGGTGGGTTGCTCGATCAGGAGGTGCTGACCAAAGCCGAACGGCAGGGGCCTGCCAGCGCGCGTCGAGACGGCGTGGAGCAGGTCGTGGACCTCGCGGGTGCGTTGACCGGCCTCCGGGTCCCTTTCGATCTTGAACACGGTCTGGAACTGAACTTCCTTGCGCGCCTGGGCCGTGGTGAAGGTGCGATCGGCCGGTTGTCGGAGGGGGCTCGGTTCGGCGAGGCGCCGGTCGGCGGGCGGTTCGTCGTCCGAAGCGTCGACCACATCGCCTCGGCGGGGTGGCGATTCGAGCGGGCGAACCAGATCCCGCCTGGAAGCGGTGAGCCGCCCCGACGATTGGCCGATGGCCCGACCGTGCTTGCGCTGGGTGGTCCCCACCAGCACGGCGCCACCGCCACCGTCGTCCGACATCTTGGCGTGTGTGTTCTCGGTGGGGGGCTGATTGCAGGCGTCGGCGAGCGCCTGGGCGACAGTCTCGGCGGCGGCCTCGTGGTCGCGAATGGCTCTGAGCCGTTCGCGGCGCTGGAGGGCCTGCCGGCTCAGTGCCGTCAGGAACGCCGCTTCGGGCGATCCCGCTTTCAGGGCGCCCTGGACCGCACCGATGGCCTTGATGCGGTGCAGGCACGCGGCGTAGTCATGTTCCCTGGCTTCGATGGCCACAGGAATCTCGTCGGTCTTGCGCAGCAGTTCGAGCTTGAACGCGGTGCCCAGCTTGTGGATCGCGTGTCTGATGGCGGCGGCGTCGGGCGCTGTGGCATTCAGCGCATCGAAGAGGCGCGCGGCGTGGTGCTGGTTGCGGTTCTGTTTCCAGGCCCGCAACTGGTCCCGGTAGCGCGCAGGGTGGCGCAAGGCAACCAGTCGGCTGGGGCGCTTTTCGATCAGCTCCATGAATTGGGCAGGTCGGGCTGGCTGATCCGCACCCACCGGTGGGCCGCAGGTTGCCAATGACGGTAGGCCGCCTCGCGGCGACAGGTTGGAAGGTTTGATCGTGGCGGAATGCATGAGGTATCACGGTGGAATGACGTGAATCTGAGTGACCGGAGCGGGGGTTGCGTTCCCGCCGTCCCAAGAGGAGTCGGCTGCAGGCTTTAGCCCAGTGCCTGCAGGGCGGCTTCCATGGCCGACCGCGCCGCTGCCTGTTTCTCGGTGGCCAAGGCGGCCTGCAGCGCCGGAGCCACTGTGCGGTCACCCAGACGACCCAGCCATTCGGCCGCCAGGGCCCGCGTCGCCGCCCCGGGGTCGGTCAGGGCGTCCACCACCCGGGCGGCTGCGGCCGGATGGCGCCCCAGCGCCGCTTGCGCCGGGTCGCGTGACGACCTCGCCGTGCCCCAGGCCAGTTCGAACAGCGCGTTGAGCACGGCGTCGGGCAGGTCGGGCATGGCATCGATGGCGCGAAACAACCCAGGCAGGAATGCGGACGCTGGCTCGATGGCCTGCTTCACCAGCATCTGGGCGATCGCCTCGGCGTGGTGCATCAGGTAGGGCTGCATGGACGCGGCGTCCCAGCCTTCACCGATCGCCACTTCCCAGGTGTTGCAGAGGTTGCGCAGCAGACCCTCGCCTGACAGGCCTGCGCCTTCCATCATGACGGCGAGCTCGAGCAGCGTGGGCCGGCCTGTCTGCAGGTGCAGGGCATTGAAGGCGCGCACCGCCGGATAGTCCAGCATGCCATGCCGCCCTGCCAGGTGAAAGAACAGCAGCACCCTGAGCAAGGCCACGGGCGAGATGCACGGACCCACCAGCGACTGCAGGGCGGGCGCCACGTGCAACCAGGTGATGGAGGTGTCGAGTTGCCGAGCCGGACTGCAGCGGGTGTCTTTTTCAAGGTGCTGGCACAGGGCCTGCCGCTCGTCGGTCTCGAAAAGCGGCAGCTGGTGCATGCCCAGCCGGCGATTCGTGGGTTCGGATTGCTCGAGCACCTGCCGGTTGTGTTCCACCAGCCGCTCATTGATCTGGCGCCAGAACCCGTCCAGCCATGCTGGATCAATGCGGTTGGCCGCAGGCGACCAGTCGATCACCGGCAGCGGGGGCAGGGTCCGGGCCGGTGTGGCGCTTTGCTGGAGCAGCCGCCGGGCGCGCTGCCGCTCGGCCGGGCGTCCAGCCACGACCAGGCGCTGCAAGGGCGCTTCTGCCGCCTCCGGGATGCGGCGCAACAGGGTCTCGGCGCACACGCGCACGACCTTGTCGTCGGACACCGCCAGGGCACAAATCGCCTCCGGTACCTGCTGCAGTGTCGACGGACTGGCGCTCTGGAGCATCTGCACCACGTGCCGGCGCAACGCTGCGGAGGTCGGCACGAGCCAGGGGCGAAGGGTCGGGATGTGGCGCGCCAGTGACTCGGCGTGCCCGTTCATGGCACCGACCATGGCCATCCGTTGCTCGACCAGCCGCGGGCGTGTGGTGCGGTCAAAGGGGATCGCCGTGCTGAAGGCGGCCACCAGCAGCGAACCGGGCTCGCGGCCTGCGGCCGCCAGCATCGATTCGATTCGTGAGGCCGACAGCGCCGCGGGCCGTGGGTCATCGCTGTGCAATCCGCTCGTTTCGGCCCCGGCCGCGTGCAGCAACATCAGCTCGGGCCACCGCAAATCTCCGGGGGGGTCGATGAAGAGCACGGATCGGGCAGGTGCACCGGCCTCGATCACCAGCGCGAAGCGAAGGGCGGTCTGCGCATCGACGCCATCGAAACCTTCGTACGGGTCGGGTTCGCCCGCGTCCATACCGTGGAAGCGGTTGAGCAACCGCATCTGTCGGTCGATCTCGGGTTGTTGCCTGAGGTCGTTCAACACCGATTCATCGGTGCCGTTCAGGATGAAGGCCAGCAACCGTTGTGACAGGTGCGGGTGCCAGTCGTGCGGTTTGCCATCGACCGGCGCCAGCAGCAAGGTCAGGCGTTGCGCCCAGCTGCCTTGCATGCCTCTGGGGGAGTCGAGCGGCGAGGTGCCCGACACGTTCGCGAACCGATGGGACATGCTTGTTCCGGATGCAGGTGGACGACACCTGCAACGATAGGCGCGTGGGCGTCCAGCAGCCATACCGCAAACGCAGCAACTTGCTGCCAGGTGCAGGAGCCACCGGCAGCATCCACCCGCAGCGCGCCAGCGTGACGGCTATCCGCCCAGGGCGCGCAGCACCTCTTCACCCGTGGCTGGCGCGTTCATGGCGCCAGGCTGTCCACCCGCGCGCGCCACCGCGTCGCGCAGCGCCTCGACCACACTGATGGCCAGCATGAACGGCGGTTCACCCACGGCCTTGCTGCCATGCACGTTGTCCTCGCGGTTGGCTTCGGGCCACAGGTCCACCCGCCAGCGCGGGGGCAGGTCGCCCGCGGTGGGGATCTTGTAGGTGCTGGGTGCGTGGGTCTGAAGGTGGCCCTTGTCGTTCCACACCAGCTGTTCGGTGGTGAGCCAGCCCATGCCCTGAATGAAGCCGCCCTCGATCTGCCCGATGTCGAGCGCCGGGTTGATGCTGTGACCGACGTCGTGGAGGATGTCGACGGCCAGCACGCGGCTTTCGCCGGTGAGTGTGTCGATCGCGACTTCGCTGCAGGCGGCGCCGTAGGCAAAGTAATAGAACGGCCGCCCCTGCATGGTGACCTTGTCGTAGTGGATCTTGGGCGTCCGGTAGAAGCCGTCGCTCCAGAGCTGGATGCGGTTGGCGTAGGCGGCGTGCACCACCTCGTCGAAGGTGCGCGTGGCCTTGGGCGTGATGACCTCGCCATGCGCGAACCGCACGGCACCGGCGCCACAGCCATCGAGGCCGGCCACGAAGGCGGCCAGGTTGTCGCGCACATGGCGCGCCGCGAACTGGGCCGCCCGACCGTTCAGATCGGTGCCGGCGCTGGCGGCGGTGGCGCTGGCATTGGGCACCTTGCTGGTGTCGGCCGCGGTGGCCAGCACGCGCTCGAACGGCACACCCAGTTCGTCGGCCACGATCTGCGCCACCTTGGTGTTGAGGCCCTGGCCCATCTCGGTGCCGCCATGGTTCACCATCACGCTGCCGTCGGTGTACACATGCACCAGCGCCCCGGCCTGGTTGAACAGTGTGGCGGTGAAGCTGATGCCGAATTTCACCGGGGTCAGCGCGATGCCCTTCTTGATCACCGGGCTGCGGGCGTTGAACGCGTCGATGGAGGCCCGCCGTTCGGCGTAGCGGCTGGTGTGGGCGAGGGTGGTCAGCAAGGGTTCGAGGATGTTGTCCTCGACCCTCATCTGGTAGTGGGTCGTGTGGCGCTCGTTCACGCCGTACAGGTTGCGCAGCCGGACCTGCAGCGGGTCCATGCCCAGCTCGCGCGCGATGTCGCTCAGGATGCGCTCGATGGCGATCACGCCCTGCGGGCCGCCGAAGCCGCGGAACGCGGTGTGGCTCTGCAGGTTCGTCCGGCAGCGGAACGAGTCGATCGCCACGTCTTCGAGGAAGTAGGCGTTGTCGCAGTGGAAGATGGCCCGGTCGGCCACCGGTCCGGACAGGTCGGCGCTGAAGCCGCAGTTCACCAGCATCTGCAGTTGCAGGCCGCTCAGGCGGCCGGTGTCGTCGAAGCCCGCGCGGTACTGGTAGGCAAACGGGTGCCGTTTGCCGGTGATCATGAAGTCGTCGTCGCGGTCCAGCCGCAGCTTGACGGGGCGCCCGAGGTGGTTGGCGGCCACCGCGGCCCACACGGCCAGGTGCCCGGCCTGCGTTTCCTTGCCGCCGAAACCGCCGCCCATGCGCCGGCATTCCACGGTGACGGCGTGGTTGTGGATGCCCAGCGCGTGCGCCACCCAATGCTGCACCTCGCCCGGGTGCTGGGTGCTGCTGTGGATTCGCCACTGGCGCTGTTCGAGCGGAATGGCGAACGCGATCTGCCCTTCGAGGTAGAAGTGCTCCTGTCCGCCCACCTCGAACTCGCCTTCGATCACGTGCGGTGCGCGCTGGAGGGCAGCCAGGGCGTCGCCGCGGGCCACGTGGACCGGTGGCAGCACGTACTGCCGTTGCTCGTGCGCCTCGTGCACGGTCAGCAAGGCGGGCAAGGGTTCGATCTTCGGCTTCACCAGACGCGCGGCACGGCGCGCGGTCATCACGTCGTCGGCCACGATCAGGCCGATCACCTGCCCGACGAATTGCACCGAGTCGGTCGCGAACACCGGCTCGTCGTGCGCAAACGCAGCCAGCGTCTTGTCACCAGGCACCTGATCGGCGCCGATGAAGCCCCTGACACCCGGCACGGCCAGCGCGGCACTCGTGTCGATGCCCAGCAGCCGGCCGTGCGCCACCGTCGAACACACCGGGGCCGCATGCAGGGTGCCGCGCACTTCCGGCAGGTCGTCGATGTAGGTGGCGACGCCGGCCACCTGAGCGCGCGCACTTTCGTGGAAGCGCGAAGTTCCTGCAGCCAGGTCGCCCGTTCGCCCTGGGCTTGTCGAAGGGCTCGCAAGGGCCTCGACAGGCTCAGCCCGAACGGGATTCCGCTCACGCGCGTTCATGCCAGCGCCTCCAGGTCCAGTGACTCCAGGTTCAGCCCGCGCGCTCCCCCGTGCTCCAGCCACAGTCGGCGCAGCAGGTTGCCCAGCAGTGCCCGGCGGTGGTCGGCGCTGGCGCGCATGTCGCTGATCGGGTTGAATTCAGCGCGCAGCACGGCGGCGGCGGCCATCACCGTGTCGGCGTTCCAGGGCTGGTCGCGCAGTGCGGCTTCGGTCTGGTGCGCACGCACCGGGGTGGCGGCCACGCCGCCGGCACCGATCGACGCCTGCCGAACCACCCCATCTTCGACGTGCAGCCGCACCGCCAGGCATACCGCCGAGATGTCGTCCTCGAAGCGCTTGCTGATCTTGTAAACGCGCAGGTATTCCCCTTCGGTGGGCCGTGGCACCTTCACCCAGCACACCAGCTCGTCGGGGCGCATGACGTTCTGGCGGTAGCCGGTGTACAGGTCTTCCAGCCGGAGCTCGCGGTGGGCCACGGTGCGGCGCCTGGGGTCCCAGCGCATCAGCACCACGCTGGCGCCGAGGGCGATCAGCAGCGGCATCGAGTCGCCGATGGGCGATCCGTTGGCGACGTTGCCGCCCAGCGTGCCCGCGTTGCGCACCGGCAGGCCGGCGAAACGGTGGGCAAACGCGGCCAGGTCGGGGCGCTCGGTCACCAATGCGGTGTAGGCGTCGGTCAGGTTCACCGCGGCGCCGATGGCCAGGTGGTGCGGGTAGGTTTCCACGCGGCGCAGCTCGGCGGCGCCCGTCACGTCCAGCAGGCGCGAATACGTTTTGTGCTGCTTGGTGATCCATAGGCCCACGTCGGTGGTGCCGGCGATCACCTGGGCGTCGGGACCATCGGCCCGGGCCTTGAGCAAGTCTTCCAGCGTCCCGGGCCGGCGGTAAGGCCCCTCGGGGGCCGGGCCCAGGGTGCGCAGGCCGCGCAGCACGGCGGCCGCGTCCAGTCGGGCGCCATCGGGGCAGGGCAGTCCGGCCATGCGCTCGGCGGCGTCCAGGATGGGGCGGTACCCGGTGCAGCGGCACAGGTTGCCCGACAGGGCGGCCTGTGCGGTGGCGCGGTCAACGCCCTGCCCGCCACCCGTGTTCTGGTACAGGGCGTACAGGCTCATCACGAAGCCTGGGGTGCAGAACCCGCATTGGCTGGCGTGGCACTGCACCAGCGCTTCCTGCACCGGGTGCAGGGCGCCGTCGGGCGCCGCCAGGTCTTCCACGGTGAACACCGCTTGCCCGTGCACCGAATGGGCCATCTTGATGCAGGCGTTGACCGCCTTCAGTTCGAGCCGGTCGCCGCTGGCTTCACCGATCACCACGGTGCAGGCGCCGCAGTCGCCTTCGCCGCACCCTTCCTTGGTGCCGGTGCAATGCAGGTCTTCGCGCAGCACCTGCAACAGGGTGCGGTCGGCGGGCACGTCGGGCAGGGTCACCGGCTGACCGCGGCGCCAGAACGTGAGGGGCTGGCCTTTCAGGCGGCCGTCAGGGTTTGCGCTCATGCGCGCCAGCATACCGGGGGGCGTTCAGGGCATCATATGGGTTTGCATATGCCGTCGATGCCATCCACCCCATGCCGCCTGCCATGAGTCCGACATGAAATACGGCCCCATGTTCGACCGCATCGACCTGCACCTGATTCGCGTGCTGCACACCGTGCTCACCGAACGCAGCGTCTCGCGGTCGGCCATCAAGCTCGGCATGTACCAGCCGGCGGTGAGCGCGGCACTGAAAAAGCTGCGGGAACTGGCGGGTGACCCGCTGCTGGTGCGCTCGGGCGCCGGCATGGTGCCGACCGAGGCCGGGCTTCGCATGATCGAGCCGGCGGCCAACATCCTGCGCAGCGCCGAGGTCATGTTTTCGGACGCCCGCGCCTTCGATCCAGCCACCAGCAGCCACACCTTCAGCCTCGCGGCCAGCGACTACCTCGACCCGTTCTTTCTGCCACAGCTGGTCACCCAGGTGAAGGCGGCGGCGCCTCAGTGCGCCATCGACATCCACCCCCTGTCCCGCGACGCCGACTACCGCACGCACCTGGCCCAGGGCACGGTCGACGTGGTGATCGGCAACTGGGCCCAACCCCCGGACGACCTGCACCTGGGCCGCCTTTTCGGCGATGAGGTGGTGTGCCTGGTGGCGCACCACCACCCGGCGGTGCGGCGCGGCTGGGATGCGCAGGCCTGGCTGGCGGCCGAGCACGTGGCGCCCACCCCGACCCACCCCGGTGCGCGTGGCTTCATCGACGACCACCTGGCCAGTCTGGGGCTGACGCGCCGCATCAGCGTGCGCTGCCCGCATTTCGGGCTGATCCCGGCCATGGTGGCAGGCAGCCTGCTGGTGCTCACCACCGGTCGCCAGTACTGTGAACGCTACCTGGGGGGATTGCCCCTCACCCTCCTCGCCCCGCCCGTGAAGTTCCCCCGCATGATGTATTACCAGCTCTGGCACGAACGCACCCACGCCTCCAACGCGGGGCGCTGGCTGCGCGAACAGATCAAGTCGGTGGCGGCCTCCCTGCGCGCGCCCGAAGGCGCACACACCGAAGCACGCAGCGCGAAGGTTTCGACATGACGACCCACCAGCACCGGCTCCAGCTCACCGGCATCACCAAGCGCTACCCCGGCGTGGTGGCCAACAACGGCGTGTCGCTGACCGTCCAGCCCGGCGAGATCCATGCCGTGCTCGGCGAAAACGGCGCTGGCAAGTCCACGCTCATGAAGATCATCTACGGCGCGGTCAAGCCCGACGAGGGCGCCGTGCTGTTCAACGGGCAACCGGTGCACATCCGCAATCCGCAGATGGCCCGGGCGCTGGGCATCAGCATGGTGTTTCAGCACTTCAGCCTGTTCGACACGCTGACGGTGGCGGAAAACGTCTGGCTGGGCCTCGACAAGTCGCTCACGCTGGCCGAGGTGACCGCGAGCATCCGCGCCAAGGGCGACGAATACGGCCTGCCGATCGACCCCGCCCGTCCGGTCCACACGCTGTCGGTGGGCGAGATGCAGCGGGTGGAAATCATCCGCTCGCTGCTCACCAACCCGCAATTGCTGATCCTGGACGAACCCACCTCGGTGCTCACCCCCCAGGCGGTCGAGCGGCTTTTCGTCACGCTGCGCCAGTTGGCCGGCGAGGGTTGCAGCATCCTCTACATCAGCCACAAGCTGCACGAGATCCGCGCCCTGTGCACCGCCTGCACGGTGCTGCGCGGCGGGCAGGTCACCGGCGTGTGCGATCCGCGCGAGGAAAGCAACGCGTCGCTGTCGCGGCTGATGATCGGCGCCGAGCCCCCCGAACTGGAGCACCGGCCATTGAACGCGGGCGACGCCGTGCTGCAGGTGAGCGGACTCTCTTTGAACAGCGAAGACCCCTTCGGCACGGCCCTGGCCGATGTCGCGCTCACCGTGCGGGCGGGCGAGGTGGTGGGCATCGCGGGCGTTTCGGGCAACGGGCAGAGCGAGCTGTTGCGCGCGCTGTCGGGTGAAGACCCGCGCGCGCCGGCCGGCAGCATTCGCCTGGGCGCGCAGGACGTTTCCCGTGCAGACCCCGGTCGCCGGCGCGCGCTGGGCCTGCACTTCGTGCCCGAGGAACGCCTGGGCCGCGGTGCCGTCCCCACGCTGTCGCTCGCCCAGAACCTGTTGCTGTCGCGGCGCGATGCGGTGGGCGCGGCCGGCTGGATCCGGGTCGGTTCGCTCAAGGCTCAGGCGGCCGACATCATCGCCCGCTACCAGGTCAAGGCCAACGGCCCCGGTGCGGCGGCCAAGTCGCTGTCGGGCGGCAACCTGCAGAAATTCATTGTCGGCCGCGAGATCGAAGCGCGGCCCAAGCTGCTCATCGTGAGCCAGCCCACCTGGGGCGTGGACGTGGGCGCGGCGGCGCAGATCCGCGGCGAGATCCTGGCGCTGCGCGATGCCGGTTGCGCGGTGCTGGTGGTGAGCGAAGAGCTGGAGGAACTGTTCGAGCTGAGCGACCGCCTGCACGTGATCGCCAAGGGCCACCTGTCGCCCAGCCTGGACCGCGCCGACGCCACGGTGGAACGCATCGGCGAATGGATGTCGGGCCTGTGGAACGACCAGAAGCCCTCCAAGGAGCGCACGCATGCTGCGGCTTGAAGTCCGCCCCCAGCCTTCCCCGTTCTGGGGCTACGCGTCACCCGTCCTTGCGCTGCTGATCACGGTGGTCATTGGCGTCCTGCTGTTTGCCGCCTTGGGCAAGGACCCGGTGCGGGGCCTGCAGGTGTTCTTCTGGGAGCCGATCAAGAGCGCTTACGCCATCTCCGAACTGATGGTCAAGGCCACGCCACTGCTCATCATCGCGCTCGGTCTGGCGGTGTGCTTCCGCTCGAACGTGTGGAACATCGGCGCCGAAGGGCAGTACATCATCGGCGCGGTGTTTGCGGGCGGCGTGGCGCTCACCGCCGGCAAGGACACCGGTTCGTGGATCGTGCTGGCGGTGATCCTGGCGGGCATGCTGGGCGGCATGCTGTGGGCGGGCATCACCGCCTTGCTGCGCGACCGTTTCAACGCCAACGAGATCCTGGTCAGCCTCATGCTGGTCTATGTGGCGGTGCAGGTGCTCAACTACCTCGTCTACGGCCCCTGGAAAGACCCGGCCGGCTACAACTTTCCGCAGACCAAGACCTTCGAGGCGGTGGCGCAGATGCCGCGCCTGATGGATGGGTCGCGCGTGAACATCGGTCTGCCGGTGGCGCTGATCGGGGTGGCCCTCGCCTGGCTTTTCCTGTTCCGCACCGTGGCGGGCTATGCCCAGATCGTGGGTGGACTGGCGCCGCTGGCCGCGCGCTACGCCGGGTTTTCGTCGCGCAAGGCACTGTGGGTGGCCCTGCTGGTGTCTGGTGGCACCGCCGGTCTGGCGGGGGCTTTCGAAGTGGCCGGACCCATCGGTCAGCTCACGCCGTACGTGCCGGCGGGGTACGGCTTTGCCGCCATCATCGTGGCCTTCGTCGGGCGCCTGCACCCGGTGGGCATCGTGTTCTCGGCCATTCTCATGAGCATGTTCTACATCGGCGGCGAACTCGCGCAATCGCGCCTGGGCCTGCCCAAGTCGATCACCGGGGTGTTCCAGGGCCTGCTGCTGTTTTCGCTGCTGGCTTGCGACACGTTCATTGCCTACCGATTGAAGTGGAGCAAGTGATGGAGTCCTACGCATTGCTGGTTGCCGCCACGCTGAACGCGGGCACGGTGCTGGCCATTGCCTCGCTGGGTCTGCTGATCAACGAGAAGGCCGGCATCGTCAACCTGGGCGCCGAGGGCATGATGCTCTGCGCCGCGCTGGCCGGCTTCGCCACCGTCGTGCACACCGGCAGCACCTGGCTCGGCTTCGTGGCGGGCATGGGCGCCGGCGCATTGCTGGCGGCCATCTTCGGTGTGCTGGTGATCTGGCTCAACACGAATCAGTACGCCACCGGCCTCGCACTGAGCCTTTTCGGTGGCGGGTTCTCCGCGTTTGCCGGTACCCGCTACGTGCAGGAAACCCTGCCCGAACAGTTCCGCTGGGCCATTCCGGTGCTGACCGACATCCCCTTGCTGGGGCCCGCGCTGTTCCGCCACCACCCCATGGTCTACGCCTGTGTGGCGCTGGCGCTCGGGCTGGTGTGGTTCCTCTACCGGACCCGCGGCGGTCTGGTGCTGCGCAGCGTGGGCGAAAGTCCCGAGTCGGCGCACGCGCTCGGCTACCCGGTGCGTTTCATCCGCCTGCTGGCCGTCATGGCCGGCGGTTCGCTGTGCGGGCTGGCGGGCGCTTACGTGTCCACCGTCTACACCCCGCTGTGGGTCGAAGGCATGATTGCCGGCAAGGGCTGGATCGCCCTCGCCCTGACCACCTTTGCCACCTGGCGTCCTGCCCGGGTGCTGCTCGGGGCTTACCTGTTCGGCGGCGTCACCATGCTGCAGTTCCACCTTCAGGCGATCGGCCTCCAGGTGCCCAGCCAGTTCCTCACCATGCTGCCTTACCTTGCCACGGTGGTGGTTCTGGTCCTGATCTCTCGCAACGCCACCTGGATCCGGGTGAACATGCCTTCGTCGATCGGAAAACCGTTCTACCCGGGTTCATAATTTGCTACTGGCTGAATACCCAACCGGGTACACCATTAACCGCTTCCACCACCCCTCCCTCCCACCCGAGGACACCATGACCGACCTGAACAAACGTTCCCTGATGAAGGCCGCCGCACTGAGCGCGCTGGCCAGCGCCGTGCTGATCGGCTGCGGCAAGAAGGAAGAGGCCGCCGCCCCTGTGGCCGCGCCGGCGCCCGCCGCAGCCCCGGCACCCGCGCCCAAGCCCGAGCCGCTGAAGATCGCGTTCGCCTACGTCGGTCCGGTGGGCGACGGCGGCTGGACCTTCGCCCACGACAACGGCCGCAAGGCGCTCGAGGCGGAGTTCGGTGACAAGGTGGTCACCAGCTTCGTGGAAAGCGTGCCCGAAAGTGCCGATGCCGAGCGCGTGATCCGCGACATGGCCGCCAACGGCAACAAGCTGATCTTCGGCACCACCTTCGGCTACATGGAGCCCATGCTCAAGGTCGCTGCCGACTTCAAGGACGTGAAGTTCGAGCACGCCACCGGCTACAAGACGGCCGAGAACCTGCGCACCTACGACAGCCGCACCTACGAGGGCGCCTACATGGCCGGCGTGATCGCGGGCGCCATGACCAAGACCAACACCCTCGGCGTGGTGGCCTCGATTCCAATCCCCGAGGTGATCCGCAACATCAACAGCTTCACCATGGGCGCGCAGTCGGTGAACCCGAAGATCAAGACCAAGGTGGTCTGGGTGAACGGCTGGTTCGATCCGCCGAAGGAAACCGAAGCCGCCACCTCGCTGCTCAACGGCGGTGCCGACGTGCTGTTCCAGAACACCGATTCGTCGGCCGTGCTGCAGACCGCCGAGAAGGCCGGCAAGCGCGCCTTCGGCTGGGATTCGGACATGACCGCCTACGGCCCGAAGGCCCACCTGGGTTCGGCCATCATCAACTGGGGCCCGTACTACATCAAGGCCACCAAGGACGCGCTCGAAGGTACCTGGAGCACCGGTGGTGTGTGGTGGGGCCACAAGGAAGGCGCGATCGACATGGTCTCCATCGCCGCCGACGTGCCTGCCGAGATCAAGGCGAAGATCGACACCATCAAGGCCGGCCTGAAGGACGGCAGCTTCCACCCCTGGACCGGCCCCATCGTGGACCAGTCCGGCAAGGAAGTGCTGGCCAAGGACCAGAAGGCCGATGACAAGTTTCTGGGTGGGGTGAAGTTTTACGTCAAAGGCGTCGAAGGCAAAGTCCCCCAATAAACGGGACACCCCCGCCGCGCTTCGCGCGACCCCCTCAAGGGGGCGGCACCAGCGGCCCGGCAGAGCCGGTTCCGCGGTGCCTCTCGATGAAAAGGGCTGCCGCGTGGCAGCCCTTTTTTCTGAAATCCCCACATGATCGAGCGACAACTCTGGCACCCAGTGGTCGACGGGCACTCGCTGCGCGAGGCGCCGCTGGCGGTGAGCCTGCTGGGCGAGTCGCTGGTGCTGTGGCGCGACCACGGTGTGGTGCATGCCTGGGCCGACCGCTGCCCGCACCGGGGCGCGCGCCTGTCGCTCGGCCGGGTGCTGACCACGGTGCAGGGGCCCAGGCTGGAATGTCCCTACCACGGGTGGCAGTTCGAAGGGGGTGGCCGCTGCCGCCACGTGCCCGCGTCGCCCGATTTCGACCCCCCTGCCGGCCACGCCGCCGCGGTCTTCGAAGCCCGCGAACGGCATGGGCTGGTCTGGGTTCGGCTGCAGGCCGGCGATGCCGCCCGGGCCGCGTCGCTGGACGCACCACCGCTGTTCGCCGAAGCGGACGATCCGGTCTGGCGCCGCGTGGTCTGCGGTCCCTACGCCGTGGCCACCAGCGCACCCAGACTGGTGGAGAATTTCCTCGACCTGAGCCACTTCGGCTTCGTGCATGAAGGCTGGCTGGGCGAGCGCGGTCACGCACAGGTCCGCACCGGCACCGTCTCCGAAGGCGCGGACGGCGTCGAGGGCGTGGGCGTGCAGGGGGCGCGAGCCTGGCAACCGCGGGCCTATGCAGCGGCGGACGGTGGCGCGTGGATCGACTATGCCTACACCGTGCCGCATCCGTACGCGGCCGTGTTGCGCAAGGACGCGTCCGAAGGCGACCCGGTGCGCAACGCGATCGCGCTGTTCATCCGACCCGACGGCGACGGCCATTGCACCGCGTGGTTCGTGATGGCCACACTCAACGACCCCGCCAGCACGGAATCGCTGGTGGCTTTTCAGGACGCGGTGTTCGCGCAGGACCGACCGGTGGTCGAATCGCAGCGGCCGCAGGCCCTGCCCATCGGACGCACCGGGCCGGTCACCGAAGTGCACGGCCCGGCCGACCGCGTGAGCAGCGCCTACCGCCGTTATCTGCAACGCCTTGGCATCACCCTCGGAACCCTATGAGCACACTGTCTCCTGCCCAACTCGCCTCCGCCCTGCCCAAGGCCGAACTGCACATCCACATCGAGGGTTCCCTGGAACCCGAACTGATCTTCGCGCTGGCGCAGCGAAACGGCGTGGCGCTGCCCTATGCCAGCGTGGACGCGCTGCGCCAGGCCTACGCCTTCACCGATCTGCAGAGCTTCCTCGACATCTACTACGCGGGCGCCAGCGTGCTGCTGCAGGAAGCCGATTTCTTCGACATGGCCTGGGCCTACCTGCAGCGCGCGCACGCCGACCACGTGGTGCACGCCGAGATCTTCTTCGACCCGCAGACCCACACCGCGCGCGGCGTTGACATCGGCGTGGTGATCGCGGGCCTGAAACGCGCTTGTGACCGGGCACATGACGAGTTCGGCATGACCAGTGCCTTGATCCTGTGCTTCCTGCGCCACCTGAGCGAGGCCGATGCCTTTGCCACGCTCGAGGCAGCGCTGCCGCACCGCGCCCACGTCATCGGTGTGGGGCTCGATTCGAGCGAGGTGGGTCACCCGCCGTCCAAGTTCTCGCGGGTGTTCGCGCGCTGCCGCGAACTCGGCCTGCGCATCGTGGCGCACGCCGGTGAAGAGGGCCCCCCGCCCTACATCTGGGAGGCTCTCAACGACCTCAAGGCCGAGCGCATCGACCATGGCGTTCGCAGCCTGGACGATCCCGCGCTGGTCGCAGAACTCGCGCGCCGCCGCACGCCACTCACCGTGTGTCCGCTGTCCAACCTCAAGCTCTGCGTGGTGAACGATCTGCGCGACCACCCCATGAAGAAGCTGCTCGACGCCGGCCTGTGTGCCACCGTCAACAGCGACGACCCGGCCTACTTCGGTGGGTACCTCAACGCCAACTTCGTGCAGACCGTCGAGGCCCTGAACCTCTCGCGCGACGACGTCATCGCCCTGGCCCGCAACAGCTTCGAGGCCAGCTTCATCGACAGCGCCACACGCCAGCGCCACCTCGCCCGGCTGGAGGCCGCCATCGCCTGAAACCCGAGCCCACTACAATCGATGCTGCGCGAGCCGGTGCTTCCCCGGCTCGCGTTTTTCATTCAACGGAAGCCATGTAGAGGACCACCATGTACAAAAACCTCGCGGCCTGGCGCGCCTTCGCGCCGGCTTGGGCCGCCTTGTTTTTCTCCCCCCTTGCCCACACCGCCCCGGCAGAGCCCGTCAAGCCGCCGGTGAAAGCTGCGTTTGTGTATGTGGCACCGCTGACGCCCGCGGGCTGGGTGCGCCAGCATGAAGACGGTCGCCAGGCCGTGCAGGCGGCACTGGGCAATCGCGTGCAGACGCGCTTTGTCGAGAACGTGCCCGAAGGCGCCGACGCCGAGCGCGTGATCCGCGATCTGGCGCAGCAGGGGCACCACATCATCTTCACGCCCAGCTTCGGTTACATGGAGCCCACGCTGAAGGTGGCGCGCGAGTTTCCGAACGTGCGCTTCGAGTCCATCACCGGCTACAAGACCGCGGCCAACGTGGCCACCGCCAACGCCCGCTATTACGAGGGCCGTTACCTGGCTGGCGTGGCCGCGGGCCGCATGGCCACACAAGCGGGTTACGTGGCCGGCTTTCCCATCCCGGAGGTCATTCAGGGCATCAACGCGTTCACGCTGGGCATGCGCTCGGTCAATCCGAAGGCCGAGGTGAAGGTGGTGTGGCTGGGCGAGTGGTTCAACCCGCCGCGCGAGCGCGACGCGGCCATGACCCTGATGAACCAGGGCGCCGAGGTGCTGGCCTTCCACACCGGCAGCACCGCCGTGATGGTGGCGGCGCAGGAGCGCGGAAAGCTGGCGGTGGCTTACCACTCCGACATGCGCAGCGTGGCGCCGGACGCCCAGGTGGTCGCCGTCACGCACCGCTGGGGCGACTACTACACGAGCCGGGTCCAGGCCGTGCTCGACGGATCCTGGCGCAGCGGGAGCGTGTGGGGGGGCGTGGCCGATGGCTTCATCCGCGTCGAGGGGTTTGGCCGCAAGGTGCCCGACGCGGTGCAGAAGGAAGTGACCGCCCGCCAGGCCGACATGGCGGCGGGCCGGCTGCCGGTGTTTGCCGCGGGCAAGGACCGGCCGGTGCGAGACAACGAAGGCCGAATGGCCATCGCCCCGGGCCAGCGCCTGACGGACGATCAGGTGCTCAACATGAACTGGCTGGTCGAAGGCGTGCAGGGCTCCGTCGCACGCTGAATGCAATGGGTGGTATGGCCGCCCGCGAATGACAGCGCGGCCAGCGCCCGATAAGCTCTCGGTCATGAAAGCCTACCGAGCCCGGCTGCTGCGATTCGATGACGACAGCTGCGCACCGCTGTACGACGAAGACGGCCTGCTGGTGATCGGCCCCGATGCCACCGGGCAGTCGGTGGTTCGCGCCGCGGGGCCCCACGCGACCCTGATCGATCGCTTTGCGGGCGTGGTGGTCGAAGACCTGCGCCCGCGCCTGATCGCCCCCGGGTTCATCGACCTGCATGTGCACTACCCGCAGATCGACGTCATCGGCTCGCCCGCCGACGGGCTTCTGCCCTGGCTGGAGCACTACACCTTTCCCCACGAGGCGCGTTTCGCCGACCCGGTGCATGCGCGCGCCGTGGCCGAGGTGTTCTTCGACGAACTGCAGCGCCACGGCGTGACCACCGCGCTCACCTTTGCGACGTCGCACATGGCGTCGGTCGACGCGGCCTTCGAGGTGGCGCAGGCGCGCCGGCTGCGCTTCATCACCGGCAAGGTGCTGCAGGACCGCCACAGCCCCGACGGCGTGCGCGACGACACCGAGCAAAGCCTCATCGACACCGAGGCGCTGATCCAGCGCTGGCACGGGGTGGACCGGCTGGGTTATGCCGTCACACCGCGGTTTGCGCCCACCAGCACGCCCGAGCAGCTTCGAGGCGCGGGCGATCTGGCGGCCAGATACCAGGACGTGTGGATCCAGTCGCACGTGGCCGAGAACCGCGACGAGGTGCGCTGGGTGGCCGAGCTGTTTCCCGGCAGCCGAAGCTACCTGGGGGTGTACGACGACTTCGGGCTTTTGCGAGAACGGGCGGTGTACGCCCACTGCATTCACCTGGACGACACCGACCGCGCGCTCATGGCGAAGCTCGGGGCGGCCGCGGCCATCAGCCCCACCAGCAACCTGTTTCTTGGCAGTGGCTTCTTCGACCACCAGGCCGCGGTTCGCACCGGGCTTCGGCACGGGTTGGCCAGCGACGTGGGCGGTGGCACCAGCTTCTCGCCCTTTGCCACCATGCTCGCGGCCTACACCGTGGGCCGCGAAGGCGCCTCCAAGCCAGGGCTGTCGCTGGCACCGTCCAACCTGTGGTGGCAGCACACCGCCGGCGCCGCACAGGCCATGGGCCTCGCGGGCGTCGTCGGCAACCTCACCCCCGGCCACGAAGCCGACTTCATCGTCATCGATCCCGACGCCATACCGCTCCTGTCGCGCCGCTGCGCGCAAGCCACCACCCTCGAAGAATTCCTGTTCGCCCTGATCGTCCTCGCCGACGACCGCGCGATCGCGAGGGTGGTGATCGCGGGACGTTGAATCAGGCAAGGGGCAGGGGTGCCACCGGAGCGCGTGCCCCAGTCCAGCAGGTGCCATGGATCCGGCTCCGCCGGTCCATCGGCACCGCCCCCCCGGGGGGGTCGCGCGCAGCGCGGCGGGGGGGAGCCTATTGATACGAAAGCGCCCGAGCCTTGCCCCAGAACACCCGGTACATGTAGATCGTGTAGGCCACGATCACGGGCAGGGTGACCGCCACGCCGATGAAGATGACGGTGAGCGAGCCGGTGGCCGAGGCGGCTTCCCAGACCGTGAGGCGGCCGATCACGATGTCCGGAAAGATGCTGTAGGCCAGACCGAAGAAGGCCAGCACGAAGATCAGCACCGTGTTCACGAACACCAGCCAGCCATAGCCGGCGTCGACCACCTGGGGCCGTGTGACCACCCAGCGCACCGCGAAAAACGCGGCGGCGCACATCAGCGGCACCGGCAGCAGCGCGAAGATCTGCGGCACGCCGAACCATTTCTCGACCACCGCTTCGTTCACCAGCGGGGTGGCGGCCGAGATCGCCAGCAGCGCGGCCGCCATCGGCCACAACACGCGGCGCGCCCAGTACACCGAGCGATGCTGCAACTCGCCGTCGGTTTTCATGATGAGCCAGCCCGCACCCAGCAGCACGTAGGCGGCGGGCAGCGTGAGCGCGATGCCCAGGCTGAAGACCCAGCCCAGTCCGCCGTTGTCGAAACCGGTGATGTAGCTGCCGAGCATCCAGCCCTGCGACGAGGCGGCCAGCAGCGAGCCGGCAAAGAACGCGCGGTTCCAGAATGGCTTGTACCGAACCGGCGCCTTGACGCGGAAGTCGAAGGCCACGCCGCGCAGGATGAGGCCGATCAGCATCACCGCCACCGGCAGGTACAGCGCCTGCAGCACCATGCCATGGGCCTTGGGAAAGGCCACCAGCAGCACGCCCACGCCGAGCACCAGCCAGGTCTCGTTGGCGTCCCAGAACGGCCCGATGCTGCTGATCATGGTGTCCTTCTGGTCGTCGGTCCCCAGGGGCAGCAACAGGCCCACCCCCAGGTCGTAGCCGTCCAGCACCACATAGGCGAGCAAGGCCAGGCCCATGATGGCCATGAAGAAGAGCGGCAGGAATTCAGCCCAGGTCATCGCGCGATTCCCCCGGTCAGACGCCGGCCTTGCCGAGTTCGCCCTGCGGCGCCTCGGGGGCGGGCTTGATCGGGTGCTCGGCCATGTGCTTGAGCACGCCCACGTAGGTGATCAGCAGCAGCGCGTAGACGATCACGTAGGCCGTCAACGTGAGCGCGATGTAGGGCGGCGGCAGCGCGGTGGCGACGTCGGCGGTGCGCAGGGCGCCATAGACGATGAAAGGCTGGCGACCGATCTCGGTGACGTACCAGCCAGCCAGCGTGGCCACCCAGCCCGAGAACGCCATGCCCGACAGCACCCACAGCAGCGGGCGCGGCAGCCGGGTGGTGAGCTCGCGCCGCTGCGGCCAGAGCTTCCAGGCGGTGAATGCCGCCACCAGCAGCATCAGCGTGCCCACGCCCACCATCACGCGGAAGGCATAGAACACCGGCGCCACCGGCGGGTGCTCGCCCTTGAATTCGTTGATGCCTTTGATCTCGCCGTCGAGGTCGTGCGTGAGGATCAGGCTCGCGAGCTTGGGGATCTCCACCGCGAAGTGGGTGGTGCCGGCCTTCTCGTCGGGGATGCCGAACAGCGTGAGCGGCGCGCCGCGCTCGGTCTCCCAGATGCCTTCCATGGCGGCGATCTTGGCGGGTTGGTGCTCGAGGGTGTTCAGGCCGTGCAGATCGCCCACGAAGACCTGCAGCGGGGCAATCAGTGCCGCCGCGAACACGGCGGTGCGCATCGCCTTGTGGGTGCCGCGGGTGGCGCTGCCCTTGAGCAGCTGCCAGGCGCACAGGCCGGCGATCAGGAACGAGGCGGTCAGGCCCGAGGCCAGCAGCTTGTGCGCGAGGCGGTAGGGGAACGACGGGTTGAAGACGATGGCCATCCAGTCGGTGGGCATGAATTCGCCGTTGACGATCTCGAACCCGGCCGGCGTCTGCATCCACGAGTTCAGGCTCAGGATCCAGAAGGCCGACATGGTGGTGCCCAGCGCCACCAGTGATGTGGCGATCAGGTGCATGCGCTCGCTCACGCGGCCGCGGCCGAACAGCATGATGCCGAGGAAGCTGGCCTCAAGGAAGAAGGCGGTCAGCACTTCGTAGCCCAGCAGCGGCCCCGAGATGTTGCCGGTCTTTTCCATGAATCCGGGCCAGTTCGTGCCGAACTGGAAACTCATGACGATGCCCGACACGACCCCCAGTGCAAAGGTGAGCGCGAACACCTTGGTCCAGAAATAGTAAGCCTGCTCCCAGGCCTCGTCGCGCGTCTGAACGAAGCGGATGCGGAAGAACAGCAGGAACCAGCACAGCGCGATGGTGATGGTGGGGAACAGGATGTGAAAGCTGATGTTCGCGGCGAACTGGATGCGCGAAAGCAGCAGGGCGTCGAGGTCCATGGCGGTCGGTCCTTGGGAGAAATCAGGCGGCTTCTTCGTTGCGGGGAGGCGCTTCGGGGCGGGGTGCGGGTCTTTTGCCGCTCAGGCGGTCCTTGAGTTCGAGCACGCGCGTGACGGTCGCGCCCATGCCCATCAGCTGCATCGCCGTCTCCGGTGCGAGCTTCTGCACATCGTCGAACCAGGTCATCAGCCGGTCGATCAGGTCGTGCATGTCCCGCATCTTTTGTTGGGCATGCCGCTCGGCGTCGGTCTTGGGGGTTTCCAGCAGCGCGGTGCGCAGCATCGACAGGGTGGGCTCGATCTCGCGGCGGCGGCGCTCTTCGGCCAGCACGCGGAAGATTTCCCAGACGTCGGGAGGCGCCTCGAAGAACTCGCGGCGATCGCCCGCGAAGTGGCGCAGCCGCGCCAGCCGCCAGGCCTGCAGTTCCTTCAGCCCCATGCTCACGTTGGAGCGCGAAAACTCCAGCGTTTCGGCGATCTCGTCCGCGCACAGCGGCTTGGGCGAGAGGTAGAGCAGGGCATAGATCTGCCCCACCGTGCGGTTGATGCCCCATCGGCTGCCCATTTCACCGAAATGGGCCACGAACTCTCGGTTGAGGGGGGGAAGGTGGTCTTGCAGCGGCATGACCGGGACTGTAGCCAGACCGGTCTGAATTTTCAGTAATTACTGAAAATTCCGGAGTCGGTCATGGGGATTTCTCCGTTGCCGCGCCGCGATCGGCGGGTTGTCGCCTCACTTCGTCAGGATCAGCTTGTTCTGCGCTGTCAGGCTCAGGCGGTACACCTGACCGGCGTGTTCAATGAAGACCTCGCGCCGTCCCGCGCTGAGCTCGATGAACGGGATACGCGCCGAAA
The DNA here is from genome assembly GCA_943371665.1 of Synechococcus sp. UW140. Classification (GTDB taxonomy): domain Bacteria; phylum Pseudomonadota; class Gammaproteobacteria; order Burkholderiales; family Burkholderiaceae_C; genus Hydrogenophaga. The sequence continues at coordinate 195,659 of CALRVR020000001.1, forward strand.
GCTCGGTGCTGGCTTGCGGCGGGGGGAAGGGCTGACGGGAAAGGTCGATCTGGTTCACGTCACCAGTATAAACACAAATGCGAACAATTCGCATATGTCGAAAATGAAGACGGACCCGAAGGTCCGTTGCAGGAAGCGCACCCGGGCCATGCCCCGGGGACGATTCTTCAAGCCGTCAGGGCAGGGCTTCAGCCCGCACCGACAGGTTCTGGATGCGCAGGTCCTGGGCCGCCGGGCGGTCTGCTTCGGCGTAGGGGTTCGAGCGCGGGTGGGTGGCGATGAGGTAATCGGCCAGCGCCCGTTGCTCGCCACCGGGGGCGGTGAAACCGCTGCCGACCAGCAGGTCTGCCCGGTTGGGTGCGCTCAGGGTGCCGAACGGGTAACCGTCGCCACCGCCGGCCAGGAAATTGAGCGTGACCAGGCGGTAGGTGGTGGCGTTGGCATCGACGGCGAACGCACCGCCGCTGTAGACCACTTGCGGTCCGCTGGCGGGCCCGGTGCCGTCCGGGTCGTCCACCACCAGCGTGCGGATGCGGTTGTTCGCGGCACCGGTCGGGTCGACACTGAAGCGAACGCCCGCCACCTGCGGGAACCGCCCCTGGTTGCCGAGCGCCGCCACGCCGTGTTCCAGCAGGGCCTTGAGCTCGGCCGCGGTCACGGTGAGAACGCTCAGGCCGTTGTTGAAGCGCAGGGCGAACTCGATGTCGAGCTGCGACACATCCCCAGCCTGTTTGTCGACGGTGGCGTTGGCCCGGGTGGGGCCCTTGGTGCCGGTGGTGGCGCCGGGTGGGATGTCGAATGCGCCGATCGAAGAACGGATGCCGCCGCCGTTCTTGAGCGAAACCGCCGTTTCGGGATGGCCATTGGCGCGGGCGTAGGCCAGGTTGGCGAGCGCGCTCAGGTGCCCCAGGTTGGTTTCCTCGTTGCGAACAAACGTGCGGTCGCCCTCCAGGTACACGCTGCTGGCGCCGAACAGGTTGCCGTCCTTGGCGGCAATCACGGCCGCGATCTTGTCGGCGATGGCCACCACGCCAGCCGTGGCGCTGGCCACCGTGGTGCCGGCGCGGGTCAAGCCATCGGTGTCGGTGGCCCAGGCGCCGTTGATCGCGGGGTCCAGGCGCTGGGTGATCACCCGCCCTTGCGCGTCGAACGGCAGCACGATGCGGCCCAGGTACTTGTAGTCGGCATCGACGTTCACCACGAGCACCGGTTCGCTCGTGGGGGAGGTGAAGCTGAGCGGGTAGGTGCCCTGGCTGGTGTCGCCGGGGCGGATGCGGTCGTTCGCGTCGAAAAGGCGGGTGTTGGAGCCGCCCGCCACGATCAGGTCGACGCCGCGCAGGCGGGTGGCCAGCGCCTGCTCGACGCTGATCTGCTGCATGTGCGCCAGCAGCACGACCTTGTTGATGCCGGCGGCGGTGAGCGCGTTCACCTTCGGCTGGATTTCCGCGGCCAGGGCGTCCACGTCGGTGGTGCTGGCCGGACGCACGCCGATGCCGCCGGTGGACGTGATGCTGGCCAGGGTGGGCGTGGTGGCACCCACAATGCCGATCCGCTCGCCATTGACCGTGATGACGGCGCTGCCCGCGAGGCGGTTGGCCAGCGTGCTGGTCTCGGCGCCGTCGGTGGTCACGCGGGGAGCCAGGTTGCTGTCGGTGCCGAAATCGAGGTTGGCCGACAGGTAGGGGAACTGCGCACCGCGCCAGCCGCTGCCCGCGTTGATCAGGGCGTTGAAGAAGTTGGTGCCGAGGTCGAGGTCGTGGTTGCCGACCGCCGACGCCTGCAGGCCCATGAGGTTGAGGATCTCGATGTCGCCACGGCCCGCGCCGGTGGCGCCCAGTTCGGCGGTCAGCGACGCGTCGTCGGCCGCGTTGAAGAACGGCCCGGGAATGTAGTTGTCGCCCGACGACAGGAACACCGTGTTGTTGGGGTATTGCGCCCTGAACCGGTTCACCAGGGCCGAGACGCCCTTGCTGTTGTTGACCAGATCGCCGCCGCTGTCCATGTCGGCCACGTGCAGCACCTGCAGCGTGAACGCCGTGGCCGGGGGCGGGGTGGCGGGCGCATCGCTGCCTCCGCCACAGGCAATCAGCGTGGCCGCGGCGAGCGAGGCGAGCAGGGTGGTCATGGCGCGTTGGCGCAGGCGGAAACTGGGTGGGGTGGACAGCGTGTCGAGGTGGATCATGGCAGCGCCCGGGTGGGTGAAACAAGCGCTGCAGTGTTCGCACGCGGTGTGTCGGGCGCGTGAAAGCGCCGTGACAGGTCGGGCATTGCCCGCCGGCACCCTGCCTACAATGGCGGCATGAGCATCAAGAGCGACAAGTGGATCCGCCGCATGGCCGCGCAACACGGCCTGATCGAACCTTTCGAGCCCGGTCAGGTGCGACAGGTCGACGGCAAACGGGTGATCAGCTACGGCACCAGCAGCTACGGCTACGACATCCGCTGTGCACCCGAATTCAAGGTGTTCACCAACATCCACAGCACGGTGGTCGACCCGAAGAACTTCGACGAAAAGAGCTTCGTCGATTTCCATGGCGACCATTGCATCATCCCGCCCAACAGCTTCGCGCTGGCGCGCACGGTCGAGTACTTCCGCATTCCCCGCAACGTGCTCACCATCTGCCTGGGCAAGAGCACCTACGCGCGGTGCGGCATCATCGTCAACGTGACGCCGTTCGAGCCCGAGTGGGAAGGCTATGTGACGCTGGAGTTCAGCAACACCACGCCACTGCCCGCCAAGATCTACGCTGGCGAAGGCTGCGCGCAGGTGCTGTTTTTCGAGAGCGACGAGGTCTGCGACGTGTCCTACAAGGACCGCGGCGGCAAGTACCAGGGTCAGGTCGGGGTGACACTGCCCAAGGCCTGAGCCTCACCTATCCCGTTTGACCTGAGCGAACCCCTCCGGTCGTCCCTCAGCCAGCCCCTCCGTTCGGCCTGAGCCTGTCGAAGGCCCTGCCCATCCGTGGGTATGCCTGCGTTTCGCTCCACCGTGTCGCGCTGACGGCTGGCGTGGTCCGCGTTCTCCGGCGTGCTCGCGGATCAGTGGGTGGGCGCGCCTGCATCACCTCATCAACACCGTGATTGGCGCGCCGCCTCTGTGGCAACCGCGAATGGCGCCTGCGCCCGCGAACCCCACCATCCGTCGAGAGTGACGGGTTGGTGCGCCCACCCCTCCATTCACCCAGAGCCACCCCCTCCGTTCGGCCTGAGCCTGTCGAAGGCTCCGCCCACACGACCCAGCGGCCTGGAGGGGGAGCCCACGCCGGATCGGCTCACGACCCAGCGGCCCGGAGGGGGAGTCAACCCCCCCAGCCACCCCCCAACTGCCCTACCATTCCCCCACGCCCGTCAGCACGCCAGAGGAGGCACTCGATGAAGTGGGAAAACAACCGACCCTCGGACCAGGTCGAGGACCGCCGCAGCAGCCCGGGTGGCATGGGGCGCGTGCCGCGCCTGGGTGGCGGGCGGGGCATCGGGCTGGGCACGATTGCCATTGCGCTCATCGCCGGCTGGGTGTTCGGCATCAACCCCCTCACCATTCTGGGCGCGCTCGATGGCGGTGGGCTGCAGGCACCAGCCTCCGTGGAGGCACCGCAGTCGAGCACCGGTGCGCCAAGCGACGAGATGGGCCGCTTCGTGGCATCCGTGCTCGGGGGCACCGAAGACGCCTGGGGCGAGATCTTTCAACAGGCCGGCAGCCAGTACCAGAAACCCCGGCTGGTGCTGTTCCGCGGCGCCACACCCACCGCCTGCGGCACCGGCCAGGCGGCCATGGGCCCGTTCTATTGCCCCGGCGACCAGAAGGTCTACATCGACCTGAGCTTTTACGACACCTTGCGCCGCCAGCTCGGCGCGCCGGGGGACTTTGCGCAGGCGTATGTCATTGCGCACGAGGTGGGCCACCATGTTCAGAACCTGCTGGGCATCACCGACCAGATGGAAAAGGCGCGCGCCCGGGCGAGTGAGCGCGAATACAACGCCCTGTCGGTGCGGCTGGAGCTGCAGGCCGACTGCTTTGCCGGCATCTGGGCGCACCACAACCACAAGACCGGCGGCGTGATCGAACCCGGCGACGTGGACGAGGCCCTGAATGCCGCGGCGGCCATCGGCGACGACGCGCTGCAGAGGAAAAGCCAGGGGCAGGTGGTGCCGGACAGCTTCACCCACGGCACGAGCGAACAGCGCCAGCGCTGGTTCGGCCGGGGTCTTGAAACGGGAGATGTTCGGGCCTGCGACACCTTCAAGGCGGCGTCTCTCTGACGCCAGCCAGGGCCGATTCACCGTGGTTGTGGGCTGGATGCGACAATAGAGGGCTTCCCGGACCCGACATGACCCAAAGCTTCTCTGAACTCAACCTCGCGCCGGCGCTCGCGCGGGCCGTGGCCGAAATGGGCTACGAGTCCATGACGCCGATCCAGGCCCAGGCCATTCCGCACGTGCTCACCGGGCGCGACGTGATGGGCGCAGCCCAGACCGGCACCGGCAAGACGGCCGCCTTCAGCCTGCCGCTGCTGCAGCGCCTGCTCAAGCACGAAAACGCGTCGACCTCGCCGGCGCGCCACCCGGTGCGCGCGCTGGTGCTCCTGCCGACGCGCGAACTGGCCGACCAGGTCGCCGAGCAGGTCAAGCTGTACGCCAAGTACACCCAGCTGCGCAGCACCGTGGTGTTTGGCGGCATGGACATGAAGCCGCAGACCGCCGAGCTGAAAAAGGGCGTCGAGGTGCTGGTGGCGACACCCGGGCGCCTGCTCGACCACATCGAGGCCAAGAACTGCGTGCTCAACCAGGTTGAGTACGTGGTGCTCGACGAAGCCGACCGCATGCTCGACATCGGCTTCCTGCCGGACCTGCAGCGCATTCTTTCCTACCTGCCCAAGCAGCGCACCACGCTGTTGTTCTCGGCCACCTTCTCGCCCGAGATCAAGCGCCTGGCCAACAGCTACCTGCAGGACCCGATCACCGTCGAGGTGGCGCGTTCCAACGCCACCGCCTCCACCGTCGAACAGCACTTCTACCGGGTCGAGGACGACGACAAGCGCACCGTCCTGCGGCAGATCCTGCGCGAGCGCGAGCTGAAGCAGGCGTTTGTCTTCGTCAACAGCAAACTCGGCTGTGCCCGCCTGGCGCGTTCGCTCGAGCGCGATGGCCTCAACACCACCGCACTGCACGGCGACAAGAGCCAGGACGAACGGCTCAAGGCCCTCGAGGCGTTCAAGAGCGGTGCGGTCGATCTGCTGGTGTGCACCGACGTGGCCGCCCGCGGCCTCGACATCAAGGACGTGCCGGCGGTGTTCAACTTCGACATTCCCTTCAACGCCGAGGACTACGTGCACCGCATCGGCCGCACCGGTCGCGCGGGTGCATCGGGGTTGGCGGTGTCGTTCGTCAATGGCCGGGACACCCGACTGGTCGTCGACATCGAAAAACTGCTCGGTCGAAAGCTCGAGATCGAGGCGCTCGAACTCGAGGGCGATCGGCGTCCGCCCGGGCGCTTCAACGATGGTCAGCGCGCCTGGCAGCGGGACGACACCGTGCGCGAGGTGCGCGAGGCACGGCCACCGCGGCCCCAACCGGTGCCGCGCGCGCCGCGTGCCCCGGCCGACCCGCTGTTCGATCAGCCTTACGAACCCAAGGCCGACGCGGACACCCCGCCGCAATGGGAGTCGGCCCAGCGCCCGACCACCACCGCGCGCGCCCTGTCGCCCAACATCAAGCCACGTCGCAAGGTGGCGGCGCTGTTCAAGGCGACCTCCACCGACGGCGGCAACTGATCTTCGGTCCGGGCAGGCTCAGGTGCGCCCCGGTGCCTGCGCCTGTTCGCAGCGCACGTCGATGCATTCCACCTGCCCTGGCGCCGGGCCGATCCGCGCAGCCGTCAGGCAACCTCCCCACACACAGCCCGTGTCCAGCGCCAGCAGGCGAGGGCGCACCAGGCGACCCAGCGTCGACCAGTGGCCGAACGCCACCGGCGTGTCGGCGCTGCGACGTCCCGGCACCTCGAACCATGGCATGAACCCCTCGGGCGCGGCGCCGGCGCCGTCCTTGGTGGCGAACTCCATCTCGCCGTCGACGGTGCAGAAGCGCAAGCGCGTGAAGGCGTTGACGATGATCCGAAGCCGGTCGCTGCCGGTGAGCGTCTCGACCCATCGGGTGGGCTGGTTGCCATACATCTCGTGCAGGAAGGCGCCCCAGTCGGGGCCCTGCAGCACGCTCTCGAACTCGTGCGCCAATGTCAGCGCCTCGGTGTCGCTCCACTGCGGCAGCACACCGGCGTGCACCAGCAACCAGCCGCGCTCCATCAAGGCCAACGGGCGCGCGCGCACCCAGTCGAGCAGGGCGTCCCGGTCGGGCGCGCCCAGAATGCCGTCGAGCGTGTCGCTTCGGTGGGGCTTGCGCACCCCCTGCGCCACCGCCAGCAGGTGCAGGTCGTGGTTGCCCAGCAGCGACTGCGCGCTGCCGCCGAGCGCCATCAGCCGGCGCAACACCGCCAGCGATGCCGGGCCCCGGTTGACGAGGTCGCCCAGCACCACCAGCCGGTCGCGGCTGGGTGAGAAGTCCAGGGTGTCGAGCAAGCGGCCCAAAGCCTCGTCGCAGCCCTGAACATCGCCGATCAGATACAGTGACATGCCTCGATTATGGATATCGTCCTCATCGTTTTCCTCACCCTGCTGAACGGGGCTTTCGCGATGTCCGAGCTGGCGCTCGCGTCGAGCCGCAAGGCACGGCTCAACGCGATGGCCGACGACGGCGACAAGGGCGCCATCACGGCGCTCAAGCTGCTCGAGAATCCCACGCAGTTCCTGTCCTCGGTGCAGGTGGGCATCACCTCCATCGGCATGCTCAACGGCATCGTGGGCGAAGCCGCCTTCAGCGACGACCTCGGCCTCTGGTTTCAGGAGATGGGTTTCGATCCCACCGCAGCGGGTGTGATGGCCACGGCCATCGTGGTCACGGTCATCACCTTCATCACCATCGTTTTTGGCGAACTGGTGCCCAAGCGCATCGGACAGCTCTACCCGGAAGCGGTGGCGCGCTGGGTCTCGCGCCCGATGACGGCGGTGGCCACCGGCGCCAAGCCGTTCGTGTGGCTGCTCACGCACACCACCCAGGCCATGCTCAAGCTGCTGCGGGTCGACAACGATGGCGTGCACCAGGTCACCGAGGAAGAGATCAAGGCCAGCCTGGCCGAGGGCGTGGACGCCGGCATCATCGAAGCGCAAGAGCACCGGATGGTGCGCAACGTGTTCGGCCTGGACGAGCGCCAGCTCACCTCCATCATGCTGCCGGCCTCGGACATCCAGTGGCTCGACGCCGGCGATGACATTGCCGACGCCGTTCGCAAGGCGTGGACCACCGGGCATTCGTGGTACCCCGTGTGCCGCGGCGGACTCGACGATGTCGTGGGCGTGATCCATGTCCCGCGCCTGCTGGCCCTGCAGGCCGAAGGCGCCGGTGGCACCGTGGCGCCCCATGTGCAGCCGGCGGTGTTCGTGCCCGAGACGCTCACCGGGATGGAGTTGCTCGAGCAGTTTCGCGAGCGATCCACCCGCATGGTGTTCGTGGTCGATGAGTACGGCGTCGTGCAGGGCCTGCTCACGCCGCTGGACATGCTGGAGGCCATCACCGGAGAGCTTTCGCCCGAGAAGCCGCTCGACGCCTGGGCCCGCGAGCGCGAGGACGGGGCCTGGGAAGTCGATGGCGCCATGCCGGTGGCCGAGCTCAAGTCGCGCCTGGGCATCGAGTACCTGCCCGACGAAGAGCGCGGGCTCTATGCCACGGTCGCCGGTCTGTTGCAGACACTGGCCGGCACGCTGCTCAGCGAGGGCGAGCGCGTGGACGCGTCCGGTTGGTGCTTCGAGGTGGTGGCGCTCGAGGGGCGTCGCATCGAGCGGGTGCTGGCGACGCCGCTCACAAAGCGCGACCCGCGCAACCAGCGCGACGAGACCGGCGACGGCATCGACGGCTGACAGCGCCCCGGTCCCCGGGGGTCGTCACACCACCTCGATCACCAGGCGCGGGGTCTTCGAGCGCGAGCAGCACGGCAGGAACTGGTCGTTCGCCGCCTTTTCTTCATGGGTCAGGTAATGGTCGCGGTGATCCGGTGCGCCGGCGATCACCCGCGTGAGGCAGGTCCCGCACACGCCCTGTTCGCACGACATCGGAATGTCCAGGCCGGCGGCCTGCAGCGCGGCCAGTGCCGTCTGGTCCTTCGCCACGCTGATCACCTGGCCGGTGCCCGCCACCTCGATCTCGAAACTTCCATCGTCGGCCTTGGCCGTGGGCGCCGCCCCGAAGAACTCGACGTGCAGCCGGTCTTCGGCCCAGCCCTTCGCTCGCGCGCTGCCCAGCACCGCGTCGATGAACGGCTGCGGTCCGCAGACATACAGGTGGGTGCCCGGCGGCTGCGCAGCCATGGTGGCCGCGATGTCGAGCTTCTGCCCGGGCGCTCCGTCGTCGAAGTGGTGGTGCACCGAAGCGGCCCAGGGCGACGCCGCGATGCGGTCGACAAAGGCGGTGCGTTCAAGGGACCGCGTGCAGTAATGCAGCGTGAACGCCGCACCCTGGCTCCACAGCGTCTCTGCCATCGCCATCATGGGCGTGATGCCGATGCCACCGCCCATCAGCAGGTGGTGTGCGGCGCCGTCGGCGAGCGGGAAATGGTTGCGCGGTTCGCTGATGTGAATCACCGCCCCCTCAGGCACCAGTTCGTGCACCGCGGTGGAGCCGCCCCGGCTGTTGGCGTCGCGCAGCACCGCGATCTCGTAGCGGTTCGATTCGGCCGGTGCGTTGCACAGCGAGTACTGGCGCACCAACCCGTTGGGCAGGTGCATGTCGAGGTGCGCACCAGCGGTGAAGGGCGGCAATGCGCCCTGCACCGGCACCAGTTCGAGGCTGCAGATGCCCTGGGCCTCGGTCCGCTTGCGCTGCACCCGGACCTGGATCGGGGTGGCCGGTGCGCTCATTCCACCACCGCCTCGGCGTTCGTGGTGGCGGCCTGTTCTGCTGCGATCACCCGGTCGATCACGCGGCGCGACTGCACGCCGCCGGCGTCGATGTTGAGCTTGAGCAACCGGCGATCGGGGAAGCGGTTGAGGTTGGCCTGTTGCAGTTCGAGCATTTCCAGGTCTTCGGCAAAGATCTTGCCCTGGCCTTCGCGGATCTGCGCGGTCAGCGCCTTGTCGCCCGGGTTGAACTTGCGCGCCATGCCCCAGAAGTACCACATGCTGGTGTCGGTCTCGGGGGTGATGAAGTCCACCACCACGCTGTACACCTTGTGTTCGGGTGCTGCCTCGTAGCCGCCCTTGCCGGCGTGGGCAACGCCCACCTCGATCATGATGTGGCTGGGCGGCGTGAATCGGCAGATCTGCCAACGGTCCACCGGCACGTCGTCGGCCAGGTGGTTGGCGCGCAGGGCCGCCTTCCAGAACGGAGGCGCGGGAATGTTGTGCATGAAGCGGCTCGTGATCACCTGGTCGCCTTCCACCACGGTCTTGCACGGCGTTTCGTCGATTTCCTTCTGGCCGATGCTGGTGGAGTGCACGTAGGTCTCGTGCGTGAGGTCCATCAGGTTGTCCACCATGAGTCGGTAGTCGGACTTCACGTGGTACAGCCCGCCGCCGTAGGCCCACTCGGGGTTGTCGTGCCACTCCATGGTGGGGATCAGCGCCGGATCGGCCTTGTCCTTGTCGCCCGGCCACACCCAGATGAAGCCGTAGCGCTCGACCACCGGAAAGGCCTTGATCGCCGGGAAGCCCCCGACGCGCTGGCCGGGCATCGACACCGTCTTGCCGTCGCAGCCCATCTCCAGGCCGTGGTAGCCGCACACCAGCTTGCCTTCGCACACATAGCCCAGCGACAACGGTGCGCCGCGGTGGGGGCAGAAGTTCTCCACCGCCGCCACGCGGCCTTCACCCGGGCGGTAGAAGACGATGTTTTCGTTGCAGACCATGCGGCCCAGCGGCTTCTCGTCGATCTCGTCGGCCGTGCAGGCCACGTACCAGGTGTTTTTCGGGAACATGGGGCGTCTCCGTGGGATGTGAAGCGGTTGTATTCAGTATGCTGAATGACATTCATTGTACGGAATGACTGATTCCGCACAAGCGTCACCGGTCACCCGATGCCTGGGGTTTACCCGGATGTCTGGGGGGTGTCCTGGTTGCCGCCCTCGGCCCCCGCATTGAGGTGCACGAACTTGCGCAGCAGGCGCAGGAATTCGGCCCGCTCGGCCGGCTCCAGCGGTTCCAGCAGTTGCCGGTACATCGGCACCACGCGCGGCAGCATGTCGGCCAGCACGGCCTCGCCGTCGGGGGTCAGGCGCAGGCTGCGCTGGCGCCTGGCCAGCATCTCGCGAACGATCCAGCCCTTGCTCTCGAGGCGGGTGGCGATGTCGGCCGTGGTCGAGGTGTCCAGCGCAACGCGCTGCGCCAGGGTGACCTGGTCGATGCCGGGTTCGGCCTGAAGCGCCCGCAGGATGGCGTATTGCACCGGCGTGATCTGGCGGCCGTGCGTGTCGTGGAAGGTCGACACGGCAAGCTGGTGTGCACGCCGGATCAGGTGACCGGGTTCGGCGTGCAGCTCGATGCCGGCGTCCGGGATCGGACTGGCCGCGGGAGGGGTGTCTCGGGTTTGGGGCATGCAGCGGGTGATGGACCGCAGGGGCGCAGCGGGGGCAGGGCACTATAAGCCAGTGGCCTGCCCGACCGTCGGAAGGCCGCGCGACTTCGCGCTACGCTCGCGCCATGCGCCATGCGCCCACCTTGCCAGCCCTGACCCAGGAACTCAAGCCGTTGCGGGCCTTGTGCGCCGTGGCCGCGTGCGGCAGCACGGCGCGCGCTGCGCAGCGCCTGCACCTGACACAGCCATCGGTGGCGCGTGCGATCCAGGACCTCGAATCCCGGCTGGGCACCCGTTTGTTCGACCGAACTGCCCGCGGCATGGTGCCGCTGGCCGCCGCCGACAGCCTGACGCGACGGGCCCTGCGCGCGCTGCAATGCATGGCCGTCGGGTCACCGGCGACGCGCCGGTCCGCCGCCGACGACCCACTCGCCTGGACGGGCAGCCGGGTGGCGTCGGGTGCGGTGGCGCGCCACGTCGAGGTCATGGTCTCGCTGTGTGACACGCTGTCCCAGACGCACACCGGGCGGGCGCTGGGCATCAGCCAGTCGGCCGTTCAGCAAACCCTGGCTCAGCTCGAACACATGGCGGGCGCGCCGCTGTTCGTCCGGTCGCGCCGCGGCCTGCGACCCACCGACGAGGGCGACTCGCTGCTCAAGGCGTTCAAGCTGGCGAAGGCCGAGCTGGCCCAGGCCGAAGAAGAGCTGGGGCACCACCGCGGCACCGCCCAGGGCCGTTTCGTCATCGGCACGCTGCCGTTCTCCACCGGCCGGCTGTTGTCGCAGGCGGTCGATGACGTGCTGGCCGAACACCCCGGCCTGAGCCTGACCATCATCGACGGCACCTTCGAAGCGCTGGTGCACAAACTGCGCCATGCCGAGATCGACCTGGTTGCAGGCGCCTTGCGTGCCGAACCACCGGGGCCGGACCTGGTGCAACACACCCTGTTCGAGGACCCGCTCGTGGTGGTCGCGCGCGCGCGCCATCCCCTGTCGGCGCGCGCGCGCCTGAAGTGGAGCGACCTGCGCGGAGCCCCGTGGATCATGCCCATGCCCAACACCCCGGCACAGGCCGCCTTCGAGCAGGCGCTGGCGCACGCCGGCATCGCCTTGCCGGCCGACCCGCTGCGGGTGAACAGCGCGCTCATGATGGTGTCGCTGTTGCTGCAGGGCGACCGACTGGCCCTGATGTCGCGACGGCACGTGGAACGGGAATTGCGCGAAGGGTTGTTGCGCGAACTGCCCGTGGCGGTGCAGCATGCACCCAGGCGAATCGGTTACCTGCGGCGCGCCGACTACCTGCCCACGCCGGCCGCGCAATCCATGTTCGAAGCCCTCGGGCGGGCGGGTGCGGACATCGCGGCAGGCGGTCTGGACCGGGTTCTCCGAAAGCAGCAACCATAAGCAGAATGCATTGCCGGTCCGCATTTGGCATTGGACGTGCCCGTCCGCCGTGCCAATCATTGCGCTCCCAGCATTCGACCGGCCGCCTCGCTGCAGGCCACACACGGAGACAAGCATGCGCAAACGCCTTTTCCTCACCACGGTGGCCGCCCTCGCGATGGCTGGCACCATGGGTCACGCCGCCGCCCAGGAGACCTTCAAGATCGGCATGATCCTGCCGATGACCGGTCCCTTCGCCTCGACCGGCAAGCAGCTGGAAGCGGCCGCCCGCCTCTACATGGCACAGAACGGTGCCACCGTGGCCGGCAAGAAGGTCGAGCTGATCGTCAAGGACGACACCGGTCAGCCGGACGTGACCAAGCGCATCGCGCAGGAGATGGTCATCAACGACAAGGTGAACGTGCTGGCCGGCTTCGGCCTGACGCCGCTGGCGTTCGCCACCGCGCCCATCGCGACACAGGCCAAGACCCCGTTGGTGGTCATGGCGGCCGCCACCTCGAGCATCACCGAGGCATCGCCCTACATCATCCGCACCAGCTTCACCGTGCCTCAGGTGGTGGTGACGCTGGCCGACTGGGCCACCAAGAACAACGTCAAGCGCGTCGTGAGCCTGGTGACCGACTACGCACCCGGCATCGATTCCGAGAAGTTCTTCAACGAGCGCTTCAAGAACAACGGCGGTACCGTGGTCGAGACCCTGCGCGTGCCGCTGCGCAGCCCCGATTTCGCGCCGTTCCTGCAAAAGGTCCGCGACGCCAAGCCCGACGCGCTGTTTGCCTTCGTGCCCTCGGGCCAGGGCTCGGCCCTGATGAAGCAGTTTGCCGAGCGCGGTCTCGACAAGGCCGGCATCCGCCTGATCGCCGAGGGCAGCGTCACCGACGACGACATCCTCAACGGCATGGGCGACGTGGCACTCGGCGTGGTCACCGCCCACCATTACTCGGCCGCCCACAACTCGCCGGCCAACAAGCAGTTCGTCGACGCCTTCGGCAAGGCCAACAACGGCATGCGGCCGAACTTCATGGCCGTCGGTGCCTACGACGGCATGCGCGTGATCTACGAAGCCGCTCGCAAGACCAAGGGCGGCAGCGGTGAAGCCCTGCTCAACGCCATGAAGGGCCAGGTCTTCGAGAGCCCGCGCGGCCCGGTGCTGATCGACGCCCAGACCCGCGACGTGGTGCACAACATCTACGTGCGCAAGGTCGAGCGCGTGGGCGGCCAGCTCGTCAACACCGAAATCGAGACGGTCACCGACGTGAAGGACCCGGGCAAGGCCCGCTGAGTCCAGTTCACCCCCTGCCCGCGGCGCTCGCCGCGGGCCACCCCGGCAGGCGCCACCCAGGGCCTGCCCACCCACACCTTCCACCATGCTGACCATCGTCTTCGACGGCATTGCCTACGGCATGCTGTTGTTCATCCTCGCGCTGGGGCTGTCGGTGACCATGGGCCTGATGAACTTCATCAACCTGGCCCACGGCGCCTTCGCCATGCTTGGCGGTTACCTCACGGTGGCGCTGATGCAGACCCATGGCGTGCCGTTCCTGCTGTGCCTGCCGCTGGCCTTCATCGGTGCGGCGCTGGCCGGCGCGGTGCTTGAGCGGACGCTCTACCGCCCCATGTACCGAAAGCCGCACCTCGACCAGGTGCTGTTCACCATCGGCCTGACCTTCATGTCGGTGGCCGCGTGCGACTACTTCATGGGGTCGCAGCAGCAGATCATCCAGTTGCCGTCGTGGCTGCAGGGCCGCACCGAGCTGTTCGACGGCGCGCTCGGCATGGGCCATTACCGACTGTTCATCATCGCCATCTGTGGCGTGCTCACCGTGCTGCTGCAGATGGTGCTGTCGCGCACGCGTTTCGGCAGCCGGCTGCGCGCCAGCGTCGACGATCCGCGGGTGGCCTCGGGCCTGGGCATCAACGTGAACCTGGTGTTCTCGGCCACCTTCGCGGTGGGTTCCGGCCTGGCCGGTCTGGGCGGTGCGCTGGGGGCCGAAGTGCTCGGCCTCGACCCGACCTTCCCGCTCAAGTTTCTCGTCTATTTCCTGATCGTGGTGGCGGTGGGGGGAACGTCGTCGATCACCGGCCCGCTGCTGGCCGCGCTGCTGCTCGGCATCGCCGACGTGGCCGGCAAGTACTACGTGCCGCAGATCGGCGCCTTCATCGTCTATGCGCTCATGATCGCGCTGCTGCTGTGGAAGCCGCAAGGCCTGTTCATCCGCAAGGGAGGTGCGCGATGAGCGCCGTTCGAGACCTTTCCGTGGCCCACCGCTGGCGCCCTTGGGAGCCGCTGTTGTGGGTGGCGGCCCTGCTGACCCCGTTGGTGTTCAAGCAGCATGCCCTCATCATCAACGAGGTCGCCATCGTCGCGCTGTTCGCGATCTCGCTCGACCTGATCCTCGGCTACAGCGGCATCGTGTCGCTCGGGCACGCGGCGTTCCTGGGCTTTGGTGCGTATTCGGCCGCGCTGTTCGCCAAACACGTCATGCCCGATCCGCTGGTGGGCATGGCGGTGGCCATTGCGGCCGCCACCGTGCTGGGTGCCTTGTTCTCGTTCACCATCATGCGCGGCACCGACCTGACGCGCATCATGGTCACGCTGGGGCTCGCACTCATCCTGTTCGAGCTGGCGAACCGGTTCAGCGACCTCACCGGCGGTGCCGACGGCCTGCAGGGTGTGGTGATGGGCCCGCTGCTCGGGCGCTTTGAATTCGACCTGTACGGGCAGGTGGCGGCCTGGTATTCGCTCTGCGTGCTGGTGATCGGCTTCATCCTGGCGCGGCGCATTGCGCATTCGCCGCTCGGCGCCACGCTCAAGGCGGTGCGCGACAACCGGCTGCGGGCCGGGGCCATCGGCATTCCGGTCAATGGCCGGCTGTTCACCGTGTACACCATCGCGGCGGCCATGGCCGGTGCAGCTGGTGCGCTGCTGGCGCAGACGACCGGCTTCGCCTCGCTCGACGTGTTCTCCATCGAGCGGTCGGCCGACGTGGTGCTGATGCTGGTGATCGGTGGGGTGGGCTGGTTGTATGGCGGCGTGTTCGGGGCGGTGGTGTTCAAGCTGCTGCACGACGTGATCGCCGGCATCACGCCGCAGTACTGGACGTTCTGGATCGGCCTGTTCCTGGTGGTGCTGGTGCTGGTGGGCCGCGACCGCCTGCTGCGCCCCTGGACGTGGTTCTCGCGCGGGCCGCAGGGAGGTGGCGCATGAACGGCGGCAAGGTGGTGCTGCGCACCGAGAACCTGGTGAAGAACTTTGGTGGCATTGCCGCCACGCAGAACGTGAACCTGGCGGTCGAGCACGGGGCGCGCCATGCGCTCATCGGCCCCAACGGCGCTGGCAAGACCACGCTCATCAACCTGCTCACGGGCGTGCTCGAGCCCACCCAGGGGCGGATCCTGCTCGATGGCGACGACATCACCAGCCTGGCGCCTCACCTGCGCGTCAAGCGCGGCATGGTGCGCACCTTCCAGATCAACCAGTTGTTCAACAGCCTCACGCCGCAGGAGACGCTGGCCATGGTGGTGTCCCAGCACCTGGGGCGCGGCGCGCGCTGGTGGCGCCCCCTGGGCGCCGACGCCGAGGTGATGCGGCGCTGTGCCGAACTGCTCGAGCAGTTCCACCTGGCCGATGTGCGGCATACCGCCACCGAACACCTCGCCTACGGCAAGCGCCGACTGCTCGAGATCGCCATTGCGCTGGCCTGCGAGCCGCGCGTGCTGTTGCTGGACGAGCCGGTGGCCGGCGTGCCCGCGGGTGAGCGCGAGGAACTGTTGCGCACGGTCGCCGCATTGCCGGCCGACGTGTCGGTGCTGCTGATCGAACACGACATGGACCTGGTGTTCGAGTTCGCGCGCTTCATCACGGTGTTGGTCAACGGCGCCGTGCTGGTCGAGGGCTCGCCCGAGGCCATTGCCACCGACCCGCAGGTGCGGGCGGTGTACCTGGGTCACGGCGAGGAGGTGCGGGCATGAACGCCGAGCTGCTTCAGATCGAGCAATTGCGCGCCGGCTATGGCGAAGCCGTCGTCATTGACGGGGTGAGCCTGTCGCTGCCCGAGGGCCAGACGCTGGCCCTGCTGGGCCGCAACGGCACGGGCAAAACGACGCTGATCAACACGCTGGCCGGTGTGACGCGCCGCCACGGCGGGACGATCCGGCTGGGCGATGTCGACCTGCACCGCCTGGCGCCGCACGACCGCGCAGCCGCCGGCATTGGCTGGGTGCCGCAGGAGCGCAACATCTTCAAGTCGCTCACCGTGCACGAGAACCTCACCGCGGTGGAGCGCCCTGCGCGCGGCAGCGCCCGGCCGTGGAACCCCGAGCGCGTGTACGAACTGTTTCCGCGTCTGGCCGAGCGCCGCGACAACCTGGGCACGCAACTCTCCGGCGGCGAACAGCAGATGCTGGCGGTGGGACGTGCCCTCGTGCTCAACCCGCGCCTGCTGCTGCTCGACGAGCCGCTTGAGGGCCTGGCGCCGATCATCGTCGAGGAGTTGCTGCGAGCCATCGTGCGCATCACGCGCGACGAGGGCCTCTCGGCGATCGTGGTGGAGCAGCATCCCCAGGCCATCCTGGCCATCAGCCACCGCGCGGTGGTGCTCGACCACGGGCGCGTGGTGCACAGCGGCGCTGCGGCCGAACTGTCCGCCGACCCGGCGCTGATCGACCGCCTGCTGGGCGTGGTTCATCCCAAGCTGGAGGCGGCGCATGAATCCTGAACCCCTGCTGCTGGTGCCCGGCCTGATGTGCGACCACGCGGTGTGGGCCCCGCTGCTGCCCGCGCTGGCGGGCCAGCGCCCGTGCGCCGTGGTCGACCACGGCGACGCCGACAGCCTGCCCGAGATGGCGCGCCGACTTCTGCGGCAGGCGCCGCCGCGGTTTGCGCTGGCCGGTCATTCGATGGGTGCCCGTGTGGTGCTGGAGGCCCTGCGCCAGGCGCCGGATCGCATCACCCGCGTGGCGCTGCTCGACACCGGCTACCTGGCCCGTGCGTCCGGCACAGCCGGCGAGGAAGAGGCCTGCAAGCGCCAGGCGTTGCTGGCCATTGCCCGGCGCGATGGCGTGCGCGCGATGGCGCGCGAATGGGTGCAGGGCATGGTGCATCCAGCGCGCTTGAAGGACGTCCCGCTCATCGAATCCATCCTCGCGATGTTCGACCGCAAGAGCGCCGACGACTTCGAGCGGCAGATCCGCGCGCTGCTGAACCGGCCCGACGCCACCGAAGTCCTGCGTGGCCTTCAGGTGCCGACGCTGATTCTCTGTGGCCGGCAGGACGGCTGGGCGCCCGTGCCGCAGCACGAGGCCATGCACGCGCTGGCGCCCGGTTCGGTGCTGTCGGTGGTGGACGATGCCGGCCACATGGCGCCGATGGAGCGGCCCGACGCCGTGACGGCGCCCCTGGTCGAATGGCTGGCGGTGCCCGAGCCGGCCACCACCCACTGAGCCCGATGGACGAATTGCAGACCCTGCTGGCCGAAAGCGCCTGCCGCGACCTGGTGCTGGCCGCCGCCGACGCGGTGGACCGCAACGACCCCGATGGACTGGCCGCATTGTTCGCCCCCGATGGCGTGCTGGTGCGTCCCGATGGCACCCGGCTGGTGGGCCGCGATGCGGTGCGCGCTGCCTACGCAGCCCGACCTGCCGACCGCCTGACGCAGCACCTGATCTGCAACCACCGTCTGGCCGTTCAGGCCGACGGCAGCGTGCGGTCGGTGGCGCGGGTGCTTCTGGTCACCGGTCGCTGGAGCGACGCGATGACACCGCGCGGTCGCCCGTCGGACGCGCCGCCGCAGGTGGGCGTGATCGAAGACCGGCTGGTGCACACCGTCGAGGGTTGGCGAATCGCCGAGCGGCAGGCGCGGTTCGAACTCTGGTTCGACACCGCGCCCCGCTGACGGGGACGCCACACCAACGGCGCCACCGGCGACCGTTCCACCGCGGGACTCACTGGTGGTTGGGGCCGTCATCGGTGCCCCGGCCACGGCGCATGTCGCCCGGTGCGTCGTCGGTGCCCCGACCACGACGCATGTCACCCGGTGCGTCGTCGGTGCCCCGGCCACGGCGCATGTCGCCGGGTGTGTCGTCACTGCCACGGCCACGCCCGTCTGCCGAGTCGCTCGACCCGTGTGATCCCTGGCTGCTGTCGGAGCGATCGCCGTCCCCGCCGCGCCCGCGCTCGCGGCCGCGACCCTGACCGCCTCCACCGTCGCTGCCTCCACCATGGCCTCCGTCACCGCCGCCGCGGCGGGCGTGGGCCGTGCTGGCGGCCAGGCCGGTGGCGAGGAGGGCAAAGCAGGCCGTGAGGGCCTGGCGTCTTGAATTGTCCATGTCGACTCCTTTGGTTGGTAAGGCGTGGGAAGTTTTCCCACGGACATGATTCTGTGTGGGAAAAGTTCCCACGTCAACAAGATGTGTGATTTTTTCCCACGCAACCGTTACCATTCGTGTCGCCATGACGGACCCATCCACGTCCACATCCTCGAGCCCGACCGACCCGGCCCAGCCACCCGCGGCGCTGGTGTCCGCGCTGCTGCGCGTGCTTCGTCCGTTGGTTCGCCTGATGGTGGCCCGCGGCGTCACCTATCCCTATCTGGCGGAGATCCTCAAAGGCCTGTTCGTCGAGGTCGCCGAGCGCGACTTCGGCATCGAGGGCAGGCCCACGACCGACAGCCGTGTCAGCCTGCTCAGCGGCGTTCATCGCAAGGACGTCAGCCGCCTCAGGTCGCAGACCGTGAAGGCGGAATTGCCGGCCTCGCCGGTGGTCAACCTCTCGTCCCAGGTGTTTGCACGCTGGTTGGGAGATCCCGGATGGCGCAACCGCCGTGGGCGTCCGCTCCCGTTGCCGCGCCTGGCCAGCGAAGGGGGCGAACGGTCTTTCGAATCGCTGGTGGCCGGCATCAGCAGCGACATCCGTCCGCGCGTGCTGCTCGATGAATGGCTGCGGCGGGGCCTGGTGACGCTCGACGACCAGGACCGCGTGTGCCTGCAGCCTCAGGCATTCACCGCGGGCCGTGGTGACGATGACAAGCTGCACTACTTTGCACGCCAGTTGCACGACCACGCCGCCGCTGCCAGTCACAACCTCCAGGGCGGGGTTCCCTTCCTGGACCGCAGCCTCCATGCCGACGGCCTCACCGCTGAATCGGTGGCCGAACTGCACGAGCTCGCCCGCGAGCAAGGCATGCAGTTGCTGCTGTCGTTGAACGAAGCCGCGCAAGCCGCCGAGGCCCGCGACCAGGCGTTGCCGGAGGGTGCGCCGCGGCGGCGCTTCACGCTCGGCGTTTACTTCTACGAATCGGATCAGGACCGACCATGACGTTATCGGGCACACGCGCTGCGCTGCTGGCTGCGCTGATGGTGGGGGCGTGTGCGTGGCGGGCACCTGCGCCGCCCGTTGCGCAGCCGGTTCCCGCCCAGGACTGCGCGGCGGCTTCCGCGCGAAACCCGGCAAGGCTGGCGCCCGGACTGGGCGGAACCGGCGCCCAGGCGATGGCCGACCCGGGTGGCATTGGTGGCACCGGCCAGACCGCACAGGAAGGCACCGGACTGGGTGGCACCGGCATCGTCGGGGTGGTGACAGGGTTTGCCAGCGTCTGCGTCAATGGCGTCGAAGTCGAGGTGCAACCTTCCACACCGGTCCGCCGCAACGGAGCCAGCGCCGACCTGAAGGACCTCGAGGTGGGGCACGTCGTCATCGTCCAGGCCGAGGGCGTCGGGCCGACGGTGCGTGCGAGGCGCATCGAGCTGGTCGACACATTGGTCGGTCCGATCGGATCGGTCCATCCTTTCCGGCGCGAGATCGTCGTCATGGGTCAGCGGGTCAATGTGCTCGCCGACGCCGACTTCAAGGGGCTGAAATCGGGCGACTGGGTCAGGGTGAGCGGCCACCGTGCACCGGGTGTGGTGCGCGGCTCCCGCCTGCAGCTCCTGGCACCCGGATCGGACCCCCTCGCCCAGGTGCTTGGCTCGCTGGAATCCGATGGACCAGGGCGCTGGCGCATCGGAGCCACCCCGGCGGACTGGCGGGCGGGCACGGCGCCACCCCCTTCGGGCACCGAGGTGCTGGCCCGCGGGCGGTGGGACGGTGAGCGCATGCAGATCACCGAGGTCGTCCTTGCGCCGACCCGTGGCGCGGTGGGCGCTCAGCAGCAGGTGCGTCTGCAGGGCTATCTCCATCAACTCGACGGGAGCCGGCTCAGCCTCGGGTACACGAGCGTCCAGTTGGGCGATGGGGTTCGGGTGCTGGGCGGTCAACCGTCCGACCTGCGCGTCGGACAGCCTGTGCAGGTGAACGGCCGATGGATCGACGGCCAACGGGTGCTGGCCGACAGCGTGTACCTCGGCCGCGAAGGCCGCCGAGGCGCCCGAAGCGGTGGCGAATCGGGCGACGACGGTGGGCGACGCGGGCGCAACCGTGGCGGCGACGACTCGGGTGACGGTGGTGGTGACGACTCCGGCAGCGACGATTCGGGCAGCGGATCAAGCTCCAGCGGTTCTGGCAGCTCGAGCGGCTCGGGCAGCGGTCAGGGTCGCGGCAGGGGGCGAAGCGGCGGTGATTGAACGCCACCGGAACGCTCCCAGTCCCACCATGCAGGCAGCAGCGCCCGGACTTCGGGCCGTTCGAACCGATCGTCGAGCAACAGCAGCGCGCCGCGGTCATCCGGCGTGCGAATCAGCCTGCCCGCGGCCTGCACCACTTTGTGAAGGCCGGGGATGAGGTAGGCATCGGCCCATCCGTCCTGGCCCGACCCCGTCAGGCGCTCCTTCAAGGCTTCCGTCAAGGGGTCTGGTGGCGGCATCCCCAGCGTGGCCACGCTCACGCCCACCAGGCGGTCGCCGGGCAGGTCGATGCCCTCGGCGAACACGCCTCCCAGCACGGCAAATCCCAGCCCGTGTCCGCGCTCGACGAAGCGCGCCAGAAAGGCCTCGCGCGCCGCGTCGTCCATGTGCCGTGATTGCGCCCACACCGGCACCTCGGGCGCCACTGCGCGAAAGGCCTCGAGCGCCTGTTGCAGGTAGTCGAAGCTGCTGAAGAACGCCAGGTGGTTGCCCGGCATCGACCGGATGTGCGCCACCAGTTCGTCCACCAGGCGCGGCAGCGTGCGCGCGCGATCGGCCCAGCGGGTGGACAGCCCGCGCGCGATGCGCACCCGCAACTGCGACGGATCGAAGGGCGATGGCACGTCGATGCGGGCGGCGTTCTCCAGCCCGAGCAGGCGCTGCGCATGGTCCATGGGTGCCAGCGTGGCCGAAAACAGGGTGGCTGCGTGTGCAGACGCCCAGCGCGGCGCCAGCAGGGCGGCCGGCAGCAGGCAGCGCAGCGCCAGCCGGGGGCGGGGCCGGCCACGGGTCGGTCGCACGCCGCCGCTGCGCTCGAACACCGAATGCGGGCCGAACTGTTCGGCCGCCCGCAGGAAGTGCAGGGCGTCGAACAACCAGGGTTGCAGGTGCGCGGTGGCGTCGGGGTGTTCTGCCATGAAGTCGGTGAGGGTGCTCACGTGCCGGCGAAGCGTGTCCACGAAGGCACCGGGAAGGTCGTCCTGCAGTTGCGTCTGGCCGTTCCAGTCGGAAGCCACGGCACCCCAGGCCCGGTGCACCGCGTTCATGGTCGAGGCCAGTGCCTGCGGTGCCTGTGCCCGCCAGGCCGCAAAGCGCAGCGGGTCGAGTTCGGCGCTGTGCATCTGGCGCGCCCGTTCGGCGAGGTTGTGCGCTTCGTCGATCAGCAGTTGCACGCGCCAGCCCTCCGATTGCGCCAGCGCCCACGCCTGCGCGCTCAGGTCGAACCAGTGGTTCACGTCACCGACCACCACGTCGGCCCAGCGGTGCATTTCCTGCGCCAGGTAGTAGGGGCAGATGCCGTGGTCCTGCGCCACCAAGCGCAAGGCATCCCGGTCGAGCAGGCCGACCTGCACTGCCTGCGCCCGCGCGGCATCCAGCCGGTCGTAGAAGCCCCGGGCCAGCGGGCACGACCCGCCGTGGCAGGCCTTGTCGGGGTGTTCGCAGGCCTTGTCGCGGGCCACGCGTTCGATCACGCGCAGCGGTTGCGCCCGCAGCCGCCTCAACCCGTCCAGGGCGATGGCGCGTGTGGTCCCCTTGGGTGTCAGCACCAGCAACTGGTCGGTGTCGGCGGCTGGCATGGCGCGCAGCGTGCCGAACAGCGTGGCGGCCGTCTTGCCGATGCCCGTGGGGGCCTGCGCGAGCAGGTGGCGCCCTGCGCGTTGAGACCGGAACACCGCTTCGGTGAAACCACGCTGGCCGGCCCGATAGCCATCGAACGGAAACGCCAGTGCATCGAGTGCGAGGTTGCGCGCGCGCCGGTGCGCCTGTTCCTGCAACGCCCAGCGCAGGTGGCGCTGGCAGAGATCGAGCGTGTAGGCGTGCAGCGCCTCGCGCGATTGCTGCTCGACCAGCACCGTTTCGCGCCCGCTGTCGATGTCGAAATACACCAGCGCGACCTCGATCGAATCCAGGCCCTCGGCCTCGCAGAGCAACCAGCCGTAGACACGGGCCTGGGCTCGGTGCAGTTCGCGGTGGTGGTCGGGTATGCGCGCCGGATCGCCGCGGTGGGTCTTGATCTCTTCGACGCGCCGCGCCAGGGGGTCATAACCGTCGGCGCGGCCCTGCAGCCAGAGCCCGCCGCAGGCGCCCGACAGCGACCGTTCGCGCTGGTAGCCCGCGCCCCGGCGGGCGGTCACGCGGGCGTGGCCTTCAATCCCGGCCTGGGCACTGGGCGAGGGGGTGAACCGGTGGTCCAGATCGCCGCGGCGTGCGGCGAAGGCGCACAGGGTGCGCACGCCCACGCGGGGCGTGTCGGTGGGGGTGCCGCCAGCCGATGCGGCCGGTGGATCGGTGTCGAAATCGGTCACGGCGCGGGGCATCATACGGGGCTGCTGCCCGCGCGACCCGATGGAACCCCTGCCCCTGACCCGCTCGCACCACCAGCGCCTGCGCGACCTGTACCGGTCTGCGGGCTGGCCCAGCCACGACCCGATCGAGGTCGACCTGCTGGCCGGCGGTTACCTGCAGCGCCGCTTCAGCGACACCGGGCACGAAACCCTGCACCTGACCGACGCCGGCATCGCGCTGCTGGCGCGGGTGCAGCAGGGCAACCGGGCGCGCCGCGACGCCCATGAGCGGCTGGTGCGGCAGGTGGCACAGGCCCAGGTGGGGCAGGGTCGGCTGGCCTGGTGCGGCTTGTCGCTGCGTGCGCCGCTGCCGCGCGCCGAGGGCGGCAGCGACTGGGTGATGGCATGCCCCGACGTGTTTTCCATCCGGCGCAGTTCACGGCCGGACTGGCTCGAGCCCGTGGTGCACGAGATCAAGGTGAGCCGCGCCGATCTGCGCGCCGACCTGCGCCAGGAACGCAAGCGCATGGCCTACCTCGGTCTGGCGTCGGCCGTGTGGTACGTGCTGGGGCGCGACGCGCGGGGCAGGAGCATCGGCAGCGCCGACGATGTGCCCGCCGAATGCGGTGTGCTGGCCGACACCGGCCAGGGCTGGCAGATCCTGCGCGAGGCGCCTCGGCGTGCGGTGCCTTCGCTGTCGCTTCCGGTGTGGCTGGCGCTGGCCCAGGCCACGCCGCTGGCCCCCGACGAACCCGCGCAGGCCCTGTTGCAGGCGGAGACAGACGGCCCCAGCGGGCGGCCAACGGTGTGACTTGCGTCACCTTTTGGCATCAGGCGTGACCGATCTACTGCGGCCGCCGTATTGGTGAACGTTCGGCGGTTGCCGACCATCACGGGCGCCGCGCCATCCTGCCGCCGCCTTACCGAGCCACCTGCCATGCCGTCCCTGCGCCTCAAGCTTCTGATTGCCGTCAACCTCCTGGTTCTGGTCGTGTTCACCACCTGGTGGTCCCTGGGTGCGGCTCGCACGCCGGACCCTGTGGAACCCGGCACGGCCCTGGCCCGCCTGCAAGCCCTCAAGGCCGATGCCCAAGACGTGTTCGGCACTGCGGTGGCGTTGTCCCGGGACGGACGAACGCTGGTGGTGGGCGCCGACCTCGAGGACGGTGGACGGTTGGACGACGCATCGGACAACAGCATGCCCGGCGCGGGCGCCGCCTACGTGTTCGAGAAAGGCGAGAGCGGCTGGGGCGAGCCGGTGTACCTCAAGGCACCGATGCCCTGGCGGGGCAGCGGTTTCGGCTTTGCCGTCGCGCTGTCCGAAGACGCCCAGGCACTGGCGGTGGCCGCGCCTTTCGAAACGGGCGTGGTCACTGGTGCGGTGTACCTGTACCGCCGCGGCCCCGATGGTGGCTGGATCGTGGCAGACCAGTTGCGCGGTCCGGGCGAGGTGAACCACTTCGGGATCAGCCTCTCGATGGCCAGTTCGGGCACCGCCATTGCCGTGGGCAGCCTGCGGGCCGATGGGCGCGTGCAGGCCCACAACTACGCATGGCGCGCGGGTCGCTGGACGCCCACCGGCGTGGTCGTGGCCAACCTGCCCGCCCACGACGGGGCGGTGCCTCGCATGGCCCTGTCGCGCGATGGCCAGCGCCTGGCGCTGGGCAGTGGTGCATCACCGCGGGTGGAACTGTTCGGTTTCGGCATTGCCGGCTGGCAGGCCGAGGCACCCGCGCGCACCGGCGAGATCGCCGAAGCGCATGTGGCCGCTCTGTCCATGTCTGACGACGGAAAGACGTTGGCCGTGGCGGATGCCACCGGCCGGGTGGATGTGCTCAGCGATGCCGCGCCTGGCGGCTGGCGCACGCAGGTGCACCTTGAAGGTCCTGCCGGAGCGCGGCTCGGTCAGCGCGTGGTGCTGTCGTCCGACGGAGCCACGGTGGCCGTGAATGCGGCGGCCGATGCACCCAGCGTGTACGTGTTCCGGCGAAACGGCTCGCAATGGCGCGCGCTGGCGCCGGTGCAGGGGACCGGGCCGTCCGGAGATCTGTTCGGCGCAGCCATGGCGCTCTCGGGCAATGGGCGCCTGCTGGCGGTGGGTGCGCGCTTCGGCGCCGCCTCACCGGGAGGTCTGCGCGGCGTCCTGGGTGGCCAGACCGTGCCAGCCGGTGCCGTGCACCTGTATGCGCCTGCCTGACGGCGACCTCTGCCCGTTCACTGCGGGCCCACTTCGCTGTCGTGCCAGCCTGAGAGTGCCCAGCGGTTGACCGCTGCCAGCAGCAGGAACAAGGCAACCCCCGTGACCGATATCAGCACCAGCGCCGCAAACATGCGCGGAATGTTGAGCTGGTAGCCCGACTGCAGGATCTGGTAGGCCAGCCCGGTGCCGGTGCCACCGGTGCCCGCCACGAACTCGGCCACCACCGCGCCGATCAGCGCCAGCCCCGCCGAAATGCGCAGCCCGCCGAAGAAGTAGGGCAGTGCGCTGGGGATGCGCAGCCGCCACAGGGTGGCCCAGCGCGAAGCGTGGTGCAGGCGGAAGAAGGCGGCGAGTCCCGGGTTCACGCTGCGAAGACCCAGCGTGGTGTTGGAGATCACCGGGAACAACGCCACGATCGTGGCGCAGATCACCAGAGAAACCGTCGTGTCCTTCACCCAGATGATGATCAGCGGGGCGATGGCCACAATGGGCGTGACCTGCAGCAGCACCGCATAGGGAAACAAGGCCGTCTCGATCCAGCGGCTCTGCACGAACAGGAAAGCGATCAGCGTGCCCAGCACCGCCGATGTGACAAAGGCCAGCAGCGTGATCCAGAGGGTGACCCCCAGCGCGCCGATCAGCAGATCCCAATCCTTGACCAGCGTCTGGGCGATCAGCCAGGGCGAGGGCACCAGAAACGCGGGCACCTGTGCTGCGGTGACCCACACCTGCCAACCCAGCAACAGCAGCACCGCCACCACCACCGGGGCCACGAACCGCGCGCCGTTCTTCATGTGAAGCTGGCCTCTCCGCTGGCGCGCAGCAGGCAGTCCTGCAGGTGGCGCGCATGCTCGGCAAACCGCTGGCTGACCCTGAAGTCGGGACCGCGTGGGTGAGGTTCGTCGATCAGGACTTCCTCGACCACGCGCCCCGGCCGGGCACCCATCACCACCACGCGCTGCGAGAGGTACACCGCCTCGGCGATCGAATGTGTCACGAACACCACCGTCAGCTTTTGCTGCTGCCACAGGCGCAGCAGGTCGTCGTCGAGCCGGTTGCGCGTGATCTCGTCGAGCGCACCGAAGGGTTCGTCCATCAGCAGCAGGTGCGGCTGTGTGACCAGCCCGCGCGCGATCGACACGCGCATCTGCATGCCGCCCGAGAGTTCGCGCGGCCGGTGCGCAGCGAATTTCTCGAGGCCGACCAGGGCCAGTGAATCGCGCACGCGGGCGTTGCTGTCGGTGCGCGGCTGGCTGGCCAGGTCCAGCGGCAGGCGCACGTTGGTCTGCACGTCGGCCCAGGGCATCAAGGTGGCGTCCTGGAACACGAAGGACAGGCGCCTCCCGCCGGACTCGAACTCGTGCACCGGCTTGCGCCACAGCAGGATGCGGCCTTCGGTGGGGTCGAGCATGCCAGCCACCATTTTCAGCAGCGTGCTCTTGCCACAACCCGAAGGCCCCAGCAGGGTCACGAACTCGCCTTCGGCCACCCGAAGGTCGACCGGCAGCAAGGCGCGTGTGCCGTTGGGGTAGGTCTGCTCGGCCGACAGGACCTCGATGGCCGGAACGGGCTCGGTCATTCGCGGTGTGCGGTCAGGGCAGGATCTTCAGGTCTTTCACGAACTGGTCGGTGAAGGTGGTCTTGTAGTCCACCTTGGGGTCGATCAGCTTGTTGGCCACCAGCATGTCGTAAGTCGCTTTCATGCGGGCGTCGGTCACGATGCCGATGCCCATCTTCGCGGCGTCTCCACCGAACACCATGCCGGTCGACTTGAGCAACGAGATGCCGTGGGCGATCTTGTCGTCGGTCATGTTCGGGTTGTCCTTCTTGATCAGCGCGTTGGCCGCCGACGGATCGCCCGTGAGGTACTTCTTCCAGCCCTCCATCGACGCCTTGACGAACTTCGCCACCGCCTGGGGGCGTTCCTTCACTGTCTTCTCCATGCACACGATGGTGGTGGAGTAGGGAGGCCAGCCATGGTCGGACAGCAGGAACACGCTGGGCTTGAAGCCGGCTTGCTTCTCGATCGCGAACGGCTCGGACGACAGGTAGCCCTGCTGCACGATGTTCTTGTCGGCAATGAAGGGCTGGATGTTGAAGGTGTAGGGCTTCATCTGCCCGTCGCTCAGGCCGTACTTGCCGCGCAGCCAGGGCCAGTAGGTGGTGGTGCCGGCGCTGGACACCAGCACCGTCTTGCTCTTGATGTCTTCGAGCTTCTTCACATCCGGGTGCGCGATCAGCACCTGCGGGTCCTTCTGGAACGACGCGGCGACCGTGACCGCATTGATGCCCTGCGCGCGCACCGTCATGGTCTGCACGTCGTAGCCCATCACGCACTCGGCCTGGCCGGCCGCCATGATCTGCATGATGTTGACCTGCGGTCCGCCCATTCGGATGGTCACGTCCAGGCCGGCGGCCTTGTAGGTGCCATCGGCCAGCGCCTGGTAGAAGCCGCCGTGTTCGGCCTGCGCGTACCAGTTGGTCACATAGGTGAATTTCTCCTGGGCGAGGGCGCTCGTGGCCAGGGTCAGGGCGGCGATTGAGAAACCACAGCGTGCGATCGGCGAAAGCATGTCA
The DNA here is from genome assembly GCA_943371665.1 of Synechococcus sp. UW140. Taxonomy (GTDB): domain Bacteria; phylum Pseudomonadota; class Gammaproteobacteria; order Burkholderiales; family Burkholderiaceae_C; genus Hydrogenophaga. The sequence goes on from CALRVR020000001.1 coordinate 223,297, forward strand.
TCTCCTGCGGGGGGTGGGTTGGGCGGCTGTCCTGGGGCAGTCTGCAAACTCCATGCCAGTAGGAGTATGCCCGGAGGTCGTGCGGGATTTGCCGATGACCGATCACCGATCCGGGGGCATCCAGACGGTGGCCTCCACCTCCAGGCGCACGGCGGGGCCGGGCATCATGCCGCTGACCTCGACCACGGTGCTCACCACGGGCTCGGCGAAGAACAGGTTGCGCACCCGGTTGTAGGCGGGGTAGTCGCGCAGGTCGGTGAAGTACTGGACCAGTCGGCACAGGTTGGCCATGTCGCCGCCATGGGATTGCACCAGTTCGCGGATGCGGGCCAGCACCAGCCAGCTCTGCACCACGATGGGGCCTTCGAACACATCGACCGACAGTTGGCCGGTGTCGTAGCCCAACGCCCGCACCGCTTCACGGGCCGGCCCATCCATCGCGTCGTACCGCGTCGGCACCTCGCCGGTGGCGGGGTTCACCGCCACCACGCCAGACAGGTACAGGTGATCGCCGACGCGGCGGGCTGCCGCGTAGCGGGCGAGGGGTTGTCCGGTGGGGGTGGTCATGGGCATGGATAGGGGGTGGGGTATCGATGGGTGGGCGGCAGCATAGCCAAAGGTCCATCGGCCGTACAGCCGGCGGGTCCTAGAGCGATCACACGATGGCTCAACCGGCAAGGGCCATCTATCGTCGTGCGCATGAAAAACCTGCTTTGCGCGCGGACGGCATGTTCGCTGGGCATCGGCCTGCTGATGGCCGGTTTGTTGACGGCCTGTGGTGGTGGCGAAACGCAGTCATCCGGCTCGAACAGCGGCTCCGGCACTTCGGGCGGCAGCGGCGGAACAGGGTCGGTCGGTTCGGGCGGCGGCACCGTCGTGACAGGGCCGGTCGGTCCAGGCGGTGGCACTGTCGTGACGGGGCCTGTCGGCCCGGGCGGTGGCACCACCCCAACCGTCGATCCACCTCCTGTGGTGCCGGCGCCCTGGACGTTCAGCATCACGGGGATTGCTGGTCGTGGCGTGCGCCTTGAATGGCCAAGGGTGGAGGGCGCCACTGAATACCTCGTCTCGCTCGAAAGCGATGAGGAATTTGGCAGTGCCATCCGCAATTCGGTTGCGCTGGATGCCTCCACCACGAGCTTCACGGAGGTATCGCGTCCCCTGCTGCCGCTGTTGATCGGCACAGCCTATCGCGTGACCTATTGCCTTCCCTCGGTGGGGTGCCCGGCATCGCACCGGGTTTCCAGAAGGGTCGCCGAGGGTGCAGGTGTGGGCACGGATCACTTTGCCGCCGCCATTGAAAAGAAGTCCTACGAAGGACTGGCTGGTTCCCGGTTCGGTCGTGTCCTGGCGATGTCGGGCGATGGCCTCTGGCTGGCCGTAGGACTGCCTGGCGCCAGTGCCGCGCGCGGCGAGGTTCACGTCTATCGCCTCGACGTCGCAGCCACCCGGCGGTGGGAGCTGTACCAGGTGGTGGCCTTGCCCAATCCGGAATCGGGCGACGAGTTCGGGTACAGCGTGTCGATCTCGGCGGACGGGGCCAGGCTGGCGGTGGGTGTGCCGGGCGAAGACTCGGTGGGCAGCGGCGTCAACCCTGCCGCTGCGGCTGGCGTGGTCTTGAACTCGGGCGCTGCGGTGTTGTACGCACGCGGCGCGAGCGGCTACGGGCTTCAATCGATCTTCAAGGCGGTCAACCCGGGGACCGGTGACCGGTTCGGCGAGTCCGTTGCGCTCAGTGGCGAAGGGTCGATGCTGGCGGTGGGCGCCCCGCAGGAAGACGGTGCCGCGCAGGGCGTCCATGGGGTCGAGCCAGGCAATCCCGCCCTGGCCGAGGTGCCGGTGAACACGGCGGCAGACCGTGGTGCGGTCTATGTGTACCGCCGGGGGGCTGGCGTCGATTCGTGGGCGCCGCTCCATTACCTGAAGCCCGTGGGCAGCCTGGAGTCCGACACCCGTTTTGGCCACGCGGTGTCGATCTCGGCATCCGGCAACACCGTGGCGGTGGGCATGCCGGGCGGGTCCTGGCTGGGCACCAGCGGCGTGGTCGCGGCAGGGCTGGTCCAATTGTTCGGTGGCCTGGGCTTCACGACCCCGGGCAGCGATGCGGGGGGTGGCGAATGGAGCCACCTGAGCACCATCGCGCCGGTGTCGAACGCGGGGGGGAATCTCGAGGAGAAGTTCGGCTCGGCGCTCTCGCTCGATGCGACCGGATTCGGTCTGGCGGTGGGCTACCCCGGGCGGACCGTTGCCGGGCTGACCCGCGCAGGCGCGGTCAACGTGTTCTTGAGGGGCGCAGCAGGCCAGTCCTGGACCGAGAGCGCCGACCTCACTTCGCCCCGGCCTGCGGCGTTCAGCCGGTTTGGTGGAAGCGTCCGGATCGACAACCACCGGTTGCTGGTGGGGGCTGCGGAAGACGATGGACTTCTGCAGGGCATCCACCTGCCCGAATCGCTCGATCTGCCGGGGCTGCCAGCGCGCGAGACCGGGGCCGCCTACTATTTCCTTCAATCGGCGTCGGGCACCGATTGGCGGTTCGGGGCGCGCTTGAAAGCACCTTCGCCGGTGCAGGACGAGTTCTTCGGCAGCGGCGTGGCCATGGACCATCAAGGGGAGCGCATCGCCGTTGGTGGCGCGGGCCTCGGGCCCAGCGGCAGCCGGCCTGGGCCTGCCATCTACCTCTATTGAAAGGCGGCTCGGGTCAGCGCAACAGGGCGCCCTTGACCCGCTGCATGAACCGCTCGCAATCGCGGGCCGTCACGTTGTTCATGTCGTGCAGCTGCAGCCAGGTCTTGCGGCAGCGCGGGTGAAACAGCATGGCCATGCCGCGCATCATCTGCCGCTGGTGCGGATCGCCCATCAGCTTGAGCCACCACCACGGTGAGCCGCCGTGCGTGATGACGGTGAACTGGCGGACGTGCTGCAGCTTCGGGCGAAGCCGGTCGCCCTTGCGCCGGGCGGGCTCGAAGGTGAAGCGGGGCAACCACACCCGCTCCAGCCAGCCCTTGAGCATGGCGGGCGGTCCCCACCACCAGGTGGGGTAGACCAGCACGATGTGCTCGGCGCGAAGGATCTGCTCGATGTGGCTGGAAAACCGCTGCATCAGCCAGTCGGGACCATCGAGGTAGGCGGCCTTTTCCTCGGCGCTCACCACCGGGTCGAATCCCTCGGCGTAGAGGTCGATGGCGTCCACCGCATGCCCACTGTTGCGCAGCGTTTCCTGCGTGAGGCGGAACAGCGCCGCGCTGAAGCTGCGCGGGTCCGGGTGGGCGTGGACAACGAGCGTCTGCACGTCAGGGCCGCGCGTATTCGGGCAGCCAGCCTTCGGCCTTGCCGGGGTTCATCAGGCCGTGCGGGTCGGCCAGCTTCTTGAAATCGATCTGGGCGGTGTCGATCGTCTTCATGCCACCACCCTCGATGGTGATGACGTGGTTGTCGAACACCAGGCAGCCGTCGGCCTCGTGCTCGCGAATGATCTCGTACAACCGGTCCTTGTCGAACCAGGCCACCAGCGGCAGTGCAAACACCACGAAGCCGTGCATGTCGCGGCCGAACTCGTGGTGCATCACCACCTCATCGCCATAGCGCTGCATCTGCCGGTCCACCAGGTCCAGGTCGAGCGGCCAGCGATAGACCGTCTGCAGGTTGGTCCAGCTCTTGTCCTGCCGGAGCGCCATCAGCGTGGTGTGGTTCCATGCGCATTCGAACGCCGGCACCAGACCCTCGCGCGTCAGCTCGGCTTCGTTCATGGCCATGGTTTCGGTGCCACCGTGTTCCCGCATCAGGGCGCGCCAGGCGTCCAGGTCTCGCGGGTGCACCATCGAGAACACGGCGTCGCGGTCCGGCGGGAACCGATCGCCAAAGGCGTCGGCGTAGAACGGCGAGAAGCGCTGGTCGACCGCGGTGATCTCGAACGCGTCGATGGCCGGACCCGGCGGCACCGGCGGTGCGTCGGACCCGCGGATGGGGTTGGCGCGCGCGCAGGCCTCGGTGGCCGCCACGCCGAATTCCAGCGCCTTGCGGTAGCTGGGAAACAGCGCGATGTGGTGCACCCAGTCGACCGCCGGTTTCAGCGCCAGCGTCAGCTCGGTCATGATGCCGTTGGTGCCGAAGGCGTGGTGCACCTTCTGGATGTCGGCGTCGTCGAGTTCGATCACGCGCGGCGCTTCTTCGAGCGTGACGATGCGCACCCGCGTCACGTTGCCCGGGTCCTTCAGGATGCCGTTGCGCACGCTGCCTGCGCCGCCATAGCCGCCCCCGATGAAGCCGCCGATGGTGGCGGTGTCGCGCGTGCTCGGGTACATCAGCAGTTCCTGCCCGCCCGGCACCACCTGGCTGGCCCGCACGGCGCGCTCCAGGTCCATGATGAAGCAGCCCGCCTGCACGCGCACCCAGCCCGGCCCGATCTCCACCACGCGGTTCAGCCCGGTGATGTCGAGGATCACGCCGCCTTCGGTGGGCACGCACTGGCCGTAGTTGCCGGTGCCGCCGCCGCGCACCACCAGCTTCACACGGTGCCGCGCGCAGCTGGCGGCCACCCGCATCACGTCCTCTTCGGTCACCGGCCGCACGATGAGCTGGCCGCGGCAGTCCTTGAGCTGGGCCTGCAGGATGGGGCTGTACCAGTGGTAGTCCTTGCTCTTGATGTCGAGCTGCACCGGGTCGGTGCTCATGTCGATGCCGCTCAGGTCGGCGATCACGCGGTCGATCGGGGCGAGGTCCATCGGTTTGTTCATGTCCATTGTCCTTGTCGGCAGATGCGGCGCTGGCGGCCGGCGGGCGCCATGGCCTGCAGGCCGTCGCGCGCGGCCAGCAGAATGAAATCGGCCGGGCAGCCGGGGGCCAGCCGCCCGTCCCAGGCCAGCTTCATGGCACGGGCGGGGGCCACGGTGATGGTGTCCAGCCAGTCTTCGGCGGGTGCCAGGTGGGCCACCTGAACGCCCAGCGCCCAGGCTTCCAGCGGGTCGTGGCAACCGTAGGGAAAGAAGGGGTCGGCGACGTTGTCGCTTGCGATGCAGGTGCGCACGCCGGCCGCGCGGGCTTCGCGCAGCCGGGTGATGCCGCGCTCGACCGGTGTCTCGCGCCAGCTGCCCTGCAGGTACAGGTTGGTGGTGGGCAGCGCCGCCAGCGTGATGTCGGCGCGCGCCACCTGCACCAGCGTGGCCTGCGCCTGCGCCGCCGGCTGCACCGACAGCGAACAGGCGTGGCCGCAGGTCACGCGCCCCTGCCAGCCGCGCTGGAGCGTGAAGGCCGCAATGTCGGCCAGCGCGGTGGCGTCGGCGTCCAGCCCTTCGTCGACGTGGAAGTCCAGGTCCAGGTCGTGTGCGGTGGCGAGGTCGAACACGGTGGCCAGGCGCCGCGGCAGATCGGCGTGCCGGTAGATGAAGCAGCCCAGCACGCCCCCGGCGGCTTTCACCTGGCGCGCCATCGTTTGTGCCCACGTCAGGTCGTCGAACTGGTCGAGAGCGGTGAGCGACACCCACTGGATCTCGATGCGCCCGCGCCATTCACGGCGCAGCGATTCGATCACGTCCACCGACGGCGGGCGCTCGCGCGACATCCAGTCGAGGTGGGTTCGAACGGCGCGCACGCCACTGTCCCAGGCCTCCTGCAGGCCGCGGTCCATGCGCGGGCGCAGGTTCTCCCGCGTCCAGCCGGCGCGGTGTTGCGCGATCAGGTCGATGGCGCGGAACAGGTCGCCGTTGGCCGCGCCCGTTTCGTGCACGGTGTGGGTCTTGTCCAGGTGCAGGTGCACATCAACCAGCGCCGGCAGCAGCAAGCCCTGCGCGGCCGTGCCCGGCGCGCAGGGGGTGATGGATTCGATGCGTGCGCCCTCCCACTGCAGGTCGAACACCGCGGTCGCGTCGCCGTGGTCGAAGCCCCGCAGGCTTGGGGGAATGCGCACCGCCTGCAGCCGGTTCATGCGGCCCCCTGCCACACGGTGCCCGGCTTCAGGGTGTCGGGCGCCAGCCGGTCCACCTCGTGCAGCAGGTCGGCCAGGCGGCGGCCCGCGTCGTCGATCACGGCCCGGCCCTTGTCGGCGGTGGCGCGCGTGGCATCCCCCGCGGCACCCCAGGCATTGAGGTCCTGCATCTGCCAGGCCACCTTGCCCGCGCCATTGCCCAGCAGCGGAAAGTCGCGCGCGCGGTCGGCCATGGCGCTGTGAAACACCCGCGCCTGGTCCATGCGCACCGTCTGCGGCGCCAGCGCGAGCATCATCGACGTTTCCACATCGCCGGCGTGGATGCCGAAGCGGTGTTCCTCGTCGGTGAACAGCGCCTTGACGTCACGGGCCATCGGCAGGCTGAACCAGTTCGTCGACACGACGATCAGGTCGTGCGCCACGCGCAGGTCGCGGGACACGGTTTCCATGAGCGCCACCTGCCCGCCGTGGCTGTTGAGCAGCACCAGTTTGCCGACGCCTGCGCGGGCCACGCACGCGCCCAGCTCCATCCACACCGCGCGCAGGGTCTCGGCGCTCATCGTGAGGGTGCCGGCGTAGCGGGTGTGCTCGTTGCTCTTGCCCACCGCCTGGGTGGGCAGGAACAGGGCCGTCACATCGGCCCTGATGTGCGGCAGGCAGGCCGCGATCACGCCGTCGACCAGCGTGGTGTCCACGCTCACCGGCAGGTGCGGCCCGTGCTGCTCGATGGCCGCCACGGGCAGCACCGCGATGGCGCGGGCAGCGGAATCGGTCGCCGCCAGTTCCGCGAAATCGCGGGCAGACCAGTCGGACCAGAAGCGGGAAGCGGGCAGGGGCATGTGAGATGACGGATGGATGTCGGACTGACTGACGGCCCGGGTTGCAGAGCACACAACAAACCGTCCGACGAAGCAGCAAGAGACATGCCACGACCGGTGCGGTGAGCACGGAAATAGTGCCAGAGCAGTATCGCTTTGGGGGGCCCGCGAACGGAATATCACGGTGCGTTTGTGCGGTACCCGGTGGTGAATCACCCTTCTCTGCCCACGGGCGCCCACCTCCACCACCCGAATCCTGTCCTCCCATGCGCACCACCCCTCCCCGATACTTCCCGCTGCGCCGGCTGTTCGGCGCGACCACCCTGGGTCTGTCCCTGCTCAGCGCCTGCGGGGGCTCGGGCGGCGGCGCGTCGGCGCCACCGCCCTCCGTGTCGGGCGTGGGCGTAGGGGGTGCGCCGGCACCGACCCTCACCCTGTCCAGCGTCAAGCGGCTCGACATCGCCTGGCCGGCCCAGCCGGGGGCCACGGCCATCCGCGTGCTGGTCGACCCGGACGGCGATACCTTCGAGCCCGAGCGGGTGCTGGCCGACCTGCCCGGCAGCGCCACCGGCCACACGCTGGAGGTGTTCCTGCCGACCGCCGTGCAGGCCGTCTACCGGATCGAGGTCTGCATCGACGCTGCGTGCGCCCGGTCGGCCCCGGCGCAATTGAGCGGCCGGCTGGCCGAGGGCGTTGGTTACCTCAAGGCCGCCGTGCCGACGACCGGGGCCAACCTGGGTTGGAGCCTGGCGCTGTCGGCCGATGGCCAGACGCTGGCGGTGGGTTCACCCGGCGTCAGCGGCAACACCGGCGAGGTGGCGGTGTACGCCCGCACCGGTCTTGGTGCATGGGCACCGCAGGCGGTGGTGCGTGCGCCCAACGGCGAGGCCGGAGACCGTTTTGGCCGAGCGCTCACACTGTCGGCCGATGGCCAGACGCTCGCGGTGGGCGCTCCGAGTGAGGACGGATCGGCGTCGGCCCATCCGGTCACGGGCGACAACAACGACCTGACCGACGCGGGGGCGGTGTATGTCTTCGAGCGCTTGGGGGCCGGGTGGAACCTGGGGGGGTACGTCAAGAGCGCCGCCGCCGAGGCCAATGGCCAATTCGGCAGCCGGCTGGACCTGTCGGCCGACGTCACCACCCTGGTGATTGGCTCGACCCGACCGTTCGGAGCGGGCGGGGGCGTCGAGGTGTTCGCCCGATCCGGTGTCGGCTGGGCATTCGAATCGGTGCTGCCGATGCCCGAAATCAGCGGCGCTTCCTCAGGGTCCGTGGCCATCAGCGGCGACGGCCAGACCATAGCGGTGGGCGATTACGCCGATTCCAGTGGCGGCACCGGGGTGCACGCCGCACCGCTGACCGACACCACCAGCGAGCGCAGCGGCGCGGTGCGCGTGTGGACCCGCACGCTTGGCGGCTGGGCGCTGCAGGCCTACCTGAAGTCGGGCGCGCCGCACCCGAGCGCCGAGTTCGGCAACGCGGTGGACCTGTCCCACGACGGCAACACGCTGGTGGTGGGCTCCCTGGGCGACGACGCCAACGAACAGGGTGTTGTCGACGTGGCCCTGCACGACCGGTCGGGTGCCGGCCACGTGTTCCAGCGCGACGGCGGCGCCTGGATGCAGACCACCTACCTCAAGGCCCCGGTGGCCGGCAAGTACGATCAGGCCGGCTTCGCGGTGGCGGTGTCAGGCGACGGATTGACCATCGCCCTCGGTGCCAATTGGGAAGACGGCGCGGGCCATGGCGTGGGCGGCGACGCGCTGGACGACAGCCTCACCGACCATGGTGCGGTGTGGCTGTTCCGCCGGTCGTTTGGTGCCTGGAACAGTGGTTACTACGTGAAGCCCAGCCACCGGTCGCCAACCGACCGCTCCTCGCATTTCGGCGCGGCCGTGGCGCTGTCCGGGGACGGCGCCACGCTGGCCGTGGGCGCCAGCGGACAGTCGGACAGCGCCAGCGGCGTGGTGGCCGACCCCACGGGCTACAGCGGCGGCGCCCAGTACAGCGGGGCGGTCTACCTCTACTGATCCGCAGTCAAACCGCTGGCGGCCGAAGCGTTGGGCGTCCGGTGCCTCCGGTTGCCCTTCAGTAATGCGGCGGCAGTTCGTCGCGCAGGCTGCGGAACCCCGGCTGTCCGTCTTCGGCACCCCGCCGCCGCAGGTCGGCCACCTCGGCCAGCAAACGGTCGATCAGGTCCTGCTGGCGCGCCACCTGGGCGTTCAGGGTGTCCAGCAGGTCTTCGGCGTAGCTGAGCTTGATCTCGAGCTCGGTGAGGCGTTGGTCGGCGGCGTTCATGCCCCGATTGGACACCGAACCCACGCCTGGCCGTCCGGCTCATCGTTCAGTGTTTGCTGAACGCGCCCGCCACAAATCGTGAATTCCCCTCCCGGCCGCCCGGCCCTAGAGTCGCGGGCTGTTCCCTGACGAGGCGATGCCATGCTCCAAGCCCTGATTTTCGACGTCGACGGCACCCTGGCCGACACCGAGCGCGTGCACCTGGAGGCGTTCAACCGCGCGTTCGCCGAGGAAGGCCTGGGCTGGCACTGGGACGAGGCGCTGTACACGCGGCTGCTCGACATCTCGGGCGGGCGCGAGCGCATGCGCTATTATTGGAACACCCAGAACCCGGGCGTGACCGAGCTCGATTCGGGCGCGGTTCGCGCCACCATCGACCACCTGCACGAACTCAAGACCGCGCACTACGAGGCAGCCGTCAACGAAGGCCGGGTGTCGCTGCGCCCGGGCGTGCTGGCCCTGATCGAGCAGGCCCTGGCCGACGGTCTGCAACTGGCGATCGCCACCACCACGTCCCCGGTCAACATCGCTGCCCTGCTGCGCGCCGCCATGGGCGCCGACTGGCGCTCGCGGTTTGCGGCCATCGGCGACGCGTCGTCGTCGCCGGTGAAGAAACCCGATCCGCAGGTCTACCTGCAGGTGCTGCGAGACCTGCGCCTGCCCGCCAGCGCCTGCGTGGCCTTCGAGGATTCGCGCAACGGCCTGCAGGCCGCGCGCGCCGCCGGCCTGCCCACCGTCATCACGCCCACCGGTTTCACCGCCCACCACCGGTTCGACGGTGCCCTGCGGGTGCTGCCCGACCTGAGCGGCGTGACGCCCGACGACCTGCGTGCCTGGCTCGGCCCGCAGCGCGCCGCGGCCTGACCGCGCACCGCCGACTGCCCTGCCCGAACCGGGTCGTCAGATCCGCGGGCCCAGCAGCGGCCTGTCGTGCTCGATGAGCAAGGGTTCACCGCGTTCGATGACGAAATAGCGGAACGCCTCGGCCGCCGGCGACAGCACCTTGCTTTGCAGGTGCACCACGTGCCAGGTGCGCATCACCGGCGTGTCTTCCACGTCCACCCGCATCAGCAGGCCCAGGCTCAACTCCAGTCCCATGGTGTGCAGCGACAGGAAGCTGATGCCCATGCCCGCCATCACCGCCTGCTTGATGGCTTCGTTGCTGCTCATCTCCATGGCGATCTGCGGTTCGAACCCGCGGTCGTTGAAGAAGCGCTCCATGACGTCGCGCGTGCCCGACCCCTGTTCGCGCACGATGAACGGGTAGGGCGCCAGCGACTTGAGCGGCGGGTGCCCGATGGCCATCAGCGGGTGGCCGGGCGGGCACACAAACACCTGCGGATGCGCCGCAAACGGCTCGCTGCGCGCCGACAGCTCGGGCGGAGGCCGGCCCATGATGGACAGGTCGACCTCGCCGGCCTCCATCTGCTTGACCAGCGCCTCGCGGTTGTTGGCCACCGTCAGGCGCACGTCGATGCCCGGGTGGTCCTGGCGAAACTGGCCCAGCAGGCGCGGCACGAAGTACTTGGCCGTGCTCACCATGCCGACCGTGAGCAGGCCGTGCTCGAGCTTCTTGAAGCGCGCCATCGCGTTGTCGGCGTCGCGCAGCGCGCCCAGCATGCGCTTGGCGTGCACCACGAAGTACTCGCCGGCGGTCGACAGGGTCATGGTGCGGCCCTGGCGGTCGAACAGCGGCAGGCCGACCTGGTTCTCCAGCTCCTTGATCTGCATCGACACCGCTGGCGGGGTGAGGTGCAGCGTCTGGGCGGCCGCGGTCACGCCGCCGCGCTGCGCCACCTCCAGAAACACCCGCAACTGGCGAAAGCTCAGGTTCATCGTTCAGTTCCGCCTGAATGAAATGCCAAGAAACATTGACTGGCCTTTATAGCAGCGGCCTCCCAAGATGGCGACACCCGATGGCAGTCCGCCAGCGCGGAGCACCAGGAGACCAGCCGCATGAATGCCCCCGTCGACGCCGCCCTGAAGGCCGAAGCCACCCAGATCACCGACGCGAAAAAGCGCTACAGCGCCGGCGTGCTGAAGTACCGACAGATGGGTTACTGGGTGCCCGATTACCAGCCCAAGGACACCGACACCCTGTGCCTGTTCCGCATCACCCCGCAGGAAGGGGTGGACCCTATCGAGGCTGGCGCTGCGGTGGCCGGCGAGTCGAGCACCGCCACCTGGACCGTGGTCTGGACCGACCGCCTGACCGCCTGCGACAACTACCGCGCCAAGTGCTACCGCGTCGACCCGGTGCCCGGGCGCCCCGGCGAGTACTTCGCCTGGGTGGCCTACGACATCATCCTGTTCGAAGAGGGCTCGATCGCCAACATGACGGCGAGCCTGATCGGCAACGTGTTCAGCTTCAAGCCGCTGAAGGCGGCCCGGCTCGAAGACATCCGCGTGCCGGTGGCCTACGTCAAGACCTTCAAGGGACCGCCCACCGGCCTGATCGTCGAGCGCGAGCGCCTGGACAAGTTCGGCCGTCCGCTGCTGGGCGCCACCACCAAGCCCAAGCTCGGCCTGTCGGCCCGCAACTACGGCCGCGTGATCTACGAAGGCCTCAAGGGCGGCCTCGATTTCATGAAGGACGACGAGAACATCAATTCGCAGCCCTTCATGCACTGGCGTGACCGCTTCCTGTACGTGATGGACGGCGTGAACAAGGCGAGCGCCATGACCGGCGAGGTGAAGGGCTCTTACCTGAACGTCACCGCCGGCACCATGGAGGCCATCTACGAGCGCGCCGAGTTCGCCAAAAGCCTCGGCAGCGTGATCATCATGATCGACCTCATCGTCGGCTGGCCCTGCATCCAGAGCCTGGGCGAATGGTGCCGCCGCAACGACATGATCCTGCACCTGCACCGAGCGGGCCACGGCACCTACACCCGGCAGAAGAACCACGGCGTGAGTTTCCGCGTGATCGCCAAGTGGCTGCGGCTGGCCGGCGTGGACCACATGCACACCGGCACCGCGGTCGGCAAGCTCGAAGGCGACCCGATGACCGTGCAGGGCTACTACAACGTCTGCCGCGAGGCCTACAACCGCCAGGACCTGCAGCGTGGCCTGTTCTTCGACCAGGACTGGTGCGACCTGAAGAAGGTGATGCCGGTGGCCTCGGGCGGGATCCACGCCGGCCAGATGCACCAGCTGATCGACCTCTTCGGCGACGACGTGGTGCTGCAGTTCGGTGGCGGCACCATCGGCCACCCGGCCGGCATCCAGGCCGGGGCGGTGGCCAACCGCGTGGCGCTGGAGGCCATGGTCAAGGCGCGCAACGAAGGCAAGGACATCGCCCAGGAAGGCCCCGACATCCTGAAGAAGGCGGCGCAGTTCTGCACCCCGCTCAAGCAGGCGCTCGACACCTGGGGCGACGTGTCGTTCAACTACACCTCCACCGACACCAGCGACTTCGCCGTGACGGCGGCCGTGTCCCGCTGAACACTTCCCCTCAGGAGCCACCCACCATGATGACCAACCCCACCGGCCGCGTGACGCAAGGCCAGTTCAGCTTCCTGCCCGACCTGTCGGACGACGAGATCCGGGCCCAGATCGCCTACGGCCTCAAGCGCGGCTATTCGTGGAGCGTGGAATACACCGACGACCCGCACCCGCGCAACACCTACTGGGAAATGTTCGGCATGCCCATGTTCGACCTGCAGGACCCGGCCGGCGTGATGCTGGAGTTGGCCAACTGCCGCAAGACCTTCCCGAGCCACTACATCCGCCTGATGGCGTTCGACAGCACGCGCGGTGTCGAGAGCATCGCCATGAGCTTCATCGTCAACCGCCCGGCCAAGGAGCCCGGCTTTGGTCTGGTGCGCCAGGAAACCGATGGACGCCAGATCCGCTACACGGTCCACTCTTACGCCACCGACCGCCCGGAGGCCGAAAGGTATTGAGCTGGTGATCCCCCCCGCGCCGCTTCGCGTCACCCCCTGAGGGGGGCGGCGCCTGAGGACCGGCGGAGCCGGATCCTCGGCGCCCTCGGGTTGGTCACTTGCTCCGGAGACGCTTCATGAACGCACCGCTTTATTCCATTCCTGGGCAAAGCCGAGCCGAACCGGTGGCTGCGGTGATCGAACCGTCCGCCACCCCGCCGCGCACGGTGGGGGAGGTGCTGGCGCAGAGCCAGGTGGAGGCCGTGCTGGCCGAGCTGGACCACGACCTGGTGGGGCTGGTGCCGGTGAAGCGGCGCATTCGCGACATCGCGGCGTTGCTGGTGATCGACCGGTTGCGGCTGGCGCATGGTCTGCAGGCGTCGTCGGGTGCGAATGCGCCGAGCCTGCACATGTGCTTCACCGGCAACCCGGGCACCGGCAAGACCACGGTGGCCATGCGCATGGCGCAGATCCTGCATCGGCTCGGCTATGTGCGGCAGGGCCACCTGGTGGCGGTCACCCGCGACGACCTGGTGGGCCAGTACATCGGGCACACCGCGCCGAAGACCAAGGAAGTGCTCAAGAAAGCCATGGGCGGTGTGCTGTTCATCGACGAGGCCTACTACCTTTACCGGCCCGAGAACGAGCGCGACTACGGGCAGGAAGCGATCGAGATCCTGCTGCAGGTGATGGAGAACCAGCGCGACGACCTGGTGGTGATCCTGGCCGGCTACAAGGACCGCATGGACACCTTCTTCCAGAGCAACCCGGGCATGAGCTCGCGCATTGCCCACCACCTCGATTTTCCCGATTACGCCCACGGCGAACTGCTGCAGATCGGCGATCGCATGCTGGGTGCCATGAACTACCGGTTTGCCGACGGCGCGCGCGACGTGTTCGGCGAATACCTCACCCGCCGCCTCGGCCAGCCGCACTTTGCCAACGCCCGCAGCGTGCGCAACGCGCTCGACCGCATCCGCCTGCGCCAGGCCAGCCGCCTCTTTGCCGACCGCGACCGCGCGCTGGAGCGCGACGACCTGGTCACGCTCACCGCCGAGGACATCCGCGCCAGCCGCGTGTTTCTCGACGCGAAGAATTCCTGAACCTCCGAGGCCACCATGCCACTGTCACGCCGCTACACACTCACCCAGTTCCTCATCGAAGAGCGCCGCCGCTACCCCGAAGCCAGTGGCGACTTCAACGCCCTCATCCTCGACGTTTCCATGGCGTGCAAGGCGATTGCGCGCAGCGTGGCATTCGGCGTGCTGGGTGATGTGATTGGCCAGCAGGGCAGCACCAACGTGCAGGGCGAGGCGCAGCAGAAGCTCGACGTCATCAGCAACGAGATCTTCGTGCGCGCCAACGAATGGGGCGGCCACCTCGCGGGCATGGCGTCCGAGGAAATGGAGGCTCCCTATCCGATTCCCGGCGAATACCCACGCGGCAAGTACCTGCTGGTGTTCGATCCGCTCGACGGCTCCAGCAACATCGACGTCAACGTGTCCGTGGGCAGCATCTTCTCGGTGCTGCGGGCGCCGCGCGACGTCATCGAATCGGGCCGTGAAATCACCGCCAACGATTTCCTGCAGCCCGGCACCGAGCAGGTGGCCGCGGGCTATGCGCTGTACGGACCCACCACCATGTTCGTGCTCACGGTGGGCAGTGGCGTGCACGGCTTCACGCTGGACCCCAACCTGGGTGAGTTCAAGCTCACGCATCCGAAGATCCGAATTCCCGAAGACACCCACGAGTTCGCGATCAATGCGTCGAACGCCCGTTTCTGGGAGCCGCCGGTGAAGCGCTACGTGGACGAATGCCTGGCCGGGCGCACCGGCGCGCGCGGCAAGGATTTCAACATGCGCTGGATCGCCAGCATGGTGGCCGAGGCCCACCGAATCCTCATGCGCGGCGGCGTGTTCCTGTACCCCCGGGACACCAAGGACCCCGGCAAGCCGGGCCGCCTGCGCCTGCTTTACGAAGCCAACCCGATCGGCATGGTGATCGAGCAGGCCGGTGGCCGCGCCAGCACCGGCCGCGAGCCCATGCTGTCGGTCAGGCCGTCGTCGTTGCACCAGCGCATCGGGCTGGTGTTCGGCTCGAAGAACGAGGTCGAGCGCATCGAGCGCTACCACCGCGAACCCGCCATGGTCCACGAGCACAGCCCGCTGTTCACCGAGCGCAGCCTGTTCCGCGACGCCGCCTGAGCCTGGAGCCGATCCCCCATGTCCGAACGCCACCCCATCATCGCCATCACCGGCTCCAGCGGCGCCGGCACGTCCACCGTGACGCGCACCTTCCAGAACATCTTCCGCCGCGAGGGCGTCAGCGCCGCCATCGTCGAAGGCGACAGCTTCCACCGGTTCGACCGCCAGACCATGAAGGCCCGGATGGCCGACGCCGAGGCCGCAGGCAACCGCAACTTCAGCCACTTCGGCCCCGATTCGAACCTGTTCGACGAGATCGAAGCGCTGTTCCGCACCTACGCGGCCAGCGGCACCGGCCGCCACCGCAAGTACCTGCACAACGCCGAAGAGGCCGCGCCCTACGCGCAGCCGCCCGGCACCTTCACTGCCTGGGAGCCCCTGCCCGAACCCACCGACATGCTGTTCTACGAAGGCCTGCACGGCGCGGTGGTGACGCCCGAGGTCAATGTGGCGCAGTACCCCGATCTGCTGATCGGTGTGGTGCCGGTGATCAACCTGGAGTGGATCCAGAAGCTCTGGCGCGACAAGCACATGCGCGGCTACACCGCCGAGGCGGTGACCGACACCATCCTGCGCCGCATGCCCGATTACGTGAACTACATCTGCCCGCAGTTCCAGCACACCCACGTCAACTTCCAGCGCGTGCCCATCGTGGACACCAGCAACCCGTTCGTGGCCCGCGACGTGCCGACCGCCGACGAGAGCATGGTGGTGATCCGCTTTGCGAAGCCCAAGGGCATCGACTTCCAGTACCTGCTCAACATGATCAACGGCTCGTGGATGAGCCGCGCCAACACCATCGTGGTGCCGGGCGGAAAGATGGAGCTCGCCATGCAACTGATCTTCACGCCCTTCATCTGGCGCATGGTCGAGCGGCGCAAGCGCGCCCTGGGGGCCGCATGAACGCGCGCCTGCACGTCAGTCCCGATCCTGCGCTGGCGCGGCGCATGGCCAACGCCATCCGCATGCTGGCGGTGGATGCGGTGGAGAACGCCAAGAGCGGTCATCCGGGCGCTCCGATGGGCATGGCCGACATCGCCGAGGTGCTGTGGAACCGCCACTTGCGCCACAACCCGGCCAACCCGCACTGGCCCGACCGCGACCGCTTCGTGCTGTCCAACGGCCACGGCTCCATGCTCATCTATGCGCTGCTGCACCTCACGGGCTACGCGCTGCCCATGCAGGAGCTGAAGAACTTCCGCCAGCTGCACAGCAAGACGGCCGGCCACCCCGAGGTGGGCATCACCCCCGGCGTGGAGACCACCACCGGTCCGCTGGGCCAGGGCATCACCAACGCGGTTGGCATGGCGCTGGCCGAGAAGCTGCTGGCGGCCGAGTTCAACCGGCCGGGCCACGAGATCGTCGACCACCACACCCACGTGTTCCTGGGCGACGGCTGTCTGATGGAAGGCATCAGCCACGAGGCCTGCTCGCTGGCGGGCACGTTGCGCCTGAGCAAGCTGATCGCTTTCTACGACGACAACGGCATCAGCATCGATGGCCACGTGCAGGGCTGGTTCACCGACGACACGCCGCGCCGGTTCGAGGCCTACGGGTGGCACGTGATCCCGCGGGTCGACGGCCACGACCCGCTGGCCATCGAGGCCGCGGTGGTGGCGGCCAAGGCACAGTCCGGACGGGCCGATGGGCGACCCACGCTGATCTGCTGCCAGACCGTGATCGGTCAGGGTTCACCCAACAAGGCCGGCACCCACGACGTGCACGGCGCGGCGCTCGGCACGGCCGAGGTGCAGGCCACGCGGGACGCGCTGGGTTGGACGCACCCGCCGTTCGAATTGCCGACCGACGTGACCGAGGCCTGGAACGCGGTGGCCCGAGGCCAGGCGCTGGAGGCCGACTGGCAGCGCCGCTTTGCGCTGTACCGCGCCGCCCACCCGGCCCTGGCCGACGACTTTCTGCGGCGCATGGCCGGTGACCTGCCCGCGGGCTGGTCGGCTCGGTTGCCAACGTTGTTGCAGTCGCTCGCCGGGCGAGGCGACGCCGTGGCCACGCGCAAGGCCAGCCAGCTGGCGCTCGACGCCATCGCCCCCCTGCTGCCCGAGCTGTTCGGTGGCAGCGCCGACCTGACCGCCTCCAACCTCACGAACTTCAAGACCTGCGTGAAGGCCGGTCGCGACACCTGGGGCAACCACCTGAGTTACGGCGTGCGCGAGTTCGGCATGGCCGCCATCATGAACGGCGTGGCGCTGCACGGCGGGTACATCCCCTACGGTGGCACCTTCCTCACGTTCAGCGACTACTCGCGCAACGCCATCCGCATGGCCGCGCTCATGAAGCAGCGCGTCAT
>CALRVR020000002.1:0-239704 GCA_943371665.1 Synechococcus sp. UW140
TTGCCGGCCCGCGCAGCCGCCAGGCTGGGCGCCAGACCGGCGGCCCCGACGATGGCGGCCATCACGGCATGCACTTCGGGCGCCTCGCTCACCTGGCACAGGGCATCGGCACCTTCCAGCACCTCGACCGCCAGGCCGGCCGCCCGCACGCGCTCGCGCAGGAGCGCCGCCGCGGCAACGTCCACCACCACGGCAAAGCGCGGTGAAAACCGCCGGCACTGGTCGAACAGCAGGTCGATCTGCCGGGCCGCGGTGAGCGCGAAGACGCGGTAGCGGTCGGGGTGGCGATCGATCACATCGAGCGTGTTCTTGCCGATCGAGCCGGTCGCGCCCAGGATGGTGATGTTCTGCAAGGCGTGGGTCATGGGTCAGAAGGTGACGATCATCATCGCCAGCGGCAGCACCGGCAGCAGCGCATCGACGCGGTCAAGCACGCCACCATGGCCGGGCAGCAAGGCGCTTGAATCCTTGACACCCGCCGCGCGCTTGACCAGGGACTCGATCAGGTCGCCGGCCACGCTCATGGCGGTCAGGCCGCCCAGGGCCAGCGCCGCCAGCCAGGGGCCCTGGTGCCAGAGGTAGGCGTAGAGGTGGGTCGGAGGGCTCCAGCCGCGCTGGGTGGCCCACACCCAGGCACCGGCCAGCACCACGACGCCGATCAGGCCGCTGACCGCTCCCTCCCAGCTCTTCCCGGGACTGATCGCGGGCGCCAGCTTGCGCCGACCCATCGATTTGCCGCCGAAGTAAGCGGCAATGTCGGCCATCCAGACCAGCAGCAGCACCGACAGCAGGAAACCCACGCCCAGCGACCACGCCTGAACGATCGCCAGCCAGGCGCAGGCCAGCAGCGCCAGGCCCACCCACAGGCGAAGCACCCGGGGCCAGCGCGCGAAGGCATCGACGCCGCGGCGCAGCATGACGATGGCCAGCACCACCCAGACCACGCCGACCGCCAGCCAGAGTTCGCGCCAGTTGCGCCCCACCCCGCCCAGCAACCAGAACAGCAACAGCCCCACCGCCAGCGCAGCGCCCGCCGACAGGGCCCGGGTCTGGCTGCAGCCATTGAGGCGTGCCCACTCCCAACCGGCGGCGGCGATCAGCAGCAGCGTGATCAGGCCGAAAGGCTCGATGGATGGGTAAAACAGCGCGGGCAGGAAGACGGCGAGCATCAGCACCGCCGTGATGACGCGCTGCTTAAGCATGCCGCTCGCGGAGGTCGGCCACCTGGGCCGAGGTCTGACCGAAGCGGCGCTCGCGCCGGGCGTACTCGACCAGTGCCTTGTCGAGTTCGGCGGCGTCGAACTCGGGCCAGAGGCAGTCGGTGAAGACGAGTTCGCTGTACGCCGCCTGCCAGAGCAGGAAGTTGCTGATGCGCTGTTCACCGCCGGTGCGGATCAGCAGGTCGGGGTCGGGCACGTGGGCCAGCGCCATGGCCGAAGACAAGGTGTCCTCGGTGATGACCTGGCCGCGCTCGGCCAGTCGCTGCGCGGCCTGGACCATGTCCCAGCGGCCGCCGTAGTTGAAACACACGTTGAGCACCAGACGGTCGTGGTGGGCGGTGGCGCGCTCGGCCTCTTCGAGGCTGCGCACGAGGCGCTCGGACAGTCGGGTGCGGTCGCCCGGGAAATGCAGGCGGACTCCATTTTCAGCCAGTCGGGGCACTTCGCGGGTGAGGGCCATGGCCAGCAGGTCCATGAGGCCGGCCACCTCGTCCTCCGGGCGGCTCCAGTTCTCGGAAGAAAACGCGAACACGGTGAGCACGCCGATGCCGCGTTCCACGCAGGCCTGGACGGTGCGGCGCAACGCCTCCACGCCCTGCTTGTGTCCCGCGACGCGGGGCAGCCAGCGCTTCTGGGCCCAGCGCCCATTGCCGTCCATCACGATGGCAACGTGGTGCGGCATCATCGGTGTGGGCGGGTTCTGCATGCGGCGTTCTCGGGACGTCAGCGGTCAAACCGCCATGATGTCCTGTTCCTTGGAGGACACGAGCTTGTCCACCTCGGCAATCATGCGATCAGTCAGCTTCTGGATGTCTTCCTGGGCCCGGCGCTCGTCGTCCTCGGACGCGACCTTGTCCTTCACCAGCTTCTTGACGGCCTCGTTGGCATCGCGGCGCAGGTTGCGGATGGCGATCTTGGCGGCCTCGCCCTCGCCCTTGACCACCTTGGTCAGTTCGCGGCGGCGCTCTTCGGTCATCGGCGGCATGGGCACTCGGATGAGGTCGCCCTGCGAGGCCGGGTTGAGGCCGAGATCGGACTCGCGGATCGCCTTTTCGATCTTGGCGCCCATGCCCTTCTCCCACGGCGCCACCCCGATGGTCCGCGCATCGAGCAGCGAGAGGTTGGCCACCTGGGACAGCGGGAGCATGGAGCCGTAGTAGTCGACGTGGACGGTGTCCAGCAGCGCCGGGTTGGCGCGGCCGGTGCGCACTTTGGTCAGGCTGTTCTTGAACGCGTCGATCGACAACTGCATCTTGTGTTCGGCGTTCTTGCGGATGTCGGCAATGGTCATGAAGTCTCCTGGGGGCGACGGCGGGGCGTTCAGACGTGCACGAGCGTGCCTTCGTCGGCACCCATGACCACGTTGCGCAGCGCACCGGGCTTGAAGATGGAAAACACCCTGACGGGCAGCTTCTGGTCACGGCACAGGGCGAACGCCGTGGCGTCCATCACCTGCAGGTTCCTCGCCATGGCTTCGTCGAAGGAGATCGACGTGTAGCGGGTGGCCGTGGGGTCCTTGTTGGGGTCGGCGGTGTACACCCCGTCGACCTTGGTGGCCTTGAGAACGATTTCAGCGCCGATCTCGGCGCCGCGCAGGGCGGCGGCCGTGTCGGTGGTGAAGAAGGGGTTGCCCGTGCCGGCGGCAAACACCACCACCTTGCCCTCTTCGAGGTACTGAAGCGCCTTGGGGCGCACGTAGGGTTCGACCACCTGCTCGATGCCGATCGCCGACATGACGCGGGCCACCAGACCCGCCTTGTTCATGGTGTCGGCCAGGGCCAGCGAGTTCATGACCGTGGCCAGCATGCCCATGTAATCGGCGGTGGCGCGGTCCATGCCGACGGAGCCTCCGGCCACACCGCGGAAGATGTTGCCACCGCCGATGACGATGGCCACCTGGACGCCGAGTCGGGTGACATCGGCGATCTCGTCGACGATGCGCACGATGGTGGCGCGGTTGATGCCGAAGGCGTCGTCGCCCATCAGGGCTTCGCCAGAGAGCTTGAGCAGGATCCTTTGGTGTGCAGGCATGTGAGGGCTTTCGGGATCGGTTCGCGGCGTGCTCAGCCGCCAAGTGTAGCGAGAAGGCCGGGGTGAAACCGGGCCTGGCCCGCCACCAGCGAGGCACCCACAAGACAACGGGCCTTTCGGCCCGTCGTCTTCTGGTGTGCGGGGCGGTCAGGCGCCCTTGGCAGCGGCCACCTGGGCGGCCACTTCGGCCGCGAAGTCGTCCACCTTCTTCTCGATGCCCTCGCCCACCACGAACAGGGTGAAGGACTTCACCGAGGTGTTGGCGGCCTTGAGCATCTGCTCGACGGTCTGCTTGTCGTTCTTCACGAAGGGCTGGTTGAACAGCGAGACCTCCTTGAGGTACTTCTGCACCGAGCCTTCGATCATCTTGGCGGCGATGTCGGCCGGCTTGCCCGACTCGGCCGCCTTGGCGGTGGCGACCGAGCGCTCGCGCTCGATCAGCTCGGCCGGCACGTCGCCACTGGTCAGGGCCACCGGCTTCATGGCGGCCACGTGCATCGCCACGTCCTTGGCAGCGGATTCGTCGCCGTCGAACTCGACCACCACGCCGATGCGGGTGCCGTGCAGGTAGCTGGCCAGCTTGGCCGAGCCGCTGTAGCGCTTGAAGCGGCGGAACGACATGTTCTCGCCGATCTTGCCGATCAGGCCTTTGCGCACGTCTTCCAGGGTGGGGCCGAAGCCGTCCTGGCTGTAGGACAGTGCGCCGAGGGCGGCCACGTCGGCCGGGTTGTGCTGGGCGACCAGCGAGGCCGCGGCGTTGGCCAGGGCGAGGAAACTGTCGTTCTTGGTGACGAAGTCGGTCTCGCAATTGACCTCGATCAGGGCGCCGGTGTTGCCCTGGATGGACGCAGCCACCACACCTTCGGCGGTGACGCGGCTGGCGGCCTTGCCGGCCTTGGTGCCGAGCTTGACGCGCAGCAGCTCTTCGGCCTTGGCCAGATCGCCTTCGGCTTCGGTCAGTGCCTTCTTGCACTCCATCATGGGCGCGTCGGTCTTGGCGCGCAGTTCAGCGACCATGCTTGCGGTGATTGCAGCCATTTCAGTACTCCTGTGATCGGGCGCCCCGTTGGCGCCGTCGATGAATGGGACAAACCGGTTCGGAAGCCGGTTTGGAGACCGGGTGTGAAAAGGGGGCCACGCGAGCCCCCGTTTTCGCGCGCGGCGGGAAGGTCAGGCCTGCTCGTCCTGCACTTCGACGAATTCGTCGCTGCCTTCGCTGGCGGCCACCTTGACAATGTCGTTCACGGCGTTGGCGCGGCCTTCCAGCACGGCGTCGGCGATGCCGCGGGCGTACAGCGCCACGGCACGGGCCGAGTCGTCGTTGCCGGGGATCACGTAGTCGATGCCCTCGGGCGAGTGGTTGGTGTCAACCACGCCGACCAGAGGAATGCCCAGCTTCTGGGCTTCGAGCACGGCGATCTTGTGGAAACCCACGTCGATCACGAAGATGGCGTCGGGCAGCGCAGCCATGTCCTGGATGCCACCGATGTCCTTTTCGAGCTTCTCCATCTCGCGGGTGAACATGAGCTGTTCTTTCTTGCTCATGGCGTCCAGACCGGCTTCCTTCTGGGCCTGCATGTCTTTCAGGCGCTTGATGGAGGTCTTGACGGTCTTGAAGTTGGTCAGCATGCCGCCGAGCCAGCGCTGGTCGACGAAGGGCATGCCGGCGCGGCGGGCTTCCTGGGCGACGATGTCGCGCGACTGGCGCTTGGTGCCCACGAACAGCAGGGTGCCGCGGTTGGCCGAGAGCTGGCGCACGAACTTCTGCGCCTCTTCGAAAAGGGGCAGCGTCTTCTCGAGGTTGACGATGTGGATCTTGTTGCGGTGCCCGAAGATGAACGGCGCCATCTTGGGGTTCCAGAAGCGGGTCTGGTGACCGAAATGGACACCGGCTTCCAGCATTTCGCGCATGGAAATGGACATGAGATTGTTCCCAGAGGTTAGGTCTAAAATCCAGCCCCGATCGCGGCGGAGGCAGCTGATGAAACACTGCGCGCCTGCTCGCGACACCCGGTTGGGCTGGTTTGCGATTTGCTCTGCGGCTGGGATGGTCGGGCAAATGATTGCCGATCCCGCCAACTGCAAAGCCTGTCGAGTATAGCATCAGGCCAATCCCTTCCCCACCCTCCACACCATGAAGATCGCCGTCGTGGGCGCAGGCGTCGTTGGCCTGGCCACCGCCCATGAACTTTTCTGCGCCGGCCATGGCGTCACCCTGCTGGAAAGGCGCGGCACCGCGGCCGAAGAAGGCAGCTTTGCCCCCGCGGGCCTCCTGCACCCCGCCTGGGCACTGGCCTGGTCGGGTCCGCCGCCGAGCCTGCAGTTGCCGTGGACATCACCCGGCGCTGGCGTTCGCTGGCGGGCCGGGCTTGACCTGCAGGCCTGGCGCTGGTGGTGGCGCTGGCGAAACGCCGGACGCCGCCGGGATCCCCAGGCCGAGGCCGCCCTGCAGGACCTGCTCACCATCGGGCAGGACCGCCTGCAGGGCCTGACCACCGAACTCGACCTGGACCACGACCGCAGCGACGGGGCGCTGGTGCTCCTGAGGGACGACAGGGAAAAGGCACGGGCCCAACCCCTGGTCGACCACCTGCGGGAAGCCGGCCTGACGCTGCGCCTGGTGGCGAGCGACGAAGCCCGTGTGATTGAACCCGCCCTGAACCCCGACCAGCCGTTGGCGGCCGCCGTGCACCTGCAAGGGCCGGCGGTGGCCAACTGCCGCGAGTGGGCGCTGATCATTCGCCAGCGGCTCCTGCAATCGGGCAGCCGGGTGCTGGCTCGGGCCAGCGTGCAGTCGCTCACGGCCAGCGGCGGGGGCATCTCGATCGGGCTTTCGGATGGCAGCGACGAGTGGTTCGACGCCGCCGTGCTGTGCAACGGCATCGATGCCCCGGCCCTGATGGCACCACTGGGCCTGGCGGCACCGTTTCAGGTGACCTGGTCACATTCGTTGAGCGCACCGGTGCGCGAACCGATGGATGCACCGGCATCGGCGGTGATCGACCCGATTCGCCGGGTGCTCCTGACCCGACTGGGCCAGCGGGTGCGGTCATCGGGCACGATCGATCTGGGGGGTGACTCCGGCAAGCCGGACGCCGCGTGCGTGCGCCACCTGGCGCAGGCGATGTCGGACTGGTTTCCGGCTGCGGCACGGCTGGGGGGCACCCAGGCGGCGCTTCAAACCTGGCGCGGCGCGATGCTCAACGCACCCGACGGTCTGCCGGTGGTCGGGGCATCCCGGGTGGCCGGTCTTTGGTTGAACATCGCCCACGGTCCGATCGGATGGGCCAGCGCCTGTGGCTCGGCCCGTCGCCTTGCCGACGCCCTCTCGGGCGCGTCGACCACCCGGTCGGACGGGCACCTGGCCCCCGCAAGACTGGGTTTGTGATGCCCGCGGCGCGTGGTGAAATCCCCGCCATGCGACGCATCGAACCCTCCCGCCGCGAGCGGCTGTTCAACGCGGCGGCCACCCGGGCCATCGAATCGGCCCTGGCTGCCAGCCGCCCCCCCCACGCGCTGATGGCGCGCGCGGGTGAGAGCACGGCACGGCTGGCGCTCGCCCTGTATCCGCATGCCAGGCGAATCTGGGTGGCCTGCGGACCCGGAAACAACGGGGGCGACGGGCTGGTGGCGGCCATGCACCTGCTGCGCAGCGCCCCGCCAGGCTGGCGCGAGGTGGTCGTCACGCTCGACGGCGATCCCGGCCGCCTGCCGGCGGACGCCGCCCGGGCCCTGTCGCAGGCGGCGGCAGCGTCGGTGCACATCGCCACCGAGCCGCCTGAGGATCCAGCGCTGGTGATCGACGCGCTGCTGGGGCTGGGCGGCCGGGCCGATGCCACCGGCCCGCTCGCCCGGCGCGTCGCGGCCATTCATGGCGGCACGGCCCCGGTGTTGTCGGTCGATCTGCCCAGCGGGCTGAACCCCGACACCGGTGCCTGGCCGTGGCCGATCGCGCCCGGACCGGGACCGCGTCACTGCCTGAGCCTGCTCACGCTCAAGCCGGGTCTGGTCACGGGCCAGGGGCGCGACATGGCCGGTGACCTCTGGCTGGACGACCTCGGGCACGACGACCTGCCCGACGCAGGGCCATCGCCCACCGCGCTGGCGGGCGGGTTCCCCCTGGAAGGCGATGCCAAGCACCGGGCGGTCCACGCAGGGCACAAAGGCCGCTACGGCGACGTGGCGGTGGTGGGTGGGCAACTGCCCTCGGCCACACAGCCGGGCATGGTCGGCGCAGCGCTGCTGGCGGCGCGTGGCGCGCTGCAGGGCGGTGCGGGACGCGTGTACGTGGGCTGGGTGGGGGACGGGGACGGAGCCGCCCCCAGCCTCGACCCGGTGTGCCCGGAGATCATGGTGCGCACGCCCGCCGCGCTGCTGGACGCCGCCGTGCAACAGCCCATGGTGGTGGTGGCCGGGTGTGGCGGCGGCGAATCGGTGCGCGAGCACCTTCCCGCCTGCCTGCAACGCGCCAGCCATCTGGTGCTCGACGCCGACGGCCTGAACGCCCTCGCACAAGATCCCGTCTTGCAGTCCCTGTTGCGGCGGCGGGCCTCCCATGGTCTGCCCGGCGTGCTCACGCCGCACCCGCTCGAAGCGGCGCGCCTGCTGGGCACCGACACCGCCACCGTGATGGCCGACCGGGTGGGCAGCGCCATGCAGCTGGCCGAAACGTTCCAATGTGTGGTGGTGCTGAAGGGGTCGGGCAGCGTGGTGTGCGGACCCGGTCAGACCCCGTGGATCAACCTCACCGGCAACGCCCGGCTGGCCACAGCAGGCACCGGCGATGTGCTGGCCGGCTTGATCGGCGCCGCCCTCGCCCGGGACGACCGCGACGCCTTCACCGCCACCTGCGCCGCGGTCGCCCACCACGGCGCGCTGGCCGATGCCTGGCCCGAGGACCGCGCACTCACCGCCGCGGGGTTGGCCGACGCGGCCCGGGCGTTCTGAACTGCCGCCTCAGCCCAACAGCATCAAGCCGATCTGCAGCAGCACGATCACGATCAGCACCGACAGGTCGACTCCGCCCACCAGGGGCACCACGCGGCGCACCGGTGCCACCACCGGCGCACACAGGCG
Source organism: Synechococcus sp. UW140 (assembly GCA_943371665.1). Taxonomy (GTDB): domain Bacteria; phylum Pseudomonadota; class Gammaproteobacteria; order Burkholderiales; family Burkholderiaceae_C; genus Hydrogenophaga. Next base: position 8,328 of record CALRVR020000002.1, read on the forward strand.
GTCGAGCAGGCCCATGACCGGCGCCCGCGGGTTCACCCAGGACAGCACCGCGTACACGATCAGCAGGAACATGAACCCCTGCAACAGCGTGCGCAGCAGGAACTTCAGGGTCAGCACCGCCCACGCCACGCCCGGCAGATCACCGCCCGAGGCCAGCAGCAGCCAGACCAGCGCGTGCAGGGCCGACAGCAGCAGCGCCGCCACCAGGCTGGCGCCATCGACACGGCCCTTCGACAGCGGTGCCGGCAGCAGCCGCCGCAGCGGCTGCACCAGCCAGTCGGTCACGGCCATCACGAAATGGCCGGGCTGGGCCTGCATGGACACCCGCAGGTGGTTCATCCAGGCCCGCAGCAGTGCGGCGCCCACCAGAATGAAGAAAACGATGTCGACAAGGAACAGCAGGATTTGCATGGCCGTCAAGTTTAGGCGGGCAGTCTGAGCGCCGCGCGGGGCGGCCGGGGATCGAGTTCAAGGCCGGCATCGAACCGCCGCAAGGCCTCGGTGCGCGAGGCCTGCAGAAAGTCCATCATGATGGGCGAGCTGTCGGCGAGCGCATGGCGGCCATGGTGGAACTCGGGGTGCCACTGCACCCCACGGGCATAGGCGTCGCCGGTCCAGCGGATGGCCTCGACCAGGCCGTCCAGCGTGGACACGGCTTCGACCACCAGCCCCTTGCCCAGCTCGGCCACGGCCTGGTGGTGGATGCTGGTGACCCGCAACTGCGTGGCCTTGGGGTACAGGTCGGTGAGCAGCGAGCCCTGGATGAAGGTCACGTCGTGCTCGAACTGGTCGTAGAGCTCGACGTCCATGTGCTCGTGCGCGGCCGGGCACTGGGTGGCGATGTCCTGGTACAGCGTGCCGCCGAACGCCACGTTGAGCAACTGGGCGCCGCGGCAAACGCCCAGCACCGGTTTTTTCTGGGCGAGAAAGCAGCGCAGCAGGGCCAGCTCGTAGCGGTCGCGCACCACGTCGCCACGCCATTCGTCCTTCAGCGGCTTCTGGCCGTAACTCTCGGGCGCGACGTCGGCACCCCCCTGCAGCACCAGCGCATCGAGTTCCTGCACCACATGCTCCACCTTGAGGTGGCGCGCCGCATGCTGGCTGTCGTGCGTGACCGCGGGCACCATGAACGCCACGGCGCCGTGCGCCATGATCCAGTGCGCCAGCGAGGCTTCGATGTATTGCAGGCTCTTGTTGCGAAAGCCCAGTTCGTGCGGCACGTGGTGCATCAGGCGGGCCGACACGCCGATGCGCAGTGGCCGCTCCTGGTCGACCCGCGTCCGGCGGGCCGCCGCGGTGATGCGCCCGGGCTTGTGCGCCTGATCGGCCACCGTCATCCGCGCTTGCCCCTGCGTGGCTTGGGCGCCGACGACCGCGCCGGTTTGGCCGACGCCTTCTTGCCGGCGGCCTTTCGAACCGCTGATTTCAGTTCGGGCATCGGCGCGGCTCCGCGCGAAGAGGCGTGCGCCTGGCCGCGTTTGTCGCGCCGGGCCGATGGTGCCTCGCGATCGGCGCCACCCGTCTTGTCGCGCATGGCGCGCAACAGCACGTCGTCGTCGCCGGTGACGAGCCGGAAGTCGATGCGTCGGCCATCAAGGTCGACGCGGCTGACCTGCACCTGAACGCGCGAACCCAGCGCGTACCGGATGCCGGTGCGCTCGCCACGCAGTTCCTGGCGGGCTTCGTCGTAGCGGAAGTACTCGCCACCCAGTTCGGTGATGTGCACCAACCCTTCGACGTACATGGCGTCCAGCGTGACGAACAGGCCGAAGCTGGTGACCGCCGTGACCAGACCGCTGAACTCCTCACCGAGGTGCTCGCGCATGTATTTGCACTTGAGCCAGGCCTCGACGTCGCGACTGGCTTCGTCGGCCCGGCGCTCGTTGGCGCTGCAGTGCAGCCCGGCCGCCTGCCAGCCCATGGTCTCGGCCGATGGCTTCTTCACCGGCTGGGTCGGTTCCTTCACTCGGCTGGCCAGCCGCTTGCTCAGCTTGGCATGGGCCTCACCCGGTGTGGGCAAGGTGGGCAGGTGGTACTTCTGCTTGTGCAGGATCGCCTTGATGACGCGGTGCACCAGCAGGTCCGGGTAACGGCGGATCGGGCTGGTGAAGTGCGTGTAAGCCTCGAAGGCCAGACCGAAATGGCCGCTGTTGATGGGCGTGTAGATGGCTTGCTGCATCGAGCGCAGCAGCATGGTGTGGATCTGCTGGGCGTCGGGGCGGTCCTTGGTGGCCGCAGCAATCTGCTGGAACTCGGAGGGGTGCGGGTTGTCGCTGATCGTCGGACCCACGCCCATCGCCTTGAGGTAGTTGCGCAGCAGTTCCTGCTTCTCGGGCGTGGGACCTTCGTGCACACGGAACAGGCCCAGGTGCTTGCTCTGGGCAATGAACTCAGCCGAACACACGTTGGCGGCCAGCATGGCTTCTTCGATCACCTTGTGGGCGTCGTTGCGGGTGCGCGGCACGATGCGCTCGATGCGACCGGATTCGTCGCACACGATCTGCGTCTCGGTGGTTTCGAAATCGACCGCTCCGCGCTGGTTGCGCGCCGCCAGCAGCGCGCGGTACACGTCGTGCAGGTTGAGCAGGTAAGGCACCAGCGGCTTGCGGTTCTGCGCCTCCGGCCCTCGCGTGTTCTGCAGGATCGCGGCCACCTCGGTGTAGGTGAAGCGCGCGTGGCTGAACATCACCGCGGGGTAGAACTGGTACGCGTGGATTTCGCCACTCGCGTTGATCAGCATGTCGCACACCATGCACAGGCGCTCGACCCCGGGGTTGAGCGAGCACAGGCCGTTGGACAGCTTCTCGGGCAGCATCGGGATGACCCGCCGCGGGAAATACACCGACGTGGCGCGGTCGTACGCATCCACATCGATGGGCGAGCCGGTCTGCACATAGTGGCTCACGTCGGCAATGGCCACCAACAGGCGCCAGCCCTTGCCCTTGCCCACGCGGGCGGGTTCGCAATACACGGCGTCGTCGAAGTCGCGGGCGTCCTCGCCGTCGATCGTGACCAGCGGCACATCGCGCAGATCGACACGGTGGCGCAGGTCGGCGGGTCGGACGTGGTCGGGCAAGGCACGCGCCTGCGCCGTGGCAGGTTGCGAAAACTCGTGCGGCACGCCGTACTTGCGCACCGCGATCTCGATTTCCATGCCGGGGTCGTCGATTTCACCCAGCACCTCTTTCACGCGCCCCACGGGCTGGCCATACAGCGCGGGCGGCTCGGTGAGTTCAACCACCACCACCTGGCCCGGCTTGGCCGATCCGGTCGCGCCTTTGGGAATCAGCACGTCCTGCCCGTAGCGCTTGTCTTCGGGGGCCACCAGCCACACCCCGCTCTCCTGGAGCAGGCGGCCGATGATGGGGGAGTCGGATCGCTCGATGATTTCGGTGACCCGCCCCTCAGGGCGGCCCTTGCGGTCCAGGCGCACGATGCGCGCCTTCACGCGGTCCTTGTGCAGAACCGCCCGCATTTCGTTGGACGGAAGGTAGATGTCGGGTTGTCCGTCGTCGCGGACCACGAATCCATGGCCATCGCGATGGCCGGAGACGACCCCTTCGAATTCGGCCAACAGGCTGTTTTTTTCGTTCACTGTTTCTCTGCTATACTGCTGGTTTCCTGAGATGCCCAGGTGGCGGAATTGGTAGACGCACTAGTTTCAGGTACTAGCGCCGAGAGGCGTGGAGGTTCGAGTCCTCTCTTGGGCACCAATCATATAAGGGCTTGCATGTCGAAAGGCTGCAAGCCCTTTCCTATTGCGCATCGCCGACAGCCAAAGGGCTGATATCGCCGGCAGCCCGAGGGCCGATGGCCCCGAGCCCGTTCTCGCATGGCCCGTTCGCGCATTCCCCATTCGCAGGGGCACAAGCTTCGCAATCAGATCGGCAACGCCACGAGATCGTGGCCGTCCGTGTCGACAATGCGGGCGCGTGTGAACTCACCCACCTTGAGCTGTTTGCTGATCTTCTCGGGCGGCAGCAAACGCACCACCCCGTCGATTTCAGGCGCGTCGGCGTAGCTGCGGCCCACACCGCCCTTCTTGCCCAGGCCGGGCGCGCTGTCCACCAGCACCTGCATCGTCGCGCCGATGCGCTCGCGCAGCTTGAGGGCCGACACCTCCTCGGCGACCGCCATGAACCTTGCGCGGCGCTCTTCCCGCAAGGCCTCGGGCACGGGATCGGCGATGCCGTTGGCGGCGGCGCCCTCCACCGGCGAATAGGCAAAACAGCCGGCGCGATCGATCCGGGCCTCGCGGACGAAGTCGAGCAGGTGCTGGAACTCAGCCTCGGTTTCGCCGGGGAAGCCGGCAATGAACGTGCTGCGCACGACGATCTGCGGACAGATCTCGCGCCAGCGTGCAATGCGCTCGAGGTTGCGCTCGCCACTGGCGGGACGCTTCATGCGCCGGAGCACGTCCGGGTGGCTGTGCTGGAGCGGCACATCAAGGTACGGCAGCACCAGCCCCTCGGCCATCAGCGGCACGATCTCGTCCACATGGGGGTAGGGATAGACGTAATGCAGGCGCACCCAGGCACCAAAGGGCTTGGCCAGCTCGCCCAACGACTGCACCAGATCGAGCAACCGGGTCTTGACGGGCTTGCCGTCCCAGAAGCCGGTGCGGTACTTCACGTCCACACCATAGGCCGAGGTGTCCTGGCTGACGACCAGCAACTCTTTGACTCCGGCCTCGAACAGCTTGCGGGCCTCGGTCAGCACGTCACCGATGGGACGGCTCACGAGGTCGCCACGCATGGACGGGATGATGCAGAACGTGCAACGGTGGTTGCACCCTTCGCTGATCTTCAGGTAGGCGTAATGGCGCGGCGTGAGCTTGATGCCTTGCGGCGGCACCAGGTCCACAAAGGGGTCGTGCGGCTTTGGCAGGTGCTGGTGCACCGCCTCCATCACCTCGTGGGTGGCGTGCGGGCCGGTCACCGCCAGCACGCTGGGGTGCATCTGGCGCACGAGGTTCCCACCGCCCTCGCCTTCGCGGGCGCCCAGGCAACCGGTCACGATCACCTTGCCGTTTTCGGCCAGCGCTTCGCCGATGGCGTCAAGGCTTTCCTTGACGGCGTCGTCGATGAAGCCGCAGGTGTTGACGATCACCAGGTCTGCGCCGGCGTACGACTTGGACGTCTGGTAGCCCTCGGCGCTGAGCTGGGTGAGGATGAGTTCGGAGTCGGTCAGCGCCTTGGGGCAGCCGAGGCTGACGAAGCCCACCTTGGGCGATGCCGCCGCGGCGGCGGGGATGACGGAAGCGGAGTCTTGGGACATGAGGGCCCGATTGTCTCAGACCCCGCCGGGCCCGGCCGGTTCAGCGCTTGAGGCCCAGGGCAGCGAGCATCTGCTCGCTGTTCTTCTGCATCTGTTCCTGCATCTGCGTGAAGGCGCTGCGGGACTGCTCGAGGTAGGTGCCCATCATGCCCTGCATCATGGGCGACTGCAGGTTCATGAACTGTTGCCAGGCCTCGGGGGTGACCGCACCCGACTGCTCGGTCATCTTGTGCTGCAGGTCCATGAAGATCTGGATGTTCTTCTCCAGGTAGGACCCCATGAAGTCCTGCATGGCATGGCCGTAGAAGCGGATGATGTTGGCCAGCACCTGCTCGGTGAAGATCGGCACACCCGCCGTTTCTTCTTCGAGAATGATCTGCAACAGGATGCTGCGCGACAGGTCTTCGTTGGTCTTGGCGTCGCGAACCACGAAAGGTTCGTTGTCCATGACCAGGGCCTTCACCTCGGCCAGCGTGATGTACGACGAGGTGTCGGTGTCGTAAAGACGCCGGTTCGGGTACTTCTTGATCACGCGCACGCCGCGCGCGCCCCCCGGTTCGGTCTTGGATTTGCTTGCCATGTCCGCATTCTAGGAACCGCGGGGGGCATGCCGGGCATGGTTTTCCCTGTGCAGCGCAGCAAAAGAAAAGCCCCTGCAAGCACACGCTCGCAAGGGCTTTGTCTGGTAGGCGCGATTGGACTCGAACCAACGACCCCCACCATGTCAAGGTGGTGCTCTAACCAGCTGAGCTACGCGCCTGCAATCAGTCCGAAGCCTCGAATTATAGCAGCAGTGCCCGCCCCTATTTGCGGCGCACCATGCGAACGCCGCTCACGTCGCCCACCACCGCCATGGCACGCGCCACCTGGCGGGCATCGCCAACCTCGATGGTGAACGTCATCCAGGCCACCCCCTTGACCGTCTGCGTCTGCACGCCGATGACATTCATCTTCTCGCGCGCGAACACATCGGAGATGTCGCGCAGCAATCCCTGTCGGTCGACGGCTTCGATGGCGACATCCACCGGGTACAGGGCCGACTGGCCATCGCGAGCGCCGCCGGCCTGCCCGCTCCAGTCGACGTCGATCACGCGGTCGGGACTCTTGCGGACGAGGTGGGCAAAGTCGGCGCAATCGGCACGGTGGATGCTGACCCCCTTGCCCCGGGTGACGAATCCGCGGATCTCGTCGGGCGGTGCAGGCTTGCAGCACTTGGCCAGTTGCGTCATGAGCGACCCCACGCCCACCACCAGCACGTCGCCTTTGTGTGCGTCGGCCTTGCGACGGGGCTTCTTCACCCAGTTGGCGGGTGCGGCGGGCGCTTCCGGCTCGACGGGGCGCAGGTGGGTTTCGATGGCCCGCAGGGACAGTTCGTCCTTGCCGACCTGCTCGAACAGTTCGTCGGCGCCCGACAAACCCATCTCGACAGCCAGATCCTCGAACTTGAGTGCCGTGCGCCCCTCGCGCTGCAACAGCTTTTCGACCGCCTCGCGGCCGCGGGCAATGGTCTCGGCCTGTGCCTGGGCATTGAACCAGGCCCGCACCTTGGTCCTGGCCCGGTGCCCCACCAGATAGCCCAGTTCGGGGTTGAGCCAGTCGCGCGAGGGTCCGCCTTCCTTGGCGGCCGTGATTTCCACGGTCTGGCCGTTCTGCAGCGCGGTGTTCAGCGGCACCATCGCCCCATCGACCCGGGCACCTCGGCAGCGGTGCCCCAGGTCGGTGTGCACGGTGTAGGCGAAGTCGACCGGGGTGGCGCCCTGGGGAAGCTCGACGATGGCGGCGTTGGGCGTGAGCACGTAGATGCGGTCGTCGAACAGGCCCTGCGCCATGCCGGTCAGGTCGCGCTCCCACGCCAGCAGCTGCCGCAGCACGGCGATCTTGGCGTCGTACTCCGAATCGGCCGTCACGCCGGCATAGCCCTTGGCACCGGCCTCCTTGTAGGCCCAGTGCGCGGCCACACCATGCTCGGCATGGTCGTGCATGGCTTGCGTCCGGATCTGGATCTCGAACGCACGGCCCTGCGTGTCGCGCACCACGGTGTGCAGCGACTGATACCCGTTCGGTTTGGGCTTGGCGATGTAGTCGTCGAACTCCTCGGCCACCGGCATGAACTGCGCGTGCACATGCGCCAGCACCCCGTAGCAGTCGTCCTTTTCGGGCACGACCACCCGCAATGCCCGGATGTCGAACACCTGCTCGAAGCCCAGCGACTTGCCCCGCATCTTCTTGACGATGCTGTAGATGTGCTTGGGTCGCCCCTGCACCACGGCGTGAATGCCCTGGCGCTGCAGCTCGGTCTGCAGCCGCTCCCGCACCTGTTCGACATGGGCCTCGCGCTCGGCCCGCTTTTCGTCGAGCAGGCGCGCCACCTCCTTGTAGGTCTGCGGCTCTAGGAAGCGGAACGCCAGGTCCTCCATTTCCCACTTGATCTGCCAGATGCCCAGCCGGTTGGCCAGCGGCGCAAACACGTGCAGCGATTCGCTGGCCAGCGCTTCGCCGGGCTCGCCCTTGGTGGCGGCGAAGAAGCGCAGGGTCTGCAGCCGCGAAGCCAGGCGCAGCATGACCACCCGCAGGTCGCGGGAGAAGGCCAGCAGCATCTTGCGAACGTTCTCGGTCTGGCTTGCCGCCAGCTCCGACACGGGGCCCTTGGCGGGTCCCGCCGCGGGCTGCCCCGCGTCCTGCGCGGCCTGGCGTTCCTCGAGCCGGCGGGCCTGGGCCTCGGCCGACGTGATCCGGGCCTGTCGCTGAAGCTGCACGAGCTTGGTGGTTTCCAGCGCCAGCGCCGCATGGTGTTCGCCAAACGCCTTGGCGATCACCTCCTGCGGCCGGTTGAGGTGCTGGCAGGCGTAGACCAGGTAAGCGGCCGCCTGCATGGCCTCGGAACCCCCGATGTCGGCCAGGATGCGGGCCACCGCATCCGCGTGGGCCAGCGTGTTTTCGCCGGTGTCGAGCTGCTCGCTCTCCAGCAATGGCTCGGCGAAGGCGCGGGCCCGCGCCAGCGCATGGGCCTGGTGCGGCAGGCCGGCCGCGGTGGCTGCCACGATGGCCGACGCCGAGGGCGCCGCCACCTCACCGGGGGTTGCGGTGCGCTTCATGGCGCGAGCAGGAAATCGCGCACCGCGGCCACCTGGTCGTCGGCCATCAGCGTGGGCGCGTGGCCAATGCCCGCAAACGTGACGCACGGGGGGCGCGGCCCGCGCCGGGCCATGGCGAGTGCCGTTTCGGCGCTGAGCAGGTCGGATTGCTCCCCCCGCAGCACCAGCGTTCGGCTGCCGATCGCGTCGAACAGGTCCCACAGCGCCGCCTCGCCTTCGCGCACCAGTTGCTGCAGGGCCTGCTGGTCCATGGCCTGGGTCATGGCCTTGAAGGGCACTGCGATGGCCGGGTCGTAGTGGAGGTGGTAGCGCCCACCACGAACGCGCAGCATCGGCCGGGACAGGTCCCGCCACTGCGTGGGCGTGTGCGGCCCGAAGCCGGTCGAAATGCTGGCCAGGTAATCGATGGCTGCCTGTTCGCTGTCGAACGCCGGGTCGAGCCCCAGGTAGGTGCCGATGCGCAGCAGCGCCTCCCACTGCACCACCGGCCCGACGTCGTTGAGCACCAGCCGCGCAGGCGCCAGCGCGGGCTGCGCCGCGATGCCCATGCCGATCAGCCCGCCCATGCTGGTGCCCACCCAGTCGATGCGGGCCTGCGGTGCGATCGAGCGAAGGTGTTGCAGCAGCCTGGCCATGTCGGCCACATAGGTCGGCACCTGGTAGGCCATGGGATCGGCCAGCCAGTCGCTGTGGCCACGGCCCGCGATGTCGACCGCCACCACCCGGCAATGCGGCTGCAGCGCCCGGGCCAGGGTGTCGAAGTCGCGCCCCTGGCGCGAAAGGCCGTGCACACAGACCACGATGTGCTGGCTCTGCGGGTCGGCACACGACCAGTCCCACCACGCCATGCGGCGCGGTCCGCCGCTGCGCGCGGCCGCTCCGTCAACGTCGAGGAGCTGGAGTCTGGGTTCGGTCATCGCAGGTCGGTGTTCAGGGCGTCCACCATAATTGGCGGCGACGTCTTCGATCAATCGTAATGGAACTGGAGAGACCCATGCTTGCCGGAAAAACCGCCCTCGTGACAGGATCCACCAGCGGGATCGGACTTGGCATTGCCAAGGCCCTGGCCCGCCAGGGTGCCAACATCGTGCTCAACGGCTTCGGCGACGTCGAAGGCCCGAAGGCCGAGGTGGCGGCGCTGCGCGTCAAGGTGGGCTACCACGGCGCCGACATGAGCAAGCCGGCCGAGATCGAGGCCATGATGGCTTACGCGGCCAGCGAGTTCGGGCGCGTGGACCTTCTGGTCAACAACGCCGGCATCCAGCACGTGGCCCGTGTGGAAGACTTCCCGGTGGAGCGGTGGGACGCGGTGATCGCCATCAACCTCACCAGCGCCTTCCACACCACCCGCCTCGCCCTGCCCGCCATGCGCCAGGCCAACTGGGGGCGCATCATCAACGTGGCGTCGGTCCATGGGCTGGTGGGCTCGGCAGAAAAGTCGGCCTACGTCGCGGCCAAGCACGGCATCGTCGGCCTGACCAAGGTCACTGCGCTGGAAACGGCCACCACCGGCGTGACGTGCAACGCCATCTGCCCGGGCTGGGTGCTGACGCCGCTGGTTCAAAAACAGGTGGACGCCAAGGCCGTGGCACTGGGCATCGACAACGAAGAGGCCAAGAAGCGCCTGCTGGGCGAGAAGGAACCGTCGATGCAGTTCACCACGCCCGAAGAGCTCGGTGAACTGGCGGCGTTCTTCTGCTCGCCCGCCGGCAACAACGTGCGCGGCGTGGCCTGGAACATGGACGGCGGCTGGACCGCCCAGTGAGCCACCGGCCGCGCGTCAGCGCAGCTGGATCGCCCCCGAGACGGTGATGGTCACGGTCTCGGTGCCCGCGGCGGTGGGGATGGGCATGTCGCTGCCGGCCGCCTTGGCCTCCATGGCCACCATGCGCTGCATCGGCGGCTGTCCGGGCATGTCCGCCGAACCCACCGACACCTCGCGCAGGCTGTATCCCGCAAAGCCGAACGCCTTGGCCACCTCGGTGGCCCGCGCACGGAAGCGCTCGATGGCCTGGGCCTGCACCTGCGATTCCAGGGCCTGGCGGGCCTCGCGCGACAACGAGAAACCCATGCTCGAGACGGTCATGGTCTGCACACGGCCAGCGACGCCGCTGACGCGGGCAATGTCACGCCCTTCCAGAATCAACTCGGCCTGACCTTGCCAGCCGCTGATGCGACCGCCGGTGGCGTAGCGCGGGTACAGGCGCAGGTTGCCGGTGCGCACCTCGAGTTGCTGGGGCCGCGCCTGGGCCTGTGCAGCCGCCAGTGCGGCATCCAGCGCCTGCTTGAGCTGGTTCTGCACCGTGACGGGGTCGGCCCCCTCCTTGGTGGTGCCGAGCACGACAGTGAGCCAGTCCTGCGGCACTTCCATGTGGCCACTGGCGGTGAGGGTGACCACGTTGGCCGGTACCTCTGGCTGGGACTGGGCAAGGGCCATGGGCGCGCCCGTTGCAGACAGCGCCAGCACGAGGCAGGCACGGTTGATCAGGGCCGTTGCACGGCCGGTGTTCTTCTTGGGGGTCATGGAGGATTGGGGATCAGGGTTTGCGGCCGGATTCGAAAGGCGGCTGAACCCTCAGCTGTTCGCGGAGGCGCTGACGCTCCTCCACAGACAACCGGTAGGGCTTGGCGCCATCGTCCATGTCGTCAAACGGCTGGCGCAGCGCATCGCGCAGTCGCTGGGGTGCGCGCGGCTCGCCGCCGTCGATCGAGATGGGCACCACCACCGCACCCGCGTCATCAGAGGACTCTCGCGAGTCTTGCGCACGGTGGGTGCTCGCAAGCGAGAGGCCTGCGGTCAGCACGGCGAGGGAACCCATCCAGATGGACTTCATGTTGCGGTCGAGTATGGCCAGACGCCGCATTGTGTGAGTGACCCCCACGTCAAGGCGATGCCATCGTGGGCAACATCTGTAACGACCTGTCAGAAAAACAAAAATCCAGCATTGACAACCACTTGCCGCTGCCACAATCGCCTTTGTTACATTTACAGGAAGTTGCTCCCATGCCACAGAACACGAATCGCCCGAACAAGGTTCTCGTCGTTGACGACGATGTGCGCATCCGCGATCTGCTGCGCCGCTACCTCATGCAGGAGGGGTTCGAGGTGATGCTGGCCGAAGACGGCAAAGCCCTCAACCGCGTGCTGCAACGCGAAGCCGTGGACCTGATCGTGCTCGACCTGATGATGCCCGGCGAGGACGGCCTGTCGATCTGCCGCCGCCTGCGCGCCAACGGCGACCGCACCCCCATCATCATGCTGACGGCCAAGAGCGAGGACGTGGACCGCATCGTGGGCCTGGAGGTTGGTGCCGACGACTACCTGGGCAAACCGTTCAACCCGCGCGAACTGCTGGCCCGCATCCACGCCGTGCTGCGCCGCCGCCCGCCGACCGAGGTGCCCGGCGCGCCGTCGCAGGACCAGGAAGTGGTCAAGTTCGGCCCGTACGAATTCGACCTGAGCCTGCGCACGCTGCGCAAGGACGGCCAGGACCTGCCGCTGACCACCGGCGAATTCGCCATGCTCAAGGCCCTGGTGCGCCACCCGCGACAGCCGCTGTCGCGCGAAAAGCTGGCGCAACTGGCGCGCGGCCGTGAATTCGAGCCCTTCGACCGCAGCCTGGACGTGCAGGTCTCGCGCCTTCGCAAGCTGATCGAGGACGACGCGTCCTCGCCGCGCTACCTGCAGACCGTCTGGGGCGTGGGCTATGTGTTCGTGCCCGACGGCAATTCCTGATGGACAGCGAGTCGCGGGTTTCGTTCGAGACCGAACCCACCGCGCTGGAGACCGCGCCAGCGCCGCTGGAGATCCGGCCCACGCGCGGCGTGAGCCTGTTCTGGCGCACCTTCTTCTTCCTGACGCTGCTGCTCACCGGCTGCATCGTGGCCTGGTTGCAGACGTTTCGGGCGCTTGAATATGAACCCCGCGCCTTGCAAAGCGCGCAGCAGCTGGCGTCGCTGGTCAACCTGAGCCGGGCCGCACTGGTGCACTCCGACGCCATCGCGCGGGTGTCGCTCATCAAGACACTGGCGGCCGAAGAAGGCCTGCGCATTGCCCCGCGGGAACCCAACGACACCTTCAAGGTGTACGACGTCGATCCGCTCAGCCGCAACGTGGCCGAGCAATTGCAGATGCGCCTAGGGCCTGACACGGTGATCGCGCGCGAAGTCAACGCGCAGCCGGGCCTGTGGATCGGCTTCACCATCGACGGTGACCAGTACTGGCTGCTGACCGACCCTTCCCGTATCGGCCCGGTGGCGGGCACCACCTGGCTGATCTGGCTCGGCACGGCCGCCCTGCTCTCCCTCACCGGTGCGGCGCTCATTGCGCGGCTGATCAACCGCCCGCTGAAGAAGCTCTCGTTCGCGGCCAGCCGGGTTCGCGAAGGCGATTTCAACGCCAGCCAGCTCAACGAAACCGTGGCCACCAGCGAGATCCGCGAAGTCAACATCGGCTTCAACCGCATGGCACAGCGCTTGTCCAAGATCGAGCAGGACCGGGCCCTGATGCTGGCGGGCATTTCGCATGACCTGCGCACGCCGCTGGCGCGCCTGCGGCTGGAAACCGAGATGAGCGTGGCCGATTCGCAGGCGCGCGAACACATGTCGGCCGACATCGAGCAGGTCAACGCGATCATCGACAAGTTCCTGGATTACGCGCGGCCCGACCACCTGCGCTCGGCCGAGGTGAACCTCAACGAGGTGCTCGAAGCGGCCATCTTCTCGATGGGCGACGATCCCCAAACCATCATCAAGACCCGCATGGAGCCTTCGATGAAGGTCATGGGCGACGCGGTGGAGCTGCAGCGCGTGTTCAGCAACCTGCTGGAGAACGCCGTGCGCTACGGCCGCAACCCCGACACCGGCATCGTGCAGATCGACATCGCCGGCAAGTCCAAGGACGACGCGGTGCTGGTCAAGCTGCGCGACCACGGAAAGGGCGTGCAGCCCGAGATCCTCGAGCAGCTCACGCAACCGTTCTTTCGCGGTGATGCGTCGCGCTCAGAGGCGACCGGCACCGGCCTGGGCCTGGCGATCGTCGAGCGCGCGATCGCCCGCATGGGCGGTCGTTTTGCGCTGGCCAACAGCAGCACCGGTGGCCTGGCTGCCCACATCAAGCTGCGCAGGGCCGGGCATTGATCCGCCCGTGAAGGGCTAGCGCCTGACCAGCAGGGCCACGGCGCGGGCCTCGATGGCCTCGCCCTGCCCCACCGGACCCATTTTTTCGGCGGTTTTCGCCTTCACGTTCACCTGGCCGGGCGCCACGCCCAGCAGCGCGGCCACCCGGTCGACCATGGCCGGAATGTGGGGGGCCAGCCGGGGCGCCTGCGCGATCACGGTGCTGTCCACGTTGACCACCTCGAAACCGGCCTCGCGCACGCGCCGCACCGCCTCGGCGAGCAGCACGCCCGAATCGGCCCCCTTGAAGCGCTCGTCGGTGTCGGGGAAGTGCCGGCCGATGTCGCCCAGCGCGGCCGCCCCCAGCAAGGCGTCGGTGATGGCGTGCAGCAGCGCGTCGGCGTCGGAGTGGCCGAGCAGCCCGTGCGTGTGCGGCACCGTGATGCCGCCCAGCACCAGCGGGCGGCCGGTGACCAGGCGGTGAATGTCCCAACCCTCACCGATGCGGATCGGGGGCAGATCGGCGCTCATGTTCGGCTCCTCAAAATGGCTTCGGCCAGCGCGAAATCGTGCGGGTAGGTGACCTTGATGTTGCTGGCACGCCCTTCGACAAGGCGCGGTTGCAGGCCCTGCCGCTCCATGGCGCTGGCTTCGTCGGTGATGCCGGCGAACCCCTGGACGTGCACCGCCCGCAGGGCTTCGTGCAGGGCGCCCAGGCGAAACATCTGCGGGGTTTGCGCGAGCCATTTGTGGGCGCGGTCGATGGTCTGCTGCACCCGCCCGCCCGATTCGGCCTTGAGCGTGTCTGGCAGCGGCAAGGCGAGCAGTCCGCCCACCGGATCGTGCGCACAGGCATCGATCAAGGCGTCGATCTCCTGCGGCGTGACCAGGCAGCGCGCGGCGTCGTGCACCAGCACCCAGTCGTCGTCCGGAACGCCCCGCTCCCGCAGGGCCGACAGACCGTTGAACACGCTCTGGGCCCGCGACGCGCCGCCGCAGGGCACCACCTCCGTGCGATCACCGGCGCCGACCGCCGGCCATTGCGCGTCGTCCGGTGCCACCACCACCAGCACGCGCTGGATGCGCGGCACCGCGCGCAAGGCGTCCAGGGTGTGCAGCACCAGCGGGCGACCGGCCACGGGCTGGTACTGTTTGGGCACGGCCGTTCCCGCGCGCGAACCGGTCCCCGCACAGGGCAGCAGCGCATGGCATCGGGCCGGGGGGACGGGGATTGTGGCGGGGGCGGCGTTCATCGGGCACCGCCATTCTAGAATCCACCCTTCACCCCCGGCTTCAAGCGTCCGGGGGTGTTTGTCTTGGTACCCCCATGCCCATCGCCCTGCCCCCCCTGAGCCCCGGCAAACGCCACACCCTGCCCAAACCCCTGGGCTCTGCCGACGCGCTGTGGCTGTCGCAACTGGCCGTGCGCGAGAAACAGGCCGGGCGCCTCACCGCCATCGTCACCGCCGACGCCAACGACGCGCAGCGGCTGATCGACGAGATGGCGTTCTTTGCGCCCGACCTGCGGGTGACACTGTTCCCCGACTGGGAAACGCTGCCCTACGACACGTTTTCGCCCCACCAGGACCTGATCAGCGAACGGCTGGCCACGCTGTGGCGGATCTCGCAGCGCGAGCACGAGGGCGGTGCCGATGTGGTGCTGGTGCCCGCCACCACCGCGCTGTACCGCGTGGCGCCGCCATCGTTTCTGGCGGGCTACACGTTTCATTTCAAGGTGCGGCAGAAGCTGGATGAGGCGCGGCTGAAGTCGCAGCTGACGCTGGCGGGCTACAACCACGTGACGCAGGTGGTGAGCCCGGGCGAATACGCGGTGCGCGGCGGGTTGATCGACCTGTTTCCCATGGGCAGCCTGGTGCCGTACCGCGTGGACCTGTTCGACGACGAGATCGACAGCATCCGCACCTTCGACCCCGACAGCCAGCGCAGCCTGTACCCGGTGAACGAGGTGCGCCTGCTGCCGGGCCGCGAATTTCCCATGGACGACCCGGCCCGCGCGCGGTTTCGAGCCCGCTGGCGCGAGCTGCTGGAAGGCGACCCGACCAAGAGCCGCATCTACAAGGACATGGGCAACGGCGTGGCCACCGCCGGCATCGAGTACTACCTGCCCCTGTTCTTCGACGACACCGCCACGGTGTTCGATTACCTGGGCGAAGCCGCCACGCTGGTGCTGCACGGCGAGCTGGAACCTGCGTTCCAGCGCTTCTGGCAGGACACGCGCGAGCGGCACCGCCTGTTGCACGGCGACCCCGAGCGGCCCATCCTGCCGCCCGATGCGCTGTTCCTGAACGCCGAGCAGTTCTTCACCCGCGCCAAGGCCCATGCGCAGGTCGTCATGCGGCCGCCATCGGCCCAGGATGACCAGGACGCGGGGACCCCGACAGGCTCGGCGCGAACGGATTTCGCGGAGTTCGAGCGCCTGCCCGACCTGTCCGCGGTGCGCGGCGCCGAGGACCCGCTGGCCCGGCTGCAGGCGCACATCCGATCGACGCCCGACCGCGTGCTGCTGCTGGCCGAGAGCGATGGCCGGCGCGAAAGCCTGCTGGACTTTCTGCGCGCCAGTGGCGTGAACCCACCGGCCTTCGACGGGCTGGCCGAGTTCCAGGCCAGCGACGAGAAGACCGGCATCGCCACGGCGGCGCTGACCGCCGGCTTCGCCTGGGTCGACGGCGGGGTGCATTTCGTCACCGAGACCGAGCTGTTCGCCACCGGGCCCACGGCGCGGCGCCGCCGCAAGCAGGAGCAGGTGAGCGACGTCGACGCGCTCATCAAGGACCTGTCGGAACTGAACGTGGGCGACCCGGTCGTCCACACCCAGCACGGCATTGGTCGCTACCGGGGGTTGGTCAACCTCGACATGGGCGAGAAGAACCCCGACGGGTCGCCGGCGCTGCAGGAATTCCTGCACCTGGAGTACGCCGACAAGGCCGTGCTGTACGTGCCTGTGAGCCAGCTGCAGCTGATTGGCCGCTACACCGGCGTGAGCGCCGACGAAGCTCCGCTGCACAGGCTGGGCAGCGGGCAATGGGAGAAGGCCCGGCGCAAGGCGGCCGAGCAGGTGCGCGACGCCGCGGCCGAGCTGCTCAACATCTATGCGCGCCGCGCCGCGCGCCAGGGGCACGCGTTCCGCTATTCGCCGCAGGACTACGAGGCCTTCGCCAACGACTTCGGCTTCGAGGAAACGCCCGACCAGCGCGCGGCGATCCACGCCGTCATCCAGGACATGATCAGCCCGCAACCCATGGACCGGCTGGTGTGCGGCGACGTCGGCTTCGGCAAGACCGAGGTGGCCTTGCGCGCGGCCTTCGTGGCCGTGACCGGGGGGCGGCAGGTGGCGTTTCTGGCGCCCACCACGCTGCTGGCGGAACAGCATTACCAGACGCTGGTGGACCGCTTCTCCAAGTGGCCGGTGAAGATCGCCGAGATGAGCCGCTTCCGGTCGCAGAAGGAGATCACGGCCGCCATGAAGGGCATCAGCGACGGCTCGGTCGACATCGTCGTCGGCACGCACAAGCTGTTGTCCGAGAAGACCCAGTTCAAGAACCTGGGGCTGCTGATCATCGACGAGGAACACCGCTTCGGCGTGCGCCACAAAGAGGCCATGAAGGCGCTGCGCGCCGAGGTCGACGTGCTGACACTCACCGCCACGCCCATTCCGCGCACGCTGGGCATGGCGCTCGAAGGCCTGCGCGACCTGAGCGTGATCGCCACCGCACCGCAACGCCGGCTCGCCATCAAGACCTTTGTGCGCAACGAAGGCAATGGCGTGATCCGCGAGGCCGTGCTGCGCGAACTGAAGCGCGGCGGGCAGGTGTACTTCCTGCACAACGAGGTCGAGACGATCGAGAACCGCAAGGCCAAGCTCGAGGAGGTGCTGCCCGAAGCGCGCATTGCCATCGCGCACGGCCAGATGCCCGAGCGCGACCTCGAGCGCGTGATGCGCGACTTTGTGGCGCAGCGCTTCAACGTGCTGCTGTGCTCGACCATCATCGAGACCGGCATCGACGTGCCCACGGCCAACACCATCGTGATCAGCCGGGCCGACAAGTTCGGCCTGGCGCAGCTGCACCAGCTGCGCGGGCGTGTGGGCCGCAGCCACCACCAGGCCTATGCCTACCTGCTGGTGCCCGAGATCGAAAGCCTGACCAAGCAGGCCTCGCAGCGGCTGGACGCGATCCAGCAGATGGAGGAACTGGGCAGCGGCTTCTACCTGGCCATGCACGACCTGGAGATCCGGGGCGCCGGCGAGGTGCTGGGCGAGAACCAGAGCGGCAACATGCTCGAGGTGGGCTTCCAGCTTTACAACGAGATGCTCAACGAGGCGGTGAAGTCCCTGAAGGCCGGGCGCGAGCCCGACCTGCTGTCGCCACTGAGCGTGACCACCGACATCAACCTGCACGCCCCCGCCCTGCTGCCCAACGACTACTGTGGCGACGTGCACCTGCGGCTGTCGTTCTACAAGAAGCTGGCCACCGCGAAATCGACCGATCAGGTGGACGCCCTGCTCGAAGAGATCGTCGACCGCTTCGGCAAGCTGCCGCCGCAGGCGCAGACGCTGATCGACGTGCACCGCTTGCGCGTGCTCAGCACACCGTACGGCGTGGTCAAGGTCGACGCGGCACCCGGCGTGACGAACATCACCTTCAAGCCCAACCCGCCGATCGAGCCGATGCGCATCATCGAACTCATTCAGAAACACAAGCACATCAAGTTGGCGGGCAACGAGAAACTGCGCATCGAGCGCGCCCTGCCCGACGTGAAAGACCGTGTCCAACTGGTGCGCGACACGCTGCGCGCACTCGGCCAACCGATCAAGACACCCGAGATCGCCTGAGCCAGCCCACTTTTCTGTTCGGGCCGAGCCTGTCGACGCCCTCACCCCCACCATGACCTCCGCCCAGACCCTCTCCCCCGGCCTCACCGTGCGCGGCTTCGCTCCGCCCCTGAAACTGAGCGATTTCAAGCTCATCGCCTTCGACATGGACTCGACGCTCATCAGCATCGAGTGCGTGGACGAGATTGCCGACGCCGTGGGCCGCAAGGCCGAGGTGGCGGCGATCACCGAGGCCGCGATGCGCGGCGAGATCGCCGATTACAAGGAAAGTCTGCGCCAGCGCGTGGCCCTGCTCAAGGGCGTGACCGTGGCCGACATGGAACGGGTGTACGGGGAGCGCCTGCGCATCAACCCCGGCGCGGCGGAACTCATCCGGGCCTGCAAGGCGGCCGGCATGAAGGTGCTGCTGGTGTCGGGTGGTTTCACCTTCTTCGCCCACCGCGTCCGAGACACGCTGGGCATCGATTTCGTGCGGGCCAACGTGCTTGAAGTGGCCAGCGGCCCGAACTGCGGCGAGCTCACCGGCCGCATGGTGAACCAGCCCTGGGGCGACATCTGCGACGGCGCAGAAAAGCGCCGCACGCTGCTCGAGGTGGCCTCGCTGCTCGGCATCGAGCCCCACGAATGCATCGCCATGGGCGACGGCGCCAACGACCTGCCCATGATGGGCGTGGCCGGCCTGTCGGTGGCGTACCACGCCAAACCCGCCGTGCGGGAGCAGGCCATGGTGTCCATCGAAACCGGCGGGCTCGATCGCCTGCTCGAGGTGCTGCGCTGAACACCGCCCACTCCACGTCCTTCGGCGCACTGGGCCTTGCGCCCGACCTGGTGCGCGCCGCGCAGGCCCTGGGCCACACCGCGCCCACCCCCATCCAGCAGCAGGCCGTGCCCACCGTGCTGGCCGGTGCCGACCTGCTGGCCACCGCGCCCACCGGCTCGGGCAAGACGCTGGCCTACGCCCTGCCCCTGCTGCAGCGCCTGCACCTGCAGGCCACGTCCCATCGCCGCACCCGGGCGCTGGTTCTGGTGCCCACGCGCGAACTGGCCGCGCAGGTCGGGGAAGTGCTGCGCGCCCTGGCCGAACCGCTGCAGGCAGGCTTGCGCATCAGCGTGCTGTTCGGCGGCGTGTCCATCAATCCGCAGCTCATGGGCCTTCGGGGCGGCGCCGACGTGGTGGTGGCCACGCCCGGGCGGCTGCTGGACGTGGTGGCCCACCGCGCACTGCGCCTGGACCACGTGGACACGCTGGTGCTCGACGAAGCCGACCGCCTGCTCGACCTGGGCTTTGCCGACGAACTGGAGCGCGTGCTGGCCCTGCTGCCGGCCCGGCGCCAGAGCCTGTTCTTCTCGGCCACTTTCGAGGCCGGCGTGCAGGCCCTGGCCGCGCGCCTGCTGCACCAGCCCGTGCGCGTGGAGGTGGCGGCCACCGGCACCGACGCACCCGCCATCGCCCAGCGCGCCATCGCGGTGGACACGGCGCGCCGCGCCCAGCTGCTGCGCCACCTGATGGCCACCGAGGGGTGGCGCCGGATGCTGGTGTTCGTGGCCACGCAACACGCGGCCAACATGCTCGCCGCCAAGCTGCACCGCGGTGACTGCTTTGCCACGCCCTTTCATGGCGGCCTGAGCCAGGGCGCCCGCCAGGCCGTGCTGCAAGAATTCAAGGACCAGCGGTGGGACGTGGTGGTCACCACCGACCTCGCCGCCCGCGGCATCGACATTCTGGAGATGCCGGTGGTGGTCAACTTCGACCTCGCCCGCTCGGCCACCGACCACGTGCACCGCATCGGCCGCACCGCCCGCGCCGGCGCCAGCGGCACCGCCGTGAGCTTGGTGACCGCCAGCGCGCTGGCCCACTGGCACCTGATCCAGAAACGCCAGGGCCTGAGCCTGCCGCTGGAGGTGGTGCCGGGATTCGAACCCACCGAAACCCCGCCGCCCCCGAGCGACGGGACCGGCGGCATCAAGGGGAAACGGCCCAGCAAGAAAGACAAGCTTCGGGCCGCGGTGAAGGCGGGAGAGCAGCCCTGACCGGGCACAAAAAAGCCCGCTGAACAGCGGGCTTGTCTGTCTGGCTTGGTGGTCGTGAGCGTCTGGCCAGGAATGCCATGCCAGAACCACAACGCCTGAATCGAGTCACTGGGCCGCTTGACCAGTTGATGGGGGCGCTGTGAACGATGGTCGATGGAAGCACCCGGATCACGCCGCGCGTCGCCTGAAGAACTTGCTGATTTCACTGAGCCAAAGTACGGTGCTGCCCATCGCCGCACAAACCAGCCACTGCCGTGGGTCAAGCGGTGCGGTGCCGAAGGCAATGTTCAGGATGTCGAGGTGCACCACACCCGCCTGCAACCCAAACGAAAGCGCCACGGCGGCCCAGAGCCAGGCGTTGCTGAACGGATGGGCAAGCGCGCTGGCGGTCGCAGAGCGGGCATTGAAGCAATGGAACATGTGGGCAAAGACCAGCACGGTGAACCCCGCCGTGCGCGCATTGGCCAGATCGCGCTCGCCCTCGATCAGCCCGCCCGGCAGGTACAGATCGATGGTGAGAAGGGTTGCCACCGCCATCACCGCGCCGACCCACACCACGCCCCACCACATGCCGGCATCGATGACACGCTCATCGGCACGGCGGGGCTTGCGCGCCATCACATCGTCATCGACGGGGTCCATCCCCATGGCCAGTGCCGGCCAGGAATCGGTGACGAGGTTGATCCAGAGGATCTGCGTGGCCAGCAGGGGCAGCACCAGAGCACCGCCGGGCGCGGTGAGCCCGAGAACACCGGCACCCAATACGCCCAACAGGACCGTCAGAACCTCGCCCATGTTCGACGACAAGAGATAGCGCAGGAACTTGCGGATGTTGTCGAAGATGCCACGGCCTTGGCGCACGGCCTGCACGATGGTCGCGAAGTTGTCGTCGGCCAGGATCATCCGGGCGGCGCCCTTGGCCACTTCGGTGCCGGTGATGCCCATCGCCACGCCGATGTCGGCCAGCTTCAGCGCGGGTGCGTCGTTCACGCCATCGCCCGTCATGGCCACGACGTGGCCGTCGGCCTGGAGGGCGCTCACGATGCGCAGCTTCTGGGCAGGTTCCACACGCGCAAAGACCGACGTGTGGCGCACCGCCTGCGCGAGGGCGGCGCCGTCCATCGCGTCGAGCTCGATGCCGGTGAGCGCCCTGGCCCCTGCCTCCGCCAGCCCCAGGTCGGCCGCGATGCGCGATGCCGTGCGCGGGTGATCGCCGGTGATCATCAAGACCCGGATGCCGGCCCGGCGCGCGTCGCGGATCGCGACCGCTGCTTCTTCGCGCGGCGGGTCGATGATGCCGGCGGTGCCGACAAAAACCAGGTCCTGCTCCAGCGCCATGGGGTCATGCGGATCTTCTTGCGGGCCCAGCGTCCGGTAGGCCACGGCGATGCTGCGCAGCGCCTCGCCCGCCAGCCTGTCGACGTCGGCCAGAAACCGCGCGCGCATCGCCGCGTCCAGCGCGACCACGTCCATGCCCACCCGCGCCCGCGTGCACAGCCCCAGCACCACGTCGGGTGCGCCCTTGCAGACCAGCACGCGCCCATCACCGTGTTCGTGGTCCGTCTCCACCGTCGACATGCGCTTGCGTTCGGCCGTGAACGCGAACTCGCTCAGGCGCGTGAAGCGTTGGTGCCGGCGTTCGGCCACGCCCAGCTTGCGCTCGGCCACCAGGAAGGCCACATCGGTCGGATCGCCCTCGGCCTGCCAGCTGCCGTCGTCGGCCTTCCGAAGCTTCGCGTTGCCGGCCAGGCTGCCGCCGCTGAGCAGCACCACCAGCTCGCCAAACACGGGGCCGGTGTGCAACCGCGCCCCTCCCAGGCGCACCTCGCCTTCCGGTGCGTAGCCCACGCCCGTGATGTCGGTCGCGCCCGAGGCGGTCAGGGTGCGCACGAGGGTCATTTCCGATCGGGTCAGGGTGCCCGTCTTGTCCGAACAGATGACCGAGGTGGCGCCCAGCGTCTCCACCGATGGCAGGCTCTTGACGATGGCGTGGTGACGGGCCATGCGCTGCACCCCCAGCGCCAGCACCACCGACAGGATGGCGGGCAGCCCCTCGGGCACCGCTGCCACCGCCAGCGCCACGCCCAGGACCAGCACGTTCACCACACCGGCCACGCTTTCGGGACGAGCCACCAGCAACACCGTGGTCACCACCACGGCTGCAATGACCAGCACCGCAATGCCGAGCAGGCGCCCGATGCGGGCGATGTCCTTCTCCATCGGCGTGGGCGGATGCACGGTGGCCGCCAGCAGGTGGGCGATCAACCCGATCTGTGTGGCCATGCCCGTGCCGACCACCAGCGCGCGGCCCGACCCCTGGACCACGTGGGTGCCCTTGAAGACCATGTTCAGGCGGTCGCCCAGGGCGACCGGTCCGTCCAGCGTCGAAGGGTCCTTGAGCACCGCCGCGCTTTCGCCGGTCAGCGAGCTTTCCTGGAGCTTGAGCGATGCCGCCTGCACCAGCCGCGCATCCACCGCCACCGCGTCGCCCTCGGCCAGCAGGAGCAGATCGCCCTGCACCAGCCCTGCGCAGGGCACCCGCTGAGCATGTCCGTCGCGCAGCACGGACGCGGTGGGCGCACTGCTGCGCGCCAGCGCCGCCACCGCATCGTGGGCCTTGGCCTCCTGCACGTGGCCGATCCCGGCGTTGAGCACGACCACCGCCGCAATGACCAGGGCGTCCACCGGCCAGCCAGCCAGGCCTTCGAACCACCACGCCAGGAGCGATACGGCGATGGCCGCGAGCAACAGCAGGATGAGAGGGTCTTGCAGCTTCGACAGCATCCTGCGCCATGCCGGGACGGGGGCAGCCGCCAACAGCTCGTTGGGGCCGTCCTGCGCGAGGCGGCGCGCAGCTTCGGCCGCGGTGAGGCCGCGCACCAGGTCGGTTTCCAGCAGGCTGGCCAGCGCGGCGGCTTGCGTGCCACCAGGATCGTCGATGGGCCTCATGGCGGGTCCACCCCCGGTGTGATCAGGCCTCGACAATCACCTTCAACGCATGCGTGTCGGCGGCGCGGCCGAACGTGTCGTAGGCCTGCACGATGTCGGCCAGCTTGAAACGGTGCGTGACCAGCTGCGCGGCATCGATGCGCCGGGCCTGCACGGTCCTGAGCAGCATCGGAATCGACACGGTGTCCACCAGCCCTGTCGTGATGGTGATGTTGTGCGACCAGAGCCGCTCGAGGTGCAGGTCGGCCTTGACGCCGTGTACGCCCACGTTGGCGATGGTGCCACCCGCCGCCACGATGTCCTCGCAGATCGTGAAGGTGGCGGGAATGCCCACCGCCTCGATCGCCGTGTCCACCCCACGCCCGCCGGTAAGCGCCATCACCTGCTGCGCCGCCGTGCCGTCGGCGCTGTTCACCGTGGCGGTGGCACCGAAGCGCCTGGCCACGGCCAGCCGGCTGTCGTCAAGGTCCACCACGATGATGTCTGCCGGCGAGAACAACTGCGCCGTGAGGAGGGCCGCCAAGCCGATGGGCCCCGACCCGACGATGGCCACGGTGGTGCCGGGCTGCACCTTTCCGTTCAGCACGCCGCATTCGAAGCCGGTTGGCAGGATGTCGCTCAGCATCACCAGCGCTTCTTCGTCGGCGTTGTCCGGTATCGGGTGCAGGCTGGTGTCGGCATGGGGCACCCGCACGAACTCGGCCTGTGTGCCATCGATGGTGTGGCCCAGCATCCAGCCCCCGGTGGTGCAGTGCGACGTCATGCCCTTGCGGCACGGGACACAGCGCCCGCATGCGCTGATGCACGAGATCAACACCCGGTCGCCGGGTTTGAATGTGGTCACGCCAGCGCCCACCGCGTCGACCACGCCCACGCCCTCGTGGCCCAGCGTGGTCCCAGGCCGGCAGGTGGGCACGTCGCCCTTGAGGATGTGAAGGTCTGTGCCGCATATCGTCGTGCGGGTGATGCGAACGACCGCATCGGTCGGCAGCTGCACCCCCGGCTTGTCGCGTTGGTCGAGCGTCTTCTGTCCGGGGCCGTGATAAACGAGCGCAAGCATGGTGTCTTTCAAAAGGGTTGGTGCTACAACGACGGTGCGGCTTCCAGGGAGGCCCGTCGGTTCGGTGCCGAACCGACGCACCCGCAGCGGCTGCCCAGAATGCCCGTCCATGAAGTGAGGATCGACATGCAGAGCAAGGTTTCGGACCTGGCGATGTTTCCCCGGGAGGCGGCGGCGCCCCCTGCTTTCCCGGGGTTCCTTGCGAACCCCACGCGCCATCTGTTCTTCACGGGCAAGGGTGGCGTTGGCAAGACGTCCCTGTCGACGGCCGCTGCGTTGACACTGGCGGAGGCAGGCAAGCGGGTGCTGCTCGTCAGCACCGATGCCGCGTCCAACCTCGACGAAATGCTCGACATCGAACTGCGCAACACGCCGGTGCCCGTGCCGGGTGCACCGGGTCTGTCGGTGCTCAACATCGACCCGGACACCGCTGCCGAGTCGTATCGCCAACGGGTGCTGGCGCAGATGAGCGCCCACAGCACGGACGCAGAGCGGGCGACCGTGCGCGAGCAGCTGTCGGGGGCCTGCACCACCGAAATCGCGGCCTTCGACGAGTTCTCGTCCCTGTTGTCCGACGGGTCAGGGCAACACGACCACATCGTCTTCGACACCGCGCCCACTGGCCACACGCTGCGGCTGCTCAGCCTGCCCAAGGCCTGGACCGGCTTCCTCCAAGGCAACGACCGGGGCGCCTCGTGCCTGGGTCCGCATTCCGGATTGAAGATGCAGGAGGCACGGTTCCAGGCAGCGCTCGACGCACTGAAAGATCCGGCCCTGACGACCGTGATTCTGGTGGCGCGCCCGGATCAGGGCGCCATCGCCGAGGCCGCGCGCACGTCGGAAGACCTGCACGCGCTGGGGCTTCACAACCAGCGACTGGCCATCAACGGCGTGTTCCACGCCAGTGTGCGCACCGACGCGGTGGCATGCGCCATCGAGGACCTGGGCAGGCAGGCGCTGGACGCCATGCCACCGGCCCTGCAGGCGATGCCGCAAGACCGCATTCCCCTTCGCCCCTTCGACACCGTCGGACTGCCGGCCTTGCGTGCATTGTTGCTGCACGGTACCGCTGCGGCTCCCCAGGCCACCGTCGTGCCGACACCGGCTTGCGAGCCGTTTCAAGGGTTGGACGCACTGGCGGACGACTTGGCCGCCACCGGGCATGGCCTGGTCATGGTGATGGGCAAGGGCGGTGTCGGCAAGACGACGGTGGCTGCGGCCCTGGCCGTGGGCCTGTTGCAGCGCGGCAAGACCGTGCACCTGAGCACCACCGACCCGGCCGCGCATGTGGCGGGCACCTTGAACGCCGATGTGCCTGGCCTCAGGGTGAGCCGGATCGACCCGAAGCTCGAGACGCAGCGCTACATCGACAAGATCATGGCGGCCCGGTCGCCCGACCTCGACCCGGCTGGACAGGCGCTGCTGCTCGAAGACCTTCAATCGCCCTGCACGGAAGAAGTGGCCGTCTTTCATGCGTTCTCGCGCATCGTCAACGAAGCGCGCAGCGCCTTCGTGGTGCTGGACACCGCGCCCACCGGGCACTCGATGCTGCTGATGGACGCCACCGGTGCGTACCACCGGCAGGTGACGCGCGAGTTCGAGGGACACGGCGCGACGCGTGTCGTCACCCCCTTGATGCGGCTGCAGGACTCGACGTACACCCGGATCATCCTGGTGACCTTGCCCGAGGTGACGCCGGTGTCGCAGGCCGCAGCGTTGCAGGACGATCTCCGCCGCGCCCGCATTGAACCGTATGCCTGGGTACTCAACAAAAGCGTGTTGGCCGCCGGTACCACCGACCCCTTGCTGTCGGCGCGGCTGGCAGGCGAGCGCCAGCAGATCGCGCGCCTGAATGCCGGGTTGGCCAGGCGTCTGTTCACCCTGCCCTGGCTGACCATTCCACCCATCGGGTTCGCCGCCCTGTCCCGACTGGTCGACAAGCCGCCTGCCCTTGCCGACATCCAGAACTGACGCCAACCACCGACTGAAAGAGGACGCCCATGTACGGATTCACGACGACCCTGGCCGACACCCCGTTCGACGACGCCCTCGTCAGGACGATGGCAGCGCTCAAAGCCGAAGGGTTCGGCGTGTTGAGCGATATCGACGTCCAAGCGGCGATGAAAGAGAAACTGGGCGCGGACATGCCGCCCTACCGCATCCTGGGTGCGTGCTACCCGGCGCTGGCGCACCGGGCCCTGCAGGCCGTTCCCGACATGGGGTTGCTGCTGCCGTGCAACGTGGTCGTGCGAGAGGACGCGGCGGGCAGTGTGGTGGTGGGGTTTCTCGACCCGCAGATCATGGTCAACCTGGTGCACCAGCCCGAGGTCGAGGCCGTGGCCGACGACGCAGAGCAGCGGCTGCGGCGCGCCTGCTCCAGCCTGGGCGGCAGCCCGACGCGGGAGACCTGATACCCATCCTTTCGGTCGCTACACCCGAATGCGCTCGCCTTTCGGGTCGTACATCGGCATCAGCGACGCAGACGCCAACACCCGCCGGTCGTTCACCTCCACCTCGAACCGGCGGTTGCGCAGCACCTCGGTAGAGATTGCCTTCTCCAACTCCACCATGCCCAGTCCCACCGATGCACCCAAGGTGTACCCGAAGGCTCCGGCGCGAATGTAGCCGCAGTAGTGGCCATCACACAGGATGGGTTCCTGACCGTACAGCAATGGCTCTGGGTCCTGCAGCAGGAATTGCACCAGTCGCTTTTTCAGAGGGCCGCTGGTCTTCTGGGCCAGCAGGGCCTCACGCCCGATGAAGTCGCCCTTGTCGAAGTCCACCACAAAGCCAAGCCCTGCCTCCAGCGGTGTGTCGGTGTTGTCAATGTCCACCGCAAAGTCGCGGTACCCCTTCTCCAGACGCAAGCTCTCCAGTGCCATCAGGCCGGCGTGCACCAGCGGCTGCCCCAGGCGCTGGCTGCCTTCCAACAGCGCGTCGTACACGGTGTGGCTGTATTCGGTGGGAATGTAGAGCTCGTAGCCCAGCTCACCCATGTAGGTCACGCGCAGCAGACGAAAGCGCGCAAAGCCCAGTTCCACCTCGCAACTGCTGCGAAACGGCACGCGTTCGGAGGACAGGTCTGCTCCCGTGAGCGCCTGCAGCAGCTCGCGCGACCGCGGTCCCTGCAAGCTCAGCAGCGTATAGGCCGACGTCACATCAACCACGGTGCAGTGTTCGCCGGTCAAGGTGTGCTGGCGAATCCATCCGGGGGTGAAGCGCTGCAGCACATCGCCGGTCAGCAGCATGAAGCTCTGCTCGTCCACGCGGGTGATCGTGAGATCGGAGACGATGCCGCCCTGCGCATTGAGCCACTGGGTGTAAATGTTGCGCCCCACGGGCACCGATACCGAGTTCGCGCTGACGCGGTTGAGCACCCGTTCGGCGTCTGCGCCCTGCACCAGGAATTTGCCCATGAAGGACTTGTCGAACAAAGCCACCGCCTCCCGGGTGGCACGGTGCTCGGCCTCCACCAGATGAAACCAGGGCTGGCGTTCGTAGCGGTATTCAACGGTCGGCATTTCTGCGTGAGGTGCAAACCAGTTGGGCATTTCCCAGCCACTCAGGCTGACGAAGTAGGCGCCTTTCGCTTCGTACCTGTCATGCAACGCCAAGCGCCGCGCCTGGCGCGCCGTCGTGTGTTTGAAGTGGGGCAAAACCCCATGCGAGAAGCCATAGCCCAACGCCTGCGGGATGCGCTCCGCCAGGAAGCTGCGCACCGACTCGTGTGGCGCCGTGCGCGAGAGCGCCAGACCCGTCATGTCCTGCGAGGCGTTGCCGTACAGGATCTGTTCGGCCATGAGTTGCCCCATGCCGCCGGCCATGAGGATGCCCAGCGAGTTCAAGCCACTGGCCACAAACAGGCCACCCACCTCAGGGCTCTCCCCCATCAGGAAGCCTCCGTCGGGCGTGAAGCTCTCCGGCCCACAGAAGAAGTTCTTGATGCCGGCCGTGTTCATCACCGGGTAGCGCCGGAAACCGTCTTCGAGAAACGGCGTCATGCGCTCCCAGTCCGGGGGCAGGTGTGAAAAACTGGCGTCGGCGGGGATGCCATCGAGGTTCCAGCTCGCGCCCTGGGGCTCGAAGAGCCCGAACAAAAGGCCGCCACCTTCCTCGCGCACATAGGTGTAGGTGGCCGGGTCTTCCACCACGGGCATGTCAGGGTGGGCACCGGGAATCGGCTCGGTGAGCAAGTAGTAATGCTCGGCCGCCTGCAGCGGGACGGACACGCCCAGCTTGGCCGCCAGCTGGCGCGACCACATGCCAGCCGCCAGCACCACAACCTCCGCCCCGATGTTGCCGTGACTGGTCTGCACACCCACCACACGCTGTTGCCGGACCAGAAAGTCCGTGACGGCCACCTGCTCGAAAATTCGAACACCCTGCATGCGTGCACCCTTGGCCAGCGACATGGTGACATCCACCGGGTTGGCCCGCCCGTCCGAGGGGGTGTAGATGGCAGAGAGCACGCCAGCGGTGTCGATCAGCGGGAACAGCGCCTGAATGTCCCGGGGCCCCACCTCGAACTTTTCCACCCCTTGCGAGCGGCAGAAGTTCATCTCGCGCCGCTGGGACTCGCGGCGTGTGGCGTTGGTGGCCAGGTGCAGATGGCCGATGCGTTTGAACCCGGTGGCCAGCCCCGTCTCTGCTTCTAGGTTCTCGTAAAGGCGGCGGGTGAATTGCTGGGCCCAGAGCAAGGTCTCATGGGACATGCCGGCGCCGGTGATGAGCCCCGCAGCGTGCCAGGTGGTGCCCGAAGTGAGTTGGTCGCGCTCCAGCAGCACCACATCGCTGCAGCCCAACTTGGCCAGATGGTAGGCAATGCTGGTGCCGATGACGCCACCGCCCACGATGACGATGCGGGCATGGGAAGGCAGGATTGGCGCAGTGGACATACCGGGGTTCCATCAAGCTGAGAGCGGGAAAAACCGCAGCGCAGGGGCGCGGCCTGTCCAGAAGTATCGATCAGGGGATCCGGGTGGCGCTGCTGCCGAAGCCCAAGCACCCACGCCCATCTGGCGCGCCAGCGTGCCGCCGCCGACAATGTGCGGATGAAGACACTGATGCATCACGCATGCAAGTTCCGCACCGCGCTGGTGCGCGCGATTGCGGTGATGGTCACGATGGCCTACCCGCTCGGGCCTGCGGTGGCGTCGCCTGTGCAGACGAAGGTGCACGCACTCGACGGCCACCGTGTCACGCTGGACGTCTATCCCGCCGCTGCCCCTCTGCGCGGCGCCGCCATCCTCTCGCACGGCTTCACGCGCAGCCGACGCACGTTGGCTGGCCATGCGCAGGCACTGGCCGATGCCGGTGTGCTGGTGCTGACGCCAGACCTGCCCTGCACCTTCGACTTTCGCTGCAACGCCCGGGCCCTTGCCGCACTGGTGGGCTCGCTGCGAGCGGGCGGAACCTTCGGCGCCCCGGTTGAGGGGGTCATGCTCGTGGGCTTCTCCGCGGGCGGGCTGTCCAGTTTGCTGGCGGCGGACACACCCGGCGTGGTCGGCTTCGTTGGTCTGGACCCCTTCGACCGAACGATGCGTGGCGAGACCGAGCGGCTGGGCCTGGCGGCGGCCGGTCGGCTTCGAACCGAGGCGCTGCTGCTGCGCGCGCCGCCATCGAGCTGCAACGCCGAAGCCGTGGCAGCCCCCTGGGCCACCGCGCTGCCGGCGCTGTGGCGAGACGAACTCATCACGGGCGCATCCCACTGCGACTTCGAGTCGCCAACCGACTGGATGTGCCGGCTGGCGTGCGGCGACACCGACCCGGCGAGCCAGCAGCGGGTGCGTCAGGCGTTGCTGGACGCCGCGGGGCGTTGGATGCGCTGAGGCGACAGTCTCTTCGCGACCCAGAGCGGTCAACCGACAGCAAGGTTGGAATCGCCGGGCGCTTCGCGGTGGTGCGCGCGAACTCGTCGCAGCCGCGCAACGTGCGCGTGGACGGCATGGTCCTGGGAAACGGGCCAGGATGACCCTGTACCCGATTCATTACCGCTCGGAAACAGAGATTTCCGGCTCCTTGGGTATCGCCGTTGCTGGCTGCAGCCCGCAACGGCGGGCGAATTCGGCGGCGGTTGCCCAGTCTAGCGCTGAGTGGGGACGGCTCTCGTTGTAGTACCGCCGCCATGCCTCAGTTTTGCCCCGTTCGTCGTCCACCGGAACGGCTCAACTCCAATCTGGGCCCAGGCGGGCGACCAGGCTTGCGACAGGGCAAGGACCAGGTACAGGGCGCGCGCAGCGGCGCGCCCCACGCTTGAACGCGGTGACTTCATTGGAAACTCCCTGCCTTGGTGTGAGACGCACAGCGCCTCTACGGGCGCCGGTAGCGGGCATCTCACCAAAGACGGGGCGTCATGGCCATACCGCGCGGGCGGTATCTGTAGGGAAGACTGCATGTCAGAGGGGGTGTACGCCGGACGTCGCGGCGATCGAGTCACACGGACATGTCCGCGAGCTTGAACTACAGGCCCTCAAGGGCGATGGGGCCTTCAAGGCCGTCGCAGGTGCCAACGGGCGCGGCAATGACCTCGCCACCTTCATCGTGAAGAGCGACAACTTCAAGGCCCTGCTCAGCGGCAACGGCAGTCGTGCAGCATCCAGTTGCCGGAAGGCATGCTGGCCGCGCAGAAGGCCGCCATCGTGTCGCAGGGCCAAGACCTGTCGCCTGCCATGCGCATCCCGGGCATCGTCAGCAACCCGCTGCGTGCGCAACGTGTGCGCGATCTCCTGCCCGTGGGCACCACCGGGAACAACCTGGTGGGGTTCACTCGGGAGAACGTGTTCACGAACAACGCGGGTCCGCAGTACTCGCCCCCCAACACGGAGAACGTCACCAAGCCGGAATCGGGCATCACCTTCACGCTGGCGGAAGCCCCCGGGCGCTGCATCGGGTTGACCGCACCGCAGACAAGTACATTGCCGGCGCCTTAACCTTCGGTCTCTCTAAGCCCTCAGGAAGCCCCGTCATGGAAGACCCACGTTGCTGCGGCACCGGCACCTGCATCATCAACGAAGAAGGCTTTTGCTGGTGCGGTCAGCGCTGGGACGGCACCCGCATGTGCTTTCCGGAGCCAGCAGGCGCCGAGCGCCAGAACCAGGCGCCGGACAGCGGGCAGCAACCGGCCTTGCCCGCCAGCAATGGCCATTGAGCCACCCGGAAAAGGCAACGCCACCCTGGGGTGGCGTGAATGGTGCTGGAAAAACAGGGTCTTGGTGGGCGGTGCAGGGTTCGAACCTGCGACCCCTGCCGTGTGAAGGCAGTGCTCTACCACTGAGCTAACCGCCCGAACGGCGCTGGGTCAGCACCGTCGGAAGCCTCGCATTATAGCTGGATTTTCAGGCGGGTTCGACCTGGCGCCACACGGTCTTGCCCTTGCTCGATTTGTCGAGCTCGGCCAGCACCGCGTCGTGGGCGGCCCGCTCCTGGTCGTTGGCGCTCAGCACCGGCAGCTCGAACCGGCGCAGGTCCACCGCCTCGACCACCCCGCCCTCGCCCGGTGCGTCGCCCAGGTCGATGAGCAGCGCGTCCTGGCCGCGGGTCATGTTGATGTAGACGTCGGCCAGCAGTTCGGCGTCGAGCAGCGCGCCGTGGAGCGTGCGGCCCGAGTTGTCCACCCCGAGGCGGTCGCACAGGGCGTCCAGCCCGTTGCGTTTGCCGGGGTACATCTCCTTGGCCATGACCAGGGTGTCAAGCACATTGCTGACGATGGCGGTGACCGGGGGCATGCCCAGGCGCTCGAATTCCTTGTTCAGGAAGGCGACGTCGAAGGCAGCGTTGTGGATGATGACTTCGGCGCCCCGCAGGTAGTCGACCAGCTCGGCCGCGATGGCGGCGAACCTGGGCTTGTCGCGCAGGAATTCGTTGCTGATGCCGTGCACCTTGAGCGCGTCCTCGTGGCTGTCGCGCTCGGGGTTGACGTAGTGGTGCAGGTTGTTGCCCGTGAGCTTG
This sequence comes from Synechococcus sp. UW140, assembly GCA_943371665.1. Lineage (GTDB taxonomy): Bacteria > Pseudomonadota > Gammaproteobacteria > Burkholderiales > Burkholderiaceae_C > Hydrogenophaga. Next base: position 40,657 of record CALRVR020000002.1, read on the forward strand.
CGGTTGAGCAGCTCGACGCAACCGATCTCGATGATGCGGTCACCGTTCTCGGCGGACAGGCCGGTGGTCTCGGTGTCGAGGACGATCTGGCGCATGTGGTCTTTCCGGAGTGTCAACGATTCGCCGCCGGGCCGCCCCAAGGCGAATCAGCCCCTGGGGGCAGCGACCCGCGCAGCGGCGGAGCGTGGGGGGTCAATGATTCTCTTTGGCGTGGTTGATCGTGTACCTGGGGATCTCGATCGTCACGTCGGACTGGGCCAGGATGGCCTGGCAGCTCAGGCGCGACTGTGGCTCGAGGCCCCAGGCGCGGTCGAGCAGGTCTTCCTCGTCTTCATCGGCCTCGTTCAGGCTGTTGTAGCCCTCGCGCACGATGACGTGGCAGGTGGTGCAGGCACAGCTCATGTCGCAGGCGTGTTCGATGTTCACCTGGTTGTCGAGCAGCGCTTCGCAGATGGAGGTACCGGCCGGGGCCGTGATGGTCTTGCCTTCGGGGGCGTATTCCGCGTGGGGCAGGATCTTGATGGTGGGCATGGTTTGGGGGCTTCGACGGGCTCGGCCCGAACGGTGAGTGGTCAGACTTCTTCGAGCTTCTTGCCGGACAGGGCCTGCTGGATGCCGCGGTTCATGCGCTCGGCGGCGAAGGCTTCGGTGCCTTTGGCCAGCGCATCGATGGCGGCCTCGATGGTGGCGGCATCGCCATGGGCCACGGCGGTCTGCAGCTCGCCCATGAGGGCGTCCACGCCAGCCCGCTCTTCGGGCTTGAGCAGGTCGCCATCGGCGGCCAGCGCCGACCGGGTGGCCAGCAGCAGGCGATCGCCGTCGACGCGCGCCTCGACCAGTGCGCGGGCCTGCATGTCCTGCTGCGCGGTGGCAAAGCTGTCCTGCAGCATGGCGGCAATCTGTTCGTCGCTGAGGCCATAGGCGGGCTTCACGTCGATGCGGGCCTCGACCCCCGAGGTGAGTTCCTTGGCCCCGACAGACAGCAGGCCGTCGGCGTCCACGGTGAAGGTGACGCGGATGCGCGCCGCGCCCGCCGCCATCGGCGGAATGCCGCGCAGCGTGAAGCGGGCCAGGCTGCGGCAGTCGGCCACCAGATCGCGTTCGCCCTGCACCACGTGCAGCGCCAGCGCGGTCTGGCCGTCCTGGTCGGTGGTGAAGTCCTGGGCGCGCGCGGTCGGGATGCTGCTGTTGCGCGGCACGATGCGCTCGACCAGGCCGCCCATGGTCTCGATGCCGAGCGACAGGGGGATCACGTCGAGCAGGAGCAGGTCGCCGTCCTTGCTGTTGCCGGCCAGCGCGTTGGCCTGGATGGCGGCGCCCAGCGCCACCACCTCGTCGGGGTTCAGGTTGATCAGCGGCTCGGTGCCGAAGAAATCGCCCACGGCGCGTCGAACCACCGGCATGCGGGTCGAGCCGCCCACCATCACCACGCCCTTGACTTCGTCGCGCGCGACGCCGGCGTCGCGCAGCACCTTGCGCACCGCCGCCATGGTGCGGGCGGTCAGTGCCGATGTGCAGGCCTCGAAATCGGTCACGGCCACCACCTGCTCCAGCGCCCGGCCGGCCACCTGCGCACGGAAGGTCTCGCGGTCCGCGGACGAAAGCGCCTCTTTCACACGACGCGCTTCCTTGTGCAGGCGCGCACGGGAACTGGCGTCCAGCGCTTCGCTCACGCCTTGCTGCTGCAGCACCCAGGCGGCGAGCGCCTGGTCGTAATCGTCGCCGCCCAGGGCCGAGTCGCCGCCGGTGGCGAGCACCTCGAACACGCCCTGCGTGAGCCGCAGGATCGAGATGTCGAAGGTGCCGCCGCCCAGGTCGTACACGGCGTAAACGCCCTCGCTGCCGTTGTCGAGGCCGTAGGCGATGGCGGCCGCGGTGGGCTCGTTGATGAGGCGCAGCACCGGAATGCCGGCCAACTGCGCGGCGTCCTTGGTGGCCTGGCGTTGGGCGTCGTCGAAGTAGGCAGGCACGGTGATGACCGCGCCGAACAGGTCGTCGTCGAAACTGTCTTCGGCCCGGAAGCGCAGCGTGGCCAGTATCTCGGCGCTCACCTCCATGGGCGTCTTCAGGCCGGCCACGGTGCGCACCACGGCCATGCCCTGGTCGTCCAACACTTCGCAGGCCAGCTTGTCGGCGTCAACCACCTGGTCGCGGCGGCGGCCCATCAGGCGCTTGACCGAGCTGATCGTGTTGCCCGGGTCGTCCACCTGCGCGGCCAGTGCGTCCCAGCCGATCTGGCGACCGCTGCCGCCCAGCGCAGGATCGAGGTAACGCACCACGCTCGGCAGAATCACGCGGCCCTGCTCGTCGGGCAGGCATTCGGCCACGCCGTGGCGCACGGCCGCCACCAGCGAATGCGTGGTGCCCAGGTCGATGCCCACGGCCACGCGGCGCTGGTGCGGGTCGAGGGACTGGCCGGGTTCGGAAATCTGCAGGAGCGCCATGGTTCTTGTGAGGGGACGAAAGCGGAAACGCCCTATTGTCCCAGTTGATCGAGGCGGTCCTCCACATCGCGGGCAAAGCGCTCAATGAACATGAGGGCTCTGACCTGGCGCGCCGCCTCGGGCGGGTCGTTTCGCTCGTCGAGCGCGGCCTGCAGCAGCGCGATGCGCTCGCGCCGTGCCGCGGATACGCCGTCGGCCATGCGCTCCAGCGCATCGGCGCCTTCGGCCTCGTCGAGGTCCTCGCGCCACTGCATCTGCTGCACCAGAAAATCGGCCGGCATGGCGGTGTTGTTCTCGGCCTCGATCGGCGCACCACGGCGCTCGCACAGGTAGGCCGCGCGCTTGAGCGGGTCCTTCAGGCGCTGGTAGGCCTCGTTGATGCGGACCGACCACTGCATGGCCAGCCGCTGGGCGGCCGCGTCGGCGCTGGCAAACCGGTCGGGATGGGCCTGGCGCTGCAGGTCTTTCCACCGCGCATCGAGGTCGTTCCGCTCGATGGCGAAGCGTTCGGGCAGCCCGAACAGCTCGAAGTCACTGGATTGCAGGTTCATGGAAAAAGAAAAACCGCCGAGGCGGCTCGCCGGGCGGTTGTCTTGACGGGTGTCGGCGTCAAACGCGGAAGCTTTCGCCGCAGCCGCAGCGGTCGCGTTCGTTGGGGTTGTTGAACTTGAAGCCCTCGTTGAGGCCCTCGCGGACGAAGTCGAGCTCGGTGCCTTCGATGTAGGCCAGGCTCTTGGGATCGACCAGCACCTTGACGCCGTTCTGCTCGAACACCAGGTCTTCGGGCGCGATCTCGTCGGCGTACTCGAGCTTGTAGGCCAGGCCCGAGCAACCGGTGGTCTTGACGCCCAGCCGCACACCCACGCCCTTGCCGCGCTTGGCGATGTAGCGCGTGACGTGGCGTGCGGCGGCTTCGGAAATCGTGACAGCCATGGCGAGGTCGGTGCTCAATTCGCGTGCTTCTTGCGGTAGTCGTCCACGGCGGCCTTGATCGCGTCTTCGGCCAGGATGGAGCAGTGGATCTTCACCGGCGGCAGGGCCAGTTCTTCGGCGATCTGGCTGTTCTTGAGGGACGCCGCCTCGTCGAGCGTCTTGCCCTTGACCCATTCGGTCACGAGCGAGCTCGACGCGATGGCCGAACCACAGCCGTAGGTCTTGAAGCGCGCGTCTTCGATGACGCCGGTCTGCGGGTTGACCTTGATCTGCAGCTTCATCACGTCGCCGCAGGCGGGCGCACCCACCATGCCGGTGCCCACCGTGTCGTCGCCCTTGTCGAACGAGCCGACGTTGCGGGGGTTTTCGTAATGGTCAACGACTTTTTCGGAATAGGCCATGCTGTTTCTCCTTCAATGCGCTGCCCACTGGATGGTGGACAGGTCGATGCCGTCCTTGAACATCTCCCACAGGGGAGACAGTTCGCGGAGCTTGGCAACGTTTTCCTTGATCGTGGCGATCGCGTAATCGATCTCTTCTTCGGTCGTCCAGCGGCCGATGGTCATGCGCAGGCTGCTGTGGGCCAGTTCGTCGCTGCGGCCCAGGGCGCGCAGCACGTAGCTGGGCTCGAGGCTGGCCGAGGTGCAGGCCGAGCCCGACGACACCGCCAGGCCCTTGATGCCCATGATCAGCGACTCGCCTTCGACGTAGTTGAAGCTCATGTTCAGGTTGTGCGGCACGCGGCGGGTCTCGTGGCCGTTGATGAACACCTCTTCCACGTCCTTCAGGCCGTTGAGCAGGCGGTCGTGCAGGGCCTTGATGCGCTTGTTTTCCTCGTGCATTTCGGCCTTGGCGATGCGGTAGGCCTCGCCCATGCCCACGCACTGGTGGGTGGGCAGCGTGCCCGAGCGCATGCCGCGCTCGTGACCGCCACCGTGCATCTGCGCCTCGATGCGCACGCGCGGCTTGCGGCGAACGTACAACGCGCCGATGCCCTTGGGGCCGTAGGTCTTGTGGCTGGTCAGGCTCATCAGGTCCACCGGCAGCGTCTGCAGGTCGATGTCGACCCGGCCGGTGGCTTGCGCCGCGTCGACGTGGAAGATCACGCCCTTCTCGCGGCAGATGGCGCCCAGGGCAGCGATGTCCTGAATGACGCCGATCTCGTTGTTGACGAACATGACCGACGCCAGGATGGTGTCCGGTCGGATGGCCGCCTTGAAAGCGTCGACATTCACCAGACCGTCGGTCTGCACGTCGAGGTAGGTCACCTCGAAGCCCTGGCGCTCCAGCTCGCGCATGGTGTCCAGCACGGCCTTGTGTTCGGTCTTGACCGTGATGAGGTGCTTGCCCTTGCCCTTGTAGAAGTGCGCCGCACCCTTCAGGGCCAGGTTGTTGGACTCGGTGGCGCCACTGGTCCAGACGATCTCGCGGGGGTCGGCGTTGATCAGCGCAGCGACCTGTTCACGCGCGGTCTCGACCGCCTTCTCTGCCTCCCAGCCCCACGCATGGCTGCGCGACGCCGGGTTGCCGAAGTGCTCGCGCAACCAGGGGATCATCGCGTCCACCACCCGCGGGTCGCAGGGGTTGGTGGCGCTGTAGTCCATGTAGATGGGGAAATGGGGGGTGCTCATGGGGTCGTGCGGGTTGTATGGCTCGATGATGCAGCGCGATTGGACCCGGTGATCGATGTCCTTGACGTCGCCATGGGCGCGGCGACCGAAGTCGCCGCGCGGGAGCTCACTTCGAGAAGGCGGCGCCTCCGAGAGCGAAGACCGAGTTGGGCGCGTTCACCCGGATCGGCTTGACCACCGGCTGGCTGGAGATCGCGCGCTTGATCATCGGGGCGTTCTCGACCACCACGCCCTTGGCCAGTTGCTGGTCCACCAGCGCCTGCAAGGTCACGGAATCGAGAAAGTCGACCATCTTGGCGTTCAGCTGTGCCCACAGCTCGTGGGTCATGCAGCGCTGCCCTTCGCCCATGCAGTTTTCCTTGCCGCCGCACTGCGTGGCGTCAATGGGTTCGTCGACCGACACGATGATGTCGGCCACGGTGATCTCGGCTGCCTTGCGGCCCAGCGTGTAACCGCCGCCGGGACCGCGGGTGGATTCCACCAGCTCGTGGCGGCGCAGCTTGCCGAACAGCTGCTCCAGGTAGGACAGCGAAATCTGCTGGCGCTGGCTGATGGCAGCCAGCGTGACCGGACCGTTGTTCTGGCGCAGGGCCAGATCGATCATGGCGGTGACCGCAAAGCGGCCTTTGGTGGTGAGGCGCATCTCAAGCTCCTTGAATGTTGGCTTGACCGTCGTGGTTTGGCCCGCAGGGAAAATGCCCTGTGAAATTCCTTCTCCACCCGCCCCGACCCGCTGGGGGTCTTGTTCTCTCGCAGGTTCCCGACTGTTTTCGTCGAGTATAACTTAAAAGCTGACCGATTTGCTCGGCATTCTACTGCCTTTGCGGTGTTTGTCTACGACAAACGCGGTTCAGTTCCCTATGCCCCCGATAGTGTTTGCGAAAGTATTCACCCCGGCCGCCAGGGTCAGGCCACGTGGTCCTGACCCGATGCCCCGAACACGCGGGCCTTGAGCCGGGCCAGCTGATCCCGCACCTGGGCCGCCTTCTCGAACTCGAGGTTCCGGGCGTGCTCGAGCATGAGTTTCTCGAGCCGCTTGATCTCCCGGGCCACGTCCTTCTCGCTCAGGTCGTCGAGCTCGGCGCGCGCGGCGCTTTCAGCGGCCAGGCGGTCGGCTTCCTTGCCCGCCTTTTCGCTGTAGACGCCGTCGATCAGGTCCTTGATGCGCTTGCTGACACTGCGCGGTTCGATGCCGTGGGCCAGGTTGTGGGCGATCTGCCGCGTGCGGCGCCGCTCGGTTTCGTCCATGGCCGCCTTCATCGACGCCGTGACCTGATCGGCATAGAGGATGGCCTTGCCGTGGAGGTTGCGCGCCGCCCGACCGATGGTCTGGATCAGGCTGCGTTCCGACCGCAGGAAACCCTCCTTGTCGGCATCGAGGATGGCCACCAGCGAGACCTCGGGGATGTCCAGCCCTTCGCGCAGCAGGTTGATCCCGACCAGCACGTCAAACGTCCCCAGCCGCAGGTCGCGCAGGATCTCCACCCTTTCCACGGTGTCGATGTCGCTGTGCAGGTAGCGCACCTTCACCCCGTTTTCCCCCAGGTAATCGGTGAGCTGCTCGGCCATGCGCTTGGTGAGCGTGGTGATGAGCACGCGCTCGTTCTTCTCGACCCGGGTGCGGATCTCCTGCAGCACGTCGTCCACCTGGTGGGTGGCCGGGCGCACTTCCAGCTCCGGGTCCACCAGGCCGGTGGGCCGCACCAGTTGCTCGACCACCTTGCTGGCGTGGGTCTTCTCGTAGTCGGCCGGCGTGGCCGAGACAAACACCACCTGGCGCATGCGCTGTTCGAATTCGTCGAACTTGAGCGGCCGGTTGTCCAGGGCGCTGGGCAGGCGGAACCCATACTCGACCAGCGTGGTCTTGCGCGCCCGGTCGCCGTTGTACATGCCGCCCAGCTGGCCGATCAGCACGTGGCTTTCGTCCAGGAACATCACCGCGTCCTTGGGCAGGTAGTCGGTCAGGGTGGACGGCGGCTCGCCCGGCAGGCTGCCCGACAGGTGGCGCGAGTAGTTCTCGATGCCCTTGCAGTGGCCCACCTCGCTGAGCATTTCCAGGTCGAAGCGGGTTCGCTGCTCGAGCCGCTGTGCCTCCACCAGCTTGCCCATGCCGACCAGTTCCTTCAGGCGCTGGTCGAGTTCGAGCTTGATCGACTCGACCGCGTTCAGCACCTGATCGCGCGGCGTCACGTAATGGCTGCTCGGGAAAACGGTGAAGCGCGGAATCTTCTGGCGCACCTTGCCGGTCAGCGGGTCGAACAGCTGCAGGCTCTCGATCTCGTCGTCGAACAGCTCGATTCGAATCGCCATCTCGGAGTGTTCCGCCGGGAACACGTCGATGGTGTCGCCCCGCACACGGAACTTGCCGCGGCCGAAATCCATTTCGTTGCGCGTGTACTGCATGCGCACCAGCTGGGCAATCAGGTCGCGCTGCCCGACCTTGTCGCCCACCCGCAGGGTCATGACCATCTGGTGGTAACTCTCGGGCTTGCCGATGCCGTAAATGGCCGACACCGTGGCCACGATGACGACGTCGCGCCGCTCCAGGATGCTCTTGGTGCACGACAGGCGCATCTGCTCGATGTGCTCGTTGATCGCGCTGTCCTTCTCGATGAAAAGATCGCGCTGCGGCACGTAGGCCTCGGGCTGGTAGTAGTCGTAGTAGCTCACGAAGTACTCGACGGCGTTCTTCGGAAAGAACTCGCGGAACTCGCTGTAGAGCTGGGCCGCCAGCGTCTTGTTGGGCGCGAACACGATGGCCGGACGGCCGGCGCGCGCGATGACGTTGGCCATGGTGAAAGTCTTGCCCGAGCCCGTCACACCGAGCAGGGTCTGGAACACCTCGCCGTCGGTCAGGCCCTCGACCAGCTGGTCGATCGCCACCGGCTGGTCGCCCGCCGGAGGGTACGGCAGGAACAATTCGAACGGAGAACCGGGAAAGCGCACGAATTCGCCCTCGGTGGGCGGTTCGGCGGTGACTTCTTGCAGCAGGGGGATGGGCATCCGGAAATTGTGCCGGATGGAACATGCCCCTGCCGGTTTATGCTGCCGGTCCATGAGCCCACGCGAAACCCAGCCCACGCCGAGCAAGGAGGCCATCGACGCCCTGCCCCCTTTCCCGAGGCTGGAACTCGACCGGATCACGCTGGTGCAGACGCCGGCGCAGGCGATCGAGGCGGTGGCCGCCCTGCGCGACCACCCGGCCTGGGGGTTCGACACCGAGTCGCGCCCGACGTTCGTGAAGGAGCAGGTGTCGGACGGGCCGCACGTGGTGCAACTGGCCACCGATGCGCGCGCCTGGGTGTTCCAGCTGTTCGACCCGGCCTGCAGCGAGCGGGTGGCCGAACTGCTGGCGCTGGCCGGCCACCAGAAGGCGGGTTTCGGCCTCCGCGACGACCACCTGCGCATCCGCGCCAGGCTCGGCATCGAACCGGCCGGCGTGGTGGAGCTCAACCACGTGTTCCGCGAGCGCGGCTACCGCAAGGACATGGGTGTGAAGGCGGCGGTGGCGGTGCTCTTCGGCCAGCGGTTTGCCAAAAGCAAGAAGGCGGCCACCAGCAACTGGTCGGCACGAACGCTGAGCGAAGCCCAGTTGCTGTACGCGGCCAACGACGCCTGGGCGGCGCGCAAGGTGGCTCAGGCTTTGGGGTTGGGCTGACCCGGGCCGGAAAGCCAGTCCTTCAGCACCGCGTGAAACTCGGCGGGCTTCTGCTTCATCACCCAATGCCCGGTGTCGAGCGCCTTGGCCGCGCAGCCCGTGGTCCGGTTGAGTTGCCGCACCCAGCGCCCCGAATGAAACATGAACGGTTTGCGCCGGCCATAGACGAACAGGCCCGGCATCTTTTCGCCGATGAGCTTGTCCACGCGCGCCATGGACCGCAAGCCACCAAAGGCGCCAAACCACATCATGGCGTAGGGGTAGTTCATTTCCCAGCCGATGAGCTGCGGATCGTTCCGGCAGCCGATCCGGCGCGCCATCCAGCGCGTCATGCGGTTGGCCAGCCCGGGCAACTGGTCGCCCAACACCCACGCCACCGCCAGCCACAGCTGGTAGCCCGCGATCATGGCCTTCTCGCGCCAGCCCAGCGACTGCAGGTAGTCGCCTGAGCGGATGTCACCGATGTCGACGCCCACAATGCGGGCCACACGGTCAGGGTGCCGCGCCGCGAACTCGTAGCCGAAGACGCAACCCCAGTCGTGCAGCAGCAATGTCACGGGCTCGCCAGGGCTGACCGCGTCGACGATGCGGCGCACCAGGTCGCAGATGTCATCGACCGATGTCGGGCGCGGCCCGCGCGCCAGATCGAAGCCCGGCAGGTGAAAACGCACGCAGCGGAACCGGTCGGCGAGTGACGCCACCGTCGCGTCCCAGAGTTCGGGCGTGTCGGGCCAACCGTGCAGCATCACCAGCGTTTGCTCGCCCCGTCCGTCGATGAAGACATCGACGTCGTCGATGACCAGCTCGGGTGCCGGCCCGGGCACGGTGTCGGGGCCGTCTTCGGGCGTGCCCTTCGGCCTTGCACCCGGCAGGTTCACGCTGGTGGCGGGGCTCACAGCGACCGCCCCAGCCGTGCAATCCCCTCTTCGATCCGGTCGATGGGGGCGGTGGCAAAACTCAGGCGGATGGTGGCGTGCACCGGCTGGGTGGCAAAGAACGGCGCGCCGGGCACGAAGGCCACGCCCTGCTCGATGGCCCTTTTGGCCAGCACGGCGCCATCGTCCACCTTGCCGCCGGCGCCGGTGAGCCGCGCCCAGACAAACAGCCCGCCTTGCGGTTCGACGAATTCGATGGCGTCACCGAGCTCGCGCCGCAGCGCGGCGGTCATGGCGGCGGAGCGCTCGGCGTACACGCGCCGCACCCGGTCCAGCGTGGCCGGCATGCGACCGGCCTTCAGGTAGTGCGCGGCCGTGGCCTGGGCAAAGGTGCTGGTGTGGGCGTCGCTGAACTGTTTGCACATCGTGGCCTTGGCCAGCAGTTCCGCCGGCGCCACCATCCACCCCACCCGCAGGCCGGGGCTGAGCACCTTGCTCAGCGAACCGCAGTGCACGATGAGGTCGCGCGCACCGGGCACTTCATCGGCCAGCGCCAGCAGGCTCGGCGGCGGTGCGTCGCCGAAATACAGGTCGCCATAGGGATCGTCCTCGACGATCAGGGTGCCGTGCTTCACGGCCATCTGCAGCACCGCCTTGCGGCGCTCCAGGCTCATGAGCGCACCACTGGGGTTGCCGAAGGTGGGAATGAGGTAGACGAACTTGGGCTTGTGCTGCGCGATCAGCCGCTCGAGGTCGTCGGTGCGGGCGCCCTGCCCGTCCACCGGCACGGTGACGAGGTCGGCCCCGTAGAGGCGGAAACACTGGATCGTGGCAAGGAACGTGGGCCCCTCGACGATGACCTTGTCGCCAGGCGACACGAGCGTCTTGCCGAGCAGGTCCAGCGCCTGCTGGCTGCCCGTCGTGACGATGAGGTCGCTGGCGCCCACGTGGCGCGCGCCTTTGGAGGCCATGAAGCCGGCAATCTGCTCGCGCAGCGGTTGGTGGCCTTCGGTGGCGCCGTACTGGAGCGTGGCGCCCGGCTCCTCGGTCAACGCCGCGTTCACCGCCTCGCGGATGCCGTCCACATCGAACAGGGCGCTGTCGGGAAAACCGCCTGCAAAACTGATGATGCCGGGCTTGCCCAGCAGCTTGAAGAGTTCGCGGATGGCCGACGTCTCGACGTTGTTCAGGCGATCGGCAAAGGGGGTGGTGAACGGCATGGGTCGCGCGCAGAGGTGAACAAGTGCCGCATTGTCACCAAAAACGCACCGGACCTGCGGACGCCGATAGACTGCCGGCCATGAAGCGCGAGCACATCGAACCCTTCTTCGCCACCCTCAAGGCGGCCAACCCCAGCCCGCAGACCGAGCTGGAGTACACCAGCGTCTTCGAGCTGCTGGCCGCCGTGCTGCTGTCGGCCCAGGCCACCGACGTGGGCGTCAACAAGGCCACCCGCAAGCTGTTCCCGGTGGCCGGCACACCAAAGGCCATCGTCGACCTCGGGCTGGCCGGTCTGGAGGGCCACATCAAGACGATCGGCCTGTACCGCAGCAAGGCGAAACACCTGATGGAGACCTGCCGCATCCTGGTGGAGCAACACGGCGGGGAGGTGCCGCGGACCCGGGAAGCGCTTGAAGCGCTGCCGGGCGTGGGCCGCAAGACGGCCAACGTGGTGCTCAACGTGGCCTTCGGCGAACCCACCATGGCGGTAGACACCCACATCTTCCGGGTCAGCAACCGCACCGGCCTGGCACCGGGCAAGACGCCGCTGGCGGTCGAGATGGCGCTGCTCAAGCGCGTGCCGGCGGCGTATGCAGTGGACTCCCACCACTGGCTGATCCTGCACGGGCGGTATGTGTGCCTGGCACGCAAACCCCAGTGCCACCGCTGCCCGGTGGCGGCGTGGTGCGACTTCAAGCCCAAGACCCGGGCCTGATCACGGAAAGGCGCGCTGAGGGCGCGCTACAAGGCGAGCTCGATCCAGCCGCCCTGCGGTGCGGCGTCGCGCGGCCATTCGGTGGCCGCGGCGATTCGGCGCGGCCCGTGCTGCTTGAGGTACAGCGCCGCCCGGATGACACCTGCGTGCGTGATCCACGCGGCCTCCCGAATGCCCGCTGCGTGCAGGTCGATGATCAGCGAGGCCACGCGGTCAATCACCTGCTGGGTGCTCTCCTCGCCGCCGAAGCGGTGGTCGGCGAAGTCGGCCATCCAGGTGTCGAAGGCGGCTTTGGGAATGGCGGCCCAAGGCTGCATTTCCCATTGGCCGAAATCCATTTCATTGAGGCGGTTGTCGACCCGGGCCGCACCGAGGTCGGTCCGTTCGCGCTGCAGCGCGGCGGCCAGCTGCTGGGACCGCATCAGCCCCGACACCCACACCGGCACATGGCGCGGCAGCGCCGCAGCCACGGCGCGCGCCGCATCGGCGGTGGCATCGGCGCGGGCGGGTGCGTCGCTGATGCCATAACAAAGGCCGTCGGGCAGTGCCACGGGCGCATGGCGGATCAACCAGAGTTTCATGGTGTCTTCGAGGCAAGGGCAAAGCCCAGGTAGAAAAGGATTTCGCTCAGCTGCTGCGTGGCCCCCAGGCCATCGCCGGTGAAGCCCTGCAGCCGCCGCCACAACCACGCGCGCATGACCCACACGGCCAGCACCGTGCCGAGCAAGGCGCCCCACCAGGGTGCGGCGGGGAACAGCCAGCCCACGAGCAACAGCGCCAGCGCCGTCCACAGCCCTCCGGCCAGCAGCGCCGCGAGGCTGAGCCGATCGGCCAGGGGCTTGCTCTTGGAGCCTGCGGCGTCACCCACGTGCGGCAAGGTGAAGATGATCCACAGGGGCGCCGCGCGCGACACCACCTGGGCGACGAACAGCACGAACACGGCGAGCAGCGCGTTGGTCTGGGCCAGCAACGCCAGCAGCGCCACCTTGAACAGCAAGGCGAGCACCAGCGCGACGGCGCCGAAACTGCCGATGCGCGAGTCCTTCATGATCTCGAGCGCGCGGACGCGATCGGCGCTGCCACCCAAGCCATCGAACAGGTCGGCCAGACCGTCTTCGTGGAAGGCGCCGGTGAACAGCACCCCGGCCACGGTGGCGCCCACGGCGGCCACCCATGGGGCCGCCGTCACCTGCGGCAGGAACCACAGCAGCGCAAAGAACACCGAGCCCATGAACGCGCCCGCCAACCAGCCCACGCCCGGAAAGTGCGCCGCACTGGCGCGCAACATCTCGTGGTTGAAGCCCACCCAGTCGGCCAACCGCCCGGTCACCGGCACGCGGCTGAAGAACTGCAGGGCGAGCAGGTAGTGACGAAGAAAGCGGGCCATGGAATCAGCCGTTGGTGGGCGAGGTGGCCGCCGTGGCCACGCCCGCGCTCTCGAAACTGGCCATGTCGGACAGCACCGCGCAGGCGCTTTGCAGCAGGGGCCAGGCCAGCGCCGCGCCCGAGCCTTCGCCGAGCCGCAGGCCGAGGTCGAGCAACGGTTCGGCCCGCAGATGGGCCAGCATGAGGGCATGGCCGCGCTCGCCGGAGCGGTGGGCGAACACGCAGCGCTGCAGCACCTGCGGCTGCCAATGGCTGGCCACCATCACGGCGCTGCTGGCAATGAAGCCGTCGACCACGATCACGCGGCGCTCGGCGGCGGCCTGAAGGACGGCGCCCACCAGCGTGGCGATCTCGAAACCACCGAACGCGGCCAGCGCGTCGAGCGGTTCGCGCGCGTCGGGGTGGCGCTGCAGCACGGCCCGCAGCACGCTGATCTTGCGCTGCACCGCGTCGGCGTCGAGGCCGGTGCCGGCGCCGGTGGCGTCGGCCACGTCAATGCCGGCCAGCCGGGCCAGCAGCAGCGACGCCGCCGAGGTGTTGCCGATGCCCATTTCGCCCAGCAACAATGCGTTGCCGGGCAGGCCCCGCACCACGTCCATGCCGTTGGCGACCGCCTCGTGGCATTGCGCCGCCGTCATGGCCGGGCCGTTCATCGAATCGGCCGTGCCAGGGGCCACCTTGCGCACGAGGAGCCCGGGGCGCGGGGCAAAGTCGTGGCGCACGCCGCAGTCCACCACGGTCAGTGCCAGGCCGTGCTGCCGCGCCAGCACGCTCACCGCGGCGCCCCCGGCGAGGAAGTTCTCCACCATCTGCCACGTCACGTCGCTGGGAAACGCCGACACGCCGCGGGCGGCAAGCCCGTGGTCGGCCGCGCACACGAGCATCTGCGGCTGCCGCAGCGCCGGGCGTGTGGTGCCCAGAATGGCGCCGAGGCGAACGGCCAGCGTCTCGATCCGGCCCAGCGAACCGAGCGGTTTGGTCTTGCCGTCGATGGCGGCCTGAAGGTCGGCCGCGAGCCGGGAATCGTGCAGGTCGTCGATGGAAGGAAGGTTCATGGTGCGATCAGCGCGTCGAGCGCGCCCGGATTGAAATGGGCCGCGATGGCATCGGCCAGGCGGTCGAACACGGTGTCCAGGGTCGGCGCACCGACACCAAACAAGGCCTGCAGCGCGCGGTCGTCCTCGAACAGCCCGTGCAGGTACAGGCCCAGCACATTGCCCGCCGCGTTCTGCCACGCCAGGCCGGGCATGGCCTCGTGGAAAACCGCGCGCGCGGCCACCATGGCCGGGTGCGGCGCGGTCTGCCCGTGGTGTATCTCGTAGCCCGCCACCGCCACACCCGACAGCGCCGACCAGGCCCCGAGCACGGTGCCGAACGCCGCCTCGGTGCGCCGCACGGTCTTGTCGCGCTCGAAGGTGGTCACCAGCGGCAGCAGCCCCAGACCGGGTGCGTTGCCGTCGATGCCTTCGGTGTCGATGAGCGCCTCGCCAAGCACCTGCAGACCACCGCACACGCCCAGCACACGGCCACCGTGCGCCGCGTGGTCGGCCACCCAACGGTCCAGGCCCTGTTCGCGCAGCCAGGCCAGGTCGGCCGCGGTGGACTTGCTGCCGGGCAGCACGATGACGTCGGCGCCTGCGCCGTCGGCGGGCGAACGCACCCAGCGCAAGCGCACGCCCGGCAGGTTCTTCAAGGGCTGGAATTCGTCGAGGTTGCTGATGCGGGGCCATGCCACCACGGCCACCGTGGTGTGCACCGCGCCAGCTGCGGTGCTGCGGTCGTCGAACACGCCGTCTTCCTCGGGCAGGCCATGGCGCCACTGCATCGGAACGACCGCCAAGGTGGGCACGCCGGTGAGGTCCTGCAGCTGCTGCGGGCCCGGTGCCAGCAGGTTCGCATCGCCCCTGAACTTGTTGAGCACGAAGCCCTGGATGCGCGCGCGGTCGGGCTCGGGCAGCAACGCCCAGGTGCCGTACAGGTGCGCAAAAGCGCCACCGCGGTCGATGTCGGTGATCAGCAGGCAGCGCGCCCCCGCCTCTCGCGCCACGCGCAGGTTCACGATGTCGTTGGCCATGAGGTTGATCTCGGCCGGCGAGCCCGCCCCCTCGATCACGACCACGTCGTTTTCCTCGATGAGTTCGTGCAGGGCTGCCCTCACCTGCGGCCACGCGCGTTCGCCGCGCTCGCGCCAGGGCAGTCGCGTCAGGGTTTCGTCCACACGCCCCATGAGCACGTACTGGCTGTGGGTGTCGGCCTCGGGCTTGAGCAGCACCGGGTTCATGCGCACGTCGGGCACAGCGCGCGCGGCGAGTGCCTGGAAGTACTGCGCGCTGCCGATCTCTCCGCCCGCCACCACCCGCGCGTTGTTGCTCATGTTCTGGGCTTTGAAGGGCGCCACCTTCAGGCCCTGGCGGCTGTAGTGGCGGCACAGCGCGGTGGCCAGCCAGCTTTTGCCGGCGCCACTGCTGGTGCCCAGAACCATCACACAGACCGCACTCATCCGCCGCCTTCTTCACCGCCCGAGGTGGCCCGCCATCCGAGTGCCAGAACGTCTTGCGACGCCGGCGAAAGCACGCCGAGACGAAGCGTGCCAGGCAGGCCGAAAGACGCACAGTCTCGCAGCTTCACGCCATGGGCCTGCCGCAGGGCCGCCAGCCGGGTCCCGTCCACGGGGGCGCAGGGTTGGGCGGTCATGAAGTTGGCGTCACCCGGCTGCACTGCCCAGCCCAGGGATTCGCAGACCCGCTGCTGGCGATCGCGCCATTCGCGCAGGCGCATCAGGCTGGTCTGAAGCCACTGCTGCACCGGGGCCGACGTCCACGACAGGAGCATGGCCTCGGCGTGGGCCCCGAGCGGCCAGGACGGCCCCATGGCCTCCAGCGCCCGCACCGCATCGGCCGCGTGGGCGGGCGCGATCGCATAGGCACCGCGCACGCCCGTGAGGCCCAGCGCCTTGTTGGGCGACATCATCTGCCACACCGCATCGAGCATCGGCCCGGCGACGGTGGGCGCCCCGCTCAGGCGGAGGGGTTCGTACGCGCGGTCGAGCACCAGACACTGGTCGCGCGTGAGGCCTTGCACCCGCTCCCGCAAACCGGCCTCGGACCGCCCGAACGGCGTGGACGGCTCGCACGCCCAGATCAACCGGGCCACGGCGGCATCGGCGGTACGCCGCAGGCCGTGCGCCGCGGCGGCCCGGGCGCAATCGCCGTAGTGGGTGGGCGGCAGCCACACACTGGCACCCGTCGTTCGCGCCGCCCAGGCCGAGAAGCGCTGAATCCCTTCGCTGGCACTGGCCAGCAAGAGCACACGCGCCGGGTCCACGCCGTGAAAATCCGCCAAGGCCTGCCTGACCCTGGCCCCGCGCGGGTCGGGATAGCGTGTCGGATCGGCGCTGGCCACCGCCTGCAGCGCAAGAGGACACGGGCCCGCGGCGTTGGCGTTGGTGGAGAAGTCGTGCACCGGCACACCGATCGCGTCGGGACCGCCGTGGTCGACAACGGCTGTCATGACCCCGCACCTGACACCGCCCACGCGAACGCCACCAATGCGGTCAGCACCAGACCGACGAGCAGCGCCCTGTGCGCCGTGGCCACCGCGGTCCGGGTGTCAGCCGGTGCGGGCGGCCGCCCGCCGGCGTTGAGCAGGTACACGCCGGGCTTGCCCAGGCGCACCCCCAGCGCCAGCGCCATGGCGCCCATGGGCCAGCCCCCGTTGGGGGATGGCGTGCGCGAAGCCTCGCGCAGGAGGGCCGGCACGGCCGCGCAACGACCTGCCACCAAGAGCAAGGCGGCGCACAGGCGCGCGGGCACCCACGACAGCACGTCGTCGGCGCGGGCGGCCCACTGGCCGGCCCAGGTCCAGTCGCGTGACTGCCCGCGGGCGTCGCGCCGAAGTCCGTTGTAGCCCCACATGGCGTCGGCCGTGTTGGCCCACCGGTAAAGGGCAGCGCCGGGCAGCCCCGCCACCGCGAACCAGAACAGTGGCGCCACCACCGAATCGTTCAGGTTCTCGGCCAGCGACTCGATGGCGCTTTCGCGCACGGCCGTGGCGTCGAGCACCTGCGTGTCGCGGCTGACCAGCCAGCCCAGGCGCTCGCGGCCCGCTTCAAGCGAGTTCGACAGGGCGGACTCGACCGCCAGCACTTCGTCGCGCAACATGCGCCACGCCAGCAAGGGCTTGAGCAGAACCCCCGCCAGCAGGGCCGCCGCCGGCATGCCCAGCGCGGCCAGCCCTTGTTCAACGCCCCAGGCCAAGAACACGACGACTAGCGCACCAGCCATCCAGCCGATCACACCCAACGCCCAGGGAAAGCCATCGAACCCGGCCTGCGCCCGATCCCGCACCGGGGCGATGCGCCTGCCCATCGCATCGAGCGCGCGGCCCATCCACACGACCGGGTGCCAGGCGGGGCGTGGCTCACCGAAGGCGAGGTCGAGCGCCAGCGCCACCAGCATCGACAACAGCACCCAACCCATGGCGGTGGTCAGTCCTCGATGCCGCGCTGGGCCGGCACGCCGGCGTTGAACGCGTGCTTGACCTTGGTCATCTCGGTCACGGTGTCGGCCAGCTCGATGATTTCAGGCGGGCAGCGGCGACCGGTGATGACGACGTGCACGTCGACCGGTCGTTCGCGCAAGGTCTGCAGCACGTCCGGCAGCGGCAGCCAGCCGTAGATCAGCGGGTAGGTGAGCTCGTCGAGCACGACCATGAAGTTCTCGCCGGAGAGGATGGCCTCGCGGGCGCGCTGCCAACCGTCCCGCGCCAGCTGGGCCGAGTGGTCCAGGTCCTGGCTTTTCCAGCTGAAGCCATCGCCCAGCCCCTCGATGCTGAGCCCGGGCGGGGGTCCGGCCTCGCCCTCGGGGCCCCGCGGCGCCGCGTCGGCCAACCAATGGAAGGCACGGTGTTCGCCGAAGCGCGCGGTGGGCACTTTCATGAACTGGAAAATGCGCACGCCCTTGCCATGCACATGCGTGCGGCCGAAGGCCCGCAAGGCCAGGCCGAAGGCGGCGGTGCTCTTGCCTTTGCCGTCGCCGGTGTTCACGATCAACAGGCCGCGGCGTTCGCCTTCGGGTTTTTCGTAGGGCTTCTCGCTGGGTGGCGTCTCGATCTGCATGGAAAGCTCCGAGGTCAAAGGCGGGCCAGTGCGGCCCACTGGCCCCCCACTGGCTGAATGTGGATGCGGTGCTGGAACACCGCCTCGATGGCGGCGTGCGTGGCGGGGTCATCGCTCGCACCGAGGTGCGCCACACGGCCCGCCTCCATCACCAGCACATCGTCGGCGTGCAGCGCGAGGCCGATCTCGTGCAGCACGCTGACCACGGTGTGCCCCCGGCCAACCAACTCGCGCACCAGCTGCAACCAGTCGGCCTGGTGCGGTGGGTCGAGGTTGGCGAGTGGCTCGTCCATGAGCAGCACCCGGGCCTGCACCGCCAGCGCCCGCGCCAGCAGGACCCGCTGGCGTTCCCCACCCGACAACGCGCCGAGCGCGCGCTCGCGCCAGTCCCAGGCCTGGGTGGCGTGCAACGCCTGCGCCACGGCGGCGTGGTCGGCAGCCGAAGGCGCACCCAGCCACGACTGGTGTGGCAACCGGCCCAGCATCACGACATCAAGGACACGCAGGTCATCGCCCGCCCCCTGGTTCTGCCCCAGCCAGGCCAGGTGGCGCGCGCGCGCCTTGCGTGGCCACTCGCCGAGCGGACGGCCATCGAGCCACACCCCCCCGGCGCTGGGGGCCAGCAGGCCGGCCAGCGCGCGCAGCAGCGTGGACTTGCCGGCGCCGTTGGGGCCGACCACACTGGTCCAGCGGCCAGCTGGCAAGGCCAGGTCGATGCCGTGCAGCACCTCGGCATCGCCCAGGCGGGCGCGCAGGCCGCGCAGTTCGAAGACCGGCGCGGTCATGAAAGGCCCCCACCCGCGCCGCGGCGGTGCATGAGGTAGAGCAGGTAGCCGCCGCCAAGCACCGCGGTGAGCACGCCCACCGGCAGTTCCTGCGGCGCGATGGCACCGCGCGCCAGCACGTCCGCCCCCGCCAGCAGCACGCCACCCATCAAGCTGGAGAGCAGCATGAGCCGGCTGTGCGTGGTCTTGACCGCTGCCCGCACCAGGTGCGGTGCGGCCAGGCCGACAAAGGCGATCAGCCCGGTTTGCGCCACGGCGGTGCCGGTGGCCAGCGCCAGCACACCCACCAGCGCGGCGCGCAAGGGTCCCAGCGGCAGGCCCAGGCTGAGGGCCGTGGATTCACCGAGTGCCAGCCCGTCGAGCACGCGCGCCAGCGCAAAGGCCAGCAGCAGGCAGGCGATCCACACCCCCGCCATCAAGTACAGCGATGTCCAGCCCACGAACCCGGTCGATCCGAGCAGGAAGGCCTGCATGGCCTGCAGCGAATCGGGGGAGAGCAGCAACACCAGCGAGGTGATCGCACCCAGCACCACACCCACAATCACCCCGGCCAGCAACAGCCGAAGGGTGTGCTGAACGCCCCGTGCGAGCACCAGCGTGAGCATGACCGCCAGCACCGCCCCGAGGAACGCCGCGCCGGTGAGCCCCAGGCGCACCAGCCATTCGCCCGAATGCACCGAGACACCCGCAGCCGCACCCGCACCACCCAGCATGCCGGCCGCGCCCCCGATCAGCGCCAGCGCCAACGCCACGCCGAGCGAGGCACCCGCAGCACTGCCCAGGAGGTAGGGATCGGCCAGCGGATTGCGGAACAGGCCCTGCGCGACCGCGCCCCCCAGCCCGAGCAGGGCGCCCGCGCACCACGCGCCCAGGGTGCGCGGCAACCGGATGTCCCACACGATGCGCCGCACCATGTCGTCGCCCCGGGCCTGCGACAGCGTGGCCCAGGCGCCCTCGAACCCCGTGCTGCCCACGCCCACGCCCAGCACCCACAGCGCCACGCTGAGCAGCACCAGCAGCCAGGCCAGGTGGCGGGGGCGTGCGAGTGTCATGGACGGATCCCGGGTGCCCTGTCGGCAATGCACCGCGCCATCAGCCGGGCGCCGTCGGCCATGCGCGGACCGGGCCGCACGAGGATGTCGGCCTCGTCGGGCGCGAACACGCACACGCGCTGTTCACGCACCGCCCGGATCGCGCCCCAGCCCGGACGCTGTTCGAGCGCCTGCGCGTTGCGTTCGCCGATCATGATGAGGTCGGGGTTGGCGCGCACCACGAATTCGGGGTTGAGCCGGGGAAACGGCCCGAGCTCGGCCGGCACGATGTTCTGCACCCCGAGCCGTGCGAGGGTTTCGCCAATGAACGAAGCCGTGCCGGCGCCATACGGCCCGCTGTTGACCTCGAAGTACACACGCACCTTTCGCACCGACGGCGGCAGCGACTGGGCCGCCGCAGACACACCGGCGTCGATGGTGCGCCAGACGCGGCGCGCATCGCCCACGCCGAGCAAGCGGCCCATCTGGTCGAGCACGCGCTGCACGTCGGCATGCGTCTTCGGCTCCAGCGCCACCACCTTCACGCCCAGCGCCTCGAGCCGCGACGCGGCGCGAGACGAGGTGGCCATGAGCACCACATCCGGGCGCAGCGCCACGATGGTTTCGATCTGCGGATCGAGCCCCCCTCCCACCACCGTGAGCGAGCGGACCGACACCGGCCAGTTGGAATACCGGTCGACACCGACCAGGCGCTGGCACTGGTCCAGCGCGCACACGGTTTCAGTGAGCGAGGGCAGCAGGCTCACGATGCGCTGGGGTGGCGCGGGCAGGTTGACGGTCACGCCGCGGTCGTCCACCAGCTGCACCTGCGCGTGGGCCACGCCCCAAAGGCACAGCAAGGCCAGCGCAAACCGTTTGATCCCCATGTTGGGCCCCTTCATGGCGACTTGAGTGCGACGCACAGGCCGGCCGCCACCAGCGTGACCCGCGGACACACCGCGGCCAAGGCCTGATTGAGGCGGCCCAGCGTGTCGACGAAAGACCGCACGCCGGCCCCGAGCGGAATGACGCCCCAGCCGATCTCGTTGCTGACCAGCACCACCGGCCCCTTCGCGGCACCGACGGCGGCACACAACCCGTCGATCAGCGTCCCGGGGTGGGCCTCGGGCGGCTCGGGGCCGAGCGGCATGAGCCGCTGCGTGAGCCAGAGCGTGAGGCAGTCCACCAGCACCAGGGTGTCGGGCTGGCTGTGTCGTTCAATGGCGCGCGCCAGCTCGCGGGGTTCTTCCACCAGGGCCGCGCCCGGCAGGCGTTGTGCCCGGTCCGCCTGGTGCTGGCGGATGCGCTCGGCCATCTCGGCATCACCCGCCATGCCGGTGGCCACAAACACCACGCGGTGGCGCGCATCGGCCGCCAGCCAGGCCTGGGCGCGTGCCTCGGCATGGCGCGACTTGCCGCTCTTCTGGCCACCCAGCACCAGTTCGCTGACGAACGCTTCAGCCATGCTGCGCCCCCCAGGCCATGACGATCCGGTGCAGTTGTTCCACCCCGTCGGTGAGCGCCGCCGGACCGGGTTGCAGGATGTCGGCCGACTTGATCTCGAACAGCTGCGCGTGCCGAACCGCCGGCACGTCCTGCCAGCCCGGCCGGGCCGCGACCCGCTCGGGCCGGAATTTCTTGCCGCACCACGACCCGATCACGATGTCGGGCGCGCGCTCCACGATCCGCATCGGCTCACCGATGATGCGGTCCTTGCCCATCGGCATGGCGGCCAGCTCGGGAAAACAATCGTCCCCACCGGCAATGGACAGCAATTCGGACACCCAACGGATGCCGCTGATGCAGGGGTCGTCCCATTCCTCGAAGTACACGCGGGGCCGGCGCTTCAGGCTTCGGGCGGCGTGTTCGATGGCCTGCAACCGGGCCTGCGTGCCGGCGATCCAGGCCGCACCCCGATCGCCCTGCCCCACCATGCACGCCACCTGGAACAGCATGTCGAAAATCTGTGCCACGCTGCGCTGGTTGAACACCGTCACCTGAACACCGGCGCGGATCAGGGCGGACGCGATGTCGGCCTGCAGGTCGGAAAAGCCGAACACGCAATCCGGCTCCAGCGCCAGGATCTTGTCGATCTTCGCGGTGAGGAACGCGCTGACCTTCGGCTTTTCCTCGCGCGCGCGCCTGGGCCGGACCGTGTAGCCCGAGATGCCCACGATGCGCGATTCCTCGCCCAGGAGGTACAACCACTCGGTGGTCTCTTCCGTGAGGCAGACGATGCGGCGCGGGCCGCCCGGGGCAGTGGTCAGGCCGGGGTTCATGGAAGGGATCGGGGTTGCCAGCGGAGGGTGACGAACACACCGCGCGGGGGCTGGTTGTAGCCGCGCACGGTCTCATAGCGCTCGTCGGTCACGTTGCGCAGCTGGGTTTGCAGCGTCCAATCGCGCGCGAGCGCCACCTCGGCGTGCAGGTCGAGCGTGGTGTAGGCGGGCAGGCGGAACGTGTTGGCCGTGTCGTCGAACCGGTCGCCCACGTGCAGCAGCGCACCCCCCAGTTTCCAGGCACCCAGGGCGCGGTCCACGCCCAGCGTTGCCTGGGCGTCGCTGCGCCGGGGCAACTGGCGCCCGCTGACCAGGTTGCGGGGGTTCAAGCGCTCGTACGAAGCTCGCACGGTCCAGTCGCCCAGCTCACCGTCGTAGTTCAGCGACCAGCCTTCGATCCGGACGCGCGGGATGTTGGCAGGCAACGGCCCGGACGGAATGAAGCCGCGGATCTTGTTGTCGAATCCCACCAGCTTGATGGTGTGACCGGCATCGCTCCAGGTCACCCCGACGTCGGTGTTGCGCCCCCGCTCGGGTTGCAGCGTGGGCGTGCCGAAGCCCGGGAAGTACAGCTGGTTGAACGACGGCGCCACGAAACTGGTGCCATGCGACACGTGCGCCCGCCAGGCCGAGGAGATCCGGTAGCCGTAGCCGGCAAACCCGGTCGTGCTGTTGCCGAACTGTGAATTGCGGTCGCTGCGCAGGTTGGCCTGCCAGCTGTGGGGGCCGGTCTCGCCGTTGAGCCCGACAAAGGCCGAATCGATGCGGCGGCGGGTCACCGCATAGGCGGTGGTGCTGCGCACATCCTGATCGAGCCGCTCCACACCGGCCAGCACCACGCCCAGCGGCGTGTCGATGTCGTTCTGCCAGAGCACCTGGTCCTGCGTGGTCCTGAAATCGCTCGGCAGGAAAGCGCCGACGATGCCTTCGGACACGTCTTCACTCTGCGACACCTGGAACTGGGTCTTCCAGCCGGAACGGACCCGGCCCGACAAGCCGGCGCGCAAGACCTGGGTGCTGAAGTCATCCCGTGAATCCCTGCCGGGTCCGTCGTCGTAGTGGCTGGTGCCCTCCGAGCGCAACAGCCCGAGGTCGAGTTTCCAGCTGCCCGTCAGGTCGACCGCCAGGGTGCCGTTGAAGGCCCGCTGGCGCAGGGGATCGCGGTCGGCGTTGAAGTTGCCGAAGGGCACGGTCGGGTTGGTGCTGGAGAAGCCCCGGTCGTTGAGCACCGACGCATCGACAGACCAGGTGGTGCCGTCACGGCCGCCGCTGAGACCAGCCCCCGCCTGCGAGAAGCCCGGGCTGCCAACCGACACGAACGCGCTGGGATGGAAACCCTCGCGCCCCCGGCGCGTGAAGATCTGCACCACGCCACCCACACCGTCGCTGCCGTAAAGCGACGAACCGGGGCCCTTGAGCACCTCGATCCGATCGATGGCGTCGAGCGGAAGACCGGTCCACACCGGCGTGCCGAGGGTGGCCGACCCATAGCGCACGCCGTCGATCAGCAGAATGGTGTGGCGGGACTCGGCACCCCGGATGAAGATGCTGCCGGCCTTGCCGCGGCCGCCGTTGGTGGCCATCTGCACGCCGGCAGCGCGCACCAGCACCTCGGTCAGCGTCTGGCCGGCCATCTTCTCGATGTCGGCCCGCTCGATGATGGTGACGTCGCTGACCAGGCTGTCGACGCGGGTGGGCATGCGGCTGGCGGTCACGACGGTGTCGGGCAGCGAAGCCACCTTCATGGCCGTGGAACCGTCGGCAGCGGAAGGAAATGATTGGGCCAGGGCCGGCAGGGCGGCGCACATGACCAGCGTCAGGGGAGCCTGGCGCCAGTGCGGGAAACGGGTTTTCATGTTGACGGACCGAAACGCATGCCCTCACCGCCTTCCCCGACGGTGCATGGGCGTCACGGTGGCACCGATTGCACGGTGCCGCCACCTCGTTGGCCGGTATCCGGGCTGGCAGAGCGACCTCCATCGCCTTCCCAGCCGGCGATGGACGCTGGCCAGTGGCGGTGTGATGGAAGCGGAGCATCCGGCGGCTTGAAGCCACCGGCCGTCTCGTCTGCTTACCGTTGCGGGGGCAGCGCAGGTTAGGTTCGCCGCCGTGTGCGGTTCGCCCTCCTGCTTCCCGTTGAACTGCGGTGTGTGAACCACACCGCGAGCACCAACGGCATGCATTCTATGCCCGCACGGCGCCTACAATCACCGACGCACTCCGGAACGCACCATGGCCGCTTCCAAGCAACTCGACCAGATCACCGACAGGGTGGAGCGGCTGCTGCTGCGCCACGAAGAACTGCAGCGCACCAACGCCTTGCTGGTGGAACAGGTGCATGCCCTGCAGGCCGAACGCGACCAGCTCAAGTCGCGCCTGCTCACGGCCCGCGCGCGCATCGACGCGCTGCTCGAACGCCTGCCGGCCGCCGCCGACGACCGAAAGGAGCGCACATGAACAAGCCCGGACACAAGCAGATCGAGGTCCAGATCATGGGCCAGAGCTACCTGCTCTCCTGCCCGGTGGGTGGCGAATCCGCCTTGCTCGATGCGGTCGAGCGCGTGGACACCGCGATGTGCCGCATCCGCGACGCGGGCAAGGTCAAGGCGCGCGACCGCATTGCGGTGCTGGCCTCGCTGAACCTGGCGTTCGAACTTTCCCAGCTCGAACGCAAGAAGGCCGAACGCGAAGCCGAAGAGCAGCAGTTCCAGGCGTCCTCGTTCGCCCAGGGCGATGCCAGCGCCTTTGCCGAAGCGGGCGGCTCCTTCGACACCGACGCCCTCGATCCGCAAACCCAGTCGCGCGTGGAGGAGCTGATGCGCCGCCTTGACCAGACCCTCGACAAGGACGGCCGACTGCTTTGACCGGTGACCTAGGGCCTGTTCACACTGTTTTTCCAGATGCGAACGGGATGAGAACAGTGTGAACAGGCCCTAGCGGCTCACCGCCCGTTACGGCGAAGGGTTGCACCGACCGGTGGTCCGCACGCCTTTCACTCTGCTCCTAGAATTTGCCCTGTCTGCGGTGTGCGCCGGGCTTCAATGTCCTTGAACCAATGCTCTTTGAGCCCGGGCTTGGTACATTGCGCGGCTGGTGCGAGCGTCTCGCGTCAGACGAACCCGAAGCCGCGCTGCCCTCGCCCACCTGAACCCCGGTTCAGGTCAACGGCCCGGCGCCCACTTGCAGACACCTTTCATGCCTTTTGAACCCCTGTTGATTGCCGAGCTGGCGCTGCTCGGCCTGGGTACCGGATTCCTCGCAGGCCTGCTCGGCATCGGCGGCGGAATGCTCATGGTGCCCTTCATCTCCCTCATCCTCTCGGGCCGCGGCGTGGCCCCGGACCTGTCGGTCAAGATGGCCATTGCCACGTCCATGGCCACCATCATCTTCACCAGCGTGTCGAGCGTTCGCGCGCAACACAAGCGCGGTGCGGTGCGCTGGGACATCGTCAAGCGCCTGGCGCCCGGCATCGTGCTGGGATCGGCGGTGGCCAGCCTGGGGGTGTTCGCGGTCCTCAAGGGCTCCTGGCTCGCGCTGTTCTTCGCGGTGTTCGTCAGCTTCTCGGCCACCCAGATGCTGCTCGACAAGAAGCCCGCCCCCACCCGCACCCTGCCCGGCACGGCAGGGCAGCTCGGCGCCGGTGGCCTGATCGGTTTTCTCTCGGGCCTCGTGGGCGCAGGCGGCGCCTTCGTGTCGGTGCCCTTCATGACCTGGTGCAACGTGGCCATCCACAACGCGGTGGCCACCAGCGCGGCGCTCGGTTTCCCGATCGCGCTGGCCAACGCGCTGGGCTACATCGTCGCCGGTCAGGGGGTGCAGAACCTGCCCCCGGCCTCGGTGGGCTACATCTACCTGCCGGCGCTCATCGTGATCGCCAGCATGAGCGTGCTGATGGCGCCGCTGGGCGTGAAGGCGGCGCATGCGCTGCCGGTGAAATCGCTCAAGCGGGTGTTCGCGGGCATCCTGTACCTGCTGGCGGCCTACATGCTCTGGAAAGGCCTGACCGCCTGAAGCCCCGGGCAGTACGGTGCGCTGCGGCTCAAAGCGGCGACGCGCTCACCACGATGCCGTCCTCATCGGCACAGAGCCAGTCGCCCGGCCGCACCCACACGCCCTGCAGCAGCACCGGCACATCGCGCTGGCCCTCACCACGGCGCTCGGTCGGCAGCGGCATCGGCGCCAGCGCGCAGACACCGAGGTCGCAGGCGGCCAGCTCGGCCACATCGCGCACGCAGCCATCGATCACCACGCCGGCCCAGCCATTGCGCGCTGCCGCCGCCGCCAGGTTCCCGCCCAGCAGTGCGCGGCGCAGCGAGGCGCCACCATCCACCACCAGCACCCGGCCTTCGCCCGCGCTTTCCACCGCGGCCTTCACCATCGAGTTGTCCTCGAAGCACTTCACGGTGCTGACGGCGCCCGCGAAATGGCGGCGCCCGCCAAAGTGCCGCCACACCGGCGCCAGCACGCGAAATCCGCCCGAGGTGTCGCCCTTGTGGGCATCGCACAGGTCGCAAGTGGCGGGGAGCTGGGTGGTCATCGGTGTTCCTGAAGGGCGGTTTTGACGCCGCGCATTCTCTCGGCAATCCGCAGGTGCGCGCACGCAGCGCAGCCTGCAGGGCACGCAAGTGTTGTTTTCCTCTCTACAAACACCCTTTTCCCCCTTGCGCACCCCCGCGAATTCGCGTTTGCCTCCTTGGAAGGCGTTGACAACTCCATTAGCATCGAAACGCTTGTGAGAAAGCGCGTTTTCCGCAGGCGTTCACGTCAACTTCTAGAAGGAAATTCAACCATGGCAACTGCGAAAAAAGCCCCCGCCAAAAAGGCGCCGGCGAAGAAGGCCGCCCCGGCCAAGAAAGCCGCTCCGGCGAAGAAGGCCGCCCCGGCGAAGAAAGCCGCCCCGGCCAAGAAAGCCGCTCCGGCGAAGAAGGCCGCTCCGGCCAAGAAAGCCGCCCCGGCGAAGAAGCGCACCCCGAACGCTGCCTTCATGAAGGCCCTGACCCCCAGCGCCGCCCTGGCCGCCATCGTCGGCAGCAACCCGCTGCCCCGCACCGAGGTGACCAAGAAGGTCTGGGAATACATCAAGAAGAACAAGCTGCAGGACGCAGTCAACAAGCGCATGATCAACGCCGACGCCAAGCTGAAGGAAATCTTCAAGAAGGCCCAGGCTTCGATGTTCGAAATGACCAAGCTGGTCAACGACCACCTGAAGTGAAGTGATGCGCCGAACGCACCTGCGGGTGCGTTCTCTCCCGACAAAGCCGACATTCGTCGGCTTTGTCGTTTGCGGGCCTGCCCTCTGGAAAAGGCAGGCCCGCACCTTGCATTGTGAGAAACTGCGCCGCCACCCGACCCTGCCTCCCATGACGCCGACGCCATCGACCCCACCCGCCGCGCCCGCCCATGGGGGTGCCGCCTCCGGCATGGCGCTGCCACCCATGCAGCACCGAACGGTGCTGGTGATCGATCTGGTGGAGTCGGTGCGGCTCATGGCGGCCGATGAAGCCGAGGTGATCGGTCTGTGGCGCGGGTTCGTGCAGTTCGCCACCACCGAGGTGCTGCCCGCTCGCGGCGGTCGGCTGGTCAAGAGCCTGGGCGATGGCCTGCTGGCCGAGTTCGAACACCCGGCGCAGGCGGTGCGCGCCGCGCTTCAGTTGCACCGCCATTTCGACCAGCCGAACCGGCAACTGCCCGCCGCCCGGCAGCTCTACCTGCGCGCCGGCATCAACGCGACGCAACTCTATGTGGACGAGGTCGATGTGTACGGCCACGGCGTGAACCTCGCGGCGCGCGTGGCCGACCTGGCCGGTCCGGGGGAGACCGTGGTCACCGCCAGCGTGTACGACGCCCTGGTGGTGGGCGTGGACGCCGACGTGCAGGACCGCGGCGAAAGCTACCTGAAGCACTGGCCCGAACCGGTGCGCACCTGGACGGTGATGCCGGTGAGTGCCAGCACGCCGGTGGTGCGCCTGCCGACGCCGGCCGACTCGGCCAGCGAGTTCCGCCCGGCCATCGCGGTGATCCCGTTCGAGACCCGCAGCCATGCCACCGAACAGTTCGTGATTGGCGAACTGATCGCCGACGGTGTGATCATCCAGCTCTCGCGCAGCCAGGACCTGCGCGTGATCTCCCGCTTGTCCACCAGTGCCTTTCGAGGCCGCGGCACGGCGCCGTCCGAGGTGGGCCAGCGGCTCGAGGCGTCCTACACGCTGAGCGGCAGCTACGTGAGTTTCGGCGACAAGCTGGTCATCACGGCGGAGCTGAGCGACAACCGACGCAACGAAGTGGTGTGGGCCGAACGGATCACAGGCGACACCCTCGACCTGCTGCAACAGGAAAGCCAGCTGATCACCCGGCTGAGCGAGGCCACCGCCAACGCGGTGCTGCACCACCTGGTGCAGCGCACTTTGGTCATGCCGGTGCCGCAACTGGAAAGCAACGCGCTCATGCTCGGCGGCATCACGCTGATGCACCGGTCGACCCCGCGCGACCTGCAGCGCAGCCATGAGTTGCTGGAAGCCGTGCTGGACCGCCACAAACGCGTCGCCACGCCCTGGGCCTGGATGGCCAAGTGGCACATCATGCAGGTGGTGCAGGGGCTGGCCCCCGAACCGGCGCGTGCGTTCCGCGAAGCCATCGGCGTGGCCGACCGGGCGCTGGACATGGAGCCGAACAGTTCGCTGGCGATGGCGATCAAGGGCCATGCGCTTTGCCACCTCGGTGAAGAAGTCGACGCCTCCAGGCGCCTGCTCACCGACGCCACAGAACTCAACCCGAACGATCCGATGGCGTGGCTCTACCGCTGCGTCTGGTCAACGCTCTGGGGAATCCCACAGCAGTCGCTGGAAGAAGCACAAACGGCCCTTTCCCTGTCGCCGCTGGACCCGCAGCGCTATTACTTCGAGATGATGCTCGGCAGCTGCTACCTGGCCACGCACGACCTGGCCAAGGCCATCGACTGTTTCCACTCGTCGATGCAGAAGAACAGGTACCACCTTCCGACGATCCGGGCACTCGCGATCGCCCAATACGAATCGGGGAACGTGGAGGAGGCATCTGCCACCTTTGCAACGATGCGGTCGCTGCAGCCTGATCTGACGGTGTCCCGCTACCTGGCATCCGGGCGCCTGAGCGAGTTTCGCAAGCGCGGCGCCCGGGTGTTTGCAGCCCTTGGCCTGCCAGACTGACAATCACGGCACGTTTCAGCAACAAGGAGGACATCATGAGCGGTGGCTTGAGTGGCGGACTGAGTGGCGGTCTCAGCGGTGGATTGAGTGGTGGCCTCAGTGGTGGCCTCAGTGGGGGCCTCAGTGGGGGGCTGAGCGGTGGACTGAGTGGCGGCCTGAGCGGTGGCCTCAGTGGTGGTCTGGGGGCGGCGGCAATCGCCGCACCCGACGCCCTGACCCTCTCGCGTGCGGCCATCGTCGGCCCGTTCCAGGGGGCCACCCTTCGCGCCGAGGAACTCCCTTTCAACGACCCGGCCAACCTGAAGCGCTGGGCCGACGGCCCGAGGCTGGCGGCCATCATGTCGGAGCTGGTCGAAGGCCTTGGCTACGACGCCGACCCGAAGAAGCGGACGGCCAGCCTGCGGTTTTCGCGCGGCAACAAACAGCATCGCCTGGTCTCGCTGCACGGGCCCGACGAAGAACTGCTTGAGGGCCAGCTCAAGCTCGTGGCCGCGTACGCCGACCTTCGCCCCGACCGCGCCATCGAGGTCGTCGAGCAGATGGGCTTTCCGGTGGCTTTCTGGGGCTCGGTGATCGGTCTGACGGCGCACCGCCATGGCAAGACCCTGCTGCTGCTCGATGTCGCGTTTTCACTCGCCGTCACCGTCGAGCAGCGGTTCAAGCAGGTCTTCGCGATTCCACGGCCGGTGGAGTACTCGCCCCAGATCCAGCCCATGATTCCCACCCCCGGTCATGGCTCATGGCCCAGCGGCCACGCCACCGAGGCCTTCATTGCCGCCACGGTGTTGGAGGCGCTTCTGAACCACGGCAAACCCAAGGGCAACGGCACCGAAAGCAGGGAACAACTGCAGCGGCTGGCCGCGCGCATTGCCGTCAACCGCACGGTGGCCGGGGTTCACTATCCGGTCGACAGCGCGGTGGGCCGCCTGCTCGGCACCGCGCTGGGCGAGTACATCGTGGCACGTGCCAAATCGGGCAACGTGCACGAGCGCGGCTTCCATTCGGCCTTGTTCGTCGAGAAAGACGCCGCGCCCATGGACTTCTCGTTGCGCGCCTCGATGGACCACACCAGCGGACATCCCTACACCCGCGCCGCCAAGGCCAACGCTGTGGAGCCCGCGCCCATGCTGGCCTGGCTCTGGAAGGAAGCCGTCGGGGAGTGGAAATGAGCTGGCGCCCCCTGCCCCGGGGCGCGTTCACCGGCATTCACTGGTCCGCGCCAGGCGCCATCGATGGCATGGACCCGTACCTGGCGTGGGCCGAGGCCGATGGCTTCGTGGGCTACCACCTTCACGGCAAGGACGACCAGCCCAAGTGGCTGCCGATCGTGATCGGCCTGCGCAAGGGTGCCGACGTGCGCCAGCTGGTGGACGCCACCTCGCCCGACTGGTTGCAGGTTCCGGTGACCTATCTGCTGCTGCCGGGCCTGCGCCACTGCACGGCCCGGGTGTCGAAGCGGTTCTTCGACCACTGGCGCAAGGGCCACGCGGTGCGCGACCTGATCGAGCGCTTTGAACTCGGCCTGCCGGTCGACCAGTACGCCGAGCCGCTGTCGGTGTGCGCCCATCCGCACCAGCACCCGCGCCCGCCGAAGAACCGCCTTCGCGGACCGGTGATCGGGCTCATCGACGGTGGCCTGGCGGTCGCCAACGCCGCGTTCCTCGACGCCAAAGGGCGCACGCGGGTGAAGCGCTTCTGGCGGCAGGACGACTTTTACGGTGGTCCGTGGCCGGGCTCGGTGAAGCACGAGCGCCACCGCCTCGACCCACGCCGTGCCGGGCCCACCCCCGACGACATGGGCTACGGCCACGAGCTCACCGGCGCCGACATCGACCGGGAGATGGCGCGCTTCACCCACCAGCGCCAGCTCGACGAAGACGCACTCTACCGGCACCTGCAACTCTGGGATCTGGCCAGACCGGTGAACCACGGCACCCACGTGATGGGCCTGGCCACGGCGCCTGGCGGGCTGCTGGATCCGGCCGACAACGACTTCGCCAGCGAATGCGAGCTGGTGGCCGTGCAGCTCGATTGGGCGAACGTGCTCGACACCTCGGGCGGTGCCATGAACGTGAGCGTGCTCGATGCGCTGCATTACATCGTTTCGCGCTGCACCGACGACGCGGCCATGGTGGTGAACATCAGCTGGGGCACCCTCGCGGGGCCGCACGACGGCACGTCGCTGCTCGAGGCCGCCATGGACGAGTTGATCCACCAGCTGGGCGGGCGGCTGCAGGTGACGGTGCCGGGTGGCAACGGGTACCAGAGCCGCACCCACGCGAATGCGGTGCTGGCGCCGGGCCGGTCGGTGGACCTCCATTGGCGCGTGCCGCCCGACGACCGCACCCAGAGCTTCCTCGAGGTCTGGTTGCCCGACGGATCGGGCGACACCACGATCACGGTGACCCCGCCCGACCGGACAGACCAGGCGGTGACGCTCAAGGCCGGCGATTCGGGCGTGTGGGTCGACGGCGACGGCAAACCGCGATGGTCCGCGATGTACCCAGCGCGCAGTGCGCTGGGCGCCCGCGGCACCTGCGTGCTGATCGCACTGGAACCCACCTTCAGCCTGCACGGCGGGCGCACCCTGGCGCCATTCGGCCGCTGGGGCGTCACCCTGCACAACCCAGGCGCCCGGCCGGTGGTGTTCGACGCCTATGTGGAGCGCGACGACGTGGCGCTGGGCGTCAACACCGGCGCCAAGCAATCGTGGCTGGAAGACCGCGATTACGACACGCTGGGCAACCTCGACGGCTGGACCGACGACCCCGACAACCCGACGCCGATCCGCCGCAGCGGCACGTTCAACAGCCTGTCGACGGGGCAGCGCACGGTCAGTGTGGGCGGCACCCGGGCCGCCAACACCGGGTCACAGCCCTTGTCGCGGTTTGCGCGTTACTCGCCGCAGCGGCCGGGTGTGGACCCGACGCGGCCGCAGCGCCCGGGTGTGAAATGGGTGCCCGACACGCTCGCGCCCAGCGACGACAACCCGGCGCTGTGGGGCGTGCGCAGCACCGGCAGCCTGAGCGGTAGCACGGCGCGGCTGGCGGGCACGAGTTCGTCGGCCCCGCGCGAGGCACGCCGGCGCGTCAACGCACTGAAGTGACGGGCACGCGCGGCATCACCAACGGGCCGGCAGTGGCTTGAGCAGGACGATCCAGCGCTCGCGCACGTCGATGAAGCCGCCGGTTTCGAGGTCCTTGAGCAGGCGGCTCACCATCTCGCGCGAGCAGGCCAGGTGCTGCGCGATCTGCTGGTGCGTGAGCTTTTCGCGCAGCGGTCTTTCGCCAGTGGCATCGGGTTCTCGGGCCAGGTCGTCGAGCAGCTTGACCAGCCGGCCATAGACGTCGATCAGCGCGACATTGCGCGCGCTTTCGGTGGCCAGGCGGGCTCGGCGAATGAGGCGCGCCATGAGTTCGAGGGCGAACTCGGGGTGCTCACCGATGTAGGCCAGCAGGCGGTCGCGGGTGACGACGGAACAGGTGCTGTTGTCGACCGCCTCGACGTTGGCCGAGCGCGGCCCGCCATCGAGCGACATTTCGCCCACGTACTCCAGCTGGCCATAGACCCCGAGGGTGAGCTCCTTGCCGGTGGCATCGGCCACGTAGGCACGCAGGCGCCCCTTGAGCACGATGTAGAGCGTGTCACCGACGTCGCCCTCCTGAATGAGCAACGCGCCGCGGCGGAAGTGGCGATGAACCCCTTGGGCCGCCAGCGCTTCGATGTGTTCGGTGTTTCGGGAATCGAAAGTCTTTGCGCTGGCTGGGGGCATCCGGGAAGGTCAGGGGTGGGTGTAACTCCCCGGATTGTGCGCGACCGGCGTGACGATGCGCAAGGCGGGCACCACGGGCGGCAGGCTGTTGATGCGCTGAAGCAGGCGCCGGATGCTCGGGGCCCCTGCTTTCTCGCGCAGGGTCTTGATCTGACTGCGCACGGTGGACACCGCCACGCCGTTTTCGGTCGCAATCTCGTGGATGTCGAGCCCGCGGCACAGCGCCAGCAGCACCAGTTCTTCGGTGGGGCTCAGGCCGAGGGCGCGGGCAAACATGCGCACCGCGAGGTTGTCGCACACGTTCTGGCGGGACAGCACGATCAGCACCGTGGGGGCGTCGTCTTCGAGGGGGTGCGACAGGGGCGTGAACGCCATGGACAGGTCGCGGTCGCCCTCGCGCATGAGGACCAGGCGGCGCTGGCCACGAACCGCGGCGTCGAGGGCCTGCTGGATGCGGTCGCTGTGCTCGGGCGTGTTGCCCATGAGGCTGCCGCTGCAGGCGCGCAGGATGCGCCGCTGGGCGAGTTCGTGGCGTGCGAGGTGGTTGGCGTGAAGGATGCGGCCCTGTGCGTCAAGCAACAGCATGCCGTAGTCGATCTCGTCGAACACCCGCAGAAGATGGGCCTCGCTCAAGGGCAACGCATGGTCTGCCGCGGCGTGTCCGCTTCCCCAAGTCCTGTCCGATGTCTGCAGCATGATGAACCTCCTGTTGATGAGGAAGTGTTCATCTTTGGCCGCGCGGATGCTGTGGTCTGTTGACGCCGGATTTGTGATCCATTCACCAAACGGCCTCGCCGGACCCCGTCCCGCTGGTCAGCGATTCAGCGCAGCCTGGCGGATGGCGGTGAGCGTGCCGCGGGTGGTGATGACCTCGGGGTCGAGTGGCACCTCGATGAGCGTGCCGCCACCGTGCCCCAGGGCGCGTTGCAGCGCGGGCTCGAAGTCGGCGGTGCGCTCCAGGCGCTCGGCGGCATAGCCGTAGGCGCGGGCCAGCGCGCAGAAATCGGGGTTGCTCAGCGATGAACCGCTCACACGCGCCGGGTACTCGCGCTCCTGGTGCATGCGGATGGTGCCGTAGGTGCCGTTGTTGAGCAGCAGAACGATGCTGCGCGCGCCATGCTGAACGGCGGTGGCCAGTTCCTGCCCGTTCATGAGGAAGTCGCCATCGCCCGCGATGGTGAAGGCGGTGCGCCCGGTGAGGATGGCCGCACCGATGCCGGCGGGCACGCCATAGCCCATGGCGCCGTTGGTGGGGGCCAGTTGCGTCTTGTGGCCGCGGGCGAGTCCCGGGTAGCGGTAGAAGCGGTGCAGCCAGCTGGCAAAGTTGCCGGCGCCGTTGGTGAGCACGGCGTCCGCGGGCAACAAGCGCTGCAGCGTGTGGATGATGGCCGGCATGTCGATCGGTCCGGGCAGCTTCACCCCACCGTTGGCGGCGTCGATGTTGGCGAGGTAGTCGGCGTGGCAGGCGGCGGCCCAGGCGCTCCAGGGCACCTGTGGCGGTGCGGTGAGCACCTCGAAACTGCGCGCTGCCGCGTTCATGCTGGCCTGAATGGCCAGCGTGGGTTGGTACACCCGGCCCAGCTCTTCCGCGCTGCTGTGAACGTGCACCAACTTCTGCCTCGGCAAGGGTGCCTCGATCAGGGTGTAGCCACCGGTGGTGCTCTCGCCCAGCCGCGGCCCCAGCGCAATCAGCAGATCGCTTTCGCGAATGCGGCGAGCCAGCGCGGGGTTGATGCCCAGCCCCACATCGCCCGCGTACTGCGGGTGGTGGTTGTCGAAGGTGTCCTGGAACCGGAACGCGTTGGCCACCGGCAGCTGCCAGTTCTCGGCAAACCGCTGCAGGGCGGCCGCGCTTTGCGGCGTCCAGCCCCCGCCGCCGGCAATGACCAGGGGCCGTTCAGACCCCAGCAGCAGGGTTCGCAGTTCGCGCAGCGCGCCCGGGTCGCTCCACGCCTGCACCGGTTCAAGCCGCGGCAGCGGCTGCCCCTGCACGGTCTGCGTCAGCATGTCTTCGGGCAGCACCAGCACCACCGGGCCGGGCCGGCCGTTCATGGCGGTGGCAAAGGCGCGCGCCACGTATTCGGGAATGCGGCGCGGATCGTCGATGCGCTCGACCCGCTTGGCGAAGCCCTTGGTGGACGGGCCGAAGAACGCCGCGAAGTCGACCTCCTGGAAGGCCTCGCGGTCGCGCGCGTCGCTCGCCACATCGCCCACGAACAGCACCATGGGCGTGCTGTCCTGGAAAGCCGTGTGCACGCCGATGGAGGCGTTGGTGGCGCCCGGCCCGCGCGTGACGAAGCAGACCCCGGGGCGCCCGGTGAGCTTGCCTTGCGCCTCGGCCATGAAAGCCGCCCCACCCTCCTGGCGGCAGGTCACGAACCGGATGCGGTCGGCCTGGGCATGAAAGCCGTCGAGCACGGCCAGGTAGCTTTCGCCCGGAACCCCGAAGGCATGCGTGACACCTTGCGCCACCAGGCATTCGACCAGCAGGTGGCCAGCGAGTTTGTCGGTGCTCATGACGCCACCACCGCCGTGCGTTTGCCCACGCCGAGTGCCGCCACCACCGACAGCGCCAGCACGAAGGCACCGCCGGCCAGTGTGGCGGCGTACCAGCCCTTGTCCATGAACAGACCGAAGATCAGCGGCGACACCGCAAAGCCGACGTCGAGCCCCGAGTACACCGTGCCGTACACCCGCCCGGTCGCGCCCTTGGGGGTGGCGCGCTTGATGAGCATGTCGCGGCTGGGCCCGGCCACGCCCACCGCGAAACCGGTGGCCGCCAGCACGACCATGGTGCCGACCTCGCCGAACCAGCCGGTGGCACACAGCAGCATGAAGAAGGCGCCGGCACCCATGGCCCAGGCCACCACCGTGTCGCTCGACAGGCGATGGCGCTGGCCATAGACCGCCACAAAGCCGCCGACGAACATGCCTGCGGCGGCACACAGCATGTAGGCGCTGACGGTGATCGTGGCCGCCTCCATCGAGGTGCCGTACAGCGCCTGCAGGATCGACGGCGCAAAGCTTTGCA
The DNA here is from genome assembly GCA_943371665.1 of Synechococcus sp. UW140. Classification (GTDB taxonomy): domain Bacteria; phylum Pseudomonadota; class Gammaproteobacteria; order Burkholderiales; family Burkholderiaceae_C; genus Hydrogenophaga. Next base: position 76,718 of record CALRVR020000002.1, read on the forward strand.
CCACCGCCAGCGTCATGGTGGACAGCAGAAAGAACGCGAAGCACCACCACACCACGGGCAGCTTCAGAAAAGCCAGGTCGTGCTCGCGGGCGGGGTCGCCAAGGGTTTGCGGTGAGCGCACGACCACCTCGGTCAACAGCTTGTCGCGCTGCCACCAGAGCAGCGCCAGCACGGCCACGTACAGTGCCGCGGCCGCAAAGTAGGCGGTGCGCCAGTCGCTCATGGCCGTGATGCCGACCAGAAACGCCGGCGCCAGGGCCCAGCCCAGGTTGCCGGTCAGGCCGTGTGCGCTGAAGGCGTGGCCCAGGCGCGGCGCAGACACCCGCTGGTTCAGGATGGTGAAGTCGCACGGGTGGAACGGCGCGTTGCCAATGCCCGCCAGCACGGCCACGGCCAGCAGGCCCGAGTACCCCTGCGCTTGCGAGGCCACCAGCGAGGCCATCAGGAAACACGAAACGGCCGCAAACAGCACCGGACGCGCACCGACCCTGTCCACCAGGAAGCCGGACAGGGCCTGCCCGATGCCCGAGATGACGAAAAACACCGTCATCAGCAGGCCGACGTCGGCAAAGCTCAGTCCGAAGTCGCGAATGAACACGGGAAACAGCGGCGCCAGCAGCAGGTGCGAGAAATGAGACGTGGCATGCGCCAGGCCCACCAGGCCGATGACGGCGGCGTCCTGCCGGAGCGGGACGGGATTGGCGGGCGGCAGCGCGCCCAGCGTGGCGGTGGTCATGGACGAGATGGTAGCCAACCCGGGCTGGCGCCGAACACACCCGGTGTCGCGCTAGTGCTGGCTCACGGGCTCGAGGACCGGCGGCGGGCCGGCGGTCAGCACCGCATCGAGCGCGGCCTGCACGACCGGGCGTGCCTCGACCGGGCGCAGCCAGCGGTTGCGGATGAGGCGAACGCACACGCGCTTGGTCATGCTGTGCGCACGACCGCCGCGGCTGGTGAACATGAAGAGCGTGCCCCGGTTGCTGGCCCAGACCAGTTGCGCGCGCAGCCACTCACCGTGCGAATACAGGTCGACCCAGGCGCCCTCGTGCAGCGAAAGCAGCAGTTGCTCGGCATCCATGGCCTCCTGCTCGTCGAGTGTGCCGATGGAGCTGTCGAACTCGCCGCCCAGGGGGCCGAAATCGGTGGCAATGGTGTCTTCGAAGCCGGCATTGGCCAGCTCCTTCTGGCCGATCCAGGGCTGGGCCGCGGCCTTGGGCACCCGTTGTTCCGGCGTGGCCGGGGCCAGTTCCTCGAGCACCATGAGGGTGGCGGCGGTGTCGTCGAGCGGAATGGGGTCGGAGTGCCCGCTGTCGCTGCGCACCTTGGCGCGGCGCAGGCCCAGCACCGGCTCGTGCAGGCGCAGCAGCGCATCGAAAAAGGTCTGGGTTTCTTCGGGCGATTTGCCCAGCATGTCCAGGCCCTGTCGCAGGGTCTTGACCATGCCGGGCACGATGCGGAACAGCTCGGCCGGGCGGCGCAGCGTCACGTCCTTCTTGATGCTCCAGAGCAGGTCGGACACGGCCTTGCGGTAGGCGTTGAGATCGGCTTGGGATTCGGGAAGGCCCATTTCGGCCGACGCCAGCACCAGCGACCAGCTGCCGTAGATGAAATCGAGAATGAAGCCCGGGGCGTTTTCGACATCGGGCCGTTGGCTCAGGTCCCACGCAATGCGGTCGGCCAGCGCCTGGCGGTCTTCGGCATGGCGAAGTGCCTGCAGCCGTTCCTTCTGCACGCGCTCGCCGCGGTCGTCCTTGGAGCGCCATTCGCCACGAAGCTTTTCGAGGGCCTCGGCAAACGCCTGCGGGTCCTGGCTGGCGCGCTCGTTGAGCACGCGGAAGGCATCGCGCACCGGTGCGAAGAAGTCGTCGAATTCATCGCTGAACTCGTCGTTGTACCGGAAGCTGCGCTGCGCGACGCTTTCCACCAGGCGCCGCGCGGGGTGCGCGTCTTCATTGAAGAAGCGCGGCTGCGCCATGGCCTGGTGCAGCAACGCAGGCTCGAGCGCCACCATGGCTTCTCGAACCGGTGCCAGGAGCAGGGGATCGCGCGCCACCTGGTTGACCAGCTTGCGGACCACGTCCAGGCCCACCGCCTGGGCCACCGATTTGGCCTGCGCCTTGAGGTCCAGCAGCACCTTGGCCCGCTCGGTGGCATTGGCCTCGTTGCCCCAGGCCTGCGCGCTGAGCTGCGAGCCGATGCCGACATGGCGCACGGGGCGGTCCACGGCAGGCAGGTCGCGAAAGCGGGTGCGCTCTTCTTCAAGAACGACTTCATCGAGCACCGGCAGCGCGGCCTGGGCCTGCAGTTCGGCCCGCTCTCGCTCGATGGCCCGGTAGAAGTTCTGGTCGAGGGGCTGGTCGAAGACCGCTCCGCCGTTCTCCAGAAACTGCTGCATCACGTCGTGGTCGAGCATGGGCGCGGTTCGCGCCAGATCGGCCATGGGAGGCAACCACGCGGTGTCCATGTGGGCGGAGGACTGCGGCGAAGATGGCACCGCCATACCGGTGGGCGTGAAGCCGAAGTCCAGCAGGTCGCGCTTGGGTGGTGGCGGCGGCTTGGAGGCCTGGGGGTCGGCCACGAGCCGGACGCGGTAGCTGGCCTCCTGCACATTGGCCTTCTGGAGCATCAGCGCCAGCTGCTCGTACAGGGTCCGCAGCTCCCTGCCGAGCGGGGTGGCCAGGTGGCGCATCCAGAGGGTGCGGATGTCGGGGTCACCCTCGGATGCGTTGAGCTGGTCGCGCAGCACCCGCACATACACCGACGGGCGCAGGGGGTTTTTTTCGGCGTGCACGGTGTGAAGGCCGATGAGCGAGCTCATCCGGGCATCGAGCACGGCAAGGGCCTGCTCGACCTCGGGCAGCAGGTTTTGCAACACCTTGGCCGATTCGATGGACTCGTTGACCGCGCTCTCGTCGACCAGCGCCAGCAGCTCCGAGTTCGACAGCAGCGCCATCGACGATGTATTGCCTTCGTTGTACCCGTTCTGGAAAACCGGCTTGAGGCGCTGGGCGTAGGCCGGCCCCCAGGTCTGGCGGTGCTTGATCAGCGTGTACCAGGCGCGCGCGCAGCGGTCTCGGGCGGCCACGTCGCGGGTGTCCTTTTCCTCCTGTTGCAGCGAGCTGACCGCGGCGTCGATGCAGCGGCCCAGGGTGGGCGCGGCATGGCGAACAGCTTCGTCGAAGCACTGTTCGAGCAGGGGTGGGTTGACCGGCATGGCCTTGGATTCAAGCAATCGTCACGTGATGAGGATCACGGTTATAGCCGTGCTGCGCGTGATCGATGTGGTGATCGGCCGATTTCCTGACGACCATAGCCTTTGAGGTTCCGATCGGTCATTCAGGGGGGGCGGACGGCTGGCCCGATTCTTGATTGCAACACCATGAAGCCGGGGTTTCAACACCCCGTCATCAGACGCCGGCACCCTTTCCCGTACCCACCATGGACACCCGCCTCTTCACCAAGACCCCGCTGGCCTGGCAGGCCCTTGCCCGCCCGGACAGCCTGCCTCGACGGGCGCACACCCTGTTGCTGCTGGCCAATGGCCGGCGCACGCTGCGGGAGCTGTCACGCCTGCTGGATGAAGACGCCGGCGGGCTCGCCAGCGAACTGGCCGAGCAGGGGTTCCTTCACGACACCCGGGCCGTGGTGCTCACGGCACCCGACGACGAACCCGCCTGAGGGGGCGGGCCCGCTGGCGCCGCAGGCCGTCAGGCCGTGGGCAGCGCGTCACCGAACTCGAACACGCCCGGGTTGCGCACCGGGTCGACCCCCACCGGAATGGCCGATTTGGGCGGGTAACGCCCCTCGAGCAGCAACCGGGACAGCGGGTTCTCGATGCGCTGCTGGATGGCGCGCTTGAGCGGGCGGGCACCGAACACCGGGTCGAACCCCACCTTGGCGAGTTCGGCAATGGCCGCTGGCGACACCTCGAGCTTGAGGTCCATCTGCTGCAGGCGCGCCTGCAAGGCCTTGAGCTGGATGCCGGCAATGGCCTCGATGTGCTGGGCGTCGAGCGCGTGGAACACCACGGTTTCGTCGATGCGGTTGAGGAACTCCGGGCGGAAGTGGTTCTTCAGCTCGCCCCACACCGCCTCCTTCACCTCGTCGTACGGCTGACCGACCATGGCCTGGATCATGTGCGAGCCGATGTTGCTGGTCATCACGATCACGGTGTTCTTGAAGTCCACGGTGCGGCCCTGGCCATCGGTCAGGCGGCCGTCGTCCAGCACCTGCAGCAGCACGTTGAACACGTCGGGGTGGGCTTTCTCGACTTCGTCGAGCAGCAGCACCGAGTAAGGGCGGCGGCGCACCGCCTCGGTGAGGTAGCCGCCCTCTTCGTAGCCGACGTAGCCGGGCGGCGCGCCGATCAGGCGGGCCACCGAATGCTTCTCCATGAACTCGCTCATGTCGATGCGGACCAGGTGCTCCTCGCTGTCGAACAGGAAACCCGCCAGTGCCTTGCACAGCTCGGTCTTGCCGACACCGGTCGGGCCCAGGAAAAGGAACGAGCCGGTGGGCCGGTTCGGGTCCGACAGGCCCGAGCGCGAGCGGCGGATGGCGTTGGCGACCGCGCTGATGGCCTCTTCCTGGCCGATCACCCGCTGGTGAAGCTTGTCTTCCATCTGCAGCAGCTTGTCACGCTCGCCCTGCATGAGCTTGCTGACCGGGATGCCGGTGGCGCGCGCCACGACCTCGGCGATCTCTTCAGCACCGACCTGGGTGCGCAGCAACTGCGGACGGCCGCCCTCCTTCTTGCCGGTCTCGGCGGCTTGCGCGTCCTTGAGGCGTTTTTCCAGCTCGGGCAGCTTGCCGTACTGCAGCTCGGCCACCTTGTTGAAGTCGCCCTTGCGGGTGAACTCCTCGATCTGGTGGCGCAGCTTGTCGATCTCTTCCTTGACCTGCGCCGACCCTTGGGCCTGCGCCTTCTCGGCTTTCCAGATCTCTTCGTAGTCGGCGATCTCGCGCTGCAGGCGGACGATCTCCTCCTCGATCAGCTCGTGGCGCTTCTGAGAGGCCTCGTCCTTTTCCTTCTTCACCGCCTCGCGCTCGATCTGGAGCTGGATCAGGCGCCGGTCCAGGCGGTCCATGACCTCGGGCTTGGAGTCGATCTCGATCTTGATCTTGGCCGCCGCCTCGTCGATCAGGTCGATGGCCTTGTCGGGCAGGAAACGGTCGGTGATGTAGCGGTGGCTCAGCTCGGCCGCGGCCACGATGGCCGGGTCGGTGATCTCCACACCGTGGTGCACCTCGTACTTTTCCTGCAGCCCGCGCAGGATGGCGATGGTGGCCTCGACCGTGGGTTCGTCGACCAGGATCTTCTGGAAGCGGCGCTCCAGCGCGGCGTCCTTCTCGATGTACTTGCGGTATTCGTCGAGGGTGGTGGCGCCCACGCAATGCAGTTCGCCGCGCGCCAGCGCCGGTTTGAGCATGTTGCCCGCGTCCATGGCGCCTTCGGCCTTGCCCGCGCCCACCATGGTGTGCAGCTCGTCGATGAAGACGATGGTCTGGCCTTCGTCCTTGGCCAGTTCGTTCAGCACCGACTTCAGGCGCTCCTCGAATTCGCCACGGTACTTGGCCCCGGCCAGCAACGCCGCCATGTCCAGGCTCAGCACCCGCTTGCCCTTGAGGCTGTCCGGCACCTCGCCGGCGACGATGCGCTGCGCCAGCCCTTCGACGATGGCGGTCTTGCCCACGCCAGGCTCGCCGATCAGCACCGGGTTGTTCTTGCTTCGCCGCTGCAGCACCTGGATGGCGCGGCGGATCTCGTCGTCGCGACCGATCACCGGATCGAGCTTGCCCGCGCGGGCGCGCTCGGTCAGGTCCATGGTGTACTTCTTGAGGGCTTCGCGCTGGCCCTCGGCTTCGGGGTTGTTCACGTTCTGTCCGCCGCGCACGGCGCTGATGGCGGCCTCGAGGCTCTTGCGCGACAGGCCGTTCTCGTTGGCCATGCGGCCCAGCTCGCCCTTGGCGTCGGCCAGCGCCAGCAGAAAGAGTTCGCTCGCCACGTAGCTGTCGCCGCGCTTGATGGCCTCTTTCTCACTGGCCTGCAGCAGCTTCGCCAATTCCTGTCCCACCTGAACCTGCTCCTGTCCCTGCACCTGGGGCAGTCGCTGCACGGCGGCTTCGGCGCCTTTGGTCAGGCCGGGCACATTGACGCCGGCGCGTTGCAACAGCGAGCCGGGCCCGTCGGCCTGGCGCAGCATGGCCAGCAGCACGTGCACCGGTTCGATGTAGGCGTGGTCGTTGCCCAGCGCGATCGACTGGCCGTCGGCGAGGGCTTCCTGGAACTTGGTGGTGAGTTTGTCGAGACGCATGGAGGGCGCTCCGGAAAAATGGATTGCCGGGCACTTGGGGACGGCAGGTCCATTTTCAAGGCGGCGCGCCGCCGTGCCTTGCGCCAGGTCAACGTCGCCAGTAGGCGTATGTCCACGCCGTGACATAGCCTGCCCGGCGGTAGAGCGACTGCGCGGCAAGGTTGCCGGCGTCGACCTGAAGGAAGGTCCGTTCGATGCCCCGCCCGGCGGCGGCCCTGGCCATGGCGGTCATCACCTGGGCCGCCAACCCACGGCCACGCCAGGCCGCCGCGGTCCGCATGCCGTGCACCCCGAGCCAGCCATGGCTCAGGCTGGCCGCCCCACAGGCCACGGTGGCGCCATCGCGCAGGGCGCTCACGAACAACGTCCCGCTGGCGCGGGCCAGCGCCCTGGACCGGTGTGCGCCATCCACCGGGTCGAGCCCCTCGCCGAGGAACATCGTCAACCAGTCGGCGTCGGCCTGCGGGCGCAGCACCACCTCCAACGGCTCGGCCAGCGTCAGCAACGGGGCCAAGGGTGCCACCTGGGTCAGGGTGGGTTGCTCGCGGCGCCAGCCGTCGGCCCGCAGCGCCGCGCCCAGCGCACCGAACGCGGCCAGGTCGGGCAGGCGCCACGCCGGCACGAAACCGGCCTCGGTGTACCGCTGCACCACCTGCGGCACCACGGCGGGGTCGGCGCCATCGTGGGATAGCGGCACGGCACAGCGGGCGCGACCCACGGTGCCGTGGTCCATGGGCAGCAGCCAGCCCTGCAGGGTGTCGTCGAGCCGCTCGGGCGACACCGCCTGCACGGTCGCGCGCTCCAGGCTTTCGGGGTCGATGCGAACGGTGGGCAGTGGGGCGGGCGGCGCGCTCATCCCACCCACTGTGCCACACGCCCGGTGGCCGGGATCAGGCCTTCACCGCGTCGAGCGAAAAGCCCGCGATGCGTTTGTAGTTGTCCGAAATCTGGCGCAGCTCGTCCTGGCTGATGATGTCGTCGATGTGCCGGAAAGGCTTGTCGCCGCTGAGCTCGTCCACGCGGATGTTGATGAAATCGGGCGGCACGCTGCGGTTGGTCTGCACCACGCGGGCGGTCGCTTCGCGCCGGCTGGCTTCGTAGGCCTGCAGCGCGGCCACCGGGTCACCACCGCGGGCCAGTTCGGTGGCCAGCGTTCGGGCGTCAATGAGTGCCTGCGCCGACCCGTTGGAGCCGCGCGGGTACATCGGGTGGGCCGCATCGCCCATCAACGTCACGCGCCCGAACGTCCACCGCGGGATCGGGTCCTTGTCGACCATCGGGTATTCGAGCACCTGGTCGGCGTTGCGGATGAGCGCCGGCACATCGAGCCAGTCGAACCGCCAGTCGGCAAAGATGGGCAGGAAATCGTCCACGCTGCCGCCCTGGTTCCAGTCGTTCATCGACTCGCCCGGGCGCTCGATCTCGGCCATCCAGTTGATGAGCTGGTTGCCCTGCCCGTCGATGTTGTCCACGATCGGGTAGATGACCATCTTGCCGGTCTTGATGGAGCCCACGCGCAGGTAGCTCTTGCCGCTGAGGATGGGCTTGTGCCGCGTGACGCCGCGCCAGGTGTTGATGCCCGCGAACGCGAGTTTTTCGCCCGGGTAGAACTGGCGCCGGATGGCCGAGTGCACGCCGTCGCAGGCAATGACCACATCGGCGGTGACGTCGGCTCGGGACTGGCCCTGGCTGTCGTTGAAATGCACGACCGCCGCGCCCTCGCCCTGCGTGACCCCCGTGCACCGGTGGTCGGTGTGCACGCGGTCGGCGCCGAGTCGCGCAACGGCGGTCTCGAAAAGGATGCGGTGCAGGCGCCCCCGGTGGATGCCGATCTCGGGCAGCGGGTAACCGGCGTACCGCCCGCGCGGCTCGCGGTAAATGAACTGACCGAAGCGGTTGAAGAACACGCTTTCGAGGTTCTCGATGCCGGCGGCCTGCAGCGCCGGCGTGAGCCCCAGCGCGTCCAGCTCGCGCATGGCGTGCGGCAGCAGCGTGATGCCCACGCCGAGCTCACGCACCTGCGGCACGCTTTCGTACACGTCGCAGGGCAGCCCGCGCTGGTGCAGCGACAGCGCAAACGCCAGGCCGGCGATGCCACCGCCGACCACCGCGATGCGTGGGGACGCGGCGTTCATGAACTCACTCCGCCTTGATGCCGTTGCGGCGGATCACCTCGCCCCAGCGCGGGAAGTCCTTGCGCACCTGCTGGCCCAGTTCGTCGGGCGTGGAGGCGGCGGCGTCCATGCCGCCCTTGCCCAGCAGCTCGCGCACCTCGTTCGTCCGAATGATCGCGGCGATTTCGGTGTTCAGGCGGGCCACCACGGGAGCCGGCGTTTTGGAGGGCGCAAAGAAGGCGTACCAGAGGTCCACGTCGACGTCCTTGACGCCCAGTTCTTCGAATGTGGCCACGTTGGGCGCCACCGGGTGGCGCTTGGCACTGCCCACGGCAAGGGCATTCAGGCGGCCGGCGGCCACATGGCCCTGGGCCACGTGGATCGGCAGGAAGCCAGCCATGATTTCGCCCGACAGCAGGTCGGTGGTGTAGCCGGCGGTGCCACGGTACGGCACGTGCAGCATGAACAGGCTGGTGCGGGTCTTGAACAGCTCCATGGCCATGTGGTGCGGCGTGCCCACGCCCGGCGACCCATACACGATGGAACCCGGCTTGGCCTTGGCGGCGGCGATCAGTTCCGGCATGGTCTTGATGTTGGTCTTGGGGTTGGTCACCAACATCAGCGTGCCCCAGGCGGCCATGCTCACCGGCGCAAAGTCGCGCTGCGGATCGAACGGCACGTTGGCATACAGCTGAGCGGCCATCAACATGGTGTTGGCGCCCATCAGCAGGGTGTGTCCGTCGGGGTTGGACTTGGCCACCGCATCGGCCCCGATGTTGCCGCTGGCACCCGGCTGGTTGAGCACCACCACGGGCTGCCCCAGGCGTTCGCTCAGGCGCGGCTGCACCGCGCGGGCAATGGTGTCCATGCCGGTGCCAGCCGTGAAAGGCACGATGATGCGCACGGGCTGCGTCGGCCAGGTCTGGGCCTGAAGGCCGACCGAGGCCAGCAGCAGCGAGGCGGCCGCGAGCAGGCGGGTGGTGAGTTGTTTCATGCGTGTCTCCGTCGTTGTGGTGGGAAATCGGTGATTCAGCGGACGCCGATCTTGAAGACCGTCTCGGCGTTGGTCTGGAAGAAGCGCTTCTTGTCGTCGGCGCTCAGCGGCAGCCGGTCCAGCGCGATGACTTCGTCCACCGCGTGCTGATAAGGGTAGTCCATCGCGTAGAGAACGCGGTCCATGCCCATGAATTCCTGGGTGAACCGGATGGCCGGCTCCCAGGCCACGCCGCTGTTGGTGATGTAGAAGTGCTCACGCAGGTATTCGCTGGGTTGGCGCTGGATCGGCTTCATGCTGTCGTAGCGCTGCGAACGCACCGTGGCGCGGTGCATGTAGTCGAGCCGGTAGGCCCAGAACGGCAACGCTTCGCCCATGTGGCCCAGCACCATCCGCAGCTTCGGGAAGCGGTCGAACACGCCGGCGGTGATGATGCGCAGCGCGTGCAGGCCGGTCTCGACGCCGAAGCCGTAGATGGCTCCGTCCAGACCCGCCTCGAAGAAGGGTTGGTACATGCCCGCCGGCAGCGAATTGGGGTGCAGGTAGATCGGCGCGTCGTGCGCTTCGGCGGCGGCAAAGATGTCCCAGAACTTCGGGTCGGACAGGTATTGCCCCTGGGTGTGCGAGTTGATGACCACCGCGTGCATGCCGAGCTGCGTCACGCCACGCTCGATTTCCTTGGCGGCGGCGGCCGGGTCCTGGGGAGCGACGGCGATCATCCCGGCGAAGCGGGTGGGATGGCGGCGGATCGCAGCGGCCAGCCGGTCGTTGGCGCCACGCACGAAATCCACGGCCGTGGCCGTGTCCATGACCTGCGCGCCGGGCGACGTCAGGGCCAGCACCTGCATGTCGATGCCGCAGGCATCCATGTGCGCGATGCGCAGGTCGTCGAGGTCGACCAGACACCGCATGATGTGCTGCGCCCGCTCGCTCGGGCTGCTCATGTAGAAGCCCATCAGCCCGCGAAAACCGGGGTCGCAGTCGCCGCGCTCGAGCACGCGGCGGAAGATCTCCAGTTGCTCGGGCGTGGCGAAGGCCTCTTCGGTGGCGATGCGCTTGTACGGCGCGGGGTCGGGTCGGCGGGTGGACTGCGGGTCCGGCAACTGGATCAAGAACGGTCTCCTCACTGGATGGCCGGCCATGTTAATTTCGTGCGGTTTCACAAACAATAGGCAGATTCACGTGATCTGCTTTTCCCATTCGCGGCAAATCGATGGACACCCTGGTCAACCTCAAGGCCTTCGTCGCCACCGCCGAAACCGGCAGCTTTTCGGCCGCCGCACGCCAGGCCGGACTGGTGCCGTCGGTCATCAGCAAGCGGGTGGAACAGCTGGAATGGCGCATCCGTGCGCCCCTGTTCACCCGCACCACGCGCAAGCTCACCCTGACCGATGTCGGCGAACGGTACCTGCCGCAGGTGCGCGCGCTGGTGCGGCAGGTGGACGAAGCCCTGGCCGGCATGGCCACCGCCAGCGGGGCCCTCGAAGGCCACATCCGCGTGAAGATCCCCACCACGCTGGGCGTGCTCAACCTGAGCCGGCTTCTCAACCAGTTCCTGCGGGAACAACCCCTGATCAGCATGGACGTGGTGCTGGCGGACCGTTCGGTGAACCCGCTCGAGGACGGCTTCGACATCGCCATCGGCGCCCGGCCCGAGTCGTACGGACAGGTGCAGGACCACCCGCTGTGCCCGATCCGGCGCCGGCTGTGCGCGGCCAGTGCCTACCTGGATCGCCAGGGCACACCGGCCACGCCGGCCGAACTCATCGACCACGACTGTCTGGTGTTCGCCACCGTGGGCACCCATTGGACCTTTCAGGGGCCGAAGGGACAGGTGGACGTGGACGTGCGCGCCAAGCTCAAGACCAACGACGGCGGCGCGTTGCGCGAGGCGGCCCGCGACGGCCTGGGCATTGCCCTTCTGGCCGACTACCTGGTCGCACCCGACCTGGCGTCGGGCGAATTGCAGGAGGTGCTGCCGCAATACCGGCCGCCGGACCTGTGGCTCAAGGCACTGGTGCCATCCAACCGGATCGAGCTGCCCCGCATCCAGACGCTGCTGCGCTGGCTCGAGCTGCAACTGGCGGGCTCGCCGCTGGGCGGCCGGCCGCCGGCCAACCCCTGATTCAGGCGTTGGAAGCGCCGATGCCCCAGCGCGCCAGCGCGGCGTCGTCGCTCACGCGGGCGTCGACCCAGCGGGCACCGTCGGGCGTCTGTTCCTTCTTCCAGAACGGCGCTTGCGTCTTCAGGTAGTCCATCAGGAATTCGCAGGCCTGGAAACTCTGGCCGCGGTGCGCCGAGCTCACGATCACCAGCACGATCTGGTCGAGCGGTTTGAGCGGCCCCACGCGGTGGATCACGCGCGCACCGAGGATGTCGAAGCGCTTGAACGCTTCGTCGATCATGCCCTCGATGGCCTTCTCGGTCATGCCGGGGTAGTGCTCCAGTTCCATCGCACTCACCGACTGGCCGTCGTTGCGGTCGCGCACGGTGCCGATGAACGAGCACACCGCCCCGACGCCCTTGTCCTGCAGGCGCAACAGCGCCACCTCGGTGCTGAGGTCGAAGTCGGCGGTCTGGATGGCAACGCGGGCGCTCATGGGGCTCTCGGTGCGGGGGTTCACCCGCCGGTCACCGGGGGAAAGAACGCCACCTCGGCGTCCCCGGTCAGCGCGGCCGATTCGTCGGCCATGGTCTGGTTGAGCGACACCCGCACGGCGCGGCCGCGCGCCAGCGCCTCGGCGTGTCCGCCGCCCCGGGCAATGAGTTCGTCGCGCAGCGCCGCCAGCGTGGGTGCGGTGGTGGTCAGGCGCTCACCCCCGGTGCCGATGGTTTCGCGAATCGACGCAAAGTAGCGCAGCTGGATGGTGTTCGTCATGCGAGCAGGTCCGCCAGGGCAATGAAGTTCACGGTGTCGCCGGGCGCAATGGTGGTGCCCGCGGGGTTGTCCACCAGGCCGTCGGCCCAGACCACCGAGGTGAGCACACCCGAACTCTGGTTGGGAAACAGGTCAAGTCCGCCCTGCGCGTTGCGGCGTGCCCGGAGAAACTCGCGGCGCTTGTCGGCGCGCGGCACCGAGAAATCGGCGCGCAGGGGCACGCTCGGCGGAAGGCCGAGGGCGCGCTCATCGGTCACCCCTTGCAGTTTGAGCAGCGCGGGCCTGACCAGCAACAGGAAGGTCACGAAGCTCGACACCGGGTTGCCCGGCAGGCCGATGAAATGGCAGGGCGTGGTGGGATCTGCGTCGCTGTCGGCCGCCACTCCGGCGTCGCGGCGCACGTGGCCGAAGGCAAACGGCTTGCCTGGCTTCATCGCGATCTGCCACAAATCGAGGCCGCCGAGGTGCTGAACCGCAGGCTTGATGTGGTCCTCTTCGCCCACCGACACGCCGCCGCTGGTGAGGATGAGGTCGTGGTGGTCTGCCGCGGTCTTGAGGGCGGCCACGGTCAGCTCGCGCCGGTCGGGCACGATGCCGAGGTCGCTCACCTCGCAGCCAAAGCGCTGCAGCAGCGCGCGCAGGAAGAATCGGTTGGAGTTGTAGATGGCACCGGGCTTCATCGCCTCGGGCGGCACGTCGCCGGGCATGACCAGTTCGTCGCCGGTGGAGAACAGCGCCACCCTGGGGCGGCGCGCCACGTCGAGCCGGGCCAATCCAAGGCTGGCGGCCAGCCCCAGCGCGGCTTCGTCGAGCCGCTGACCGCGCGAGAGCACCACGGCCCCGCGCGACACGTCTTCGCCTGCCTTGCGCACCCATTGGCCGGGCGCCGGCACGGCATCGACATGAACCGCATGAAAGTCGCCGCCCACCGCACGCGTGTCTTCCTGCATCACCACCGCGTCCGCGCCCGGTGGCATGGGCGCCCCGGTGAAGATGCGCGCGCAGGTACCCGGCTGAAGCGGCGCACCCGAATGGCCGGCGGCGATGCGCTGCGTGATGGGCATCACCACGCCCTTGTCGGTCACGTCGGCGCAGCGCACCGCATAGCCATCCATGGACGAGTTGTCATGGGGTGGCACCTGCAGGGCGCTGATGAGGTCGGTGGCGAGCACGCGGCCCGCCGCATCGAAGGTGGCCACCAATTCGGTGCGGGGCAACGGCACGGTGCGCGCCAGCAAGGCGGCCAGCGCGTCGTCCAGCGGCATCAGGGGGGCGCGTGGCGCGGAAGTCATGTCTGCTCGGGCGGCGTGTATTCGAACCGGCTGGCATTGTCGACCAACCATGCGGCCACGTCATCGGGCGCGTTCAAATCCAGCACCGGCCGTGCGGGTGGTTCGGGCAATGCCTGCGGGCTGTCGGTGGCCACCGCCAGCACGAGTGGCTGCCCGGGGTAGATGACGGGCTTGCCGCTTTCCTCGCGCCAGACCTCGATCTTGGGCAGGCTGCTCCGCTTGAACCCTTCGACCAGCACCCAGTCCACACCAGCGGTCAGGCGGGCAATCAGCGGGTGCACGTCGTGCTCGGTGAAATCTTCGTACTCGCGCATGATCACCAGCCGCTTGGGCGAGGCGGCCACGATCTCGACCGCACCGGCCTCGCGGTGGCGCCAGGTGTCCTTGCCGGGGTGGTCGATGTCGAAGCGGTGGTGTGCGTGCTTGATGACCGACACCCGAAACCCGCGCAGCCGCAGCGCCGGGATGAGTTGCTCCACCAGCGTGGTCTTGCCCGAGCCCGAGTAGCCCGCGAAACCGACGGCCTTCATGCCCTCGGGCAGCGCTCGGCGATGAACGCCTTCACGCGGGCAACGTCGGCCGGCATCAGGTGCACGCGCTTGGGCAGCGCCTCGATGCCGTCGAAGGCGGCGGGTCGATCCGGAGCGTGGCCCAGTGCCTCGACGATGGTTTCGGCGAACTTGATGGGCAGCGCGGTTTCCAGCACCACCATGGGCACGCCGGGCTTGCGGTGGTCCCGCGCCACCTTCACGCCGTCGGCGGTGTGGGTGTCGATGGTGACGCCAAAACGCTGGTGCGTGTCGCGGATGGTGGCGAGGCGGTTGGCGTGCGTGCTCTTGCCACTGACGAAGCCGTAGCGGCTGGCGGCGTCCGCGAAGACCGGGTCCCGGCCCAGGTCGAAGCGGCCGTCGCGCGACAGCGCATCGGCAAACAGCGCCTTGCAGCGCGCGCCGTCGCGGCCCAGCAGATCGAACACGAAGCGCTCGAAGTTGCTGGCCTTGGAAATGTCCATCGACGGGCTCGACGTTTCGTGCGTGTCGGCGCTTGCGCGCACCCGGTACAGACCGGTCCGGAAGAACTCGTCGAGCACGTCGTTCTCGTTGGTGGCCACCACCAGCGTGTCGATCGGCAGCCCCATCTGCCGGGCCACATGCCCCGCGCAGACGTTGCCGAAATTGCCGCTGGGCACGGTGAAGCTCACGCGGCCCGAGCCGGCCGGCGTCGCCTGAAAGTAGCCAGCGAAGTAATAGACCACCTGCGCCAGCAGCCGGGCCCAGTTGATCGAATTGACGGTGCCGATCCTGTAGGCGCGCTTGAAGTCGAGGTCGTTGCTGACCGCCTTGACGATGTCCTGGCAATCGTCGAACACGCCTTCGACGGCGATGTTGTGGATGTTCGGGTCCATCAGGCTGAACATCTGCGCCTGCTGGAACGGACTCATGCGGCCGTGCGGGCTGAGCATGAACACGCGCACGCCGCGCTTGCCCTTCATGGCGTGCTCGGCCGCGCTGCCGGTGTCACCGCTGGTGGCGCCCAGGATGTTCAGTTCCTCGCCGCGGCGCGCCAGTTCGTATTCGAACAGGTTGCCCAGCAACTGCATGGCCATGTCCTTGAAGGCCAGCGTGGGGCCGTTGGACAGAGCCTCCAGGAACAGGCCGCCCTGCCCCGACGCAGCCGATGGGGCCTCGAGCGGCTTCAGCGGAACGATGGCCGCCGTGCCGAACACGGCCTCGGTGTAGGTGCGCTCGCAGAGGGCACGCAGGTCGCTGGCCGGAATGTCGTCGACATAGAGCGACAGGATCTCGAATGCCAGCGCGGCATAGCCGCCCGGACGCCCGTTGCCATACACCGCACGCAGCCGCTGCAGTTCCTGAGGGTCGATCTGCGGATACCGCTCGGGCAGGTACAAGCCGCCATCGGGTGCAAGGCCCTCCAGCAGGATTTCGCAGAAGCGCTTGCGGTCGGGGTGACCGCGTGTCGAAAGGTAGCGCATCAGCTCAGCTCTTCCTTGCGGATGCGGACGATGGGCGCCAGCACGGTGGGCAGCTTCTGCAGCTCGTCGAGCACGGCATTAATGGTGCCTTCGCGGGTGTCGTGCGTGAGGATGATCAGGTCGGTGCTGGTGGCGCCCTCGCCGCCCACCTCGTCGGCCTCGCGCTGCAGCACGGCGTCGATGCTGATGCCCTGGCCGGCCAGCAGACCGGTGACGCGGGCCAGCACGCCGGCTTCGTCGGCCACGCGCAGGCGCAGGTAGTAGCTGGTGACGACCTCGCTCATCGGGATCACCGAGAGCTGGCTCATCTGGTCTGGCTGGAACGCCAGGTGGGGCACCCGATGGTGCGGATCGGCCGTGTGCAGGCGGGTGATGTCCACCAGGTCGGCGATCACCGCGCTGGCGGTGGGCTCGCTGCCGGCGCCCTTGCCGTAGTACAGCGTGGTGCCCACGGCGTCGCCATGCACCACCACCGCATTCATGGCGCCTTCCACATTGGCGATCAGGCGCTTGGCCGGCACCAGGCTCGGGTGCACGCGCAGCTCGATGCCCTTGGGGTTGCGCTTGGTGATGCCCAGCAGCTTGATGCGGTAGCCCAGTTGCTCGGCATAGCGGATGTCGGTGGCCGACAGCCGGGTGATGCCTTCGACGTGGGCCTTGTCGAACTGCACCGGAATGCCGAACGCGATGGCGCTCATCAGGGTGGCCTTGTGCGCGGCGTCAACGCCTTCGATGTCGAAGGTCGGGTCGGCCTCGGCATAGCCCAGGCGCTGCGCTTCCTTGAGCACGGCATCGAAGTCGAGCCCCTTGTCGCGCATCTCGGACAGGATGAAGTTGGTGGTGCCGTTGATGATGCCGGCGATCCACTGGATGCGGTTGGCCGTCAGGCCCTCGCGCAGGGCCTTGATGATCGGGATGCCTCCCGCCACCGCGGCCTCGAAGGCCACCATCACGCCGCGCTGCGAGGCCGCGGCGAAGATCTCGGTGCCATGCACGGCCAGCAGGGCCTTGTTGGCCGTGACCACGTGCTTGCCGGCCGAGATGGCTTCCATGACCAGTGCCTTGGCGATGCCATAGCCGCCGATCAACTCGATCACGATGTCGATGTCCGGGTTGGCGATGACCTCGCGGGCATCGCCCACCACCGTGACCGAATCACCGACGATCGAGCGGGCGCGGGCCACGTCGAGGTCGGCCACCATGGTGATCTGGATGTCACGGCCGGCGCGGCGGCGGATTTCTTCCTGGTTGCGCTGAAGCACCTCGAAGGTGCCACTGCCGACAGTGCCGATGCCCAGCAGGCCGACTTGAATGGGTTTCATGGATTGGAATGGCAGAAGGGAATCAGGTGCCGTGGCGTTTTCGCCAGTGCTCGAGGAAGCGCGCGACCCGGCCGATGGCCTCGCGCAGGTCGTCTTCGTGGGGCAGGAACACGATGCGGAAGTGCTGGTTGTCGGGGTAGTTGAAGCCCGACCCCTGCACCAGCATCACGCGCGTTTCCTGCAGCAGCTCAAGGAACATCTGCTGGTCGTCCTCGACCGGGTAGACCTTCGGATCGAGCCGGGGGAACATGTACAGCGCAGCCTGTGGCTTGACGCAGGTCACGCCCGGGATGGCGGTGATGAGTTCGTGGGCCAGGTCCCGCTGGCGCCGCAGTCGACCGCCTTCGGCCACCAGATCGTTGATGCTCTGGTACCCGCCGAGTGCCGTCTGAATGGCCCACTGACCCGGGACGTTCGCGCACAGGCGCATGTTCGAGAGCATGTTCAGGCCCTCGATGTAGTCCCTGGCGGGCTTCTTGTCTCCGGAGACCACCAGCCATCCGGCCCGGTACCCGCAAGAGCGGTAGCTCTTGGACAGGCTGTTGAAGGTGAGCGTGAGCACGTCCTCGGACAGGCTGGCCAGCGGCACGTGCTTCACACCGTCGTACAGCACCTTGTCGTAGACCTCGTCGGCAAAGATTACCAGACCATGCTCGCGGGCCAGATTCACGATCTGCACCAGCATCTCTTTCGGGTAAAGCGCGCCGGTCGGGTTGTTGGGGTTGATGACCACGATGCCCTTGGTGGCCGGCGTGATCTTGCGGCGGATGTCGTCGAGGTCGGGCAACCACCCCTTGGACTCGTCGCACAGGTAGTGCACCGGCGTTCCGCCCGACAGGCTGGCTGCGGCGGTCCACAGCGGGTAGTCGGGCGAAGGCAGCAGCAGTTCGTCGCCATCGTCGAGCAACGCGTTGGTGGCCATCACGATGAGCTCGCTGGCACCATTGCCCAGGTAGATGTCGTCGAGGGTGACGCCCTTGATGCCCTGCAACTGGGTCTCGTGCATGACCGCCTTGCGCGCGGCAAAGATGCCCTTGCTGTCCGAATAACCTGCCGAGTTCGGCAGATTGCGGATCATGTCCTGCTGGATCTCCTCGGGCGCATCGAAGCCGAACACGGCGAGGTTGCCGATGTTGAGCTTGATGATCTTGTGGCCTTCCTCCTCCATCTGCCGCGCCGCGTCCATGATGGGACCGCGGATGTCGTAGCACACGTTGGCAAGCTTGGCGGATTTCCGGATGGTCTTCAAAGTCCCTCCACGGCGACAGGGGTCGGGTTCACGAGGCTAAGATCGGTCGGCCACATCCCGAGCAAACCTGCAATTTGACCACAGTTCAACCGCCTTCCCCGGCGGGGACGTCCCATGAAACTGCACGCCGACACCCCGCACCAACTGGCCATCACCGCGCTGGGCGATGGCTGGGTTTCGGTCAATGGCGAGCGCCATGCATCGAGCCTGGTGCTCAGCGCTTCGCGCGGGCTGCGGGTTTGGCCATGCCAGCGGTTCGAGGACCTCGTTGAGGCCCATTTCGCCGAACTGCTGGATGCACCGCTGGCGCCACCCGAGCTGGTGCTGTTCGGCAGCGGGCCCCGCCTGCGCTTTGCGCCGCCCGCGCTGTTGCGCTCACTGCTCGAGCAGCGGATCGGGGTGGAGACCATGGACACGGCGGCCGCCTGCCGCACCTACAACATCCTCGCAGCCGAGGGAAGGCGGGTCACGGCGGCACTTCTCATACACCTGTGACGCGCCCTGGGGGCGCAACCACCCGTTAAGCGTTAAAATAACGGATGTTGTCCAGCCGGGCGGCGTCGGTCCCTTGCGGTTCCGGTTGCCCTTGAAAAGCCGCGCCGAGCCGTGGTGAACCGCAGTCTGGGCAGCCAACGCAACACCATCCACTCAAGTCAGGGGTCCCCACAGCATGGCCGTCGTTGTCAACAAACCCATCCCCGAGTTCGAATCCCTGGCCACCGGTGGCATCAAGGTCAGCCACCAGAGCCACCTCGGTCAGACGCTGGTGCTGTATTTCTACCCCAAGGACAACACCCCGGGCTGCACCACCGAAGCGATGCAGTTCCGCGACAAGTACAAGGACTTCGTGAAAGCCGGCGCCCAGGTGTTCGGCGTGTCCCGCGACAACATGAAGTCGCACGACGACTTCAAGGCCAAGCTTGAACTGCCCTTCGAGCTGATCGCCGACACCGAAGAGAAAATGTGCCACATGTTCGGTGTCGTCAAGAACAAGATCATGTACGGCAAGAAGGTCAAGGGCATCGAACGCAGCACCTTCCTGATCGGTGCCGACGGGGTGCTCAAGCAGGAGTGGCGCGGCCTGAAGGTGCCCGGTCACGTTGAAGAAGTGCTCAAGGCCGTCAAGGCCCTGAAAAAAGCCGCCTGAACGCAGACAGGGGCGCTCCAGCGACACCCGGCCCGACCGCCATTCCGCCAGCGTCTTCACGCCACGCGGAAAGTGCATAATGGATCGCATGCATTCGGGTCATCACCCCGTCCGTCGCCCCTTCAACCTGCCCCGCTGCCCGCAAAGCCGCCCGGTCCTCCCGGCGGCTTTTTGTTTTTTCGAGCCTGTGCGCTGAACACCCAGACCCCATGCCCCTGCCCCCCGCACCCGCCAAACGCGCCGCCCTCCTCGCCCCCGACGCCTACAGCCTCAAAGCCTCCGACGCCGCTCTCGAAGAGCCGGGCGATGCCGCCGGCGACCTGACCATCCTGCCGCTCGACGAACCCGTGCAGCCCGCCCAGCGTGTCGCGCCGGCAAAGGCCAGGCCGGCGCCTCAGGGCAAGGCGCGCAAACCGGCCGGGCCGGCAGCCGATCTTCGGCCAGCCATTCGCACGGCACCGGCGCCCGCGCCTTCGCAGGCACAGGCCGCTGCACCCATGGCTGCCCCGGCCCCTGCACCCTCGGTGGCTGCGGCCACACCGGCGAGTCCGTCGCGCCGCCGGGGCACCGGCAAGTCGGCTGGCACCGGGCCCGCCCGCCTGTTCGTGCTCGACACCAACGTGCTGTTGCACGACCCGATGAGCCTGTTCCGCTTCGAGGAACACGACATCTACCTGCCCATGATCGTGCTCGAGGAGCTCGACGGCCACAAGAAGGGCATGACAGAGGTCGCGCGCAACGGTCGCCAGACGAGCCGCAACCTCGACGCGCTGGCCGCCCAGGTCGGCGGCGACATGACCAAGGGCCTGAAGCTCTCGGCCACGGGTCACCAGTCAGCCCGCGGCCTGCTGTTCTTCCAGACCGAGCCGATGTCGGGCGACCTGCCCGCCAGCCTGCCGCAGGGCAAGGCCGACAACCAGATCCTGGGGGTGGTGGCGGGCCTGCGCCAGCGCCATCCGGAACGCGAAGTCATCCTGGTGTCCAAGGACATCAACATGCGCGTGAAGGCACGCGCGTTGGGCCTGCCCGCCGAAGACTACGAAAACGACAAGACGCTGGACGATGGCGAGCTGCTCTACCCCGGCTCGCTGGCCCTGCCCCAGGATTTCTGGACCCGCCAGAGCAAGACCATCGAGAGCTGGCAGAGCGGCAGCCACACCTTCTACCGCGTGAGCGGCCCGGCAGTGAGCCAGTTCTACATCAACCAGTTCGTGTACTTCGAGGCGCCGGGCGAGCCTTCGCTCTACGCGCGCGTGACCGAGATCCGCGACAAGACCGCGGTGCTCAAGACGCTCAAGGACTACACGCACCTCAAGAACGCCGTCTGGGGCGTGACCAGCCGCAACCGCGAGCAGAACTTCGCGCTCAACCTGCTGATGGACCCCGAGATCGACTTCGTCACGCTCGCCGGCACGGCGGGCACCGGCAAGACGCTCATGGCGCTGGCGGCGGGCCTCACCCAGGTGCTCGATGACCGGCGCTACACCGAGATCATCATGACCCGTGCCACGGTGAGCGTGGGCGAGGACATCGGCTTTCTGCCCGGCACGGAAGAAGAGAAGATGGGCCCCTGGATGGGTGCCCTCGACGACAACCTCGAGTTCCTCGCCAAGGGCGACGGCGGCAATGCAGGTGAATGGGGCCGCGCGGCCACCAACGAGCTCATCCGCAGCCGCATCAAGGTCAAGAGCATGAACTTCATGCGCGGCCGCACGTTCATGAACAAGTACGTGATCATCGACGAGGCGCAGAACCTGACGCCCAAGCAGATGAAGACGCTGATCACACGCGCCGGCCCGGGCACCAAGATGATCTGCATGGGCAACCTGGCCCAGATCGACACGCCCTACCTCACCGAAGGCTCATCGGGCCTGACGTTCGCGGTGGACCGCTTCAAAGGCTGGCCGCACGGCGGCCACATCACCCTGGCGCGCGGCGAACGTTCGCGCCTGGCCGACTTCGCCAGCGAGGTTCTGTAACCCCCCTGCGCCGCTGACGCGGCTTCCCCCCTCTCTGGCGCGCCGCTTTGCGGCGCTTGGAGGGGGGACGCACCCTGCGGCCCGGCGAAGCCGGTTCCGCGGGTGCCCTGGGCTGGCGGGACACTTCTTTCGCGGCTTTGCTTCTCTCTGGGGATCAGAGACACGCATCTCTCGACGCGCCTGAATCAGGGGGCACCGTGGAACCGGCTTCGCCGGGCCACTGGTGCCGTCCCCCCTCCAAGCGCCGCAAAGCGGCGCGCCAGAGAGGGGGGAAGCCGCGTCAGCGGCGCAGGGGGGAGTTCCTAGTAATCACCGCCTGCGAGGCTTTCGAAGCGGGTGAGCATGTTCAGGAACGCCAGCTTCACCGTGCCGGTGGGACCGTTTCGCTGCTTGCCGATGATGATCTCGGCCACACCGGGTTCCTTGCAGGCGTCCTTGGTGTAGTACTCGTCGCGGTAGATGAACATGATGATGTCGGCGTCCTGCTCGATGGCGCCCGATTCGCGCAGGTCGCTCATCATGGGTCGCTTGTCGGTTCGCTGCTCGACGCTGCGGTTGAGCTGGGACAGCGCGATGACCGGGCACTGCAACTCCTTGGCCAGCATCTTCAGTCCGCGCGAGATTTCGCCCAGTTCGGTGGCACGGTTGTCACCGTCGCTGGACGAGCCGCTCATGAGCTGCAGGTAGTCGACCACGATCAGGCCGAGCTTGCCGCACTGGCGGGCCAGGCGCCTGGCGTTGGCCCGCAGTTCGCTGGGCGTGAGCCCCGGCGTTTCGTCGATGTGCAGCGACACGTTGCGCAGCTTTTCGATCGCCTCGGTCAGGCGGGGCCACTCTTCGTCGTTGAGCTTGCCGGTGCGCAGGTGGCTCTGGTTGATGCGGCCGATGGAGCCCACGATACGGACCGCGAGCTGCGAGGCGCCCATTTCCATCGAGAACACCGCCACAGGCAAACCTTCATTGAGCGCCACGTGCTCGGCAATGTTGATCGCAAAGGCGGTCTTGCCCATGGAAGGACGCGCCGCCAGCACGATCAGGTCGCCCGCCTGCAGGCCCGCCGTCATGCGGTCGAGATCGACAAAACCGGTCGGCACACCGGTCACGTCGTTCGGGTTGTCCGCCATCTCCTGCACGCGGTCGAGCAGGTCCACCACCAGCCGGTCCATCGACTGGAAGCCTTCCTTCATGCGCGAGCCTTCCTCGCCGATGTGGAAGATCTTCTGTTCGGCCTCGTCAAGGATCTTGGCCACCGCCTTGCCCTGGGGGTTGAAGGCGGCGGTGGCGATCTCGTCGCTGGCGGCCACCAGCTTTCGCAGCACGGCGCGCTCGCGCACGATCTCGGCGTAACGGCGGATGTTGGCCGCGCTGGGCACGTACTGCGCGAGCGAGTTGAGGTAGGCCAGCCCGCCCGCTTCCTCGGCCTTGCCCAGGTTCTGCAGGTGCTCGAACACGGTCACCACGTCGGCCGGCTTGCCGGCATTGACGAGCGTGGCGATGGCCGAATAGGTCAGCTTGTGTTCGTAGCGGTAGAAATCGGAGTCGTTGACCAGGTCGGCGACGCGGTCCCAGGCGCCGTTGTCGAGCAGCAGGCCACCCAGCACGCTGGACTCGGCCTCGATCGAATGGGGAGGAACCCGCAGCTGGGCAATCTGACGATCGGTGGTGTCGTCGAGACCGGCGCCGAGGTCGGGAAAGGGTCGGGAGAAGGCGGTGGACATGCGGCTTCGGGTCAAACCGGAATGGTACGCCCGCAAGAAGCGGGCGTGTGTGGACAACGCTGGGGAAAACCGCTGGACATCAGGTGAACCGACGGGGACAACCCGGCCCGGAAAAAGAAAAGCCGCTGCCTCGCGACAGCGGCTTGCGGCGGACCCTCGGGCCCGCGGGGATCAGGCGGTTTCGCCGAGCACCGACACCGCCACATCGACGGTGACATCGGTGTGCAGGTTCACCTGCACGGTGTAGTCGCCAACCATCTTGAGCGGGCCGTTGGGCATGCGCACCTGCGCCTTGGCCACGGCATAGCCTTGCTTGGTCAGTTCTTCGGACACGTCGTGGTTGGTGACGGAACCGAACAGGCGGCCATCGACGCCGGCCTTCTGGGTCAGCTTGAGGCTGACGGCGGTGAGCTTTTCGCCCAGCGCCTGGGCCTCGGCCAGCTTGGCGGCAGCGGCCTTTTCCAGGTCGGCGCGGCGGGCTTCGAACTCGGCCACGGCGGCCTGGGTGGCACGGCGGGCACGGCCCGACGGGATCAGGAAGTTGCGGGCGTACCCGTCCTTGACCTTGACCACATCGCCCAGGGCGCCGAGGTTGATGACTTTGTCGAGAAGAATCACTTGCATGTCGGGCTCCTCGTTCAGACGCGGTGCTGGTCGCTGTACGGCAGCATGGCCAGGAAGCGCGCGCGCTTGATGGCGGTGGTGACCTGGCGCTGGTAGATCGCGCGGGTGCCGGTCAGGCGCGCCGGGATGATCTTGCCGTTTTCGGAGATGAAGTCGCGCAGCACGTCCACGTCCTTGTAGTCGACTTCCTCGACCTTGGCGACGGTGAAGCGGCAGAAACGCTTGCGCTTGAAGAGCAGCGACTGGGTGTTGCGCTTGGGACGCTTGTCCTTGTTGAAACGCTTGGGTGCAGCCATGGATGGGCCTCTTTATGTCTTGCTGAATGACTGGATGTGGAACACCACGCCTTTGCCGGTGCGTGCGTTCGCCAGAAAACCGTCGAATTCGCCAGCTTCGTTGAGCGCCTGTCGTTGCAGGGACTCGGCCAGGGCACCGAATGCCACGGCCTTGAGCTGGAGTTTGACGGTCCGGGGGGTGTCCAGTTCGGTCTGCTGCGACTCGTGTTCAAGCACGAGGTTGAGCACCGGAATGCCTGCCGGGGTGTAGCGCAAGCTCTGCGCCTGCACCACCACGGCCTGCAGCTGGAAACGGTTCACCCGGTCCGGCGATCCTCACGCCAACGGCGTCAGGCGGCCTGCTCCTGCGTCTGTTGCTGGGCCTTGCGGGCCTCTTCGCGCTCGACCGTGCGCATCATGGCCGAAGGACCGGTGTCGGCCTTCTTGCGCTGGACGGTCAGGTGGCGCAGCACGGCGTCGTTGAACTTGAAGGCGTGCTCCAGTTCGCCCATCACGGCCTGATCGGCTTCGATGTTGACGCAGAGGTAGTGGGCCTTGGACAGCTTGTTGATCTGGTAGGCCATCTGGCGGCGGCCCCAGTCTTCAACGCGGTGGATCTTGCCGCCACCGGCGGTGATCATGCCCTTGTAGCGCTCCAGCATGGCCGGAACCTGTTCGCTCTGATCCGGGTGGATCAGCAAGACGATCTCGTAATGACGCATGGACTCTCCTTGTGGTTGACCCCGGCCGACCGGAAAAACCCGGGCTGGGGCGTTGACAGCTGCCCCCGGCGTCGACAGGGGTGCAGCAAGGCAAGCCCGCGATTATACAAAAAGACGGGGCCCCGACCACTTTCGCGGTCGGGGCCCCGGTGGCCGGGCGGGTTCAGGCCCCGCCTGGCTGGAAGACGCCTGGGATCAGGACATCTTCAGGTTGGGGTAGCGCACGTGCTCGACGAGCTGCTGGATCTTCTTGCTCGGGGCAGGCGTGACCAGGCTGACGAGAACAATGACAGCGATACCGATCGGCACGCCGAAGATGCCGGCCGAGATCGGCTGGATGCCCCACCAGAGTTCCACCGGCGACGTGACACCGAACAGGCCGCGCATCCAGGGCTGGGTGGTGGCCATGTAGTAGAACGTCACGGCCGTGCCCGCGATCATGCCCAGCACCGCTGCCGGACCGGTTGCCCGCTTCCAGAAGATGCCGAGCACCAGCGCCGGGAAGAAGCCCGCAGCGGCCAGCGAGAACGCAGCAGACACCAGGAACAGGATGTCGGCGACCTTCAGCGACGCCACGTAGGCAGCGGCCAGGGCCACCACCAGCAGCAGCGTCTTCGAGATCGTCACGCGGCGAGCCGTCGAGGCGTTCGGGTCGATCATCTTGTAGTACAGGTCGTGCGACAGCGCGTTGGCAATCGTCAGCAGCAGGCCGTCGGCGGTGGACAGCGCAGCGGCCAGGCCACCGGCAGCCACCAGACCAGAGATGACGTAAGGCAGACCCGCGATCTCGGGCGTTGCCAGCACCACGATGTCACCACCGATGGTCATCTCGTTGAGCTGCAGGATGCGGTCGCCGTTGACGTCGGCAACCGAGAGCAGGGACGGATCGACCCGCGCCCACGAAGCCACCCACTGCGGCAACTGGTCGAACGGTGTGCCCACCAGCGTGTTGAACACCTCGAACTTCACCAGCACCGCAAGGGCCGGCGCCGTGAAGTACAGCAGGAAGATGAAGAACAGCGACCAGGTCACCGACTGACGGGCTTCCTTCACCGAAGGCACCGTGTAGTAGCGCATCAGGATGTGCGGCAGCGCGGCCGTGCCCACCATCAGGCAGAACACCAGCGCCAGGAAGTTGCGGCGCGAGGTGTCGAAGGCCGCTTGCGCCTTCTCGTCGCCGTCCGGATTGCCGGCGAACGCCTGAGCGTGCGGCGGCATGCCGTTCAGCGGTGCCGTTTTGGCCGTGGCGGATGCGCGCTGCGCCGTCCAGGCGCGCGTGGCGGCCTCGGCGTCCTTCGGCAACGCGCCCAGTGCCTTCTCGGCGGCAGCGATTTCGGCGGACGGGGCGTTGGCGGCCTTCAGGTCGGCCAGCTTCTTCTCGGCGGCGGCCTTGTCGGCTGCCAGCGCGGCGGCCGGGTCCTTCAGCTTCTCGGTCAGGGCATCGGCGCGCGCCTTGAAGGCGTTGCGCACTTCGATTTCCTTCGGATCGGCCGTCAGCACTTTCTCCTTGGCGGTCACCTTCTCGAGCTGGTAGCCATACACGGCCTGCGGCACGGGCACGCTGGTCTGCTTCACCGACAGCCACACCACCGGGATCATGTAGGCCACGATCAGCACGATGTACTGGGCCACCTGCGTCCAGGTCACGGCGCGCATGCCGCCCAGGAACGAGCAGACCAGAATGCCGCCCAGACCCAGGAACACACCCAGTTCAAACGCCACACCGGTCAGGCGGGCGGTGATCAGGCCCACGCCGTAGATCTGTGCCACCACGTACACGAAAGACACCAGGATGGCGATCAGGATGCCCACGAAACGCGCGGCGTTTCCGCCGTAACGCTCGCCCAGGAAATCGGGAATGGTGAACTGACCGAACTTGCGCAGGTAAGGCGCGAGGAACAGCGCGACCAGGCAGTAGCCGCCGGTCCAGCCCATGATGAAGGCCAGACCACTGTAACCCGTGAGGTACAGGGTACCGGCCATGCCGATGAACGACGCGGCCGACATCCAGTCAGCGCCCGTGGCCATGCCGTTGTACACGGCAGGCACGCGGCGACCGGCCACGTAGTACTCGGCCGCATCGGTGGTGCGGCTCATGATGCCGATGCCGGCGTAAAGGCCGATCGTGGCGATCAGGAACACGAAACCGATCCACTCGCGCGAGAGGCCGAGCTGTTCGAGGATCGCCAGCACGATCACGAAGGCGGCAAAACCGCCCGTGTACCACGCGTAGACCTTGTTGAGTTGCGACTTGAACGCCTTGTTGGAGCCGCCACCGGCTCCGCCTGTTTCAAACATGCCTGCCATGGTTCACTCCTCGGCTTCTTCGACACCGTGTTCGATGTCGAGCTTGTTCATGTACCAGGCGTAGTAGCCAATGATGGCCACGTAACCCACCAGTGCCCCCTGAGCACCCATCCAGAAACTGAAGGGCCAGCCGAAGAAGCTGAAGCTCAAGTCACGGGCGAAATAGCTCACCACAAATGTCAACACGAACCAGATCACGAGCAGGATCGCCGTGATGTTGAGGTTCTTCCGCCAGTACTGGCGGTGCTTTTCGGTCAGTTCCACAGTTCGACCTCCATGTGCAACACCCTTTCGGGCACGTCACGAACACCGCCGTCTCCTCATGGCGGCCTGCAGCCTGTTCGTGTTTTCGGCACCCGGCTTTCGCCCGGTGCCCCTTTTGTCAGCCGGCCAGCTACAACGCGCCACTAGCCCTGGGGTTGTCCCAGGCCCGTTTCGCGCTCCAGCTGAGCGGCCACCTTGGGCTCGAACTTGCGAAGGTGGCGAATGATCTTCGCCGCCTCCTCAGGCTCTTGCCGGTCGACATGAACCCGGGCCAGCTGATACCAGCCGAAGGGACTCATGGGCTGCAGTTCGGTGTTGCGCTTGAGCGCGACCACGGCTTCATCGAAGCGCCGTTGGCGGATCAGGCACAAGGCCAGGCCGTACCAGGCCCGGTCAAATTTTTCGTCGAGCGAGAGCGCTTGCCGGAAAGCAGATTCCGCTTCCTCGAGGCGGCCAAGCTCTTCGCAGAGATAACCCAGGTTGAACCAGCCGGCCGCATGTTGCGGCTGGATGTCGACCAGGCGTTTGAGCGCGTCTGCCGCGCCCGACTTGTCGCCCTCCTCGGCCAGCATGTGGGCGAGCGAGGCCAGGGCGTAGACGTCGGTCGGGTTGGTGGCCAGCAGCGTGCGCACGCGCTCCAGCGCCGCGGTGCGGCGGCCGAAGGCCAACAGCAACTTGACCTGCCAGCGAACGAACCAGCGGTTGAAGGTGTCGCTCATTTGCAGTTCTCCACACCGATCTGGATGCATTGCTGAATGCGCAGACCCGTCACCAGGACCCACACGAACGCCAGGACGAGAAACGCCACCAGCGGCACATGCCGGTCCAGCACGATGCTTCGGGGCGCAATGAACCGGGCCAGAAACACGAACGGACGGCCGATCTGCGAGAGCACCTGATAGAAGAGGTTCTGCTCGCGCTTCTGCCCGGCCAGCAGACCGACGATCCATTGACCCAGCAGCGACATCAATGCGATCTCGCAGATCAGTTTGACGATGGACAGAAAAAGCAGCATCCCGGGGGGCCCTTGAGTTGCCGCCATTCTTGGCCGGCAACTGACGGCCTTCTTACAAAGAACCGTCAGGAAGCCCTCAGGCAGGTCAAACCCTGTAGGGGTTTTCCCGCGCCTCGCGGCCGGGGTTCACCACCAGATCCGGCGCACCCGGCGACTTGTGTCAAGCCCATGAAAAACGGCGGGCCGAGGCCCGCCGTTGGTCTGCTTTCGGGGCGCCCCGCGCCCTGGGATCAGCCCGCCGTGCCGGCCAGCAACTGCCAGGTGTCGACCACCGTGTCGGGGTTGAGCGAGATCGAGCTGATGCCCTCGTCGCGCAGCCACTGCGCAAAGTCGGGGTGATCGCTGGGCCCCTGGCCGCAGATGCCCACGTACTTGCCTTCGGCCTTGCAGGCGCCGATGGCCAGCTTGAGCAGCGCCTTGACGGCGGGGTCGCGTTCGTCGAAATCGTGCGCGAGCAGCTCCAGGCCTGAATCGCGGTCAAGGCCCAGCGTGAGCTGCGTCAGGTCGTTCGATCCGATCGAGAAGCCGTCGAAGAACTGCAGGAAGTCCTTGGCCAGCACCGCGTTGCTCGGGATCTCGCACATCATGATGAGCTTCAGGCCGTTCTCGCCCCGCTTGAGGCCTTTGGCCGCCAGCAGTTCGGTGACGCGCTGCGCCTGCGCCAGGGTGCGCACGAAGGGCACCATCACCTGCACGTTGGTCAGGCCCATCTCCTCGCGCACGCGCTTGAGCGCCTCGCACTCCATGGCAAAGGCCTCGGCAAACTCGGTGCTGATGTAGCGCGCCGCACCGCGAAAGCCCAGCATCGGGTTTTCTTCGTCGGGCTCGTAGCGCGAGCCCCCCACGAGCTTGCGGTACTCGTTGCTCTTGAAGTCGGACAGGCGAACGATGACGGGCTTGGGCCAGAACGCGGCTGCGATGGTGGCCACGCCTTCAGCGACCTTGTCAACGTAGAAGGCGCGGGGCGACGCGTGCCCGCGCGCCACCGACTCGACCGCCTTCTTCAGGTCGGCGTCGATCTGGGGGTAGTCGAGGATGGCCTTGGGGTGAACGCCGATGTTGTTGTTGATGATGAACTCGAGCCGCGCCAGACCGACACCGGCGTTGGGGATCTGCGCAAAGTCGAAGGCGAGCTGGGGATTGCCCACGTTCATCATCACCTTGACGTCGATCTCGGGCATCTCGCCGCGGCGGACTTCGGTGACCTCGGTTTCGAGCAGGCCGTCGTAGATGTGGCCGGTGTCGCCCTCTGCGCAACTCACGGTCACCAGCGTGCCGTCCTTGAGGGTTTCGGTGGCGTCGCCGCAGCCCACCACCGCCGGAATGCCGAGTTCGCGCGCAATGATGGCCGCGTGGCAGGTGCGCCCGCCTCGGTTGGTGACGATGGCGCTCGCGCGCTTCATGACCGGCTCCCAGTTCGGGTCGGTCATGTCGGTGACCAGCACGTCGCCGGGCTGCACCTTGTCCATCTCGGCGATGTTGTGCACCAGCCGCACCGGCCCGGTGCCGATCTTCTGCCCGATTGCACGGCCGTGCGCCAGCACTGCGCCCTTGCCCTTGAGCTTGTAGCGCAGCTCGGTCTTGCCGGCGCTCTGGCTCTTCACCGTCTCCGGACGCGCCTGCAGGATGTAGATCTGCCCGTCGGTGCCGTCCTTGCCCCATTCGATGTCCATCGGACGGCCGTAGTGCTGCTCGATCACGAGCGCGTACTTCGCCAGCAGCTCGACGTCGACCTCGTTCAGGCTGTAGCGGTTGCGCTGCTCCACCGGCACGTCGATGGTCTTGACCAGCTTGCCGGTCTGCGCCTTTTCCTCGGCCGTGCTGAAGGTCATCTGGATGAGCTTGCTGCCCAGGTTGCGGCGGATCACGGCCCGCTTGCCTGCCTTGAGCATGGGCTTGTGCACGTAGAACTCGTCGGGGTTCACCGCGCCCTGCACCACCGTCTCGCCCAGACCGTAGCTGCTGGTGATGAACACGACTTCCTCGAACCCGCTTTCGGTGTCGATGGTGAACATCACGCCGGCAGCCCCCAGGTCGGAGCGGACCATGCGCTGCACGCCCGCGCTCAGGGCGACGTCGGCATGGGCAAAGCCCTTGTGCACGCGGTAGCTGATGGCGCGGTCGTTGTAGAGGCTGGCAAACACCTCCTTCATCTTGTGCAGCACCTCTTCGATGCCGACCACGTTGAGGAAGGTCTCCTGCTGGCCGGCGAACGAGGCGTCGGGCAGGTCTTCGGCGGTGGCCGAGGAACGCACCGCGAACGACGCCTGCGGGTTGCCTTCGCTCAGGCGGGCGAATTCGGCGCGAATGGCCTGCTCCAGGTCGGCCGGAAACGGCTGGGCCTCGACCCAGCCGCGGATTTCGGCACCGGCGCTGGCCAGCTCCCGCACGTCCTCGGTGTCCAGCGCAGACAGGCGGGCGTTGATGCGTTCGGTGAGGCCGCCGTGCTTGAGAAACTCCCGGAAGGCGTGGGCCGTGGTGGCGAAGCCGGTGGGCACTTTCACGCCGCTGGGGAGCTGCGAGATCATTTCGCCAAGGCTGGCGTTCTTTCCGCCGACCGACTCGACGTCGGTCATTCGAAGTTTTTCGAAAGGCACGACCAGAGCGGTCGGCTCGAACAGGTGGGACATGGCAGGACTCCAGAGGTTGAAAAACCGGGACCCCATGCTCCAGCGATTGACCTGTGGTTGTGTTGTGGGTCGGCCACCGGGCGAGGCAAAAGGCAGGCGCGGCAAGGCCCGGATAATGGGCGCCACGAAAACCCCGATTGTAAGGACGCGACCTTCATGCCCAACCGGACTGTCTTCTTCGTCTCCGACGGCACCGGCATCACGGCCGAAACCTTCGGCAATGCCATCCTGGCCCAGTTCGAGGCCACGATGCGCCGGGTTCGCCTGCCGTTTCTGGACAGCGTGGACAAGGCGCACCAGGCCGTGCGGCAAATCAACCACGCGGCCGAGGTCGAGGGCAAGCGCCCGCTGGTGTTCACCACCGTGGTCAATGGCGAGGTGCTGTCGGTGTTCGAGCAGCATTGCCGCGGCATGCTGCTGGACATGTTCGGCACCTTCGTGCAGCCGCTTGAAGTTGAACTCGGCATCAAGAGCAACCACCGCGTGGGCCGCTTCTCGGACGCGTCCAAGAGCAAGGCCTACCACGACCGCATCGAAGCCATCAACTTCTCGCTGGCCCACGACGACGGCCAGAGCAACACCGACCTGGAGTCATCCGACGTGATCCTGGTGGGCGTGAGCCGCAGCGGCAAGACACCCACTTCGCTGTACCTCGCCATGCAGTACGGGCTCAAGGCGTCGAACTACCCGCTGATCCCGGAGGATTTCGAGCGGAGAAAGCTGCCGCCAGCCCTGGTGCCCCACCGGAAGAAACTGTTCGGGCTGACGATCGCGCCCGAGCGCCTGAGCGAAATCCGCAACGAGCGGCGGCCCAACTCACGCTACGCGAACCTGGAGAACTGCCGGATGGAAGTGGCCGAGGCCGAGGCCATGATGCGCCGAGAAAGCATTCGCTGGCTCTCGACCACCACCAAGTCGATCGAGGAAATCGCGACCACCATCCTCCAGGAGATCCGCCCCGAGCGGCTGGAGTACTGAACCCCGGCCGCTCCGGCGCCGTCAGGCAGCGACCGACTCGCCGGACACCGGCTGGCGGATCAGGTGGTCGAACGCGCTCAGCGCCGCTTTCGATCCCTCGCCGGCGGCGATCACGATCTGCTTGTAGGGCACCGTGGTGCAATCGCCGGCGGCGAACACACCGTCCACATTGGTGTGGCCCTTGGCATCGACCACGATCTCACCAAAGCGGCTGAGCTCGACCGTGCCCTTGAGCCACTCGGTGTTCGGCACGAGGCCGATCTGAACGAACACGCCCGCCAGTTCGATGTGGTGCAGCTCGCCGCTCGCGCGGTCCTTGTAGCTCAGGCCGTTGACCGTGCCGGCGGCGCCGGTGATCTCGGTGGTCTGTGCGTTGGTGTGGATGGCCACGTTCGGCAGGCTTTTCAGCTTGCGCACCAGCACGGCGTCGGCCTTCAGGGCGTCGGCGAACTCGATCAGCGTGACGTGCTCGACCACACCGGCGAGATCGATCGCGGCCTCGACACCCGAGTTGCCGCCCCCGATGACCGCCACGCGCTTGCCCTTGAACAACGGGCCATCGCAGTGCGGGCAGTAGGCCACGCCCTTGTTGCGGTACTCGGCCTCGCCGGGCACATTGACATTGCGCCAGCGCGCACCGGTCGACAGGATCACGCTGCGGGCCTTGAGCGTGGCGCCGTTGGCCATGTGCACCTGGACCAGGCCACCCGGCTCGCTGGCAGGCACCAGCTTCTCGGCGCGTTGCAGGTTCATGATGTCCACGCCGTAGTGGCGCACCTGCGCTTCGAGCGCCGCCGCGAACTTGGGACCGTCGGTCTCGAGCACGCTGATGTAGTTCTCGATCGCCAGGGTGTCGTTCACCTGGCCGCCGAAACGCTCGGCCGCCACGCCCACGCGGATGCCCTTGCGCGCCGCGTACACCGCGGCCGCCGCGCCGGCAGGACCACCGCCGACGATGAGCACGTCGAACGGGTCCTTGGCATCGAGCTTTGCCGCTTCGCGTGCATCGGCATTCACGTCGAGTTTGGCCACGATTTCTTCCAGTGTCATGCGGCCACCGCCGAACTCTTCGCCGTTGAGGTAGATCATCGGCACGGCCATCACCTGGCGCGCCTCGACCTCGGCCTGGTACAGACCGCCGTCGATCACGGTCACGTTCACGGCGGGGTTGCGAACCGCCATGAGCGAGAGCGCCTGCACCACGTCCGGGCAGTTGTGGCACGACAGGCTCATGTAGACCTCGAAGTTCAGCGCGCCCTGCAGCGTGCCGATGGCGTCGAGCGTCTCCTGCTCGGCCTTGGGCGGGTGGCCACCCGTCCACAGCAGCGCCAGCACCAGGGAGGTGAACTCGTGGCCCAGCGGGATGGCGGCAAAGCGCACGCCGTGCGACTCGCCCTCGCGGGCGATCACGAACGACGGCTTGCGCTCGTCGCTGCCGCTGTCATCGAACGAGACCATGTCGGACAGGCCGGCGATGGTCTGGAGCAGCTCGCGCATCTCCTGCGCCGAGGCCGAACCGTCGAGCGAGGCGATGAGGCGAATGGGGCGCTGCAGCCTGCCAAGGTAGGCCTGCAGTTGTGCCTTGAGGGTGTCGTCGAGCATGGGGAACTCCTGGGTTCAGTGTTTTGCGAGAAACGCTGGGCACTCAGGGTGCCCAACGTTCAACGCAAAACCCTCAACGGGTTTTCAGCAGACCGGGGTCTTCAGATCTTGCCCACGAGGTCCAGCGAAGGGGTCAGGGTCTTGGCGCCTTCGTTCCACTTGGCGGGGCACACCTGGCCGGGGTTCTTGGCCACGAACTGGGCGGCCTTCAGCTTGCGCAGGGTTTCCTTCATGTCGCGAGCGATCGCGTTGTCGTGGATTTCGGCGGTCTTGATCACGCCCTCGGGGTTGATGATGAAGGTGCCGCGCAGGGCCAGGCCTTCTTCTTCGATGTGCACGCCGAAGCCGCGGGTCAGGGTGTGGGTCGGGTCGCCCACCAGCGGAAACTTGGCCTTGCCCACGGCGGGGGACGTCTCGTGCCACACCTTGTGCGAGAAGTGCGTGTCGGTGGTCACGATGTAGACCTCGGCGCCCAGCTTCTGGAACTCGGCGTAGCTGTCGGCCGCGTCTTCGACTTCGGTCGGGCAGTTGAAGGTGAAGGCGGCGGGCATGAACACCAGCACCGACCACTCGCCGCGCAGGCTTGCGTCGGAGACAGGCACGAATTTGCCATTGTGGAAGGCGGTGGTCGAGAACGACGGAACGGTGGTGTTGATGAGGGACATGCGTGAGCTCCTGGGTTGGTTGAAAAAGATAATCGAGAATGTGCTCGCCATAGCGATTGAGGCTAGTGTAAACCCGGACTATTGACCATGGCGATCGATAGTTGCTAAGCACCCGATAGCCCGAGACTGTCGGGATTCTTGTTAATAGGAATCGTTCCTATTTGTGATAAAGTATTGTCTTCAGCCAGCCACAGGCCAACCGGGCGCTGCAGCCAGCCAATGTTTCAACCCGCTGCACCGCCATGTCCCATTCCGCCTTCAAGCCCCTGCCACTGGGCGCCGCCCTGCTGGCCGGCTCCCTGACCGCCATTCCCGCCCTCGCCCAGAGCCAGGCCCCTGCCCCCACGCTGGGGACCGTCGAGGTTCGAGACCAGGCCATCGGCTCGGACGCCAAGTCCACCCTGCGTGCCACCGAAACCAGCATCGGCAAAGGCCGTCAGGCCCTGCGCGACATACCGCAATCGGTCACGGTGATGACCGAACGCCTGATCGACGACCGCAACCTCGACGATTTCCGGGAGGTGCTGCGCACCACCGCGGGCGTGACCTTCCAGTCGGGCGAAACCGGCGAGGAAGACATCCGACTGCGCGGCTTTTCGCTCGGGCAGGCCGGCGACATCTATGTGGACGGCCTGCGTGACGCGCCCCTGATCGAGCGCGACACGTTCAACCTCGATCGGGTCGAAGTGCTCAAGGGATCGGCGTCGATGCTGTTCGGCAAAGGATCGACCGGTGGCGTGGTCAACCAGGTGAGCAAGCAGCCGTTCCTGATGGACCAGCACGAGATCAACACCACCATCGGCACCGGCCAGGAGATCCGGATCGGCGGCGACTTCAACCTCAAGACCGGAGAAGACTCGGCCCTGCGCCTCAATGCGATGGCGCAGAACGCCGACAACAAGGGCGCCCGGG
This sequence comes from Synechococcus sp. UW140, assembly GCA_943371665.1. Taxonomy (GTDB): domain Bacteria; phylum Pseudomonadota; class Gammaproteobacteria; order Burkholderiales; family Burkholderiaceae_C; genus Hydrogenophaga. Next base: position 111,712 of record CALRVR020000002.1, read on the forward strand.
ACAACAAACGCGGCATCGCGCCCACCTACCGCTGGGGGATCGGCCTGAAAGATGAGTTCTCGGTCGGCCTGTACCACCTCGAGACCGACAGCAACCCGATCTACAACCACCGCTGGTTCCTCACGCCGCTGGGCAACGGCTTCAACCGCATCGAAGAATCGTTGCCAGCCGACGCCTTCTACGGACTGGACAGCGACTACAACCGAACCACCACCACCGCAGCCACCTTCAGCCACACCCACCGGTTCGACCAACAGTCGGAACTGAAGACCACGCTCCGGCACGGCCGCTACGAGCGCGAGCTCTGGGCCAGCGTGATCAACTTCGCCACAGGCACCACACAAGCCAACCTGAACCCGAACACGGTGATCACCCGAACGCCCAAGGGGCGGGTGGGCTACAGCGATCTGACCCAGCTGCAGAGCGACTACAGCACGGCCTTCGACGCACTGGGCATGAAGCACCAGTTGCTGACGGGTGTGGACCTGAGTCAGGAAGATGCCAGGCGCAACCAGAGTTTTGCCGGACCCGGCTCGGGTCTGACCACCACGGTCGGGACACCGAACGACGGCGACTGGCGCGCCGACCCCCGCGGGGCGCCTCCGCTCAACACCTTCGACGCACGAACCATCGGGTTCTACGCCCAGGACACCATGGCCCTCACCGATGCCCTCAAGCTCGTCGCCGGCCTGCGCTTCGACCGCTTCACCGCCAGCTATGCCGACACCGTCGGCAACACCTTCAAGATCAGCGAGAACCTGTGGAGCCCGCGCCTGGGCCTGCTGTTCCAGCCAAGCGCCACCGCGTCCTACTACGCTTCGGTGGGCACGTCCTACAACACCTCGGGCGACACCTACCAGTACGCGCTGGGCAACTTCGCCCCGGGCGGCACCAACGCCGACATGGCCAACACCCCACCCGAGAAAAGCCGCAACGTCGAGATCGGCGCGAAGTGGGACCTGTTCGACAACCGGGCGCTGGTGGGCGTGGCGCTGTTCCACTCGGAGAAGTACAACGAGCGGAACACAGACCCCGACACCGCAGCCACCCAGCAGCTGTTGTCCGGAAAGCGCTTCGCCCGGGGCATGGAATTCAATCTGGCCGGCCGCATCACCCAGGCCTGGGAGGTTTTCTACAACCACACCTGGATTCCCAGCGCCCGCATCACGCGCAGCAACCAGGCGCTGGCCGCCAGCGGAGGCGGCGCCCAAGTCCAGGGCGATCGCCCCGGCCTGACGCCCAAGCACAGCGCCAGCCTGTGGACGGCCTACAGGCTCGCTCCGCAATGGCGCGTGGGTGCGGGCCTGAACCACCGCAGCGAGCAAAGCCCCGAAGGCGCCCGCAACGTGCTGGCCGACAGTTTCGTCACGCTGGATGCCATGGCCGAATACGTGGTGTCGGACCGCCACACGCTCAAGCTCAACGTCACCAACGTCACCGACAAGCTGTATGCCGATGGGCTCTACCGGGGCTTCTACCAGCCCGGCGCACCGCGCAAGGTGCAACTCACGCTGACCTCGCTGTTCTGATCGGACGCCCGTGCTGCTGCGACTGAAGTCCCTGCTGACCGCCGAGGAGCTGGCCCGGGCCCGCCCCCTGCTGGGCGACGACGCCCCCTGGATCGATGGCGCGGCCAGCGCGGGCGACCAGGCGCAGTCGCGCAAGCACAACCAGCAGATCGCCAGCACGAGCACCAACAGCCAACAACTGCAGGGCCTGGTGCTGCATGCCCTGCAGCGCGAACCGATGTTCCTGTCGGCGGCATTGCCGCGGCGCATCTTCCCCCCCCGCTTCAACCGCTATCGAGATGCGGGCGAGCACTATGGCGCCCACATCGACAACGCCGTTCTGCGAACCGGTCAGGGCGCGGGTGGGGCAGAGTGGTTGCGCGCCGACCTGTCCTGTACGGTGTTTCTGTGCGAGCCGTCCGACTACGACGGCGGCGAACTGGTGGTGCACGACCGGCTCGGCGCCCAATCGTTCAAGCTGAACGCGGGCGATGCCCTGCTCTACCCGGCCGGCCTGCTGCACGAGGTGCGGCCCGTCACGCGCGGGCAGCGCATCGCAGGGTTCTTCTGGGTTGAAAGCCTGGTGCCCGGTGAAGATCGGCGTCGCGCGCTGTTCGACCTCGACATGAACCTGCTTTCGCTGCGAGGCAGGCACGGTGAAAGCGACGAGACGATGGCCCTCACCGGCGTTTATCACAACCTGCTGCGGATGTGGGCCACGCCATGACCACCGCCCCTGCCTGGCTGGGCTGGCTCGATGGCGGGGCGGCCGATGAGGTCACGCTGCGCGCCAACGTCGAGGCCTGGCAACGTGTGTCGCTGCGACCGCGCATGCTGCAGTCGCTGGCCGGAAGCCACTTGCGCGCGACGCTGGCCAACGGAACGCTCCCCACGCCGCTGTTCGTGGCTCCCATGGCGTTTCAGGCGGTCTTGCACCCGCACGCCGAAACCGGCATGGCCATGGCGGCGGCCGCGCTGGGCACCAGCTTCGTGCTCAGTTGCCAGTCAAGCACACCCATGGAAGAAGTGGCCCGCGTTTTTCTGGGCGACCCCGGACGCGGCGCCCTGTGGGCCCAGCTGCATTGGCTGGGGGACCGGGACACGGTTGGCGACTATGCGGCCCGAGCGGCGGCAGCCGGTTGCGAGGCCCTGGTGCTCACCGTCGACGCGCCAGTTCAGGGATACCGCGACCGGGAACGGGCCAGCGGCTTTGCCCTGCCCGAAGGCGTGCGCGCAGTGAATCTGCCCCGCGAAGCCACGCGCGACGCGGCGATGGTGCTGGCGCGGGCACCGACGTGGGACGACCTGGCCTGGCTGGTCGGACACACACCACTGCCGGTGTGGATCAAGGGTGTCCTGCACCCGGCCGATGCCCGCCTCGCGGTGGAACACGGTGCGGCGGGCGTGATCGTGTCGAACCACGGCGGACGCCAGCTCGACACCGCAGTTGCCTCGGCCGTGGCACTGCCCGACATCGCCGAAGCGGTGGGCGGGCGGATTCCGTTGCTGGTCGATGGCGGCGTGCGGCGTGGCACCGACGTCGTCAAGGCACTCGGGCTCGGCGCACAGGGGGTGATGGTGGGGCGCCCCATGGCGCATGCCCTGGCCCGCCAGGGTGCGCAGGGTGTGGCGGCAGCACTCAGGCAGCTGCTCGACGAGTTCGGCATCGCGCTGGCGCTGTGCGGGCTTCGCCATCCGGACGAGGCACGGCAAGCCGCCTGCAGGGGTGAACTTTTTTTCCCCACTTCTTGCGAATGCGAAACATTCTCGTTTAGAATGAGTGCACTGTCACACACGAGCACACCATGACCCATGCCCTCACCGCCCTCGGCCTGGGCGCCGCCCTGATCGTCATCGCCGCCCTCTGGGCCTTGCGCCGCTGACCTCCGTGAACCCGACCGCCACCGCCCCTGGCTGCTCCAGCGCCGATACCATGGCCGCTTTGCACGCCACACCGGCACCGCCCGCCATGCCGCCCCATCTTCAACGCCGACTCACCGTGGTGGCCGCTGTCGTCGGCCTGCACGCAGCAGGCTTGTGGGCGCTGCAGGCGGGCCTGCTGCGCCGGGCGGTCGAGACCGTGATTCCGGTGCAGGTGATGGCGGAGTTCATCGAGCCCGCCAAACCGCTGATCGAACCGGCGCCACCAGCGCCACCAGCGCCCGCGCCCGCCCCTGCACCGAGGGCTGCACCCCAGCCGAGGCCGCAACCGGCACCTCCTCCACCGAGGCCGACGCCGGTGGCGACCCCCTCGCCCGAGCCATCACCGATGACCGCAGCACCTGCCGAGCCGGCACCCAGTGCACCGCCGGCCCCCATCGAGCTGGCCGCGCCCGCACCGGCACCGGCCGCGCCGCCAGCCACACCGGCACCGCCGGTGGTGGTGCTGCCGTCCAGCAGCGCCGACTACCTGAACAACCCGCGCCCGGCCTACCCGCCGCTGTCGCGCCGCCTGGGCGAACAAGGCAAGGTGGTGGTGCGGGTGTTCATCGAGGTGGACGGGACCGCATCGAGGGCCGAGGTGCGTCAGTCCAGCGGTTTTGAACGCCTGGACCAGACCGCGCTGGAGACCGTGAAACGCTGGCGCTACGTGCCCGGCAAACGCGCCGGCGTGCCCGAGGCCATGTGGTTCAACGTGCCCATCAACTTCGTTCTCGAATAATCCTTCAATCTCGTCTTCACCATGTCCAACGCCATCGCTTCATCGGGCCTCGCCCACGTCTGGGTGCAGGGAGACTGGGTCACGCGCAGCGTCGCCGCCGTGTTGCTGCTCATGTCGCTCGCCACCTGGGTCATCGTTTTGTGGAAGGCGCTCGACCTTCGGGCCCTGCGGGCCCAGGCACGCGGCGTCGAGGGGTTCTGGCACAGCAGCGATTTCGCCGAGGCACTCGACAAACTGGGGCCAGCCGAAGGCAACCCGTTCCGCGCCGCAGCGCTGGAAGGCCGCGAAGCCACTCGCCACATCACCCACCAGGACGGGCACAACGGATCGCCTCCGGTGCGCCCGCAACTGCACGACAGCCTCGACGTGAGCGACTGGATCGAGCGTTCGCTTCGCAAAACGGTGGACGATTACAGCGCCAGAGCGCAAAACGGCCTCGCGGTGCTGGCCTCGGTGGCCTCCACCGCCCCCTTCGTGGGCCTGTTCGGCACGGTCTGGGGCATCTACCACGCCCTGCTGGGCATCGGCGCAGCGGGCCAGGTCAGCATCGACCAGGTCGCCGGACCGATCGGGGAAGCGCTCATCATGACCGCGCTGGGGCTGGTGGTCGCCATCCCGGCGGTCCTGGGCTACAACGCCCTGGTTCGGGGCAACAAGTCGGTCCTGCACCAGCTCAACCGCTTTGCGCACGACCTGCACGCCTACTTCGTCACCGGTGCCCGCGTGAGCGCTGGCGGCGACGGCAAGGTGCTGCCCTTGAAGCGCGGCTGACATCCGGGAGCGTCAAATGGCCATCGGTACCCAGGACAACAGCGACGAAATGATGAGCGAGATCAACATGATCCCGTTCATCGACGTGATGCTGGTGCTGCTCATCATCTTCATCATCACGGTCCCGGTCATCAAGCACGCGGTCAACGTCGAGTTGCCACAGGCCACCCTCGAAAAGGTGCAGGACAAACCCGAAAACATCCGCCTCTCGGTGGATGCCGAGGGCCGGTACTTCTGGAACGACCAGCCGGTGGCCGACGAAGATTTCCCGAACCGTTTGTCGGCCGCAGCGGCGCAGCAGCCGCAACCGGAGCTGCACATTCGTGGCGACAAGGCCGTGCGTTACGAGCGCGTGGCGCTGGCCATGGCGGCGGCGCAAAAGGCCGGGTTGCGAAAGATCGGCTTCATCACCGAGCCGGCCGCCCCCTGAGCGCGGGCGCGCAGGCCCGCCGGACAGATCAGATCGTGGGGCGACCCGGGGAGACTCTCCTCCCCGAGCGTCGTTTTTGGCCAGCCAGGGCGGCACACCACGCCGCCGTTAGCCAGGCATTTTTTCGCGATCGGTCTCAGAGGCCGATGGCCGCAATGCCGGCCCGGGCGATCTGCGCGTCTTCGGCCGACTTCACGCCACTGACGCCCACGGCACCCAGGCACTGCCCGTCCTTGAGGATGGGCACGCCGCCTTCCAGCATGCCCTGCAGCTGGGGCGCACTCAGGAACGAGGTCCGCCCCTGGTTGATCACATCTTCGTACACCTTGCTCTCGCGCCGGCCCAGGGCGGCGGTGTGGGCCTTGGCGGGGGCGATGTGGGCCGAGATCGCGGCCGCGCCGTCCAGGCGCTGGAGCCACAACAGGTGCCCGCCGTCGTCGACGATCGCAATCGTGACGGCCCACTGGTTCCTCAGCGCCTCCTGTTCGGCGGCTTCGGCGATTTTCCGGACGTCGACGGCTTCGAGCTGGTGCTTGCTTTTCATGAACTTCTTCCAAAAATCGGTGACTAAGGGCTACAAAACCCGAAGATACCGCGCCAATTCCGGTCGTGGAGGTCACAACTGCCGCCACCGGGCGGGGTTGGGCGGTTGTCCGAAGGGTTTTTGTCTGTCGGCCCGGCACTGCCTACAATCATCCCGTCGTTTCGACCCCAAGGAGAACCCAACGATGTCCGACCACGTGCAATCCAGCGGCCGCTTCGGCGCCGCCGTGTCCACCACCGCTGTGCAGCGCAACAACGTGCTGCGCAACACCTACTGGCTGCTGGCCCTGTCCATGGTGCCCACCGTTCTGGGTGCGTGGGTGGGCGTGGCCACGGGCATCACCGCAGGGCTTGGGGGCGGCATGGGCCTGATCGTGTTCCTGGCCGGTGCATTCGGCTTCATGTTCGCGATCGAAAAGACCAAGAACTCGGCGGCCGGCGTGCCGATCCTGCTGGCGTTCACGTTCTTCATGGGCCTGATGCTCTCCCGGCTCGTGGCCATGGTGCTCGGCTTCTCCAACGGTGCCAGCCTGATCATGACGGCCTTCGGCGGCACGGCAGCCATCTTCTTCGGCATGGCTTCGCTGTCGTCGGTCATCAAGCGCGACCTGTCCAGCATGGGCAAGTTCCTGTTCATCGGCGCCATCATGGTGCTGGTGGCGGGCATCGCCAACGTGTTCATCCAGTCGAGCGCGCTCATGATCACGCTGTCGGTGCTGTGCATCGGCATCTTCTCGGCCTTCATCCTGTACGACCTCAAGCGCGTGCAGGACGGCGAGGAAACCAACTACATCACCGCCACGCTGGGCGTGTACCTGAGCCTCTACAACGTGTTCCAGAACCTGCTTCTGCTGCTGGGCGTGTTTGGCGGCGAGCGCGAGTGAGTTTTTCATCTCGTGAGACAAGGGGCCTTCGGGCCCCTTTTTTCATGCCCGATCCATCAAGTTATCCAGCGCATGGCCGAAATGAACGGCAAACCCGGACACCACCATGCGCCGCACCACCCTCCTCCTGCTGACTGCCCTGTCCGCCCTGCTGGCGGGCTGTGACGCGCTGGGCATCGAGTCGGCCACCGCTGTCAACGAGCGCAAGGAGGCCGAAGGTCGTGCCGTGGGCAGCGCCTGCCGCCACGCGGTGCGAAGCATCGAGTCGTGCTTCCAGTCCTACCCCCGCGCGAGCAAGGCGGCGGTGTTTGCCGGCTGGCGCGAAATGGACCAGTACATGCGCGACAACAACGTCGTGGGCATGCCTTCGGAAGAGGACGCCGAGCCCGCCAAGGCCGAAAGCGCCGGCAGCAAATCCTGACGGGCGCCTGCCTCAGGGGCCGGCGACGAGGTCGAACACCGCCATGCTCTCCACATGCGCGGTGTGCGGAAACATGTTGACCGCACCCGCTGCCACACACCGGTAACCTGCCTGGTGCACCAGCAGTCCTGCGTCGCGCGCCAGCGTGGCGGGATTGCAGCTCACATAGACAATTCGCGCAGGCGGCGTCCATGGTCCACGCAGTTCGGGCTGCTGGTGCAGATCGGCCAGTGCCTTGGCCAGGGCAAACGCCCCTTCGCGCGGTGGGTCCACAAGCCATTTGTGCGCCACGCCATCGGTCACCAGTTGCGCCGCCGTCATCTCGAACAGGTTCCGAGCGGCAAACGTGGTGGGCGCGAGCGGCCGGTCGCGCCCTGCCGCATTGAGCGCGAGGTTTTCGCGCGACCGCGCCACCAGCGCCTCACTGCCCTCGATGCCCAGCACCTCGCCGGCACGGGTGGCGATCGGCAGCGTGAAGTTGCCCAGCCCGCAGAACCAGTCGATCACCCGTTCATGGGTCTGCGCATCCAGCAGGCGCAAGGCGCGGCTCACCAGCACCCGGTTGATGGCGGCGTTGACCTGGGTGAAATCGGTCGGCTTGAAGGGCATCGTGATGCCGAACTCGGGCAATGCATACGACAGACCGGCCGAGCCTTCTGCGGTCTCGTCGAGCAGCTTGACGGTGTCGGGCCCTTTGGATTGCAACCACCACTGCACCCCATGTCGCAGGCCGAATGCACGCAGCCGGCCCAGGTCGTCGTCGCCCAGCGGCTCGAGGTGCCGCAGCACGAGTGCGGTCACGTCGTCACCGCACGCCAGTTCGATCTGCGGACAGGTCTCCCGCGCATCCATCGAAAAGATCAGGTCGCGCAAGGGCAGCAGCATGTCGCTCACGTGGGGCGGCAGCACCGGGCACACCGCCATGTCGGCCACGTAGCGGCTCTTGCGCTCGTGAAAACCGATCAGCACGACACCCTTCTTGTGCACATGGCGAACCGACAGGCGAGCCCGGTGGCGATAGCCCCACGCGGGGCCCTCGATCGGGCGAAGGATGGTCTCGGCGCGCACCTTGCCCAGGTGCCACAGGTTGTCTTCAAGCACGCGCTGTTTCACCGCCACCTGCGCGGCCGGGTGCAGGTGCTGCATCTTGCAGCCGCCGCAGGCGCCGGCGTGCAGGCCGAAATGGGGGCAACCCGGCCGCACGCGCTGCGACGACTCGCGGTGAATGGCGGTGGCGGTGCCGGCTTCCCAGTTGTTCTTCTTGCGGTGCACCGACACGCTGACCTGCTCGAAGGGCAGCGCACCTTCGATGAAGACCACCTTGCCGTCGGTGCGGTGGGCAATGCCTTGTGCTTCGATGTCGAGCGATTCGACGGCCAGCGAACCGTCGGGGAAAGGGGCGGGATCAGTGAGGGAGACTTCAGCGGACATGCCGCCATTGTCTCAGGCCGCCCGAACCCGGCGGCCGGGGATCAGGCCCAGGCCGCCAGGTACTCCTGCCAGTGCGGCTCGCCCGGGGCGAGGTTGCCCAGCGTTTCCTTAACGAACGCGATCTCGCGCTCGTATTCCTGCGGCGTGAACCCCCCACGCATCTGCTGAAAGCGGCAGTACACGAGGTAGGTGTTCATCACATCGGTCTCGCAGTAGCGGCGGATCTCGTCGGTCTGACCGGCGAGGTACTGCGCGTACACCTGCGACCCGTCCATGCCCAGCTTGCCCGGGAATCCACACAGTCTGGCCATGGCGTCCAGCGGTGCATTGTTCTTCGGGGAATACATCGCCAGCAGGTCCATCAGGTCCAGGTGGCGCGTGTGGTAGCGGGCGATGTAGTTGTTCCACTTGAACTCACGGTCGTCCTCACCCATGTCCCAGTACTTGTTGGCCTCCACACCGTGCCGAAGGCCCCTGTAATGGAGCACCGGCAGGTCGAAGCCGCCGCCGTTCCAGCTCACGAGCTGGGGCACGTGTTTCTCGACCGCGTGAAAGAAGCTCTGGATGACCTTGCCCTCGCTCGCGCCGTCGCGGTCGACGAACGAATGGATGCGCAGGCCCTCTGCATTGCGGAACACGCAGCTGATGGTCAGCACGCGCTGGAGGTGGAGCGGCATGAAGTCGCTCTGCCCCTTTTCCTTGCGCTCGGCGAGCCACGCGGCGTACACGTCGCTGTCGCTGTCACCCGCCGGGGCGCCACGAACCGCACGAAGACCTTCGATGTCGGGAATCGACTCGATGTCGAACACCAACACCGGCCAGGCCATCGGCGGTCTTGTTCAGCGCCTGGGCAGGTGGGTCAACGGGTCCACCGGCTTGCCCAGCCGCCGCACCTCGAAGTGCAGCTTGACGCGGTCGGCGTCGCTGCTGCCCATTTCGGCGATCTTCTGACCCTGGCGAACGGCCTGGTCCTCGCGCACCAGCAGCGCCTGGTTGTGGGCGTAGGCGGTGAGGTACGTGTTGTTGTGCTTGAGGATGATGAGGTTGCCGTATCCGCGCAGGCCGGCACCGGCATAAACCACCCGGCCATCGGCCGCGGCCAGGATGGGATCGCCCACCTTGCCGGCGATGCTGACGCCCTTGTTGGTGTTCTCGTCGAAGTTGGCCACCACCTGCCCGGCGGCTGGCCAGACAAACTGGATTTCGTCGCCGGAGGGGATGGGCGCGGGTGCGGGCGCCGGTGCCGGAGCGGGCGCAGGAGCCGCAGACGGTGCCGCGGCAGGGGCCGCCGGACTGGTTTCGGTCAGCGGGCGGGCGGTGATGCCCCCGGTGGCGATGGGCGCTGTGGACGGCCCGGTCGGGGCCGTTGCAGCGCCTGGCGCCGCAGCCACCGCCACCGGCGGTGCCACACGCAGCAGTTGGCCGACTTCGATCGCGTTGGGGTTGGGCAGGTTGTTCCAGGCGGCCACATCGCGCCAGTCCTGGCCGGCGTTCAGCGCGATGCGGTACAGCGTGTCGCCGGGCTGGACCGTCACGAAACCGACGCGGGGTTGGGCTTCACCAGGCGCGGGGGCCACCGCGATGGGGCGGGAGGTGCCACGGTCCTCGACCGGGGCAGGTCGGGCCACGCGCTGCGAAGCGCAACCCGCGCTCACGAGCAGCGCGGCACCCAGCAGTGACCAGGTGAGGGCTTTGCCCGGCGTCCACCCTGGCGCCCGGGTGCCGCCCAGGTCTTGAATTGCGATTGCGTTCATGAAGACTCCACCGTTGTCTAGCGGGCCCCTTTGGTCAGGGCCCCATTCCAAATCACGCTCAACGCCGGCAAGGCGGGACCGTCATGCGATGCCCGATTTTAGGGGCACGAAGTGAACGGCTTCGAGTTCGGTGCGCACGATGCCGCGGGCGGTCTTGTCGACAACCACCAGGTTCTGGTGACCGGTGGTGTTGACGGCCGGCGCGACCAGCCGGCCACCCACCGCCAGCTGGTCGATCCACGCCGCCGGAATATCGTTCCCGCCGGCCGCCGCGATGATGCCGGCGTACGGCGCACCCCGGGCGAATCCGGGCATGCCGTCGCCCAGAATGAGGTGCAGGTTGGGCACACGGAGCCATCGAAGGTTCTCGCGCGCCTTTTCGTGCAGCGCACGGATGCGCTCGATGCTGTACACCTCGCGGGCCACGAGGCTCAGCACGGCGGCCTGGTAGCCACAGCCGGTGCCGATCTCGAGCACACGGCCCAGCGGTTGCGGTCCGGCCTGGCACAGCAGTTCGATCATGCGCGCAACCACACCGGGCTTGCTGATGGTCTGCCCCTGGCCGATGGGCAGGCTGGTGTCTTCATAGGCCTGGTTGACCAGTGCGGAATCGACGAAGCGGTGCCGTTCGACCGCCAGCATGGCCGCCACCACCGCGGGGTGCGAGATGCCTTGTGCCTGCAACTTGCGCACCATGGCCGCCCGCACAGCCGATGAATCCATGCCCACACCACTTGGAACGGGACGTGCGGTCGCGTTGGCGGGCGCCGATCTCGTGCGCACCGTTGCCGGCGCGGGCGTGCCTGAGGGAAGCCGCGCGGGGAACGCTGGCCTCGGCTTCGGGCCTGGCTGTTTCACGCAGCCCCTCCGGACAGTGCCGCGGCGGTGGGCGCCCAGTAGGCCAGCCGGTCGTGGTCGGTCAGGTCGACCTGCAGCGGCGTGATGGTGGCGTAGCCCTGCTGAGCCGCGTGAAAGTCGGTGCCGTCGACATCGTCGCGCGCGGGTCCGGCGCTGCCGATCCAGTACATCGTGTCGCCCCGCGGGTTGACCTGCGTGATGACGGGCTCAGCCGCGTGCCGGCGCCCGAGTCGGGTGACCTTGAAGCCACGGATGTCGTGCAGCGGACGGCACGGAATGTTGACGTTGAGCAGCCAGGGGTCGCTGCGCCGCTGCGATTCGGGCAATGACGGCAGCAGGCGCTGCACCAGTTCGGCGGCCTTCACCGCGGCCGCATCGAGGTGGGCCCAGCCCTTCTCGGTCTGCGAGAACGCAATGGCAGGGATGCCGAACAGGTACCCCTCCATGGCGGCGCCCACGGTGCCGGAGTAGATGGTGTCGTCGCCCATGTTGGCGCCGTTGTTGATGCCCGAGACCACCAGGTCGGGCCGGTAGCCGAGCAAGCCGGTGAGCGCGATGTGCACGCAATCGGCTGGCGTGCCGTTGACGTAGCGAAAGCCGTTGTGCGCGGTGTGCACGTACAGCGGCGAGTGCAGGGTGAGGGCGTTGCTTTTGGCGCTGTTGTTGTGCTCGGGGGCCACCACCTCGACCTCCACCCCCGGCAGGACCTTCAGGGCATCGTGCAGGGCCACGATGCCGGGCGCCTGGAAACCGTCGTCGTTGGAGATGAGGATTTTCATGAACGAGATTCTATTGAGTGGGGCTTGAGGTCCTTGGTGCGGGGTTGTGTGTCGAAAGGGTGACGGGCTCCCGGTCCTGGTCGCTGGGGTGGGCACACCTGCCCGTCGCTCGTCTGCATGCCGTCGCCCAAGGGACAAACCACAGGGCGAACCCGCTGGGTGTGGCGGCCCCGGCTGCCTATCATCCCCGGAACCCAACACACGAGGAGACCCGGCATGCATGCGTGGCTGTGCGAGAACCCGGTGGGCGTTGACGCCCTCCAGTGGAAAGAGCTTCCCACGCCCGAGCCCGCGGCAGGACAGGCGCGCCTGCGCATCGAGGCGGCCAGCCTGAACTTCCCCGACCTGCTCATCGTGCAGAACAAGTACCAGATGAAGCCACCGCTGCCCTTCGTGCCGGGCAGCGAGTACGCGGGCATCGTCGAGGCGGTGGGCGAAGGCGTGAAGCACCTCAGGCCGGGGCAGCGGGTGGCCTGCCTCAGCGGCACCGGCGGGTTCGGCACCCACACGCTGGCGCCGGCCGCGCTCTGCATGCCGTTGCCCGACGGTTTTCCCGCGGTGGATGCGGCGGCCTTCATCATGATCTACGCCACCTCGCACCACGCGTTGATGGATCGCGCCCAATTGAAGGCCGGCGAGACCGTGCTCATTCTGGGCGCGGCGGGCGGCGTGGGCACGGCCGCCATCCAGATCGCCAAGGCCGCCGGTGCGCGCGTGATCGCTGCCGCGTCCAGCGACGAGAAATGCGCCCTCTGCGCGCAGCTCGGTGCAGACGCCACCATCAATTACGCACAACACACACCGCAGGCGGGACTTCGCGACGAAATCAAGCGACTCACCGATGGCAAGGGCCCCGATGTGGTGTACGACCCGGTGGGAGGCGACTTTGCCGAACCGGCGTTCCGCTCCATCGCGTGGCGCGGCCGATACCTCGTGGTGGGCTTTGCCAGCGGCCCCATCCCGAACCTGCCGCTCAATCTGGCGCTGCTCAAGGGCGCCAGCATCGTGGGCGTGTTCTGGGGTGACTTCGCCAAGCGCGAGCCGCAAGCCAATGCGGCCATGATGCAGGCGCTGGCGGGCATGTACGCCAAAGGCCAGGTCAAGCCGGTGATCGACCAGACCCTGCCCATGCGCGACCTGCCCAAGGCCTACGCGATCATGGGATCGCGGTCGGTCAAGGGCAAGCTCGTGCTGGTGAACTGACCGACCGGTTCAACGGGCGGCCGTGGTGGCGGGGACAGGCGTCCAGCCGCCACCAATGGCGCGGTACACCGCCACCAGCGAACTGGCGGTGCCCACCTCGGCCAGCGTGAGTTGCTCGCGGATGGTGAGCACTTCGCGCTCGGCCTGCAGCACCGCCTGGAAGTCGGTCACACCGGCCTCGAAACGCACGCGCGCCAGCTGCGCGGCCTCGTCGGCGTGGCGGGCCGCTTCGGCCAGGCGCTGGGCGCGCTGGGCATTGCGGTTGAAGCCGCTGAAGGCGCCTTCGGTTTCTTCCAGCGCCAGTGCCACCGTCTGCTCGAAACCCACCAGACTCTGCTGGGCCCTGGCCTCGCTGGCCGCAATGCGCGAACGGATTGCCCCGAAGTCGAACGGCGTCCACGAAAGGCCCACGCCCAGCGAATAGCGGGCCGCATCGCTGTTGAACAGATCGCCCACGCGGGTGGCGTTGAAGCCCAGCAGACCCGACAGGGAAAGCCGCGGGTAGAGCTCGCTGCGCGCAATGCCGATGCCGGCGGTGGACGCCGCCAGGCGGCGTTCTGCAGCGATCACGTCGGGTCGGCGCTGCAACCATTGCTGCGGCGTGCCCACCGGCAGCGTGGCCAGATCGGTGACCGGCAACGACGGCAGGGGTTGCGGCAGGGCCAGATCGGCCAGCACGGCACGCGGCGGCTGGGCCGTGAGCGTGGCCAGGCGGTAGGCCGAGGCTTCGAGCTGGGTCTGCAGCGCAGGCAGCACGGCCTCGGTGCTGGCCACGAGGGCACGGACGCTGGCAACGTCCAGCTGGCGCGCACGGCCGGCCTCCAGCCGCGCCTCGGTGATGCGCAACGACTCGCGCTGGTTGACCAGGCTGGCCTCGGTCACGCGCAGGCGCTCCTGCAGGCCCCGCAGTTCGAGGTAATTGCGCGCCACTTCGGCGGCCACCGCTGTTTGCGCGGCGCTCAGGCCAGCCTCGCTCGCGCTCACCTGCGCGGCCGCCGCCTCGCTGCCGCGGCGCAGTCGGCCGAACAGGTCGAGTTCCCAGCCGGCGATGAAGTTGGCGTCGAAGCTGTTGCGCGTGCGCTCGCTGCGCGAGGCACCAGGCTGCTGGCTCTGCGGCGTCACCGAGCGCTGGGCATTGCCTTCAATGCCGACACCGGGTCTGCTGGCGGCATCGGCCTCGCCCTGCAGCGCCCTCGCCTCCTGCAGTCGCGCCTGCGCCAGCCGGATGTCGGTGTTGGCCGCCAGTGCCCTGTCGATCAGGGCATCGAGCTTCGGGTCGTTGAAGCCGCGCCAGAAGCGCGCGATGTCGGCCGTCGGTGCCTGCGTGTTCACGCCGCTGGACCCCGCGCTGATGAATCGCTCGTCGAGCGCCACCGCGGGTGTCTGGTGGTCGGGGCCGACCGCGGCGCAACCCGACAAGGCCGCGGCAGCGGACAAGATCAACAAGGGCTTACGCATGGGGGGTCCCTCCTTCGGTCTGGCCGAGCCGCTTGGCCCGGCGCGCGCGCAGCAGCGCGTAGAACATGGGTGTCATGAAGATGCCGAACAGCGTGACGCCCACCATGCCCGAGAACACCGCAATGCCCATGGCACGGCGCATCTCGCTGCCGGCCCCGGAGCCCAGGATCAGCGGAATCACACCGGCGCAGAAGGCGATGGAGGTCATCAGGATCGGGCGCAGCCGCATGCGGCAGGCATGCACCACCGCATCGAACAGCGCCTCGCCACGCTCTTCGAGCTCCTTGGCGAACTCCACGATCAGGATGGCGTTCTTGCAGGCCAGTCCCACCAGCACGACCAGCGCCACCTGCGTGAAGATGTTCAAGTCACCCGGCTGCATGAATGGCGGGAAACTGGACAGCCACACGCCGAACAGCGCCGACAGAATGCCCATGGGCACGATCAGCACGATCACCAGCGGCAGGCTCCAGCTTTCGTACTGGGCGGCCAGCACCAGAATCACCAGCAGCACCGAGATCAGCAGCACGGCCGCCAGCACGGGCACCGTGATGCCGGTGCCCGGGATCGTGACGTCGCGCGTGAGGCGATCCTGGTAACTCAGCTCGGTCCATTCATAGGTCATGCCACGGGGCAAGGTGCGCTGAAGAAGCGCCTCGATCTCCCCCTCGGCCTGGCTCGACGAGAAGCCCGGGTTGGCGGCACCGTTGATGTCGGCCGACGGGTAACCGTTGTACCGGGTCACCCGCGTCGGGCCGAACGTCGGCTCCACCGTCATCAACGCACCCAGGGGCACCATCTCGCCGGCGGCGTTGCGCGTCTTCAGGTTGGTGATGGCCTCGGCATCGGCACGGAACGGCGCATCGGCCTGCACCACCACCTGGTAGGTCTTGCCGAAGCGGGTGAAGTCGTTCACGTAGAGCGACCCCAGGTTCACCTGCATGGTGTCGTAGATGTCGCCCAGGTTGATGCCCATCTGCTTGGCGCGGGTGCGATCGACGTTCGCATACAGCTGCGGCACGTTGATGTCGTAGCTGGAGAACGGCGTGCCCACGGCGGATTGCGGGTTGCCGTACACCTGTCCCAGCGTGCCCCACACCGCGCCGTACAGCGCCTGCTCACCCAGGCCGGCGCGGTCCTGCACCTGCAGCTTGAAGCCGCCGGCGTTGCCCAGACCGTCCACCGCGGGTGGTGGCACCACGAACATGCGCGCGCCCTGGATCTGCTGGATCGCGCCGTTCACCTGACCGAGGATGGCGTTCTTGCTCAGTTCGGGCGACGTGCGCTCCTCGAACGGTGCCAAGCCGAAGAACACGATGCCTTCGTTGGGCGCCGCCGAGAAGCCGGCAATGGACAGGCCGGGGAAGGCCACCGAATCCACGATGCCGGGCACCTTGAGCGCAATGTCGCTCATCTCGCGGATCACCGCGTCGGTGCGGTCGATCGAAGCGCCGGCCGGGAGCTGCGCGATGCCGATCAGGTACTGCTTGTCCGGCGCAGGGACGAAACCGGCGGGAATGCGCGCGAACAGCAGGCCGGTGGCGCCGATCAGCACCGCATACACCACCAGCGACACGGTTTTGTGCCGCACCACATAACCCACCCGGCGGCCGTAGCCTTCACTGCCGCGGCGGAACACCCGGTTGAACCAGTCGAAGAAGCCGCCAAACAGCTTGTCCATGACCTTGGTCAGGCGGTCCTTTGGCGCGTCGTGCGGGCGCAGCAGCAGGGCCGACAGCGCGGGGCTCAGCGTCAGCGAGTTGAAGGCCGAGATCACCGTGCTGATGGCGATGGTGACCGCGAACTGCTTGTAGAACTGACCCGTGAGACCGGGCACGAAGGCCAGCGGCACGAACACCGCGCACAACACCAGTGCGATCGCGATGATGGGCCCCGAGACCTCCTGCATGGCCTTGACCGTGGCGTCGTGGGGAGACAGGCCCTCTTCGATGTTGCGCTCGACGTTCTCCACCACCACGATGGCGTCGTCGACCACGATGCCGATCGCCAGCACCAGCCCGAACAGCGTCAGGGTGTTGATGGAATAACCCAGCAGCAGCAGGAAGGCGAACGTGCCCACGATGGACACCGGCACCGCCAGCAGCGGAATGATGGAGGCGCGCCAGGTCTGCAGGAACACCACCACCACCAGCACCACCAGCGCGATGGCCTCGAGCAGCGTCACGACCACCTTTTCGATCGAGGTCTGCACGAACCGGGTGGGGTCGTACACGATGTCGTAGGTGACACCGGGCGGGAAGTTCTGCGACAACCGGTCCATCGTCTCGCGCACCGAGTTCGACAGCGCAAGCGCGTTGGAGCCCGGCGCCTGGAACACCGCGATGGCCGCGGCTTCCTTGTTGTTGAGCAGGCTTCGCAGCGCATAGTTGCCGGCGGCCAGCTCCACCCGGCCGATGTCGCGGATGCGGATCAGGCCTCCGGTGGACGGCTCGGTCCGCACGATGATGTCGGCGAATTCCTCTTCGGTGGTCAGGCGACCTTGCGTGTTGACCGCCAGCTGGAACTCGGTGCCTTTGGGCGCGGGTGGTGCACCCACGGTACCGGCCGCCACCTGGGCGTTCTGTTCGCGGATGGCCCCCACCACCTCGGCGGTGGTCAGGTTGCGCGCCGCCAGCTTGCCCGGGTCGAGCCAGACGCGCATGGCGTAGTCGCCAGCGCCGAACAGGATCACCGAACCCATGCCCTGAATGCGCAGCAGGTCGTCGCGCACGTTCATCTGGCCGTAGTTGCGCAGGTAGAGCGCGTCGCGGCTGTTGTCCGGGCTGACCAGGTGCACCACCATGGTCAGGTTCGGGCTGCTTTTCTCGGTCGTCACGCCGATCTGCCGCACGATCTCGGGCAATCGGGGCAACGCCCGGTTGATGCGGTTCTGCACCGCCGTCTCGGCGGCCTCGGGGCTGGTGCCGATCTTGAACGTCACGGTCAGCGTCATGCCGCCGTCGGCCGTGGCCTGCGAGTCAAAGTACAGCAGGTTCTCGATGCCGCTGATCTGCTCCTCCAGCGGCGTGGCCACGGTTTCGCTGATCACGCGCGGGTTGGCACCCGGGTACTGCGCACGCACCACGATCTGCGGCGGCGCGACTTCCGGGTATTCGGACAGGGGCAACTGGAAGATCGCCAGCCCGCCGACAAGAAAGATGAAGATCGACAAAACGGCGGCAAAACGCGGCCGGTCGATGAAGAACCGGGAGATGTCCATTCAGGTGCTCCCGTTACTGGCCTGGCTGCTGCGGCGCGGCAGGCGGCGGAAAGATCGGCATGCCCTTGTCGTCCACCTTCAGCACCTGCGGCTGAACCGGCATGCCGGGGATGATGCGCTGCAGGCCATCGACCACCACGTTCTCACCCGGCTTGACCGCATCACCCAGCACCACACGCATGCCGTCCTGCAAAGGGCCCAGTTGCACGGCGCGGAACTGCGGCTGGCCATCCTGTCCGACGACCACCACCACCTTGCGGTTCTGGTCGGTACCGATGGCTCGCTCCGGGACCAGCGTGGCCTGGTATGGCGCGCTGGTGGTCATGGTCAGGCGTGCCGCCAGCCCGGGCACGAAGCGCCCGTCGCGGTTGTCGAAGCTCGCGCGCAGGCGGATCGCGCCGGTTTGCGGGTTCAGGCGGTTGTCGATGAAGTCGAGCGTGCCCTGGTGCGGGTAGCCGGTCTCATTGGCCAGGCCCATGCGCACCACCGGCTTGGCGGTGCCCGCGGCCTTCACCCGCAGGAAGGTCTGCTCGCTGCCGTCAAAGTAGGCGTGCACCCGGTTGGTCGACGCGATGGTCGTCAGCACCACCTGCTCGTTGACCAGGTTGCCCGCGGTCACGTTGGCGCGCGACAGGCGCCCTGCAATCGGTGCACGGACCGCCGTGTAGGCCAGGTTGAGCCGCGCCACGCGCAGCGCGGCTTCGGCGGCCTTGATGTCGGCGTCGCTGGTGCTGGCGCCGGCACTGAGCTGATCGAACTCCTGGCGCGACACCGCCTTGCTGTCGAGCAGCTTCTGGGCACGGGCCAGTTCGGTTCGCGCCAGTTCCGCGCGCGAACGGGCCGCCACCAGCTGCGATTCGGCGCGCGCCACCTCGGCTTCGAACGGCCGCGGATCGATCGTGAACAGCAGCGCGCCGGCAGACACGGTGGCGCCATCGGTGAAATGCACCTTGTCGACCGTGCCCGCCACGCGCGGCCGCAGCTCGACGAACTCGGCCGCCTCGAGGCGGCCACTGAAGGTTTCAAGGTCGGTGACGCTTCGCTGCACCGAGGGCGCCACGCTCACCGGCATGGCGGGCGGCGGACCGCCCTGGGCGTCGGCCGCAGGGGCGCAGGCCTGAAGAAAGGGGATCGCCAGCACGGCGATTGCGGCCAGAAAGCGGTGGCCGTCCGAGGACAAGGCGGGCATGGGGGTACTCCAGAAAAAGCCGACGCCTGCATTCCCTGGTGAGGAATGCGGCGGTGCACAAGGGATCGCATTAAGCCGCAAACCGCGCAGGCTTGCAGGCGAAGACATGACAGTTTTGTGACAGTCCGAGGGGCTGCCGTCACCGGCCAGTGAAGGCCTTGGGCGGTCGGGCGGCTGGCGTCTGCCAAGCCATCAACCCGCCGCAGGAACAGGTGTTCATGGACTCACTCCTCCTTGATGTTGTGCCGAGATTGTCGAGGCAAAACGGGCTCCCATTGGTGCGCAAGGCCCATCAATCCTCCTTAAAAATTGCCTAAGTCACCACAATCTGCGCCAACCATCGCGAATGACAGGAATGTCATTCACGGCGGGCCGGCCCGCGGCCAGAATCGCGAACTTTGTCCATCCTCCACCCTGGCGTGTCCACCATGTCCCGACCCAGCCTGCGCAGCTTCCTTGTCCTGTCGGCCGCCGCGCTGGCCACCGCCCTCATCGGCTGCGCCAACGGCAGATCCGATGCCGCGCCCGACCCGGTGGCCGATGCGCAGCGGTTGGCCGCTCGCCAGGCGCGCCTGGCCGAGGCTTTGCCGATGCCCCCGGCCGATGCGGTGCAGGTGATGGGGTTCGAATGGACCGACGCACAGCGCGGCCGGGATGTGCCCGTTCGGCTCTACCTGCCAGCCAAGGCCGCCGAGCCGGTGCCACTGGTGGTCTTCTCGCACGGCATTGGCGGCTCCCGCCATGGCTACAGCTACATCGGCAGTCACCTGGCGGCCAATGGCTATGCATCGTTGCACCTGCAGCACGTGGGGAGCGACAACCGGCTGTGGCGTGGCAACCCGATCGAACTGCTGGGTCGCCTGCGGGGTGCCACCACCGAGGCCGAGGCGCTGGCGCGCGCGCAAGACCTGTCCTTTGCGCTCGACCGGGCGCTGGCCGACCCCGCGCTGGCCTCCCGCATCGACCCGAACCGCATCGCCGCCGCCGGACATTCCTACGGCGCCAACACGGTGCTCCTGGCCGCGGGCGCGCGCGTGCCGGGCAAGCCCGTCCTGCGCGATGAGCGCATCAATGCCGTGATCGCCATCAGCGCGCCGCCCTTTCATGGTCTGGGCAACCCCGAACCCATCCTCGGCGCGGTGCAGTTGCCCGCGCTGCATGTGACCGCCGAAGACGACGACATCCGCATCCCGGGCTTCGAGTCGGGCGTGCGGGACCGGATGGCGCTCTACCGCGCCACCGGCAGCAACGACAAGCAGCTGGTGGTGTTCCGCGACGGCTCGCACAGCATGTTCACGGACCGTCTGGGCACCGGCGGCAACGAGCACAACCCGGCGGTGAAGCAGGCCACGCGCGAACTCATCGTGGCCTTTCTGAACGCCCGCTGGCGGGGCCAGGCCGACGCATCCGGCACCTGGGCTTCGCGGCACGCGGCACTGCTCAGCGAACGCTTTCCGCCGGAAGCCGCCGTGGCCACCTCGCGCTGAGGCCGCTCGGACTGGCGCGCGCAAGACACCCCTGGGCGGCCAGCCGGGCGTAGCATCGCCGGCATGCCGCAAGACACCTCACGCCCGGCCGACCCAGGCCTGATCGATTCCCGCACCGCCGCATGGCGGCTGCTCACTGTGCTGGGCCTGGTGACGCTGGGCAACAGCGGCATGTACGTGGTGGCCGTGGTGCTGCCCGAGGTGCAGGCCGAGTTCGGCGTCAGCCGGGCCGACGCCTCGCTGCCCTACACCCTCATGATGGTCTGCCTCGGTATCGGCGGGCTGTTCACCGGGCGCATGGCCGACCGCCACGGCATCACGCCCGTGTTGCGGCTCGGGGCGCTGGCGGTGACTGGCGGCTTCGTGTGGGCGGCCATGTCCGGCAGCATCTGGACCTTCGGCCTCGCGCACGGACTGTTGCTCGGCCTGCTGGGCAGCTCGGCCACCTTTGCGCCACTCCTGGCCGACACGGCACTCTGGTGGAACCGGCGCCGCGGCATCGCGGTGGCGATCGCGGCCAGCGGCAACTACGTGGCCGGCACCGTGTGGCCGCCACTGGTGCAGTGGGGCATCGAAACGGTCGGGTGGCGCCAGACCTACCTCACGCTCGGGCTGGTCTGCGGCGCGGGGATCTTTCTGCTCGCCAACCTGATGCGACAGCGGCCACCGCTGGTGGTGACCCCGCCCGTGACACCGGGCGAAGCACTGCCCGACACCGCACGTCCGTTCGGGCTCAGCACATCGCACGCACAGGCCCTGCTCTGCCTGGCGGGCCTGGCCTGCTGCGTGGCCATGTCCATGCCGCAGGTGCACATCGTGGCCTACTGCGTCGACCTCGGTTTCGGCGCCGCGCGAGGCGCCGAAATGCTGTCGCTCATGCTGGCCAGCGGCATCGTCAGCCGCCTGGTGTCGGGCTGGATCTGCGACCGCATCGGCGGCATCCGCACGCTGTTGCTCGGCTCGGCCCTGCAATGCGTGGCGCTGCTGCTGTTCCTGCCGTTCGACGGCATGGTGCCGCTCTACGTCATCTCGGCGCTCTTCGGCCTGTTCCAGGGCGGCATCGTGCCTTCGTACGCCATCATCGTGCGGGAGTACTTCCCGCCGCAGGAGGCCGGTGTGCGGGTGGGCGCGGTCATCATGGCCACCCTGGTGGGCATGGCCCTCGGTGGCTGGATGTCGGGCTGGGTGTTCGACCTCACCGGCAGCTACCACGCCGCGTTCCTGAACGGCATCGGGTGGAACCTGCTCAACCTCAGCATCGCGCTCTGGCTGTTCTGGCGCGTGCGCCACATGGCCCGCATCCGTCCGCAGGGTGCCAGGGCCTGAAGGCCTGAGAGCCTGCGGCCGGTTCAGGTCTCGGCCGGCTCGCCCTGAAGCTTCTGGAACTCGTCGGGCGACAGGCCCAGCAACAGCGAGGCCAGGCGAGGATCGCCCTGGCTGCGGTGAAGCGCCTCCTTGACGCAAAGACGCTCGAGCATGGCGAGCGATTCCGCCACGATCTGCTGGTAAGGCTTGCGCCCGATCGACAGGGCCAGCATCTGCCGGAAATGCTCGGCCGAACGTTCTGCATGCACATTCAGGGTGGTCTGGTGCATTTCCTGCTGTGCGATCAGCAACCGCTTCTGCATGCGCGACGGGCCGGTGAGGTCTCGCCCCAGAATGCAGCGCAGCACCCGACCTTCCACCTGAAACTCGGCGTACTTGGCCAGGATCGGCAGTTCGCGGGCGTCGGGCAGCATCAGGTTGATGTGCCGCCATCCCACCGGCGAGCCGGCCACCACGACGTTGCTTGCGAAGATGGCGGGCAGTTTGGGCAGGCTTTCGAACGACACCAGTTCTTCAAACGGTGCCATCAGCATGCCGGCAATTTCCATTCGCCCCAGTTCGATGGAACTCAGCACGTCCTCGATGCGGTGCTCGGCGTCCAGCACGAACACCACGTCGAGCGATTCCTGGAGCAGTTTGTGGAGCACGTCGGGCGGAACGCCTTCGTGCAGGGGGGCGTTTTGCATGGGCAAGTCCATTCAGATGCGGTGTGAGGAAACCTGGCCGCGGCACCAGGCCAGCGCATCGCCAGCCGAAGAAGCCACGAAGTCCACGTCGAGAAAGGGGAAGGCATGTCCTTGTGCGAACACGGTACCGCCGGCGACCACGCGCACACCCGGGTTGAGCGATGCACGGCGCACGTCAGCGCACAGCGGGTTCACACGCAGCAGTTCGTGGTCGGTGCCCACCGACAGGCCGACCACGTCGAATCGACGGCTCGCGACCTCGTCCAGCAGCAGTTCGGTCTGGCCCACGATGTTGTGCGAAACGTTCCAGCCTTCCGAACGGAACAGGTTGGCGACGATCATCGGTCCGAAAACATGGCCCGATGGATCCATGGTGGACAAAACGATCGAGGGTCGTCCCTGCACGAAAGCAGGCGCCACACGCCATGCCTGCCCGTGCGTGAGCAGCAGGTGGTGCATGTTGGCGTAAGCAACCGACAGGTCTTCGAAACGCATCCCGTCTGTTTCCCATTGCTCACCCAACGTGCGGATGGCCGGAATCATCAAGTCGAGGTACAGGTCGAACCCCGCCGACGCCAGCCGGGGCTGAAAGGCCGCCTGGCAACATGCCATGGCGTCGTCCAGATCGGCCACCAGGGCCTGCAGGAACCGCTGGCGAAGCGCCTGAACCAGCGCGTGGTCCGGATGGTGATCGTCGAAGGCAGAACCATGTGCCAGATCGATGCCCGCAAACGCTGCCCGGGCCAGCTCGGCAGGCGGCTCACAGGCATCGAACGGGTCGGTCATGGCGGTCTCGCGGGGCAATCGGGGGCGTTCTTTCATTCTGGCTCTCGGGCACACCTCTCCCCACAGTCTAGCCCGGTCGCAGCACCCGGCCAAGGGGCGCAATCTCCCGCGCGACGCGGCCCTCCCGCTGCCGCGTTCGCCAAAGCCGCTACCCTCAGGGCGTAAAACCGCCCGACCGCCGACGCCCGCCATGAACCACGCCGCCCCCCTGTCGCCCGAAGCCACCGCCGCGGTGCTGCCCTACCCCGAACTGGCCCGGGCCATCGCCGCCCTGCTCGGGGATGCGTCGGTGACCGTGCCGCCCCGCATCGTGATGCCGCTGCCCTCGGGCGGCAGCCTGTTCGTGATGCCGGCCACCGACGCCCGCGTGGCCATCACCAAGCTCATCACCTTCGTGGCCGACAACGGGCTTCGCGGACTGCCCGCGATCCAGGGCGATGTGGTGGTGTTCGACGCCCGCGACGGCCGCCGCCTTTGCCTGCTCGACGGGCCCACCGTGACCGCCCGGCGAACCGCCGCGGTGTCGTTGCTGGCCGCGCAGACCCTGGCTGCACGACCACAGGGACCACTGCTGGTCGTGGGCGCCGGCGTGCAGGGCCGCGCTCACCTCGAAGCCTTTGCGGCCGGACTGGGCGTGCAGGAGGTCTGGGTCCATTCGCGCACCCGGGCCAGCGCCGAGGCGCTGGCGAACCATGCCACCACCCTCGGCCTGCGCAGCCGTGTCGTGGACGACCCCGACGCCGCCCTGGCCCACTGTCCGCTGGTGGTCAGTTGCACATCGGCTCAGGCCATCGCCTTGCGCGGCGCCCCGCGCGATGACGCCTTCGTGTCGGCCGTGGGCGCCTTCACGCCGCGCATGGTCGAGTGGAGCCCCGAGGTGTGCCGCCACGTGGCAGCGAAAGGCACTCTGGTGGTCGACACCCGCGACGCCGACCACGAAGCCGGCGACCTGCTGCAGGCGGGGCTGGACGTCGCCGCCATGCCCACGCTGGCCCAGTCGCTCGGCCAGCCCCGGCCATCGCGCGGGCCGGTGTTCTTCAAGAGCTGTGGCTGGGCCGGCTGGGACCTCGCCGCGGCGCGCCTGGTGGTCGACGGGTTGACATGATGCCGGCAGCACCGGAGCCAATCGGCTGCCGGAAAACAAAAAGCCCGGCGGCTGCCGGGCTTGATGAAGCGATGAAACGCGATTCGGTGGGGTGGCTGATGGGACTCGAACCCACGACAACCAGAATCACAATCTGGGACTCTACCAACTGAGCTACAGCCACCGCAAGCCGCACATTATAGCGCGCGGCGGACGGGCGATCAGCGTGCCTCGGCCGGTGCGGCAGCGGGGCGCGGCACCGCGATCGTGGCCTTGAAGCGCGCCTTCAGGGTCTCGTAGTAGGCCTCGCCCTCGGCGCCCGACCACCACTGGTTCACCTGCTGCACCTCCTGGGCCAGCCGCTCGGCAGGCACTTCGGTGCGTGGCAGCACCTTCGTGACCTGCACCACCGCGTGGCCGCGCTGGCCAAGCGAGACGCCCACCCAGGCCGGCAGGGCCTTGGGGTCGGCACTGAGCGCTGCATCGAGCACCCGGGGGTCGATGGTTTGCGCCGCCTCGCGGGACACCTTGAGCGTGGGCCCCATGGCGGCGGCGTCGGCGCCGCCTTTCCAGGCCGCCAGCTGTTTGTCGGCTTCTTCGCGGGCGAGGTCGGCGGCGCGCTGCACCACCAGGCGCGCACGCACCATGTCCCGCACCTCGGCCAGCGGCTGGGTGCGGGCGGGACGGTGTTCGACGATGCGGGCCGACGCCAGCTGGTTGCTGCCGGTTTCAATGGCGGCGGTGTTGCGCTTGTTGGCCACGGCATCGGGCGCAAAAAGGGCCTCGAGCAACCGGGCGTTGGTCACCACGCTGGGCGGCTGGCCCGCTGCAGGCGCGCGCAGCACGCCCTTGGCGGTCTGCACGGTCAGCTTCAGGCGGTCGGCGGCGGGCTTCAGGCTGTCGGCCTGTTCGTAGACCAGGTTGCTGAAGGTGTCGGCCGCCTCGGCAAACTGGCGCTGGGCCTGCTGCTGCTTCAACTGGGCCTCGATCTGCGGCCGCAATTCGGCAAACGGGCGCACCGCTGGCGCCTTGATGTCGGTGAGCTGAATGATGTGCAGACCGAAGTCGGACTCGACGATGTCGGAGATCTGGCCCTTGGTGAGGGCGAACACCGCTTGCTCGAACGGAGCCACCATGGCGCCACGGCCAAAGAAGTCGAGGTCACCGCCGTTGGCGGCCGAACCCGGGTCTTGCGAGTTGGCCTTGGCCAATTCGGCAAACTTCGACGGATCGGCCTTCACCTGCGCCAGCAGTTGCTCGGCCTTCTTGCGCACCTCGGTCTTTTGTTCCGGCGTGGCGTTGGCCGGCACCGTCAGCAGGATGTGGCTGGCCCGGCGCTCTTCGGCACCGCTGAGCTGGGCGGCGTTCTGGTCGTAGTAGCTGCGAAGGTCGGCTTCGCTGAGGGTGATGCCCTGCTGCAGCGATGCAGCGTCGAGCACCAGGTATTCGATGTCGGCCTGTTCGGGCGCCTGAAACAGCGCCTGGTTCTGGTTGTAGAAGGTTTCGATGTCGGCATCGGTCGGATTGACGCGGGCCGCGAAATCGCTGGAGGGGAAGTTCTTGACACGCACCTCACGCTGCTCGAAGAACGCGTTGAGCGGCACGCGGGCCAGCGACGTGGCCGCGAAGCCCGAAGCCTGCACGCCCATGAGCACCTGGCGCTGCGACAGGTCGGCGCGCACCGAAGCCTCGAACGACTCGGGCGTCATGCCCTGGCGCGCCAGCAACTGCCGGTAGCCTTCAACATCCAGCGTGCCGTCGGGCTTGCGCAGCGAGGCAATGGCCTGGTTCTGCTGGAGTTCGCGCGCCAG
Organism: Synechococcus sp. UW140; assembly: GCA_943371665.1. Classification (GTDB taxonomy): domain Bacteria; phylum Pseudomonadota; class Gammaproteobacteria; order Burkholderiales; family Burkholderiaceae_C; genus Hydrogenophaga. Next base: position 138,003 of record CALRVR020000002.1, read on the forward strand.
GCGCTGGTCGCTGGTGTAGACGTTGAGCTTGCTGGCGGCTGCGGCCAGCACGCGCTCTCGAACCAGCCGCTCGAGCGATTCATACCGGGCCGCCTCGCTGTCGAGCATGGCGGGATCGATCGACGGCAGCATTTCGCGCAGGCGCTGCGCTTCTGCCTGGTGGGCCTGGTCCCATTCGGCCTTGCGGATGTCTTCCCCATCGACCGTGGCCACCGTGTCGCCGCCCTCGTTGAACTGCGTGTAGCCCTCGATGCCGAACAGCACGAAAGACGGAATGATCAGGATCAGCAGGAAGCCCATGAGGAACCTCTTGTGATCGCGGATGGAGTCGAACATGCCTGAAATCCTGTGATGGCGAATGCGAAATGCGGATTCTGACCGACAACAAAAAAGGCGAACCCGGGTTCGCCTTTATTGGTGGGTGCTGACGGGGTCGAACCGCCGACCTACGCCTTGTAAGGGCGCCGCTCTACCGACTGAGCTAAGCACCCATGTGCTTGCAGGGGTCGGGTCAGTTGACCGCGTCCTTGAGTGCCTTGCCGGGGCGGAACTTCGGCACCTTGGCTGCCTTGATTTTAATCTCGGCGCCGGTGCGGGGGTTGCGACCCTTGCGCGCAGGGCGTTTGGTCACGGCGAACGAGCCGAAGCCCACCAGCGAAACGGTTCCGCCCTTCTTGAGGGTGGTGCGGATGGCCGCAATGGTGGAGTCGAGAGCGCGCGTGGCAGCCGCCTTGGAAATGTCGGCGTGCTTGGCGATGTGTTCGACGAGTTCAGTTTTGTTCACGTAGAGCCCCTCTTGAAATGGATAGGTTGGTTCGTGTGCCGGGCCGCCGGCAGCGGGTGCTGCGTGGCCGAGCCGGATCGCCCGGGGGTCGCAGGCTGCGGCCGAACAGGACCGGAGCGCGCGTCGAACGATTAGACCCATGTGCCGCAGAGCGTGTCAACAAGACAACTGGCGCTGCAGCGCATGGGCCACACAGCGGAGATTCTAGTCGTGAAAGCCCGAAAGGCAGGCGCCATGCGGGCCACGGGTCGTCAGCCAACCCCGTCAGATCAGAGACGCGATGGCGCGCCCAACGTCCGATGTGCTTCCCTTGCCCCCCAGATCCGGTGTGCGGGGCGCACCACTGCCGGGTTCCAGCGAGGCCTCGATGGCCCGCAGGACGGCATCGTGCGCTTGCCGGTGGCCGAGAAAATCCAGCATGAGTGCACCGCACCAGATCTGACCGATCGGGTTGGCGATGCCTTTGCCGGCAATGTCGGGGGCGGAACCGTGCACCGGCTCGAACAACGAAGGGTGGGTGCGATCGGGGTTGAGGTTGGCACTGGGGGCAATGCCGATGGTGCCGGTGCAGGCCGGACCGAGGTCGGACAGGATGTCGCCGAACAGGTTGCTGCCCACCACCACGTCGAAGAAGTCGGGGCGTTGGACGAAATGGGCGGTCAGGATGTCGATGTGGAACTTGTCCACCGTCACATCCGGATACTGTTTCGCCATCTCGGCCACGCGCTCGTCCCAGTAGGGCATGGTGATGGCAATGCCGTTGCTCTTGGTCGCGCTGGTCAGGTGCTTCTTCGGGCGCGAACGCGCCAGCTCGAAGGCGTGGCGCAGCACGCGGTCCACGCCGTGGCGCGACATCACCGTCTCCTGCATGACGATCTCGCGCTCGGTGCCGGCGTACATGCGCCCGCCAATGCTGCTGTACTCGCCCTCGGTGTTCTCGCGCACGATGACCATGTCGATCTCGCCAGGCGCACGGGCACTGCCGTCCCGCCGCACCACCGGGGCAATCACCCCGGGCATCAGGCGCGCCGGGCGCAGGTTGATGTACTGGTCGAATTCGCGCCGGAACATCAGCAACGAGCCCCAGAGCGACACGTGGTCGGGCACCTTGTCGGGCCAGCCCACGGCACCGAAATAGATCGCGTCGTGACCGCCGATCCGGTCCTTCCAGTCGTCGGGCAGCATCTTGCCGTGCTTCTCGAAATAGGCGCAGCTGCTGAAGTCGAAGTGGTCGAACCGCAGATCGATGTTGAAGCGGGACGCTGCGGCCTCCATGGCGCGCAGCCCCTCGGGCATGACTTCGGTTCCGATGCCGTCGCCGGCGATGACGGCAATGCGGTGAGTGCTCATGGGTGGTCTCCGGTGAATGTGCACCCGAGCTTAACCAAAGCATTCGCAATAATGCCTGCATCGATCATTGATCTGGAGGCAATGAATGGACCGCGCCGATCTTGAAATGGTGCACGCGGTGCGCCGCCATGGCAGCCTGGCCGGTGCGGCCGCATCGATGGGGGTCACGCCATCGGCCATCACGCGGCGGCTGGCGGCGTTGGAATCGGCGCTGGGCCTGCGGCTGTTCCAGCGCACCACGCGCCGGGTGAGCGCCACCGCCGAGGGCGAGGCGCTGTCGCTGCGCGCGGCCGATCTGCTGCAGGGGTTCGAGTCGCTGGAGGCCGAACTGCGCGAACGCCAGGCCGAACCGGCCGGCCCGATCCGCCTGGCCGCCACCTTCGGTTTCGGGCGCCGGTGGCTGGGCCCGGCGCTCGCGGCGTTCCAGTCACGCCACCCGGCGGTGTCCGTTCAGCTGCAACTGACCGAGCGCCTGCCCGACCTGGCCACCGAGGGCCTTGACGCGGCGGTGTGGCTGTGGAGCGCGCCCGATCAGCGCGCCGGTGAATGGGTGTCGCGGCGGCTCGCGCCGAACCGGCGGGTGCTGGTGGCGGCACCCACCTACCTTGCGGTGCACGGTGCACCCAAAGAACTCGACGACCTCGGCATGCACCACTGCCTGGTGGTGAGGGAACACACCGACGCAGGCACCCACCGCGCGGACCATTGGGCACTGCAACGCGAGGGCGACCCGTCGGTGCAGCGTGTGGCGGTGGCAGGGCCGCTGTCGAGCAATTCGGGCGAGCTGGTGCGCGACTGGTGCCTCGCGGGCCACGGCATCATGCTGCGCAGCCTCTGGGACATCGCGGCACAGATTCACCGCGGCGAGCTGGTTCATGTGCTGCCCGAATGGAGCCACCGGGACGCCGACATTCACTGGATCGCGCCCTGGCGGGCCCAGACACCCCGCCGCATCCGGTTGCTGCTGAGCGAACTGGAGCAGACCTTCGGTGCCGAACCCTGGCGGACCGGCGCCGACCGCCCTAGCCGGTCTGGCGCGGCGCGCGCACGACCAGCGACACGCCGAACGCGGTGAGCGCAATGCCGGCCACCGTGAGCAGGGTGATCGGCTCGCCGAACAGCAACCACGCAAGCACCGCGGTGCACGGCGGCACCAGGTACATGAGGCTGGTGACCTTGGCCGCGGCCCCGCGCTGGATCAGCAGGTACAGCAGCGAACTGCCCCCCAGCGTGAGGCCCAGCACCGACCACGCCATGGCGCCGGCAAAGGCGCCTGTGAGCTGCATGGGTTCGGCCTCGAGCAGGGCCAGCGGCAGTGTGACGATGAAGGCGGCGATGAGCTGCACCGTGTTGGCGGTGCGAACGTCACAGGCCTGCACGTGGCGCTTCTGGTAGAGGGTGCCTGCGGTGATGGCAAACAGGGCGAACACGGCGTAGGCGAGGTTCTCCGCGTTGGCCTGATCACCCGGGGAGCCCTCGATCAGCTTGCGCCAGACCACCAGCACCAGGCCGGCAAAACCCAGCACCAGCCCCAGCCATTGGCGACGGGACACGGCGCCCTGGGCACCCCCCATGGCGCTGAGCCAGATGGCGGTGAGCACCGGCTGCAAACCCACGATGAGGGCCGAGAGGCCCGATCCCATGCCGGCCTTGACCGCCGCCCAGACGCCGCCCAGATAGCCCGCGTGCATGAGCACGCCGACGACAGACAGGTGAAGCCATTGCGCCCGGCTGGTGGGCCACTTCACGCCCGACAGGACGATCCACGGCAGAAAGCACAGGATGGACAGCGCGTAGCGCGTGGCCAGAAACGACAGCGGGGGCGAATGCGGCATGCCATAGCGCGCCACGATGAACCCGGTGCTCCAGATGAGCACGAACACCCAGGGCATGGCCCGCAGCCAGGCGTTGTCTTGCGGGGATGGATTCACGGAAGTCGGTTCAACGCGAGCGGGCGCGGATCTCGGGCAGGGCCTTGCGCAGGTAGTACACCATCGACCACACCGTGAGGATGGCCGAGATCCACAGCAGCCAGCTGCCCCACAGGCGGGTGTCGATCAGGTCGAACAGGCGCCCGTCGTACAGGAGGAAGGGGATCGCCACCATCTGAACGGTGGTCTTGACCTTGCCGATCATGTGGACCGCCACGCTCTTGGTCGCGCCGATGAGCGCCATCCATTCGCGCAGCGACGAGATGGCGATTTCGCGGCCGATGATGATCAGGGCGGCAAACACGTCGGCGCGGTCCATGTGCACCAGCACCAGCAGGCTCGCGCACACCAGGAACTTGTCGGCCACGGGGTCCAGGAACGCACCGAAGGCCGAGGTCTGGTTGAGCTTGCGGGCCAGGTAGCCGTCGGCCCAGTCGGTGAGTGCAAACACGACGAACAGCACCGTGGCGATGAGGTTCTGCTCGGGTCGGCTCACGCCATCGAGGTAGAACACCCCCACGATCAGCGGAATGGCCACGATGCGGGCCCAGGTCAGCAGGGTGGGGAGGTTGAAGAACATGGGCGTGATTATGGGGGCGGGTCGGTGAACGGCCGACCAACCGGTCAGTGGAGCGCCCGGTAGATGGCGTCTGCGAGCTCGATCGAGATGCCTTCCACCGTGGCGAGGTCTTCCACGCTGGCCGCAGCCACGCCCCGCACGCCGCCGAACCGCTGCAACAGGCGCGCCCGCTTCTTGGGACCGACACCCGGGATGTCTTCGAGCTGGCTGCCGCCGGTGCGAACCTTGGCGCGTTGCGCGCGCATGCCGGTGATGGCGAAACGGTGGGCCTCGTCACGAATCTGGGCCACCAGCATGAGCGCGGCCGAGTCGTGGCCCAGGTACACCTTGGCACGGCCGTCGGCAAACACCAGCTCTTCCAGCCCCACCTTGCGGCCCTCGCCTTTTTCGACGCCGACGATGCTGGACAGGTCGAGACCGAGTTGCTGGAACACCTCGCGGGCCACACCCACCTGGCCCTTGCCGCCGTCGATGAGCACGATGTCGGGCATGCGGGGGCCGGTGGCGGGCATGTCCTTGTCGGTGGGTGAATCGGGCGAGGCTTCGTTGGTCAGGGCTTCGACATGCTCAGCCCGAACGGAGTTGGGCTCTGCCCTTGCGGAGTTGGGCTCTGCCGCTGCGGAGTTGGCCTCGGACCCTGCGGAGTCGGGCTCAGACACGACGGAATCGGGCCCGGCCACTTCGGGGGTGGGCGAGGCCTGACCGGGTTCGAGCTCGCCGGCCTCGGCCTTCATCGCCTCGGCAATGCGGCCGTAGCGGCGGGTCAGCACCTGCCGCATGGCGGCGTAGTCGTCGCCGGGCGTGATGCCATCGATCTTGTAGCGGCGGTACTGGCTGTTCTGCAGCTTGTGGCCCTCGAACACCACGCACGACGCCTGGGTGGACTCACCCGCGGTGTGCGAGATGTCGAAACACTCGATCCGCAGGGACTCCAGGTCGTCATCGGGCAGCTGGAGCGCTTCGGCCAGCGCGCGGGTTCGCGCCTGCTGGCTGCCCTCCTCGGCCAGCAGGCGCGCCAGGGCAATGCCGGCGTTCTTCTGCGCCATTTCCAGCCACAGGCGCCGGTGCTCACGCGGGTTGTGCACCGCGTGCACCTTCTGGCCGGTCTGCTCGATCAGCGCGTCGAGCAGCGCCTTCCCGACGGCGTGGCTGGTGACCAGCACCGCCGGCATGGGCGCACCCAGGTAGTGCTGGGCAATGAAGGCCTCCAGCACCCGGACCGCAGTCCGTTCGGCCGGGTCTGCGGCTTCGTCGACGGGGACCTCGGACAGCAATTCCTCGATGGCGCTCGCGTCGTCGACGTGCGCTGGAAAGTAAGGCCGGTCACCGAGATGACGGCCACCCCGCACCATGGCGAGGTTGACGCAGGCGCGGCCTCCCTGAACCTTCACCGCCAGCACGTCCACGTCCTGGTCAATGCCGGTCTCCATCGTCTGCTGGTGCAGCACGCGCGACAGCGCCCCCATCTGGTTGCGGATCTCGGCGGCCTGCTCGAACTCGAGCCGCTCGGCGTGCGCCAGCATGCGCTGTTCGAGCGACTGCAGCACGGCCTGTGTCTCGCCGCGAAGGAAACGCTCGGCGTTGGCCACGTCCTGCAGGTAGTCGGTCTGGTCGACCAGGTCCACGCACGGCCCGCTGCAGCGCTTGATCTGGTAGAGCAGGCAAGGCCGCGTGCGGTTGGAGAACACGGTGTCCTCGCAGGTGCGCAGGCGAAACACTTTCTGCAGCAGCTGGATGGATTCCTTGACGGCCCAGGCGCTGGGGAACGGCCCGTAGTAGCTGTGTCGCTTGTCGACCGAGCCGCGGTAGTACGCCATGCGCGGAAACAGCGCCGAGGCCGATGTGCTGCGGCCGGCGGCGCGTGCTGCGTCCCGTGTGCCGGTGATCTTGAGGTATGGGTAACTCTTGTCGTCGCGGAACAGGATGTTGAACCGCGGGTTGAGCGTCTTGATGAGGTTGTTTTCCAGCAGCAGGGCCTCGGCCTCGCTGCGCACCACCGTGGTTTCCATGCGCGCGATGCGGCCGACCATGTGGCCGATGCGCGTCCCGTCGTGGTTCTTCTGGAAGTAACTGGACACGCGCTTCTTGAGGTTGCGTGCCTTGCCCACGTACAGCAGCTGTCCGGCGGCGTCGAAATAGCGGTACACGCCGGGCAGCGCCGGCAACGCGGCCACCTCGCTCAGCAACTGGTCGGAATGCACATCGGACATGGGCGCGTATTGTGGCGCGGCACGGCTCGGGCAAGATCGCGCCATGGCCATTGCACCCGAACCACCCTGGGACCTGTTCTGCCGCGTGATCGACAACCACGGCGACATCGGCGTGTGCTGGCGGCTGGCATCGCAGCTGGCGGGGCGGGGAACGGCCGTGCGGCTGTGGGTCGACGACGCATCGGCCCTGGCGTGGATGGCACCCGTGGGCTGCCCCGGCGTGACGGTGCTGCCCTGGCACGAGCCCTTCGACCGCCTCGACCAGGTGCCCGGGCCGGTGTGGATCGAGGCCTTCGGCTGCCACCTGCCCGACGCGTTCGTGGCCGCGCGCCAGACCGACCCGGTCTGGATCAACCTCGAGTACCTGAGCGCCGAGGGCTTCGTGGCCCGACAGCATGGTCTGCCGTCGCCGGTGATGTCAGGCCCCGGACGCGGCCTGACCAAATGGTTCTTCCACCCGGGTTTCACGCCCGACACCGGCGGACTGTTGCGAGAGGACGACCGGCCCTCACGCCAGACCGGCTTCGATGGCACTGCGTGGCAGACACGTCTGGGCCTGCCGGCCGCCGGACGCCGCATCAGCCTGTTCTGCTATGAACCCGCCAGCCTGCCGGCGGTGATGGCGCAGGCCGACGCGCACTGGCTGGTGACGCCGGGCCGCGCCACCGCCTCCAGCCAGGGCCTGCCGCTGGCGCCGGGCGCCAGCCGGCATGCCCTGCCCTGGCTCACGCAGCCCGATTTCGACCACCTGCTGCTGGCTTGCGACCTGAATTTCGTGCGCGGTGAAGATTCGCTGGTTCGGGCGCTCTGGGCCGGCAAGCCCTTCGTGTGGCAGATTTATCCCCAACACGACAACGCGCACCACGCCAAGCTGGACGCGTTCCTTGACTGGCTGGACGCCCCGCCCGGCCTGCGGGCGTTTCACCGCCACTGGAACGGCATCGACGACACCCCGGCCACCTGGCCCGGCTGGGCCGAGGTCGACCGTTGGCAGCCGGTGGTGGAGGCCGCCAGGGCCCGGTTGCTGGCCCAACCGGACCTCGCCACCCAGCTGGCGGGGTTCATCAGGCAAAAACGGTAAAATCGCGGGCTTTGCGACAAACCGGCCGGGCGCCAGACCCTGGCCCGCACCGCGCCCGGCCACCGGGCGCCCTTCCACCGGAACCCGTTATGAAAATCGCCCAAGAAATCCGCGCCGGCAACGTCATCATGCACGGCAAGGACCCGATGATCGTGCTGCGCACCGAATACGCCCGCGGCGGCCGCGGTGCCGCCACCGTGCGCATGAAACTCAAGGGCCTGCTCGGCAACATCGGCACCGAGGTCGTCTTCAAGGCCGACGACAAGATGGACCAGGTTATCCTGGACCACAAGGAATGCACCTACTCCTACTTCGCCGACCCCATGTACGTCTTCATGGACGCCGACTACAACCAGTACGAGGTCGAGGCCGAGAACATGGGCGACGCCCTGAACTACCTCGAGGACGGCATGGCCGTCGAGGTGGTGTTCTACGAAGGCAAGGCCATCTCGGTCGAACTGCCCACCAGCGTCGAGCGCGAAATCACCTGGACCGAACCCGCCGTCAAGGGCGACACCTCGGGCAAGGTGCTCAAGCCGGCCAAGATCGCCACCGGTTTCGAGATCCCGGTGCCGCTGTTCGTGAGCCAGGGCGACCGCATCGAGATCGACACCCGCACCGGCGAATACCGCAAGCGCGTCTGACCGCCTTGCAACGCCACACAAGGGCTCCCCACGGAGCCCTTTTTCATTGATCGTCCGACCGCATGGAACTCCTCGAACGCATCGCCGCCGTCATCATCCCGGTGTTCCTCATCGTGGCCATCGGCTACGGCTACGCGCGGCGCAAGGCACCCGACCTCACCAGCTTCAACCGCATTGCGCTGGATGTGCTGGCGCCCTTGCTGGTGTACTCGGCGTTGGCCTCGCGCGATTTCGAGATCGCGGACCACGTGCCGTTGCTGATCGGCGGCACGGTGCTGATCCTGGGCAGCGGTCTGCTGGCATGGCCCCTGGCGCGCGCCTTTGGCGCCCAGCCGCGCACGCTGGTGCCGGTGGTGATGTTCAACAACTGCGGCAACATGGGACTGCCGCTGGCCCTGCTGGCGTTCGGGCCGGCCCATTTCGGCGCCGCGGTGGCGCTGTTCTCGGTCAGCAACCTGCTGCATTTCTCGTTGGGCGCGCGCATCACCAGTGCGGCCGCCCGCACCCGCGACCTGCTCACCAGCCCGCTGATGGTGGCCACCCTGCTGGGCTTTGCCAGTGCGTTCACCGACGTGCGCCCCCCCGAGGTGGTCATGTCGGGGCTGAAGCTGCTCGGCGATGCCCTGCTGCCGATGATGCTGTTCGCGCTGGGTGCGCGGCTCACCGCGCTGACGCGCGAGGGCATGGCGTTGGGGCTGCTCGGGGCGCTGGCCCGCCCCCTGATCGGTCTGGCCATCGGCATTCCGCTGGCCTGGGCATTGGGGCTCGAGGGCGAGGCGCGTGGCCAGCTGCTGCTGTTCGCCGCACTGCCGCCGGCCGTCATTCAGTACATGCTGGCCGACCGATACCATCAGGAGCCCGAGAAGGTGGCCGCGTCCATCATGGTGGGCAACGCCCTCGCCGTGGTCTTCGTGCCACTGGGGCTGGCCATCGGCCTTTGACCAAGAGAGAACACCATGGAAGCACACCAAGACATCACCGAACGCCGGCTGGCCGACGCCTGGGCCGAGCTGAAGGCCCACGCGGACAGCGGCCAGGCCCTGCACGCCGACGCGTACCGACTGGCATTCGCCGACCCTGAATTCCTGCTGCGCCGGGAGACCCGCGGCATCCGCTTCCAGCTCGAAATGCTCAAGCCCGACCTGGCCCAGCAAGAGCTGGGCGTGGAAAACACCATCGTGGTGTTCGGCAGTGCCCGCTTCCGGGAAGCCGGCGAGGCGCAAGCAATGCTGGCGGCGGCCGAGGCGTCGGGCGACACCCGGGCCCTGGCCAAAGCGCGCGCCCTGGTGCGAAACGCCCACTACTACGAACGCGCGCGGGAGTTCGCGCGCATCGTGGCCCGCTACAGCGCACGCTGCTCCGCCGAGGAAAAGCTGTTCATCTGCACCGGCGGTGGACCGGGCGTCATGGAAGCCGCCAACCGCGGTGCCCACGACGAGGGCGCACTGAACGCCGGGCTGAACATCGCCCTGCCCCACGAGCAATCGGCCAACCCGTACATCACGCCCGAGCTGAGCTTCAAGTTTCACTACTTCGCGCTGCGCAAGATGCACTTCATGATGCGCGCCAAAGCGCTGCTGGCCTTCCCGGGCGGCTTCGGCACGCTCGATGAACTGTTCGAGGTGATCACCCTCGTGCAGTGCAAGAAAGCCAAGCCCGTGCCCATCCTGCTGTATGGCAGCGACTACTGGAAGCGCCTCATCAACTTCGACGTGCTGGTCGAGGAAGCCGCGATCTCACCCGAAGACCTCGAGCTGTTCCAGTTCGTCGACGACCCGCAGGTGGCCTGGGACGCGATCCGCAAGTTCTACGACCTGCCGGCGGTCTGAGCTCGGGGCAGGGCTTCGACAGGCTCAGCCCGAACGGATCTGGCTAGTTCTGCCATCCGCCACCCAGGGCTGCATACAGCGCCACGCGGTTCTGCTGCAGCGCAAGTCTTGTCTGTGCCTCGGCCTGCTGCGCTGCAAACAGCGAGCGCTGCGCATCCAGCACGTCAAGAAAGCTCGCCACGCCGTTGCGGTAGCGCAGATCGGCCAGACGAAGCCGGTCGGTCTCGGCCGCGACCTGGTCGCGCTGTGCCTGCAACTGGTCGGCCAGCGTGGCGCGGCCGGCCAGCGCATCGGCCACCTCGCGGAACGCGGTCTGGATGGCTTTTTCGTACTGGGCGATGGCGATGTTGCGCGTGGCCTCGGCCGACGCCAGGCCGGCGCGGTTGCGCCCGGCGTCGAAGATGGGCAGCAGCGCCTGCGGGTTGAGCGTGAACCCCCACGATCCATCCTTGAACAACCCGGAAAGCTCGGTGCTCGCCGAGCCCACGCTGGCGGTCAGCGAGATGCGCGGAAAGAAGGCCGCGCGCGCCGCACCGATGTTGGCGTTGGCGGCCACCAGCGACTGCTCGGCCTGGCGGATGTCGGCGCGACGCGTGAGCAGGTCCGACGGCAATCCCGCCGGCACGTCCGCCAGCACCGCGGCATCGGCGTCGGCCGGTTGCAGCAGCTCGCCAGGCACCGATTCGCCCACCAGCAGGTTGAGTGCGTTCGCGTCCAGGGCGCGGGCGCGCTGCTGTTGCGCCAGGGCCGCGCGCGCCGTGGCCGCCAGCGATTCGGCCTGCCGCAGGTCGAGCGCCGACGCAGCGCCGTTCTCGAAACGCAGCCGCGTCAGGCGCAGCGAATCCTCGCGCGTGGCCTGCGTCTGGCGCGTGATGCCGAGCAGGGCTTCATTGGCCTGCAGGCTCAGCCAGGTGCGCGCCACCGACGCCACCAGGCTGGTCTGCGCGGCGTTTCGGGCCTGCTCGCTCGCCAGGTACTCGGCCAGTGCGGCCTCTTTGAGTGCACCCAGTCGGCCGAAGAAATCGATTTCCCAGGCACTGACCGCGAGGCCGACGCTGTAGGTGCTCTCGATGTCACCGCCCTCGGTGCCCTGGCGGTTGCCGATGGCCGCCGCGTTGACCGTGGGGAACTGGTTGGCCCGCTGGATCTGGTACTGCGCGCGCACCCGCTCGATGTTGAGCGCCGCCACGCGCAGGTCGCGGTTGTTCACCAGCGCTCGCTCGATCAGGCTGCGCAAGGCCGGGCTCTGCACGAAATCGCGCCAGGCGGTGTCGGCCGCGCTGCGCTGCGACGGAGTGTCGGCCGCCAGCGGATAGGTCTGGGGCACCGGGGCCGCGGGTGGTTCGTGGGCGGGGATCAACGAGCAACCGGCCAGCATCAGGGCTGCGGCCGAGGCACTCAGACGAAGGGCTGTGTCAGGTTTCATCGCTCTGGATTCCATGGGCGCGGGCGCTTTCGAGGTCGCGCAGGTGCTGGCGTTCGCTGCCCTTGAACAGGCGGCGGACGACCACGAAGAACAAGGGCACGAACACCACGGCGAGCAGGGTGCCGGTGATCATGCCGCCGATGACCCCGGTGCCGATGGCGCGCTGGCTGGCAGACCCGGCACCCGAGGCAATGGCCAGCGGGACCACACCCAGGGTGAAGGCCATCGACGTCATGATGATGGGGCGAAAACGCAGCCGCGCTGCAGCCAGCGCCGCCTCGATCGCGCTCTTGCCCTGGGCCTGAACGTCCTTGGCGAATTCAATGATCAGGATGGCGTTCTTGGCCGACAGGCCGATGATGGTGATGAGGCCGACCTGGAAGTACACGTCGTTCTCCAGGCCCCGCACCAGGGTGGCCAGCAGCACACCGACCACGCCCAGCGGCACCACCAGGATCACCGACAGCGGAATGGTCCAGCTTTCGTAGAGAGCGGCCAGGCACAGGAACACCGCCAGGATGGCAAACGCATAGAGCACCATGGCCTGCGATCCCGCCAGCTTCTCTTCGCGCGAGGTGCCGGTCCACTCGTAGCCGAAGCCCTGAGGCAACTGCGCGGCCAGGCGCTCCATTTCCACCAGGGCGTCGCCCGTGCTGTAGCCGGGCGCGGCGCTGCCGCTGATGCGCATTGCGGGGTAGCCGTTGTAGCGCACGGTCTGCATCGGACCACGCACCCATTTCGTGCTGGCAAACGCCGACATCGGCACGGCCTGACCGCGGTTGTTCACCACGTTCAGCTCCAGCAGGTCGCCCGGCTGCATGCGCGCCGGTGCATCGGCCTGCACCACGACGCGCTGCAGGCGTCCGTTGTTCGGAAAGTCGTTCACGTAGCTCGACCCCAGCGCGGTGCCGATGGCATTGCTGATGGCATCGAAGCCCACGCCCAGGGCCTGCGCCCGATCGCGGTCGATCTCGAGCTGGAGCTGGGGTGCGTCCTCGAGGCCGTCGGGCCGGACCTGGGCCAGCACCGGGCTTTGCGACGCCAGCTGGAGCAACTGGCCCCGCGCCTGCAACAGGGCATCTCGCCCCAGGCCCGCGCGGTCCTGCAGCCGGAAGTTGAAGCCCGACGACGTGCCCAGCTCGGGAATCGGTGCGGGACTGAGCGGCAGGATGAACGCGTCGCGGATGCCGGACAATGCCCCGAACGCCCGCCCGGCCAGGGCCTGCGCGGAACTGCCGGCTGCCTCGCGTTCGGACCAGTCCTTCAGCGTGATGAACGCCAGCGCGGCGTTCTGCCCCTGCCCCGAGAAGCTGAAGCCCAGCACGCTCACCATGCCCTGCACCTCGGGTTGCTTGAGCATGAAGCCTTCGACTTGCTCCATCACCGCCAGCGTGCGCTCGCGCGTGGCGCCAGGCGGCAGCTGCACGTTGACCAGCATGGTGCCCTGGTCTTCCTGCGGCAGGAACGACGTGGGCAGGGTTCGGTACACCCAGGCGGCGGCGGCGCCGATGGCCAGATACACGATGAGCATGCGACCGGCGCGCGGCAGCAGGGCGCCCACCAGGCCGGTGTAGCCGTTGGTGGTGCGCGCGAAACCCCGGTTGAACCAGCCAAAGAAGCCCTTCTTTTCGACGTGGTGGCCCTTGGGCACCGGCTTGAGCAGGGTGGCGCATAGCGCGGGCGTGAGCGACAGGGCCATGAAGGCCGAGAAGGCGATCGACACGCCCATGACGGCGGCAAACTGCCGGTAGATGTTGCCGATGGAGCCGGCGAAGAAGGCCAGCGGCACGAACACCGCGATCAGCACGACCGTCACGCCGATGATGGCGCCCGAGATCTGCCCCATGGCCTTGCGCGTGGCCTCCAGCGGCGGCAGGCCCTCCTCGCTCATGATGCGCTCGACGTTCTCGACCACCACGATCGCATCGTCGACCACGATGCCGATGACCAGCACCATGCCGAACATGGTGAGCACGTTGATCGAGAACCCCATGGCCAGCAAGGTGGCGAAGGTACCCAGCAGCGCCACCGGCACCACGATGGTGGGAATGACGGTGTAGCGGAAGTTCTGCAGGAACAGGAACATCACGAGGAACACCAGCGCCACCGCTTCGACGAGCGTCTGGGCCACCTGCGAGATGGAGATGCGCACGAATCGCGAGCTGTCGTAGGGAATGGTCCAGCTCATGCCCTGCGGGAAGAAGCGCTCGAGCTCGGTGAGCCGGGCGCGCACCGCGTCGGCCGTGGCCAGCGCGTTTCCACTGGGCGAGAGCTGCACACCGATGCCGGTGGACGGCTTGCCGTTCAGCCGCGCCGACGTGGCATAGGCCTGTGCGCCCAGTTCGATGCGCGCCACGTCCTTCAGGCGGACGGTGGCGCCGCTCGGGTCGGCCCTCAGCACGATGTTGCCGAACTGTTCGACCGAGCTGAGCTGCCCGTTCACCACCACCGTGGCCGAGATGCCTTGCCCCGCGACGTTGGGCAGCGCGCCGATCTCGCCGGCCGACACCTGGGCGTTCTGCGCGCGGATGGCGGCGGTGACGTCGGCCGCGCTCAGGTTGAAGCCGAGCAGCTTGGTGGGATCGATCCAGATGCGCATGGCGCGCTCGGTGCCGAACAACTGTGCCTGGCCCACGCCGGGCACGCGCTGGATCTCAGGCAGCACGCTGCGCGTGGCGTAGTCGCCCAGCGCCACCGGGTCCCACTTGGGGTCGTCGCTCGTCAGGATGGCGAACAGCAGGAAGTTGCTGCGGGACTTGTCAACCCGCACACCCTGCTGCGTGACCGCTGCAGGCAAGCGCGGCGTGGCCCGCGCGAGGCGGTTCTGCACATCCACCTGCGCCAGATCGGGGTTGGTGCCGGGCTCGAAACTCAGGGTGATCGAACCGGTGCCGTTGGCCTGCGCCGTCGACTCCATGTAGATCAGTCCGGGCGATCCGTTCATTTCCTGCTCGATCACCGACAGCACCGAGTCCTCGAGTGTCTTGGCGGACGCGCCCGGGTAGGTGGCGTTGATGGTGATCGATGGCGGCGCCACCGGCGGGTACTGGGAAATCGGCAGCTGGGTGATCGAAACCGCCCCCAGCACCATGATGAAGAGCGCGATCACCCACGCAAAGATGGGTCGGTCAATGAAGAACTTGGCCATGTGGTTCGCCGCCTCAGCTGCTCTTGCCGGCGGGCGCCGTCTCGCCCGGCCGCTTCCACGGCACCGGCTTCACGGTGGCGCCCGGTCGAAGCTTCTGGAAGCCGTCGACCATGACCTGTTCACCGGGCTTCAGTCCGTCGAGCACCACCCAGCGCCCTTCCTGCTCGCCACCCAGGGTGATGTTGCGCGGAGCCACCTTGCCCTCGCCGTCCACCACCATCACCGAATCGCCTTGCGCGGTGCGCGTGACGGCCTGCTGGGGCAGCAGCACCGCGTTGCTGGCGGTGGCCTGCTCGATGCGGACCCGCACGTACAGGCCCGGCAGCAACTGGCCATCGGGGTTGGGCACCTCGGCCCGCAACGTGATCTGCCCGGTGGCACTGTCCACGGTGAGGTCCGAGAACAGCAGACGGCCTTCGCGCGGGTGGACGCTGCCGTCCTCGAGCACCACGCGAACACGGGCCACATCGCTGCCCGACCCCTTGAGGCTGCCCGACTGGAACGCGCGCCGCAGGCGGTAGACCTCGCTGGCCGACTGGGTGAAGTTGACGTAGAGCGGATCGATCTGCTGCACCACCGCCAGTTGCGTGGCCTCGCCCTGCCCCACCAGTGCCCCTTCAGTGACCAGCGCGCGCCCGATGCGCCCGGAAATCGGGGCGGTGACGTTCGCGTAACCGAGGTTGATCTCGGCGGTGCGAACCGCGGCGCGCCCGGCGGCCACATCGGCCTCGGCCTGCTTCTGCGCCGCCTGCGCATTGGCAAATTCCTGCTCGCTCACGGCATTGGCCTTCACCAGCGGCGCATAGCGCTCGGCCAGCGATCGCGCCTGCGTCAGGTTGGCTTCGGCACGCGCCAGCGTGGCGCGGGCGCTCTGCAACGACGCCTGGTAAGGCGCCGGATCGATCTGGAACAGGCGCTGACCGGCCCGGACCTCGCTGCCCTCGCGGAACAACCGCTGCTGCAGGATGCCGGCCGCCCGCGCCCGCACCTGGGCCACTCGGGATGCCTCAAGCCGACCGGGCAGTTCATTGACCAGCCCCACGTCGCCGGGCGTCACCGTGACCACCCCCACCTCGGCGGGCGGAGGCCCCCCGGCACCAGCGGGTTTGGCCGGCGCTTCTGTCTTGCCGCAGGCGGCCAGCGCGGCGACCAGCGCCAGAACAAGGAGGGGCTTGGCCGAGCGCGCACTCGACAACGGTTTCAGACGGGTCATGGGAAAAACCTCGGCGGGCGACTGGGTTTCGGGAAAAGCGAGCGAGTATACATACGTGAATGTATGTATATTCGAACATCCGGATTCCCCCACGAAAAAACTGGCCCATTCATGGCACGCCGCACCAAGACCGAAGCCCTGGAGACGCGCAACCGGCTGCTCGATGCGGCGGAGCGGCTGTTCCAAGCCAAGGGCGTGTCCAGCACCACGCTGCTGGACATTGCGACGGCTGCGGGCACCACACGCGGCGCGGTGTACCACCACTTCAAGGACAAGGCCGACCTGTTCAACGCCATGATGGAACGGGTGACGATGCCGCTCGAATCCACCCTGGCCGAGGTGGGCAGGATGGCGGCCGAGCAGGACGACCCCCTGGAGTCACTGCGTGAGTCCATGACGCACGCCATGCGGCAGACGGCACTGGACGAGCGAACCCGGCGCGTGTTCGAGGTGGCCACGCACAAGGTGGAATATGTCGACGACATGCAGCCGGTGCGCGACCGGCACCTGCGCGTTCGAAACGAGTGCATGTCCATGACACAGGCCGCCTTGAAGGCCGCCGTGCAGCGCCAGGGGGTCGACCTGCCCATGCCGCTGCCCACGGCAGCACTGGGCCTTCACGTGATGGTGGACGGCCTGATCCAGAACTGGCTGTTGGACCCGGATGCGTTCGACCTGGTCCGCCAGGGGCGGCAGGTGATGGACGCCTATCTGGAGGGTCTGGGTTTCAGCCTTGGCCGCGTTCGGGCACCACGCCAGGCGGCACCGGCGCGCGCGAGGGCAGCACGAGGTGCAGCGCAGCCTGCGCCATGAGGTTGGCCGACACCGGGGCGGTGACGAAGACGAACAGCGTGATCAGCAGTTCGGGCACGCCTGCGCGGCCCTGGGCCGCACCCACCAGCATCGAGGCGACCAGCACGCCCCCCACGCCCAGCGTGGACGCCTTGGTGGGCGCGTGAAGGCGCATGTAGAAATCGGGCAGCCGGATCAGACCGATGGCGCCCACCAGGATGAAGAAGGCGGCCACGAGAATGAGCGCGGCGGCGGTCCATTCGACAACGGGGTTCATTCGCGGTGCTCCTTCATTCGACCACGTCGCCGCGGCTCAGGTAACGCGCCAGCGCCACCGTGGAGGCAAAGCCCAGCATGGCCACGATGAGCGCAGCCTCGAACAGCAGCGGCGTGCCCCAGCGCATGCCGAGCATCACCACCAGCGCCACGGCGCTGAGGTACAGGGTGTCGATCGCGAGGATGCGGTCGGTGGGCTCGGGGCCGCGAACCAGCCGCCACCCGCAAAGCGCCATCGACACGGCCACCGCCAGGCTGCCGATGTCCAGCGCGAGGTTGAGAACGCTCATGGCTGCACCTCCTCGATGCCGAAGATCTTGAGCAGGGGCGCCTCGTAGCGCACCTTCATGTCGTCGATGGCCGCCTGCTCGTCGCTGCAGTCGAGCGCATGGACCCAGATCACGCCCCTGGTTTCGTCGATGGTGGCCGACACGGTGCCCGGCGTGGTGGTGATGATGCTCGCGAAGATCGCATTGACGCGTTCGTTCCGGCTCGCCAGCGGCACCGGCAGCCAGGCCGGCCGGGGGCTGGACATGGGACCCAGCACGATGCGCGCCACGATCACGTTGGACTTGACGATGTCCCACAGCACCGCGAACACCAGGCGAACGGCGGGCGCCCAACGCATGCCGCTGGCCGGGGCCAGAAAGCGGTGCAGCAGGCGCGGCACCCCCAGACCCAGCAAGGCCGCCGACAGCAGGTGCACCGGCTCGACGCTGCGCGACAGGGCCAGCCAGCTGGCCGCCAGCAACAGCGACAGCACGGGATGATCGAACCAGCCGGGGCTGCGGGTGACGTTGTCGCGGGGCATCGTCATGGCTGCTCCTTCTTGGGCGCGACGGGGGCGCGCTGGCCATCGTACGGACGCGTGGTGGGGTGGGTTTCGGCGTCGGCGCCGATCACGGCGCGCGCATAGGCCTTCGGATCACCCAGTTGCGCTGCGGCGCCGTCGGTGTAGCGCTTGATGGGCGAGGCAAACACCGCCATCGCCACCGTGAGCGCCATGAACGCCCAGGCCGCCGCCAGCATGGGACGGCTGCTCCCGGACACATCGCCGGCGTCTGAATCGGGCTGCACGTGCCAGAACACCACCACCCCCGCACGCGCCAGACCCAGGATGCTGAAGAAGCCGACCGTGAGCACCACCGACCAGACCCAGGCCTGCGCGGCCAGGCCCGAGGCGCTGTCGAGGATCATGAGCTTGCCGAGGAAACCGGGCAGTGGCGGCAGGCCGGCGGCCGACGCGGCACCGAACAGCATCATCAGGCCCAGCAGCAGGGGTTCGCGCACCGCGGACGCGGGTTGCAGGCGGTCGCAAGCCGCGCCGCGCTGGGCCGCCATGAGTTCGACCAGCAGGAACAAGCCCGCCATCACGATGGTGCTGTGCAAGGTGTAGTACAGCGCGGCCGACAGGGTGTCGGGGGTGAACAGGCCCACGCTGGCCATGATGGTGCCCACCGAAGACACCGTGAGGTAGGCCACCAGGCGCCCCATGGTGTGGGCCGCCAGGGCGCCCAGCACCCCCAGCACGCTGGTGGCCAGTGCCGCCGGCAGCAGCCACGGCTGCGCCACCAGCGCGGCCTCGCCGGCCTCGACGCCGAAGATGCCCCAGTGCACCCGGATGATGCTGTAGGCGCCCACCTTGGTCATGATGGCGAACAGGGCCGCCACCGGCGCGCTGGCGGCGGCGTAGGTGCCCGGCAGCCAGAAATACAGCGGCACCAGCGCCGCCTTGAGGCCGAAGACCGCCAGCAGCACCAGCGCCGCCGACCGCGCGAAGACCACGCTGTCGCCTTCCAGCTGGGACAGCCTCAGTGCCACATCGGCCATGTTGAGCGTTCCCGTCGCCGCATACAGCATGGACAGGCCGATCAGGAACAGGCCGGACGCGGTGAGGTTGAGCACCACGTAGTGCACACCCATTCGAAAGCGCTCGCGGCCCTGCCCGTGAACCAGCAGCACGTACGACGCGATCAGGAGCACCTCGAAGAACACGAACAGGTTGAACAGGTCGCCGGTGACGAAGGCACCGCAAAGGCCCATCAGCTGGAACTGGAACAGCGCGTGGAAGTAGCGGCCACGGCTGTCCCAGCCGCAGGTGGCGTACCAGAGCACCGGGACGGCGACGAGGTAGGTCAGCAGCACCATCAGCGCCGACAGCTGGTCGACCACCAACGCGATGCCGTAAGGCGCCGGCCATTCGCCCACCCGGTACACGAGGATCTCGCCCCCCGCCGCATGCCAGACCAGACCGATCGACATGACGAGTCCGAGCAGGGCTGAGGCCAACGAGAGGCGGCGCCGCCAGCGCAGGCGCGCATCGTCGTGGGCGCCACCCTGCCCGGCCATTCCGCCGGCGTCGCCCATCAGCAGCAACAGCGCCGCGGTGAAGACCGGCAGCAGGACCGACAGCACAGGCGCGTGCTGCAGCCAGAAAGCCATGATCGACGCCATCAAGCGCGCCCTCCCGGTTCTTGCCCGTCGACGTGGTCGGTGCCGCTTTCATGCCGGCTGCGCAACGCCAGCTCGATCACGAAGCCGGTGGTGGCGAATCCGATCACGATGGCGGTGAGCACCAGCGCCTGAGGAAGCGGATCGGCCACGGCACCCTCGCCCACCAGAATGGGGTTGGCGTTGAACCACAGCTTGCCCGTCACGAAGATGAACACGTTGACCGCGTAGCCGAACAGGGAAAGGCCCAGCACCACCGGGAACGTGCGGCCGCGCAGCATCAGGTAGATGCCGGTGGCGGTGACGATGCCGATGCCGCTGGCCAGCAGCAGTTCCATGCTGATCATGCGACGCTCCTGGGCGCGGCGGCAGGCGCCTCGCGCGAGACGGTGCCGAGCACCGAGATGGTGAGCAATGTGGACCCGACGACCGTGAGGTACACGCCAAGGTCGAAGAGCGCTGCGGACGCCAGCGGCAGCTCACCCAGCACCGGCACCACGGGGTGCCCGAACGCACTGGTGAGGAAGGGACGCCCCAACACGAACGCGCCCACACCGGTGAGGCCGGCGATGCCCAGGCCGGCACCGATCCAGCGCACGAAGCGCCGACCGGATTCGGCCCGCATCAGCAGCTCGGCGCGGGCCTGTCCCATGGCCATGAACTGCAGCACCAGCGCCACCGCCGTGATCAGGCCGGCGATGAAGCCGCCACCCGGCAGGTTGTGCCCGCGCATGAAGATGTAGACGGTGAACACCAGCGCCACGGGAAGCACCACCGAAGCGGCCACGCGCAGCATGAGGGGCTGGCGGGCAAACGTCCAGGGACGCCCCTCGGGATCGGTGCTGCCGCGCCGGGTGCGCAACCCGTCCATGAGGGCAAGCACACCGATGGCGGCAATGCCGAGCACCGTGATCTCGCCGAACGTGTCGTAGCCGCGGAAGTCGACCAGGATGACGTTGACCACGTTGGTGCCGCCGCCCTTGGGCACCGACTGCTCCAGGAAGTACCACGAAATGGAATCGTGGCTGCGCGTGAGCAGCAGCCAGGCCACCGCGGCCACGGCCACGCCGGCGGTGATGGCCACCGCGCCATGCAGGGTGCGCCGGGCAGCGCTGGATTCGCGCGGGGAATGTGGTGGCAGCAGCGCCAGCCCCATCAACAGCAGGACCGCTGAGACGACCTCGACCGACAACTGCGTGAGGGCGAGGTCGGGCGCAGACAGGCTGACGAAGGTGAGGGAAACGATCAGGCCGATGGCACCCACCAGCACCACGGCCTGAAAGCGCAGGTGGTGGGTGAGCGCAACGGCGAGGCAGGTCGCGGCCAGCAGCACCCAGACGACCATCGCCAGAGGTGTGGCGGGCAGCAGTGCCTTGTCGCCGGTGCCGATGCCGCTGCCCACCAGCGGTGCGGCACCCAACACGACGGCGGCCACCACAAAGCAGGCCACGTAGCGCTGCAGCGATCCGTTTTCGAGGCGCTGCGTGATGCGGCCCGACAGGCCGAACAGCCCGTTCACCAGCCCATCGAAAATCTGCCGCCCGGTGGCCAGGCCGAACCAGGCCTCGCTCTCGGTGCGGTGCAACCGGCGTGCCCTGCCCAGCAATGCGTAGAGCCCGACACCCGCCACGAGGGCGATCGCGCTCATCAACAGCGGCAGGTTGAAGCCATGCCACAACGAGAGGTGGTAGTCGGGCAGCGGTTTGCCGGCCATCGCGGTGGCGGCCACGTGCACCAGCGGACCCAGCGTGGCAGCGGGCAGCAAACCCACCACCAGGCAGATGACCACCAGCAGGATGGACGGGAGCTTCATGCCGAGCGGGGGCTCATGGGGGTGCTTGTTGGGCACGTCGCCCAGCGGTCCGTTGAAGAAGGTGTCGTGCACCAGGCGAAGCGAATACGCCACGCTGAAAATGCCGCCCAGGGTGACTGCCACCGGCAGCACGAGGTGCCACAGGCCGCTGGTGCCGTTGACCGCCTCGGTGAAGAACATCTCTTTGGAGAGGAAGCCGTTGGTGAGCGGCACGCCCGCCATGGAGGCCGCCGCAATCATGGCCAGCGTGGCGGTCCACGGCATGAGGGCGGCGAGCCCGCCCAGCTGGCGCATGTCGCGCGAATGCGTTTCATGGTCCACGATGCCGGCGATCATGAACAGCGACGCCTTGAAGCTGGCGTGGTTGAGCACGTGGAACACCGCGGCCACCGCCGCCAGCGGCGAACCCAGGCCCACCAGGCAGGTGATCAGCCCGAGGTGGCTGACGGTGGAGTACGCCAGCAGGCCCTTCAGGTCGTGCTTGAAGATCGCGATGAAGGCCGCGAACAGCATGGTGACCAGACCGACCGTGGTGACGATGGCCTCGAACAGCCCGGTGCCGGCCAGCACCGGATAGAGCCGCATCAGCAGGAACACACCGGCCTTGACCATGGTCGCCGAGTGAAGGTAGGCCGACACCGGCGTGGGCGCCGCCATGGCGTCGGGCAGCCAGAAATGGAACGGGAATTGCGCGCTCTTGGTGAAGCAGCCCAGCAAGATGAGGATGAGCGCCGGCACGAAGCGCGGATCGGCCTGGATCACCGCCACCTGGTCGAGCATGCCGCTGATGTCGTAGGTGCCGGCGATCTGGCCCAGCAACACCACGCCCGCGAGCATGGCCAGGCCGCCGCCGCCGGTGACCGCCAGCGCCTGGCGCGCGCCGGCCCGGGCATCGGCCCGGTGGCTCCAGTAGCCCACCAGCAGGAACGACGACAGGCTGGTGAGTTCCCAGAACACCACCAGAAGCAGCAGGTTGTCCGACAGCACCACGCCCAGCATGGCCGCCATGAACAGCATCATCTCGCTGTAGAACTTGGCCGCCGAGTCCTTGGCGGCCAGGTACCAGTGGGCGTAGGTGACGATGAGCAGGCCGATGAACAGGATGAGGCCGGCGAACATCAGCGACAGGCCGTCAAGCCTGAACGTGAGGTTCAGGCCCAGTTCGGGCACCCAGTTCCAGCGGTTGAGCACCACTTCGCCGCGCATGACGGCCGGTGCCTGTGACAGCAGCGTCGCCAGGCTGGCCAGCGTGACGCCGAACGCGGCGGCGGCGGTCAGGGAGCGGGATTTGCGCCCCAGCCAGAGGGTGGCCAGGGTGCCCAGCAACAGAGGCAGCAGGATGGTGATCAGCAGCACGGTGTTTCTTTCTGGTCAACCCGCAAGATTAACCCGAGCCGGATTTCGCGTCGCTGACAACGCCCTGAACGAAGGGATTTTGCCTGCCGGAACGGGGCGCCGTGCTAGGGGACCACGCGCTCGGCAGCGGCATGGGGAACCCGCATGCGCCAGGCGATCGGCGAGGCCGACCCGACCAGCGAGCCCACGATCCAGAACACCCCCCCGACGCCCACCAGCGCGCCGGCGGTCCCGAACAGCAGGGGCATCACCACGCTCGAGCCGTTGATGGCCATCGAGCGCAGCCCGAGCGCCTCGCCGTGCCGGTGTGCCGGTGTCATCTGGTGCAGCGAACTCATGATCATGGGCTGCACCGAGCCCAGCGCCAGGCCCAGCAGCAATGACAGCGCCGCCATGGACCACGCGGAGTGCGCAAACGGGTAGGCGCCGAACAGCAGCGCAGTGGCCGCCATGGCGCTGGCAATGACCACCGGCTCTCGCAGGCGGGCGGCAATCCAGGGCATGAGCACCCGGATGGCGGTGGCGGCCAGCGCGAAGGTGCCGAGAATGGTGCCGATGGCCGTGGCACTGAGCCCGCGTTCGTGGCCGATGACCGGCACCAGGAAGGTGTGGACGTCCCAGCAGGACGACAACAGCCAGTTCAGCAGCATCAGCCGGCGAAACCCGGCGTCGCGGAGCAGGTCCCATGACGAGCCACGCCCCTGGCCTGGTTCGGGGCGGACCGGCTCCTGTCGCTGGGTCCGCCGAACCCACCACACGGCCATCCAGGGCAACAACGCCAGCAGGAAGAAGGCCCAGCGAAAGCCGGCCTGATCGATCACCAGCCCGGCCAGGAACGGCCCCAGGAAGTTCGAGATCGACGGCCCCACCGCCATCCAGCTGAACACCTGCTTGAGTTCGGTCGGGTCGTGCGCCAGTCGACCCACATGGCGCTGCAGCGCGATCATGGCCAGGTTGCTGGCGGCGCCGCAGGCGAGTGCCGAAGCGCACAGCACCAGGAAATGCGGCCAGACCACCGACAGCATGGCGCCACCACTGGCCACCGCCACCGCCAGGCGCACCGGGTGCCGCAGGCCCTTCCGGTCGGCCAGGCGCCCGGCCGGCAGCGACAGGAAGATGGGCGCGAGCGCGAACAGGGCCAGCAGCACGCCGACCGCGGCAGGGCTCATGCCTTCGCGCAGCGCCATCAGCGGCGCGGCCATTCGAAAACCCGTCATGCAGGCGTGGATGCTGACCTGAGAGGCGATGAGCCGCGCCAGATCGACCCGAAGACGCGGGTTCACGTGGCCTCGCGGTCCCCGGTGTCGGGGTCCGGGTCCAGCGGCAGCAGGCCGGCGGCCCGCTCCTGGGGCAAGGCCTCCACCGTCTTGAGGGCGCGGCCCATGGCGCGGCTGCGCACCTCGGCCTGGTCGAGTGTGTTCAGGACCGTCTGCGTCTGGCTCTTCACCTTGGCCAGCACATCGCCGAACTTGCCGAACTCGGTCTTGACCGCACCCAGCACCTGCCACACCTCGCTGCTGCGTTTCTCGAGCGCCAGGGTGCGGAACCCCATCTGCAGCGAATTGAGCATCGCCATCAGCGTGGTCGGTCCGGCCAGCGTGACCCGGTGCTCGCGCTGCAGCAGCTCCATGAGGCCCGGCCGGCGCAGCACCTCGGCGTACAGGCCTTCGGTGGGCAGGAACAGGATCGCGAAATCGGTGGTGTGCGGCGGCTCGAGGTACTTGTCCGCCATCGACCTGGCCTCGAGGCGGATGCGCTGCTCCAGCGCCTTGCCAGCGGCCTCCGCGGCTTCGGCATCGGCGCGCTGCTGGGCGTCGAGCAGGCGCTCGTAGTCCTCGTTGGGAAACTTCGCGTCGATGGGCAGCCAGCAGGGCGCACCGTCGTCGCCACGGCCCGGCAGCCGGATGGCGAAATCGACCACATTGCGGCTGCCCGGCCGCGTGGCGACCTGGGTGGCGTACTGGTCGGGCGCAAACACCTGCTCCAGCAGCGCCGCCAGCTGGGCCTCGCCGAACATGCCGCGCGTCTTCACGTTGGTGAGCAGGTGCTTGAGGTCACCGACGCCCTGCGCCAGCGTCTGCATTTCACCCAGCCCCTTGTGCACCTGCTCCAGCCGGTCGGCCACCTGCTTGAAGCTTTCGCCCAACCGGGCCTGCAGCGTGGCCTGCAACTTTTCGTCCACCACCGCCCGCATCTCGTCGAGCTTGGCGGCATTGCCCTGCTGCAGTTGCGACAACTGCGCGTCCAGCGTGGTGCGGATTTCGGCCAGCCGGCGCGCGTTGGCCTCGCTCATGTCCTGCAACTGCCGCGTGAGCGTGTCGCCCAGCGCGCCGCGCAACTGAACCAGCTGCTGGGCAAATCCGTCGAGCTGCGCGTTCTGCGTCCGGGTGGTCTCGGCGGCCTGCCCGGTGATCGCTTCCTGAAAGGTGGCGATGGAATGCTGGAGCTCCTGCCGGGCGCTGCGCGACGATTCCCCGACTTCGCGGCGAAGCTCGCTTTCCACCCGCTCCACGCGCTGCGCGATCTGCTGCAGCTGGGCCAGCTGGGTCTGCCGGTGCATCAGCTCACCGGCGTCGACGCCGGGTCGGCGCAGCAGCAGCACGACCTGCAGCACCACGCCGATGGCGACCAGCGCCAGCAAGGCGAACAGCACCCAGGAAGCGGTCATGCGCGCGCGCCCTTGCCGATGATGTCGCCGTTGAGCGGCGTGCGCGGATGGCCGGTGGTGAGGTAGTCGATGACGTTGTCGGCGGCCAGCATGGCCATGGCGCGCCGGGTGCCGATGGTGGCGCTGGCAATGTGCGGGGTCAGCACCACGTTGGGCACGGTGAGCAGGTCGGGGTGAACCTTGGGTTCGCCCTCGAACACATCGAGGCCCGCCGCGGCAATGGTGCGCTCGCGCAGGGCCCGGGCCAGCGCCGCATCGTCCACGATGCCGCCGCGCGCCAGGTTGACCAGCGTGGCGGTGGGTTTCATCTGCGCCAGTTCGGCCGTCCCGATGGCGTGGTGGCTTTCGGCGCTGTAGGGCAGCACCAGGATCAGGTGGTCCGACTCGCGCAGCAGCGTGGCCTTGTCCACATAACCCGCCTTGCATTCGGCCTCGGTGGCGGCGTCAAGCCGGGAGCGGTTGTGGTAGATCACCCGCATGCCGAAGCCGTGCGCGCCACGCCGCGCAATGGCCTGACCGATGCGTCCCATGCCCAGGATGCCGAGCGTGCTGCCGTGCACCTCGGCGCCGGCAAACATGTCGAGCGCCCACCGGTTCCACAGCCCCGCCCGCAGAAAGTGTTCGCTTTCGGTCAGGCGGCGCGCGGTGGCCATGATGAGCGCGAAGCCGAAGTCGGCGGTGGTCTCGGTGAGCACGTCCGGCGTGTTGGTGGCCACCACGCCGGCCGCACTCAGCGCCGGCACGTCGAAGTTGTTGTATCCCACCGCGATGTTGGCAACGATGCGCAGCTGCGGGCAATCGGCCACCAGGGCGGCATCGACACGGTCGCCGCCGGTGGTGAGCGCGCCCACCTTGCCCTGCAGTCGCTGCCGCAGTTGGGCGGGGTTCAAGGGTTCGTCGCCCTCGTTGTGGTCAACGTCGAAATACCGCCGGAGGTGGTCCACCACCTCGGGAAAGATCTTGCGGGTGACGAGGATGGGGGGCTTGACGGCCATGGACATGTCTCCTGTTTTCGGGGTCATCAGACGAACCAGATCCAGGTCATGACGGCGAACAGCGGCAGCAGGATGCCGACCGACCACGCCATGTACCCGAAGAAGCTCGGCATCTTCACGCCGCGGTCCTCGGCAATCGCCTTGACCATGAGGTTGGGCGCATTGCCGATGTAGGTGTTGGCGCCCATGAACACGGCGCCGGCCGACACGGCGACCAACGTGGGTGCCAGCGTGGTCATGAGCACCTGGGGATCGCCGCCCGCGGTGTTGAAGAACACCAGGTAGGTGGGCGCGTTGTCCAGGAACGAACTCAGCGCTCCGGTGGCCCAGAAGTACATGGCGTTGTCGGGCGTGCCATCGGGTTGGGTGACCGCCCGGATGATGGCCGCGAAGGGGCCATCCACACCAGCTCTGAGCATGGCGATGACCGGGATGATGGTGAGGAAGATGGCGGCAAACAGCTTGGCCACCTCCAGCATGGGTCCCCAGTTGAACTGGTTGCCGTCGTGGGCCGCCGAAGGCGTGATGCGCAGGGACACGATGGTGACGATGACAAGGCCGATGTCCCTCACGATGCCCGGCAGTCCGACCTCGGTGCCGGCGATGTTGAAGACGATGCCGGGTTTCCAGAGCCCGCTCATCAGCACCAGACCGACCACGGCGCCCAGCAGCACGAAGTTGACGCCGCCGACGATGGCCAGGCGGGGGGTGTCCGGGGTCGGATCGGCCGGCCGGATCTCTTCGCGCTTGTGGTAGTGCCACCAGTCGATCAGATAGAACAGCACCAGCAGCGCCACGATGAGGAAGCCGGTCTTGGCCCACATGTTCTGCAGGGTCCAGAAGAAATCGACGCCTTTGAGGAAGCCCAGGAACAGCGGCGGGTCGCCCAGCGGGGTGAGCGCACCGCCCGCGTTGGAGACGATGAAGATGAAGAACACCACCACATGAACCTGGTGGCGCCGGTTGTCGTTGGCGCGAATCAGCGGACGGATGAGCAGCATCGAGGCGCCCGTGGTGCCCATGAAGCTGGCCAGCACCGCGCCGGCGGCCAGCAGCCCGGTGTTGAGGCCGGGGCTGCCATGCAGGTTGCCCTTCACGAAGATGCCGCCGGCCACCGTGAACAAGGCCGTGAGCAGGATGATGAAGGGGATGTACTCGGCGAGCGCCGCGTGGACCACGGCGGCACCGGTGGCGGCAGCACCGAAGGTCAGCGCAAACGGCACCAGAAACGCCAGCGCCCATGCCGCAGACACCTTGCCGAAATGGTGGTGCCAGAACAGCGGCGCGACCAGGGGAACGAGCGCGATCGACAGCAGCACACCAGCAAACGGAATGCCCCACCAGACCGACAGCGCACGGCCGTCGATGTCGGCCGCCAGGGCCACGCCGGGCAGCAGCAGGGTGAGGAGGGCCAGGACCCCGCGAAGATGAATGGGCACCGTGGCCTTCCGGTCGGGTGTCAGACGGCCAGCAGATCGACCTCGAACAGCAGCGTCGCGTTGGGCGGAATCACGCCGCCGGCACCGCGGGCGCCGTAGCCCAGCTCGGGCGGAATCACCAGCCGGCGGGTACCACCGACCTTCATGCCCTGCACGCCTTCGTCCCAGCCGCGGATGACGCGGCCGCCACCCAGGGGAAATTCGAACGGCTGGCCGCGGTCCTTGCTCGAATCGAACTTGGCGCCCTGGGTGCCGTTGTTGTAGAGCCAGCCGGTGTAGTGCACCTGCACGGGTCGGCCGGCGCGGGCTTCGTCGCCCTGCCCGACCACGGTGTCTTCGTATTGCAGGCCGCTGAGGGTGGTGATCATGGAATGTCTCCTGGGTGGTGTGAATGAAGGGGTCAGCCGAGCCAGTGGGTGAACGATTCGACCGGTTCGCGCGGGGTGTGGAAGCCGTTCACCGTGGCAGCGGGATCGGCGTGGCCGAGCGCCATGCCGCACACCAGCATTTCGTCGGGGCCGGCGCCGATGTGCGGGAGGATGATCTTTGCAAACCCGTTCCAGGCGGCCTGCGGGCAGGTGTGCAGGCCCTGGGCGCGGGCGGCCACCATGATGTTCTGCATGAACATGCCGTAATCGACCAGTGAGCCGCGTCCCATCACACGGTCGAGCGTGAACATCAGGCCGACGGGCGCATCGAAGAATCGGAAATTGCGCTGGTGCTGCTCGTGCATCCGGTCCTTGTCCCCTTTGGTGATGCCGAGCAGGCCGTACAGGCCCCACCCGTTCTCGCGCCGGCGGTCGATGTACGGGCTGACCCACTTCTCGGGGTAATAGTCGTATTCCTCGCGGTACTCGGCCGCCAGCGCCGGGTCGGCACGCAGGGCGTCGTGGGCGGCGCACACCTTGGCCACCAGTTCGTCGCGCACGGCGTTCTGAAGCACGTACACCTTCCAGGGCTGGGTGTTGGTGCCCGAGGGCGCGCGCCGGGCCACGTCGAGCAGGTGTGCGATGGTCTCGCGCGGCACCGGCGTGGGCAGAAAGGCCCGTGCCGACATGCGGGTGGTGATGGCGGCATCGACGCTGGCGGCATCGATCACGGTTTCGGCGAGGTTCATCGCAGGGTCTCCAGAAGGTGCTTGAGGTCGGCGGGCAGGGGCACCGGGCGGCGCGTCTGGCGGTCCACGTAGACGTGCACGAAATGCCCGTGAGCGGCCGTGGCATCGGTCCCATCGGCAAACAGGCCCACTTCGTACCGGACACTGGACGTGCCCAGGTGCGCCACGCGCAGACCCGCCTGGACGGTCTGCGGAAAAGCCAGTGGCGCGAAATAGTGGCAGCGCGTTTCCACCACCAGACCGATCACGCCACCGCCATGGATGTCGAGCACGCCCGCTTCGATGAGGTGCGCGTTGACCGCGGTGTCGAACCAGCTGTAGTAGACGACGTTGTTGACGTGTCCGTACACGTCGTTGTCGGCCCAGCGGGTGGTGATGGCGCGGAATGCGCGGTAGTCGCTGCGGGGCCGCGGTTCGGGGCGTGGGGCCGGTGCATTCGCGGTCATGGGCGGGGATTGTGCCAGCGCATCGCAGGCCCCCCTGTCGCGGCGGCACGGTGCTTCCAGCGGCGCTCGAACTCCAGGGCGCAGCGGTAGGTGTTCACCTGCACCTGCACCGTGACCTCGAGATCGTGACCATAGCCGCCCCCCATGGCAATCACCAGCGGAAGGTCGCGCTTCCAGGCCCAGTCCATGACCCGCCGGTCGCGCGCCTCCAGCCCGTCCAGCGTGAGCTTGAGGCGACCGAGCCGGTCGCCCTCGTGCGGATCGGCGCCCGCCAGGTACAGCACCAGACCAGGGTCGAAGCGCCGATCGAGTTCGTCCAGGGCCAGGTCGAGCGCGTGAAGGTAATCGTCGTCGCCGGTGCCATCGGGCAGCTCGATGTCGAGGTCGCTGGGCTCCTTGCGGAACGGAAAGTTGCGTGCCCCGTGCATCGACAGGGTGAACACGGTCGGGTCGGTGGCAAAGATGCGCGCCGTCCCGTTGCCCTGGTGCACGTCGAGGTCGACGATGGCCACCCTGAGCAGCGCACCCGAACCGTGGCGGCGCCCGTGTTCGGCCTGCATCAGCCGCGCGGCCACCGCAAAGTCGTTGAACACGCAGAAGCCGCCGCCTTTGTCGGCATACGCGTGGTGGGTACCCCCCGCGAGATTGGCGGCCAGGCCTCCGCCTTGCGCCATCACGTCCCGCGCGGCCAGCACCGTGGCACCCACCGAGCGCCGGGCGCGTTCGGCCATGGCTGGGCTCCAGGGAAAACCGATCTCCCGCTGCAGGGCGGGTGGCAGCGTGCCCGTGGCCACCGCGTCGATATAGGCCGGGGTGTGGACCAAGGCCAGCTCACCGTCGGTGGCGGCCAGTGCCTCCTTGAGCGCCACCTCGGGGCACTCCTCACGCAGGCGTTCGCGCAACCGGGCGTATTTGCCCATGGGGAAACGGTGCCCGCTGGGCAGCGGCAGCACGAAATGGTCGGCGTAGTAGGCGTGCACGGAAACGTTCGGGAAGGCAGGCGCCGGATTGTGGCCAATGGACCATTCCGCAGAGGCACACCCCGGATTTAGAAGAGCACCACTAGAATGTTGCAATGCAGCAAATTGTGCTTGCAGTGTCGTCCGCGATCCCTATAATTCGAGTCATGTTGCAGCGCAGCATAGAAGCCGGCCCCACCGGCCCACCTGCAACCGAGCCTTGTTTTCTTCATCCACCCATCAGGAGTACTGACATGCTGACCGCCGAACAAATCGTTGCCGCCCAGAAAGCCCAGATCGAGACCCTTTTCGGTCTCACCCAGAAAGCCTTCGAAGGCGTCGAAAAGCTGGTTGAACTCAACGTGCAGGCCACCAAGGCCGCCCTGTCCGAGTCGGCCAACAACGCCCAGGCCCTCCTGAGCGTCAAAGACGCCCAGGAACTGCTCAACCTGCAAGCCAGCCTGATGCAGCCCCTGGCCGAGAAGACCGTGGCCTACAGCCGCCACCTGTACGACATCGCTTCGGGCACCGGCGCCGAGTTCAGCAAGGCCGCTGAATTCACCGCCACCGACGCGCAGAAGAAGTTCATGACCATCGTGGACAACGCCTCCAAGAACGCCCCCGCCGGCTCCGAGACCGCCGTGGCCGTGATGAAGAGCGCCGTGTCTGCCGCCAACAACGCCATGGAATCGGTTCACAAGGCCGTGAAGCAAGCCACCGAAATGGCCGAAGCCAACTTCAACACCGTGACGGCCACCGCCGTCAACGCCACCAAGACGGCCGCCAAGAAGCGCTGAAAACCACGGGTTTTGCGCCGTTGATCGCGGGACTTGACATTTCGTCGCCCGCCCACAATTGAACCAAGGCAGCAAGGCTTAGAGTACCTCCAAGGTTTGCTGTCCACCCGGTTTTTCTGGTTGTCTCCTCGGGTCCCATTCGAAATCTGGTTTCATCGGACCCTTCAAAGCCCTCACCCTGCGGTGGGGGCTTTTTTTGTGTCCGGCGCCCGGGCATGAGCGTGTCCCGGCCCGGGCGCGGACCGTCCGCGAGAGTTCCTACCACCTCGGGCGATCTCCGGCACCTGCTGCAACCCCCATGACCAGGGCTTGTCCGTTTCACTAAGATCGGCGCGTTTTAAAAAAACACGACCGTTCTTTTTTCGGACCCCCCCATGAATTCGAGTTCTGCGCGCCCCTGGCTCGCGTCCTACCAGCACGCGGGCATCTCCGCCACGCTGGCGCCCCTCCCCCACCGGAACCTCGCCGAACTGGCGCACCGGTCGTGCCAGCGCTGGCAGACCGACAGTCGGTTCAAAGCCGCCTTCAGCTGCGTGGTGCCCAACGGCATGAACGGCCGGCTCGGCTTCGCTCAGGTGGACGAACTCTCCGACGCCTTTGCGGGCTACCTGAGGGGGGTCCTGGGGCTCAAGGCGGGCGACCGGGTGGCCGTTCAGCTGCCCAACAGCCTTGGCTACCCGGTGGTGGCGCTCGGCGTCTTCAAGGCCGGGTGCGTTCTCGTGAACACCAACCCGCTCTACACCGAGACGGAGATGATCCACCAGTTCAACAACGCGGGCGTGCAGGTGCTCGTGCTGGTGGACATGTTTGCCGACAAGCTGCCCGCGGTGCTGGCCAAGACCGGCGTGAAGCAGGTGGTGCTGGCGTCGGTCACCGAGTTCTTCCCGGCCATCCCGGGGGCCATCGTGCGCGGCGTGCAGCGCTACTGGAACCGCGTGCTGCCGCCGGTCACCGTGCCGCACACCCGCCTCAAGACGGCCATCGCGCAAGGCCGAGCCACCCTGGCTGCGACACCGGCGCGCACCTACTGGGAAGGCATTGGCCGGCACGACCTGGCGGTGCTGCAGTTCACCGGCGGCACGACCGGCGTGAGCAAAGGAGCCATGCTCACGCACGACAACCTGCTCAACAACATCCAGCAAACGCGCGCCATGGGGCAGAGCCACATGGCCGAGGGCCAGGAATGCGTGCTCACGGCATTGCCGCTCTACCACATCTTCGCCTTCACCACGAACCTGCTCGGGTTCCTCGCGGTGGGGGGGCACAACGTGCTGATTCCCAGCCCGCGACCGGTGCAGAACCTCCAGCGCGCGATCGAAAACTTCCCCATCACGTGGATCACGGGGGTCAACACCCTGTTCAATGGCCTGTTGAACGAAGAGTGGTTTGTCGCCTACCCGCCCAAGCAGCTCAAGGCATCGATTTCCGGCGGCACGGCGCTGCACAGCGCGGTCGCCCAGCGTTGGCGGGAGGTCACAGGAACGCCGATCGCGGAGGGCTACGGACTGACCGAAACCTCGCCCGTGGTGAGTTTCAACCCCCTCACCGGTACGCCCCGCCCGGGCAGCATCGGCATTCCGGCCCCTGCCACCGACGTGCGACTGGTCGGCGACGAAGGGCAGGACGCCGCCCCGGGCCAGCCTGGGGAAATCTGGGTGCGCGGGCCGCAGGTGATGCGGGGCTATTGGAACGCGGCGGAGGAAACCGCCAAGGTGATGAACGACGGCTGGTTCGCCACCGGCGACGTGGCCGTGATGGACGAGGCAGGCTATCTGCGCATCGTCGACCGCAAGAAAGACATGGTCCTGGTGTCGGGGTTCAACGTGTATCCCAACGAGGTCGAGGACGTGATCGCCCAGTTGGACAGCGTGCTCGAGGTGGCGGTGATCGGGGTCAGCGACGCCAGCACCGGCGAAGCGGTGCGCGCCTACGTGGTGCAGAACCCGGATCACGCGAAGCCGGTGTCACCGGCGGAGGTCGTGGCCCACTGCAAGAAGCACCTCGCGGCTTACAAGGTGCCCAAACTGGTGGAGATCCGGGACGAGCTGCCCAAGAGCCCCATCGGCAAGGTGCTGCGCAAGGACCTGCGCAAGGCCGTGGCCGACGAGATGAACCGGGCCTGAGAAGACCCGCCACCGACCCGAAAGAACAGCACCCATGATCTCCGAATTCGAGACCCGCCTGCTGGGCATCATGATGATCGTCATCATGCTCGGCATGGGCGCATCCCTGACCTGGCGCGATTTCCTGATCGCCTTCCGAAAGCCCAAGGGCGTGCTGGTCGGCCTGCTGTGCCAGTACGGCATCATGCCGCTGCTGGCGTTCCTGCTGGCGCGCGCACTGAACCTGTCCCCCGGGCTCACGGTGGGCCTCATCCTGATGGGGTGCATGCCGGGTGGGACCACCTCCAACATCTTCACCTACTTCAGCAAGGCCGTGCTGGCCTTGTCGATCATGATGACCTCGGTGTCGTCGCTGGTGGCGCTGGGCATGGTGCCGGCGTTGCTCGAGTTCTACTCGCAACTGGCAGGCCTGCAGGGCGAGTTCAAGATCCCGGCCGGCAACGTGGCGCAGGTGCTGTTCGTGTTGCTGGTTCCAACGGTCATCGGCATGGTCCTGCGAAAGCTCAGCCCCAACATCGGCGCCACGGTCGAACTGGTCGGTGGCTTCCTCGGGGTGGTGGTGATCGTGTTCCTGCTGACCACCTGGGTGCCCCGCAACCACACGTTACTCGCCACCACACCGTGGTACGTCTTCTTCGCGGCGATCGGGCTCGGGGTGTTCGGCATGGGGCTCGGCTACCTGCTGGCGCGGGTCCTCCGGCAAGACCCCAACCGCAGCCGGACGATCGCGCTGGAAACCGGCATCCAGAACGGCCCTTTGGCGGTGCTCATCGTCACCCTCACGTTCACCGGCCCCATGCAGCAGGAAGTGCTGCTGATCCCGGTGCTCTACTCGCTGTTCATCGTGATCACGTCGAGCATCGTCACCGTGTTTTTCCGCCGCAAAAGCGAAGCGGAAGCTGTGGCACGCGACCGGGCCAAGCAGGGCGCGGTGCTGGCGCGCTGAGCGCAAACGTCGGCGCGACCGGCCTTGGTCGCGCGCAGGCGGGCCGTGGAATCGGCCCCATCCACACCGGTCAGGGCCACGCCTGGAACCAGAAAGGCACTGAAACCTGGCGCATCGCGCTTCTGATTGCAGGTGCGGACCCGTCAAAGCCCCCGCCTTGCGGTGGGGGCTCTTGATTCCAGAGGGTCAGCGATCGCGGCCGGCAAACGCCAGCACGGCGTTGGTGCCGCCAAACGCAAACGAACTGGACAGGGCCAAGCGCAGGCCCGGGGCGGGCCGCCCCTGCACCACATGATCAACCCCCTCGCAGGCCGGATCGATCCGGCCGGCCAGGTGGGCTGTGGGCGGAATGGCACGCTCGCGAAGCGCCATCACGGTGACGATCGCCTCGATGGCACCGGCAGCACCCAGCAGGTGACCGTGCATGGACTTGGTGGAACTGACCGGCAGTCGGGGTGCGAAGGTGCCAAACACATCGCCCAGGGCCCGGATCTCGACCGGATCGCCTTCGGGTGTGGCGGTGCCGTGTGCGTTGACGTAGTGCACGTCGTGCGGCGCCAGGCCGGCATCGGCCAGCACGGCGCGCAGCACGCGCGCCTGTCCGTCGCGGTCGGGTCTGACCAGATGTGTGTGGTCGCAGTTGGTGGCAAAGCCGATGAGTTCGCCATGGATGCGGGCGCCGCGCGCCACGGCCCGGTCCCAGCGCTCCAGCACCAGCGCAGCGCCGCCCTCGCCCAACACCAGACCGCCCCGATCGACTGCAAAAGGTCGGCAGGCCAGGTGCGCCGTGTCGGGGTTGCCGTGGGCCAGCACGCGCATGGCTTCCCAGGCTCGAACGACACCGATGTTGTGGCACACGTCGGACCCTCCGGTGACCATCAGTTCGGCCTCGCCACTTCGCACCCGCCGGAACGACTCGCCGATCGCCATGGCGGCCGATGCGCAGGCGCTGGTGTGGCTGCTGCTGACGCCGCCCAGACCGAGCTGGATCGACACATGCGAGTTGACCGCGTTGTTCATACCCATGATCACCGACAGCGGTGATACCCGCTCACGGCCCTTGAGCCAGCGGTCGCGATCGCCCCGTTCATGGGCCGACAGGCCGCCCAGGGCCGTGCCCCAAAGGCAACCCCAATCCAGGCGGTCGGTGCTTTTGCTGTCCGGAGCGTCTGCCAGACCGGCGTCGCGCCAGGCGGCCAAGGCCGCCGACACCCCCAGTTGGGCAAAGCGCTCCATCATGCCGGCGAGGGGTTTGCCCAGCTCCCGGGCGGGGTCGAAACCTTCGCAGATCACGTAAGGTATTTCCACTGGGCGGGGCTGGTCCTCCGTGACCAGCCAGCGCACCGCCGACTCACCCGCCAGCATGCGCTGGAAAAAATCGTCGATGTCGCCGCCAAAGGGGCTCACGAGCCCCATTCCGGTGATGGCGACTCGGTGCGGCATCGTGCTCAACCGGCTTTGAAAGAGGTGTGTGAATCGATGATCGCCACCATGTCGCCGACGGTGCTCGGAGGTGCCTGGTCCGCGGCGATCTGAATGCCCAGACGGTCCTCTGCCTCGAACATGAGTTCGGCCAGCATGAGCGAATCCACGCCGAGGTCGATCAGCAGTGCGTCGGGCTGTACGTCTGCCTCATTCACGCCCAGCCTTTCGACGAGAAAACGGCGGATCAAGTCGATGCCATTCATGTCGTTCCTCCCAAAACCGGCGCCACCCATCCAAGAGGCCCAGTGTATCGCGCCCGTGCTGGTGGCCTGGTGCGTGCCCGGGCAACTCGACGTCACAGCGGACGCCGCTGCGCCAGCCCGCCCGCGAGTGTCGGCAGGGCCGCCCGCATGGCCTGGCGCCCTGCCTCGATGGCGCGCTGCCGGGCAGAGAAGTCGGCACCGCCCACGCCATTGAGCGCCGGCCTCACCACGAGATCGGCGGTGGCCAGTTCGTGGCGGTTGATGCTCTGCCCCATGATGGCAAAGGTCTGCAGCAGGATCTGCAGACCTCCACTGGCGGGATTGCCCTCCGGTGCACTGGAAATGTCGACTGCCAGCACCAGTTCGGCGCCCATCTCCCGCGCCTGCCGCACGGGCACCGGCGCCACCAGCCCGCCATCCACGTAATCGGCATCGCCGATGCGGACCGGCGAAAAGACACCTGGCACCGCGCTTGAGGCGCGCACGGCGGTGGCCGTATCGCCGCGGCGGAACAACACGCCGCGACCGGACTGCAGATCGGTGGCCAGCACGCCCAGCGGAATTTTCATGTCCTCGATGAGCTTGCCCTCGATGGTGCGCCGCACGTAACGGGCCAACGCGTCTCCCCGCAAAAGTCCCCGCCCGAGGATGGGCAGCGACCAGTCGGTGATTTCGGCCTCCTGCATCTGCATGGCAACCCGCTCCAGCTCGGCACCGGGCATGCCGCTGGCGTACAGCGCCGCCACCAGGCTGCCGGCCGAGGTGCCGGTCACCACATCGGGGCGGATGCCCGCACGCTCCAGCTCCTGGATGACACCAATGTGGGCAAAGCCGCGCGCGGCACCCCCACCCAGTGCCAGACCCAATCGCGGCGGGCGCGTCAGCACCAACGGCGCCTCGGGCGCCACCACCACGGCGGGCGCCACGGGCACATCGGGGCTGATCGGGCCCGGCGTGACGCTGGCGCAGGCGCTCAGCAGGACAACGGACAAAAGACCCAGCAATCGACCAAGATACTTATCGATAACCATTCTCATTTCTGTTAGCATGACGATCAACAACCCACCGGATTGCGGAGATTCTCCCAAACCGGTTTCCCTTTCCCCGCTTCCGTCTTCCACGACATCAACCTCGAGAGATCAACGATGACCGTCTCCCGCCGTTTCGCCCTTGGCCTCGTGGCCGCTGCGACCCTGACCGCCACCACCGCCATGGCCCAGGACAAGGTGCTCAACCTGTATTCGGCCCGCCACTACCAGACCGACGAGGGCATGTACGAGGCATTCACCCGCACCACGGGCATCAAGATCAACCGGGTGGACGCCGACGACGCCGGCATTCTGGCCCGCTTGCGCGCCGAGGGAGCGGCTTCGCCGGCCGACGTGGTCATGCTGGTGGATGCCGCCCGTCTGGCGGTGGCGGATTCGCAAGGCCTGTTCCAGCCCATCAAGTCGGCCCGGCTCGATGCCGCCATTCCGGCCAACCTGCGCGCGGCGGCCACGCCCGACGGCGTGACCTGGACCGGCTTCTCGACCCGCGCCCGCGTGATCGTCTACGACCCCAAGCGCGTGAAGGCCGAAGACGTGGCCACCTACGAACAGCTGGCCGACCCCAAGCTCAAGGGCCTGATCTGCACGCGTTCGGGCTCCCACCCCTACAACCTGTCGCTGTTCGCCACGGTGGTCGAGCGCATCGGCGACCAGAAAGGTGAGGCCTGGCTCAAGGGCATCGTCAACAACATGGCGCGCGCACCCAAGGGCGGCGACACCGACCAGATCAAGGGCGTGGCCAGCGGTGAGTGCGGCGTGGCCATCACCAACACCTACTACTTCGCCCGACTGTTGAAGTCGAACAACCCCGACGACCGCGCCGTGACCGACAAGGTGCGCGTGGTGTTCCCGAACCAGGCCACCAGCGGGACGCACCTGAACATCGCCGGCGCGGCGGTGGCGAAAAACGCCAAGAACCGCGACAACGCCATCCAGTTCATGGAGTTCCTCTCGAGCCCCTTTGCGCAGGACTACTTTGCCAACGGCAACAACGAGTTCGCGGCCGCCAAGGGCGTGAAAGTGGACAACCCGGCCCTCAAGGCCATGGGCGGCGACAACTTCAAGGCCGAGACCGTGCCCCTCGCTGCGGTCGCCAAAAACCTCACCAAAGTCCAGCAGATGCTCGACCGCGTCGGATTCAAGTGACCCGACCGGCGCGCGGTGTCTGACCCAGGATGCCGCGGATCTGGCTCTGCCAGTCCGCTGGCATCGCCCCCTTGAGGGGGTCGCGCGCAGCGCGGCAGGGGTGGTTCAATACGTTTGGGGTACGTAGATCTCGCCGGGCACCTGGTGGCGGCGGTAGCCTTCGTGGCGGATGCGCTCGGGCAGCACGATGGCGGGGCGGTCCACCTCGTGGTACGGAATGAGCGACAACAGGTGGTGGATGCAATTGAGCCGCGCCTTCTTCTTGTCGTCGGCCGGCACCACCCACCAAGGCGACTCGGGGATGTGCGTGCGCGCCAGCATCGCTTCCTTGGCCTTGGTGTAGAGCTCCCAGCGACGGCGACTCTCCAGATCCATGGGACTGAGCTTCCACTGCTTGAGCGGGTCGTGGATGCGGCCCAGGAACCGCGCCTCCTGCTCCTCGTCGGAAATCGAGAACCAGTACTTCACCAGCTGGATGCCAGAGCGCACCAGCATTTTCTCGAACTCGGGCACGGTGCGAAAGAACTCCTCCACCTGCTCGTCGGAGCAAAAGCCCATCACCTTCTCGACGCCAGCGCGGTTGTACCAGCTGCGGTCGAACAGCACGATTTCTCCACCCGCCGGCAGGTGTGCGGTGTACCGCTGGAAGTACCACTGGGTGCGCTCGCGGTCGTTCGGGGCGGGCAATGCCACCACCCGGCAAACGCGGGGGTTCAACCGCTGGGTGATGCGCTTGATCACACCGCCCTTGCCCGCCGCATCCCGACCTTCGAAGATCACGACCACCTTGTGCCCGGTGTGCACCACCCAGTCCTGCAACTTGACCAGTTCGGCCTGCAGCCGGAACAGTTCGCGGAAATAGGTGCGCCGGGCCTCGCGCCGCCGGGCCGCCTCGGCCGGATCGACCTCCTCGTCCAGCTCGCGGTCCTCGACCTCCATTTCGAGCTCTTCGTCGTAGCCGTCCATCAGGTCATCGCCGATGCGGCGCATCAGGTCTTCTTGATTGGCAAGCATGTCCACACCCCGGTCCGTTCAAAGCGCCAGAGTCTGGACAGCGCTTGTGACATTCTTGTGACTGTCACGGGGAGGGGTCGCCGTCCAGGCCGGGCTTCGAGCCGTCATAATTGACGTTTACGTCAACGTCAATGGGCGGTCGCCATCGCCGCCCGCCCATCCGCAAACCACCCCGAGGAGCACACCATGGAAATCGCAGGCAAGGTATTCATCGTCACTGGCGGGGCTTCGGGCCTCGGCGAGGGCACGGCGCGCATGCTGGCGGCCAACGGTGCCAAGGTGGTGATTGCCGACATGCAGGCCGAAAAAGGCGAAGCCGTGGCCAAGGAAATCAGCGGCGCATTCGTGAAGTGCGACGTCAGCAACGAGGCCGATGGCCAAGCTGTCGTGGCAAAGGCTGTGTCGATGGGCAAGCTGGCTGGCCTGATCAACTGCGCGGGCATTGCGCCGGCCGAAAAAACGGTGGGCAAGAGCGGCGCGCATTCGCTGGCCGTCTACACCAAGACCATCATGGTCAACCTGGTGGGCACGTTCAACATGATCCGCCTGGCCGCCGAGGCCATGTGCAAGAACGATCCGGAGCCGACGGGCGAGCGCGGCGTGCTGATCAGCACCGCCAGCGTGGCGGCCTACGATGGCCAGATCGGGCAGGCGGCCTACAGCGCGTCCAAAGGTGGTGTGGTCGGCATGACGCTGCCGATCGCGCGCGACCTGTCGCGCAACGGCATCCGCAACATGACGATTGCCCCCGGCATCTTCGGCACCCCCATGCTGTTCGGCATGCCGCAAGAGGTGCAGGACGCGCTGGCCGCCAGCGTGCCCTTCCCCAGCCGCCTGGGCACCCCGCAGGACTACGCCCGTCTGGCGAAGCACATCATCGAGAACGACATGCTCAACGGCGAGGTGATTCGCCTGGACGGAGCGATCCGCCTCGCCCCTCGCTGACCAGGCAACGGAGCCTCACAGATACGCCGTGCGGGCCTGGGGGAGATCGATCAGGCCCTGAACGACTTTCTCAAGCGCGTCATGGCGCAGGCTGCGCATGCCCAGCGCCACGGCGGTGTCGAAAATGGCCGATGGGCGTGCGCGGTCCTGGACCAAGCTGCGGATTTCGCGGTGGTTCTGCAGAATTTCGTAGACGCCGATGCGACCGCGATAACCCTTGCCTTTGCACAGGCCACACCCCACGGCCTGGCCAACGCGAACGCTGGCGGGTGAATCGGCGCCGGCGGCCACGAGCAGGCGCTCCACGGCCTCTTCGCGGCGTAGCGGCGAACCATCCCGGTACTCGTCCACCAGCGCGTCCCATTCACCCGACGACAAGGCACGGCGGCTGGAACAGGTCGGGCACAAGCAGCGAACAAGGCGCTGCGCAACGATACCCAGCAGCGAGTCAGCGAAGTTCATCGGATCCATACCCAGGTCAAGGAGACGCACCACGCTCTCCGAGGCACTGTTGGTGTGCAGGGTCGACAGGACGAGATGACCGGTGAGCGAGGCCTCGATGGCAATCTTCGCGGTCTCGGTGTCGCGGATTTCGCCAATCATGATGATGTCGGGGTCGGCCCGCAGAAAGCTGCGCATCGCACTGGCAAAGGTCAGGCCGATCTTGTCATGCATCTGCACCTGACGAAGGCCGGGCTGGGTGATCTCGATGGGATCCTCGGCGGTCCAGATCTTGCGCTCCGGGGTGTTCACTTCGGCCAGCATGGAATGCAGCGTGGTCGTCTTGCCCGAACCCGTGGGCCCCGCTGCAAGCACCATGCCGAAGCTGCGGCGTGACATGCGCTCGATGATGTCGCGGTCTCGCGCCTGCAGGCCCAGCCTCGACAGTGGCAGGGGACGGCTGGTCGCCAGCAGGCGCAGGACCACGTCCTCAAGGCCGTCGTGCGTCGGCAGCACGGCCACCCGCAGCTCCGATGGGCCGTCACCCTGGGCCCCGAAGTCGATCTTGCCGTCCTGCGGGCGCCGCCGCTCGGCAATGTCGAGACGCGCCATGATCTTGATGCGCGACACCAATGGGCCGGGCAGGCAGGACGGCAGCGACAGGTAAGGTTCGAGTTCGCCGTCGTGGCGCATTCGCACCTGCGTGAGCGTGTCACCCGGATTCGTCTCGATGTGGATGTCTGAAGCCCCGCTGCGCCGCGCGTCCGCGATCATGCGATTGACGAGGTGCACCATGCCGGCGGTATCGCTGCCGGCCGCGTCGCTTTGCGCCTCCTGCCCGGCGCCCACCTCGGCCACGGCCAGCTCGACGATGTTCTGCAGTTCCAGCAGGCCCGCACCATGTGCCGGAGCGGCTGGCGTCTTCGCAGCGGGGGCCGGCGCGACACTGCGCAGCACCGGCGCTGCACGCGCCTTGGCGGGTGCAGGCGCGTTCACCGCCCGCGTACCCAGCAACCGCCTTTGAATGGCCTCGCGATCGGCCCACACCATCCACACGGCATGACCGGTGGCCTGCTGCACTTGTTGCCGCAGCGCCTCATCGGTCGGTCGCCAGGACGCGACCACGAACTGGCCTTCGAGGTGGCCCAGCGGCAGCACTTCGAAGCCCCGTGCCTGGGCAGTAGGTATCAGGTCGGCAACGTCGCTCTCGGTCTCGAAGCCGTCGGCGTCGACCTCGGGCAGTCCTGCCACGTGCGCCAGCGCACGCTGCCATTCCTCGTCGGTGATAAGGAAGCGATCGACCAGCTCGTGCGAGCGCGAGCGAAGCAGATCCGGGTCCTCGTGACGCAATTGGTCCACCTGCAGGGCTTCAAGGCAACCGGCAAGCACCAGGGCATCGCCCAGGCCGACGACCGCCCGATGGCGGGCAGCCTCGGCAGCCTCGGCAAGCGCCAGGAGGTCGCGCGCCGGGGGACGGTTCGAGTTCGGGGCGAGAACATCGGCGTTCATGCTTTCTCCAGGAGGGCGTTACAGGAATGAAGGCTTGCCTTGCATCTGCGTACAAGCCACCTCGAAGATCGCGCATCGCCATCCGGTCCCGATTGATCCAGGGCAAGCCGAATGCGGGTGTCGATTCGGCATTCCTGTTCGGCGTGCGTAAAGTCACGCCCATGTCCGAATCAGCCAACACCTCGTGTCCCGTGCCCCACCACCGGCGCCGTCTGCGACTCACCTTGCTGGCAGGCATCGCCCTGGCGCTTGCGGCCTGTGCCCCGCTGCTTCCCGGGCCCGCAAGGCAGGCCGGGCAGAGCGCGGAGCCAGAGGCTGCGTCCGGCCTGTCGGCCAAGCCCGGCTGGGCCTTCGACCGCCAAGCCGTGGCCGCCGCCAACCCGGTCGCTGTCGAGGTCGGCGCTGAAATCCTGCGGAAGGGCGGCAGCGCGGTGGATGCCGCCATCGCCGTCCAGATGGTGCTGACCCTGGTCGAGCCACAGTCCAGCGGCATTGGCGGTGGCGCTTTCCTGCTTCACTGGGATGGCCGGCGTGTGCAGGCGTTCGACGGCCGGGAAACCGCGCCGGCGGCGGTCAACGAGCGCCTGTTCCTCGATGACGGCGGCCAGCCCCTGCCGTTCGCCACCGCGGTGGCCAGCGGCCGCGCGGTGGGCGTGCCGGGGGTGGTGGCCATGCTGGCGCTGGCCCACCGCCAGCATGGCAAGCTGCCTTGGGCCGCGCTCTTTCAGCCGGCCATCGCGCTGGCCGAGCGCGGGTTCAGCGTCAGCCCGCGATTGCACACGCTGCTGGCGGCCGACGCGTCGCTGGCGCGCGACCCCGTGGCACGGGCCTACTTTTTTCAGGGCGATGGCAAGCCGCACCCGGTGGGTCACCGGCTGCGCAACCCCGAACTCGCCGCGGTGTTCCGGGAGCTGGCCGCGCTGGGTCCCATCGCGCTGGTGGAGGGCCCGGTGGCGCGTGCCCTGGTCGACACAGTGCGCAGCCACCCCACCCTGCCCGGTGCCCTGACGCAGGACGACCTGCGCCGCTACCAGCCGCGCGAGCGCGCAGCCCTGTGCCATCCCCTTCGCACCGGCGGGCGCTGGGTCCGCGTGTGCGGCATGCCGCCGCCCAGCTCGGGCGGCATCGCAGTGGGGCAGATTCTGGGGCTGCTTTCGCGCACGCCGCAGGCCGTCGCCTCGCTGCGCGAAGGCCGACCCGGTGCCGACTGGCTGCACACGTACACCGAATCGTCCCGCCTGGCCTTTGCCGATCGGGCGCAGTACATCGCCGACCCCGACTTCGTGCCCGCCCCCGCTGGCGACTGGGCGAGCCTGCTGGATGCCGACTACCTCAACGCACGGGCTGCGCTGATCGGGCCCCAACGGGCACCCCGGGTCGAACCCGGGCGACCTGCAGGCGCCGCCATCGCCTTCGCGCCCATGCCGACGCAGCCCGAAGCCGGCACGAGCCACATCGGCATCGTGGACGCCCAGGGGCGTGCACTGTCCATGACGACCACCATCGAATCGGCGTTTGGCTCACGCATGATGGTGACCACCGACCCGTCGCGCCCGGGTGGATTCCTGTTGAACAACCAGCTCACCGATTTCAGCTTTGCGCCCGCCGACGCGCAGGGCCGCCCGGTGGCCAACCGCGTCCAGCCCGGCAAGCGGCCACGCTCTTCCATGGCGCCCACGCTGGTGTTCGATGCGCAGACCAACGAGGTGCTGATGACCGCCGGCAGCCCCGGGGGGGCGCTCATCATTCACTACACGGCCAAGGCGCTGCACGGCTCGCTGCACTGGGGCCTGCACCCGCAGGCCGCGCTCGACCTGCCCAACTTCGGCACCCTGGGCGGCCCCCTGCTGCTCGAAAAGGACCGCTTCCCGCCGGCCACGGTGCAGGCGCTGGAGGCGCTGGGCCACACCGTGCAGCAGGTGGACATGACCAGCGGTGCCCAGGCACTGGTGCGCCGCGACGGGCGGTGGCTGGGCGGTGCCGATCCCCGGCGCGAGGGCATCGTCGCCGGAGACTGAACAAGGCCCCACGCTCCGCCGCTTCGCGGGTCGCTGCCCCCAAGGGGCTGATCTGCCTTGGGGCGGCCCGGCGGCAGATCGACCTGGGTCCTCCATCCACGCAGGCAGTAAGCTTGCGCATCCCCATGGCCATCCCGCAGAGCTTCATCCAGGAACTCCTCACCCGCGTCGACGTGGTCGATGTGGTGGGTCGTTACGTGCAGCTCAAGAAAGGGGGGGCCAACTTCATGGGGCTGTGCCCCTTCCATGGCGAGAAGTCGCCATCGTTCAGCGTCAGTCCTTCAAAGCAGTTCTATCACTGCTTCGGCTGCGGAGCCAATGGCAACGCCATCGGTTTCCTGATGGAACATGTGGGCATGGGCTTCATCGAGGCGGTGAAAGACCTCGCGGGGCAAGTCGGCCTGCAGGTGCCCGAAGAAGACGTCTCGCCGCAAGACCGCGAACGCGCCGCCCAACAGCGCCAGCAACAGGCCACGCTGACCGACGTGCTGGAGAAGGCGGCCAAGGCATACCAATCCCAGCTCAAGGCGTCGCCGCGGGCCATCGACTACCTGAAGCGGCGCGGCCTCTCGGGCCAGATCGCGAAGGTGTTCGG
The DNA here is from genome assembly GCA_943371665.1 of Synechococcus sp. UW140. Lineage (GTDB taxonomy): Bacteria > Pseudomonadota > Gammaproteobacteria > Burkholderiales > Burkholderiaceae_C > Hydrogenophaga. The sequence continues at coordinate 182,782 of CALRVR020000002.1, forward strand.
CATGGGCTATGCGCCCGAGGGCTGGCGCCACCTGGCTGGTGTGTTCCCCGACTACCAGTCGCCGCTGCTGGTCGAATCGGGGCTGGTGATTGAACACGCCGACGAAAAGGGTCAGGACGGACAGGCCAAACGCTACGACCGGTTTCGCGACCGCATCATGTTCCCGATCCGCAACGTCAAGGGCGAATGCATCGGGTTTGGCGGGCGCGTGCTCGACCAGGGCGAACCCAAGTACCTGAACTCACCCGAGACGCCGGTGTTCAGCAAGGGGCGCGAGCTGTACGGCCTGTTCGAAGCCCGCACCGCCATCCGCCAGCACGGTTACGCGCTGGTGACCGAGGGCTACATGGACGTGGTGGCGCTGGCGCAGCTGGGGTTTGCCAACGCAGTGGCCACCCTGGGCACCGCCTGCACACCCGACCATGTGCACAAACTGTTCCGCTTCACCGACGCGGTGGTCTTCAGCTTCGACGGCGACGCCGCCGGCCGCCGCGCCGCGCGCAAGGCGCTCGATGCCGCGCTGCCGCTGGCCACCGACACGCGCAGCGTGAAGTTCCTTTTCTTGCCGGCCGAGCACGACCCGGACAGCTACATCCGCGAGAACGGGACGGAGGCGTTCGCCCGCTTTGTGCGCCAAGCGGTCCCGCTGAGCGAGTTCCTCGTCGAGGCTGCAGCTGAGGGCTGTGACGTTGCTACCATCGAAGGCCGCTCGCGCATGATCACCAATGCGGGGCCGCTCTGGAAGGCATTGCCGGAGGGTGCCCTTAAACGCCAACTAATGGGCGTACTGGCGGAAAAGGCGCAGTTGGACACGCGCGATCTGCCCGAGCTATGGGGACTATCTGCAGGGGAAAGCAAGCCGGCAATCCGCGGTGGCCGGGGTACTGAGTCCCGATACAAGCAGCGGGCCTATGGAGCTGGCGCACGCCATGCCATCAAGCCGAAATCCATTGCCATGGCCGAGCACATTGCACAGGCGGCGTTGCGAAACTCCAGCGCCTGGGATCTCCTAACCAATGAGGACCACCATGTGCTGTGCGAGCTTCAGGCGCCGCACGGCGATCTGTTCTCCTGGATCGACGTGCGATTCAACGAACACGGTGCCGAGCCATGGGCCGTCCTGCAGTTGGGTGCAGAGGGACAACCATTTGCCGAGCTTGCCGCCCGCCTGATCGGCTTGGACCATCTGCAGCCCTCCGGGCAAACCTACGAGATCGAGGAGATTGGCCAGGAGGACCTGCGTCGCTTGATGACGGACATCCACCTAGATGCCGTCGCCGACGAAATCAACAAGGCGAGCAAGCTGCCATCTTCGGATCCGCAGCGGATGGAGCGGCTCTATGAACTTAGTCGGAAGCAACAAGCCCTGCTTCAGGCCCGCCTGCCACGGGTTCAGGCCTGAGTGCCACGTTCGGAACTTCGCCGGTATAATCCAAGGTTGCACCGCAAGCGCGACAGCAGCACCTCCGGCTTTGGCCCGGCCCCCATGCAGGGGCTACATGGATGAACCTCCTGGCCACCCCGCCCCCTCCGAACACGAGTCGGGCGCGACGGATCCCCGCAAGGGCTGCACACCAAATGTTCGCCCGCACAGCTTGCAGGCCCGCCCGCTCCGGCGCGTGGTGGGTTTGAGTGCCCTTCCAAACCACCGGTTCGGCCCCAGCTGAGGGTCTTCTGGCGGCTGAGGTGAGTTCTGCCGGTCCGTTCGACGATTTTTTTGAGGTCCCCATGCCCGCGAAGAAAGCCAGTGCGTCCGCTGCGTCCCCCAAAGCCGTTGCCAAGAAGGCCAGCCCTGCCAAGGCCAAGCCGGCGGCTTCCCCCAAGAAAGCCCCTGCAGTGACCACCAAGACCCCGCCCAAGGCCGCCGCCAAAGCCGCGCCTGCCAAGAAGGCCGCCCCCGCCAAGACCGCATCCAGCACCACCCGCAAAGCCAAGCCCGAGGCGCTGGCCGAGGAACTGCTGGACGACGTGCCCGCGAAAAAGAAGCCCGGCCGCCCGGCCAAAGCCGCCAGCGCCGCCGACGACAAGCCCGCCGCCAAACGCGGCCGCAAGCCCAAGGCTGGTGCCGCGCCCGCCAAGGAAGTGGACGACCTGGGTGACGATCTGGTCGACCTCGAAGACGCCGACCTGGGCGAAGAGATTCCAGAGGAAGTCGCGACCGACGAAGCGCAGCCGGCCGAGAAGGTCAAGCCGCTGCGCATGAAGATCAGCAAGGCGAAGGAACGCGCGCTGATGAAGGAATTCGGTCTGGACGAAACCGTCCTGTCCGAAGAAGAAGCACGTGCCCGCCGCGAGCGCCTGAAGACCCTGATCAAGCTGGGCAAGACGCGCGGCTACCTCACCCACGGCGAAATCAACGACCACCTGCCCGACAAGCTGGTCGAGGCCGAGACGCTCGAGGTCGTGGTCTCGCTGCTCAACGACATGGGCGTGGCCGTCTACGAACAGACGCCCGACGCCGAGACCCTGCTGCTGAACAACACGGGGCCCACCGCCGCGACCGAAGAGGAAGCCGAGGAAGAGGCAGAAGCCGCCCTGTCCACCGTGGACAGCGAATTCGGCCGCACCACCGACCCGGTGCGCATGTACATGCGCGAAATGGGCACGGTTGAACTGCTGACCCGCGAAGGCGAGATCGAGATTGCCAAGCGCATCGAAGGCGGTCTGCACAGCATGATGGAGGCGATCAGCGAGTCGCCCGCCACCATCGCCGAAATCCTGGCCATGGCCGAAGAGATCCGCGAGGGCAAGGTCGTCATCTCCACCGTGGTCGACGGCTTCGCCGACGCCGACGAAGCCGATGACTACGTGGCCGAAGAAGACTTCGACGACTACGACGAAGCCGATGACGACGACGGCAAAGGCGGCTCCAAGGCCCTGACCCGCAAGCTCGAAGAACTCAAGCGCGAAGCGCTCGACCGTTTCGACCTCATGCGCGGCATGTTCGAGAAGCTCCACAAGGCCTACGACAAGGAAGGCTACGGCAGCCCCACCTATGTCAAGACACAGAAGGCGCTCACCGAGAAGCTGATGAGCATCCGCTTCACGGCCAAGGCCATCGAAAAGCTGTGCAGCACGGTGCGCAGCCAGGTCGACGAAATCCGCAAGAAGGAACGCGAACTGCGCCGCATCATCGTGGACAAGTGCGGCATGCCCCAGGAGACCTTCATCAAGGACTTCCCGCCCAACCTGCTCAACCTCAAATGGGTCGAGAAGCAGGCCGCCGCCGGCAAGCCCTGGAGCACGGTGATCGAGCGCAACATTCCCCCGGTGCAGGAACTGCAGCAGGGCCTGATCGACATCCAGAACAGCGTGGTGGTGCCGATCGAGCACCTGAAGGACATCCACAAGCGGATGAACAACGGCGAGGCCTCGTCCCGCGACGCCAAGAAGGAAATGATCGAGGCCAACCTGCGCCTGGTGATCTCGATTGCCAAGAAGTACACCAACCGCGGCCTGCAGTTCCTCGACCTCATTCAAGAGGGCAACATCGGCCTGATGAAGGCGGTGGACAAGTTCGAATACCGCCGTGGCTACAAATTCTCGACCTACGCCACCTGGTGGATCCGCCAGGCCATCACCCGCTCGATCGCCGACCAGGCGCGCACCATCCGCATTCCGGTGCACATGATCGAGACCATCAACAAGATGAACCGCATCAGCCGCCAGCACCTGCAGGAATTCGGCTTTGAACCCGATGCGTCCATCCTGGCCGAAAAGATGGAGATGCCCGAGGACAAGATCCGCAAGATCATGAAGATCGCGAAAGAGCCGATCTCGATGGAAACCCCCATCGGCGACGACGACGATTCGCACCTGGGCGACTTCATCGAGGACACCACCAACACCGCGCCGATCGAAGCCGCCATGCAGGCCGGCCTGCGCGAAGTGGTCAAGGAGATCCTCGACAGCCTCACGCCGCGCGAAGCCAAGGTGCTGCGCATGCGCTTCGGCATCGAGATGAGCACCGACCACACGCTGGAAGAAGTCGGCAAGCAGTTCGACGTGACCCGCGAACGCATCCGCCAGATCGAGAGCAAGGCGGTCCGCAAGCTCAAGCACCCCAGCCGCAGCGACAAGCTGCGCAGCTTCATCGACTCGCTCTGACCGGCGGTTGGGTGGAAACAGAAAGGGAGCCGATGGCTCCCTTTTTTCATGGGGGCAGCAGCGGATTCAGATCGTCGCGCCCTTCCCTTCCTCATCCAGATCGGCGGCGATCAACTTGAACTGCTCCAACGCCGCCTGCAGGTCTTCAACGATCTCTTGTGCAATCACTTCGGGTGGAGGCAGGTTGTCGCTGTCGGCCAGGCTGTCGTCCTTGAGCCAGAAGATATCGAGACTTGCCTTGTCGCGGGCCAGCAGTTCGTCCTGACCGTACACCCGCCACCGCCCCTGCGGATTGTCAGCTGACCAGGTGGGCTGCCGAAGGTGCCGCCGCCCCGCCTGGTACAGGTCGACGAACTCATCGAGGTGTTCCCGCTTGAGCGGATTGGTCTTGAGCGTGAAGTGCTGGTTGGTGCGAAGGTCGTAGATCCAGAGCTGCCGGGTCCAGGGCGTTTCGCTGGCGGGCTTCTTGTCGAAGAACAGCACGTTCGCCTTGACACCCTGGGCGTAGAACAGACCGGTGGGCAGGCGCAGAAGGGTGTGCAGGTCGCATTCGTGCATCAGCTTGCGCCGGATGGTTTCGCCAGCGCCGCCTTCGAACAGCACGTTGTCGGGCAGCACCACCGCTGCCCGCCCATGCGTGGCCAGCAGCGTCTTGATGTGCTGCACGAAGTTGAGTTGTTTGTTGCTGGTGGTGGCCCAGAAGTCATCGCGCTCGATGATGTCTTTTTCGGTCGTGGTGCGGCCGTCCTCTCCCACGATCACCGTGCTGCTTTTCTTGCCGAACGGTGGGTTGGCCAGCACCACGTCAAAGCGCTGGCCAGGGTCGACGGCAAGGGCATCGCCCACCACGACCGGCACCGCCTTTTCGGAGCCGATGCCGTGCAGCATGAGGTTCATGGCACACACACGCGCCGTGGCCTGCACCAGTTCGTACCCCGTGAAGGCCTTTTCCTTCAGGTGCTTGAGCTGGTCTCGGGTGAGGTTCTTGTGGTGCGCCGTGATGTGGTTGTGCGCCGTGAACAGAAAGCCCCCTGTTCCGCAGGCCGGGTCGCAGATGGTTTCGCCCGGCTGCGGCGCAATGCAATCGACCATGGCCTGGATGAGCGCGCGGGGCGTGAAGTACTGCCCGGCACCGCTCTTGGTGTCCTGGGCGTTGCGCTCCAGCAGGCCTTCGTAGGCGTCGCCCTTCACGTCGGCCCCCAGGATGGTCCAGGTTTCGGCGTCGATCAGGTCGGCGATCACGCGGCGCAGTTTGGCCGGGTCCTGGAACTTGTTCTGAGCCTTGGCAAAGATCAGCCCCAACGTGCCGCGCTCCATGCCCAGGCGTTCCAGCGTGTGCCGGTAATGGTCGAACAGGCCATCGCCATCGCGCTTGAGCAGTTCAGGCCACGCGTAGGCGGCCGGCACGATGCTGGCCTGGTTGTGCGGCGGCTTGCTGCGCTCGTCGGCCATTTTGAGGAACAGCAGGTAGGTGAGCTGCTCCACGTAGTCGCCATAGCTCATGCCGTCGTCGCGCAGCACATTGCAGTAGTTCCAGAGCTTCTGGACGAGGGTGTTGGTGTTCATGCCATCAGGTTCGAGAGTGCGCGCAATGCGTCGCGCAGTTTTTGCAGACGTCCTTGGCTGGACGCATCGCCGGGCAAATGTCCGGCCAGTGAGGTGTTGAAGTCGGCATCTGTCATCAAGTGGCGGAACGCCTGGGCCAGATACGCTCGCAGGTCTACCGGCGCTGTGGCGCACTCGGCCAACAGTTCCGGGCGCCGGTCCACCACGGTGATGATGTCCTCGAGATCGTGGCTGCCAAGGTAATCGGGTTGTCCATCGGCGTTGCGTCCGCGGTCGTGGAATGCCTCCAGCTTGGTGGCAATGAACACCGGCGCGCAGATGAGGCGAATGCTCAAGCCCGGCGCCAGCACCACCGGGGTGGCCGTCTCCACCGCCAGCGGATACCAGCGATTGGCAAACCCCAGGATGTCCGGCACCGTGGGCATCACGTCCAGCGTGACGGAGCCATACACCCAGCGGCAGATGGGCGCACCCGGGCGCATGTCGTTGCTGAAGCCGCGTGCACGCACCTTGTCTTCAATGGCGTGGTAGTCGCGGGCTGTGAGCGCCTGGGCAATGATGTCCACGTCTTCCGTGATGCGAATGCGATCCGGGCGCGCCTGCGTGAGCAACAGGCCCGTCGCACAGCCGCCCACGAACACCACGTCGTCGCACACCGGGCCCAGGGCGTTGGCCACCAGCTCCAGGATGGCCAGGTTGGGGTTGCTCATGCCAGCCGCGCCTCCAGCATGCCCCGCACCATCTCGCGCTCGCGCGCCTGACCGATGCGCAGCGCATCAAACAGCGCCAACAGTTCGTAAAACGGTGGGTCCATCTGAGCGGCCAACGGCAGTTTGGGGTACAGCGGCAACAGGGTCGTCCCGCGCGTCGTGCCATCGGCGTGCGGCCAGACAGGCGGCAGTTCGTCGGCAAACATGACTTTGGATTTGATCGGTTCGACGCCGTGCGCCGTGGGGAAACCCACGGTGACCTCCCCACGGACCGGCGGAAAGAAATACGCCGCTCCCTGCAGCACCAGCGGCCGGAACGCAGGCATGACCAAGCTGGGCACACCGTCCACCTCGGTCAACAGCCGCGACGCCGACAGGCGGGCCATGCAGGCATGCGCCTCGAAGGGCGAGAGGTGCAGCGCCTGGGCCAGCACCGCATACGGCAGCCGCTGCCCCTTGAGGCAGACCAGCTTGAAAGCGACCGCCAGGTCTTGCGGCTTCAGCGTCCACTGGGCGTGGCTCAACCGCGATTTGATTCCAGAACTGCTCACACCGGACTCCATACGCAATATGCATATGGAATATGCCATGAAATCATTGATCTAACAACGGCCAGCTCGTTCTTATATGCAATATGCATACCGCAAACTATTCGCTGTTTGTTGTTCGCTGTTCGCGAATCACGAACCCGCTTCCGCTTCCTGCAGCTCCTTCAGCGTCCGCCCCTGCGCGTCCTTCCACTCGATGCGGCCATTCGCGCTGCGGCCCAGCACCACGGCTGCGGCCGTGCTGGGTGAACTGAAGCTGTAGTCCTGCGTGAATCGGTACAGGCCCGACTCCATCGCCAGTACGCCATTGCCGATCAGTTCCTGCCGCACCTCGTACATGCCGCGGACGTGTTGCGCCATCGACGGCACCGCCTCGGCCACCGCCTGGGAACCGGCCTTCACCACGAAGCCCTGGCTTGCTTCGTACCCCGTGGCCTGCACGCCTTTGCCCTTGCACGTCAGCACCGGGCTGGCCTTGGCCGTGGGTGCTGGGGCCTGCTCGAACGCGTGCACTCCCAGCACCGGCAGCATACCCAGCATGTGGTCCAGGAACACCACCATGTCGGCCCGGTCGGCCTCGCTCAGGCTGGGTTCGGTGGGCTGATTGCCATTGTCCAGCGGCATGCGCTTGGCTGTCTTCGCGAGCGCGACCAACCGAGCCTCCAGAAACTGCACATGTGCCTTGTTCAACTGCCCGGCCGTGGCCGTGGTGAAGCCGATGGCACGTGTCCAGAAATCCTTCTGCGCGTAGTGGCTCTCCAGCCGCGGGCGAATGGGGTCGCCCTCGCCCACGTAGAGCATCTCGCCCTCGCCGTCCGGCCGAGGCCCCAGCAGCAGGTAGACGCCGGTCTGCGCCAGCTCCGGCCGCGCCTTCACCTGCGGCAGCAGCGCCCGGGGAAACACCAGCGCCTTGCCGATCCAGTTGGACTTTTCGACGATGCGCAGACCGTCGGGGTCGCCGTCGGCGACGAAGATACGGAGGGAGAACGGAGTACTCATCGCTCATCCCCCATGCGAGATGCCAGATCGATCTTGTCGGCAACGTTGTTCGTCGAGAAGCCATGAAATCGCTGTCTCGTGACATGTCCCAACATCTCTACCAGCTCTTTGGCACGTATGCCTTGAACTGAAACCGGATCAGCACTCGCCAGCATTCTCAGTTCTTCTTGGACCGCTGCAGCTCTATCCTTTTGCGAATCACCAAAGATCAAATAGGCCTCGATGATCGAGCCCACGCGCGAGTCAAAAAGCACATGAGCGCCGGGCATTTCACGTATTGACGACATCAATGTGCGCGGCGCAAGTTCTCCCGAAATCAAGCCACGGTACTGGTCAGGTCGCATCGTTCGAACAACGATCAGAAACGCGGCAACATGCGGATCGAGATAGTGGTTCTCCGGCGTCTGGGTCAAGACCACAGCCAAGCGCGTCAAGCAACGCTCTTTCGCCCGCAGCGACATGCCGAAAACACCTGATAAACGGGCAAAAGCTTCGACGAAGTTGTCGTGGTCATAGACAAGCTCGGAATAGCCTTTTCGCGCGTCAAAAAAATCCTTGAATCCGTGGCGCTCAATCAGCACCCTCGTGTACTGCTTGGTATGCACGGCAGGCAGCGTGAACTCCAAATCAATGAAGCGACGAAGGTACTCAAGCGCATCTATGCGCTCCCCGTACACAGCGGCAGTAATAGCCTCCAGTTGCTTCTTGTCGATCGACAGCACAAAAACGATGTGCTTCACATCGAACATGTGCTTCACGCGCTCCAAGAGTTCAATCGCAAAAGTCGGGCGGCAGCGATCGAGTTCATCGATAAAGAACACCAGCGGTTTCGAAGATCCCGTGGGCGAAACTGTTTTCACCGCGTCTTCCAAGGCGTCACGGAACCGTCCCAGCGATGCCTTCTCCTGCTTGAAAGATTCGATCACGTCGTCGGCTGCATCTCTGGCCGTTGACGCGATTACGTCTTCGGTAATCTCATCAAGATCGAAAGCATTCATCGTGGCCAGTTTCACCGCCGCAACCAGGCCACGTTTGGCGACTTTGGAAGCCACAAGCTTGACGGTTGCCATTCGTTCGCCGAACTGCTTCTCTGCTTCAGTATCAGCGACCTCAAGTTCGTCGATCGCGGCAACCATGGGAATCAGCGGATCGCTGACGTAGTCCTCCTTCCAAGCGTTGAAATAGACGCTGGTGAGCCCCTCCTTCTTAAGCGAGGCACGGAGCATCCGAATCGCAGTTGTCTTTCCAGTTCCCCAGGGGGAATCCAGTGCCAGAACAAACGGTCCCTCCATCTGCTTGATCAGGTCGCGAAGGAATTCGACCACCGGCTGCCGCTTGAGAGCGTCGAACTTAAAAGGCTCGTCTTCTGACACGTCCACTTCTTTCAGCCGGAACTTCATATGCCTCCCCTTTGATCAATACGCCTATGTGATGCTAGTGAACGCTCGACGTAGCGAAGACTGCCGTAGCCCCGCTGCTCGCTGAAGATTCGCATCGACCTCTGCCTCGACTTCCCGCAGGATTGAATGCCGCAATTCAAGCTCTGTCACGATTCGGTGTTGCTCTGCCGCAGGAGGCAACGGGATCATCAACGATTGCAGCTTTGTCCCGTTGACATTCGCTTGTCCGACTTGCTGTGTCACGACCGACTTCACCCAGTGGCGGCCAAAAGAGGAATTGATGTACGCAGCGACAAATTCGGGCAGAACACCGTCTTTAACCAAGCGAACACGAATAAGGTAGGAGGCGAAAGAGACTGCCTGCGAAAACCGCGGTCTAAAAACAGCTGTCTTGCCTACCAGTTCCGGACTGTTGGTTCGATTGAACAAAAGATCACCTGGCTCGACGAAAAGCTTCGGGAACTCGTCGTGATCAGAAGGGAGGTACTTCAGGGCGTCGAACTTCAGGCCACCGTCAGAGATATTGCCCATCCGCAGAACAGGCACTCCGGATGGGTGTGCATCTGTTTTCGCCGAAGTCCCATACTCCAAGAGCGAAGAAAGCGCCTCGACCGAAGCACGAGCCCATCCTTCGGGAAGCACGTTCAATTCACCTCGCGCATCGACAGCCGGATGCTTGTACCTGCCACGCCCCTTCCATTCACTGCGTCGTGCTTTAAGAATTCGGACCAAAAGCTGGTCGCCAGTCTCATACCTACGCCCTTCACGGCAGGCGATGCTGGCTTCGGTTTCGACGAGGCGGCCTTCGACGGCGGCTTTGAGGATGGCGGCTTTGTAGCGTTTCAGGTTGGCCTTGACGCGCTGGAGGTTCGCGACGGCTTCGTCGAGGCGGGAGAACTGTTTGTCAATCTCGGCGACGATGCTGCGCTGTTCGTCCAGGTCCACCAAAGGCAGCTTGGCGTCGGCCAGAAATGCAGAGGGCACGCGACGCAGACCCACGGCACCGGTCATGTGCCGCGCGGCCTCCTTGCGGAATGACTCGGATGAGACAAAGTGGTACAGGTATTTGGCGTCCACTCGTTCGGTGGGGCGCAGCACATGGAACTCTGACGAGCCGAAACCGACGCCGTTCTTAAGTCCACGCGCCACGGCCATCTTGCCGTTCTCCATGCAGGGCGTGACTTTCGCGAACAGCACATCACCGTCACGGAACGGGGTGTAGCCCTTCTTCACTTCGCCAAAGGGGCGCGCATTCGATGCATCGATCTGACCGTCCGCTGCACCCACCGCAGCCATAGGCACAAACGACACCGGCGTATCGTCAGCCAGGGACGTCTTATCGAAACGCGGGTTGATCTGCGCGACGTCGCCAAGCCGAACCATCTCCCTCACGCCACCAGCTCCCGATTCAGCTCATCCATCACCCGCGGCAACTGCTCACCAAACAGCTGGTGCACCTTGCCCAGCCCACCCTCCTGGCTGAAGGGGGCGTAGTCGAAGTCTTCGAGTTCAATCCCGAGGTTGGCGGCGATGTGGTCGCGGATCATTTCGAGCCAGTGGATTTGTTCTTGGGTGAAAGGGGTGCCCTCACCCCTGCCCTCTCCCGCAGGCGGGAGAAGGGGTTGGGACTGCTGCGCCAGCCAGGCCTTGAAGTTGGCCCGCACGCGTTCAGGGTACGGCACCAGTTCGTTGTCTTGCTGCATGGCAAAGCGCACCAGGCTCACGATGTCGGTGAGCAGCCGTTTCTGGCTGGCGCCTTTCACCTTGCCCTTTTTCAGCGCGGCATAGGCTTGCCACAGGGCGCTTTCGTCCATCAGGTGCGGCGGGGCGTGGAGCGCGTCGGCCAGGGCCTTGATGTCTTCAAACCGCAGGGGGGCGCGCACCGGGCGGTTGTAGAGGATCTGCAGCGCGGTGATTTCGTCTTTGTGCTGCTGGATGAAGGCTTCAAAGCTCTGCACCAGTTGCTGGGCGCGGTCGCTGCCTTCGGCAAAGCCGGCGTGCAGCAGCGCGTCTTGCGTCACGGTGTCGATGACCAGGTCGGCCTTCTGCCGCAGCTTCAAGATCAGTTCGCGCAGCGCGGGGTTGGACAGTGGCTCCACGGCTTTGGCGCGCTGGGCCTCGACAAGCTCAGCCCGAACGGTGGGCGGCAGGTTGACGTCTTCCTCGGCCTCCAGTGCCTGCACCAAGCCGCGGGCGATGTCGCGCAGACTGAAACCGCCGCTGGATTCAATCACCTTGGCCTGGTCGGCGTCGGTCACGTCGCGGTCGAGCCTGCTCAGGCGCACCGCCACGCTGCTGATGACGTCGTCTTCCACATTGCCCAGGGCCACGGCCTGCAGCAGCTTGTCCAGCGGAACCGACTTCTTGCTGTCCATGGGGCGGCTGTCGGTCTTGTCGCGTTCGCACACGCCCACGCAGTCGACGATGACGAAGTGGTCCTTCTTCAACTGTTCGCCGGGGTTGACGGCCATCAGGTCGGTGGGCTGGCACACACGCACGCCGCGGCCCTTCATCTGTTCGAAGAAGCTGCGGCTTTTCACGCTGCGCATGAACACCACGATCTCCACCGGCTTGATGTCGGTTCCGGTGGCGATCATGTCCACCGTGACGGCCACGCGCGGGTAGTAGCTGGTTCGGAAATCCTTGATGAGCTGTTCGGGGTTGGCGCCCGTGGTGCGGTAGGTGATCTTCTGCGCGAAGTCGTTGCCGCGGCCGAACTCCTCGCGCAGGGTTTCGACGATCTTCTCGGCGTGGTTGTCGTCCTTGGCGAAGATCAGTGTTTTGGGCAGCTCCTGGCGCTGCGGGAACAGGTCGGTCTGCCAGCGGTCGCGCAGGGTGCGCACCACGGTGCGGATCTGGTCGGGGGTCTGCACAGCGCGGTCCAGCTCTTCCGGCTGGTACTCGAAATCGTCGTCCAGTTGCCAGGCCGTCCTGCGGCGAGTGGCCTTGTCTTGGGTTTCCAGCCAGTAGCCTTTGTCCACCTTGGCGCCCTGCTCGCCCACCTCGGTTCGGATGCGGTAGACGTCGTAGTTGACGTTGACGCCATCGGCCACGGCCTGGGCGTGGCCGTACTCCATCACCAAGTTCTGGTTGAAGAAGCCAAAGGTCTGTTTGTTGGGCGTGGCGGTCAGGCCAATCAGGTAGGCGTCGAAGTACTCCAGCACCTGGCGCCACAGGTTGTAGATGCTGCGGTGGGCTTCGTCGGTGATGACGACGTCGAAGGTTTCGATGGGGACGCTGGGGTTGTAGCCGATGGGTTCGGGGTCCTTGAACAGCCCCTCGGTGCCCTCGGTGCTTTCTTCGTCGGCATCGGCGGGCAGGTCTTTGCCCTTGAGCACGCTGAACATGCGCTGGATGGTGCTGATGACCACGCGTGCGCTGCCGTCGATCTGCCCGCCCTGCAGGTGCTGGACGATGAACTCCTCGCCGAACTTGTAGGCGTTGTGCGGGCTGGCATAGGCATCGAACTCTTTCTTGGTCTGGCGCGCCAGGTTTCCGCGGTCCACCAGAAACAGCACCCGCCGCGCCCCGCCAAACTTGATGAGCCGGTAAATGGCGCTGATGGCGGTGAAGGTCTTGCCACTGCCGGTGGCCATCTGGATCAGGGCCCGCGGCTTGTTGGCGGCCAGACTTTTCTCAAGGTGGGTCACGGCCTGGATCTGGGCAGGCCACAGCTTGTGGCTTGCCCCTCCCTGGCCCCATTCGGTCACCAGGGGCGGCATGTGCTGCATGCGGGCCAGGAAGGTGCCCGGCACCTCCATCACGGCCGGTTGGGTGGTCGTGTCGGGCAGATAGGCCAGCCACTGCACCAGCAGTTCGGGCCGGAAGAACGCGAAAACCGGCCGTGCGCGCGGCTGGGGGTCAAGGCCGTTGGTGAAGCGGGTTTCAACCCCGGTGGACTCGAATACAAAGGGCAGCGGCCGGCGCCACGCTGGCAGCTCGGGGGGCAGGCCCTGGGCGTAGTGGGCGCTCTGCACCTCCACCCCGCTCAGGGTGGCGCCCTCTTTCTTGGCCTCGATGACACCGCAGGCCTTGCCGTTCACGTACAGCAGGTAGTCGGCAAACCCATGGCCCGGGGCCAGCGGAAACTCCCGGATGGCCAAGCCCTTGTGCCCGTGGATGTGGACCTGCGCGAGGTCGCACACATGCCAACCCGCCTGGGTCAGCAGGGCATCGATCTGGCGGCGGGCGCGGGCTTCGGGTGTCATGGCGTCTCCCTGCCGCGCATTCTAGGAGGCAGACCGCGCGATCAGACCGGCACCGACACGCTCACCTGCAAACCCGGCCCGGCATTGGATATGTCGCAACTGCCGCCGTGCGCCTGGGCAACCAGTTTGCACAGGTACAGGCCCAGGCCGGTGCCGCCGGCGTGGCGGGTGCGGGCGCTGTCGGGGCGGTAGAAGGGTTGGCCCAGGTGGGGGATCTGGTCTTCGGGCACGCCGGGGCCGTGGTCGCGCACGGTGAATCGCACGCGGTCGGGGCCGTCGGCAGACAGGTGCAGTTCGGGCCGCAGCGGTGCGTCGGCGCTGTGGCGCAGCGCGTTGTCGAGCAGGTTGCGCAGCAGCAGCTTCATGCGGACGCGGTCGAGCGACACCGCGGGCAGGTCGTCTGCCAGCGTGAGGGCGATGTGCCCGGCCTCGGGCCGGGCAGCGGCCAGCTCGCCGATGACTTCGCGCACCAGCGCTGCCGGATCGGTGGGCTCGCGGTGCAGCGCGGCGTGCCGGCCGGCCAGGCGCTCGCTTTCCAGCAGGTCGCTGATGAGGCGTGCCATCTCGTTCAGGTCGCGCAGCAGGGCCTCGCGCTGCGGCTGCAGCTCGGTGGTTTCGGGCAGCAGTTCGGTGTTGAGCCGCGCGCGTGTGAGCGGGCTGCGCAGCTCGTGGCTGATGGCCAGCAGCAGCGCGCGCTGGGCCTGCAGCATCTGCTCGATGTCGTGGCCCATGGTGTTGATGGTGGTGGCCAGCTCGCCGAGCTCGTCATGTCGCCGGTGCCGCGGCAGCTCGATGGGCTGGCTGAAGTTGCCGGCGCCGAACCGCATGGCGCCGGCGCGGATGTCGTCCAGCGGTCTCAGCAGGCGCCGCACGACCCAGAACGCCAGCCCGGTCACCAACAGCAGGCCGACCAGCGCGAACGCCAGCATGCGCGGCCGGCGTTCCACGGCGGCTTCGTTCAGACCGAATTCGATCCGGTGCCCGTCGGCCGTCGTCCGCTGCAGCAGCGCCTGCCATTCGGCGTCGTCGCCCCAGTCGTCGCGCCCGTTTCCGTTGTGTTGGTCTTGCCGCCAGTGGGGCCGCTCCTGATCGGGGTGCGATCGCCACTGCACCACGGGTCCGGTGATGTCGATGGTGATGATGGGCAACCGCTCGACCAAGGCCCTGGCGCGCGCCAGATCGGGCGTGCTGCCGGGCGCCACATCGGCGGCCAGGCGGCTCACGTAGTCCATCAAGAGCGGCCGGGCGGCGTCGCGCCAGCCGAGGGAAAAAGCCTTCTGTGCCCCGCTGATGAAGATGAAAGCGACCGACAGCGCCAGCACCAGGAACACCCCGAGCAGGCGCAGTTTGATGGAACGGTGGCCTCGCATGGTCGGGCTCAGCCTGGCAGCCGACGCAGTGCGAGCGAGTAGCCAGCGTTGCGCAGGGTCTTGATGCAATCGAGGGGTTCGAGCTTCCTGCGCAGGCGGCTCACGACGATGTCCACCGCACGCGTGAGCAGCTCGGCCTCGTGGCCGCGAAGCTGGTTCAGGATGTCGTCGCGGCTGAGCACGCGCCCGGCGTCTCGCGCCAGCAGGTGAAGCAGCTCGAATTCGGTGCCGGTGAGCTCCACCGGCTCGCCCTGGCGCCGCACCTCGCGGCGCGCGGGGTCGATGGTGAGGCCTTCGAACGCAAGAACGCCTGGTTCCGGTGCCGGGCTGGCGACCCGCCGGCGCAGAACGGTCTGCAACCGGGCCACCAGCTCGCGCGGCTCGAAGGGTTTCGGCAGGTAATCGTCGGCACCCAGCTCGAGCCCGACCACGCGGTCCATGACGTCGCCGCGCGCCGTGAGCATGACGATCGGAATGTCGCTTTCCTTGCGGATGGTCCGGCAGAGCTCGAAGCCGTCCATCTCGGGCAGCATGACGTCGAGGATGGCGGCGTCGAAGCCGCCACGGCGCAGCAGCGCCAGACCCTCACTGGGCTTGTGCGCGTGCACCAGCGCCAGCTCGAACCGCTGGAAGTAGCTGGCCAGCGGCGCGCCGAGCTGCGCGTCGTCGTCGATCAACAGGATGCGGGTCATGCGCGCATTCTCACACCCCGCCCGGCCCTCGAAGCGCCCGGTGCCGCATGATGAGCCGCCGCACCCGGCGCTGTTCGGTCAGCGCCAGTGCGTCGAAGCGCTCGGCCATGTGCATCAGGGCTGGCAGCACGGGGGCGGCCTGATTGGGCGCACGGCGCGACAGGCGCGACCACAGCCAGAGCGCGTGTTCGCGATCGAAGCGCGGCCCCCAGACCAGGGCCAGCACCTCGTCGTGGGGATCGGTCACGTCGGCAAGCAGGGCGTTGCCGTGCTCGCGGATCGGCCGCGCGAGGGGTTGCAGGGCGGGCGACATGCCGCACCCCTCAACCGCGGCGGAACCAGCCAGGACGCTTCTCCATGAATTCACGCACCTCGGCCTGCTGGGTGGGGTTGAGGCTGTCGTAGAAGTTCGCCAGGGCCTCGATCACTTCGGGTGTGCCGACCTGCAGGACGCGGGTCTTCTCGTCGAGCAGGTTGAGTGCCCGGGCGCGGTCGAACTTCTCGCCCGCCACCAGGGCCTTCATCTCGGTGCGCGGGTCACCGCCCTGCCCCACCATGGCCGTGCGCTGGGCGATCAGCTTGTCGGCCAACACCTCCAGCTTCTGCCGTTGCTCGGCCGACAGGTCCAGCCGGCTGCTCACGCGCTCGATCGCCTTGCCGCGCCATTCGCTGATGCGCTCGGCGCTGGCAGGTCCGTGCTCGTGGTGGCGGCCGCAGGCAGACAGGCCACCCACCAGCACCGTGACGCTGGCAAGGCCGATGAGGGTTCGTTTGATCCAGGTTTTCATGACAGGTCCTTTCAGGACAGGGTTGAACATGACCGCCATGGTGCGTGGCAGGGGCCGACACAGGGTCTCGCCGCCGTTTCGGTTTTTGTCGGTTTGTTTCAGCGCGGCGCGGCGTCCCGCATCAGAATGGCCGGTCCGTGTCCACCCGGGGAGCCTCGCCATGACCCACGCACGCGCCTTGACTGCACTCACCATGCTGGGCCTGGCCCTGGCCGCGCACGCCACGGCCCCTGCGATCAAGCCCGCCAGCGACCTGCCGGCCGACTGCGCCAAGGCCGACACCCAGCGCCAGATCACGGCGTGTGCGTACCAGGACTTCGAGGTGGCCCAGGCAGGGTATGCGGCGGTGTACCGCGACCTGTCGGCCGGGCTGGGCACGGCGCAGCGAACCTTGCTCCGGACGGCCCAGACCTCGTGGCTGCAGTACCGCACCGCCGCCTGCGATTTCGAGGCCAGCGGTGTTCGAGGCGGCAGCGCCGAGGGCATGGTCCGGGTGCAGTGCCAGACCCGGCTGACCCGGGAACGCACCGCAGAACTGCGCAGGCACTTCAATTGCCCCGAGGGCGACCTGAGCTGCGTGCGGCCATCCCGCTGAGACCGGGGCGCGAGACCCCCGATCAGGACAGAAACTGAATCCAGACGTAGATGAGGACGAACGCGAAGTACAGCGACGTCAGCGAAAACACCGCCAGGCCCACCCACCTCAACCACCGCGGCAGGCGAGGCAAGGTCCACAGCAACAGCCCCGTCCCGCAAGCCACGACCAAAAGGTTTCCCATCCCACCGCTCCGTAACGCAACCTGAAGCAATGATGACCTCGAAAAGAGGTCTTTGGCACCAATTCCGGATCAGAGGGGCTCGGTGTCGACTTCGCGGTTCGCCTGTTCGTTGTAACGGTTGCCGCTGACGGTCCGTTCGTTGATCAGCGCATCCAGCCGCTGCAGCAGGTCGGCGCTCAACGTCACCGCATCGGCACCATTGTTCTCGAGCAGGTGCTCTACGTTCGCGGTCCCGGGGATCGGCAGGATGTCATCGCCCTTGTGCAACAGCCAGGCAATGGCCAGCTGCGCCGGCGTGCAGTCCGCTTCGGCCGCCAGCGCCCGGTAGGCCGGCAGCCAACGGCGGTTGGCCTCCATGTGCTCGGGGGCAAAGCGCGGCATGGTGCGGCGGATGTCCTTGGCGTCGAGCGACGTCAGGTCGATGTCGCCCGCCAGAAAACCCCGCGCCACCGGGCTGAAGGCCACGAACGCGGCGCCCAGTTCGCGGCAGGCATCGAGCACCGCAATCTCGGGGTTTCGCGTCCACAACGAGTACTCGGTCTGCACCGCGGCGATCGGGTGAACCGCGTGTGCCTTGCGCAACGTGGCGGCCGACACCTCGGAGAGACCCACCGCCTGGATCTTGCCCGCGCGCACCAGGTCGGAAAGCGCCCCCACGCTGTCTTCGATCGGCACCTGTTTGTCCCATCGGTGCAGGTAATACAGGTCGATGACGTCGGTGCGCAGGCGCTTGAGGGCGGCTTCGCAGGTGGCGCGCAAGGTGGCAGGGCGTCCGTCGATCACCCGCACCAACTGGCCATCGCCCTTGACGTCAACGCCCTGCATGCCGCACTTGCTGGCCAGCGTGAAGCGGCTGCGGTGCCGGGACAGCGCCTTGCCCACCAAGGTCTCGCTGGCCCCGAAGCCGTAAAGGGCCGCCGTGTCGAAATGGGTCACCCCTTCGTCCAGCGCGGTGAGCAGCAGGCGTTCGGCGTCTGCCTCGGGCAGCGGTGGCCCGTAGGCGTGGCAGATGTTCATGCAGCCCAGGCCGATGGCGCTGACGGTGAAGGGGCCGAGCTTGCGTTGCTGCATGGCGGATCGATCAGCCTTGTGCGTTCAGCTTCTGTTCGAGGTCGTGCAGCACCTGGTAGCAGGCGAACACGCGGGACACGCTGGCGTTGGGTTCGCGCCCTTCGCGGATGGCGGCAAAGAACTCACGGTCCTGCAGTTCGATGCCGTTCATGCTCACGTCGACCTTCGACACATCGATCTTTTCTTCCTTGCCATTGAACAGGTCGTCGTAGCGTGCGATGTAGGTGGCGGTATCGCCGATGTAGCGGAAGAACGTGCCCAGCGGACCGTCGTTGTTGAACGAGAGCGACAGCGTGCAGATGGCGCCGTTGGCGGCCTTGAGCTGGATGCTCATGTCCATGGCGATCCCCAGCGACGGGTGGATGGGACCCTGGATGGCATGGGCCTGCACGATCGGGCTGTTGCACTGGTAGGCGAACAGGTCGACCGTGTGCGCGGCGTGGTGCCACAGGAGGTGGTCGGTCCAGCTGCGCGGCTGGCCCAGCGCGTTGGTGTTGGTGCGGCGGAAGAAATAGGTCTGCACATCCATCTGCTGGATGTTGAATTCGCCGGCCTGGATCTTCTTGTGCACGTACTGGTGGCTGGGGTTGAAGCGTCGCGTGTGCCCGCACATGGCCACCAGGCCGGTTTTCTTCTGCAGGTCGACCACCGCCTGTGCGCCGGCCAGGCTGTCGGCCAGCGGAATCTCCACCTGCACGTGCTTGCCGGCCTGCAGGCAGGCGATGCTCTGCTCGGCGTGCATCTGCGTGGGCGTGCAGAGGATGACCGCATCGACCTCCTTGATGGCCAGCGCGTCCGACAGCTCGGTGGTGACGTGGCCGATGCCGTACTTGCCCGCCACCTCCTTCGTTTTCTCGATGTCCCGGCTGATGAGCGAGATCACCTCGACACCGTCGATGTTCTTGATGCCGTCAAGGTGCTTGACGCCGAATGCACCAGCACCTGCCAGTGCGACTTTGATGGTCTTGTGGTTCATGTCAGGTGTTCTCGAGGATCAGGTGGCCGACCGCGGTGTTGCTGGCGGGCACGTGGTAGAAGCGGTGCACCATCTTCGGCTTCGCGCCACCGTCCACGTCGGCCATGGCGCCGCGCGCGATCAGCCACATCACCAGCTCGATGCCTTCGCTGCCGGCTTCGTTCACGTAGTCGATGTGGGGAATGGCGGCCGCGGCCTCCGGATCGCTGATCAGCTTGTCCAGAAAGGCATTGTCGAAAGCCTTGTTGATGAGGCCGGCGCGCGGGCCCTGCAGCTGGTGGCTCATGCCGCCCGTGCCCCAGATCTGGACATTGAGGTCCTCGTCGTAGCTCTCGATGGCCTTGCGGATGGCGCGGCCGAGGTTGTAGCAGCGGCGACCGCTGGGCACCGGGTACTGCACCACGTTCACCGCAAACGGAATCACAGGGCAAGGCCAGGCCTGCGTGACCGGGTCGAGCGCGCCATACATCAGCGACAGTGGCACCGTCAGCCCGTGGTCCACCTCCATCTTGTTGACGATGGTGAGGTCGAAGTCCTGCTGGATCACGCTCTGGGCAATGTGCGAGGCCAGCTCGGGATGGCCGATGACCTTTGGCACCGGGCGCGGTCCCCACCCCTCATCGGCCACCTGAAACTCCGGTGCGGTGCCGATGGCGAAGGTGGGAATCAGGTCGAGGCTGAAGGCGGTGGCGTGGTCGTTGTAGACGAGGAACACCACGTCGGGCTTCTGGTCCTTCATCCACTGCTTCGAGGGCTCATAGCCCTTGAAGACCGGCTGCCAGTAGGGCTCGTGGGTCTTGCCCAGGTCGAGTGCGGCGCCGATGGCGGGCACGTGGGACGTGTAGACGGATGCGGTGATGCGTGCCATGGCTCAGTTCCTTCCCCACTTCGGGTCGCGCCCGCCGTTGATCATCATGTTGCGGTACTCGTCTTCGGTCATGCCGGTCATCGAACCCGCCATCTGCTGAAAGCTCTTGCCGTCGGTGGAGCCGATCTTGGCGAGGAAGTAGATATTGCCGCCCAGGGCAATGCAGCGGTTGAGGTCGCGCGCCAGCACGGCCAGCTTCTGGTCCTCGGTCATGGCCCATTCATCCAGGTAGGCGCGTTCGTCCTTCTTGAATCGCACACGGTTCTCGGGCTTCATCAGGCTCATGCAGAACTGGTTCAGCCAGTAGCCCTTGCGGCTCTGCTCGGCATCGAAGATGGTCGTGCCTGGAACGTTCTTGTAGGGTTTGTCGAGTGCCATCGGTGTCTCCGGATGTCCGTTCGGGCTGAGCTTGTCGAAGCCTTCGACAGGCTCAGGCTGAACGGGTTGATTGTTCCTCGGGCCAGTAGAGCCGCATCGGATTGTCGACCAGCAGCTTCTTCTGCAGCGCAGCGGTGGTCGCGATGTGCGGAATGAAATCGACCAGCAGTCCGTCGTCGGGCATGTGGTCCTTCAGGTTGGGGTGGGGCCAGTCGGTGCCCCAGAGCACGCGGTCCGGGAAGGTCTCGACCACCTGGCGGGCAAACGGCACCACGTCGCGGTAGGCGGCCTGCTCGCCGTTCAGGGCGCGGGGCCCGGCCACCGACAGGCGCTCGGGGCAGCTCACCTTGCTCCAGACATTCTCATGCTCGTGCATGAACTTCATGAACAAGGCGAACTCCGGTCCGTTGACGGGCTTGCTCACGTCGGGTCGACCCATGTGGTCCACCACCACCGTGGTGGGCAGGGCGGTGAAGAAGTCCCACAACTCGGGCAGGTCGACCGCCTCGAAGTAGATCACCACATGCCAGCCCCAGGCCTTGATGCGGGCGGCGATCTCCAGCAATTCGTCCTTGGGCGTGAAGTCGACCAGTCGCTTGACGAAGTTGAAGCGCACGCCGCGCACCCCCGCATCGTGCAGTGCCTGGATCTCCTGATCGGTCACGCTGCGCTTGACGGTGGCGACGCCGCGCGCCTTGCCGCCCGAGGCCAGGCAGGCGTCGACCATGGCGCGGTTGTCGGCGCCGTGGCAGGTGGCCTGCACGATCACGTTGCGCGCGAAGCCCAGGTGGTCGCGCAGCGCAAACAGCTGCTGCTTGCTGGCGTCGCAGGGCGTGTACTTGCGCTCCGGGGCAAACGGAAACTGCGCGCCGGGGCCGAACACGTGGCAATGCGCGTCGACGCTGCCGGGCGGCAGCTGGAAGCGCGGCTTGCTCGCACCGTCGTACCAGTCGAGCCAGCCAGGTGTTTTCTCGAAATTCATTCTGTGTTCCTTCATAGCCCCGTTCGCCCTGAGCTTGTCGAAGGGCTCACCAAGGTGCCGGTGAGGGCTTCGACAGGCTCAGCCCGAACGGTGGGGGCTCGGCGCTAACGATAGGGGATCGGCCTGAATGGCGGGGGTGGTCCCAGGTCAATCGATGTATTTCAGGCCCGCCGCCGCCAGTGGCTCTCGCATCTTGTACATGTCAAGGCCCAGCACACCGCTGGCCAGCTTGTCGCGCTTCTCGCCTTCGTTGGCCTCGCGCTTTCGGGCTGCGTCCAGCGTGGCGGCGGCCTTGGCGCGCGGCACGCACACCACGCCGTCGTCGTCGGCCACGATCACGTCGCCCGGGGTCACCCACATGCCGGCGCACACCACCGGGATGTTCACCGAACCCAGCGTGGCCTTGATGGTGCCCTTGCTGCTGATGGCCTTGCTCCAGACGGGAAAGTTCATTTCCTTGAGCGTCTTCACGTCGCGCACGCCGGCGTCGATGACCAGGGCGCGCGCGCCCCGGGCCTGGAAGCTGGTGGCCAGCAGGTCGCCGAAGTAACCGTCGGTGCATTCGGCGGTGATGGCTGCCACCACGATGTCGCCGGGCTGGATCTGCTCGGCCACCACGTGCATCATCCAGTTGTCGCCAGGGTGCAGCAGCACGGTGACCGCCGTGCCACTGACCTGCGCGCCGCTGAAGATCGGTCGCATGTAGGGCTTGAGCAGGCCGACGCGGCCCATGGCCTCGTGCACGGTGGCCGAGCCCAGCGCGGCCAGTGCGTCGGCCGTGGCGCGGTCGGTGCGCTGGATGTTGCGGTAAACGACGCCCAGTTCGTACATGGGTTGCTCCTTGTGGTTTACAGGCCCTTGGCCTTCAGGCGCGCGTCGAGGCGCGAGAACACACGGCGTGTGTTGCCTTCGTAGATGGCGTGCTTGTCGTCGGCAGACAGGATCTTCGACGCCTCGATGTAGCGCTTGGTGTCGTCGTAGTAATGGCCCGTGGTGGGGTCGATGCCCCGCACGGCGCCGATCATCTCGGACGCGAACAGCACGTTCTTGACCGGGATCACGGTGTTGAGCAGGTCGATGCCGGGCTGGTGGTACACGCAGGTGTCGAAGAACACGTTGTCGAGCACGTGCTCGGTCAGCAGCGGCTTCTTCATTTCCTGCGCCAGGCCGCGGAAGCGGCCCCAGTGGTAAGGCACCGCGCCGCCGCCGTGCGGGATCAGGAACTTCAGGGTCGGGAAGTCCTTGAACAGGTCGCCCTGTACCAGTTGCATGAAGGCCGTGGTGTCGGCGTTGAGGTAGTGCGCGCCCGTGGTGTGGAAGCACGCGTTGCAGCTCGTGCTCACGTGGATCATCGCGGGCAGGTCGTGCTCCACCATCTTCTCGTAGATGGGGTACCAGTGGCGGTCGGTCAGCGGCGGGCTGGTCCAGTGGCCGCCCGACGGATCGGGGTTGAGGTTGATGCCGACCGCGCCGTATTCCCTGACGCACTTCTCCAGCTCGGGGATGCAGGTGGCCGGGTCCACGCCGGGGGACTGCGGCAGCATGGCGACGGGCACGAAATGATCCGGGAACAGGGTGGACACCCGGTAGCACAGCTCGTTGCAGATCGCGGCCCAGGTGCTGGACACGTTGAAGTCGCCGATGTGGTGGGCCATGAAGCTGGCGCGCGGGCTGAACAGCGTGATGTCGCTGCCGCGCTCCTTCATGAGCCTGAGCTGGTTGGTCTCGATCGATTCGCGCAGTTCGTCGTCGCTGATCTTCAGGTCGGCGGCCCTGGGCATGGCGGCCGGGTCCTTGATGCCCGCGATCTGGGCGTTGCGCCAGTTTTCCAGTGCCTTCGGCGCCGTGGTGTAGTGGCCGTGGCAATCGATGATCAATGACATGGGGTCTCCTGAATGTGGTGTGCGCCTGACTCAGGCGGGCTGCATGCCCTGGCGGCGTTTGGCGGCGTCGGCCTCGGGCGAGCGCATAAAGTCGATCATGGCCTGCACCGCCGCCGCCCGCGGCGTGTTCACGGGAATGCCCGCGCTGAAAACGGTGACGATCTGGATCGGCTCGGGCAAGGGACCAACGATGGCGATGCCGGGCACGTTGAGCAGTTCGCTGAGCTGTTGAAAACCCAGGTCCACCTCGCCCCTGGCCACCAGCGAAGCCACCGGCACGCCGGGCGGCGCCTGCACCGTCTTGTCGGCCACCAGGTCGGCAACGCCCCACCGCTGGAAAAGCTTTTGCAGTGCCACACCGCTGGGGCCGGTGGAATAGCCGATGTGCCGGGCCGACAGCACCGCCGCCTTCACCGCGGCCTCGCTGCCCAGGTCGGGCAGCGGTGCGCCTTCTCGCACGCAGGCGGCCACGCCGCTGCGAACCAGATCGGCCCGGCCCGGACGCAGGTGGCCGGCTGCAATCAGCTTGTCGATCGCGTCGCTGGCCAGAATGACCACGTCGAACCGCTCGCCGGATTGCACGCGCCGGGCCGCATCGACGCCGCCGACCGATTCGATGGACACCGCCTGCCCCGTGCGCTCGGTGAAGACCGCGGCGAGCTCGGCCAGCACCTGCCGGGTGGCCATGGAAGAAATGCCCTGAAGTGCGTTGCTCATGGTGGTCAAGGTGACGCGGCATTGTGTCGGGCCGCGCAAGATGCGAAAACCCACACGCCCGGCTAGCAGCTAGAACAAAATCACATACCTTTTGCCCCCAACGCCCATGGACCTCAAGCAACTCGAATACTTCGTGCGGGTGGCCGAACTCGGCAGCTTCACCCGGGCCGCCATCGCCCTGGACGTCGCCCAACCCGCGCTCTCGCGCCAGGTGCGGCTGCTCGAGGTGGAGCTGCGCCAGACCCTGCTGGTGCGCAATGGCCGCGGCGCCACCCCCACCGAGGCCGGCAAGCTGCTGCTGGCCCACGGGCGCGGCATCCTGCACCAGGTGGAGCGCGCCAAGGAAGAACTGGGCCGGGTGCGCGGCGCGCTGGCCGGGCGGGTTGCGATCGGTCTGCCGCCCAGCCTGGCGCGGATCATGGCGGTGCCGCTCACCCGCGCCTTCCGCCAGCAGCTGCCGCAGGCCAGCCTGTCGATCAGCGAAGGACTGTCGGTCAACATGCAGGAATGGCTGCAGACCGGTCGCATCGACATCGCGGTGCTCTACAACGCCCAGCCGGTGCCGGAGATCGAGGTGCAACCGCTGCTCGAGGAGGAACTCTGGCTGATCCAGTCGCGCCCGCCCGGCCTGCACGAAAACCCGCCGCCGCCACCGATTCCCCTGCGCGAGCTGGCCGAGGTGCCACTGATCATTCCCAGCCGGCCCAACGCCATCCGCATGCTGGTGGAGAGCGAACTGGCCAACATCGGCTGCCGCCCGGTCGTGGCGCTGGAGATCGACGGCGTGCCGGCCATTCTGGAACTGGTGGCCGACGGCGCCGGCGCCGCCGTGCTGTCGCGCAACGCGGTGGCCAGCTCCAGCCGGCCCTCGGCCTACCGCCTTCGGGCCATCACGCCCACCCTGCACACACGGCTGAGTCTGGCCGTCAGCTCGCAGCGCCCGGCCACACTGACCCAGCAGCAGACGCTGGGGCTGATCCGCGACACGCTGGAGAAGGTCAGTCGGGCCTGACCGGCCGCGCGGCCAGCAGGCGGTCGGCAAACGCGGCCCAGTCGGGCGCGGGCGGAAGGTCGCGAAACAAGCCGCTCGCGGCTTGGTCGGCCACCCATTGCTGCTTCTCGGCAATGGCGCGCGCCATGAACGGCTCGAACCCGGCTTCCGCCACGGTGCGGGCCACTTCGCGCATTTCCTCCGCACGGCGCTGCCCGTGCTGGGCCACCCGGCTGAAGAAATAGGCGCCCTGCTTCGTCCAGTCGATGCCCGGGAAGGTCTCCTGCAGGGTGGCGATCATGGCTTCTGCCACACCGTGGTGCTGCGCCGTGGCGTAGCTTTCGATCACCAGCGCCTCCAGCCCCTTGATCATCACGCTGCGGCACATCTTGGTGGCCGAGGCCACGCCGATCCGGTCGCTCACCACGGTGGCGTCCATGCCCCAGGCGGCCAACACCGGCTGCAGCTGTCGGGCCGAAGCTCCGCCCAGCAGCATGGGCACCCGGATGCCATGCGGCGGCACCGACGTCATCACGCCGGCTTCGACATAGCGGGCGCCGGCTTGATCGATCAGCGCTGCCGCCTGTTGTTTGGTGCCGGGTGACGCCGAGTTGAGGTCGAGGAAGAATGCGCCCGCTTCGATGGCAGGCGCCACCGCAGCAGCCACGGCCAGCGTTTGGCTGGCGGTCACCGCGCACAGGATGAGATCCCGGCCCCTGCACAGCGCCTGCACGTTGGCAGCAGGTACCACACCGACCGACACGGCATGGGCCAGCGGCTCGCCACTGCGTTCAGGATCGTCGAACTTGAGATCCCAGGCCGCGATGTCGGTCAGGCCGCGTTCGCGAAGCCCGGCCGCGAAGATGCGGCCGACCTCGCCGAAGCCCACGATGCCGATGCGCTGAATCTCCATGGCGATCACCCTGGACCCATCCGGCCCGGTCGGGCCGACGGGATCACTGCTTGGGAATACCGGCCTTTTCGATCACACCGCTCCAGCGCTGGATGTCGCTGGCCAGCAGCGCAGCCGTCTGCTCGGGCGTGGAAGACCGCGGGTCGATGTTGAGCGCCTGCAGCTTCTTCTGCACCTCGGCATCGGCCACGGTGGCGGCAATTTCGCGCTGCAGGCGGTCGATCACCGGCCGCGGGGTTTTGGCCGGAGCGGCCAGGGCGTTCCACGAAGAGGCCACGAAGCCGGCCACGCCCGCCTCCTTGGCGGTGGGCACATCGGGCAACACGGTGGAGCGCTTTTCGCCGGTGACCGCCAGCGCCTTCAGGGCACCGCCGCGGATCTGCGTCAGCACGGGCCCGAGGATCTCCACGCCGACGTCGACCTGCCGGCCGCGCAGCGCACCGATCAGGTTGGGCGTGCCGTTGAACGGAACGATCTGGCCGTCGATGCCGGCGCTGCTCTTGAACAGCTCGGCCGCCAGGTTCTGCGTGCTGCCGATGTTGATGCTGCCGATGTTGAGCTTGCCCGGGTTGGCCTTGGCATAGGCCAGCAGTTCGGCAAAGGTCTTGAACGGCGCCTCGGGGTGGGCCACCACCGCGATGTCGAAATAGCCGAGCGTCGAGATGGGCGCAAAGTCCTTGACCGTGTCGAACGGCAGGGACTTGAACAGGCCTGCGGTGACGGCCGTGCCGTTGGACATGAGGAAGAGCGTGTGGCCGTCCGGCTCGGCGCGGGCCACCGACTCGGCGGCCACCACGCCACCCGCGCCGGGGCGGTTCTCGATCACCACCGGCTGCGCCAGCCGCGTGGACAGGCCTTCGGCCACGATGCGCGCCGTCAGGTCGCCCACGCCGCCTGCAGCAAAGGGCACCACGATGCGCAGGCCTTTGGACGGAAAGGCTTGGGCCTGCGCCAATGGCGCCAGGCACAGGGCCAGCGCGGCGCCGATCAGGGTCCGGCGGTCAAGAAAGGAGAACGGACGAAGGTTCATGGTCACCCCACAAATTGAACGAGCCACAACGTGATGGACGGGAAAGACAGCAGCAAGGCCGTGCGCAACACGTCGCTGCAGAGGAATGGCATGACGCCACGGTAACTCTCGCTGATGGGCACGTCCTTGGCCATGCCGTTGACGACGTAGACGTTGAGGCCCACCGGTGGCGCCAGCAAGCCGAAGCCCACCGTCATGAGCACCATGATGCCGAACCAGATGGCGACCGATTCGGCCGGCATGCCGAAGTCCAGTCCCATGACCACCGGGAAGAAGATCGGGATGGTGAGCAGGATCATCGACAGCTCGTCCATCACCGCGCCCAGGATCACGTAGAACAACAGGATGCCGGTCACCACCATCACGGGGGACACGTCAAAGCCCTTGATCACGTCGGCCAGTTGGGCCGGCACCTGGGTGAGCGCGAGCGAGGAGTTCATCATGTCGGCGCCGATGAAGATCATGAAGATCATCGCGCTGGCCGCGGCGGTCGACAGGAAACACTGCTTGACCTTCTGCAACGTCAGCTCGCGCTTGAGCAGCGCGGCAATGAAGGTGCAGGCCACGCCGACACCCGCCCCCTCGGTGGGCGTGAACAGCCCGCCATAAATGCCACCGAACACGATCAGGAACACGATGGCGATCGGCAGCACGCCCAGCAGCGCCTGCAACGACATGGTGGGAAGGTCCTTGCCGTCGGCATGGTCGGGGGCCTGGCCGGGACTGACTCGGACGTAGATGGCGATGGCGATCATGTAGCCCAGCATGGCGATGATGCCCGGGATGGTGGCCGCCGCGAACAGCTTGGCGATGTTCTGCTCGGTCAGGATGGCGTAGATCACCAGCGGCACCGAAGGCGGAATGAGGATGCCGAGCGTGCCGCCCGCGGCCAGCGTGCCGGTGGCCAGCCGACCGGAATAGCCGTGCCGCTTCATTTCGGGCAACGCCACCGAGGTGATGGTCGCCGCGGTGGCGATCGACGAACCGCAGATGGCGCCGAAGGCAGCGCTGGCCATGACCGCCGCCATCGCCAGACCGCCCTTGAAGCGGGCCATGATCACGCTGGCAAACTGGAACAGCGCCTTGGAGATGCCGCCCTGGGTGGCGAAGTTGCCCATCAGGATGAAGAGCGGAATCACCGACAGGTCGTAGCTCGCGAACCGGGCGTAGGCCAGGCCGTTGAGGTTGTTGAAGAACGGGGGAAGGCCCACCTGGTAGATGTAGCCGAAGGTGCCCGCCGCGAACATCGACACGGCGATCGGCACCCGTACCACCATCAGCGCCAGCATGACGCCAAAAATCGCGAGAGCGGTGGACAGGGAGCTCATGCCGAGGCCTCCCGGGACGCGCCAATGGCGGCCTGCGTCAGCGCAATGGCACCCGTCAGCACCATGGGAGGCACCATGACGGTGTAGGCGATCCATTCGGGAAAGCCGAGCATCATGGTCGTGGTCTGGGACTGGTAGGCGCTCATGGCACCGATGCTGGTGCGCCATGCAAGCGCAAAGAGCATCACCGAAAGCAGCAGGGCACCAAAGCGGTCGAACACGGCGTTGAGCGCAGCAGGCGCCCTGGCGGTGAAGAAGTCGACGATGATGTTTTCGCGCCGGATCTGGCAATACGGCAGGAACAGCGCCACGCCGGCGCCGGCGGCCACCGCCGTGAGTTCGTAGTCACCCAGCAGGGTCCAGCCGGTGGTGTTGCGGCCGATGAGGCTCGCGCAGGTCACCAGTGTCACCGCGGTCAGGATGAGACCGGCAAGCACGGCACACACCTGCGCCAGAAAGGAAAGGAACTTCAAGGCGTCTCCAACGGAAAAAACAAACCGATCCGCCCCGCGTTCGGCCGGGAGGGATCGGCGGTTCGCGGCCACCCGGGGGTGGCCGGCTGCACCGGTGGATTATCGGGTGTGCTTGGCGATCAGGGCGCGCGCCTCTGCGGCCAGCTTGGCACCATCGATGCCTTTGCCCTTGACCTCGTTGATCCAGTCTGTTTCGACCACCGAGGCCGTGCGGCGCCAGCGCTGGGTTTCGGCAATGTCGAGCGCGATGATGTTGTTGCCGGCCTTGACGGCGATGTCACGACCGACCTTGTCGCCTTCGTCCATCGCCTTGCCGAACAGGGCGGCGGTCTCGATGCCCGAGTTCTTGTCGATCACGGCCTTCAGGTCGGCCGGCAGCTTGTCGTAGCTGGCGCGGTTCATCGAGAAAGCAAAGGTCTGGGTGTACAGGCCTTCCTTGCCGGCAAAAGTGGTGTGGTTCTTCACCAGCTCGCTCACCTTCAGCGCGGGCGTCACTTCCCACGGAATCGTGGTGCCATCGATCGTGCCCTTGGTGAGGGCGTCCGTCACGGCTGGAACCGGCATGCCGACCGGCGTAGCGCCCAGCTTGACCAGCATGTTGTTGATGATGCGCGATCCGCCACGCACCTTCATGCCGCGAAGGCTCTCGAGCCCGGTCACCGGCGTCTTGGTGTGGAACAGGCCGGGGCCGTGCGTGTGCACCGCGATCAGCTTGACGTCCTTGAATTCCTCGGGGGCGTATTTCTCGACGTATTCCTGAATGGCGCGCGAAGAGGCCTCGGCGTTGCCGCTCATGAAGGGCAGCTCGAAGACTTCGGTCTTGGGGAAGCGGCCCGGGGTGTAGCCCAGCACGGTCCATGTCAGGTCGACCACCCCGTCGCGGGCCTGGTCGAACAACTGCGGTGGGGCGCCGCCGAGCTGCATGGCGTGGAACAGCTGGACCTTGATCCGGCCGCCCGACTCGGCCTCGACCTTCTGCGCCCACGGGATCAGGGCGCGGGCGGGGATGGTGGCCTGCTGGGGCAGCATCTGGTGCAGGCGCAGGGTCACGGTCTGCGCCATGGCGGTGCCGGCCATCGTGGCGGCGGCCACGGCGCCCAGCACGGCCAGGGCGGTGCGTCGCTTCAGGAATTTCATCGTTGTGTCTCCAGTCGGGTGATCCCCCTCGGTGCAAGGGGGAAATCGGGCTCGCGGGCGTTGAGCGTTTCAACCCGAGCACTGTGCATCCGCCCGCGGTGCATCGCCAGAGCGGTGACCGACTTTCAGCTATGCCGTTATGTTATGAAACCAGTGCAAACCCTTGGGTAAGCTGACATGGCCGTAAGCTACGGCCGTCCACCCGGCATCGAGCCACCACAACGAGGAGATCCCACCCATGAGTCTGCGTCCCCCCTTCCGCGCCGATCACGTCGGCAGCTTCCTGCGCCCCGCCTACCTGCTGGAGGCTCGGGAGAAGAAAGCCAAGGGTGAAATCACGGCCGAGCAGCTGCGTGCCGTCGAAGACCGCGCCATCACCGAAATCGTGAAGTTCCAGGCCGACGTCGGTCTGCAGGCCATCACCGACGGTGAGTTCCGCCGCACCTACTTCCACATCGACTTTCTGGAGCAACTCGGCGGCGTCGCCACGGAGATCCCGCTGTCGGTCCAGCAGGCCGACGGTTCGGTCAAGCTGGCGCCTCCGATCATCAAGGTGACCGACAAGGTTCGCCACGTGAAAGACATCCAGCGCGCCGACTTCGAATACCTCAAGTCGCAGGTGGATGCCCTGGGCAAACCCGGTCTGATGCCCAAGGTGACGATTCCGTCGCCCACCATGCTGCATTTCCGCGGCGGCCGCGCCGGCATCAGCCGCACCGCCTACCCCGAGCTGGACCCCGCCTTCTACGACGACGTGGCCAAGGCCTACGGCGAAGAGCTGCAATCGCTCTACGACGCCGGCTGCCGCTACGTGCAGATGGACGACACCAACCTGGCCTACCTTTGCGACGAGAAAATGCGCGAAGCCGCCCGCCAGCGCGGTGACGACCCCAACGAACTGCCGCACCGCTACGCCTGGTTCATCAACAAGGTGGTCGCGCAAAAACCGGCCGGCATGACCCTCGGCATGCACCTGTGCCGCGGCAACTTCAAAAGCACGTACGCGGCCGAAGGCAACTACGAGCCGGTGGCAGAGGCGCTGCTCTCCGAGATGAACCTCGACGCGTATTTCATGGAATACGACGACGACCGCTCCGGCGATTTCCGACCGCTGCGCTTCCTCAAGCCCGGCAAGACGGTGGTGCTTGGCCTGGTCACCACCAAGTTCGGCCAGCTCGAGAGCAAGGACGCCCTGAAGCGCCGCATCGACGAAGCCGCGAAGTACGCGCCGCTTGACCAACTGTGCCTGTCACCCCAGTGTGGGTTCTCGAGCACGGTGCACGGCAACAACATCGCCGTGGAAGACCAGCGCAAGAAGCTGGCCCTGGTGGTGGAGACAGCGCAGGAAGTCTGGGGCAGCTGACCGTCAATCCCCGGCGCTGGCCGCTCGACGCCGAACGGCCAGCCGCTCCCGACTTTCCAGGGCCCCCGACGTGGCCGCCTTGAGCAGCTTTCGAAACGAGGGGCACTCGGCATGGCTGGGCGCGGGGCAGACCGCCGCGTGGCGCAGGCCCTCGATCATTGACTTGAGGCGCCTGACCATGCGCTCGAGTTCATCCGCCTTGGACGCGAGCAGCGCGCGATCGATTCTGGCCTTGCCGTCCGGTGTGAACATGACCCGTATCTCGTCGAGCGAAAAACCCGCTGCCTGACCGAGTGCGATCAGCGCCAGCTGATCCAGCACCTCGGGTGCAAAACGCCGGCGCACGCCCTCCTGAGTCAATGAACGGATGAGGCCCCGGCGCTCGTAGTACCGCAGGGCCGACGCGGGAACGCCCGATCGTTTGGCGACTTCAGAGATGTCCATGGGTGCAGGCGGGGCTTGACTTGAAGTTGACTTCAACTTGCATATTGGGGCTCAGGCGCTTTCGCCGTCAATCCTGGAGTTCCATACATGCTTGTACTCAACGACCTCGGCCGGGTCGCCTTCATCGGCCTGGGCGCCACGGCCCTGATGGACCTGTGGCAATTCGGGCTCTCCCGCCTGGGGCAGCCGGTTTCAAACTTCAACCTTGTCGGCCGCTGGGTGGGGCACATGCGCCATGGCCGTTTCGTGCACGAAGCGATTGCAAAGTCCGACCCCATCCCGGGAGAGTCGGCGTTCGGGTGGTTGATTCACTACGGCGTGGGCATGGTGTTTGCCGCCCTGTTGTGCCTGACGGTGTCGCCGGGATGGTTGGACCAACCCACGCTGACTCCGGCCCTGCTGTTCGGCGTGTTCACCGTGGCCGTCCCGTTCCTGCTCATGCAGCCCGCCATGGGCGCGGGCATCGCCGCCACCCGCACTGCCGCGCCGGCGAAGAACCGCCTGCGAAGCCTGATCAACCACACCGTGTTCGGCGCCGGCCTGTACCTCAGCGCCGAACTGGCCAGACGGTTCGCTTCGTGACGCCGGACCACCCCACCCCTTCCCTGACCACCCTTCCCTGGAGCAATGACATGAAATTTCCACAACGATGGGCACCTGCCCTCTTCGGCCTGATCCTCTCCGGACTGATGTCCCTTCTGGTGTCCGGCATCGCCACCGCGCGGGCCGTGGGCCTCGGCCCGGACTTCGCGGGCACCTGGGCCGGCGGCTGGCTTTCTGCCTGGGCCATCGCCTTCCCGGTGGTGCTGGTGGTGGCGCCACTCACCCGCCGGCTGGTGGGGCGACTCGTGCAGGTCGGCTGACGAGCTGCCCGGTCGCGGGACCGCATGGTCCCGCACAATGGCATCAACCCACCTCGTCTGAACCGCATGTCAAGCCAGATCCACGTCCACCTCGACTTCATCTCGCCCTACGGTTACTTCGCGTCACTCCGGGTCGAGGCCCTGGCCACGCGGCATGGCCGGGCGGTGACCTGGCACCCGATGCTGCTGGGTGTGGCGGTGATGAAGGTGATGGGGCTCAAGCCCCTCATGGAAACGCCGCTGAAGGCCGACTACGTGGAGCGCGACGTGCGGCGCTACGCGCGCGAGCACGGTGTGCCCATGAAGCGCCAGCCTCGCGACGCACCCATGAACCCGCTGCCCGCCGCCCGCGCCCTGGCGTGGGTGAACCGCCACGACCCCGCCCGCGCCAGCGAGGTGGTGCACGCCATCTACCGGGCCTGCTGGGGCGAAGGGCTTGACCTGTCCACACCGGCCAGTCTGGCGCCGGTGGTGGGCGACGAGGTGGCCGCCGCGGCCGGCAGCGACGACGCTGCCGCGCTGCTGCGCACGGAGGTGGACGCGTCGCTGAAGGCGGGCATCTTCGGCTCGCCGACGATCGTCATCGACGGCGAACCGTTCTGGGGCGCCGACAAGCTCGAGCAGGCGGAGCGCTGGCTCGCGCGCGGCGGCTGGTGAACGGCGGCTCGTGATCAGCCGAACCGCACCTCGGTCGGCACCGCAATCGCCGCCAGCGCGGCCTGCCACCGATCGGCCAGCGCAGGATCGGATGGACCCGAGAACATGACCGAGGCGCGCTGACGACCACCCTCGTCCACCGCGCTCACCTGTGCGGTGCGATCGGGAGCGAGTTCGCGCGCCAGGTCGCCCAGCCGCAGTTCGATCGCGCGCAGCCGCAGGGCCGGCTTGAACACCTTGCCCACGGCGGTCAGCGGCAAGGCCTCCACGATCACCACGCGCTTGGGCACGGCCGGGCGTTCGTACACCCGTGGCGCCACCGCCTGCAACAGCGCGGCGGCGTCGACCGATTCGCCAGGCCGCAACACCACGAACGCGGAAGGCACCTCGCCGGCGTAGGCATCGGGCTCGGCCACGACCGCGCATTGCGCCACGGCCGGGTGCGCCAGGAAGGCGTCTTCCACCAGCCCGGGGTCGATGTTGTGCGAGCCGCGGATGATCACGTCCTTGGCGCGGCCGGTGAGGTGCACACGGCCTTCGGTGTCGATGTGGCCCAGATCGCCGGACACGATCCAGCCCTGCTCGAACAGGCCGGCGTTGCGCCCGGCATCGAGGTACCCCGGGCTCATGTGCGGTCCGCGCAGCACCACCACGCCGGTTTCGCCGGGCGCGCAACGTTCCCCCAGTTGCGCCACACCACCACGCCAGGGAACCGCATGCACCTCGGTGTAGGGCAGGCGCCAGCCGGCCGAGCCGGGCACGCGCGGCGCATGCAGCGGCTCGATGCTCACCAGTCCCGCGCACTCGGTCATGCCCAGGATGTTGCGCACCGCAATGCCGGTGGTGGTTTCGAACCGCTGCGCCAGTTCGGCGGGCAGTGGCGAGCCGCCGGTGTAGGCCGCGCGCACACTGGAAATGTCGGCGTCGATCGGTACACCCAGCAGGCTGGCCAGGACCGTGGGCACACAAGCGAGATGCGTCACACGCTCGCGTTCGCAGAAAGCCCAATAGCGTTTCACGAACCCGGTGTTGCGCATGCCGCTGAGCGTGGGCAGTACCTGACGGGCGCCAATCGCCAGCATGGCCAGGCCGTACACAAAGGCACCGGCCACGTGGAACAAGGGGAAACCGTTGATCTCGACGCTGTGCTCGTCGCAGTCGTAGAAGGCGTGTGCAAACCAGGCCGTGTGGGCTTCGTTGCCGGCGGTGTGCCGGGCGAGCTTGGGCGCGCCGGTTGTACCACCGGTGTGGAACAAGGCCACCACCCGATCGGGGTTCAGGTCGGGGTCGAAGGTCAGCGCGTCGGACTGCGCGGCCATCAAGCCCTGCAGCGAGGCATGCCCCGGCACTGGTTCGCCCACCTCGATGGGGACGAGGGTGCTCGGGTGGAGCGCCTGCACCTGGAGGGCGGTCGACCAGACGCCCAGCTCGGGGTTGGGGCCCAGCGCCACCAGCACCTTCGCGTTGGCCGCCTGCATGAGGGCCGCGATGTGATCGGGCTGCAGCAGCACGTTGATCGGGCACACGCGCCCCGCCAGCTGCGCGCCCCACAGCGCCGCGTGCGCCTCGGGCATGTTGGGCGCCAGCAGCGCCACGCTGTCGTCCGCACCCACACCCATGGCCCGAAACGCGTTGGCGGCGCGGTGGATGTTGGCCAGCAGCTCGCGGTGGCTCACCCGCTGCGGCTCGCTGGCCAGGTCGGCGTCGCGCAGGAAGGTGAATGCCTCGCGGTCACCGAAGCGGTCCGCCGCTGCGCGAATCAACCCGTACGGCGTGCGGTGCGGTGCCACCTCGGCCAGCGGGCGCCGCTCGAGCGCCTCGATGTCGGCGAGCGA
Organism: Synechococcus sp. UW140; assembly: GCA_943371665.1. Classification (GTDB taxonomy): domain Bacteria; phylum Pseudomonadota; class Gammaproteobacteria; order Burkholderiales; family Burkholderiaceae_C; genus Hydrogenophaga. The sequence goes on from CALRVR020000002.1 coordinate 217,858, forward strand.
GGTGAAGGCCTTCACGCCAGCCCCAGCAACCGCACCGCGTTGCCTTTCAGGATGCCGGGCATCACCTCGGGCTTGAAGCCGGCCACCTCGAAATCCTTCATCCAGCGCTCGGGCGTGATCAGCGGGTAGTCGCTGCCGAACAGCACACGGTCCTTGAGCAGCGTGTTGGCGTACTGCACCAGCTGCTTCGGAAAGTACTTCGGGCTCCAGCCGCTCAGGTCGATCCACACGTTCGGCTTGTGGGTGGCCACGCTGAGTGCCTCGTCCTGCCACGGAAAGCTGGGGTGGGCCATGACGATCTGCATGTCGGGGAAGTCGATCGCCACATCGTCCAGGTGCATGGGGTTGCTGTACTCCAGACGCAGGCCACCACCACAGCGCATGCCGCTGCCGATGCCGCTGTGCCCGGTGTGGAAGATCGCGGGCATCTTGTGGGCGTTGATCACCTCGTAGATCGGCCAGGCCATGCGGTCGTACGGGTGGTAGCCCTGCACCGTGGGATGAAACTTGAATCCGCGCACGCCCTCCTCCTTGATGAGCCGCTCGGCCTCGCGCGCTCCCATCTTTCCCTTGTGCGGGTCGATGCTGGCAAACGCCATCATCATGTCGCTGTTCTCGCGCGCGGCCTGAGCGATCTCCTCGTTGGGAATGCGGCGCCGGCCCAGCTTGCTCTCGCTGTCCACGGTGAACATCACCAGGCCGAGCTTGCGTTCGCGGTAGTAGGCAATCGTCTCGGCGATGGTGGGACGGCGGTTGCTTCCGAAGTATTTGTCGGCCGCCCGGTCGTATTCCTCGCCGTAGTTGTCGAACGGGTTCCAGCAACTCACCTCGGCGTGGGTGTGGATGTCGATGGCGACCAGGTTCTGATGGTCCATGGGGCATGTCTCCTCGGGGAAAACCCGTACGCCTGTGCGAAGGCGGATGGTTGATTTAGTTATTGTTTATAACCACAATGGCGAATTCCGACAAGGAGACAAACCCACCATGCCCATCCATTCCGACGATCTGCACGTCGAACTGCGCGGTGACCAGCAACAGGTCGCGCTGATCACCCTGAACCGTCCCGCCAAGCGCAACGCCCTCAACGACGGTCTGGTGCTCGCCATTCGCGACGTGTTCCAGGGCATGCCGCACAGCGTGCGGGCGGCGGTCATCCACGGCAACGGCAGCCACTTCTGCGCCGGTCTCGATCTGTCCGAACTGAGCGAGCGCGACGCCGCCGCCGGCCTGCACCATTCGCGCATGTGGCACGCCGCGCTGGACAACGTGGAGCGCGGGCCGGTGCCGGTGGTGGCGGCATTGCACGGCGCCGTGGTCGGCGGCGGGCTTGAACTGGCCAGCGCGTGCCACATCCGGGTGGCCGATGCCAGCACGTTCTTCGCGCTGCCCGAAGGATCGCGCGGCATCTTCGTGGGGGGTGGCGGTTCGGTGCGCATTCCGCGCCTGATCGGTGCCGCCCGCATGGCCGACATGATGTTCACCGGTCGCGTCTTCAACGCCGAAGACGGCGAGCGCATCGGGCTGGCGCAATACCTGGTGCCCGAGGGCACGGCACTCGAAAAGGCGCTCGAACTCGCGCTTCGCATCGCCGGCAACGCACCTTTGACCAACTTTGCCCTCATGCAGGCGCTGCCGCGCATTGCCGACCAGACGGCCGACCACGGGTTCTTCACCGAAGCGCTGATCTCGGCCATCGTGCAGGACGCCCCCGAGGCCAAGGCGCGGGTGCGCGAGTTCCTGGAGGGGCGCGGACCCAAGGTGAAGAAGCAATGAGCGGGCCGCGCTACCGTCCGCTCACCTTCGGCGTGACCGAAGGCGATCTGCGGCACACCGCCGACGGCGTGGCTTACCTGAAGGCCCGGGTGCCATTGCAGACATGGCCGCACCGCCTGACCGACCGGCTGGTGCACTGGGCCGCTGCCGCCCCCGAACGCACCTTCATGGCGCGCCGGCAGAAAAACCCGGACGGCACCCTGGGCGACTGGCACCGCCTGACTTACGCCGAGGCGCTCGATGCCGCGCGCTCGATCGGCCAGGCGCTGCTCGACCGCGGGCTCAGCGCCGATCGCCCGGTGCTGATCGTCAGCGAGAACGACCTTGAGCACGCGCAGATCGCGCTGGGCTGCCTGTACGCCGGCATTCCCTGGGCGCCGGCATCACCCGCCTATTCGCTGGTGAGCCAGGATTTCGACAAGCTGCGCCACCTCGTCAACACGCTCACGCCGGGGCTTGTGTACGCCGCCGACGCGCCGCGCTACGAACGCGCGCTGCTCGCCACGTTGTCCGACGGCGTCGAGATCGTCACGGGCGAAGGCAGCGTGCCCGGCCGGGCCACCACCAGCTTCGCGGCGCTGCGGGTCACCGCGCCCACGCCCGCGGTGGACGCCGCCATGCAGGCCACCGGTCCCGACACGGTCGTCAAATTCCTGTTCACCTCGGGCTCCACCAAATTGCCCAAGGCGGTCATCAACACGCAGCGCATGTGGTGCGCCAACCAGCAGCAGATGGCGCAAAGCATGCCTGTGCTGGCCGATCCCGCGCAGCCACCGGTGCTGGTCGACTGGCTGCCCTGGAACCACACGTTCGGCGGCAACCACAACTTCGGCCTCACGCTCGTGCACGGCGGCACGCTCTACATCGACGACGGCAAACCCACGCCAGCCCTCATCGGCGAGACGCTGCGCAACCTGCGCGAAATCGCGCCCACGGTGTACTTCAACGTGCCGACCGGCTTCGAGGCGATCGCCAACGCCATGAAGACCGACGACGTGCTGCGCAAGCGCCTGCTGGGCAGCGTCCGCATGTTCTTCTATGCGGGCGCGGCGCTGGCCCAGCCGGTGTGGGACACGCTGCACGCGGTGCAGGAGCAGGAGATCGGCGAGCGCATCGTGATGGGCACCGGCCTGGGCATGACCGAATCCGGGCCGTTCGGGATCTTCATCACACGGCCCGAGGTGAAATCGGGCGACCTCGGCCTGCCCGCGCCCGGTCTCGAGCTCAAGCTCGTGCCCAGCGGCGACAAGACCGAGGTGCGCTACCGTGGACCGAACATCACCCCGGGCTATTGGCGCAGCCCTGACGCCACCGCCGAGGCGTTCGACGAGGAAGGCTTCTTCTGCACCGGGGACGCGGTGACCTGGATCGATCCCGCAAAGCCCGACCTGGGACTGCGGTTCGACGGCCGCATCGCCGAGGACTTCAAGCTCGCCACCGGCACCTTCGTGAGCGTGGGTCCGCTGCGGGCCCGGATCATCGCCGCCGGTGCGCCCTTCGTGCAGGACGCCGTCATCACCGGGCTGAACGAGAAAGAGGTGGGCGCCATGCTGTTCACCACCGGCGCTGTGCGCGGTCTGGCCGGGCTGGGCGCCGATGTCCCGCTGGCCGACGTGCTGAGCCAACCCGCGGTGCTGGCGCATTTCCAGCAGGTCGTGGACGATCTGGCTGCGCAGGCCACCGGGAGTGCCACCCGCGTCGCGCGCCTGATCCTGCTGGCCGAGCCCCCCAGCATCGACAAAGGTGAAGTGACCGACAAAGGATCGATCAACCAGCGGGCCGTCCTCAAGCACCGCGCCGACCTGGTGACCGCGCTGCATGCGGGCACCGCGCCGAACACCCTGATGCCCCGCAGCACCGAATCCAGGAGACACGCATGAAGATCGAAGGACAGTCCGCACTCGTGACAGGCGCAGGATCGGGCCTGGGTGAAGCCACCGCGCGCGAACTGGCCCGCCTGGGCGCCCGGGTGGCAGTGCTCGATGTGAACCTGGAAGGCGCCCAGCGTGTGGCCGGCGACATCGGCGGCATTGCGCTGAAATGCGACGTGACCGACACCGCCAGCGTGCAGGCCGCCATCGAGGCGGCCGCCGCCGCGCACGGCCCGGCGCGCATCCTCATGAACATTGCCGGCATCGGCTCGGCCAAGCGCGTGGTGCAGAAAGACGGCAGCCCGGCCCCGCTGGAGGACTTTGCCCGGGTGATCCACGTCAACCTGATCGGCACCTACAACGCGAGCCGCCTGTTTGCGGCCGCCTGCGCCCGGCTGGATCCGCTGGAGGACGGCGAGCGTGGCGTGATGCTGTTCACCGCCAGCGTGGCCGCCTTCGACGGACAGGTGGGTCAACAGGCCTACAGCGCCTCCAAGGGCGGTCTGGTGGGCATGACGCTGCCGATGGCGCGCGACCTGGCGCAGCACGGCATCCGCGTGTGCACCATCGCACCCGGGCTGTTCTCGACGCCGCTGATGCGGCAGTTGCCCGAGCCGGTGCAGGCGTCGCTGGCGGCATCGATTCCGTTTCCGCCCCGGCTGGGGAAACCCGAGGAGTTCGCGGCGCTGGCCGCGCACATCGTCACCAACACGCACCTGAACGGCGAAGTCATTCGCCTGGACGGCGCCTTGCGCATGGCACCCCGATGACACGCACCGTGACCTTCGAGGTCGACGTGATGTTCGGCGACTGCGATCCCGCCGGCATCGTGTTCTTCCCCAACTTCAGCAAGTGGATGGACGCTTCCTCGCTGAACTTCTTCGTGCAATGCGGCGTACCGCCCTGGCGGGAGCTGGTCAGGACCCGCGGCATCATCGGCACGCCGCTGCTCGAGATCCACACGAAGTTCCTGCGGCCGGCCACGTACGGGGAGCGGCTTCGGATCGAAACCAGTGTGATCGAGTGGGGCAGCAAGGTCTTCCGGCACCAGCACCGCGTGCTGCGGGACGACACGCTGCTGTGCGAGGGCATCGAGGTGCGCGCGTTCTGCGAGCGCGACCCGGCCGACGCCACCCGCATCCGGGCGATTCCGGTGCCCGAGGACATCAAGGCCCTTTGCACCTGAGCGCCCGGCCACCATGAGCGAAACGTCCATCGCCAACGCCATGCGGCGTCCCCGCGGACCGCGGAAATCGGCCGTGGCAGAGCCGATCCCGGTGCCGAACCTCGAAAGCGACGGACTGCCGGACACCCGCTACCTCGAGACACTGGTCGGCTACAACGCCCGCCGGGCCGCGCTGGCGGTGATCGGCGTGTTCCTGCGGCGCATGGCGCCCTACGAACTGCGGCCCGTCGATTTTTCGGTGCTCACCGTGATCGCGCACAACCCCGGCGTCACGTCGCGCCAGATTTGCGCGGCGCTGGACATCCTGCCGCCCAACCTGGTGGGCATGGTGAAGATGCTGCTCAAGCGCAAGCTGATCGTGCGCAAGCCCCACCCCAACGACGGCCGCGCCTACGGACTGCACCTCACGGCGCTGGGCGCACGCCTGCACAAGGAAGCCCAGGCCACCGCCACCGCCCTCGAATCCGAGGCCACGGCGGCCCTGACGCCCGACGAGGTGCAGACCCTGATCGGCCTGCTGCGCAAGGTGTACCGGCCGGGCACGTCCAGTGGTCACGGGAACGGCGACGCGAGCGTCTGAGGCCTTTCCATCCGGTTTAACCCGGGTGGCCGGGCAACCACATTGCTGCACTGCACACAGCTACCAACTTGGTAGCGGGCGCCGGCGTGCCTATAGTGGCGTGAAAGGCCCGGTCCAGGCCACGCAGGAGACAGCCGATGAGCAAGGACAACGAAGCGCTGGTGCAGCTGCTCGAGCTGCTCGAGGCCCGCTATGCCATGCGCGTGATCCGGGCCCTGGCCGACGGTCACCCGCAGACCTTTCGACTGCTGCAGGACAGCGTGGGCGGCGTGACGCCCAACACGCTGAACACGCGCCTCAAGGAACTGCGGGCCGTGCACCTGGTGGACCATTGCGGCACGGGCTACCGGCTCACGCCACAGGGCATCGAACTGGCCCGCCGGCTGGATGACCTGCGGGTGTTCGCCGGCCGCTGGAACCACCACCGGCACCGCGGCAACGGAGCAGCACCCCGCCCCACCGCACCCCGCACGGCAGCGGGCCGGACGGCCTCACGCGCACTGGCTTGAAGCGCCCAGCTCGATCGCGCCGGGCGGTCAACCCGGGCGGTGCAGCGCAGCCCGGTGTGCCACCACCACCTGGCGCTGCTCGCCCAGACCCCGAGCGCCCAGGGTGACCACGTCCCCCGGCTTCAGGTACAGGGGCGGCTTGTGGCCCATGCCCACGCCCGGCGGGGTTCCGGTGGGGATCACGTCGCCGGGTTGCAGCTCCATGAAGCGGCTGAGGTAGCTCACGATGTGGGCCACCCCGAAGATCATGGTCCGGGTGTTGCCGGTCTGGCGGCGAACGCCGTTCACATCGAGCCAGAGGTCCACGTCCTGCGGGTCACCCAGTTCGTCGGGCGTCACCAGCCAGGGGCCGATCGGGCAGTGGGTGGGGTAGCTCTTGCCCTTGACCCACTGGCCCTCATATTCCATCTGGTAGGCACGCTCGGACACGTCGTTGACGAGGCAGAAGCCGGCGACATGGTCCATGGCCTGCGACTCGCTCACGTGGAAGGTGCGTTGGCCGATCACGATGCCCAGCTCCACCTCCCAGTCGAGCTTTTCCGAGCCCGGCGGCACCCGGATGTCGTCGTTCGGCCCGCTGATGGACGCCGTGTGCTTGTTGAACACGATGGGCTGCCCGGGCGCCTTCAGGCCGGCTTCGGCCGCGTGGTCGGCGTAGTTCAGCCCGATGGCCACCACGTTGCCGACCCCGCCCACGCAGGGCCCCAGGCGCGTGCCGGCGGGCACGGTCGGCAGCGTCAGGGGATCGAGGGCGGCCAGCCGGGCCATAGAATCCGGGCCCAGCGTAGCCGGATGAATGTCGGCCAACAGGCCCGAGAGGTCGCGCAGTGTGCCGGCGGAATCGATCAATCCAGGCTTTTCGGCGCCTGGCAGGCCATGACGGATCAGTTTCATGCTGCTTGTGTGCTGAAGGTGTGGTCTCGGGCGGCGATTGTGCCCCTCCAGACCGGCCTTCGCCGTTCGGCGGTTGACCACGCCGACACCCCCTTGAAAGCCGGCAACCCGGCCACAGATGCCCGACTTGTCGGGCAAAGCCCGCAGATTCCCGACTCGAAAACCACCGACCACGATGAGCCAGACGCCTCCCCAGGACCACGCCGACCAGGCACCGATGAGCCCCGAAGAAGCCGAAGCCGCCCAGGCCGCCAACGAGGCGGATGCCCTGGCCGCGGTGCAGGCCGAGCTGGCCACCCTGAAATCGCAGAACGCCGACCTGGCCGACCAGTTCCTGCGCGCCAAGGCCGAGGCTGAAAACGCCCGCCGCCGCGCCGAAGAGGAAGTGGGCAAGGCCCGCAAGTTCGCGGTCGAAAGCTTTGCCGAAAGCCTGCTGGCCGTGGCCGACAGCCTGGAAGCCGGGCTGGCCATCCAGGAAGCCACCCGTGAGCAGCTCCGCGAAGGGTCCGAAGCCACCCTGAAGCAGCTGCGCAGCGCGCTGGAGCGGCACAAGGTGGTGCAGATCAACCCGCCACCCGCCACCCGGTTCGACCCCCACCAGCACCAGGCCATCAGCATGGTGCCGGCCGACCAGGAGCCCAACACGGTGGTCGCCGTGCTCCAGAAGGGCTACCTGATTGCCGAGCGCGTGCTGCGCCCGGCCCTGGTCACCGTGGCAGCGCCCAAATGACCTTGCTGAACCCGGGGACTTGAAAAGTCCACTGTTTGTCCACACCTTCTGCACATCGTTTTCACACCAATTTCCACATCCGGACGGAGAACCACATGGGACGCATCATCGGCATCGACCTCGGCACCACGAACTCGTGCGTGTCCATCATGGAAGGCAACAACACCAAGGTGATCGAGAACAGCGAGGGTGCCCGCACCACGCCCTCGATCGTCGCCTACCAGGAAGACGGTGAAGTGCTGGTCGGCGCCTCGGCCAAGCGCCAGGCCGTCACCAACCCGAAGAACACGCTCTACGCCATCAAGCGCCTGATCGGCCGCAAGTTCACCGAGAAGGAAGTGCAGAAGGACATCGACCTGATGCCCTACTCCATCGTCGCGGCCGACAACGGCGACGCCTGGGTGGAGGTGCGCGGCAAGAAGATCTCGGCGCAGCAGGTGTCGGCCGACATCCTGCGCAAGATGAAGAAGACCGCCGAGGACTACCTGGGCGAGCCCGTCACCGAAGCGGTGATCACCGTGCCCGCGTACTTCAACGACGCGCAGCGCCAGGCGACCAAGGACGCCGGCCGCATCGCCGGCCTCGAGGTCAAGCGCATCATCAACGAACCCACCGCCGCGGCGCTGGCCTTCGGCCTGGACAAGCAGGACAAGGGCGACCGCAAGATCGCCGTGTACGACCTGGGTGGCGGCACGTTCGACGTGTCGATCATCGAGATCGCCGACGTCGATGGCGAGAAGCAGTTCGAGGTGCTCTCCACCAACGGCGACACCTTCCTGGGCGGTGAAGACTTCGACCAGCGCATCATCGACCACATCATTTCCGAGTTCAAGAAGGAACAGGGCGTCGACCTGAGCAAGGACGTGCTGGCCCTGCAGCGCCTCAAGGAAGCGGCCGAGAAGGCCAAGATCGAACTGTCGTCCTCCGCCGCGACCGACATCAACCTGCCCTACATCACGGCCGATGCGTCGGGTCCCAAGCACCTGAACATCAAGCTCACGCGCGCCAAGCTCGAAGCCCTGGTGGAAGAGCTGATCGAACGCACCATCGCACCCTGCCGCACCGCCATCAAGGACGCCGGCGTGAGCGTGGGCGAGATCCACGACGTGATCCTGGTCGGTGGCATGACCCGCATGCCCAAGGTGCAGGAGAAGGTGAAGGAGTTCTTCGGCAAGGACCCGCGCAAGGACGTCAACCCCGACGAGGCGGTGGCCGTGGGTGCCGCCATTCAGGGCCAGGTGCTGTCGGGCGATCGCAAGGACGTGCTGCTGCTCGACGTGACCCCGCTGTCGCTCGGCATCGAGACCATGGGCGGCGTCATGACCAAGATGATCGCCAAGAACACCACCATCCCGACCAAGTTCAGCCAGGTGTTCTCGACCGCCGAAGACAACCAGCCGGCCGTGACCATCAAGGTGTTCCAGGGCGAGCGCGAGATCGCCGCCGGCAACAAGCTGCTGGGTGAGTTCAACCTCGAAGGCATTCCCGCCTCGCCGCGCGGCATGCCGCAGATCGAGGTGACCTTCGACATCGACGCCAACGGCATCCTGCACGTGGGCGCCAAGGACAAGGGCACCGGCAAGGAGAACAAGATCACCATCAAGGCCAACTCGGGCCTGTCCGAGGCCGAGATCCAGCAGATGGTGAAGGACGCCGAACTCAATGCCGCCGACGACAAGAAGAAGGTCGAGCTGGTGCAGGCGCGCAACCAGGCCGAGGCCATGGTGCACAGCGTGAAGAAGAGCCTGGGCGAGCATGGCGACAAGCTCGACGCGGCCGAGAAGTCGGCGATCGAGGACGCCATCAAGGCCCTGGAAGAAGCCGCCAAGGGCGACGACAAGGCCGCGATCGAGAGCAAGACCGAAGCGCTGATGACCACCAGCCAGAAACTGGGCGAAAAGGTGTATGCCGCCCAGCAGGCCGAGCAGGCCACCGGCCAGGGCGCGAACGCCCAGGCCCAGTCGGACAACAAGGCCTCGGCCGACGACGACGTGGTGGACGCCGAGGTGAAGGAAGTCAAGAAGGGCTGATCGCTGATCGCCGACCGAGTCCCACCACACCGCCGCGTCCGGGCAACCTGACGCGGCGTTCGTGTTCCAACAGAACCCCTCGAAACCATGGCCAAACGCGACTTTTACGAAGTGCTGGGTGTGCCCAAGAACGCCTCTGACGAAGAGATCAAGAAGGCGTACCGCAAACTCGCGATGAAGTACCACCCCGACCGCAACCAGGGTGATGCGGCCAAGGGTGCGGAAGAAAAATTCAAGGAGGCCAAAGAGGCCTACGAGATGCTGTCGGACGCCCAGAAAAAGGCGGCCTACGACCAGTACGGCCACGCCGGCGTCGACCCCAACATGCGGGGCGGCCCGGGCGGCGCCGAAGGCTTCGGCGGCTTCGGCGATGCCTTCGGCGACATCTTTGGCGACATCTTCGGTGGCGCCCGTGGCGGCGCACGGGGTGGCCGCCAGGTGTACCGCGGGGCCGACCTCTCCTATGCCATGGAGGTCAGCCTTGAAGAGGCGGCCAACGGCAAGGAAACGCAGATCCGCATTCCGAGCTGGGACGACTGCGAGACCTGCCATGGCACCGGCGCCAAGCCCGGCACCAGCGCCAAGACCTGCGGCACCTGTCATGGCCAGGGTGTGGTGCAGATGCGCCAGGGTTTCTTCAGCGTGCAGCAGAACTGCCCCACCTGCCAGGGCCGGGGCAAGGTCATTCCCGATCCCTGCACCACCTGCAACGGCCAGGGAAAGATCAAGAAGCAGAAGACGCTGGAAATCAAGATTCCGGCCGGCATCGACGACGGCCAGCGCATCCGCTCGACCGGCAACGGCGAACCCGGACAGAACGGTGGCCCGGCGGGCGACCTGTACATCGAGATCCGTCTTCGCAAGCACGACATCTTCGAGCGCGACGGCGACGACCTGCACTGCCAGGTGCCGGTGAGCATGACCACGGCGGCGCTGGGCGGCGAGATCGACGTGCCCACCCTGCAGGGCAAGGCCACCATCGACCTGCCCGAAGGCACCCAGAGCGGCAAGACCTTCCGCCTGCGTGGCAAGGGCATCAAGGGCGTGCGCAGCAGCTACCCGGGTGACCTGTATTGCCACGTGGCGGTGGAAACGCCGGTGAAGCTGACCGAGCACCAGCGCAAGCTGCTCAAGGAACTCGACGAGTCGTTCAAGAAGGGGGGCCACAAGCACAGCCCCAACGACAAGGGCTGGTTCGAGAAGGCCAAGAACTTCTTCAGCTGACGCTGCGACATCACCCCGATCAGAGCGACGCCCCGGCGTCGCTTTTTTTTCGCCTGGACACCGCCTGTCGAGTCAAGCGCTCCGCTGGTGCCAGGGCCTTTCCATCGCCCGCAGATCGGCGTAGAAAGGGGGCAGGAAGGAAACGGTATAAATCGTATGTACGGTATGCCTCGTTTCATCGAACCGGTGCTGCTGCTGGCAGCGTTGGCCATTCCGTTGCCTGCGGCTTCCCAGGTTGCCTGCCACGACGACCCGCTGCGCATCAACGAGCAGCGTGAAATCGACGAGGCGCAGATCGCCGCCATGCTGAGCGCACCGCCACAGGTGTCCGTTCCAGCCCACATCCGCTCCATGCTGGACGATCTGGTCCGCGTCTCCCCCCGCCTGCGCGGCGCGCCGCCCGTGAAGCTGGTGGCCATTCACGACCGCGAGCTCAATGCCTTTGCCGCCGACCACGGTGTGATCATCCTGACGACCGCCCTCTGGGATCCGCGGCACGGGCTCAGCGACGACGAGCTGGCCGCGGTGCTGGCCCACGAACTGGCCCACGTGGAAGCGCGCGACGGCCTGGCCGAGGCCTGCGACATGCAACTGCGCGTGGGCGATGCCAGCACCGGCATCGCGCAAGTGCGCGCCCGGCTGGCCACGCTCAACCCTGCCTCGGCCCTCGGGCGCAATGCCGTCGAACTGCTGCACGAGCAGGAGTTGCTGGCCGATGCGCGCGGCATTGCGCTGCTGAAGCTGGCCGGCCGCAATCCGCAGGCCATGCCCAGCGTGCTGGCCAAGCTGCACGCACCCGGACCACCGGGTGCGTCGGTGCTGGCCGCGCCCACCCACCCCGAACTCGGGGAACGACTTGCGCGGGCCGAAGCGCTGGCGCACTGACGCGACAAGACTCGCACCGAAACCACCTCCGGGCGCATACTGCGGCCATGGCCATTCCACATGCACGCCCGGGGCAGGTCACCGAGGTCCGGCCGCTCGGCGCGCGGCTGGCCACGGAGAGGACGGTCGCGCTGTTCAAATCGGAACACCTTGAGGTGATCCGGCTGGTTCTGCCGGCGGGCAAGTCCATGTCACCCCACAAGGTCCCCGGCGAGATCACGCTGCAGTGCATCGAAGGCTGCATGGACGTCACCGTCGACGGGCGGTCCCATGTGCTGCGGGCGGGTGAACTCCTGTACCTCACGGGTGGCGTGCCGCATGGGGTCACTGCGCTGGACGACACCTCGGCATTGCTGACCGTGGCGCTGCACACCTAGCGTTCCCCGCTGGCCGCGCGGTGGAGCGGCTCTGAACCCGCCAAAGCACGGGCGCTCTATTGCCATCATTGGTCAGATCAAATGGAGTATCTGGTCGGATTTGCGCAAACTATCGGGCTGAACCACCGAGCCACGTCCATGACCGCCCTCATCCGCCAGATCCCGCCTTTTTGGTCCCGGTGGCACCCGCTTGAACGGCCTGTGCCCGCACATGCCTTGCGCAACGCAATGCTGGCGCTGGGCGCAGGCCTGCTGCTGATGGCCGGGTTGGCGGCGTTGTCGACGTTCTGGGGACCCACCCGGCTCTGGTGGATGGCGGTGGAAGGTGGCAGCGCGTGGGTGGCCGGCTTGCAGGCCTCGCTGCTGGCGGCCATGGCCACTGCCGTGGGTGCGCTGCCGGTGTTTCTGGTGCAGCGGATCAGCAAACGTCAGGAATCGGCGTTTCTGGCGTTCTCCGCTGGTGTGATGCTCGCCGCCACGGTGTTTGCCTTGCTGCTGCCTTCGCTCGAAGCGAGCGCTTCCGTGGTGGGCCCGGGCGGCGCCAGCGCGTTGCTCACCGGCGCGGGTCTGGCGCTGGGCATGGGGCTGATGCTCGGGATCGACCGGGCCCTGCCCCACGAGCACGCGGTGCTCCCGCCCGCGGCAGCCGGACACACGGGCGCCCGGGGCGCCGGCCACCCGGCCGCACAGCGCGCCTGGCTGATGGTGCTGGCGCTGCTGATCCACAACGTGCCGGAAGGGCTTGCCGTGGGCGCCGCCTACGCCGGACCGGCAGAGGCCGGCACGGTGCAAGGTGGCGCTGCGGTGGCGCTGGCCATCGGCCTGCAGAACATGCCCGAAGGCCTGATCGTGGCGATGGCCTTGCGCACGCTCGGCCTGGGCGGTTTCAAGGCCTGGGGTGTGGCAGCGCTCACGGGATTGGCCGAGCCCCTGGGTGCCGTGCTGGGCCTGCTGGTGCTGGGAAGCATGCCGGCGTTTCACCCGATCGGCCTGGCACTGGCGGCCGGCGCCATGCTGTTCGTGATCAGCCATGAAATCATCCCCGAGACGCACCGCAACGGGTTCGAAACCGCCGCGAGCGCCTCGCTGCTCGCGGGTTTCGTCTTCATGATCTGGCTCAACGAAACCCTCGCCTGATGCCACCTGCGATGGGCTCGGGGCTAAGATGCCCTGCATGAGCGTGCACATCCGGTTTCTCGGTGGCGCCGGCACCGTCACCGGCTCCAAGTACCTGGTCGAACACGATGGCCAGCGCCTGCTGGTCGATTGCGGGCTGTTCCAGGGTTACAAGCAATTGCGGCTGCGCAACCGCGATCCGCTGCCGGTGGTGCCGGGACAGATCGGTGCGGTCGTGCTGACGCACGCCCACATCGACCACAGCGGCTACTTTCCGCTGCTCGTCAAGGAAGGTTTCAAGGGCAAGGCCTGGTGCACCCCCGGCACCCGCGACCTGTGCCACATCCTGCTGCCCGACAGCGGCCACCTGCAGGAAGAAGACGCCGCCTTCGCCAACCGCAAGGGGTTCAGCAAGCACCAGCCGGCGCTGCCGCTCTACACCGAGTCCGACGCGCGCGACAGCCTGAAGCACCTTCGAGCCGCGCGCATGCACGAGATCTTCGAGCCGCTCAAGGGGTGGAAGGTCAGCTTCACGGGCGCCGGACACATTCTCGGTGCGGCCAGCGCGCTGGTTGAAGTGGGGGGCCGGCGCGTGCTCTTCTCGGGCGATCTGGGCCGGCCCGACGATTCGCTGATGCGCCCGCCCGAGCCTCCACCCGCCGCCGATGCGGTGGTGTGCGAATCGACCTATGGCGATCGGGTGCACCCCAAGGAAGACATCCTCGCCGAACTGGGCCCTGCCCTGTCCCGCGTGGCGGCGCGCGGCGGCACCGCGGTGGTGCCGGTGTTCGCGGTGGGCCGTGCCCAGGCCCTGCTGCACGCCATTTCGCAACTCAAGGGCCGGGGCGAATTGCCCCGCAGCCTGCCGGTGTACCTGGACAGTCCGATGGCCATCGAGAGCACCGAGCTGTTCGAGCGGCACCTGGGCGAACACCGGCTGGACGCCGCGCATTGCCGCGACATGGAACGGGCGGCGCACATGATCTCCAGCGTCGAACAATCGAAGGCCATCGCGAACCAGCACGGGCCCAAGGTGGTGCTGGCGGCCAGCGGCATGGCCACCGGTGGACGCGTGCTGCACCACCTGGTGCAGTACCTGGGTGACCACCGCCACATGGTGGTGCTCACGGGGTATCAGGCACCCGGCACGCGCGGCGCTCACCTGGCGGCCGGCGCCACCGAACTCCGCATCTTCGGCCAGGACCTGCCGGTGCGGGCAGAGGTGGTCCAGCTCACGTCGGCGTCGGCGCATGCCGACGCCAACCAGCTCATGGCCTGGCTGCGCGCGGTGCCCAGGCCGCCCCACCGGGTGTTCGTGACCCACGGCGACATGGAGGCGGCCGATGCGCTGCGCAGCCGCATCGAGCACCAGCTGGGCTGGCACGCCATGGTGCCCGAGCACGGCAGCACCTGGCTGGTCTGAACTTTGTGCGGACCTTCGGGGTCCTCCTTCCATGACGCTGAATCGACCCTTTGCCTTCAAGACCGCCGCGGCCGTGGCGCTGATACTCATCGGCGGCGGCGCCTGGGCACAGTCCCCCGCGAACGACTTCGACCGTTGCCTGAACAGCTTGCGCGCCACCGCGCGCGCCGCTGGTGTGACCGAGGCCACCTATGAACAACACACCCGCGGGTTGCAGGCCAACCCCCTGGTCCTCGAGCGACTGAACGCGCAGCCCGAGTTCAAGACGCCCATCTGGGACTACCTGGCGGTGCTGGTGGACGAAGAGCGGGTGGCCGATGGCGCGCGGCAACTGGCGGCCAACGCCGACGCCCTGGAGCGTGCCCGGATGCGCTTCGACGTGGACCCGGCCACGGTGGTGGCGGTGTGGGGCGTTGAAAGCAACTACGGACAGGGGTTCGGTTCGCTGCCGGTGATCCGTTCACTGGCCACGCTGTCGTGCGACGGGCGCCGCCAAGCCTATTTCAGAACCGAGTTCCTGGCAGCCCTGCGCATTCTGCAGGCGGGCCATTTCGCGCCCGAGCGGTTCGTGGGTTCGTGGGCTGGCGCCTTCGGTCAGACCCAGTTCATGCCGAGCACGTTCGAGCGCCTGGCCATCGACTTCGATGGCGATGGGCGTGCCGACCTGTTCGACAGCGCCACCGACGCGCTGGCGTCCACCGCGAACTTCCTGCAGCGAGCCGGCTGGGTCCCCGGCATGCCCTGGGGCTTCGAGGTCAAGCTCCCCGACGGCTTCACCCTCTCGGGCGAAGGGCGCCGCACCAAACGCGCTTCGGCCGCGTGGACCCAGCGCGGCGTTCGCCTGGTGAACGGTTCACCGGTGCCCGAGGGCTTGAACCTCGGCCTGCTGGCACCCGCCGGGGTCGAAGGCCCTGCGTTTCTGGTCACGCGCAACTTCGACGCGCTCTACAGCTACAACGCCGCCGAGAGCTACGGGCTGGCCATTGCCCACCTCGCCGACCGCCTGCGCGGAGGCGCCCCCTTTGCCACCGCCTGGCCCACCGACGACCCCGGCCTGTCGCGCGCCGAGCGCCGCGAACTGCAGACCCTGCTGATCCTTCGTGGACACGACATTGGCGAGGTGGACGGCCTGCTTGGCGAGAAGACCCGCGCCGCCGTTCGGCTGGAACAGCAGCGGCTGGGCATGGAGGCCGATGGCCGCGCGGGCCAGCGGCTTCTGGCGGCACTGCGCAAGACCTGAAGTGATTCGGGTTGGCGCGTGGTGTTCAGCCACCGCGCTCTCTTGGCAGGCCTCTTTCGATGGGCTGGGCCACGGCATCGGCGCTGCCTTCTTCGGCAGCCGCCAGATCGGATTCGTCACCCGGCATTGCCTGTCGGATGTCCAGGTCATCCAGGCGCGAAGAAGAGCTGCTCGAACTGTCCGAGGCAATGCCGAACACATCGCCCGCCCCCTCGATGCTCCGTGACGTGGATTCTTCATCGATCTTGCTCGGAGGCGAACCGTGTTCCGAGACCCCGTCCTGCCGCACCGGGTCATTCGAAGCCGCGCGGCGGGGGGACATCTCCACCGAGGTCACTTCGTCGAGCTGTCTGGTGCAGATCGCGTCCTCCAGTTTGCTGGCAGCGCGCTGCGTGAGTGGGCGCAGGGTGCTGATCGCATCGACCGCATCGGCCAGCCGGTCGTTGAGTGCGGCGAGGTGGCTGGCCACCTGCTTCACGGGCTCGGGCGATGCGTCGGCGACGACCGACCCGATGCCGGTTTTCGCGACGAGTGAGGACATCACCGAACTTTCGGGCGCATGGAAGAGATCCTCCTCAAGCCGTTCAGCCTGTTGCCCCTCCACCGGGGACAGATACTTCACCAGCTCGTGAAGGGCGGCCATGAGGACGTGCGCCACCTGGCCGCCCACGAGCGTGGCCAACAGCGTGAACGCCGGCATCACGTTGTATCGGATCAGTTCAATCGCTGCATAGGTCAGACCGACCATGTTCAAGGCCATGGCAATCGAGCGGATCAGGCGGGGCAACGGCGCCACCAGCACCAGGGACTGAACCAGCGCGGGCGCGCCCGCAAAGGCAACCCGCGTGAAGGTGGTGGCCCCGGTGGTGAAGTGGTAGGCCACCACCGCATAGACGATGGATCGGATCGCCGGAATCAGCAGCTTGTTCAGCATGAAGTGCGTGCCTTCAGGCAGACGATGGGTGGCCTGCGTCAGAAGGTGGTGAAGCGCCGTGGATGCGAGCCCGGCCGCGAACGCGCCCGTCATTTCCGCGCCGATTCGACTGGCGACCATCTCGGCCACAGCTTGCTGGGCGGCGGTCAGGGTGAAACCACCCGGCATGCCCTCGCCCTGCGGGCCGCGCTGCGTCCACCCGGGATAGGCCTGGGACAAGGCGGCCAGATCGATGGGGCCCAAGGGCGGCGTCGGGTCGGCGCGGCCAGGCCAGAAGCCGCGGTCCCGGCACTGCTGGTCGGTCGGGCGAAGGACGGAGGCCACCACCGATGTTCCGCCATAGGTGGGCAATGGTTCACAAACCGCCTGCTGAACGTCGGCCTGCGCATACTTGATCGGGGCCATGCCGAGCCGCTCCAGCAAGGCCCGGGTGAGGTCGCTCGCCGAATCCGGCCCGGGCTGGTCGGGCAGGCAGACCAGGCTGATGTCGGTCAGGACATCGTTGGCAGGAGCTCCCTCGATCGAAATCAGGGTGCCGTTGAGAACAGACCCGCTGAGCGGATCGACCGTGAGATCGGCCCCACCCCATCGCATCTTTTGGCCGCTGTCCATGGACACCTGGTCAAGCCGCACGCTGAGCAAGACCTCCTGGCCCTGGGTCATCAGCTCGTCCCACCAGGTGGCGTTGCCGGGTGCCACCGTCATGCGGCCGTCATGGATGTCACCCCCGACGGTGCCGCCCTCGGGGAGCGCCATGATCCATTGGGCGCTGACGATGGTGGAGTCGGGGAGGTGCCAGACCCGCTGGATCGGAGCCACCGCCGTCCAGTCGCTGCCCGCAGGCTGGGAGAGGTACTCGCAGCGGGCCAGACCGATCGCCGCAAACCCGGTGGGCGTATCGGCCGTGCGGTCGCCACCTGGTTGCCATTTGAAGCGCAGCTCGACGCCGTTTTCGCTCAGGTAGCTGTTCAGTGCGTCCACCAGCTTTTCACCCTCGGCGCTCCAGGCCTCGTCAATGGGTACGCATCCGTCACCGGCCTGGGACGAGGTCAGCAAATCGGGCACGTCAGGCGCCGGACCGACGGTCACCACACGGGATCGCATGGCGCCGTCGAACTGGATGTGCGTGATCGCCTTGTCTTCGATGGCCGACGAGCGATTGTCGACCACCTGCTTGACCCCGCGGTCGAGGAAGGTCCTGCTGGGGTGCCACATGAGGGCGGCGCCCAGTTTGCTGAAAGGATTCATGGGTGTATGGATGGAACCGGATGGAAGGGGAACTCGGTGCAAGCCGCATTGAACTTGCCCCGTTGTGTCACCCGTCTTGCATCCGGGTTCCCATCAGTCCTTCTGCCACCACCCGGGTCGTGCACCCACACGACCGTCTCCAACCACCCATGTCAGGCCCGCAATCGAACCTGGCGTGGCCTTCAGAGCTTCACGGCGGTGCCGCTCACGGCCACCATCATCATTCCGTTGGATTCACCCAGGACCTCGTAATCGAAGTCGATGCCGATCACGCCGTTGGCGCCGCGCTCTCGGGCGGCCTCCACCATCTCGGCCACGGCCGCGTCGCGCGCGCCGGCCAAGGCCCGTTCGTAGCCACCGGCCCTGCCACCCACGATGTCGCGCACCGCCGAGAACATGTCGCGAAAGATGTTGGCGCCGATGATCGCTTCACCGGTCACGATGCCCACCATCTGCGACCGGCCGATGTCGGGCGGCAGGGTCGTGCTGAGGAAGAAACCGTTGTCGTCGTTGGAAAACCAGCCCATGCCTTTGCTCCCGTGGTGTCGTGGCGCACCCGGCGCGGGTGCAACGCCATGTTAAGGGCTTCACCAGCGCGGCTGCAGCACGCCGCCCTCGATGGCCCAGCCGTGGCGGGCCATGGCGCGGGCTTCGGCTTCGTCGTGCGTCACCAGGATGGCGGTCATGCCCGCCTCGGCAATGCGGTCGCGGAACTCGTTGCGAAGGCGCTCCCGAAGCGCTGCATCGAGCGCCGAGAACGGCTCGTCCAGCAACAGGGCCCGCGGGCGGGTGATGAGCGCGCGCGCCAGCGCCACCCGCTGCTGCTCGCCACCCGAGAGCGTCCACACCCGGGACCGGGCGTGGACACCCAGCGAGAACCGGTCGAGCATGGCGCGAGCGCGCTCGCGGGCCTCGGCGCGGCGCACGCCCTGCTCCACCAGTCCGAAGGCCACGTTGTCCTGCACATTCAGGTGGGGAAACAGCGCGAAGTCCTGGAACATGAGCGCGAAGCCCCGGCGGTGCGGGGGATGGCGGGTGATGTCTTCGCCGTTGAACCACACGCTGCCCCGGTCGGGTGTTTCGATCCCGGCGACGATCTTGAGCAGCGTGCTCTTGCCGCTGCCCGATGCGCCCAGCAGGGCCACGGTCTGCCCGGCATCCACGCGCAGGTTCACACCCGCCAGCAAGGGCCGGTGGTCCCACTGGCGGGCAACGTCACGCAGTTCGAGCATGGGAAACGGCGGAGCGCCGGTTGCGCCCTTCAATCAGGAGGAAGGCGGTCAGGGCCAAGGCCATCAGCAGCGTGGCCAGCACCAGCGCCGCCTGCAGATTGGCTTCGCCCGGTCGACCCAGGCGCTGGTGGATGAGCGTGGTGAGGGTGATCCATTCGGGACGCGACAGGAACAGCGACACCGCAAACTCGCCGAGCATGGTGGCCGCTGCAAACGCAGTGCCTCGCCGCAGGGCCGGCAGCACCAGGGGCAGCCGAACGCGCCAGAACACCCGCCAAGGTGACGCGCCCAGCGTGGCGGCTGCCTGCGCCAGTTGCACTGGCAGTGCGTCGAGCGCGGTGGTGAGGGCCTTGGTGATGAATGGGTAGGCAATGAGTGCGTAGGCCGCCACCAGCAGGGGCAGGCTGGCCGTCCATTGCGGGTACAGCAACAACAGACCGAACGCCACCGTGACGGGCGACACCACGAAGGGCAGGAAACCCGCCGCGCGCCACGCCAGCCCCAGGCTGCGAAGCGTGTGGGCCGACACCGCGTGCAGCACGCCCAGCAACAGCGCCAGAAGCAAGGCCGATGCAGAAAAGCGAAGGGTGTTGCCCAAGGCGTTCAGTGTGGCAGGCTCGGACAGCACGGCCAAGGCAGAGCCGTCCGTCAGCGAGGGTGTCACGCGCCAGAGAATGGCCAGCAAGGGAGACACCGCCACCATCACGAAAACGACCACCGCCGCAGCCAGGGCCAGCCACTCGGCCCACGAGCGTGGCGTGCGGCGGGCGACCGGGTCTGCGCGGGTCGGCACCGCCAGCCGTTGTTCGATGAAGGCGTGGACCAGCGCCACCACCGCGTTGATGGTCAGCATCCACAGCGCCAGCACACCCGCCTGTCCCAGGGCGAGTTCGTGGGCCACGAGCGTGTAGATCTCGACCTCGGCAGTGGCCCATGCCTGCCCACCGAGCACCAGGGCGAGGCCGAAGCCCGAAAGGCAATAGAGGAACACGAGGCACACCGCGGACGCAAACCACGGCCGCAGGGACGGCCATTCGACGCGCCAGAACGCCCGCCACGGCGTGGCACCCAGGGTGCGCGCGGCCGCCACGCGGGATGCGCTCACCTGCTCCAGCGCGTCGACGCCGGCCCGCACGATCAGGCAGAGGTTGAAGAACACGTTGCCGTAGATCAGCAGCCATGGAGTGCCCGAGCCATCCAGGCCCAATGCGCCACGCGGACCGAGCATCGCCAGCACCCCGAGCGCCGCCACCAGTGTGGGCACCACGAACGGCAGCATGAGCACGCGCAGCAGCAGCGAACGGCCAGGAAACTCGAAGCGCGCAAACACCCAGGCCAGCGGCACGCCGAGCAGCAGGCACACCAGCGCGCTCAGCCCCGCCTGCACCAACGACCAGAGCACCCGGCCTCTCAGGTAAGCGTCCTGCCAGAGCGCCCAGAAGCCCTCGGTGCCATCGCCCCAACCCTCGGCAATGAGCCGGGCCACGGGCGCCACCGCCATCAACAGCAGAAAGGCCAGGGGAAAGGCGCTCAGGGCAAAGCGCATGCGGGCGCTCAGCGAAGGACGGTGCGCACCCAGCGCTCCTGCCAGGCGCGCATGCGCTCGGCGGCGCGCTCGGGGGGCGGGTTGTCGAAACGCACAGGCTCGACCGCGTGGCGCTGCATGACCTCGGCGCGGGCGGTGCCCGGCTCGGCCGGGTACATCCACATGCTGGTCTGGAGCGCCTGCTGCACCGGGGCCGATCGCAGGAATTCAATGAAGCGGCCGGCGGCGGCCCGGGCGGCCGGATTGCCGCCCTTGACCAGGGCCACCCCTTCGACCTGGCGGTACACACCCCCCGGCAGAAACAGGTTGGCCGTGGGCGACTCGGTCAGCGGTGTCTTGCTGTAGAAGACTTCGGCCGCGGGGCTGCTGGCGTAGCTGACCACGATGGGGCGGGTGCCGCCGTTGCGTGAGAAGTCGGTGTAGTAGGCGTCGCTCCACCCTTTGGCCACCTTGACCCCGTTGGACCGCATGCGGGCCCACCAGTCGAACGCGGCCTCTTCGCCGAGGCCGGCAATGGTGGCCTGCAGAAAGGCCTGGCCAGGGCTCGACGTGCCCGGGTGCTGTACCACGAGGAGGTCCTTGTAGGCAGGCCGGGTCAGGTCTTCGAGCGACGTGGGCAGCGCAAGCCCTTTGCCCGCAAACCAGGCCTTGTCGATGTTGAGGGTGACATAACCGTAATCCACCGCGACCACGCCGGGGCCCAGCGGCGCCGTTGCCGCGCGCTGCGCGGCCGGACCGTCGTATGCATCGAGCACGCCGGCTTGCAGGGCCCGCGGCAGCAGGGCGTTGTCGATGCCGAACACAACATCGGCGATCGGGTTGGCCCGGGTGAGGATGAGGCGGTTGAGCATTTCACCGGCATCACCGCCCTTGACGAGTTGCAGCTTCACGCCGGCGTCTTTTTCAAACTGCGCAAGCAGCGGTGCGGGCAGGTCGAAGGAGTCGTGCGTGAGCACGCGCAGCGGCGTTTGCGCCATGGCGGCGCCGGCCACCGTGGCCAGTGCAAGGGAGAGCAGGAGGCGTCGTTGCATGGTGCGAGCTTCAAGAGA
>CALRVR020000003.1:0-221130 GCA_943371665.1 Synechococcus sp. UW140
CTTGTCGGCCTTGGCCAGTGCGGCTTCCACCTCGCGAGCGTTGGTGACTTCGGTGTTGCCCACCGAGACGATCACGTCGCCTTCGCGGATACCGGCCCGCGCGGCAGGCCCGGTGGCAGCCGCCACACGCACGCCGCCACGCACATTGAGCGACTTGGCGTCGTCGGCAGAAAGCTCCGCCAACTGAAGACCCACGGCCTGCACCGCGCTGCCGGCGGGAGCCGGTGCGGGCGTCGGGGCGGCGGCCCGCTCCTCCGGGCGCTCCGGCTCGAGTTCGGCCACCACGACGCTGAGGTCGCGCTGGTTGCCACGGCGCAGCACGGTCATCGTGCTGCGCGTGCCGGGCTTGGTGTTGCCCACCAGGCGCGGCAGGTCGACCGACTTGTCGATTTCCTTGCCGTCGAACTTGAGAATGATGTCGCCCGGTTCCACGCCCGCCTTGGCGGCGGGCGAATCGGGTTCGACGCCGCGCACCAGCGCGCCCTTGGGCTGTGCGCCCAGGCCGAGCGATTCGGCCACGTCTTTGCTGACCTGGTCGATGCGCACACCGATTCGCCCGCGCGTGACCTTGCCGCTGCTTCGGAGCTCTTGCGAGACCCGCACCGCCTCGTCGATCGGAATGGCAAACGAGATGCCCTGGAAGCCTCCCGAGCGCGAATAGATCTGGCTGTTGATGCCCACGACCTCACCGCGAAGGTTGATCAGCGGCCCGCCCGAGTTGCCCGGGTTGATGGCGACGTCGGTCTGGATGAAGGGCAGGTAATCGCCGGTGTCGCGCTGCTTGGCACTGACGATGCCGGCAGTGACGGAGTTCTCGAGCCCGAATGGAGAGCCGATGGCCATCACCCACTCGCCCACCCGCAGGCGGTTCACGTCACCGATCTTCACCGGCGAGAGTCCGGTGGCTTCGATCTTGACCACCGCCACATCGGTGCGCTTGTCGGCGCCGATCACGCGGGCCTTGAATTCGCGCTTGTCGGGCAGGGTCACCACGAGTTCGTCGGCACCGTCCACCACGTGGGCGTTGGTCATGATGAACCCGTCGGCGCTGAGCACGAAGCCGGAACCCACGCCACGCGGGCGCGCCTCGCTGTCGGGCGAAGGATTGGCGCGCGGGCCTCGCGGCACCGCACCGGGAGGAATCGGGATGCCGAAACGGCGGAAGAACTCGAGCATTTCCTCGTCGGGTGCGCCGCCTTGCCCCGCACGGCCTTCGTTGCGCTCGAGGGTGCGGATGTTCACCACCGAAGGCCCGACCAGGTCGACCAGGTCGGTGAAATCGGGCAGGCCGCGGGCACTGGCGGCCGGCGCCACCTGGGCAGCCAGGGGGGTGTGCGTCAACAGTGCGGCAGACCCCGCGGCGCCGACAGCGGCGGCCAGGCTGAGGGACAGCAGAAAGCGGGGGCGCAGGGACTTGGACATCGGGCTCTTCCTTCGTTCAATCATCGGGGACCGTCAGACAGGGCGGCCATCAGTGGAATGGGTGCCGGTGCAGGCGGGGTTGGTGACCATGGTCACCATGTCGGGGTTCAGCGGATCCGTTCAAGGCCGTCGGCGAAGCGCCTCAGCGTGGGCACCGGCACCTCACCAACGGCGGTGACCCAGTGCTCACCGACCCGGCGGCTCACGGAGTGGGTGGCGCCCATCGAGGCTTCGCCCTCCGATCCGTGGCGCTGCGGGTCGAATGGTTCGACAAACATCGACACCGACGCCAGCCCGTCGGAAAACACCCACTGCATGGGTGCCTGGCCCGGGGCCGGGTTGCCGTTGGCTTCGCGGGTGTGGCAGCTCATGGGCTTGAAGCCAGGCACGTCTTCCTTCAGACGCCACCCTTCTGCCTGCGCCGTGGTCTTGCGCAGCGTCGGCTTGACCACCTCGTAGCCACGAGTGTCCTTCATGAGCCGGCTGAGCTTCTCCATGCTCACCGAGGCATCGAGCTGCAGCTCGGAAAAGGCCACCTGCTCCAGCACCCGGCCCGCGGGATCGAGTGTCTGAAGTTTCACGACCAACCCGGTCTTCTGCTCGGACCAGACCCGGTAGCCAAAGCGCAATTCATCGCGCGGGTGAATTTCCACCACGTCGGCGAGGTGCCCGGCCACGCGCTGCGCGCCGGACTCCTTGGTTTCGTAGCGCTGGGCAATCGAGTTGCCCGGCATTCGAAGCAGATCGGGGAACAAACCCAGCGACTCGCGCTTTTCAAGGACGGCCGTTCGGGTGGAGGGCTCGAAGGTGATGACTTCGCTGTTGCGGCGGATCGTGGTTCGAGGTGCGCCGGTGAGCGTGTCCACCCGCTCCATCTGCTGAGAGCCGTCACACACGTGCCAGATCTTGGAGGCCGACATGGCGCTGCCCGCGCTGACCACCAGCGTGCCGGTGTAGGCGCGCGAGCGCGATCCCTCGTGCATGCGCTGCAGCCATTCGTTGACCGAACGGACCGAACCGGCGCGATCGACCGATTCCTGCGCCCAGGCGACACCACCGAAACAGCTGGCGAACGCGGTCATGGCCAACGCCGCGCACCAGCTGCGCATGGGCCGGCGCGGCATCCGGGCCTGGCGCACGGCGCGCGTGGCGCCCGCAAACCGGATCGTCATGGCGTCAGCGGGCATCGGCGTCATAGGTCGCGTTGCGGATGAAGCCAGTGGAGGTCTGGAAGGCAGAAACGCCACCATGCTGGCGGTGCTCCGCGAGCAGCCGCTCCAGAGCAGGGTCGCGAATGAGCGTGCCCTGGCTGGTGGACATGACCAACGGACGGCTGGACGCCGGCCCGGCACCTGGCGCAGCGGCCGCGGAAGGCGTGGATGCCAGCGTGGCAACGGGCGCGGTGGAGTCTCCCTGCGCGATGGTCGGTTGCTGCAGGGATCCGCCGGCGGGTGCCACGCCCAACACGTTCCAGCCAATGGCTGCCACGGCCACCACACTGGCGAACCCGGAGACGAGCTTCCAGCGAAACGCGTCTGCGTTGGCCGCCGGTGCACGGACCATCACGGTCTGCGACACCATTTCGGGGCGGGCCAACGGGGGGGCATCCTCGATGCCGGCGCGAACCGCCGCCAGAAATGCCTCGGGTGCGCGCCCCGCCACCACGGCCTCTTCGCCACGGAGCACCGCGCCAATCAGCTGGTAGCTGTGCCATCGGGACAGCGATTCATCGCTGTCGCGGCAGTGCGCGAGCAGGGTGTCGACCCCGGACGGGTCGAGATGGCCGTCACACAGGGCGGACACCTGTTCGCCGATGAGGGCGCTGCGGTCGGTATCGTGTTGCGGGTTCATCTTCACTACCTCAGGTGGCTCGGCCACTCACCAGCGCTTGCCCGACTGACGGTCGAGCATGGGTTTGATGCGGGTCGATATGGCCTCTCGCGCCCGGAAAATGCGCGAACGCACCGTCCCGATCGGGCAATCCAGCGCTTGGGCAATCTCTTCGTAACTAAGGCCCTCGATTTCGCGCAGGGTGATGGCCATGCGCAATTCCTCGGGCAATGCCTCCATGGCGGCATTCACCGCATTGGCAATTTCCTTGCTGGCCAACACCGCTTCAGGCGTCTCGGCATCGGCCACCTGCGCGTTTAGTTCGCGCTCCGGCGAGGAAGTTTCATCGTCCTCGGCGCTTTTGAGCTGGGATTGAAAAACCAGCGGGTCGCGTTTCAGCTCGAGGAGTTGCTTTTTCGCCGTGTTCACCGCAATGCGGTAAAGCCATGTGTAGAACTGGGCGTCACCGCGGAACTGGGACAGGGCGCGGTAGGCGCGGATGAACGTCTCCTGGGCAATATCGGGCACCAGGTCCACATCACGAACCATGCGCCCGATGAGCCGCTCGACCCTGCGCTGGTACTTGATGACCAGCAGATCAAAGGCGCGCTGCTCGCCGGCCAGGGTTCTCTGCACCAGCATGGCGTCGCTGTCGGGCGGCGGCGGAGCGGTGTGGTCTTCCTGGATCATGCGCGCGGAAATATACCTGAAGGGGTGCTGGCGACCAGGGCGGTCAGCCCATGTCCGTCGACTTCAATGCCCGGCGCAGCGCCAGCCAGTCGCCAGGCGACGAGGACGCTTCCACCCACGCCCATCGGGGCACCCCCCGGGGGCCGGCGAGGTGCAGCAGCACCCGGGCACCCAGATCGACCACCACCTCCGGCGTGGAAATGGGCAGCCCCCCCTCCGACCGGCCGTCGGCCCAGGTCCAACCCGCCCCATCCATCGGGGCCACCCCGCCCTGCCCCTGATACAGCAGGCGACCTTCGGGATCCCGCCCCACCGTGCGTGCCATCCAGATCCACCAGGCGGCCTGCGCAACACCGAGGGACAGCGCCACCCAATCCGGCAACCGGGGCCATGCGAAAACGAGCACCAGCGCCATCAGCATCCCCGACAGGCACAAGCCCATGCACCAGAAACGCGAACGCCCCACCGGAAAGCCGACCGATGGGGCGTGGCGCATGGGCTGCAGGTCAACCGGTTCAGACGCGCTTGAACACCAGCGTGCCGTTCGTGCCGCCAAAGCCGAAGTTGTTCTTCAGGGCGACGTCGATCTTGAGGTCACGCGCGGTGTTGGCGCAGTAGTCCAGGTCGCACTCGGGGTCCTGGTTGAAGATGTTGATGGTGGGCGGAACCTGCTGGTGGTGCAGCGCGAGCACGGTGAACACGCTCTCGATGCCCCCGGCGCCGCCCAGCAGGTGACCGGTCATCGACTTGGTCGAGCTCACCACCATTGACTTTGCGTGGTCGCCCAGGGCCGCCTTGATGGCCTGGGTTTCGTTGACGTCGCCCAGCGGCGTCGACGTGCCATGCGCGTTGAGGTAGTCGACCTGGTCGGCGTTGACGCCGGCGTTTCGCATCGCGCTGAGCATGGCCCGGCGCGGGCCGTCCATGTTGGGCGCGGTCATGTGGCCGGCGTCGGCGCTCATGCCGTAGCCGGACACCTCGGCGTAAATCCTGGCGCCGCGTGCCTTGGCCCGCTCGTATTCCTCGAGCACCACCACACCCGCCCCTTCACCCAGCACAAAGCCGTCGCGGTCCTTGTCCCAGGGACGCGATGCCGTGGCCGGGTCGTCGTTTCGAGTGGACAGCGCGCGCATGGCCGCAAAGCCGCCGATGCCCAGCGGTGACACGGTGGCTTCGGCGCCACCGGCCACGATCACGTCGGCATCGCCGTATTCGATCTTGCGGGCGCCCTCACCGATGCAGTGCAGTCCGGTGGTGCAGGCGGTCACGACGGCGAGGTTGGGCCCCTTGAAGCCGAATCGCATCGACACATGGCCCGAGATCATGTTGATGATCGAGGCCGGCACGAAGAACGGCGAGATGCGGCGGGGTCCGCGGTTGATGAGTTCGGAGTGCGTCTCCTCGATCATCGGCAGGCCCCCGATGCCCGAACCGATGATGCAACCGATCCGCGTCGCGGTTTCCTCATCGAGCGCGTCGCCCGTGGGAAGGCCGGCGTCGCGAACAGCCTGGTCGGCGGCGGCGATGCCGTAATGGATGAAGGTGTCCATCGTGCGCGCCTCTTTGGTGCTCATGATGGTCCCGACATCGAAGCCCTTGACCTCTCCGGCCACGCGGCAAGCCATGTTCGACGCATCGAACTTGGTGATGGCGGTGATGCCGGATCGTCCGGCCACCAGGTTGGCCCAGGCGTCAGCCACCGTGTTGCCCACGGGGCTGATGCATCCCAGGCCGGTCACGACAACGCGACGGCGGCTCATCGGTTGCTCAGGCCTTCTGGTGCTTCACCGCGTAGTCGATGGCGTTCTGCACGGTGGTGATCTTCTCGGCTTCTTCGTCGGGAATCTCGATGCCGAACTCGTCTTCGAGGGCCATCACGAGTTCCACCGTGTCCAGCGAGTCGGCGCCCAGGTCGGCCACAAAGGCCTTCTCGTTCGTGACCTGACCCTCTTCCACGCCGAGTTGTTCGGCAATGATTTTCTTGACGCGTGCTTCGATATCGCTCATAGGTCCCTCAAAGGGTGGTTGGATTGCAAGGCCGGCATTTTAGCCGGGGGATGATCGGCAGACCTCGGGGCGCTTGTCGGCCCCTCAGGCCATGAACATGCCGCCATTGACGTGAATTTCCTGGCCGGTGATGTAGGCGGCGCGTGGCGAGGCCAGGAACGACACCGCGTGGGCGATGTCGGCGGGTTTGCCGAGGTGCCCCAGGGGGATCTGGTCGAGCAGCGCCTTCTGCTGCGCTTCGGGCAGCGAAGCGGTCATGTCGGTTTCGATGAATCCGGGCGCGACGCAATTGACCGTGATGGTCCGGCTGCCCAGTTCGCGCGCCAGCGCCCGTGTCATGCCGGCCACCCCGGCCTTGGCGGCCGCGTAGTTGGCCTGCCCCGCGTTGCCGAAGGCACCCACCACGCTGGTGATGCTGATGATGCGGCCGTAGCGCTGCTTCATCATGGGCCGCATGACGGCGCGGCTGAGGCGGAACACCGCTTTCAGGTTGGTGTCCAGCACCGCGTCCCAGTCGGCGTCCTTCAGGCGCATCGCAAGCATGTCGCGGGTGATGCCGGCGTTGTTGACCAACACGTGAAGCGCGCCGTGCGCCTTCACGGTCTCGTCGATGAGCGCATCGCAGGCGGCGCCGTCGTTGACATCCAGCACCGCACCACGGGTGCCGGCACCCGCCCCGGCCACTGCTTTCAACGCAGCATCCACCTTGGCCGCGCCTTCCGGCGTGGTCGCCGTGCCGATGACGATCAGCCCCTGCTGCGCGAGCTCGTGCGCAATGGCGGCACCGATGCCGCGGGAGGCACCGGTGACCAGGGCCACCTGGCCCGCGAACTTCACTTCGGACATGGGTGTCTCCTTGGTTCAGGCCAGCAAGGCCTTGACCTCGGCCAGGGTGGCCGGGTCGAACAGGGCTGCGCCCTGCAGGTTCGTGTCGATGCGCCGGGTCAGGCCCGCCAGCACCTTGCCGGGGCCGCATTCGATCAGGGTGTCGATGCCGCGGGCCCGAATGGATTGAACGCACTCGACCCAGCGAACCGGACCGAATGCCTGGCGGTAAAGCGCATCGCGAATGCGATCAGCGTCGTTTTCAACGGTCACGTCGATGTTGTTGATCACCGGAATCCGGGGAGCGGCCAGAGGCGTCTGTGCCAGCCGCTCGCGCAAGCGTTCGGCGGCGGGCTTCATGAGGCTTGAATGGAAGGGCGCCGATACCGCCAACGGAAGAGCCCGCTTGGCCCCGTTGGCCTTGAGGACTTCGCAGGCCTTCTCGACCGCCGCCTTGCTCCCTGCGATCACCGTCTGGGCCGGGTCGTTGAAGTTGGCGGCTTCGACCACCTCGGCGCTGCCCGGGCCGAAGCTGGCCAGCGCCTCGGCGCAGCCGGCGCGCACCTTGTCGGCGTCCATGCCGAGAATGGCGGCCATGGCGCCGGTGCCCACGGGCACGGCTTCCTGCATGGCGGCGGCGCGAAAGCGCACCAGCGGGGCGGCCTGCGCCAGCGTGAGCACGCCCGACGCCACCAAAGCCGAATACTCACCCAGCGAGTGGCCCGCCAGTGCTGCAGGCTGCGCGCCGCCCTCTGCGCACCAGACGCGCCACGCGGCCACACCGGCCACCAGCATGACGGGCTGGGTGTTGGTGGTCAGTGCCAGCGCCTCCTTGGGGCCTTCGTGAATCAGGCGCCCGATGTCTTCGCCGAGCGCATCGGAGGCTTCGCGCAAGGTCTCGACCACCGCGGGGTGGTCTCCCCAGGCGTCCAGCATGCCGACGGATTGCGAGCCCTGGCCCGGAAAGACGAATGCAAAGGATTTCATGGATGTGTGATGGGAATCGGGGGGTGTCGTCGCTCAGAAATCGAGCAGCACGGCACCCCATGTGAAGCCGCCGCCCACGCCCTCGAGCATGACCGTGTCGCCCGCCTTGACCTTGCCGCTGCGAACGGCGTGATCGAGCGCGAGCGGGATCGACGCGGCAGACGTGTTGCCATGCTCATCGACCGTGACGATGAGCTTGTCCATGGGGAGTTTGAGCTTGCGGGCCGTGCCCTGCATGATGCGGATGTTGGCCTGGTGGGGAATGAGCCAATCGATGTCCGCCTCGGTTCGACCCGCCTTGGCAAGCACCGCCCGGGCGGCCTCTTCGAGCACCCCCACGGCCAGCTTGAACACCGCCTGCCCGTCCATCCGGAGCAGCGGTTCGCCCAGGACATTGCCGCCGGACACATGGCCGGGAACACAAAGAATGCCCGCGTGTTTGCCGTCTGCGTGCAGGTCGCTGGCCAGAATGCCGGGCTCGTCGGACGCCTCGAGCACCACCGCCCCTGCGCCGTCGCCAAACAGCACGCAGGTGGTGCGGTCGTTGAAATCGAGCAACCGCGAAAACACCTCGGTGCCGATCACGAGCGCGCAGTTGGCCGAGCCGGTGCGGATCATGGCGTCGGCCACGGTGAGCGCGTACACGAAACCACTGCAAACGGCCTGCACGTCGAACGCCGGACAACCCGCAATCCCGAGCTTGTGCTGCAGGATCGCCGCGGTGGACGGGAACACCATGTCGGGCGTGGACGTCGCCACCACGATGAGGTCGACGTCCTCGGCCTTGAGGCCCGCGGCCTCGAGCGCCTGGCGGGCGGCCAGCACACCCATGTCGCTCGCATAAACGCCGTCTTCGACGAAATGGCGGGCACGGATGCCGGTGCGCTCGATGATCCACTGATCGCTGGTTTCGACGCCCCGTGGCGCCAGCATGGCCACCATGTCGTCGTTGGTGACTCGGCGCGGCGGCAGGTGGCTGCCGGTGCCGGTGATGCGTGAATGGCGGATCATGCGATGGCGATGGACTCAGATGGTCGGGATGCTGCCCAGGTCGCTGTGGATCTCGGGTGAGAGCAGCGGTCGGGCATGGGCGATGCGTTGCCGCACGTTGTCGAGCAGCCCGCGGGCGGCCGCATCATAAGCGCGTCCCAGCGCCTGCTCGAAGGCAAACGCATCGGCCGAGCCGTGGCTCTTGAACACCAGCCCCTGCAATCCCAACAGGGCGGCCCCGTTGTAGCGCCGGTGGTCCACGCGCTGACGAAACGCCTCCAGCACCGGCATGGCGACCAGAGCCGCCATTTTGCGCCACACGCTGCGGGTGAATTCTTCGCGAATGAAGCCCGCAATCATCGAGGCGAGGCCCTCGCTGGCCTTCAGGGCCACATTGCCGACGAAGCCATCGCACACGACGATGTCGGTCGTGCCCTTGAAGATGTCGTTGCCTTCCACATTGCCGTGAAAGTTCAGGTCGCCGGCCGAGGCCGCGCTGCGCAGCAACTGACCGGCCTGCTTGATGACTTCGTTGCCCTTGATGACTTCCTCGCCGACGTTGAGCAGTCCGACCGACGGATCGTCTCGACCGGTGATGGCGGCCACCAGGGCCGAGCCCATGACCGCGAATTGCAGCAGGTGCTCGGCGCTGCAGTCGACGTTGGCCCCCAGGTCGAGCACCGTCGTCGCACCGCCCCGGGCGTTCGGCATCTGCGTGGCGATGGCCGGGCGCTCGATGCCGTCCAGCGTCTTGAGCAGGTAGCGCGCGATGGCCATCAGTGCGCCGGTGTTGCCGGCCGACACCGCCGCCTGGGCGTGCCCTTCCTTGACCTGCTGGATGGCCACCCGCATGGACGAATCCTTCTTGCGGCGCAGCGCGATCTCGATCGGGTCGTCCATGCCGACGACCTCACTGGCCGGCACGACCGAACAACGGGGGTTGGAGAGCAGGCGGGTCCAGTCCCGCAATGCATCGGGACGACCCACCAGCAGCAGCCGGGCGTCCGGGTGCGCGTCGAGGAAGGACTGGCAAGCCGGCATCGTGACGGCCGGCCCCACGTCTCCCCCCATGCAATCCACAGCGACGGTGATCATCTCAACATCCCGGTCGGACGAGGTTATCGCCCTTGTTGTAATGAAAAAGGCCCGCATGCGGGCCTGTGTCTCCATGAGGCCGCGGGCGCAAATGCGCGCGCACGGCATCAAGCCCGGTGGTCAGGCTTCGGATTTGTTCTTGAGCACCTGACGGCCACGGTAGAAGCCGTTGGGGCTGATGTGGTGACGCAGATGCGTTTCGCCGGTGGTGGGCTCCACGGCGATGCCCGGGGTGTTCAGCGCGTTGTGCGAACGGTGCATGCCACGCTTGGAGGGCGACTTCTTGTTTTGCTGAACGGCCATGGTGGGCTCCTGGAGGAATTCGTTGGTGGGGGCGCTGGGGGCGGGCGGGCGGCCCGAAACAGGCTCTCAAAGCCCGTCCGGCCCGTCCGGCCCGTCTGGCTTGGCACGCCCAGACGCAAAGCCAAGCATTATAGCCCGATCGCGCCTGGGGGTCCACGCCGGCCGTCACTGGCTGCCTTTGAGCCGGGCCAGGGCCGAAAACGGGTGTGGGCGCTCATCGCCGGCCGGGGTATCGGGCGCCGGCGCCAGGGCAGTCGGCGGATCGGGACAGTCCTCGTGCATGGGCACCAAAGGCAGCTCCATGATCAGCTCGTCTTCGATGACCGCCAGCAGGTCGGGGCGCGGCTCCAGCGCCAGCAGGTCTTCCTCGCAGTCGTCGTCCTCGGCCAGCGCGGCGGCTTCGTCGGCCACAAAACGGAACCAGCGGTCCACGGCGAGACCGGTCTGCACCGCTTCAAGGCAACGCTGGCAGGTCAATGGCACCTGAGTGGTGGCTTCCAGGTGCAGCCACGCTTCGGGCGCGCCGGAGCGCGCCGTGCGCAGTTCGGCGTTCGCGGACCAGGCCACCTCGGCCCCCGCCTCGACGGGCGCGTGCAGGTCTTCCAGCAGGCGGGCAAAGTGCGCCACCGGGCTCCGCCCTTGCAACGAAGCGGTTTGTCGCGCCATTCGCATGGCGTCCAGGCGGTGCGGATTGAACGAGCCCTGATCGGGCTTCTCGGCATGGGACATCCCGGGATTCTAGGCAGGGTGAGCACAATATGGGCATGACGAACGCGCCCGCCACCGCCCGCACCCTCGTGCTGGGCTCCACGTCCCGCTACCGGCGGGAACTTCTGCAACGCCTCGGCCTGACCTTCGATGTGGTCGGCCCCGACGTGGACGAGACCCCGTTGCCAGGCGAATCGCCTGCTTCCACCGCACAACGACTGGCCCTGGCCAAGGCACGCGCGGTGGCGCTGCGCCACCCCGATGCGGTGGTGATCGGCAGCGACCAGGTCGCCGATCTGGACGGCGAAGCCCTCGGAAAACCGGGCACGCATGAGCGGGCGGTGGCCCAGTTGCAGCGCATGCAGGGGCGCACGGTGCTTTTTCACACCGCGCTGGCGGTGGTCTGCATCAGTTCGGGCTTTGAAGCCACGGACCTGGCGCCGGTGCGGGTGGTCTTCCGCCCCCTCGGCGACGACGAAATCGAGCGCTACCTGCAGACCGAGAAGCCCTATGACTGTGCGGGCAGTGCCAAAAGCGAGGGGCTGGGCATCGCGTTGCTGGAGCGAATCGACAGCGACGACCCCACCGCCCTCGTGGGACTCCCATTGATCCGCACCTGCCAGTTGCTGCGCCAGGCCGGCGTCAGGGTGCCTTGATGCCCGGGCGACTGTGGCTGGTACCGACCCCGCTCGACCTGGGCGAGGCGCCGGGTCCGCTGGACGCGGCACTGCCCCTGGCCACCGTGGCACAAGCGGCGCGGCTGACCCACTGGGTGGTCGAAAACGCCAAGAGTGCGCGCGCCTTCCTCAAACGGGTGGACGCGGTGACACCGTTGGCGGTCCCGCTGCAGTCGATGCACATGACCGAATTGCCCCGCCAGGTGCACAAAAAGGGCGATCACGACCCGGCTGCCTCGGGCGACTGGGCGAAGGACCTGCTGGCACCGGCACTCGAAGGCCATGACATGGGCCTTTTGAGCGAAGCGGGCATGCCCGCCGTGGCCGATCCCGGCAGCGGCGTGGTCCGGGCGGCCCACGCCCTGGGCATGGAGGTGCTGCCCCTGGTGGGCCCGGTGTCCCTGATGCTGGCGCTGGCGGCCAGCGGGTTGAACGGACAGCACTTCGCCTTTGTGGGCTACGTTCCGCAGGACGCCACGGTGCGTGCGAAACAACTGCGAGACCTCGAGTCGCTGAGCGCGCGCACCGGGCAGACCCAGATCCTGATTGAAACGCCTTACCGCAACAACGCCTTGCTGGACGCGCTTGTTTCGCAGTTGCACGGCACGACCCGCCTCGCGGTGGCATGCGCTCTGGGCCTGGGTGCCCAGACGGTCCGCAGCGCCACCGTGGACGAATGGCGGCAGAAGCCTGGCCTGCGCCAGGCGCTGCCGCTGGCACAGCCCGCGGTTTTCCTGTTCGGGCGCTGAAGGCGCCCTTCCGTCAGCCCATGAGGCGCTTCAGGTGCGCTCGAACCGAACCGCTGAGTTCGGGGTTGGCCAGGGCCAGGTCGATGGTGGCCTCCAGGAAACCTTCCTTGCTGCCGCAGTCGTACCGTTTGCCGTCGTAGCGGAAGGCCTGCACCCGCTCCTTGCCGATCAGCGCTGCAATGCCGTCGGTGAGCTGGATTTCCCCGCCGGCGCCACGCGGCTGCTGCCGGATGCTGTCGAACACCGCCGGCGTGAGGATGTAGCGCCCCGCCACGGCCAGGGTGGACGGCGCCTTGTCGGGTGCCGGCTTCTCGACCATGGCGAACACCTCGGCCATCGGCGCATTGACGCCGTGCACGTCGACCACGCCGTAGCGCCGGGTGTCGGCCCGCGGCACGTCCTGAACGGCCAGCACGGTGCCCGGGCTCTGTTCATAGGCCTTGACCATTTGCGCCAGCACCGTGGGGCCGCCGCTGAACTGTTCCCGCCCGATCATCAGGTCGTCGGCGAGCAACACGGCGAACGGCTGGTTGCCCACCAACCTTTCCGCACACAGCACCGCGTGCCCCAGGCCCAGGGCACGGGGCTGGCGAACATACGCACAGTCCATGTCGTCGGGCTTGATGGAATTGACCAGTTCCAGCAGCGCGCCCTTGCCCGCGGCCTCCAGCTCGGCTTCGAGCTCATAGGCCACGTCGAAGTGGTCTTCGATGGCGCGCTTGTTGCGCCCGGTCACGAAGATCATTTCGCGGATGCCGGCGGCATACGCCTCCTCGACCGCGTACTGCATGAGCGGCTTGTCGACCACCGGCAGCATTTCCTTGGGGATCGCCTTGGTGGCGGGCAGGAAGCGGGTGCCCAGACCGCCAACGGGGAACACGGCTTTTCGAATCGTCATGGTGTGGAGGAATCGTGTTTTCTGTATGGGACAAGGCACCCATAATACCGATGGCCTAAGGCGCTGGTGTTGCGCGCAGGGGCCACCAGAGCCGCCGCCCGTGCGGTCTTTCCGGAAAAAACCAACATGATCATCACCCCCGTCGTGCTGTGCGGAGGCTCCGGCACCCGCCTGTGGCCCCTGTCCCGTCAGAGCCTGCCCAAGCAGTTCGTGCCCCTGGTGGGCGACAAATCCCTGCTCAGGCTGACGCTGGAGCGTCTGGCGTGGTGTGGGCAACCGCCGGTCTGCGTCGCAGCAGAAGACCACCGCTTCCTGGTGGCCGAGGTGATCGAGAGCGCGGGCCAGACCGGCACCGTGCTGCTGGAGCCGGCGGCCCGCAACACGGCCGCGGCCATGGCACTGGCCACCTTGCAGGTTCTGGCCACGGGCGACGGGCTGCTGCTTTTCTGCCCCTCCGACCACCACATTCCCGATCCTGTCGCGTTCGGCGAGACGGTCAGGCTGGGCGCGTCTGCTGCCGAGGCCGGTGCGATCGTGACCTTCGGTGTCGTGCCGACGTTTCCCAGCAGTGCCTATGGCTACATCGAGCAAGGAGCGGGCCGCCCGGATGGGAGCCGCCGCGTGGCGCGGTTCATCGAAAAGCCGCGACCCGAAGCGGCGCAAGCGCTGCTGCTCAAGGGCGGCGTGCTCTGGAACGCCGGCATCTTCCTGGTCAAGGCGAGCGTGCTGAAGGCGGCGCTGCAGCGCCACGCACCCGACATCTGGACCGCGTGCGAAACCGCCATGGCTGGCGTTCTCACCGAAGCGATCGGGCCCATCACCTTCCGCCGGCCCAAGGCCGATGCCTTCCTTGCCTGCCGCTCGCAAAGCATCGACTACGCCGTCATGGAGCCGCACGACGACGTGGCCGTGGTGCCGTTCCAGGGCCAATGGAGCGACGTGGGCAGCTGGAACGCCGTGGCCGATCTGGCTCCGGCCGACGCCGCCGGCAACCGCGTTCTGGGGCAAGGCCACGCCTTGCAGTCGAAGAACACCTACATTCACGCGCCCCACCGGCCCGTGGTGGCCCTGGGCACATCCGACCTGCTCATCATCGACACACCCGACGCCTTGCTGGTGGCCCGGCGCGACCACGCCGAGCAGGTGAAGGACGTGGTGGCGCACCTGGCGAAGAACGCGGTGCCGCAGGCCGCCACCCACCGCCGGGTGGCGCGGCCCTGGGGCTGGTACGACAGCATCGACATGGGTGACCGGTTCCAGGTCAAGCGAATCGGCGTCAAGCCGGGTGCCTCGCTGAGCCTGCAGAAACACCACCACCGGGCCGAGCACTGGATCGTCGTGCGCGGCACCGCCGAAGTCACACGCGGCGCCGAGGTGTTTCTGCTGTCCGAAAACCAGTCGACCTACATTCCCATCGGCGAAGTGCACCGCCTGCACAACCCGGGGCGCATGGACCTGGAGATGATTGAGGTGCAATCCGGGGCCTATCTGGGCGAGGACGACATCGTCCGGCTCGAAGACCGCTACGGCCGCGAGCCAGCCGCCCGATGAGCACCGCCATGAAGATCCTGCTGACGGGGGGCGCGGGCTACATCGGCAGCCACACCGCCGTGGCCCTGGTCGAAGCCGGCTTCGAGCCCGTGCTGCTGGACAACTTTGCCAACAGCGACCCGGCGGTGATGGAGCGGTTGCAGCGGATCACCGGCCGCCCGCTGGCGCTGGAACGGGGCGATGTGCTCGACACGGCCTGGCTGACCGACGTCCTGCGGCGCCACCGGCCGGTCGGCGTGGTGCACTTCGCCGGCGACAAGGCGGTGGGCGAGAGCGTGGCCAACCCGCTGAAGTACTACGCCAACAACGTGGGCGGCGCGGTCAGCCTGCTGCACGCCATGTCCGATGTGGCCGGCGATTCGTCAACGCCTCCCACCCTGGTGTTTTCCAGCAGCGCCACGGTGTACGGCGATCCGGCCAGCGTGCCCATCACCGAAGATTTTCCGCGCAGCCACACCAACCCCTACGGCCACACCAAGCTGGTCATTGAAGACATGCTGACCGCGTTGCAGACGGCCAGGCCGGCGTGGCGCATCGGCGTGCTGCGCTACTTCAACCCGGTCGGCGCACACGAAAGCGGGCTGATCGGCGAAGACCCGGCCGGCATTCCCAACAACCTGATGCCCTTCGTGGCCCAGGTGGCGATCGGGGCTCGCGACCACCTTAACGTCTTTGGCAACGACTACCCCACACCGGACGGCACCGGCGTTCGGGATTTCATCCACGTGGTGGACCTGGCCCACGGCCACGTGGCCGCCCTGCAGGCACTGATGGGGCGCGGCGACAGCTTCACGGTCAACCTGGGAACGGGCCGCGGCCACAGCGTGCTCGAAGTGGTGGCGGCTTTCGAACGCGCCAGCGGGCGCCCGGTGCCGTTCCGGATTGCGCCACGCCGCCCCGGCGATGTGGCGCAGTGTTGGGCCGAC
This sequence comes from Synechococcus sp. UW140, assembly GCA_943371665.1. Taxonomy (GTDB): domain Bacteria; phylum Pseudomonadota; class Gammaproteobacteria; order Burkholderiales; family Burkholderiaceae_C; genus Hydrogenophaga. Next base: position 15,659 of record CALRVR020000003.1, read on the forward strand.
CCTTCATTGGCGCGCCGACTGCTGGGCTGGCAGGCAAGGCACACGCTGGACGAAATGTGTGCGGACAGCTGGCGGTGGCAGAGCCGCAACCCCTCGGGTTACCGGAGCTGACGCCAGCGCGCGCGGCGTCGGACGTCAGCGCAACTGGATGCCGGCCGATTGGGCGGCGCGGAACACGCCCTCGCCCACGCTGGCGCCGAACTGGCGCGCCAGGCGCAGGCCCAGGTTCTCGCGCTGGGTGTAGTCCACGATGTCTTCGGCCTTGATCACTTCGCGCGCCACATAGTCGAGGTTGCCCAGACCGTCGGCCAGGCCCAGGTTCACGGCCTGCTGGCCGCTCCAGACCAGTCCGCTGAAGGTGTCGCCGTTTTCCTTCAGCCGGTCGCCACGGCCCTTCTTGACCACCGCGATGAACTGCTGGTGGATCTCGTTGAGCATGTTCTGCAGGTAGGCCTTCTGCGATTCGTCGAGCGGGCTGAACGGATCGAGCAGCGCCTTGTTCTCGCCAGCGGTCATGAGACGGCGCTCCACGCCGAGCTTTTCCATCAGACCGGTGAAACCGAAGCCGTCCATCAGCACGCCGATGCTGCCGACCAGGCTGGCCTTGTCCACGTAGATGTCGTCGGCTGCCGCGGCAATGTAGTAGGCCGCCGACGCACAGGTCTCCTCGACCACGGCGTAGACCTTCTTGTTGTGCAACGCCTTCAGGCGGTGAATCTCGTCGTTGATGATGCCGGCCTGCACCGGGCTGCCACCCGGTGAGTTGATCAGCAGCACGATCGCCTGGGCGCCCTGGTCTTCGAACGCCGACCGAAGGGCCGGCAGCACGTTCTCGGCACTCGCCTCCACGCCATCGGCAATGGCGCCCTCGATCTCGATCACCGCGGTGTGGGGAGTGCTGGTGGTCGAGCTGGACATGCCCGGGGCCGTCACCACGAACCACACGACAGCGCCGATGACCAGCAGCCACATCAGCCGGGTGAACAACCGCCACCGGCGCGCTGCCTGCTGTTCGCGCAAGGTGGCGAACAGGAGCTTCTCGATGGTCTCGCGCTCCCAGTTCACACCGTTGGCGCGCGTCGGCGCGGGATCGAGGGAATCGTTCATGGTGGGATGGCTCTCAGAATTCGACGGGTTTGAGGTGGTATTGTGACCGCCAGTGCACCACCCCGTCGTGCTCAAGGGTCTCGATGCGGAAGAGCCCGCCGCGGCACGGTCCGCCCCGGCATTCACCGGTGTCGGGCGCATACACCGCGCCATGGGTGGCGCACAGCAACCACTGCGCACTGTCGTCGAAGAACCGGTCCGGCTGCCAGTCCAGTTCCATGGCCACGTGGGTGCACCGGTTCAGGTACGCATGCACCTGCCCCCTGAAGCGGATCGCAAACGCCCGGCAGGTCTGGCCGGCGTGGTTCACGTCGAACGACACCCCCCTGCCCCCATCGACCAGGTCACGGCTGTTGCACAGCGGATGCAGGTCATCGGCAGGGGCATTCATGGCGGGGTCCTCAGGCGTTCTGCAACAACCAGTCGTGAAGCTCGCGCACCGAATGCGCCACGTGGCGCGGCGCCAGCGCGCCGAACGCGTCGGGCTCGTGCGCTCCGTAGCTCACGCCCACACTGGCGCAGCCCGCGTTGAGTGCCATCTGCAGGTCGTGCGTGGTGTCGCCGATCATCAGCACGCGCTGCGCATCCACCCCGAACTCGCGCATCAGTTCGTGCAGCATCAGGGGGCTGGGCTTGCCGGCGGTTTCATCGGCGGTGCGCGAACCATCGAACACGCCCGACAGCTCCACCGAGTGCAGCACCTCGTCGAGCCCCCGGCGGCTCTTGCCGGTGGCCACGGTCAGCCAGTGGTGGCGGGCTTTCAGGTCGGCGAGCATGGGCAGGACACCGTCAAACAGGCTCAGGTCGTTCTGGTGGGCCATGTAGTGGTGGCGGTAGCGCTCGCCCAGTCGGGGGTAGAGCTCGGGCGGCACGTCGGGCGCGGCATGGGCCAGTGCCTGCATCAGGCCCATGCCGATCACGTAACTGGCCTGTTCCCGGGTGGGCGGTGTGCCGCCCACGTCGCTCACCGCCCGCTGGATGCAGCGGGCAATGACGGCGGTGGAGTCGTAGAGGGTGCCGTCCCAGTCGAAGGCAATGAGATCGAAGTGTCGAGGCATGGCGGAATGTTGCCACGGGCGGCCAGGGCGCCGGCGTCAGTCGACCTTGGCGCCCGACAGGAACCACTGCCCGATCAGGGCCCGTTCGGCCTCGGTGATGCCGGTGGCGTTGTTCATCGGCATCTGCCGGGTCACCACCACCTGCTGGTACACCGCCTGCGCGTGCCGCTGCAGTTCGGCCGGCGTGTCCAGCCGGACGCCCTTGGACTGCAGGGCCTCGCCGTGGCACATCACGCACCGCTGGGCCAGCACCGCCTGAACGTCGGCCAGGCCCGCGGAGGGGGGCGCTGCGGCGGGCGCGACCGGCTCAGGGCGCATCCAGGCCATCAGGCCGATCAGCACCAACACGCCGGCCAGGGCGAAAGGCCAGGGGTGCCGGTTGCGCCCCAGCTTGAAGCCGTGCCGCAGCACGAAGAACTGCCGGATGGCCGCGCCCGCGGCCATCATGCCCACGAGGATCCAGCCGTTGTGAGGATGCGCGTAGGTGAAGCTGTAGTGGTTGCTGAGCATGGCGAACAACACCGGCAGCGTGAAGTAGGTGTTGTGCACGCTCCGCTGCTTGCCGCGCTGGCCATGCACCGGGTCCACGGGCTGACCCGCCGCCAGCGCGGCGACCACCTTGCGCTGGCCGGGAATGATCCAGAAAAACACGTTGGCGCTCATGGCCGTGGCCAGCATGGCGCCCACCAGCAGGAAGGCGGCTCGGCCGGCGAACAGCTCGGTGGCCAGCAAGGCCGCGGCCACCACCAGCAGGGCCACGCCGATGCCCACCTTGGTGTCACCGTTCTTCGACTGTCCCAGGGTGCGGCAGATCGCGTCGTAGGCGAGCCAGAACACCACCAGGAAGGCAATGGCGGTGGCGATGGCCGCGGCGGGCGACCAGTCAAAGACCCTCGGGTCGATCAGATAGACCGAGGGGCTCCACAGATACGACACCAGGAACAGCGCAAAACCCGACAGCCAGGTGGAGTAGCTTTCCCAATAGAACCAGTGCAGGTGGTCGGGCAGCTTCGGCGGCGACACCGCGTACTTCACCGGGTGGTAGAACCCGCCGCCGTGAACGGCCCACAGTTCACCGGTGGCGCCCTCCCGGCGCAGCGCTTCGTCCCGCGGCGGGGTGAGGCTGCTGTCGAGAAAGACGAAATAGAAGGACGAACCGATCCAGGCAATGGCCACGATGACGTGCAGCCACCGCAGCAACAGATTGGCCCAATCAAGCAGATAGGTTTCCATGGCACCTCGTTCAGGGGACGGCACGACACCGTCCGGCGTGTTGGCTCACCACCGCGGGCGCTCTGAGCCAACCGAGGGCCGCGATACACGGTGAAGACACCGGCTCCGCTGCGACCACAGAATGCCTGCAGTGTATCGGCTCAGGCGGCCCCGCCGCGCTGCGATTCCACGAGCAACAGTTGTGCCGCCACCGATGCGGCAATGACCTCGGGGGCTTTGCCTTCGATCCCCGGGATGCCGATCGGGCAGGTGACCCGCGCCAGCGCGGCCTCTTCGTGGCCACGCTCCATCAGGCGACGGCGAAACGTGGCCCATTTGGTGCGACTGCCAATGAGCCCGATGAAGCCGAGGTCGTCCATGTCCCGCAACCGGTCCAGGCAGGCGGCCACGATGTCGAGGTCTTCGGCGTGCGAAAAGCTCATGACGAGCACGTGCGACCCGCTGGGCAGGTCGGCCACCGCGCCTTGAACCGGCGCCGAGTGCTCGGTGCGCACCCCCGGCGGCACCGAGGACGGGAAGACCTCGTCGCGGCTGTCGACCCAGGTGAGGTCGAACGGCAGCGGCGCCAGCGCCTGCACGATGGCACGCCCCACGTGGCCGCCGCCGAACAGGGCGACGGGCGAGCGGGGCGTGCTCAGGCGCAGCCGCAGGGCATCGATGTGGGCCGCCTGCACCGGTTCGTAACCCAATGTGACCGCGCCTCCGCAGCATTGGCCCAGGCTCGGCCCGAGCGTGACCGATTGCACATCTGGTTCGACCGCGCGTCGTGCAAGCATGTCGCGTGCTCGCCGGATGGCGTCCCATTCGAGTCGTCCGCCACCGATGGTGCCGACCGCATCGCGATCGAACACCGCCATCCAGGTGCCGGCCTCGCGCGGCACCGAGCCGCGGGTGGCAGACACCGAGACCAGCACCGCCGGCGCCTCGCGCAGTCGGCATAAGAAAGTGTTCAGGTCGGGCGAGGGGTGTGGCGCCGACGCGATGGAAGCTGTATGCATCTGTAAGAGGACTCAAGCGCCGTGAGTATCGGCCGTAGCAGCAGTTGGGGTGTGCCATTTCGCACATAAACTCCATCGCCGCAGCGGTATGCCGACACCGGCGCGACGCCCGGAACCAACGAGACGACGAGCATGACGACACGAGACATTTCACCCGCTCCCCGCCCCGACAGCGCGTCGGAGCGCCTGTCCGCCTGGCGCTGGACCGGCCTGGGCATCGTGGCCCTGCTGGCGGCCTGTGCGGCACCCGTGCCGCCGCCCCCGCCCCCGCCGCCCCCGCCGCCGGCCCCGGTGCCGGCACCACCGCCCCCCCCGCCCGTGAGCCGCCCCGCCGCGCCCAGGGATTCGTCCACCGCCGCCAGCCCGCAGGACTACCGCAAGGACGGCGCACGGCACATCTATGCGCGCAACGGCCACCGCATCTACAAGGGCCAGCTGCCGCCGTTGCTGCACGCCGTGGGCGTGTTGCAGGTCGAGGTCGACGGCTCGGGCAACGTGAGCCGCATGAACTGGATGCGCGCCCCGAGCCATGCCCCCGACGTCATGCGCGAGATCGAGCGCACCGTTCGCGCGGCAGCGCCATTCCCGGCACCGGTCCGCATGGGGCAGGTCACCTACACGGATGTATGGCTCTGGGACAAGAGCGGCCAGTTCCAGCTCGACACGCTGACCGAAGGCCAGCGCAGCAAGTGATCTCCATGGGGTTGATTGATTTCGGGCCCGCTTCGGCGGGCCTTTTCTTTTCCGGCGGGGCTCAGCTGCCGCGGTAGGTGGCGTGGCTCCAGGGGCTCACCAGCAGGGGCACGTGGTAGTGCTGCTCCGTGTCGGCAATGCCGAAATCCAGGGTGACCTGATCCAGGAAGCGGGGCTCGGGCAAGGCAACACCGCGAGCGTCGAAGTAGCCCTTGACGTCGAACACCAGCCGGTACGTTCCACGGGTCAGGGTGGCGTTGTCCAGCAAAGGGCCATCGGGGTTGCGACCGTCCGCGTTCAGGGTGACCTGCTTGAGCAGCACCGCCTGCCCGCCATCGGTGCGGTAGAGAGCCACCCGCATGCCCGCGGCGGGGCAACCATGCATCGTGTCCAGAACGTGGGTGCTCAGGCCCATGGCGCATCTCCAGGTTGATTTGGTCTACTGAAAGTGTATACAGTTTGGAGCGTTGGTGGCATCATCCCCGACATGGACACCTCCAGCACGCGGCAGATCGTCGAAGCGCTCACCAAGGCGATCGTCGAGCACCGGCTGCGCCCCGGGACCAAGCTGGCCGAACAGAAACTGGCCGACCACTTCGGGGTCTCCCGCACGCTGGTGAGGCAGGCGCTTTTTCAACTGGCTCAGAACCGCCTCATCCGGCTCGAACCGGCGCGCGGCGCCTTCGTGGCCTCGCCGTCGGCCGACGAGGCGCGGCAGGTGTTTGCCGTTCGCCGCATGCTGGAACTGGAAATGACACGGGCCTTCGTGCGCCAGGTCACCCCGTCGATGGTGCGCGCGCTGCGCGAGCACATTGCCCAGGAGCGCGCCGCCGTCGACCAGCAAGACGTACCGGGACGCACCGAGCTGCTGGGTGATTTTCATGTGCGAATGGCCGAACTCATGGGCAACCACGTGCTGGCCGACCTGCTGCGCGACCTGATTTCGCGCTGTGCACTGATCACGCTCATGTACCAGAGCAATGAAGCCGCCGCCGATTCGAACGACGAGCACTCCGCCATCGTCAAGGCGCTCGCCGCGCGCGACGAAGTGCAGGCGGTGCAGTTGATGGAACGGCACTTGCTGAACGTGGAAACCGGCCTGGCCTTCGACCGCAAGGCCCCGGCCAACGACCTCTCGATCGCCCTCAGCCAATGACCTACGACGCCACAGCTCCCTATCCCAGAGACCTCAAAGGCCATGGCCGCACGCCACCGCATGCGCGCTGGCCAGGCGGCGCACGCATTGCGGTGCAGTTCGTGCTGAACCACGAGGAAGGCGGCGAAAACAGCGTGCTGCACGGCGACGACGCATCTGAGCAGTTCCTGTCCGAGATGTTCAACCCCGCGGCCTACCCGGCCCGGCACATGAGCATGGAAGGCGTGTACGAATACGGCTCGCGCGCGGGCGTCTGGCGCATCCTGCGCGAGTTCGAACGCCGGGGCCTGCCGATGACCGTGTTCGGCGTGGCCACCGCCTTGCAGCGCTGCCCCGACATCACCGCCGCCTTTGTTGAGCTCGGCCACGAGATCGCCTGCCACGGCCTGAAATGGATCCACTACCAGAACGTGGACGAAGCCACCGAGCGCGCGCACATGGCCGAAGCCATGGCCATGATCACCGAGCTCACCGGCCAGCGCCCGCTGGGCTGGTACACCGGCCGGGACAGCCCCAACACGCGCCGCCTCGTGGCCGACTTCGGCGGCTTCGAATACGACGCCGACTACTACGGCGACGACCTCCCCTTCTGGATGAAGGTTCGCAAGAGCGATGGCAGCACGGACCACCAGCTCATCGTCCCGTACACGCTCGACTGCAACGACATGCGGTTTGCCTTGCCCCAGGGTTATTCGCACGCCGATCCTTTCTTCCAGTACATGAAGGACACCTTCGATGCGCTGTACGCCGAAGGCGACCCCAACGGCCTGGACCGCCCCAAGATGATGAGCATCGGCATGCACAGCCGCCTGCTCGGGCGCCCGGGTCGCATCACCGCGCTGCAGCGCTTTCTCGACCACATCGGCCGGCACGAACATGTCTGGGTGGCGCGCCGCATCGACATCGCTCGCCACTGGCGCGCCCAGCACCCCCTGCCTCTCCGATGACGCACACCCTCGACCAACTCAATGCAGCCAGCCCCGACGAAGCGGTCCGGCTGCTGGACGGCCTTTACGAACACTCGCCCTGGGTGGTCGAGCGGGCCCTGGCCAGGCGCACCTTTGCCACATGGGCGTCGCTCAAGTGGGCGCTGGTGCAGGTGCTGGCCGCCGCCACACGCGACGAACAGCTGTCGCTGATCCGCGCCCACCCCGAACTGGCGGGCAAGGCCATGGTGGCCAAGGCGCTCACCGTGGAAAGCACCGGCGAGCAGAGCCGCGCAGGGCTGACCCACTGTTCGCCCGAGGAGTTCGCCCGGCTGCAGCAGCTCAACGCCGACTACAACGCCCGGTTCGGCTTTCCCTTCATCGTGGCGGTGCGTGGTCCACGGGGCAGCGGCCTCACGCGGCACCAGATCATCGCCACCTTCGAGCGGCGGCTGAACAACCCGGTGGATTTCGAGCGCGAAGAGGCGCTGCGCCAGATCCACCGCATCGCCGAGATCCGGCTGGCCGACCGCTTCGGCGCGGAACCGGTGCTCGGCCACCGGGTGTGGGACTGGCACGAGGCGCTGGCCCGCCACAGCGACCCGGGTTTCAAGGAGAACGGTCAGCTCACGGTGACCTATCTCACCGAAGCACACCTTGCCTGTCAGCGGGACCTCGTGGCGCGCATGCGGGACTGCGGCTTCGACGAGGTGACGATCGACGCGGTGGGCAACGTGGTCGGCGTGTACCAGGGCGCATCGCCCGGGGCGAAACGCCTGCTCACCGGCAGCCATTTCGACACCGTGCGCAACGGTGGACGTTACGACGGGCGGCTCGGCATCCTGGTGCCCATGGCCTGCGTGGAGCGGTTGCACCGGGCTGGAAAGCGGCTGCCGTTCGGCATCGAGGTGGTGGGTTTTTCCGAGGAAGAAGGCCAGCGCTACAAGGCCACGTTCCTGGGGTCCGGTGCGCTCACTGGCCACTTCAACCCGGGGTGGCTCGAGCAGGTCGATGCGGATGGCGTGACCATGCGGGCGGCCATGCAGGCCGCCGGCCTGCCCGGCACCATGGAGGCCATCCAGGCACTGCGCCGCGACCCATCGCGCTACCTCGGCTTCGTCGAGGTGCACATCGAGCAGGGTCCGGTGCTCAACGAGCTGGGCCTGCCGCTGGCCGCCGTCACCTCGATCAACGCCAGCGTGCGCCACGTGGGTGAGGTGCTGGGCATGGCCAGCCATGCAGGCACCACGCCGATGGACCGCCGGCGCGATGCCGCCTGCGCGGTCGCCGAGCTCGCCCTGTTCTGCGAGCGCCGCGCCACGCAGGACGGTGATTCGGTGGCCACCATCGGCCTGCTTGAAGTCCCCGGCGGATCGATCAACGTGGTGCCTGGGCGCTGCCGCTTCTCGCTTGACCTGCGCGCACCGAGCAACGCACAGCGCGACGCGCTCGAGCGAGACGTGCTGGCCGAACTGCGCGCGATCTGCGAAAGGCGCAGCGTGGCACACCGGCTGGAGAAAACCATGGACGCATCGGCCGCGCCCAGCGCCGCCGACTGGCAGGCAAGGTGGGAGCGCTCGATTGCCGCCCTCGGACTGCCGGTGCACCGCATGCCCAGTGGCGCCGGCCACGACGCGATGAAGCTGCACGAGGTGATGCCACAGGCCATGCTGTTCGTGCGCGGAGAGAACAGCGGCATCAGCCACAACCCTCTGGAGAGCACCACCAGCGATGACATCGAACTGTGCGTCCTGGCCTTCGAGCACCTCCTGCAAGACATCCCGACATGAACCTCCACTCCCGACTCGACGCATGGATCGACGCCCATTTCGATGAGCAGGTCCGGTTCCTTCAGCAACTCGTGCGTGTGCCCACCGACACGCCACCGGGCAACAACGCGCCGCACGCCGAGCGCACCGCCGAACTCCTGACCGCCATGGGCTATGTGGCCGAGCGGCACCCGGTGCCGGAGGCCGAGGTTCGTGCCGCCGGCCTGCAGAGCATCACCAACCTGATCGTGCGCCGCCGCTTTGCCGACGGCGGTCCGGTGATCGCCCTCAATGCCCATGGCGACGTGGTGCCCCCCGGCGAGGGCTGGAGCCACGACCCCTACGGCGGCGAGATCGACGGTGGCGCCATGTACGGCCGGGCGACCGCCGTGAGCAAGAGCGATTTTGCGAGCTTCACGTTTGCGTTGCGCGCGCTCGAATCGCTGGCTGCCCCGCTCAAGGGCGGCGTCGAGCTTCACTTCACCTACGACGAGGAATTCGGCGGCGAACTGGGCCCCGGCTGGCTGCTGGCCAAGGGGTTGACCAAGCCTGACCTGATGATCGCCGCCGGCTTCAGCTACCAGGTGGTGGTGGCCCACAACGGCTGCCTGCAACTCGAGGTCACGGTGCAGGGCGAAATGGCGCACGCCGCCATCCCGGACAGCGGCACCGATGCGCTGCAAGGGGCCACCCACATCCTCAACGCGCTGTACGCGCTCAACCGCGACTACCTGCAGGTGCGGTCGAGCGTGGAGGGCATCACCCATCCCTACCTCAACGTGGGCCTGATCAGCGGTGGCACCAACACCAATGTGATCCCGGGCAAGGTGGTGCTCAAGCTGGATCGCCGCATGATCCCCGAGGAGGACCCAGCCCGGGTCGAGGCCGCGCTGCGCGAGACCATCGCCCAGGCGGCCGCCAGTTTTGCGCCGCCGCGCGGGGGCAAGGCGCTCAAGGTCGACGTGCGCCGCCTGCTGCTGGCGCGCGCCATGCAACCGCTGCCCGGCAACGCCGGGCTGGTGCAGGCCCTGCAGCGCCACGGCGAGCAGGTGTTCGGCGAGCCGATCCCGGCGGTGGGCACACCGCTCTACACCGACGTTCGCCTCTACGTCGAGCAGGGCATTCCGGGTGTCATCTACGGCGCCGGGCCCCGCACGGTGCGCGAGTCGAACGCCAAGCGGGCCGACGAGCACGTGCAACTCGAGGACCTGCGCCGGGCCACCAAGGTGGTCGCGCGAGCCCTGCTCGATCTGCTCAACGCCGGCTGATACCCCTTTCGCTGCGCCGGTGGGGCGGTGCCAGAATGTCCCCGGCAACGGACAACACAGGAGACCGCCATGACACCCGCCGAACAAGCGCTGCGCGACGCTGCGCTGGAGTACCACCGCCTGCCCAGACAAGGCAAGATCGCGGTCACCCCCACCAAGCCCTTGTCGAACCAGCGCGACCTGTCGCTGGCCTATTCGCCCGGCGTGGCCTACCCCTGCCTGGAGATCCAGGCCGACCCGACCAAGGCCGCCGACTACACCAGCCGCGGCAACCTGGTGGGCGTCATCACCAACGGCACCGCGGTGCTGGGCCTGGGTGACATCGGCCCCCTGGCAGGCAAGCCGGTCATGGAAGGCAAGGGTTGCCTGTTCAAGAAGTTCGCCGGCATCGACGTGTTCGACATCGAACTTGCCGAGAAGGACCCGGACAAACTGGTGGACATCATTGCCGCGCTTGAACCCACCCTGGGTGGCATCAACCTCGAGGACATCAAGGCGCCCGAGTGCTTCTACATCGAGAAGAAGCTGCGCGAGCGGCTGAACATTCCGGTCTTCCACGACGACCAGCACGGCACGGCCATCATCAGCGCGGCCGCGCTGCTCAACGGCCTCGAGTTGGTGGGCAAGAGCATCGGCGAGGTCACGGTGGCGGTGTCCGGCGCGGGCGCCGCGGCCATCGCCTGCCTGGACGTGATGGTGGGCCTGGGCGTTGCGCGCCACCGCATCTTCGTGTGCGACTCGAAGGGGGTGATCCACCAGGGCCGGCCGGGCGGCCTGGACGAATCGAAACAGCGCTACGCGCAGGACACCACCAAGCGCACCCTGGCCGACGCCGTCCAGGGTGCCGACGTGTTCCTCGGGTGCTCGGCCCCGGGGGTCCTGACGGCCGAGATGGTCAAGACCATGGCCGACAAGCCCATCATCCTCGCGCTGGCCAACCCGGAACCCGAAATCCGTCCCGAGCTGGCCAAGGCCGTGCGGCCCGACTGCATCATCGCCACCGGCCGCAGCGACTACCCGAACCAGGTCAACAACGTCCTGTGCTTCCCCTACATCTTCCGGGGTGCGCTGGATTGCGGTGCCACCCGCATCACCGAGGCCATGAAACTGGCCTGCGTCCGCCAGATCGCCGACCTGGTCAAGAGCGAGACCAGCGAGGAAGTGGCCAACGCCTACGCGGGCCAGGAACTGCGGTTCGGCCCCGAGTACCTGATTCCCAAACCCTTCGATTCCCGGCTGATCCTGCGCATTGCGCCCGCGGTGGCCCAGGCGGCGGCCGAGTCGGGCGTGGCCACGCGGCCGATCACCGACATGGACGCCTACCGCCAGCAGCTGGGCCGGTTCGTGTACCAGACCGGCATCCTCATGCAGCCGATCTTCAACGCCGCGCGGGCACTGGCCACCAAACAGCGCGTGGCCTATGCCGACGGCGAAGACGAGCGCGCCCTGCGCGCCGCGCAGATGGCCATCGACGACCAGATCGCCAGGCCCATCCTGATCGGCCGCCCGGCGGTGATCGAGGCCCGCATCGCCAAGGCCGGCCTGCGCATGACGCTGGGCGTCGATGTCGAGAACGTCAACCCCGAAGACGACCCCCGGTTCCGGCAGTACTGGGAGCATTACCACCGCCTCATGGGCCGCCAGGGCGCCACCCCCGAGGTGTCCAAGGCCGCGGTGCGGCGGTCCAACACCATCATCGGCTCGCTCATGCTGGCACTCGGTGATGCCGACGCCCTGATCTGCGGGCTGGTGGGCGGGTACATGACCCACCTCGAGCGGGTCGACCACATCCTCGGCCGGCGCGACGGTGCCCACCTGTACGCCGCGGTGAACGCACTCATGACCGACCGCGGACCGGTCTTCATCGCCGACACGTACGTCAACGAAGACCCGAGCGCCGAGGAACTCGCCGAAATCGCCTGGATGGCCGCGCAAGAGGTGCAGCGCTTCGGGCATCCACCGCGCGTGGCCTTCCTGTCGCACTCCAGTTTCGGCTCGAGCAAACGCGCCTCGGCGCGCAAGATGGCGCTGGCCCGCGACCTGTTCGTGGCCGCCCACCCGGGCGTTGAATGCGACGGCGAGCTGCACGGCGACGCCGCCCTGCAACCCGAGATCCGCAGCGCCTACCTCGCCGACAGCACGCTCAGCGGGTCGGCCAACCTGCTGATCTGCCCCAACCTGGACGCCGCCAACATCCTCTACAACGTGATGAAGACCACCACCAGCGGCGGCGTCACGGTGGGCCCCATCCTCACCGGGGTGGCGGGCCGGGTGCACATCCTCACGCCGGCGGCCACGGTGCGGCGCGTGCTGAACATGACCGCCCTGGCGGCGGCACAGGGCTGAACGAAACCCGGGTTCGTCTCGGTGGCGGCGCGCACCGGGTCGGGGTACAAATGCCCCGATCTGGTGCGTTGCGCCACGGTGGTGCGCGGCTTCAGGGTATGTCAGGATGACCGCGGCCACCCTGCCACCGACAATGTGTATACAAGTTTCGTGTGCAATAGCGTGCCGGCCCGGACACGCCCGGGTGGCTGCCCCGGGCCTGTATGGCACCGATGTTGCTAACACCCGATCGAGCCGCCCCGTGCGGCATGCCTTCCCGAGAACCCGCCCCGCCCTGGAGTCACCATGAACAAACGCCGCTTCCTGCTGTCCGCCGCCGCGCTGGCCAGCGCCGCCACCTTTGGCAGCGCCGCCCACGCGCAAACCGCCATCAAGTTCCAGCTCGACTGGCGCTTTGAAGGCCCCGCCGCGCTGTTCCTCCAGCCGGCCGCCAAGGGTTACTTCAAACAGGCCGGGCTCGACGTGACCATCGACGCCGGCAACGGCTCTGGCGGCACCGTGACCCGGGTGGCCTCGGGCACCTACGACATGGGCTTTGCCGACATGGCCGCCCTGATGGAATTCCACGCCAACAACCCCGACGCACCGAACAAGCCGGTGGCGGTGATGATGGTCTACAACAACACGCCGGCCGCGGTGCTGGCGCTCAAGAAGAGCGGCATCGCCAAGCCCGCCGACCTCGAAGGCAAGAAGCTCGGCGCCCCGGTGTTCGACGCCGGCCGCAAGGGTTTCCCGATCTTCCAGAAGGCCAACGGCATCAACAACGTGGCCTGGACCTCGATGGACCCGCCCCTGCGCGAAACCATGCTGGTGCGCGGCGACATCGAAGCCATCACCGGCTTCTCGTTCACCTCGCTGCTCAACCTCGAGGCGCGCGGCGTCAAGGCGGAAGACGTGGTCATCCTGCCGTACGCCGACTTCGGCGTGAAGCTCTACGGCAACGCCATCATTGCCTCGCCCAAGCTGATTGCCGAGAACCCGGCCGCGGTCAAGGCCTTCCTGACGGCCTTCGCCAAGGGCGCCAAAGAGGTCATGGCCAATCCGGCCGCCTCGATCGACACCGTGAAGGCGCGCGACGGCATCATCAACGTGCCGCTCGAGACGCGCCGCCTGGCGCTGGCCATCGATGCGGTGGTCGCCAGCCCCGATGCACGCCGCGAAGGCTTCGGGCAGGTCGTGCCCGGCCGCCTGGCGCTGATGGCATCGCAGGTGTCCGACGCCTACGGCACCAAGACCCGTGTCGACCCCAACAAGGTGTGGAACGGCTCCATGCTGCCGTCCAAAGCCGAACTCGACATCCTGCCCGCGCCCAAGAAGTAAGGACCGCCGACCAGGTGCACGGGCCAGCCTCCTGACGGTGGCTGGCCTTTTTTCCGGGAGTCTTCTGCATGCCGCCCTCACCCACCGCCGGCGACACCGCCTTTGTCGATTTCGACGAGGTCTGGCTCGCCTACAACGAAGAACTGCTCGCGAAGAACATCTTCGCGGTCGAAGACATCAACCTGAAGGTCCAGCGCGGCGAGTTCATCGCCATCGTCGGCCCGTCGGGTTGCGGCAAGTCCACCTTCATGAAGCTCACCACGGGCCTGAAGATGCCCAGCATGGGCAAGATCCGCATCGACGGGCAGCCGGTGACCGGGCCGCTCAAGATTTCGGGCATGGCGTTCCAGGCGCCCTCGCTGCTGCCCTGGCGCACCACGCTCGACAACGTGCTGCTGCCGCTGGAGATCGTGGAGCCCTACCGCAGCCAGTTCAAGGACCGGCGCAAGGAGTACGAGGAACGCGCGCTCAAGCTGCTGGAGAGCGTCGGCCTGGGCGGCATGGGCAAGAAGTTTCCCTGGGAGCTCTCGGGCGGCATGCAGCAACGCGCCAGCATCTGCCGGGCGCTGATCCACGAGCCCAAGATGCTGTTGCTCGACGAGCCCTTCGGCGCGCTCGATGCCTTCACCCGCGAGGAGCTCTGGTGCACGCTGCGTGATCTGTGGGAGGCGCAGCGCTTCAACGTGATTCTGGTCACCCACGACCTGCGCGAATCGGTGTTCCTGGCCGACACGGTGTACTGCATGAGCAAGAGCCCGGGCCGTTTCGTCGTCAAGCGCGAGATCCCGATCCCGCGCACGCGCGACCTTGAAGTCACCTACAGCAAGGACTTCACCGACATCGTGCACGAGCTGCGCGGCCACATCGGCGCCATGCGCAAGGCCGGCACCGTCATCAACCAGTGAGCCCGGCCATGAACGCCAAACGACGCAAGAACATCGAGCGCTTCTCACCGCTGTTGCTGCTGATCGCGATCATCGTGGTCTGGGAGGTCATCACCAGCGGATTCGGGGTCTCCGAGTTCATATTCCCCAGCCCGTCGCGCATCTGGGAACAGACGATGGAGCACAAGGTCACCATCCTGGGCCACGCCTGGAGAACCTTCTGGGTCACCATGGCCGGCTTCGGCATCGCCATCGTGGTGGGCGTGCTGCTGGGCTTCCTCATCGGCAGCTCGCGCCTGGCCTACGCGGCCGTGTACCCGCTCATGACGGCCTTCAACGCGCTGCCCAAGGCCGCCTTCGTGCCCATCCTGGTGGTGTGGTTCGGCATCGGGGTGGGGCCGGCGATCCTCACCGCGTTCCTCATCAGCTTCTTTCCGATCATGGTCAACATCGCGACCGGCCTGGCCACGCTCGAACCCGAGCTGGAAGACGTGCTGCGCGTGCTGGGCGCCAAGCGCTGGGACGTGCTCACCAAGGTCGGCCTGCCGCGCTCCATGCCGTACTTCTTCGGGTCCCTCAAGGTCGCCATCACGCTGGCTTTCGTGGGCACCACGGTGTCCGAAATGACGGCCGCCAACGAAGGCATCGGCTACCTGCTGATCTCGGCCGGCTCGTCGATGCAGATGGGCCTGGCCTTCAGCGGACTGCTGGTGGTGGGCGTGATGGCCATGGCCATGTACGAGCTCTTCAGCTGGATCGAGAAGCACACCACGGGCTGGGCCCACCGTGGATCACAGAACGCCTGACGAAGACCGCTGGGGGCCGGCGCTGCGCCGTGCCAACGGCGTGGCCAAGCGGGCCGCCGCCATGGGCCGCCACCCCTTCGGCGCCCTGCTGCTGGCGCCCGACGGCGAGACCGTGCTGGCCGAGCAGGGCAACATCGACACCGTGAACCACGCCGAGTCCACGCTGGCGCGGCACGCGGCCAGCACCTACCCAGGCGCCTACCTGCGCCAGTGCACCCTGGTGACCACCTTCGAGCCCTGCGCCATGTGCGCCGGAACCATCTACTGGGCCGGCATCGGGCGCGTGGTGTACGGCGCGAGCGAAGAAGCCTTGCTGGCGCTCACCGGTTCGCACGAGGAGAACCCCACGCTGTCGCTGCCCTGCCGCGAGGTGTTCGCGCGCGGCCAGAGGGACGTCGAGGTGGTGGGGCCGGTTGCATCCCTGGTCGAGGAAATGGTCGAGCCCCACCGCGGGTTCTGGACCACGCGCTGAGCGCCGCAACGGCGAATCGGCTGCCGGTCGGCGGGGCAGCCTGGAACCGCCCAGGGCCGCAAGGTCACAGAGACGGGTCCCGTCACAAGGGCACCGCGATCGATGCATCGCCGGTCAGCCCTGCCCAGCCCCATCCACCACCCCATGCGCCGCACCAGCTCCAACTCACCCGACCCGTCCCGCCCCGCCCAGCGCCGCCGAATCGAATCACCGACGCCCTGCGGGACACACCCGGTCGATGCCGACGCCATTGAATCGGGCCTGGAGGACCACCCGCTCGACAGCCCCAGGCCCACACTGCAAGTCTCCTCCGTGGCGCAGCAAACGGCCCCGGCGCCGCTGGACATCCCGGCCGCCCTTCATGCCCTGGACGTCCGATGCCGAGAGATGTCCTGGGACAAGGCAACGGCGGTGAGGGCCGCGGGCCTGATCGATCTGCTGGCGCTCGTCGAAACCCCTCGGGACATCGATCAGGTGCTCCAGCACATCGACGACTGGACGCTGCTCAAGCACCCCGAGGTGCTGACGCAACTGGCGCACCAGCTGGTCGCGGCCTGCGACAACGACCTCGAGGCCCTGATGTTCCACATCAACCAGTGCCTGACCCGCGCCTGCAAGCTGTTCGGCACAGACCGTCGTGCGATCGACGACCCGCTCGGCCAACCGCCGGCGCTGAACATCGACGGCCTGGTCGCGGATCTGTTCGACGACGTGCAGCACCTCGATCTGTGGTCCACACACGCCTGCCTGAACGCCATGGCGGCCACCCTGGGTGGCAATCCCTCGGTGGCCGTCCAGGCCGCTCTCAAAACGGCCTTTTCCAGGCTCAACTGGCGAGCGGCCAACGAGTACCAGCGCGTGCCTCTGGCATCGGCCTGCGACTGGGTGGCGAACATCGCCGGCTGGATCCGGCCGGAGGTGTCGGGCACCGGGCACCAGGCGCACCCTTTGAACGTGATGGGCAATCCGATCGGCAATCCAATGGTGCTCCCGCTGTTTCTGGGTGGCGCGCCGATGGCGGGCGGGCCTGCTGGCGGCATCGGACAGATCGGTTGGATCGGTGCCGGGCCCGCGGGCCCGGCACCGAAGGACCGGAGCCGGCTCGAGGCGATGCGCAGAATGGCCCGCAGCCACGTCAGCCTCGCGCTGGTGTGCAAGGGCTGGCACAACGCCATGCTGCCCACGCTGCGGATCACCTGGATCAACCTCGCCACCCTCCAGCTCCAGCAGCTCGATGCCTCGAAATGGATTCCGGCCGCACGGCAATGGCTGCCCGTCGGGCCGGTGGCACCGCAGCCGCTGGCGGTGGTGCTGGGCAGCAAGGCCCGGCTGGAGAAGCACTTCCAGCAATGGAACGAGTGGCTTCCCCGGATGTTCACGCAGCTGGATCCGGACGAGGTGCTGGCCGTTCTGGCGTCTGCCTTCAAGGCATTGCCAGACCTGATGCACGACGCCACGCTGAGCGCTGAACAACGCACCCACCTGAAGGGCCTCCCCAGAATGGTGGTGGCCTTGGCTTACCGGACGTGGGTGTCACCGCAGAAGGAACCTTTCGAGCGCCTCGCGCGGCTGTTGCTCGACTTCGTGATGTCCAGCCCTGCCGCTTACCCTTTCGTGGCGCTGCTCGATCTGGCCATGCTGTTCGAACACGACGAGGAGCTCAGGCTGGCTTTTGGCCAGGCGCTGAACAAACCGCAGGGCGCCGGTCCGGGCCAATTCGCCGAAAGGGCCAACCGCTGGATCGGGCTGCTGAACGGCCAAATGCAACAGGCTCCACAGACCGAAATCGATGCCGTCTTTGCCGAACTGGCGAGCATGCCGTCGCCCTTGGGCGCAGCCTACATGCTCATGGTGAGCGAACTCGCCACCCATGCAAACACAAACGTCAACCAACCCCGCCTGGTCAGGGCACTGACCCGGTTGTTGCAGGAACTGGCCAACGCCACCAGGGAGGGCGAGGCCTTCAAGACGCCCTTCGTCTTTGAACTCTACCCTCCCTCGGTGCTGGTCTCGGCGTTCGAAGCGCTGGGACCGATTTCGCGCGATCGATTGCTCCACGGCCTGCGACTGACCGAGGCCGTGCTGCCCTGCATCGAACTGCATTTCGCCGATGAGAACGTCCTGCCCATCACCAAGTTGCCGCTGCTGACGTCGCTCGACCTCTCCCGGACCGACCCCGCGCTCATCGACCGCGTGGAGGCCATCCACGCCGGGGTCGCCCGGCAACACCTGGACATGGCCTTGCCCACATACCTCCGCCAATGAAACCGACCTCCACCGCCCCAGTGCCAGTGAACACCCGCGTGGTCGCCTTTCGCCAACGCTGTGCACGGCTCAGCCGGGCGCTCGGGTTTGCCGATGTGCATCTGCTGGCCGACATCGGGCATGCCCGGGTCGACAGCATGGCGTTTCAGGTTCGGCTGCCAGGGGATCCGCAGGCCCAGGGTCTGCAACTGCGGTTCGATCTCGACCGCCGCGACCCCTGGACACCCCGGGTCGACCCGGTCGACCCCGCCTCGCTGCTCGGGATCGACCCGGTGCTGGCGGGTTCGATCGAGCTGTCGCCCGACGGCACGCAGGTGCACCTGGTCGCCCTTCTGCCCGACCAACTGCACGAACAACCCGCTGCATTGGCCGATGCGGTCCGGTCGCATGCGCAGATAGCCCGCGCGCTGACCCTGCAACTGGCGTTCATCACGGACATGGCCGAGCAGGAACCCGACTAGGTCGTGTGCACCACCCCCGCATTCACGCGGTGCACCTCGGCCTCGCCCGCGTCGGACAGCATCTTCATCAACTGCCGCCGGATCAGGATGCCCGGCCGGTCCGAATCCATCGAGTATTCGACACCGCGCCGGCGCAGGTCCACGACCGCGTCCGGGTCGGTGGACTCCAGGATGTCCTTGTCCTCGCGGGTGATCTCGGCGTCGAAGTCGATCAGCAACTGCGCGGGACAGTCTTCCTCGGTGTCGTTCCTGAACAGCCATTGGCACAGCTGCATGCGGCCGTCGTCGATGGGGGTGAAGCAATTGATGATGACGTGCCGGATGCCGCTGGGGTACTCGATGTCGAGCCGGCGCGAGAACGGCTGCATGTAGGCGTTGCGCATGTGGCGCTGCGTGATGGGGTCCTTCACGCCGCTGATGCGCTGGAAGCGCTCGGGGTTGGCCGCGGCGATCACGGTCTCGGCATGGAACCCCTGGTCGTTCTCGATGATTTCGTACTTGCTCGGCCTCGGTTGCGCGGCCACGCCGAAGGTGGCGCGGTGCACGAAGCTGAAGTGCGAGTTGTCGAAGGAGTTCTCCAGCGCGCGCACCGGGCTGGTGTTCCACACTTCATGAAACTGGAAGATCGTGCGCCAACCCGGTGCGCCAAACTCGGGCATGGCCGGAATGTCTGCCTCGGGTGTTTCCAGGGCCACCCACGCATAACCATGGCGCGCGGTGCAGTGGTAGGCCGTGGTGGCGTAGTCCTTGGGGATCTCGCGCCCGGGCTCGTACTGAGGAATCTCGACCACCCGGCCGCCACGGTCGTAGACCCAGCCGTGGTAACCACACTGGATGTGTCCGTTCTTGCACCAGCCTTTGCTGAGGCGGGCCGTGCGGTGGCAGCAGCGGTCCCTGAGCGCGGCGGGTTGACCGTCCCCGTCGAGGAACAAGACGATGTTCTCACCCAGCAGGGTGAAGGATCGAGGACCGTCGACCAGGTCCGTCAGGGGCATGACGGCGTGCCAGTGGCGGCGAAAAACGGCTTGTCGGGTGACGAGCATGGAAGCACTCCTGAAGAAAAGGTCTGGGCCCGGGCAGGGGCACAAGAGCAATTTCCTGCCCACCAACCGCGGGCTGAACGCTTCTACTCTCGGCCCAGACTTTAGCAAGAGTCGCACCCGAGTGGCCATGCCGCACCGCACCGATGGAGCGCGCCCTGGCTGGCATGTCTCATGCAAGCCAACCGCCCCGGAGTAGAAGCGTTCAGCGGTGTGCCCAGCGGTCCCGCCCGGAAATTGCTCTGTCGTTGCCCGTGCGCGCACCGCGCGTCAGCGGGCGCCCACAGCCTCGCCGGAGAACTTTCATGCTGCGCCGTCACTTCATTGCCCGCACCCTTGGATCCACCGCTGCCCTCGCCGCGCCTGCGGCGTGGAGCCAGGGACGCCCGCTGCCCATCAAGTTCACCCTCGACTTCAGGGTCACCGGCCAGACCGCGCCCTTCTTTCTCGCCCAACAGCGCGGGTACTACGCCGCCGAAGGCCTCGACGTGCAGATCGACGTCGGGGCGGGCTCGGTGGCGTCCATCACGCGCATCGTCAGTGGCGCCTACCAGATGGGGCTCGGCGACATCAGCTCGCTGATCGAGTTCCAGGCCGCCAACGGGGGCACGCCGGCGGTGCAGGCGGTGTACCAGTACTACAACCGCGCACCGTTCGCGATCATCGGGCGCAGGGATCGCGGCATCACCGACTTCAGGAGCCTGCAGGGCAAGAAGGTGGCGGCCGCGGCCGTGGAGTCGACCCGCAGGGCGTGGCCCATGGTGGCGCGGCGGCTCCGCGTGGGTGACGGGTTCTTTCAGTGGTCCACCACCGATTTCTCGGCCCGCGACAACGTGATGGTTCGCGGCGATGTCGACGCGGCCACCTACTTTCACGACTCGGCGGTGTCGCTGTTTGCTCGCATGAAGCTCGACGATCTGGCGGTGCTCAAGTACACCGATGCGGGCGTGAACCTGTATGGCAATGCCATCCTCGCGGGCAACGGACTGATCACCCAGCAGCCCGGCGCGGTGGCCGGATTTCTGCGCGCCACCAACCGCGCCATCCAGGAGTCCCTGGCCGACCCGGTCGCGGCGGTGGCAGCCGCCAAGGCCCGCGAGCCGATCCTCAACGACGCTGTCGAACTGGAGCGGTGGGGCATCACGCGCGAGTACGTTGCCGCGGCCGACACGCGAACCCATGGCCTGGGCGATGTGCTCAAGCGCACCCTGGAACAACAGGTCGATGAGGTCACCGACGCCTTCCAGCTCAAGACCCGACCCGGCGTGGAAGGCCTGTTCCACCGCGGCTTCCTGCCGCCCGCGGCCGAGCGGAGCGTGAAGGCATGAACGCCAAAGCCTCCTCCGCAGTTCCCGCCGAAGCCGTGCTTGACGAGCGCGACAGCCTTTACCTGCGACAGGCCATCGGCTGGTCGCGCGTCGCGCGCGATCGCGGCAACCGTCCGTTCGGCGCTGTCGTCGTGGCTGCGGACGGCACGGTGCTGACCGAAGCCTGGTGCAACACCACGGAAACCGGTGACTGCACCGGCCACGCCGAAACGACGGCGGTGCGTCAACTGGGCAATCGCTTCACGCGCGATGAGCTTGCGCGGGCCACGCTCTATTCGTCGGCCGAACCCTGCGTCATGTGTGCGGGGGCGATCTTCTGGAGCGCCATCGGCCGGGTGGTCTACGGCATCGATGCCGTGCGCCTGCGGGTGTTTCGCGGAGAGCGCGTCGACCAGCGCGATGCCGAACTGTCATGTCGTGACGTGTTTGCCACCTCCGCTCACCCGATCGAATGCATCGGGCCCGCGCTGGTGAAAGAAGCCAGCGAAGCGCACCATGGGTTCTGGAAAGCCTGACGACCGCCTAGACTCTCCACATGCCCTGGCGCGCCCAACTCGACCTTCATTACCGGACCGATGGCCACAAGACCACCCTGTCGTACAGCCATCAAGGTCCGCTTCGCATTCTCAAAAGCCTCTACCCCGAAGGCCATGGCATCTGCCACAACGTCATCGTGCACCCGCCGGGCGGTGTCGTGGGTGGTGATGAACTGGCGGTGAATGTGCAGGTCGACGCCGGTGCGCATGCCCTGATCGGGACGCCTGGCGCCACGCGCTTCTACCGCAGCGACGGGCCCCAGGCCAGCCAGCGGGTCCGCTTGAGGGTGGCTGCGGGCGCGCGCCTCGAATGGCTTCCGCTGGAAACGATTGCCTACCCCGGCTGCCAGGCGCTCAACCGGATCGACCTTGCGCTGGAAGACGGCGCCGAATGCCTGGGCTGGGATGTGCTGGCGCTCGGCCTGCCCGGGGCCGATCAGGCGTTCGACGAAGGACGTTTCAGCCAGCATGTGGAATGGCCAGGGGTGTGGCTGGAGCGTGCGCAGATCGATGCCCACGACACGCGCCTGCTCGACGGGTCCGTCGGGCTCGCCGGGCGGCGGTGCCTGGGCACCCTGTGGCTGGCCAGCGGCCGGCCGCGCGAACCCGGCGACCGCGAGGCCTTGCTCGCCACCGTTCGCGAAGCGCTCGCCGATATGCCCCCCGATTGCATCGCCGGTGCCACGAGCCCCGATGCCCGCCTGATCGTCGTGCGCGCGTTGGGCCCGGTGGTCGAGCCCGTGATGGCGGGGCTTCAGCGCGCCTGGGCCGCACTGCGCACGGGGGCGTGGGGCATTGCAGCGACGGCGCCCCGCATCTGGCGGGTCTGACGGACGACCTCGCCCGGGCGAGAAATGCCGGGGCACCACCCCGTTGTTCCTTCGATCGCCCGGCGGCGCGGTGCCCAGAATCCGGGAACGGCCCGAAGTGGCCGGACCCCACCATGTTTCTGCCCGAAGACAACCCCCTGCACGAAGCGCAGGCTCTCGTGATCGAGGGCAACGCGCAGGCACGCTCGATCATCGTGGCCCAGCTGCGCGACCTGGGGGTCGGTTCGGTGATGCAGTGCGCCCGCGTGCACGACGCACGGCGCAAGCTCGAGGCGCAGCGCTTCGACGTGGTGATCTGCGAACAGAGCTTTGACCGGGAAAGCTATTCGGGGCAGGAGTTGCTGGACGATCTTCGCCGCCAGCAGCTGCTGCCCTTCTACACCGTCTTCATCATGCTGACGGCCGAGGCCACCTACAGCAAGGTGGCCGAAGCGGCCGAATCCGCCCTCGACGCCTACCTGCTCAAGCCGCACACCGGGGCCCGGCTGGGCGAACGCATCATGGTGGCGCGCGCTCGCAAACGCGCGCTGCAGGACATCTTTGCGGCCATCGATGCACAGGACTTCGACCGCGCCACCGCGCTCTGCCTGTCGCGCTTCGAATCGAAGCAGGACTACTGGCTGTACGCCGCCCGGATCGGCGCCGAGCTGCTGCTGCGCGGTGGCCGCGTGGACGAAGCCCGCGAACTCTACGAGGCGGTGATCGACGCCAAGACACTGCCCTGGGCCCGACTGGGCGTGGCGCGCGCACAGCTCGACGGCGGCCAGCCCGCCAAGGCCGTGCACACCCTGGAAAGCCTGCTGGCCGACAACGCCAACTTCGCCGACGCCTACGACGTGATGGGTCGGGCGCACTTCGAACTCGGTCACTTCGACCAGGCCTTGTCCACCTACGCCATGGCCACCCGGCTCACGCCGTCGTCGGTCAGCCGCCTGCTCAAGCACGGCATGCTGGCCTTCTATGGGGGCGACCGCGCACAAGGGGTGGAACTGCTGGATCGCGCGGCGCGCATGGGGGTCGACTCCAAGCTGTTCGATCCACAGGCCTTGGTGCTGCTGGCCCTGGCCCGCTTCGACAACAAGGACACACGGGGCCTGCAGTCCTGCGTCGAGCACCTGGCCCGGATTGCCGACCGCAGCTTCGAGCCCGAGCGGCCCAAGCGGCTACACGACGTGGTCAACGCGCTGAACAGCCTGCACAACCGCGTCTCCGCGGTGGCGCTGGACACGGCCAGTCGATTGATGGGGCAGGTGCTGGAGCCCGACTTCGATGTCGAGGCCGCGTGCAACCTCGTCACCCTGCTGGTGCGCATGGCCGACCGGGGTTCAACGCCGCCCGACGTGGATGCCGCGATATCGGCGGTGTCGCTGCGCTTCGGCACCAGCCGCGCCATGAGCGAACTGCTGGGTTGTGCCGCCCGGGAACAAGCCGGCTGGTCTGACGCATTGCGCAACGGCCACGCCCAGGTGCTCAAGCTGTCTGAAGAGGCCATGCGCCTGAGCCTCAAGGGCGACCCAGCGGGCACGGTGGCGCTTCTGCTCGTCGAGGCGGACCGCACCCGCAACGCCAAGCTGATCGAGTCGGCCCACCAGGTGCTGCAACGTTACGGCGACCGGATTCCGGACCGGGACGCCCTGCAACAGCGGGTGGATGCCATGCGCGACACCTACCGGCTGCGACCGCTTCGACTGGGTGACCAGACCGGCAACGCGCCTGGCTCGGTCCCGCTGCCCAGCGCCTTCCGCACCCCCGAGCGGGGCGGCCTGCTCGAGGCACTGCAACCCGGCTGAGTCGGTTTCAGCAAAGGGTCAGGCATTCGTCACACCGGGCCGGGAACGGGGGTTGCCCGACCGGCGACTCAGCATCGATCCTTGCTCGATCGAAGGCCCCACCCGTCCGCCGTCGCCCGGCCCGCTCTCATGACACCCCGATCTAGCGCCCGCCTCGTCATTTCCCGCCCGCCGTCCCGATTTCCTCCGCGCCGCACCCAGCCCGACCACCGGCGCGGGCCCACCGTGGAACCCCCCACCCCGCCCGGCTCCAGCCTGGCCGGATTGCTGCCCGAACTGCGGTCGCGGGTGCTCCAGTGGGTGCTCCCGATGCCCGGCAACGCGCAGGAAGCCGTGACCGTCCGCCCGAAGGTGCCCCCGGTGGCGCTCACCTGCCACGCGTTCCGCGACGCGACGCTCCCGGTGGCAGCCGCCGCTCTGTGGCTCCTGATCCACAGCGACGACGAGGTCCGCGCCCAGCTGGGCGCGCTGCCGATCGACCGGTTCCTGCCCATGACCAACCACCTCCCGCCCGACATGGGCATTCCGCCACCGGTGGACCGGCTGCGAATCCTGATCGGTCTCGCCCTGGCGCCGTGGCAGAACGCCAGAACGCCGGATGCCCTGGACTGGGTGCTGCAGGAAACGCCGGTGCGGTGCGAGGTGCCCCCGGGCGTCCCCATCGAGGCGCGCGCCATGGCGCTGCAGATCACGGTGGAACACGCCTGTGCCGATGACCGTGACCTCGCATCGCGCGACGTCGACGCGTTCGAGCTGCTGGATATCTGCGTGTACCACCTGGGCTGCCTGCTGGACATCAAGACGCCCCACCCCAAGCCGGTGGCGCTGCAACAAGCCCTCGTCGACATCGCGCTGCTGATGCCCTACGGACCCGACCCGGACCGCTGGGCGATCGAGATGGACCACCAGGTGCTGATTGATTGGGCGGGCCTGCGGCGCCTCGCCGCGCAGGCGGGGCTCGACCCTGCGCTGTTCGACCGCCTCCCCGCGATCGCGCAGTTCATCGCCGTGGAAGACCTCCACGATCCCTGGGCACCCGGGTCTGAACACGCCACGGCCGCACACACCGATGCGGCCTTGAGTTGCCTGCTCGAGCTGCCCGCCCCCTACACCACCAGTTTGGGGGCTGCCCTGGTGTGCCTGGGCTGCCGCGACCTCAGCCCGGCGCAACGGGCACAGCTCGCGCTCTGCCTGGAGCGGGATCCCCGGTGGCGCGCACCGGCCTGACGGCCTGCGCCAGACCCGGGACGTGGCCGCCAGGCTGCGGATCCCGGCTGTTCCCGAAAATCTGATGGTTTGCTGAACCGGCTGCGCCGATACTGTGGGCTTCCCCCGCAGGTGGAGGCAACGGCTTGGAAGTCTCGTTCAGCGCAGAAATCGAATCCCTCAAGCTCGGCAACGGTCAGACGTTTCACGGCGAGGGCATCCTGGCCATCACCAAAGGGCTGCTGCAGTCGGGTGTGTCCTACGTCGGTGGCTACCAGGGCGCTCCAGTGTCGCACCTGCTCGACGTGATGGTGCAGGCCAGGCCCTACCTGGACACGCTGGGGGTGCACGTCGAGGCGTGCTCCAACGAGGCCTCGGCCGCCGCCATGCTTGGCGCCTCCATCCACTACCCGGTTCGGGGCGCCGTCACCTGGAAGTCCATCGTGGGCACCAACGTGGCCGCCGACGCACTGTCCAACCTCGCCTCTCCCGGCGTCACCGGCGGCGTGCTTGTGGTGGTCGGTGAGGACTACGGGGAAGGCGCCAGCGTCATTCAGGAGCGGACCCACGCCTACGCCCTCAAGAGCAGCATGTTGCTGCTCGACCCACGGCCCGATCTGGCGCAGATGGTTCACATGGTGGAGCACGGCTTTCGCCTGTCCGAAGCCTCGAACATGCCCGCCCTCATGGAGCTGCGCATCCGCGCCTGCCACGTGCGGGGCAGTTTCGAAACGCGGGACAACATCGCCCCCGCGATCTCAACCCGCGAACTCATCGCCGAGCCGGCGGGCTTCGACTACATGCGCCTGGCCCACCCGCCAGTGACCTTCCGGCACGAAAAGCTCAAGGGCGAGCAACGCATCCCGGCGGCGCGGCGCTACATCGTCGAACACGGGCTCAACGAGCTGCTCGACGGCCGGCACCGCGACCTGGGCCTGATCGTTCAAGGTGGCCTCTACAACACCCTCGTCCGCGCGCTGCAGCAGTTCGGCCTGGCCGATGCCTTCGGGCAGACGGACATCCCGATGCTGGTGCTCAACGTCACCAGCCCCCTGGTGCCTGAGCAGCTCGAACGGTTCTGTGACGGCAAGCGCGCCGTGCTGCTGCTCGAAGAGGGCCAGCCCGAGTACATCGAACAGGAACTGGCCACACTGCTGCGCCGCGCTGGCATCGACACACCACTGCATGGCAAGGACCTGCTGCCCCGCGCTGGTGAGTACACCGCCGAGGTGATGGCCCAGGGGCTGGCCGGTTTCGTCGAGCGTCACCTGCCCACCGACTCCGGCGCGCTGGCATCGGCCCGGGCCTGGCTGCAGGGCAATGCACAACGGCGGGCCGACGTGGCCCGGGCTGCCGGTGGTCCGTTGCCCGCACGACCGCCCGGCATGTGCATCGGCTGCCCGGAGCGGCCGGTGTTCTCGGCCCTCAAGCTGGCGCAGCAGGACGTCGGGCCGGTGCACATCGCGGGCGACATCGGCTGCCATGCACTCGCCACCTTCGAGCCGTTCTCGTTCGGCCATTCCATCCTGGGCTACGGCATGAGCCTGGCGAGCCGGGCGGGTGTCTCGCCGCTCATGAAGCGCCGCGTGCTCTCGGTCATGGGCGATGGTGGCTTCTGGCACAACGGTCTGCTCACCGGGGTGCAGAGCGCGCTGTTCAACGGCGACGACGCGGTGCTGCTGATCTTCAAGAACGGCTACACGTCGGCCACCGGCACACAGGACATCATCTCCACCCCGGGCGATGCGGCCAAGGGCATCGAACAAGACAAATCCCGCAGCCTGGCACACACCAACCAGACCATCGAAAGCACGCTCAAGGGACTGGGCGTGCAATGGCTGCGCACCGTGCACACCTACGAGGTCGACACCGTGCGCGCCACGCTCACCGAGGCCTTCACCACCGGGTTCCAGGGACTCAAGGTGATCGTGGCCGAGGGCGAGTGCCAGCTCGAGCGGCAGCGCCGCATCAAGCCATGGATCGCCAGCCTGCTGAAACGGGGCGAGCGCGTTGTGCGCGTGAAATACGGCGTGGACGAAGACGTCTGCAACGGCGACCACGCCTGCATCCGGCTGTCGGGTTGCCCGACCCTCACGCTGAAAGACAACCCGGATCCACTCAAGGTGGACCCGGTGGCGACCGTGATCGACGGCTGCGTGGGTTGCGGTCTGTGTGGTGCCAATGCCCACGCGGCCACGCTGTGCCCCTCGTTCTACCGGGCCGAGGTGGTGCAGAACCCGCGCTGGCACGAACGCCTGATCGACGCGATCCGCGCCCCCTTCGTGCGACTGCTGCAGGCCTGATTCCATGACCCAACCCATCTCCCTGCTGCTCTGTGCCCTCGGGGGCGAAGGCGGCGGCACGCTGACCGACTGGCTGGTCGACATCGCTCGGCGGGCCGGTCACGCTGCCCAGGCCACGAGCATCCCCGGCGTGGCCCAACGCACCGGTGCCACCACCTATTACCTCGAGGTGTTCCCGGTGCCGCTGGCCGAACTCGGCGGTCGCCGGCCGGTGTTCGGGCTCAACCCCTTGCCGGGTCGGCTCGATGCGCTGGTGTCATCGGAACTGCTGGAAACCGGTCGGCAGATCGGCAATGGCATGGCGTCTTGCGACCACACGCTGGTCATCACCTCGTCGTCGCGCGCCCTCACCACGGCCGAGAAAATGGTGATGGGCGATGGCCGCCGCGACGACGCCCAGCTGCTCGCCCTGGTGCGGGAACACAGCCGCGGGCACCACGTGCTCGACATGGCGCGGCTCACGCGCGAAGCCGGCACGGTGGTGAGCGCGGTGATGCTGGGGGCCATCGCGGCCAGCGGCGTGCTGCCATTCTCGCGGGCCGACTTCGAATTCGTGGTGCGGGCGGGCGGGCACGGTGAGACCAGCCTGCGCGGTTTCTCACTGGCTTTCGACGCCGTCACCGCGCAGCGGGAACAGGGCCGTTGGGTGGAGCAGGTCATGGCCGACGACCCGGTTGCGCCGAACGAGGTGCACACGCCTGCAGCGGCATTGGCGGGTTTTCCCGTGGCGCTGCACGACATCGTGGCGCTCGGCCATGCACGCGTGGTGTCCTACCAGGACGCCGCCTACGGCGATCGCTACCTCGATCGTCTGCAGCGGGTGCTGGCTGCCGAGCGCGCAGGCGATCCGGCGGGTGCGCAGGGCCTGGCCACCACCCGCGAGGTGGCACGGTGGCTGGCGCTCTGGATGGCCTTCGACGACATCATCCGGGTGGCCGAGCTCAAGGCGCGGGCCTCCCGGGCCGAACGCGTGCGCCGCGAGGTCAAGGCCGGCGAGGGCCAGTTGCTTCGGGTGTTCGATCACTTCAAGCCGGGCGCGCCCGAGTTTGCCGCCCTGCTGCCACCGTCACTGGCCAACCGGGTGCTGGCCTGGGACCAGCGGCGTGTGCAGCGCGGCCAATCGCCCTGGGCTTTGCCGCTCAAGGTGTCCACCCACGGTGTGTTCGGCCTGATCGCCCTGCGCGCATTGGCGGCCTGCAAACGCCTGCGACCGGCGGGCAGCCGTTTCGCCACCGAGCAGGCCCTGATCGAGCGCTGGCTGGAGGCCGTGGCGCGTGGCGCTCAAGCGGACGCGGCACTGGGCCTCGAACTGGCCCGGTGCGGGCAGCTCATCAAGGGGTACGGCAGCACCAACGAGCGCGGCAAGGACAACCTGCTCCATGTGATCGACCACCTGGGTGATCCGGCGCGCGACGGCGCGGCGCCCGCCGTGGCGCAAGCGCGGCAAGCCGCACTGGCCGACGAAGGCGGCATCGCACTGGACCGGGCGCTGGTGCAACATGGCGCACCGGCACGGCCGGTCAAGCCACAGCCGGTGCGCTGGCACCAGAATCCCAGGCTGAAAAAGCAGAGCCCCTGATCGCTCATCCGAAGGCACCAGAACGACAAAGGAGACCCGCATGAACCGATTCCTCGCTGCCGCTGCGACGGCCGCCCTGCTCGCTGCACTGCCTGCGCATGCGCAGGGCTGGCCCGACAAGCCCGTCAAGGTCATCGTGGGCTTTCCGCCCGGCGGCGCTGCCGACCAGATCGCGCGGCTGATTTCCACCCCGCTGGGCGAGGCGCTGGGCCAGCCCGTGCTGGTGGAAAACCGACCTGGCGCCAACGGCAACGTGGCGGGCGATGCGGTGGCCAAGTCACTGGCCGACGGCCACACGCTGCTGCTGTCCTCGGGTGGCATGGTGTCGGTCAACCCCCACCTCTACGCCCGCATGCCGTTCGACCCGGTGAAGGACCTCACCCCGGTGGCCTCGGCCGCTCGCGTCTCGGTGTTCCTCATGGCGCGCAGCAATCTCGACGTCACCAACGTGAAGGACTTCATCGCCTACGTGAAGGCACGCCCGGGCCGGCTGACCTATGGGTCGGCGGGCAACGGCAGTTCACCCCACCTGGCTGGCGAAATGTTCAAGAGCCAGGCCGGGTTGTTCGTGGTGCACGTGCCCTACCGCGGCGCCGCGCCCGCGCTCAATGACCTTCTGGGTGGCCAGATCGACTTCCACTTCGACCCGGGCATCGGCCTGCAGCACGCCAAGGCAGGCCGGCTGAAACTGCTGGCCGTGGGCAGCAGCAAACGCTCGCCGCTGTTCCCCGACGTGCCCACCCTGGCCGAGTCCGGCCTGCCCGGATTCGACGCCGACTCCGTGTTCGGGTTCTATGCGCCAGCCGCCACCCCACCCGCGGTGATTGCGCGGGTGAACGCCGAAGTCAACAAGATCCTCGCGGCGCCCGCGGTGCGCGAGCGCCTGGTGGCGATCGGCGCCGAGGCACTGCCCTTGTCCCCCGCAGAATTCGGCCGGCGCGGCATGGACGACTCGCAACGGTTCGGCGCGATCATCCGCGAGCGAAAGATCACGGCCGACTGAACGGCTGCGCGCCTCATGGCCCCGCCGATGTGCTGTATCGGCGGGGTTTTCCGCGCCTGGCCGACGCAAGCGCCGAAGTGAGCGCGGAACCGCTGTCGCGGGCGCCGTTACCCAAGACACCCGAAGCGGCCGCATCCCGTGTGCCCCGGCACACACCCAGATACCCGTGAACCGCACCAGCCACGCCATCCCCCACCACGCCGCCCCTTCGTCCGGGGCGTCCCGTGCGTCCCGGTCCTCCAGCACGTCGCCCCGCCCGGGAAACGGCAGCGAGGATGACAGCAGCGACACACCCGATTCCATGCCATTGTTCACGGTCAACACCGAGTCCCGCCAGGTCCAGGCAGGCCTGACATGGTGGTACGGGCTCCACAAGCCCGACGCCGAGTGGCCCAGCGCCTGGGGGCGGGAAGCACCGTTTGCCCGGCGGCTGCAGGCGGTCGAGGCCCGGGGCCGCTTGGCCGACAACTCCACCGACGCGTTCTTGTTCGATCTGGACTTGACCAAGCTGGCCGCCGAGGCCGAGACCCCGGAGGAGCTTGACCTGGTGCTGGCGTGCATCGCCAGGGCACCGATGGACCTGCCCACCACGCGCTGCCTGCGGGCCGTGTTCCGGGCGATCCCCCAGATCGAGCGCCGCATCTGCCCGCCCGGCGCGATGGCGCGAGGGCGGGCCCGGTACGAATGGGTCGACCAGGCGCTGGCACAGCTGGAACCCCGGTTCGATGGGCTCGATTCCGACGAACAGGCGATCCTGATCGGCTGCTACCTCAATGGCCGCAAGAACCACGATCCGATCAAGATGGTGCTGGCGATTCTGGCGTGTCGCATCGACCCGATCTGGAAGCGCCCCGGCGCCCGAAAGGTGCTCGAAACCGCCGGCCTGGACAACCCGAACGGCCCCGCGGTGGTGGAGCCTCCCTGGGGCAGCGCAGCCGAGGCGTCGGCCTTGTCCGGTCCCTTCAGGCTGACCGACCTGCCGGACGAACTGATCCAGCACGTGGTCGACCTGTGCGGGCCGAACCTTCATCGCATGGACCGTCGAGACCTTTGCATGAGGGACATCCGTGCCGTCGTGCGGCTGTCCGCGACGAGCCACGGGTTTCACGCGCGGGCCGGCCAGCAGCTCGATCTGGCGGTCGCTTGCGCCCTTCGGCTGGAGCCTGGCAAGAAGGGGGGCATGACGGTGGCATGGCGCCTGTCGAGGTTGGGTGAGTCGGGCACCCTGGTGCGGCGTCTGTCCAGCCCGCCGGCCTCGCTGTCGAGCGCCGAGTGCATGCTCTGGCTGATCCAGTGCGCCATCGCCCTCCCGGCGCCGGACGAGGTGCAGTTGGCCCTCGACCTCGTGAAGGCGGGCGTGACCGGAACCGGGATGCCCCTCGCCACCGCCCAAGGCGCGTCGGCGGGTCCCTCGTTCTCCGTCCTGCTGGCGCACACGATCCGCCAGACGGTGATGGCCGAGCAGCGGGCATTGCCCCGGCCATGGCAATTCGCCAATGCCCTGGCGCTGCTCCGTCAGGTCGCCGGAATGCCCCCGGCAGAAGCGGTCAGCGTCCTGATCGATCTTGCGGTCTTCCTGAAGAGGCACGACCCCGTGGACCGCGGTGAACTCGACATGCGGATCGATGGGAAATGGGTGTCCCTCTGCTGGACCGACCTGCTCGGCGCGCTCAAGGCCGTCTTGCCCGATGCAGACGAATCACTCATCCGGGTCGCTCCGCTGTTCCGCCTTGAAGACCAGTTCCGATCCCAGTTCCAATCGACCGTCAAGCCGACCGATATCGATGAGGCCCTGGACCACCTGCTCAAACATCCCCTTCCCTTCACGGGCGCCACCGCCACCGCGCTGTCGATCATCGAGCAATACGCCCTCAGTCCCGGCCAGGCCGAGAAGTTCGCGGTCTGCCTGGCCAACGCCGACGCGCGCGGCCGCTGGCGGCTGTTCACCTGAGGCGGCCCGGCGGCCGCCCGCCGGGCCCGTTCAGGGCACACCACCGTGCACGCCGCGCAGGCCTGGGTTGTCGACCTGGCGGGACGGGTCCAAATGCATTCGTGATGCGGCCGCACGGTGCCGGCCGGAACCGCGGCGCCCGCACGGTGACTGAATGTCCAAAGGCATTCAATGAACCTGCGTTCGGCGTCCAATGGTCCCCTCACCCGCCCTGCATCGCCAGGCCTGCCAGCGCCACCCGACGCACCGGCCGATGGCCAACCGCCCTCCGGGGCGGCCGCCAACGCGCTGGGCCAGCGCGATGTGCTGTGGAGCATCAACCAGAGCCTGTGGCCCAGGCGCCTCGATGGCGCCGCCGTGGGCATCCAGCGCAAGGCCGCGGTCGACGCCGTGAGCTGGGCCGGCACCTGCAGGAACACCCACGAATCGATGGCGGTGCTGCTGACCCAGATCGGGTGGTCCCTGTCACTGGCCCGCCTGGCAGCTGAGATCCGGCCCAAAGGTCACGCTGCACAAGACAGCCTGCGAACCGCCCTGCGGTGCCTGCAAACGGTCGAGTCTGCGCCGGTCCGCTTTGCCGACCGGCCGGGCACCGCCGACACGGCCTTCATGGCCGACGCCCTGCTGCTGGCCGCATTCGCGGGCGGCCACGGCGGCCACATCGCTGCCACCGCGGGCATGCTGCTGCCACTGGTCGAAGGCCCCACGCAAGACGGACCGGACGCCAACACCCCCGCGTCCGGCTGGTTGACGGCCAACGCCATCGCCATGGCGCATCGCTTGCTCTACGCCAACGTGGAGCGTTTCGACCGCTTCGTCGAGATGCTGATGCCGCTGCTGGACGACCTGGCGCCACCGGTCCAGGTGGTCTGCCTGCTCGACCTGGCCTTTCTGTACCGGGACCACCCGAACCGGGGGTTCGATCCCACGACACGGCGCCCCGTCCTGGGCGGTGTGCGCCAACGGATCGATCACCTGTCGACCTGCTTCGATCCCGGTCTGGGCGGGGAATACCAGCGGGTGCTGCAGCTCGAGGCAGTCATCAACCGGCTCACGTCCTCCGAGGTGCGCGAACGGCTTCAGGCGCTGGCGAGACCGCGGCCGCGCTGGTCGGTGGTCGACACGGCGGAGCTCATCGCCCTGTGCCATCGGTCCGATGTCGGCGCCAGCCATACCGATGCGGCGCCGGCGGTGGCCTGCCTGCTGCGGCAGATCACGGCCCCGGGCCGGCGCAGCGCGCACGCCGGGCTGGGGTTCCTCATCGACGAACTGTCCACCGAGACCGCCGTGATGGCCTTGAGCACCTTGGATCCCGATGCGCTGGTCCAACTGGGCAACGCCCTGAAGGCCGAGATCCGGTCGATCCTGCTGGCGGGCGGAGCACCGGACCTCAGGAGCGGCGCGGGCGCGTGGTTGTTTCATTGCGCCCGGCGAAACACCAACGCGGCGTCCGTGCGCCTGGAGTGGATCAAGCTGCTGCTCCTGCACGTCGACCAGACCGATCCCGACCGGGATGTCCTGAAGCAGCTCTACGCCGCCGTTCTCGGCGGTTGACGGTTCGCACCACCCCGCCGAATTTCTCGGGCCGACCCCATCGCCCTTCCCCCTTCACTTCACGCCGCCACCCCATGCAACGCTCCCGCAGCACGCCGCCCCACCCGACCCCGATCTGGCACCACCCGACCCGCCTCGCGGATGGTCAGCCTCCACCGGTGTACCGGGCAGGTTCGGACGACCCGGCGGTCACGCGGGCGGACCAGCGCCCGCTGGCCGAGCGCATGGTCGCCTGGCTCGACGCCCACCAGGCGGCGCCCGATCCGTCGGGCGCTGTGGACCTGATGGACCGGTTCACCGACCTGGTGCCCGAACTGCAGACGCCGGTGGACGTTGAAAACCTGCTGACCGTGATCGACGCCGTCCAGCTGCCGGTACCTTACCTGCCGCTGTACGAAGCCCTGTTTGCCCGGGTGGCCGAGCTGGCCATTTCGGTGCCTGCCGAAAGCTACCTCGAGGTGGCGTCGACGGTGCCCGACCTGCACAACACATTGCCCGACACGGTGCGGACGAGGTACCTGGTCAACACGCTCAAGCGCCTGCTCAAGGCCATCGAGAAAACGGCGCCCTCCGAACGGTCGATCGCCGTCAACGCCTACCTCCGGGCGGCGCGCGACGACCCAGCCCACTGGCTGGACAGCGCAGCGCACGTGCTGATGTTCACCCTCGAGAACCTGCGCGGCTTCCTGCGCGAAAACCCCAAGGTGGTTTGCGCCATGGAAGAGGCGATGTTCCTGCACAGGACCCGCGGCGCGCATCCCACCGAGCATCATCAGGTGCGGGCGTCGCCCGCAGAGGGTGGTCCCGCCGGCCCGATCGATGTCCCGGGCGGTGCGGCGTTTCCGTTCCACGACCTCCCCGACGACTTGTTCGGGGTCATCCTGGGTCTGTTCCAGGTCGACCCATTCGACGTCGCCGACCGCGCAGACACCTCCGCCCGCATCGCCACGCTGGGCCGACTCTCAGCCGTGGACCAGGGATTTCACGCCCGACTGAAGGACGCGCTGCAGGACGCCATCCTGTGCGCCATCCGGGTCCAACCGATGACGATGACGGTCTGGCGGGACATGAAACTGGATCGGCCCGGGTCCATCGTGGGGCTTTACCTGCAGCACAATCCCTCGGTGTCGTCGGCCCAGTGCATCCGCTGGTTGGTGGCAGGTGCGCTGACACTGCCCACGCCGCTGGCTTGCACGCGGGCGCTCGAGCTGGTGCAGGACATCGGCCTCGAACTGCAGGCCGAAGGCGTGTCACCCGTCCTGCGGGCCGAGGTGGCTTCGTGCCTGCCGCTGCTGCTGGTGCAGGGCGTCATGCGCGGGCTGGCCCACACCACGGATCAGTCAGGTCGCTGGGTTCTCAAGGCCCACCAGCTGCGTGGGTGGCTGACCACCCTG
This sequence comes from Synechococcus sp. UW140, assembly GCA_943371665.1. Lineage (GTDB taxonomy): Bacteria > Pseudomonadota > Gammaproteobacteria > Burkholderiales > Burkholderiaceae_C > Hydrogenophaga. Next base: position 50,935 of record CALRVR020000003.1, read on the forward strand.
CCCAACGCGGAGGCCGTGCCCGCCCTGCTCGAACTGCTCTCGGCGTTCGCGGGCCCGGGGAGTCACAAACATTCGATCTCCGGGCGTTGGCTCAACGTCTGGCCCAGCCTGGAGATCGAGGACCTGCTGCAAGCGCTGGCCTGGCCCCCGCGGCTGCGCGAGCTGTTGCTGCGCCAGCAGTGGTGCGTGGCGGCTGTGGCCGACACCACGCGGTCGCTGTCCGGTCCGATCTCCGATGACGCCCTGATCGACATTACGCTGGAGACCCTTTCAACCCACCACCACCCGTTCATGGGCGTGACGGCCCGCGCCTTGATCGCGCTCGAGAAAACTCCGCTGACCGACACCCAGGCGGTGCTGCTGGCGCAGTGCCTGGCCAACGCCGACGCGCGCGGCCCCTGGCGGCTGCTGACCTGAGGTCAGATCGCCACCAGCTGCCGAACGCCCTTTTCCTGCATCTCGCTGCCGGGTCCGCTGGCAATCACCTCACCCCGCTCCATCACCAGGTACCGGTCGGCCAGCGCTTCCGCGAAGTCGTAGTACTGCTCCACCAGCACGATGGCCATGGGCTCGCCGTCGAGGCCACGGTCGCCCAGTTGGCGGATCACGCGGCCGATGTCCTTGATGATGTTCGGTTGAATGCCTTCGGTGGGCTCATCGAGGATGAGCACCTTGGGCCGCGAGGCGAGCGCGCGCGCAATGGCCAGCTGTTGCTGCTGTCCGCCCGACAGGTCACCGCCCCGGCGGCCCAACATCTGCTGAAGCACCGGAAACAGCTCGAACAGCTGCGGTGGCACCGGCGTTCCGGCTGGTCGGGTGGCCAGGCCCATCTGCAGGTTCTCCTGCACGGTGAGCCGCGCAAAGATCTCGCGCCCCTGTGGCACATAGCCCATGCCCAGGTGGGCCCGCACGTAGGGCGGTGCCGTCTGCACCGACTGCCCGTTGAACACGATGTCGCCGCTCTTGATCGGCACCAGGCCCATCAGCGACTTGAGCAGCGTGGTCTTGCCTACGCCGTTGCGGCCGAGCACCACGGTCACCTCGCCGGCGCGCGCTTCCAGGCTGACGCCGCGCAGGATGTGGCTGCCGCCGTAGTACTGGTGAACGTCCTTCACTTCAAGCATCGCCTGCCCCATTCAATCTGGCGTGTTCAGCGGCCAAGGTACACCTCGATCACGCGCTCGTCGGCCTGCACCTCGTCAAGGGTTCCCTCGGCCAGCACCGCGCCATCGCACAGCACCGTCACCTTCTCGGCAATGGCCCGGATGAACGCCATGTCGTGCTCGACCACCATGAGCGAATGCCGACCCTTGAGCGAGAGGAACAACTGCGCGGTTCGTTCGGTCTCTTCGTCGGTCATGCCGGCCACCGGCTCGTCGAGCAGCAACAACCGGGGGTCCTGCATGAGCAGCATGCCGATCTCAAGCCACTGCTTCTGGCCGTGGCTCAGTTCGCCCGCCAGTCGAGTCACGTGGTCGACGAGCTGAATGGTCTGCAGAACCTCGGCCAGGCGGTCCCTTTGTTCGCCATTCGGACGAAAGCGCATGGAAGGCCAGACGCGCTTGTCGGCGGCCAGCGCGAACTCGAGGTTCTCGTACACCGTGAGCTGTTCGAACACGGTCGGCTTCTGGAACTTGCGCCCGATGCCCAGTGTCGCGATCTCGGCCTCGCGGTGGCGAAGCAGGTCGATGGTGGAGCCGAAGTACACCGAGCCCCGGTCGGGCCGGGTCTTGCCGGTGATGATGTCCATCATGGTGGTCTTGCCCGCGCCATTGGGACCAATCACGCAGCGAAGCTCGCCCGGCGCAATGTCCAGCGACAGGCCGTTGATGGCCTTGAAGCCGTCGAAGGCCACGTGCACGTCTTCGAGGTACAGGATGCGGCCGTGGGTGATGTCGATCTCACCTGGCACCACCGGCCGCGAGAAACCGGCCGCGCGCCCCCCGGATTCGGTCTTTCCGGATGGAATGACCCCCGCGAACTTCTGCATGCGCTCGGCGCCTGCCTGCATCAGGTCGGGTGTCATCGCGCCTTGCCTCCCCGCAGCTTCTTCACCAGCCCCACCACGCCCTGAGGCATGAACAGCGTCACCGCGATGAACAGCGCGCCCAGCACATACAGCCAGAACTCGGGGAAGGTGACGGTGAGCCAGCTCTTGGCGCCATTGACCAGGAACGCGCCGACGATGGGCCCGATCAGCGTGCCACGGCCGCCGACCGCAGCCCAGATGGCGATCTCGATGCTGTTGGCCGGACTCATCTCGCTCGGGTTGATGATGCCCACCTGAGGCACATAAAGCGCACCCGCCACGCCGCACATCACGGCCGAGATGGTCCAGATGCTGAGCTTGTAGGGCAGCGGGTCGTAACCACAGAACATGGTGCGGTTCTCGGCGTCGCGGATCGCCTGCAGCACGCGGCCGTACTTGCTGCGGACCAGCCAGCGAGCCAACAGGAAGAAGCCCAGCAGGGTGAAGCCGGTGAGCACGAACAGCGTCATGCGCATCGTGGGGGTGGCGATGGCAAAGCCCAGGATGCGCTTGAAATCGGTGAAGCCGTTGTTGCCGCCAAAGCCGGTTTCGTTGCGGAAGAACAGCAGCAGCGCGGCGTAGGTGAGGGCCTGCGTGATGATCGAGAAGTACACGCCCTTGATGCGCGAGCGGAACGCAAAGTAGCCGAACACGAAGGCCACGCCGCCAGGCACCAGCACCACCAGCAGCAGCGTGGCCAGGAAGCTGTCGGACAACGCCCAATGCCAGGGCAGTTCCTTCCAGTCGAGGAACACCATGAAGTCGGGCAGGTCGCTCTGGTACTGCCCGTCGCGGCCGATCTGGCGCATGAGGTACATGCCCATCACGTAGCCGCCCAGCGCAAAGAACAGGCCATGGCCCAGCGACAGGATGCCGCTGTAACCCCAGATCAGGTCCATCGCCAGGGCACAGATGGCGTAACACATGATCTTGCCGATCAGGCCCACGAAATAATCGCTGAGGTGCAACGGGTTGCTCTCCGGGACGATCAGGTTGAGCACCGGCGCCAGCGCGCCGACCGCCAGCAACGCCACCAGGAACGCGCTCCAGCCAGGCCGCGTGAGCAGGGGAGCGCGCTCGGGCAACGCAACCGAAGGTGACTTCGGCATGCCGGTCATTGCGGCCCCCCGGAATTCATGGCCATTCGATCGCCACGCCCTCGTTCGATCGTTCGCTGCGTCATGCCTCGACGCTCCGGCCCTTGAGGGCAAAGATGCCTTGCGGGCGTTTCTGGATGAACACGATGATGAACACCAGCACCGCGATCTTGGCCAGCACCGCGCCGGCCCAGCCTTCGATGAACTTGTTGACGATGCCCAGCCCGAGTGCCGCGTACACGGTGCCCGCCAGCTGACCCACGCCACCCAGCACCACCACCATGAAGGAATCGACGATGTAGGACTGACCGAGGTCAGGGCCCACGTTGCCGATCTGCGAGAGCGCGCAACCCGCCAGTCCGGCAATGCCCGAGCCAAGGGCAAACGCCCAGGTGTCGATGCGCGCCGTGTTCACGCCCATGCAGGCGGCGATCGGGCGGTTCTGCGTCACGCCGCGCACGAACAGGCCCAGCCGGGTGCGCGCAATGAGCAGCGCCACACCGATCAGCACCGCCGCGGCGAACGCCAGGATGACGAGTCGGTTGTAAGGCAGGTTCAGGCTGCCGAGCAGGGTGATCCCGCCGCTCATCCAGCTCGGGTTCTCCACCGCCACGTTCTGGGCACCGAACAGGCTTCGAACCGCCTGCATCAGCACCAGCGAAATGCCCCAGGTGGCCAGCAGCGTCTCGAGCGGGCGGCCATACAGGAACCGGATCACCGTGCGCTCCATGACGGCCCCCACCAGCGCCGACGCCGCAAACGCCACCGGCAGCGCCACCACGAGGTAGGCGTCGAACCAGCCGGGAAGGTGGTCGCGAAAGAACGCCTGCACCAGCCAGGTGGCATAGGCGCCGATCATGATCAGTTCGCCGTGGGCCATGTTGATCACGCCCATGAGCCCGTAGGTGATGGCCAGCCCGAGCGCCGCCAGCAGCAGGATGCTGCCCAGGCTGATGCCGGTGAAGGCCTGGCCCAGCCAGTTGGCCAGCGCCAGACGCCGCTCGATCGACGCCAGGGACGCCGTCAGCGCCGACTTGACCGCCGCGCTCGATTCGCTCTGGAGCCGGTCCTCGATGAGGGGGCGGACGATCGGCGAACGGGCTTCGCCGAGCTTGGTCGCGGCCGCGAGCCGCAACGATTCATCCTCGCTGGCCAGCTGCAGCGCGGCCTGCGCCAGTTCCAGCGACTGACGCGCCTGCGGATCGAGGTCGATGGTGAGCGCCTTTTCGATCAGTGGCAGTCCTTCAGGGTCCGGATCGCTGAAGGCGTTTCGCTGCAGGCTGCGCGCGGCTTCGCGCTGGCGCGCAGGACCGGCCGTGAACAGCTCGATGCCGGCCAGTGCGGTGTCGAGAACGCCGCGAAGCCGGTTGTTGACCATCGCGTCCTCGGCCTGCTCGGGCAGGGTGGACGGCTGGCCGGAAAGGGCGTCGAGGGCCGTGGTGCCCTCGACAATGAACACCTGGGTTTCTGTGAACTTCACCGATTCGGCCGCGAGCGCGCGCAGCAGGGCCGCGGCGCGCTCGTCGGACGAACCGGCGAGCCGGTTGATGGCGGCGATGCGGTCGTCCGTGTCGCCCTGGGCCACCGCCTGCGCATCGGCCGCGGTGAGCGCCTGCGCCGGCAGGGCCAGGCCCCACCAGGCGCCCAGGACCAGGCAACAACGAACGAACAGGTCCCGCATCACCCCGTCGTCCTTACTTGGCGGCCATCTTGGCGGGCACGTTCTTCTTGCCCTTGTTCTCGGCAATGAAGTCGCTCCACGGATCGGCCACCACCGGGCCCTTGGTCTTCCACACCACGTTGAACTGGCCGTCGGCACGCACCTCACCGATGAACACCGGCTTGTGCAGGTGGTGGTTTTCCTTGTCCATGGTGGAAATGAAGCCACCCGGCGCCTGGAAGGTCTGGCCGTACATGGCGGCACGCACCTTGTCCACGTCGGTGCTCTTGGCCTTGGTCACCGCCTGCGCCCACATGTTGAAGCCGATGTAGGTGGCCTCCATCGGGTCGTTGGTGATGGGCTTGTCCTTGTGGCCGGCGATGTTCTTGGCCTTGGCGTAGGCGCTCCACTTCTTCACGAACGCGTCGTTGGCGGGGCTCTTGATGCTCATGAAGTAGTTCCAGGCGGCCAGGTGGCCCACCAGCGGCTTGGTGTCCACGCCGCGCAGCTCTTCCTCACCCACCGAGAAGGCGACCACCGGCACGTCCTTGGCCGACAGGCCGGCGTTGCCCAGTTCCTTGTAGAACGGCACGTTGGAGTCGCCGTTGATGGTGGACACCACCGCCGTCTTCTTGCCCGCCGAGGCGAACTTCTTGATGTTGGCGATGATGGTCTGGTAATCGCTGTGACCGAACGGCGTGTATTCCTCCATGATGTCGGCGTCGGCCACACCCTTGCTCTTCAGGAAGGCACGCAGGATCTTGTTGGTGGTGCGGGGGTACACGTAGTCGGTGCCCAGCAGCACCCAGCGCTTGGCACTGCCGCCGTCCTTGCTCATCAGGTATTCCACCGCGGGAATGGCCTGCTGGTTGGGTGCCGCGCCGGTGTAGAAGACGTTCTTGCTGAGTTCCTCGCCTTCGTACTGCACCGGATAGAACAGCAGGCCGTTGGCCTCTTCCACCACCGGCAGCACCGACTTGCGGCTCACCGAGGTCCAGCAGCCGAAGATCACGGCGACTTTGTCCTGCGTCAGCAGCTGCTTGGTCTTCTCGGCAAACAGCGGCCAGTTCGACGCCGGGTCCACCACGACCGGCTCGAGCTTCTTGCCCAGCAGGCCGCCCTTGGCGTTGATCTCGTCGATCGCCATCAGCACCGTGTCCTTGAGCACGGTCTCCGAAATGGCCATGGTGCCCGACAGGCTGTGCAGCACGCCGACCTTGATGGTCTCCTGGGCGTGGGCGCTCAGGCCCGTGAAGCCGAGCGAGGCGACGGTGGCGGCGGCCGCCAGCGTCTTGAGCGTCAGACGACGCGGTTGAGAGGTGTTCGACATGGCGCTTCTCCTGTGATCCGTTGGGGTTCCGAAAGGGGTTCTTGCCGCCGCCTTTTCCTCACGAAGCAAGGTTTGGCGGACGAAGCGGATGCTAGGGAGGGCTCGCGATGGCGTATGTACGCCGTGTGGCGTACGGGGTAGGGAACGAGTCGGCATCGACCGTGACACAACCCGGTCGATTCCGACCACAACCCCATCGAACCCCATGATTCCCAGAACCCATCCGTACCGCCAGACCTCGCCTCGGCAGCACCGGACCGAAGCGCCGCGGCTCAACGCCCGATTGCTGGCCATCACCGGGCCCACGCACCAGCAGGCCGTTGGCGTGTTGTTGCTGGGCGAGCCCGACCACGCCACACAGAACCTGCTGGCGCAGTACCAGCAAGACGCCGAGGAACGGGGCCTGGGCTTCGCCGCCGTGGTGTGCCCCGACACAGAAGGCGGACGCCTGCAGTCGCTGGTGCCGATGCTGCGCGACCACTTGAGCCATCAGGCCCTGTTCATCGTCCTCGACCCCCGCCAGGACGGCGCGGCTTCGGCGGCCGAGAACGAGGCCCTCAGTCTGGCAAACCTGCTCAAGGCCAACGGCTTCGAGATCAACATGGCAAGCGCTGCGCTGGTGAACGTCCACGACCCCATGGCGGACATGGCGGTGAGCGACATCCAGCTGATGGCTCAAACCTACCGACTTCTGCAGGAGGACGACAACCCCGAGGCGCGCATCGTGCTGAACCTGCTTGACGACCCGAGCGAGGGCTCCATGGACTGCCGGTTCACGCTGATGGGCGCTGCCCTGCACTACCAGTCGCACGGAATGGAGCCACTTCTTCCCATGTGGTACCGCATCGGCACGGAGGCATCCCCGGCGGAGAGCGAGGACTCCGATGCCGATGCCGATGCCGGAACGATCGCCAGTGCCCTCTCCGGCTGGATCGACCTGGACGATGCAGCGCGTCGATCAACGATCTGGCAGGCGATCGAGCAGCGGGAGGACGGCTCTGCCTTGATGGATCTGGTGGTGCGGCTGGGCCAGCTGTACCCTTCGCGCGACCAGCCTGCCATCCGGCAACTGCTCGATCGCCTGGCACACAGCCTGTGCGCCGATCCGGCATTCGCCGACACCGCCCTGGCCATCTGCAACGACGCCACTTCCAGCTGCAGCGACCGGGTCACGCTGGTCCTGAACCAGCTGGACTGCGCACTCCGGGCGTGGGACGTCGCCAGGGGCAAACACGATCACCAGTTGCCCACCGTGATCGAGGTGGCTCGGCAGGTGTTTCGCCGCAACCAGCTGGACCGGATGGCCCGGGAGAAGGTTCGGCTGCTCCAGCGGGCAGCGGCCGCGCGCGATGAGGGTGGGGAGCACGCCGAGGCGCTGGAGACCCATCTGGCGTATCTGCATGAACTTCACCATGCGCTCGAACTGGGCGGCGCACCGCCGGACGCGCAGTACACCGCGGCGAGCCTGTCGGGCGTGAGCGATGAAGACCTCGAGCTGGCCTTGCAGGCCACCAAGGCGGCAGAGAACGGTCAGTTCCCTCACGCACTGGCCGACTGGACACCCTGGCAGCAGGTGCTGGCTCGGCTCGATCCAGACGGTGTGGCGGGCCTGAAAGAAGAACTGGCCGATCCCGATTTCTGGGCTGGCGTCGACACCGAAGTCAGGACACTGGCGATCGCTGCCGGCACACCCGCAGACACCCTGGGCGTGACGGTGTCCATCCACCGCAACCGGCGCGCACTGGAGATCACCAGCGAACGCTGGATGGCGCTCACGGTGGCTTTGCTGGACCGGAATGGCCAACCTGAATTGATCGAACCGTACTGGCGCTGAGTTCACGTCCCTGCACCACACCGCTCCCAGGACCCCGGCCGTCCGCAGCAGAGAGGAACGGTCCGGCGAGCGGCTGGCCGACGAACTTCGCGAGTCGCAAGGGCACTGGCGCGGAACCAGGCGCCATGGCGAGTGACACAGACGGGCCGATTCCTGCACCACCAGATTTGATTCAGACATGATTCCCCGCACCAGCCACTCCCGTTCACCATCACCGCTCAGGCAGGCCAGGGCCGTCCCGCGCACCACGGCCACCTTGCTGGCGTCCAGCGGACCCATCGACGCCCGTACGGTGTGCGTCCTGCTGATGGGCATTCCCGATCACACCACCAGCAACCTGCTGGCGCACTACCAGCAGGAAGCCGATGACAGGGGGTTGGGCTTCCTGGCCGTGATCTGCCCCGAAACGGATGAAGGCATTGCGCGCTCCTTGATTCCGATGCTGGCCGAGAACATCGAAGATGACCCGCTGTTCATCGTCGTCGCACCCGGAGCGGACACATCCGAGGCCGACACGGACCGGCAGGCAGTGGTGTTGTCAGAGTCACTGATCGCACACGGATTCCCGATCGACGTCGCCTCATGCACGTTGGTCGACGCGGGTGATCCACACGCCAGCACCGCGGTTCAACGCCTGCACCGCATGGCAAATGCACTCCTGCTGCTGCGCCAGGACGACGACCCCGATGCACAGCGGGCGCTGGCGATCCTGGGTGATCCGGACGAAAGCCCGAACGACAACCGGCTGATGCTCAACATGGCTGCGCTTCACTATTCATCGGGTGGACGGGAACCCCTGTTGCCCATCTGGCACAGGCTGCACCCGCCCCCCGCAACAGCAAGCCACGTTGCGCGTGGTCAGGAGGCCAGCGGCACTTCCCTTGCCGATGCGCTGTACGGCTGGATTTCGCTGCACGACGCCGAGGTCACCTCTCCAGGATGGCAAGCCATCGAACACATGGATGGCTCGTCGACATTCGTGGACCTGCTGGATCGGCTGAACGACATGCATCCAGAAGCGGACAACCCGGACGTTCAACAGCTGCTTCGCCGCCTGGTGGGGGCCATGCGCGCCGATGCGGCATTTGCCACGCAGGTGATCGCCATCTGCGTTGGTGCCACCGAAACCTGCGACGACCGCGTCTCGCTGGTGCTGAGCCAGCTCGAATGTGCCCTCATGGCGCGCAAGGTGGCCTGCGGACACCACGACGACGACCCCGGCCAGGCGATTCACCTTGCGCGACAGGTGTTCCGACGCATGAAGATCGACGAAATCGGCAAGGCCAAGGTTGACCGCATCGAGGAAGGTTCGGCGTCAAACGGCCGCCGCCCGCGAATCCACCGCGAGGCGCTGGAAACGCACCTGGCGTACCTCCACGGTCTGCACGAGGTGCTCGGCCTGGACGGCATGCTGCCAGAGGCGAGGTACACAGGTGAGGTTCTCTCGGGCGTGTCGCCGCAAGACCTGGAACACGCCCGCAACGAAGTGCAGAACGCCGAGAACCGACACTTCACGGCAGCACTGGCCGACTGGACCCCATGGCAGCAGCTCCTGGAGCGGCTCGATCCAGAAGGCGTCGCCGCGCTCAAGCATGAGCTGGCCGACCCGGATTTCTGGCTGCAAGTGGAACAGGAGGCGAAGGCCGTCGCGCTGGAAGCCATGACACCCGCGGCCGACCTGCCGGTCGTGATCTCCACCGCTTGCAACCGGCGCGCCCTCGAGCTCACTCGCGAGCGCTGGGTCGCACTGACCGTCAAGCTGCTGCACGGGCTTGGCCTCGACGATCTGCTCAAACCCGCCTGGGACTGACCGCTCCCACGATCGACTGAGTGGCGCCCTGGCCTTCGGATCCCGTTTCCAGCTGGCGCACCCGGTTGATCGCCATCGCCGCCGCCGCGGTGCGCGTCTCCACGCCCATCTTCATGTGGATGCGCTCGAGGTGCTTTTTCACCGTGGCCGGACTGGCGCCCAGGATGTCGGCGATGTCGCGGTTGATCTTGCCCTTGACGACCCAGTAGAGCACCTCGGCCTCCCGGGCGGTCAGGCCGAAGGAGGCCGACAGTGCCGTCAGCACCGATTCGTCGGACGTCTCCTGCATCACGATGAGCCAGTCTCCCGCGTCGTTCGGATCGCCGTCCTCATCGCCCACGCGCTGGTGCAACCTGAAGGTGAGCCTGCGGGGTCCGTTCTCGATCGTCAGGCGGGGCGGCTCGCGCTGCGCCCTTGCCTCGGGCAGATGGCGGCGCAGCCACTGCAGCACCGCCGGGGGCGTGGTGGGCGCTTCGGTGCCGCAATGCTGCCGCAGCAGATCGCGGGCCAGGGGGGTCTGCCACACCAGGCGTCCGTCGCCCGCCCTCACCGTGATGGTCGCGTAGCCGAACGCGTCGAGCGCATGCCGGGCCTGGCTGCGCTCGATGGCACCCTCGATGGCCTGCTGCGCCTGCTTGAGGTGAACGCCCATGCGGGCCATCACCTCGCGCGGGCGGATCGGCTTGGTCACGTAGTCCACGCTGCCGGCCTCGAACGCCCGCTCAAGGTCTTCGGTCTCGGTCAACCCCGTCATGAAGATGATCGGGATGGCGGCAGTCGCCGGGTCGGCCTTGAGCCGGCGGGCCACTTCGAAACCGTCGATGCCCGGCATGACCGCGTCGAGCAGCACCATGTCGGGCAGTGCCTGGCGGGCGCGGCGGATGGCGCTCTCGCCATCGAGCGCCACCAGCACGGTGTAGCCCGCGTCATCCAGCGCGTCGTGCAGCGGCGCGAGGTTGTCGGGCACGTCGTCCACGATCAGCACCACGCGGTGCTCGCCCCTCGGCAAACGGGGGCTGTCCGCAGTCGTTTCAAAGTCAGGCATGGCCGCGCAGCAGTTGGTGTTCGATGGCGTCGAACCGGAACTCGCGCGCCAACGCGGCCAGCGTGGTGGCCAACGCGGCCTGTTCAGGCCGGCGGCGCACCCATTCGTCCAGCCATTGCAGGATGCCGCGCGTGTAGCCCAGCCGCACCAGTTCGAGCAGGGGTTCGATCTCCTCGCGCGCAGGCTGCTCGGGCGCGGCCGGCGTTGGCTCGGCGCCGGCTGCGGGTACCACCCACTGCAGCCCGAGCCGGTGCGCGAGCCAGCTCAGCAATTCGGCGCGGCGCACCGGCTTCACGATGAAGTCCTGGGCGAGCACGCCATCCTCGCCATCCAGTTCAACGTGCAGGCTCTTGTCGAATGCGTTGGCCGAGACGATGGCCAGGGGCACGCCACCCCAACCGGCCGCGCGCAACCGCCGCCGGGTCTCCCAGCCGTCAATGCCGGGCATGGCCAGGTCGAGAAAGATGGCGTCCGGCGCGTCTGCACCACCCGGTTCGCGACCGGCCAACACGTCGAGGGCATGCAGCCCGCTGTGCACCAGCTCGACCTCGAATCCGATGGGCTCGAGCCAGCGCTGCAGCAGTTCGCGATCGGCCTCTTCGTTGTCGACCACCAGCACCCGCCGCCGCCGGCCGGTGTACCCGGCGGGTTGCACCGCCAGCGGCCGGACCGGCATGGCGCCGCGCGCTTCGGGCAGGAACAGCCGCACGGTGAACACGCTGCCTTCGCCCGGGGCACTGCGCACGGACAGCTCGCCACCCATCAGGTCGGTGAGCATCTTGGCAATCGTCAGGCCCAGCCCGGTACCGGTCCCCGCCGGGCCGGTGGTCACATCGCTCAGTCCGCGGGCAAAGGGTTCGAACACCCGATCAACCTCGGCGAGCGTCATGCCAGGCCCCGTGTCGTGCACCTCGAAAAGCGCCATCTCCCGGGCGTGGCTCACGCGCAGACGAACCTGGCCCGTGCGCGTGAACTTGACCGCATTGCCGAGCAGGTTGATGAGGATCTGCCGAACCCGCTTCTCGTCGGCGCGAACCACGTCGGGCAGGCGGCCGCTGGCCTCGTAGGCAAACCGCAGACCCTTCGCCGCAGCCTGCAGTTCGAACATGCCGGCCACCTCGTCCATGACGGCCGCAAAGGCCATCGGCTTCACATCGAGCGCCAGCTTGCCGGCCTCGATGCGCGCGATATCGAGCGTGCCGTCGATCAGCGACAGCAGGTGCTCGCCACCCCGCTGGATGACGCGCAACGCCTGCGCGCGGTGCGGCGGCAGGCCACTGTCTTCCTGCAACAGCTGGGCATAGCCCAGGATGCTGTTGAGCGGGGTGCGCAGTTCGTGGCTGATGGTGCTGATGTAGCGCGTCTTGGCCTGGTTGGCCTGCTCGGCAGCGCGCCGCGCCTGCTGCAGCGCCAGGTCGGTGCGCTTGTGCGATTCGATCTCGTGCATCAGCAGGCGGGTCTGGCGGTTCGACTCCTCCTGCGCCACCACCCGGCTCTTGTGGGCCAGCACCAGCCACCAGGCCACGGTGGCCGCGATCAGCAGCAACACCGCATACACCCGAAGGAAGCCCGAGCGCAGCGCGGTGTCGAGCAGCGAGACATTGCCCCCGATGTCCTCCGCCAGGCTTTGCACTTCCTGCCGGTACAGCAGGCCCAGCACCGCCGCCAGCAGCGGGGCAATCACCACCATGATCAACAGGTAGTGCGCCAGGCCGGCGTCCAGGTAGGGCCAGACGCGCTGCGGCATCAGGCGCCGCAGCGTGGCGGTCCATTGTTCGGACAGGCGCGCGTGGGGTTTGCAGAGGTCCCCGCAGCGCGCGTCGAGGGTGCAGCACAGCGAACAGATGGCGCCTTGGTAAGCGGGGCAGTGCGCCATGTCGGGCCCCTCGTAATCGCGCTCGCAGATGACGCACCGCTGGGTGCGAAGGCGCGCATAGGTGCCCTCCTCCCCCGGCGGGTGCTCGGGTTGCGACTGGCGGGCAATGTAGTAGCGGCCGCGCGTGCCCCAGGCGATCAGGGGCGCGGTGACGAAGGCCGTGACCATGGCGATCACGGCCGAAAACGCCTCGGCGGTGGGCCCCATGAAGCCCATGTGGGCCACGATCGACACGGTGGACGCCAGCGCCATGGCGCCCACCCCCACCGGGTTGATGTCGTAGAGGTGCGCGCGCTTGAACTCGATGCCGGGCGGGCTCCAGCCCATGGGCTTGTTGATCACCAGGTCGGCCACCACGGCCATCATCCAGGCGATGGCGATGTTGGAATAGACACCGAGCACCTGGCCCAGGGCCTGGAACACGTTCATCTCCATCAGCATGAACGCGATGAAGGTGTTGAACACCACCCACACCACGCGCCCCGGGTGGCTGTGGGTGAGACGCGAGAAGAAATTGCTCCACGCCAGTGAGCCGGCGTAGGCGTTGGTGACGTTGATCTTGAGCTGCGAGATGACGACGAAGATGGCGGTGGCAGCGACGGCCCAGCCGTAATGCCCGAACACCAGTTCGTAGGCCGCCAGGTACATCTGGTTCGGGTCCACCGCGCGGTCCGGGGGCACCATGTGGCTGATGGCGAGGTAGGCCAGCACCGCGCCCCCCAGCATCTTCACCACCCCCAGCACGACCCAGCCCGGGCCGCCGGCGAGCACGCCGAGCCACCAGCGCGCCCGCCGCCCCGCCTGCTCGGCCGGCATGAAACGCAGGTAGTCGGCCTGCTCGCCCATCTGGGTGATCAGGGCGATGCCGACGGTGAGCGCAGCACCAAACAGGTGCCAGTTGAACTGCGCACCATTTTCGGACGCACCTCCATAGTGCATCACCCCGGTGAACGCGTGGGGGGCCATCAAGGCCACCGCCACGAACGGCACCACCATCATCACCAGCCAGACCGGCTGGGTCCAGACCTGGAACCGGCTGATGACCGACACCCCGTGGGTCACCAGAGGAATCACCACCAGCGCGCAGATGAGGTAGCCCCAGGCGGGTGGGATGCCGAGCGCCAGTTCCAGCGCATAGGCCATGACGGCGGCCTCGAGCGCGAAGAAGATGAAGGTGAACGAAGCGTAGATGAGCGAGGTGATGGTGGAGCCGATGTAGCCGAAACCCGCGCCCCGGGTGAGCAGATCCATGTCGACGCCATGGCGGGCCGCATACACGCTGATGGGCAACCCCGCCAGAAAGATGATGAGCCCGGTGGCCAGGATGGCCAGCGCCGCGTTGGTGAAGCCGTACTGCACCAGCAGCGTGGCGCCCAGGGCTTCGAGGATCAGGAACGAGGCGGCGCCAAAGGCCGTGTTGGCCACCCGCCATTCGCTCCATTTGCGAAAACGCTGCGGCGTGAACCGCAGCGCGTAGTCTTCCATCGTCTCGCTGCCGACCCAGCTGTTGTAGTCGCGGCGCACCTTGATGATGCGCTGCGGGGCGTCGGCAGGAAAAGCGCTGGGTTGGTCCACCCGGTGCGAGGTGCAGCTTTCATGCCATTGCCCGGGGCGGGTATGGGTCTTGCTCGGTTGAGCATCGAGGAGAACCGCCTGCCCATGGACCTGACACCGCGCGAAAAAGACAAGCTGCTCATCTTCACCGCCGCGCTGCTGGCCGAGCGCCGCCGCGCCCGCGGGCTCAAGCTCAACCACCCCGAAGCCATTGCCCTGATCACCGCCGCGGTGATGGAGGGCGCGCGCGACGGCAAGACCGTGGCCCAGTTGATGAGCGAGGGGCGCAGCGTGCTCACCCGCGCCGACGTCATGGACGGCGTGGCCGACATGATCCCCGACATCCAGGTGGAAGCCACCTTCCCGGACGGCACCAAACTGGTCACCGTCCACCAACCGATTTCCTGAGGAGCGGTCATGCAGAACATCAAATGGATCAAGGCACTGGGCACCGCGGTGCTGTCGGCCACGGGCTCGCTGGCCATGGCACACGAGGGGCACGGGCTGATGGGGGACCACTGGCATGCCTCGGACGCCTGGGGCTTCGTGGTGCTGGCGGCGCTGGTGGCCGTGGCGTGGTGGTCTTCGCGCGGTGGCAAGTGAGGTCACGCCCATGACACCCGGCGAATACCTCATCGACGACGGCGAGCACCCGCTCAACCCCGGCCGACGCACCACCACCCTGGTGGTGAAGAACGCCGCCAACCGGCCCATCCAGGTCGGATCGCACTACCACTTTGCCGAAACCAACGGCGCGCTCGATTTCGACCGCGCTGCCGCGCAGGGCATGCGCCTGAACATCGCCAGCGGCACCGCGGTGCGCTTCGAACCCGGTCAGCAGCGCACGGTGGAACTGGTGGACTACGCCGGCGACCGGATCGTCTTCGGCTTTCGCGGCCTCACGCAAGGGAAGCTCTGACCATGGCCGGCATCAACCGACGCGCCTACGCCGACATGTTCGGCCCCACCGTGGGCGACCGCGTGCGCCTGGCCGACACCGATCTCGTGATCGAGGTCGAGAAGGATTTCACCCTCGCGGCCGGCGGTTACGGGGAGGAAGTGAAGTTCGGTGGCGGCAAGACCATTCGCGACGGCATGGCGCAGAGCCAGCGCTCGCGCGCCCAGGGCGCCGTGGACACCGTGCTCACCAACGCACTGATCATCGAGCACTGGGGCATCGTCAAGGCCGACATCGGGCTCAAAGACGGTCGCGTGGCGGCCATCGGCAAGGCGGGCAACCCCGACACCCAGCCGGGTGTGGACATCGTGATCGGACCGGGCACCGAAATCATTGCCTGCGAAGGCATGATCGTCACCGCCGGCGGCATCGACAGCCACATCCACTTCATCTGCCCGCAACAGGTGGACGAGGCGCTGGCCTCGGGCATCACCACCATGCTGGGTGGCGGCACCGGGCCGGCCACCGGCACCTTTGCCACCACCTGCACGCCGGGGCCGTGGCACATCGAACGCATGCTGCAGGCCGCCGACGGCCTGCCCATGAACATCGGCTTTCTGGGCAAGGGCAACGCCAGCCGGCCCGACGCGCTGCGCGAGCAGATCGACGCCGGCGTCATCGGCATGAAGCTGCACGAAGACTGGGGCACCACCCCGTCGGCGATCGACCAGTGCCTGGCGGTGGCCGAAGAAAGCGACACGCAGGTGGCGATCCACAGCGACACGCTCAACGAATCGGGCTTTGTCGAAGACACCATTGCGGCCACGAAAGATTCGACAGGGAGAGGCCGCACGCTGTGTGCGTTCCACACCGAGGGCGCTGGCGGCGGGCACGCGCCCGACATCCTGCGCGTGGTGGGCGAAGCCAACTTCCTGCCATCGTCCACCAATCCCACCATGCCGTACACCGTGAACACGCTCGACGAACACGTCGACATGCTCATGGTGTGCCACCACCTCGACGCCGGCATTCCCGAAGACCTGGCCTTTGCCGAAAGCCGCATCCGCAAGGAGACCATCGCGGCCGAGGACATCCTGCACGACCTGGGCGCCATCAGCATGATGAGCAGCGACAGCCAGGCCATGGGCCGGGTGGGCGAGGTGATCCTGCGCACCTGGCAGACCGCGCACAAGATGAAGCTGCAGCGCGGCAAGCTGGCCGAAGACACCGCGCGCAACGACAACTTCCGCGTGCGGCGCTATGTGGCCAAGTACACCATCAACCCCGCCATCGCCCACGGCATCTCGCACATCGTCGGTTCGATCGAACCCGGCAAGTGGGCCGACCTGGTGATCTGGAAGCCCGCGTTCTTCGGCGTCAAGCCGTTTCTGGTGCTCAAGGGCGGCAGCATCGCGCTGGCGGCCATGGGCGACCCGAACGCGTCCATTCCCACACCGCAGCCGGTGCACTTCCGGCCGCAGTTCGGTTCGCTGGGCGGGGCGCTGGCCCGCAGCAGCCTGAGCTTCGTGTCGCAGGCCGCGCTGCAGGCCGGTGTGGGCCAGCGCTACGGCCTGCAGAAAACGCTGTCGGCCGTGCAGGGGTGCCGCCGTGTGACCAAGCGGGACATGGTGCACAACGCCTGGATGCCGCACATGGAAATCGACGCGCAAACCTACTCGGTGCGCGCCGACGGCCAGCTGCTCACCTGCGAACCCGCGACCGTGCTGCCGATGGCGCAGCGCTACTTTCTCTTCTGATCCCGCCCATGCTCCAAGCCTCGAAATGCATCGCCCGCGGGCAAGGCCTGGCGCCCGTGCTGCTCAACCGGGCACCCCGCGTCGAACTCGACTGGGACATCCGCCAGAAGAGCCGCTTCGACGCCCGCCTGAGCGACGGCCGCACGATGGCCGTCTTTCTGCCGCGTGGCGCCGTGGTGCGCGGCGGCGACGTGCTGGTGACCGAATCGGGTGAACTGGTTCGCGTGGTGGCCGCTCCGCAACCGGTGCTGCGCATCACCCCCTGCCCCGACCACCCCGTGGCCGACCAGGCTTTCGACCTGATGCGGGCTGCCTACCACCTGGGCAACCGGCACGTGCCGATCGAACTGCGGCCCGACCACCTGAAGATCGAGCCCGACCACGTGCTGGCCGACATGCTGCGCGCCATGCACCTGACGGTGGTCGAGGTCAGCGAGCCCTTCGAGCCCGAGGGCGGCGCGTACGGCGGTCACGCCGGCCACGGGGGCGGCCACGGCCACCACGAAGGACACGGCCATGGGCATGACCACGGCCACGGCCATGACCACGGTCGCGGACACGGGCTTGGGCATGGGCACGACCATCCCGGCGGACATGACCACGGCCACGCCCACTGAGGACCGGACCGACGCGGCGCTGCTGCGCACGCTGTGGCTGGCCTCACCCGCGCTGCCCGTGGGTGGCTTCTCGTACTCCGAAGGGCTCGAAGCGGCCATCGATGCGGGTTGTGTGCGAGACGAAGCCAGCGCCGACGACTGGCTGGTCCACCAGCTGCTGCTGGGCCCTGCTCGCAGCGACCTCGCGGTGGCGGCGCAAGCCATCGGTGCCTGGCGAGCCCGCGACATCGACCGCGTTCGCGCGCTCAACGCCTGGGTGCTGCAGACCCGCGAAACCAGCGAACTGCGGCTGCAGGCCGAGCAGATGGGCCGGTCGCTGCTGGCCTGGGCACTGTCGCTCGGCGAACACGGCGCCGCCATCGCCAACGACCTGCAAAGCGCACGGCTGGAGCCGCCCACCTGGCCCGTGGCCAGCGCCTGTGCCGCCGCCCACGGCGATGCGCCGCTGCGCGACGCGGTGGTGGGCCTGGCGTTCGGCTGGGCCGAGAACATGGTGCAGTCGGCCATCAAGGCGGTGCCGCTGGGACAAGGCAGTGGCCAGCGGCTGTTGGCCAGGCTGGTGCAACACATTCCCGAGGCCGTCGATCACGCCTTGAGCCTCGACGACAACAGCCGTCAAGCCTTCACCCCCATGCTCGCCATCCTGTCGGCGCGCCACGAAACCCAGTACTCCCGCCTCTTCCGATCATGAGCCTGCACCACATTCCCAACCGCACCAAACACCTGCCTCCACTGCGCGTGGGCATCGGAGGCCCGGTGGGCTCCGGCAAGACCACGCTGCTGGAAATGCTCTGCAAGGCCATGCGCGAGCGCTACGACCTGATCGCCATCACCAACGACATCTACACCAAGGAAGACCAGCGGCTGCTCACCGTCAGCGGCGCCCTGCCGGCCGAGCGAATCCTGGGCGTGGAGACCGGCGGCTGCCCGCACACCGCCATCCGCGAGGACGCGTCCATCAACCTCGAAGCGATCGACCGCATGCTCGAACGCTTCCCCGACGCCGACATCGTCTTCGTGGAGAGCGGCGGCGACAACCTGGCGGCCACCTTCAGCCCCGAGCTCAGCGACCTCACGCTTTACGTGATCGACGTCGCCGCCGGCGAGAAGATCCCGCGCAAAGGCGGCCCCGGCATCACCAAGAGCGACCTGTTCGTCATCAACAAGACCGACCTGGCGCCGCACGTGGGCGCCAACCTCGACGTGATGCAGGCCGACACCGCCCGCATGCGCCCCGATGCCCAGCGCCGCCCCTGGGTGATGACCAACCTCAAAACCCTGGAAGGACTCGACGAGGTGGTGCGGTTCATCGAGACGCGCGGCCTGCTGCGCCAACCCCAGACCGCCTGAGGGCCTAGAATCTGCCCCGGCGCGGAGACGTGGGTGAGCGGTTTAAACCAGCAGTCTTGAAAACTGCCGACCCGCAAGGGTCCGTGAGTTCGAATCTCACCGTCTCCGCCATCCCCCTTCACGACCTCATCAGCACCTCGGTCACGAACCGCCAGTGCGCCTCGCTAACCGGCGTGAACGACAGCCGGCTGCCGCGTTGCAGGAGCACCATGCCGGCCAGCTCAGGGGTGGCGCGAAGTTCGGGCAGGCCGATCAGGCGGGTCTTCTGAACGGCTTTCACATCGACCAGCACCCAGCGTGGCGCGTCGGGTTTCGACGCCGGGTCGTGGTAGGGCGAGGCCGGGTCGAACTGCGTGGGGTCGGGGTACGGACCGGACGCCACCCGGGCCAGCCCGGCGATGCCGGGCTGCGGACAACTGGAGTGGTAGAACAAGACGCCATCGCCGATCCGCATGGTGTCGCGCATGAAGTTGCGGGCCTGGTGGTTCCGCACGCCGGTCCAGGGCACGCTGGCCCCGGGCGCGTTCAGGGCGTCGTCGATCGAGCACTCATCGGGCTCGGATTTCATCAACCAGTACTGGCTCATGGCGGCATTGTGTGATGGATTCAACCGCCCTTGCAGCCCTCAAAAGAAAACGGCCCCGAAGGGCCGTTCTGCATGCAGTGGTCGTCGATCAGTTGGCGACGGCGGCACCGGGGGCTTGCACAACGGCGTTGCCCTGCACGGCGCGCAGGCCGGCCTGGCGGATCTGCTCGGCCTGGGCGGGGGTCGCGCTGACCGGGTAGTCGCTGTCGCTGAACTGGAGCAGGCCCAGGCGGTTGGCTTCAGCGGCCTCAGCCTGGACTTGGGCGCGGGACAGGGTGCTGCCCTGGGCCACGACTTCGTTCAGCTGCACTTCCACGGTCGGCAGGTAGGCCAGCGGGCCGGTTTGAGCGGCGGCGGCTTGCGACTTCACTTCGGTGCGGTCAGCCACAAAGGTGAACGCGGGCTGGGTGTTCAGTTCCACTTCGACGGTGGGGATGTACTGGAGCGGGTTGCTCTGCGCCATGGCGGCGGCGGCGGTGGCAGAGAGGGCAACGGTGAGCAGCAGACGGGAGGCTTTCATGGCAGTTCCTTTGAAGACGATGGATTGAGAGGGAGACACCTGATGCCGTGTTTGTCGCGGCATGGGATGAACTGTAGAAACCGCATCTGTCATCTTCCGAACGCCAGGATTACCGATCTGTAAGCCAACAATCGGCCACTTTCCGTGACAATTTCGCATCGCGCGAAGTCCGCGCAAACCCCTCAGTCTTTCCTCCATCATGCGAATCCTGGTCATCGAAGACGAAGCCAAGCAGGCCGACTACGTCAAGCGTGGTCTGGCCGAGGCTGGCTACACCGTCGATGTCGCCCGTGACGGCATCGAGGGACGCTACCTGGCCACCGGTGGCGACTACCAACTCGTGGTGCTCGACATCATGCTGCCCGGCGTCGATGGCTTCGGCGTGCTGTCGGCCCTGCGGGAGAAGCACAACACACCGGTGCTCATGCTCACCGCGCGCGACCACGTCGAGGACCGTGTTCGCGGTCTGCAGTCGGGTGCCGACGACTACCTTGTCAAGCCATTCGCGTTTTCGGAACTGCTCGCCCGTGTGGGCGCGCTGCTGCGGCGCGGACCGGCGAACAACGAGACCAGCAACGCCAAGCTGACCGTCAGCAACCTCGAGATGGACCTGATCAGCCGCAAGGCCTGGCGCGACGGGGACCGCCTGGAACTCACCGCCAAGGAGTTCGCGCTGCTCGCACTGCTGGCCAGGCGCAAGGGCCAGATCCTGTCGCGCACCACGATTGCCGAGCAGGTGTGGGACATGAACTTCGATTCCGACACCAACGTGGTCGAGGTGGCGATCCGCCGCCTGCGCGCGAAAATGGACGACCCGTACCGACCCAAGCTGCTGCACAACGTGCGCGGTATGGGCTACGTGCTGGAGGACCGCACATGAGCGCGACCCTGTCGACCGAACGCGTTTGCAGCGCCATGCGCCGCACGGAGCTTGCCGAATGAACACCCAGGCCATCGCGGCCGCCACCGCCGACCTCAAGGTCGACCCGACGCCCTGCACCTATTCCATCGGGCGGCGCCTGTCGCTGCTGCTCGCCATGCAGACCATCCTGGTGCTGGGCGTGCTGCTGGCCAGCATCTATGGCGTGACCTACATGCTGTTCACCGCCAAGCAGGACGAAGAGCTGCGAAGCTATTCGACCGTGCTGGCCGACGTGCTCAAGGCGGCCGACAAGAACGGCGGCGAAGCCGAGATGAGTGCCAAGCTGGCCTGGCTGTCCGAGCGGCGTCCGGGCACCTTCGTCGAAATCTTCCGCCCTGACGGAACACTCTTCTATCGCGATGCGTCACCGACCTTCGACGTGGCGACTGCGCCCTCGCGCGAGCGGCGGTTCGAGGTGGTCCGCGCCGACGGTTCGCGGCCGCTGCAAGGGCGCATGGTGATCGACTGCTCGCGTGATTCTCAGCACGGTCAGCGAATGGCCTTGCTGCTGGTGGTCACCACCCTGGCCGGTGGCGCCTTCGTGGCCTGGGCCACGTTCTGGCGGGTGCGCTGCAGCCTGCGCCCACTGCTCGACCTGGCGGCGCAAACGCGCTCCATCGACGTGCGCCGCCTCGACCAGCGCCTGGCGCTGGCGGAGCCCATCGAAGAACTGCAACCCCTCATCGACCAGTTCAACGGCCTGATGCAGCGCGTGGAGCGGACCTATGTGCAGCTGGAGGGGTTCAACGCCGACGTGGCACACGAACTGCGCACGCCCCTGGCCAACCTGATCGGCCACACCGAAGTGGCGCTCAGCCGCGAACGCAGCGCGGGCGAGCTTGAAGAGGTGCTGCACTCCAACCTCGAAGAACTGCAGCGCATGGCCGGCATCGTCAACGACATGCTGTTCCTGGCGCAGGCCGACCGTGGCGTGAAGGCGCGCCGCGGCGCACCCGTGAGCCTGGCCGAACTGGTGCGCCAGGTGGTCGAATTCCACGAGGCCCCGATGGAAGAAGCCGGGCTGGGCATCGACATCGAAGGCGACGCGAGGATGGCGGTGGACGAACCGCTGGTCAAACGCGCGCTGTCGAACCTGCTGGGCAATGCCATCCGCTACGCCGAGAAAGGCTCGCGCCTGTGTGTGCGCATCCTGCCCGAGGGCGACCAGGGCATGCGGCTGTGGGTCGAGAACGTGGGGCCGTCGATCGACCCGGCGCACCTGCCCCGGCTGTTCGACCGGTTCTTCCGGGCCGATGCCTCGCGCTGCGAGCTCGAGAAGCCACACCACGGACTGGGCCTGTCGATCGTGGCGGCCATCGCGCGCATGCACGATGGCTTCGCTGCCGCCGAATCGGATGCTGGCCGCACGCGCGTGGGCTTCAGCCTCATCGGCGCGGGCACCTGACGCTGCGGCGGCTCAGTCGGGCAGGAACAGCGCCTGCAGGTCGCTCAGGAAGTCGAACCCGCGCTCGGTGGGTTTGACCCAACCGCCCTCGCGCGCGATCCAGCCTTGCGCTTCGGCCTGCGCCAGCGTGGCGTCGATGCTGGACAGCGGCAGGCCGGTGCAGCCCATGTAGTCGGCCAGCGCGAAACCTTCGCGCAGGCGCAGGGCGTTCAGCATGAATTCGAACGGCAGGTGCGCGCGCGGCACCTCGTCCATGCTGGCCAGCGCGTCGCCCGCCAGGGCACGGTCCATGTACAGGCGCGGTTCGCGCAGGCGAACCGGACGTGCGATGCGGTGCGCAAAACTCAGTTTGCCGTGGGCGCCGGCGCCAATGCCCAGGTAATCGCCGAACCGCCAGTAGTTCAGGTTGTGCCGGCACGCGTGCCCGGGTCGGGCATAGGCCGACACCTCGTACCGCTGCAGCCCCGACGTGGCGGTGCGCTCGGTGATGTGGTCGAGCATCTCGTAGGCGGTGTCTTCGTCGGGCAGCGCTGGCGGGTACTTGGCAAACACCGTGTTGGGCTCGAGCGTGAGGTGGTAGACCGACAGGTGCGGCGGCGCGAACGACAGCGCGGTGCGCAGGTCGTCATCGAGTTGCGCCAGCGTCTGCCCGGGCAGCGCGTACATCAGGTCGAGGTTGAAGGTGTCGAACACCTGCGCGGCCTCCTCCAGCGCAGCGCGGGCCTGGGCGCCGTCGTGCACGCGCCCCAGGGCCTTCAGGTGATCGTCGTTGAAGCTTTGCACACCCACCGACAGGCGCGTGACGCCGGCCTGCCGGAACGCACGAAAGCGGTCCCGTTCGAAGGTGCCGGGGTTGGCTTCCAGCGTGATCTCGGCGTCGGGCTCCAGCGGCAGGCGCGCGCGCACGTCGGCCAGCAGGCGGTCGATGGCGTCGGGCGAAAACAGGCTGGGCGTGCCGCCGCCAATGAACACGCTCACCACCGGGCGCCCCCAGACCAGGGGCAACGAGGCCTCGAGGTCGGCGCGCAGGGCGTCGAGGTAGCGCGCTTCGGGCAGGGGTTGCCCGGGCGCGGCGGTGGCGCTCCATTCGTGCGAATTGAAATCGCAGTAAGGGCACTTGCGCAAACACCACGGCAGGTGGATGTAGAGCGACAACGGCGGCAGAGCCGTCAGCTGCAGGGTGCCCGGGCGCATCCAGTGCCGCGGGTCCGGGTTGACGACCGGCCGGATGACGGCGGGCGCGGTCATGGCGCGGAACCGAACCAGCGTTCGCGCATGAGGGCCAGCATGGCCTGCGCCGCCTTGCCGCGGTGGCTGTGCCGGTTCTTCACCTCGGGGTCGAGTTCGGCAAAGGTCTTGCCCAACGCGGGAATGAACATCACCGGGTCGAAGCCGAAACCGTGCGCACCGATGCGTTCATGCGTGATGAGACCCGGCGCGCGACCCGTGGCCACCAGCGGCTCGGGGTCTTCGGCGTGGCGCAGGGCCACCAGGGTGCTGACCAGTGCGGCGCGGCGGTCACTCACCTGGCGCATCTGGTCGAGCAGCGCGGTGACGTTGTGGTCGTCGCCCTTGGGCAGCCCGAACCGGGTGGCGTAGTGGGCGGTGTCCACACCGGGCTGCCCGCCAAACGCTTCAACGCACAGACCGGCGTCGTCGGCCAGGGCCGGCAGCCCGCTGAGGCGCGACGCGTGGCGGGCCTTGGCCAGCGCGTTTTCGATGAAGGTGTGGTGGGGCTCGGGTGCCTCGGGGATGCCGAGTTCGGCCTGGCGCACGAGTTGCACGCCCAGCGGCGCAAACAGCGCCTGCAACTCGGCCAGCTTGCCCGCGTTGTTGGACGCCAGAACCAGCTTCATGCGGCCAGCGACGCCTTTTGCAGCGACACCAGTTCGCCGATGCCCTTTTCGGCCAGCGCGAGCAGCGTGTCCATTTCCTGGCGCGAGAACGCCGCGCCTTCGGCCGTGCCCTGCACCTCCACGTAGTGCCCGGCGCCAGTCATGACCACGTTCATGTCGGTGTCGCAGGCCGAGTCTTCCACGTACTCCAGGTCGAGCAGGGGAACGCCGTCGAGGATGCCGACCGAAATGGCGGCCACATGGTCCTTGATGGGCGACGCGGCGATGCGGCCGTCGGCGAGCAGCCGGTTCACCGCGTCCTGCGCGGCAATGAAGGCGCCGGTGATGCTGGCGGTGCGGGTGCCGCCGTCGGCCTGGATCACGTCGCAGTCGAGCGTGATGGTGCGTTCACCCAGCAGCGACAGGTCGAACACCGCGCGCAACGACCGGCCGATGAGGCGCTGGATTTCTTGGGTGCGCCCACTCTGCTTGCCCTTGGCGGCTTCGCGGTCGCTGCGGGTGTGGGTGGCGCGCGGCAGCATGCCGTACTCGGCCGTCACCCAACCTTCGCCACTGCCGCGCTTGTGGGGCGGCACGCGCTCTTCAACCGACGCGGTGCAGAGCACTTTGGTGTGGCCGAACTCGATCAGCACCGAGCCTTCGGCGTGCATCGTGTAGCTGCGGGTGATGCGCACCGGGCGCAGGGCATCGGCGGCCCGTTGGCCGGGTCGGGAAGCAACCGTCATGGAGAAACCTCGAAAGCGGAAAGAAAGAAGGGAGGAACGGCAAACGCCTCAGGCGTTGCGCGCGGCCGCGGTGCGCTGGATCGCCGCGTTGATCTCGGCGATGGAACGCTCGATGGCGGCGTCGTCCAGGTCTTCGATGGTGGGGTCGGCCACACCCGACTGGATGGTGGACGCGAACACGCCGTCCTCGATGTCTTCGGTGGACACACGCGTGGTCTGGTACTCGTCGGCGGTTTCCCATTCCATGGCCAGCACGGTGACGTTGTCGCAGCGCGGGCCGCCGCGCCGCAGCGCGGTCTCGACGAGTTCGGGAATGGCCTGTTCGAGCGGGTGCGTGGTCAGCTCGGTGACGATTTCTTCGTCCTCGACGGTGCCCCACAGACCGTCGGAGCACAGCAGCACGCGGTCGCCCTGCTCAAGCTGGACCGGGCCGGACAGGTCGTAGACCGGCTTGGCGGGCGACCCCAGGCAGGTGAACAGGATGTTGCGGTTGATGTGGTCGGTGGTGCGGCCCAGGTGGGCCTGCTGCTCCATGTAGGAGTGGTCCCGGGTGCGCGTGAGCAGTTGGCCGTCGCGCACGATGTAGAGGCGGGAGTCGCCGCAGTGCACCCAGTGGATGTGGCCGCGTTCCATGATGGCGGCCACCAGCGTGGTCCGGGGCGTGTCCAGCATGCCCTTTTCGGCGGCGTAGCGGATGATCTGGTGGTGTGCGGCCATGAGCGCGCTCGAGAGGAACTCGGGCACCTCGCGCACGGTGGGGTTGGCGGCCTTCTGGAAATAGGCAGAGAGGGTCTGCAGCGCGAGCTGCGCCGCCATGGCGCCTTCGGGGTGACCGCCCATGCCATCGGCCAGCACGAACAACCCCGATTCGCGCGTGTAGGCATAGCCCATGCGGTCTTCGTTGCGCTCGCGGCCACCCTGGCGGCTGATCTGGTAGACCGAAAATTTCATCGGAACTTGGTGCCGACGTCGGTGGATTTGCGAAGCAGCGACTTCTGCTTGTCAGAGACGATGTTGTCGAACTGCAGGCGCATTTTCTCGGCCACCGTCAGCTTGGTGTAGCTGCGCTCGGTCTCGCGGCTGAGTTCCTTCTGCAGCGCGAACACCGACTGCGGGCGCGAAAGCGGGTCGAGGGACATGCACCATTCGACCACCTCGATGAGGTTGTCGGAATACACGCCGCGCAGGCGCGACAGCGCCAGCGACAGGCGGTCTTTCTCGAGCCGCTGGGGCGCGTCGTTGGGCGGGTAGCCCTGCATGCTGGCGTAGATGCAGGCGCCGATGGCGTAGATGTCGGTCCACGGACCCATGGACGAATCGCGCCGGTACATCTCGGGGGCGGCGAAGCCCGGGGTGTACATGGGGCGGATGAAGTTGCCCTCTTTGCTCAGCACCTCGCGCGCGGCGCCGAAATCGATCAGCACGGCGCGGTTGTCGTCGGTGATGAAGATGTTGGCGGGCTTGATGTCCAGGTGCAGCATCTTGTGCTGGTGCACGATGCGCAGACCCCGCAGCACCTCGTCGTAGAGGGAGCGAATGGTGGACTCGCGGAACACCTTCTGCTTCTTGAGCTCGCGGGCCGTGATGATGAACTCCTGGAGGGACGAGCCCTCGAGGTAGTTCATGACCATGTAGACGGTTTCGTTCTCGCGGAAGAAGTTGAGCACGCTCACCACCGACTGGTGGGAGATCTGCGCGAGCGCGCGGCCTTCTTCGAAAAAGCTCTTGAGGCCGAGGCGGTAGAGGGAGAGTTTTTCGGGCTGCACCTGGGGCAGCAGTTCGCCCGGCGCGCGCGAGGCCAGCGAAGAAGGCAGGTATTCCTTGATGGCCACCTGCTGGCCTTCGGTGTCGACGGCGAGATAGACGACACCGAACCCGCCGGCGGCCAACTTGCGGACGATGCGGTAGCCGCCGATCACCGTGTCGGGCGGCAAGGGTGCAGGTTTGACCTTTGACATAATTCAACCGGCTTCCGAAACGCCCCGTTTTGGACCTCAACACCGACCGGCCCAGAGCGATGGCAGTTTACAGCATGACCGGATACGCCTCGGCCCAGATGGGGCACGAGGATCCACCGGCCGCGGGCCAATCCGGTCCGTCCGTCGGGGTCGAAATCAGATCGGTCAACAGCCGCTTCCTCGACATCGCCTTCAAACTGCCGGAAGAACTGCGTTCGGCCGAACCCGCGCTGCGCGAGCGGCTGACGCAGACGCTCAAGCGCGGCAAGCTCGAATTGCGCGCCTGGGTCGAAGGCCGCACCGACACGGCCCAACGGGTCCCGGGCAGCGCCGACCTGCAGCGGCTGGTGGCCGCGCAGGACGGCATTCGCGCCTGGCTGCCCCAGGCCCAGCCCCTGTCGGTGGCCGAGGTGCTGGCGCTCAGTGCCCGCCCCGCCCGGCTGCCCGACGACCTGCAGGACCGCCTGATCGAGCTTGCACAGACCGCCCTGGCGCAATTGCTGGACTCGCGCGCCCGCGAGGGCGAGCGGCTTGCCGCCATGCTGCGCGACCGGCTTTCGCAATTGCGCGCGCTGGCGCTGGCCGCAGAACCCCTGATTCCCCAACTGGTGGCCCAGCAGCGGCAGCGTTTTCTGGACCGCTGGAACGAGGCGCTCGGCGCCGACGACAATGGCGCCGTGGCGAACAGCGAAGCGGCCCGCGACCGCGCCCTGTCCGAGGCCACCGCCTACGCGATCCGGATCGACGTGGCCGAAGAACTCACTCGCCTGGCGGCCCACCTCGACGAAATCGAACGGCTGCTCGACCGCGGTGGCGAGCTGGGCAAGCGCCTGGACTTCCTCATCCAGGAACTGCACCGCGAAGCCAACACCCTCGGGTCCAAGTCGTCGAGCCTGGAACTCACCCGCATTTCGGTCGACATGAAAGTGCTCATCGAACAGATGCGCGAGCAGGTCCAGAACCTTGAATGACAACCTGATGGATTACCCCGGAAACCTTTTCGTCGTCGCCGCGCCCAGCGGGGCCGGCAAATCGAGCCTGGTCAAGGCGCTGATGGAGCTGGATTCGCGCGTCCAGCCCTCGATCTCGCACACCACACGCCCGCCCCGTGGCCAGGAGGTGCACGGGCGCGAATACTATTTCGTGAGCAAGGAAACCTTCGACCAGATGGTGCTGCAGGGCGCCTTCGTGGAGTGGGCGCAGGTGCACGGCAACCGGTACGGCACCTCCAAGCAGGCCCTGGAACAGCGCATCAAGCAGGGTGCCGACGTGGTGCTCGAGATCGATTACCAGGGCGCCATCCAGGTCAAGCGCATCTTTCCCAACGCGGTGCTGGTGTTCATTCTGCCGCCCAGCTGGGAAGAACTGCGGTCCCGGCTGGAGCGCCGCGCCGAGGACAGCGCCGACGTGATCGAGGTCCGGCTGCAGAACGCGGCCACCGAGATGGCCCACGCCAGGGATTTCGACTTCGTTATAATCAACGAGTTGTTTGAACGGGCCCTATTCGACCTGAAGGCCATCGTTCATGCGCAGCGCCTCAAGTACGCCGCGCAACGCAACGCCCGCAGCGACACCTTCCGGGCACTGAACATCCACTGACCACCGGAGCCCGCCATGGCACGCATCACCGTCGAAGACTGCCTCGAGAAGATCCCCAACCGTTTTCAGCTGGTGCTGGCGGCCACCTACCGCGCCCGCATGCTGAGCCAGGGCCATGCGCCCAAGATCGAAAGCAAGAACAAGCCCGGCGTGACCGCGCTGCGCGAAATCGCCGAGGGCAAGGTCGGGCTGGAAATGCTCAAGAAGGTCCCGGTCTGAGGCCTCCGTCTTCCACCGGACCCCAAGCACCTCGAAAAGCACCGCCAGGCGGTGCTTTTTTGTTGCCCGAACGGCATTCCAGCGCCTTCGGCATGGCCTAGGGCCGCGCGCCCAGGCGATCGCTGGGCCATCGCGCTACAGTTACAGCATGATGACGAGCTTTGACGGCACCTTGGCGACCACGGCGCCCGACGCGGCCAGCGCGGCCGCGAGCGCCGCCGCGGCCAGCTTTGCCGGTTTGCTGGGCAAGCTCGATTACCTGAGCCCGGCCGACATCGAAAGCATTCGCCAGGCCTACCGGTTTGCCGACGAAGCCCACCTGGGTCAGTTGCGCAAGAACGGCGACCCCTACATCACCCACCCGATCGCGGTGGCCGCCCAGTGCGCCGAGTGGAAGCTCGACGCCCAGGCGCTCATGGCCGCGCTGATGCACGACGCCATTGAAGACTGCGGTGTCACCAAGCAGGAACTGGTGGAGCGCTTTGGCGCTCCGGTGGCAGAACTGGTCGACGGACTCACCAAACTCGAAAAACTCGAGTTCACGTCGCGCGAGCAGAACCAGGCCGAGTCCTTCCGCAAGATGCTGCTGGCCATGGCCAAGGACGTTCGGGTCATCCTGATCAAGCTGGCCGACCGCACCCACAACATGCGCACCATGGGCGACATGCCGCGCAGCAAATGGCACCGGATCAGCACCGAAACGCTCGAGATCTACGCGCCGATTGCTCACCGGCTGGGCCTGAACTTCACCTACCGGGAACTGCAGGACCTGTCGTTCCGGTTTCTGCACCCGTGGCGCTACGAGGTGCTGGCCAGGGCACTCGAGAAAGCCCGCAGCCGCCGCCGTGATCTGATCGCGCGTGTGCACCACGAGGTCGAAGCCGCACTGAAGCGGCACGGCATTCCCGTGCGCATCGTCGGGCGCGAGAAAACGCTGTACTCGGTGTACCGCAAGATGGACGCCAAGCACCTGTCGTTCGCGCAGGTCACCGACATCTACGGCTTTCGCATCGTCGTGCCCGAGCTGACCGACTGCTACACGGCGCTGGGTCTGCTGCACCAGCTCTACAAACCGCTGCCCGGCAAGTTCCGCGATTACGTGGCCATTCCCAAGGTGAACGGCTACCAGTCGCTGCACACCACCCTGGTGGGGCCGTTCGGCACCAACATCGAATTCCAGCTGCGCACGCACAGCATGGACGTGGTGGCCGAGTCGGGCGTGGCGGCCCACTGGCTGTACAAGGCCAACGAGCCGGGCAGCGACATGTCGCAGCGGCTGGGCACCCAATGGCTGCAGTCGCTGCTGGACATCCAGCAGGAGACACACGACGCCAGCGAGTTCTGGGACCACATCAAGATCGACCTGTTCCCCGACGCGGTCTACGTCTTCACGCCCAAGAGCAAGATCCTGGCGCTGCCGCGCGGCGCCACCGTGGTCGACTTCGCCTATGCCATCCACAGCGGTGTGGGCCACCGCGCGGTGGGTGCGCGCATCAACGGCGAACAACGGCCCTTGCGGTCGGAGCTGGCCAACGGCGACGTGGTGGAGGTCATCACCGACGACAAGGCCGAGCCGAATCCGGCCTGGCTGGCGTTCGTCAAGACCGGGCGCGCGCGCTCCAAGATCCGCCACCACCTGAAGGCGTCGGCGCAGGAGAAATCGCAGGAACTGGGCGAACGCATGCTCAGCCAGGCACTGCGGTCCGAAGGCATTGCCCACCTGCCGACCGAAGAAGGCGAACACGCCGCGGTGTGGGACAAGCTGCTGCGCTTCACCGGCAACCGCACCCGCGACGAGCTGCTGACCGACATCGGCATGGGCAAGCGAATCGCCAACATGGTGGGCAAGAAGCTCGCCGTGCTGCTCGCCGAAACCGGCCTCAAACCGGACGCCCTGCTCATCAGCCGCGAACGCTACGCCAGCGGCCTCGACGAAACCGTGGTGCAGGGCGTGGTCACCCTCGACGGCAGCGAAGGGCTGTCGGTGCAGTACGCCAGCTGCTGCAAACCCATTCCGGGTGACCGCATCGTGGGCTACCTGGGCCGTGGCGAAGGCCTGGTGGTGCACGCCGAAGACTGCCCCACCGCGCGCCGCCTGCGCGACCGCGACGCCGAGCGCTTTCTCGAAGTGGAATGGGCCGACGAGCCGGTGCGCCTGTTCGACACCACCGTGGTGGTGACCGTGACCAACGGCAAGGGGGTGCTGGCCCGGGTGGCGTCGTCGATTGCCGCCGCCGAGGCCGACATCACCCACGTGGACATGGGCGACGAACCGGCCCAGACGGCCACCGACATCCGGTTCTCGGTCGCGGTGCGCGACCGCCAGCACCTGGCCGACGTGCTGCGCAGCCTCAAGCGCACGCCATCGGTGGTGAAGGCCCTGCGCTACAAGTCGACCGCCAAGGCCTGACGCATCACCCCGCGGGCGCGGGGTAAGCCACCTCGAGCACCTCGAGTTCCTGCGTGCCACCCGGCACCGCCAGCTTCACCGCGTCGCCCACCCGGGCCTTGAGCAGCGCGCGCGACACCGGCGCCACCCAGCTCACCTGCCCCTGCGAGCTGTCGGCCTCGTCGGTGCCCATGATGGTGATGGTGGTCTCTTTGCCGGTGTGGTCGGCGTAGGTGACCGTGGCGCCGAAGAACACCTGGTCGCTGCCATGGTGCAGCGACGGATCGACCACCTCGGCGATCTCTAGCCGCTTGGTCAGGAAGCGGATGCGGCGGTCGATCTCGCGCAGGCGCTTCTTGCCGTACAGGTAGTCGCCGTTTTCCGACCGGTCGCCGTTGCTCGCCGCCCAGTGCACGATCTCGACCACCTTGGGCCGCTCGGCGTCGATCAGGGTGAAGAGTTCCTGGCGCAGCCGGTCGTAGCCAGCGCGCGTGATGTAGTTCTTGCCGCCGGGCACGGCCACGGCCGACGCGCCGTCGGCGTCATCGTCGTCGGTGTCGGTTTCGCGGGTGAAGGCCTTGCTCATGACGGCGGATCGGTCTTTCGAAAACAGAGGAACGGCTGGATCCCACCGCCACCGGATTTCGCGGCACGGCAATCCAGCTTCGAGGGGATCGCATCGTAGTGGATACGTCGCCAAGTTCATGCCGCCGAGGCCGGCCGACCAGGCGCCGTCGCTCGGTTCGCGCAGGCCGTGCAGCGATCTACACTGCTCGCACGGGTCCCCCACCAAGACAAGGAATCGCTCAGATGGTTGCCAAGGACAAGTCGTTTCTGACCAGGGTTCGGCAGGCACTGCCCACCTTGCACCCGGCCGAACGCCGCCTGGGTGAGTTCGTCTGCGACTTTCCGGGGGAGCTGGCGAGTTACTCAGGCTCTGAACTGGCCGATCTGGCCCATGTGTCCAAGGCCACGGTGTCGCGTTTCGTCAAGCGCCTCGGTTATCAAAGCTATGAAGAGGCCAGGCGCCACGCACGGGCTGAAAAGCAGACGGGATCCCGGTTGTTCCTGGGCACCGCCTCGCCCGGCCAATCGACGCCATCGGTGGCGGCCCATGTGGCCCAGAGTGTCTCGAACCTCGAGGCCACGTTCGTGGCCATCAGCGATGCGCAGGTCGATGCGGTTGTCCAGGCCATGCTGGGGGCACGCAAGGTCTGGCTGATCGGATTTCGCAGCAGCCACCCGTTTGCCAGCTATCTGCAGTGGCAGTTGACCCAGGTGATCGAGAACATCGTCGCCATTCCAGGGGCTGGACAGACCTTGGGCGAACACCTGGTGAGCATGGCGCCCCAGGACATGGCCATCGTGTTCGGCTTGCGAAGGCGCGTGGCACGAATGGATCTGCTGCTGGAGCAGATTCGTCGCAGCAAGGCACCGTGGCTCTACATCACCGATGAAGGCGTGTCTTTTCAGGCCGGCGCCACGTGGCACTTCCGCTGCCACTCGCTGGCGCCGGGCCCCCTGTTCAACCATGTGACGGTCGCGGCGGTGTGTCACCTGCTGGCCAACCGCGCGATTGAAATGGCCGACACGGCCGGGCGCACTCGTTTGCGCGGCATTGAAACGCTCAACGACGCGCTCGAAGAGCTCTGACCCAATCCGGTGCGCCGTGGTCGAGTTTGGGGCAGATGCACGGCGTGCATGCCCCCGGCGTCTGTGGTGACGTGGCGGCCGTGGCTCGGCCGGTGGCCTCAAGTGGTTGACTTTTCAGGCCCTTTCCGTGAAACAATCGTTTCACGGGAGATGGCAAGAAACTTGCGTTCCTTGCCGGGTGGTTGACGGGGTGGTCCTGTCGGCCGACCACCGCCACGAAAGGAACTTCGATGCCATACCGCCTTTTTGCTGCGCTCGCGGCCAGTTTCTTCGCCATCACGGCCCACAGCCAGGCCATTCCGCTCAAGGTCATGGGACAGCCCGCGGGGTCCGGCCTCATTCAGAAGAACAAGGAACAACCCTTCTTCGAGAACCTGGCCAAGAACACCGGTCTCGGCCTGGACGTTCAGTACGTCCCCGTCGATGTATCGGGCATTCCGGACACGGACGGCTTGCGTGTGCTCAGGTCGGGCCTGTTCAACATCGTGTCGTTGCGCGGCCCACAGGTGAGCCGGGACGAGCCCACCATCCTGGGCCTGGATCTGGTGGGGCTGAACCCCAGCTTTGAGGCCGGCAGGAAGAACACGGCCGCCTACTTTGCAACGGTCGACAAACGCCTGCAGTCCAACTTCAATGCCAAGCTGCTGGGTTTGTGGCCCGCGGGCCCGCAGGTGATCTTTTGCAAGCCCCAGATCAAGGGCCTGCCCGATTTGAAGGGTCTGAAGATCCGCGTGGGTGACCAAAGCAGCGCGAACTTTGTGGCAGGTCTGGGCGCCACCGGCGTTCCCATGCCTTTTGGCGAGGTGCAGCAGTCCCTGGCGCGCGGCGTGGTCGATTGTGCGATCACAGGCCCGGCATCGGCCAACTCGGGTGGCTGGCCCGAAGCCACCACGACCGTGATGCCGCTCGCGCTGCAGCTCGCCGTCAACGCCTACGCCATCAACCTCAACACGTGGCGACAGATGTCGCCCGCCGATCAAGCCAAGCTTCAGCAGGCATTCGATGGTCTGGTCAAGGACATCTGGGCCTACTCCGAGGATCTGTATGCGGATGCCATGCGCTGCAACACCGGTGCAAGCCCCTGCAACCTCGGCAAACCGTACAAGTTGACGGCGGTGCCCGTGACACCCGCCGATCTGGCGACCGTCAGGAATGCGCTGAATGAACGTTCGTTGCCAACATGGACGCGCCAGTGCAACGCCGTGAACCCGACCTGTGAGGCCGACTGGAAGGCCACCGTGGGCGCAGGTCTCTGATCCACCCTGGAGTCGCGCATGCAGCGTTTTTCCAGGATGGCCAGCCTGATCTTTGGCATCGTCATGATCGTGCTGTCGGTGGCGGTGACGCTCGAGACGCTGCTGCGCAAGCTGTTCTCGTACTCGCTGGGGGGGGTGGATGAGCTCTCGGGCTATGCCATCACCATCGCTGCGCCACTGGCGTTTGCGGTGGCCTTGCTGGAGCGTTCCCACATTCGCATCAACGTGCTGTACCTGAGGCTGGGGGTGCGGACCCGTGCGTGGCTCGATGCGCTGTCCATGCTCGCACTGGCCGCACTGGCCCTGTTCTTGTTCGCCTTCACGGTGGCCACGGTCCGCGAAACCCACGCCTATCAGTCCATTGCCCAGACCCCATGGGCAACACCGCTCATCTACCCCCAGGCGCTCTGGCTCGTGGCCATGGCCGTGTTCTTGCTGCCTGCGCTGTGGATGCTGAAGCGCACGGTGACCTTGCTGGTGCGCCGCGACTGGACGGGCCTGGTTCGCCAGGGCAGCCCTGCCACGGTGGAAGAAGAGCTCGAA
This sequence comes from Synechococcus sp. UW140, assembly GCA_943371665.1. Classification (GTDB taxonomy): domain Bacteria; phylum Pseudomonadota; class Gammaproteobacteria; order Burkholderiales; family Burkholderiaceae_C; genus Hydrogenophaga. The sequence goes on from CALRVR020000003.1 coordinate 85,423, forward strand.
GCCGAGCTCGAAGACCTGAAACGCCGGTGAGGCCAGCATGATCAGCATCACGTACCTGGTGATTGGATTCGTGGCCATGCTTGGCCTGATGTTGCTGAGCCTGCCGGTGGCGTTCTCCATCGTGGCGGTCGGTGCTGTCGGCGGCTATCTGGCCCACGGCATGCCCCTGGTCGACATGATGGGGAGCGTGGTCTGGGGGACGCTGAACAACTCCGTGATGACGGCAATACCGTTGTTCATGCTGCTGGGCGAACTCCTCTTGCGCGGTGGCATTGCCGACAAGATGTTCGTGGCGTTGGCGATGTGGCTCAATCGTCTGCCGGGTGGCCTGCTTCACACCAACATCGCGACCTGTGCCCTGTTTTCAGCCACCTCCGGCTCCTCGGTGGCCACAGCGGCCACGGTGGGGACGATCGCGTTGCCGGCGCTGGGTGCGCGTCGGTACCCAGTCAAGGCGTCTCTGGGTTCTCTGGCCGCAGGTGGCACGTTGGGCATTCTGATTCCGCCCAGCGTCAACTTGCTCGTGTATGGATCGCTGGCGAACGTTTCCGTGGGGCAGTTGTTCCTGGCGGGTGTGATTCCCGGCCTCTTGCTGACGCTGCTGTTCTCGCTGTTCATTCTGGTGGCCTACCCCAAGGCCGGGCAGCACGACGAACAGGCGCAGATTCCCATGGCTGAGAAAATCGCCGCCCTGCGCCACCTGGTCCCTCCCGGAGTCATTTTTCTGGTGGTGATGGGCAGCATCTACGGAGGCCTGGCGACTCCGACCGAGTCGGCAGCGCTGGGCGTCATGGTGTCTTTGCTGTTCGTCTGGCGATCTGGCCGCCTCAACTGGACCTTGATGCAGCACTGCTTCACCCAGTCGGCGCGAACCACCGGCATGGTGATCCTGATCATCGTTTGCGCGCTCATCCTGAACGTCACCCTGTCGATGCTGGGGACCACCCAGGCCGTCACGCAGTGGGTGACGACCCTGGGGCTTGATCGGTACACGTTGCTGCTGGCTTTGGTGCTTTTCTACGTCGTGCTGGGCATGTTCATGGACGCGATGTCGATGTTGGTGCTGACCGTGCCGATTGCGGTGCCCATGGTGGCTGCGGTGGGCGTTGACCCGATATGGTTCGGCATCTTCATCGTGGTGATGTGCGAGATCGCCCTCATCACGCCCCCGGTGGGCATGAATCTGTTCGTCGTGCAAGGTATCCGGCGAGACGGCGGCAGCTTCAATGATGTGGTGAGTGGTTCCTTGCCGTACGTGGGCATCATGCTGGTGTTCACTGGCTTGCTGATCGCCTGGCCCCAGATTGCGATCTGGCTCCCGGGTGTGTCGCGGCCATGAAGCGCATATTGGTCATCAACCCCAACACCAACGCGGCGGTGACACAGCGAATCCGGGAGATGGCCTCCCGAAGCGCGCGTGCCGGCATTGAGTTTGAAGTGCTCAATCCCGAATTGGGTCCGTTCTCCATCGAATCTGAAGCTGAGCGACGCGAAGCGGAAAGCCACGTGGTGTCGCTTGTTCGAGACAAGTCGCGACTCCGGTACGACGCCTATGTGATGGCCTGCTTCGACGACCTGGCGCTGCCTGCGTTGCGTGCGCTGGTGCATGAGCCGGTGGTGGGCACCTGCGAGGCGGCGATCGCCGCCGTTCGCTCGGTGTCGCCGCACTTTGCCATCGTGACCACGGTGCACGATGCCGTGCCCGGGATTCGCGCCCTCATGGCGCGGTACGGCGCAGGACCATTCGCCACAGTCCGGGCGGCTGGCATCGGCGTCGCAGAGGCGGCTGATGCTGCCCACGCCACGCGAGAACGCATCCGCGATGCGGTGCGCGAGGCAGTGCAGATTGACGGAGCCAAGGCAATCCTGCTTGGATCGGGAGGCTTGACAGGGCAAGCCCGGAGCGTGGCCGATGACACAGGCGTGCCTGTCGTGGATGGCGTTGAGGCTGCTTTGCAGGCGGCCATCGGGAGGGTCGAGCAGGCCATACCGTCCACTTAGGATGGAGATGCGCTTGGTGGAAACGTTCGCCGGTGCTCAAGCGCCAACGTCCTTCACTGGCGCTTCAGCCGCGGTTCACATCCCTGTGCTGGTGCCCGCCCAGGGCAAACCCGGCTCAGGCGCCGTGTGACCAACAGGCCCATCGGCCGAGGCGAACCGCGCACATCACCCGGCTCCATCCGCTTTCTGCCAAGCCCCGGCAGGCCAACGCAGTGGCGCAGGTTTGGTGCCATGCGGGCCTGTGCGAAGGCGATGACCCCAGACTCGTCGCTTGAGACTGGCCGGTCAAAGGGCGTCGAGTGGGTCAGGCGTCTTCGCATGCAGGCGCCAGAACATGGAATTCTGGAGGCTGAGTACCGATGAAGCCCCCGGAAACGAAAAACGGGTTGGACACCGAAGTGTCCAACCCGTTGATCTACAACACAATGTGTGGCGCGGCTGGCAGGATTCGAACCCACGACCCCTTGGTTCGTAGCCAAGTACTCTATCCAACTGAGCTACAGCCGCGAAGCCTCGCAGTATAGCAGGCTTTTTTTGGTAGGCCGTGTTGGGCTTGAACCAACGACCAAAGGATTATGAGTCCTCTGCTCTGACCAACTGAGCTAACGGCCCGAAGGGCGGGATTGTAGGTGGTGGGGGTGGGCCTACTTGGTGTGGCTCAGGGCGTTGCTCACCAGCTTGGCGGTCACGTCGACGATCTGGATCATGCGGTCGTAGGGCATGCGCTGGGGGCCGATGACACCCAGCGTGCCCACCACCTGGCCGTCCACCTCGTAGGGCGCGGTGACGACCGACAGTTCCTCGAACGGCACCACCTGGCTTTCGCCGCCGATGTAAATCCGCACGCCGTCGGCCTGGGTGGACACGTCGAGCAGGCGCACCAGCTGGGTCTTCTGCTCGAAGAGGTCGAACAGGCGGCGCAGGTTGCCCAGGTCGCTGCTGAATTCGCTCACCGACAGCAGGTTGCGTTCGCCGGCCACCACCACCTCGTCCTTCTCGGCCGGTTCGGCGCCGATGTTCACCGCCTGCTTCATGAGGTCGGCGATCTCGCCGCGCAGGGCGTCGAGTTCGGTCTTGAGGCGCTCGCGCACGTCCTCGATGGTGAGGCCGGCGTAATGCGAGTTGAGGAAGTTGGACGCCTCGACGAGCTGCGACTGGGTGAAGTTGGCCTGGGTCTGGATGATGCGGTTCTGCACCTCGCCGTCGGGCGAGACGATGATGACCAGCACGCGGCGCTCGGACAGGCTGAGGAATTCGATGTGGCGGAACACCGAGCTGCGCCGGGGCGCCATGACCACGCCCACGAACTGCGACAGGCTGGACAACAGGTGCGCCGCCTGGCTGATGACGCGCTGCGGCGATTCGACGCCCGCGGGCGCAATGGGCGCCACCGAGGCGAAGGCGTCGCGCCGCACCGTGAGCATGGTGTCGACGAACACGCGGTAGCCGCGGGCCGTGGGCACGCGACCGGCCGAGGTGTGCGGGCTGACGATGAGCCCGAGTTCCTCAAGGTCGCTCATGACGTTGCGAATGGTGGCGGGCGACAGGTCGAGCCCGGTGGCTTTGGCGAGCGTTCGCGAGCCCACCGGTTGGCCGTCGGCGATGTAGCGCTCCACCAGGGCCTTCAGCAACAACTTCGAGCGGTCGTCCAGCATGCGGGTGATTTTAAGGAAGGCCCCTGCGGTTGCGCCGGCCGGGTATGTGAAATACCGACGGCTTCACCCTGGGGCCTGTGTTGTAATTTCCGCATGAATGCCCCTCTGGACCCGAGCGCGGCCACGCCGCCGGCCCTTCGCCCGCTGCGCTTCCCCCATGTGGTCATCGTGGGCAAGTACCAGGCGCCGGGCGCCCGCCACGTGGTCGAGGAAATCGCCCGCTTCCTGCAGGGCGAGGGCTGCCAGGTGTCGCTGGAACAGCAGACCGCGGTGAACACCGGGCTCGAGGGGTTTGCCACGCTGGACGTGGCGGGCATTGCCTGCCACGCCGGGCTGGCGGTGGTCATCGGCGGCGACGGCACCATGCTGGGCATCGGCCGGCAGATGGCGCGCCACGGCGTGCCGCTGGTGGGGGTCAACCAGGGCCGGCTGGGCTTCATCACCGACATCCCCTTCGACGAGTACCCCGAGGCGCTGCGCCCGATCCTGCACGGCGAGTTCCAGGAAGAGGCCCGCAGCCTGATGGCCGCCAGCGTCTGGCGCGAGGGACAGTGCGTGTTCGAGGCCACGGCGCTGAACGACGTGGTGGTCAACCGCGGTGCGGTGGCCAGCATGATCGAACTGCGGGTCGAGATCGACGGCCGATTCGTCGCCAACCAGCGCGCCGACGGCCTGATCATCGCGTCGCCCACCGGGTCGACGGCCTACGCGCTGTCCGCCGGCGGCCCGCTGCTGCACCCCGACATCGGCGGCTGGGTCATGGTGCCGATTGCGCCGCACACGCTATCCAACCGGCCGGTGGTGCTGCCGTCGCACAGCGAGATCGCGGTGGAGGTGGTGGCCGGGCGCGACGCCAGCGCCAGCTTCGACATGCAGTCGTTTGCCAGCCTGCACCTGGGCGACCGGATCGTGGTGCGCCGCTCCGAGCATTCGCTTCGCCTGCTGCACCCGGTCGGCTGGAACTACTTCGACACCCTGCGCCGCAAACTGCACTGGAACGAAGGGGCCTGACCGCGAAGCGACAATTGTCGCGTTTCCGAACCGTTCTGCCATGAGCCTGCGCCGCATCGCCCTGAAAGATTTCGTCATCGTGCCTTCGCTGGACCTCGACCTGTCCGGCGGTTTCGGCGTGCTCACCGGCGAAACCGGTGCCGGCAAGTCGATCCTGATCGATGCGCTGCAACTGGCGCTGGGCGCGCGCGCCGACGCCGGGGTGGTGCGCGAAGGCGCCGCCCGCTGCGACATTGCGGCCGAATTCGACCGCCCGCCATCGCTGCAGGCGTGGCTGGCCGAGCAGGGATTCGAGGACGAAGGCAGCGTGCTGCTGCGCCGAACCATCGACGCCGACGGCCGCAGCCGCGCCTGGATCAACGGCAGCGCCGCCACCCTCACCCAGCTTCGCCAGGCCGCCGACGCGCTGGTGGACATTCATGGCCAGCACGCCTGGCAAAGCCTGACCCGGGCCGACGCGGTGCGGGCGCTGCTCGACGGCTTTGCGGGCATCGACACCGCACCGCTGGCCAAGGCGTGGGCCGCCTGGCGCGCGGCCCAGACCGCACTGGCCACGGCGCGCGAACAGCAGGACAGCCTGCGGCATGACCACGAGCGCCTGGCCTGGCAGATCGGCGAACTCGACAAACTGGCGCCGCTGCCCGGCGAGTGGGACGACCTGAACACCCGCCATGGCAGGCTGGCCAATGCGCAGGCCCTCATCGACGCCGCGCAGGCGGCCCTGGCCGCGCTCGACGAGCAGGACGACAACACCGCCTCGCTGCTCGGTCGGGCCATTGCGGCGCTGCAGGCGCAGGCGCACATCGAGCCGGCGTTTGCCGGCCCCATCGAGGCGCTGCAGGGGGCGCTGGCCCAGGTGCAGGACGCCGTGCACGAACTGCACCACCACCAGCGCCATGCCGACCTCGATCCCGACGCGCTGGCCGAGCTGGACACGCGCCTGTCGTCCTGGCTGTCGCTGGCGCGTCGGTTTCGCACGCCGCCCGAAGAGCTCCCTGCCCTGCTCGCCCAATGGAAGACCGAGCTTGCCCGGCTCGATCAGGCGGCCGACCTCGAAGCGCTGGAGCGCGCCGAGCGCACGGCCCGGGCCACCTTCGACGCGCAGGCCAAGACCGTGAGCCAGCAGCGCCAGAAGGCTGCGCCCAGGCTGTCGAAGGCGGTGACCGACACCATGCAGACGCTGGGCATGGACGGCGGACGGTTCGAGGTCGCCCTGCTGCCGCTGGAGGCACCGCAATCGCAGGGCCGCGAGCAGGTTGAATTCCGCGTGGCAGGCCACGCCGGCAGTGCGCCCCGGCCAGTGGGCAAGGTGGCCTCGGGCGGCGAGCTGTCGCGCATCGCACTCGCCATTTCGGTGATCACCAGCCGCCTGGGCGAAGCGCCCACGCTCATCTTCGACGAGGTCGATGCCGGCATCGGCGGCGAGGTGGCCCACACGGTGGGCCGGCTCATGCGCCAGCTGGGCCGCGACCGCCAGGTGCTGGCGGTGACCCACCTGGCGCAGGTGGCGGCCTGCGCCGACCACCACCTGCTGGTGGCCAAGCAGGTGGTGCAAGGCCGCACCCAGAGCACCGTGCGCCCCATCGACCGCGAAGAGCGGGTGCGCGAACTGGCGCGCATGCTGGGTGGCAACGACCGTTCGGACATCTCGCTGGCCCACGCCCGCGAGCTGCTGGCCACATGAGCGGCGCGGGCGCCGGCAAGGCCGAGCTGGTGGTCATCACCGGCATGTCCGGATCGGGCAAATCGGTGGCGCTCACCGCGCTCGAGGACGTGGGGTACTACTGCGTCGACAACCTGCCGCCCGAACTGCTCGAGGCCTTTGTCGACCTGCAACTGAAGCGCAAGGCGGCCAAGGTCGCCATCGCCATGGACGTGCGCAGCGCCTCGTCGCTGCCGGGCCTGCCACGCCGGCTGGCCGCCCTGCGCAGCGACCGCCTTTTTCTGACCACGCTGTTTCTCGACTCAACCACCGACACGCTGGTGCGGCGCTTCTCGGAAACACGGCGCCTTCATCCGCTGTCGCTGCGCACCGAGAACGACCAGCAACGCGCCCTCATCGACGCCATCGAACACGAACGCGACCTGCTGGCCGAGCTGCGCGAACAGGCGCTCGTGCTCGACACCAGCCTGGTTCGGCCGGCCAACCTGCGCAGCCAGGTGAAGGAGCTGGTGGGCACCACGCAAACACCGATGACGCTGGTGTTCGAGTCGTTCGCGTTCAAGCGCGGCATTCCGATGGACGCGGACTTCGTGTTCGACGTGCGCATGCTGCCCAACCCGCACTACGAGCCCGACCTGAAGCCACTGACCGGCCGCGACGCGCCGGTGGCCGCGTTTCTGGCCGCCAGCACCGACGTGGCCGCCATGGAGCGGCAGATTGAACAATTCCTGACGCACTGGCTGCCCCAGATGGTGCGCGACCACCGCAGCTACATCACGGTGGCGCTGGGCTGCACCGGCGGCCAGCACCGGTCGGTGTACCTGGTGGAGCGTCTGGCCGCGCGGTTCGGTGGTGAATGGGCCACGCGGGTGCGACACCGCGAAGCCGATCACTGGGCCCGGGACTGATCGGCCAGCTGCACCAGCAAAGCGCGCACGGGGGTCGGCAGGCCCAGCGCCAGCGCGTCGTCGAACCCGAACCAGGCACCCGGCAGATCGGCCGGCGCTTCAGCCACCACCCACTGAAGCGGCATCAACTGGAGTTCGCGGTGTGTGAGGCTGTGGTTCACCACCGGCCACGCCCGAAGGTCTTCATCGCGCGGGTGGCTGGCAGCCGCTCGAAGTTCGTCCTCACCCGGGAACACTGGCGGCGCATACAGGCCCGCCCAGATGCCTCGATCCGGGCGCCGCTGCAGCCACACCGATTGGTCCCGCGTGAGCATCAGCAGCCACCACCGCTCGAACCGGCGCGCGGTGCGCCGCGTCTTCACCGGATAGCGATCGGGGGCGCCTTGCTGGCGCGCGGCGCACAGGTCGCCCACCGGGCAGTCCGCGCAACGCGGCCGGGTCCGGGTGCAGAGCGTGGCGCCCAGGTCCATCAGCCCCTGGGTGTAGGCGGTCATGTCGGCGGGGGTGGGATGCTCGGGCAGCAGCGCCTGCGCCTGTTGCCACAGCGCGCGCTGCGGGCCGGCCTCGGCCAGGTCGCCGTCAAAGGCCAGCAGGCGCGAGAGCACCCGCCGCACATTGCCGTCGAGGATGGAAATGCGTTCGCCGTGGCAGAACGCGGCAATGGCGGCCGCGGTGGACGCGCCGATACCGGGCAGGGTCTGGAGTTGCTCGGCCGTGCCGGGGAAACGACCCCCGTGGTCGGCCACCACCGCCTGGGCACAGCGGTGCAGGTTGCGGGCCCGGCTGTAGTAGCCCAGGCCGCTCCAGTGCGCCATCACGTCGTCGATGGGTGCGGCCGCCAGCGTGGCGACATCGGGAAAGCGCTCGAGAAAACGCCCGAAATACCGCAACACGGTGGACACCTGGGTCTGCTGCAGCATGATCTCGGACAGCCAGACGCGGTAGGGGTCGCGGGTGTTCTGCCACGGCAGGCCGTGGCGGCCGGCCTGGCGCTGCCAGGCGATCAGGCGGGGCGCAAACGCCGCGGGCGGCGCCAGGGTCATGCAGCCAGGGCTTCGGCGGCGGGTTCTTCTTCGGAGGTCACCAGCAACTGCTCGGTGAGCTCGCCGAACTTGGCTTCGAGCAGGTTCAAGGCCGACTGCTGGGACTGCAGCTCCCGGATGCGTTCGTCCAGCCCGCTGGCGGCCTGCTGGATGCGCGAGACCGCTTCGATGCGGCGGGTGAAGTTGCGCCGGCGCTCGCGCAGCTGTGCATCGAGCTGGGCCGCGGCCGATTTGTTCCAGAGCTCGACCTCGTTGACCGCGGTGTCGTAGACCACGCGCAGGCGGCTCATGAGGGCGCGGGCCAGCCGCTCCGCAAATTCGGGCTGCGCCAACCGCAGCGCGTTGCCCAGGCTCAGGTACTGCAGGTGGCTTTTCTCGATGAGATCGAGGTCCTTGCGGTAGCCCGACAACTTCGGGCCCATGGGCGCCTGCAACGAGAAGCCGTACTCGGCATTGAGGTTCTTGAAACTGCCTTCGAGCATGGCCTGGATGTCGCTCGCCATGCGGTCGGCCTTGTCGAGGTCGGCCCGCAACCGGTCGAACGTGCCGTCGTAGGCGCGGCGCACGCCGAGCTTGATGCCCGGGCTCTTGAGCTGCTTGGCCAGCGCCGACACCTCGGCCTTCAGGTGCGAAGGGCTGAGCAACGAAAACAGGTCCTTGAGCAGGCGCAGGTGCACCGAGCGCACCGCCTGGATCTTGGCACCGCTGGCGTCGAAGTCGGCCTGTTCCTGCTCGATGCGCAGGCGCATCTGCTTGATCACGCCGGCGTTCTTGCCGCGCAGACCCTCGAGTTCCTGGATCTGTTCGACCAGATCGCGCAGGCGGGCGTGCACCATGCGGCCCGCCTCGCCGCGCAGCGATTCGATGCCCGCGGCCACGGCGCCGCTGAGGATGCGCCGGCGCTGGCCGAGCAGGCCGTCGGCGAGGGCGCGCTCGAGGTCGAGCAACTGACTGGCCTTGAGCAGATCGTCGTCGCGGTTGACCTTGGCGAGCAGGCCTTTCTGGGCCGACACGGCCAGCACCTGCCCCTGCGGCACGCCGAGGATCTCGGCGGAATCCGCGCGCTGGGCCGCGATCTGCAGCTGCACCTGTTCGGGCGAGCTGAGCGCGTCCCACATGGTGTCGATCTTGTTGAGCACCACGAGCCGGGCGGCCTTGCCATCACCCACGGCGCTGAGGTGCTGTCGCCAGATGCTCAGGTCGGACTTGGTGACCCCGGCGTCCGCGGCGAGGATGAAGACCACCGCATGGGCCTGGGGCAGCAGGCTGACCGTGAGCTCGGGTTCGGCACCGATCGCGTTGAGGCCGGGTGTGTCGAGAATCACCAGCCCCTGCTTGAGCAGTGGATGCGCCATGTTGATGAGCGCGTGGCGCCAACGAGGCACCTCGACCAGCCCGTCGGCACCGGTGGGCGGGTTGTCCTCGGGAATCTCGTCGTGCCAGAACCCCAGCTGGCGGGCCTCTTCGACCGTGACGCGGCGCACCTCGGCCACCTTGTGGATGGCCTTGGCCAATTGCTTGGGATCGTTGACATCCAGATCGACGCGCTCCCATTTGTCGGGGGCGTTGCGCCAGTCGAGCAGCGATTGGGGCTGGTGCCGGGTTTCGATCGGCAGCAGGCGCAGGCAGGGGGGCAGGTCGGCGTCGTAGGCCAGCTCGGTGGGGCACATGGTGGTGCGCCCCGCGCTGGCGGGCATGATGCGGCGGCCATAGCCGGCAAAGAACACCGCGTTGATGAGCTCGGACTTGCCGCGCGAGAACTCGGCCACGAAGGCGACGGTGATCTTGTCGTTCTTGACCTGGGCGTGCAGCTGGTCGAGCCGCTCGCGGATGCCCGGCTCCATCAGCTCGTGGTCGGTCAGCCATTCGGACAGGAGCTTCAGGCGCAAGGCAAACTGCTTGCGCCAGGCACCATGCTGGTCAAAGGCTTGTATGAAACTCATGCGGCTGCTTTTTGACGATCGGTCAATATAGCACCCACCCCGCGCCAAACGGGCTTCGCAGCAGACACAAGGTCACGGCTTCTGGCAGAGCGGGCAATAGAAGGTGGATCGCTGTCCCTGGCGGATCGTCCTGATCGGGGTGGCGCAAACCCGGCAGGGTTCCCCGGCACGGTCGTAGACCATCGCATCGAGTTGAAAGTAGCCGCTTTGCCCCTCTGCGCTGGAGAAGTCCCGCAGGGTGCTCCCGCCCAGTGCCAGCGCCCGCTGCAGCACCCCCACGATCGCCGCGTGCAGGCGGGCGGCCCGCGGCCGGCTGATGCGGTCGGCCCGGGTGGTCGGCCGGATGCCCGCCAGGAACAAGGATTCGCTGGCGTAGATGTTGCCCACCCCCACCACGATGTCGCCCGACAACAGCACCTGCTTGATCGACGCGCGGCGCAACTGGAGCGACCGGTGGAACGCCACCGGGTCGAAGCCCGCCTCGAGCGGCTCCACCCCCAGGCCATCGAGCAGTTTGCGGGCCCGGGCGTGCGCCAGCGAGGGCACATGCACCACCGCACCGAATCGCCGGGGATCGTGCAGGCGCAGCCGGCCCCGCGCGGTCTGCATCTCGAAATGGTCGTGCGGCCCGGCCTCGGGCAGCGCCGTGGCGAACTGCAGACTGCCCGACATGCCCAGGTGCAGCAGCAGCCAGCCCTCGTCGAGCCGCACCAGCAGGTACTTGCCCCGGCGCTGCACCTCGACCACCTGGCGGCCCACCAGGTCCCGGGCGTCGCAACCCAGCGGCCAGCGCAAGGGCTTGCCCAGTCGAACGTCCTCGATCCGGGCGCCTGCAATCCGCTCGGCAAAGCTGCGGCGGGTGACCTCGACTTCGGGCAATTCGGGCACGGTGGATGGGCTCGCGGGATCGGATCGGCGGCGCGTTCGGGGAACGCATCGGGGGGTCATGGAATCCAGGGCAGCAGGCCCTGGAACCCACCGATTATCATGACCCGATGAAGCCCTTGATGTTCCTCCGACGCACCCGCCCGACGCCGCGGTCCACCACCAAGGCCGGTGCCACGGCGGTCGCTGCCGCCGTGGTGCTGGCCTTCTCGCCGGGTGCACAGGCTCAGGGTGCAGCCGCTTCCGCGGCGCCCGCGCCCGACAGTGCCGCCGCTGCGTCGGCCCTGGACGCACCGCTGTTCTACCAACTGCTGCTGGGCGAGCTCAACGTGCGCGGCGGCGACCCGGGTGCCGGCTACTCCCTGATCCTCGACGCCGCGCGGCGCGAAAAAGACGCCGCGCTGTACCAGCGCGCGGTCGAGGTGGCCCTGCAGGCCCGTTCGGGCGATTCGGCCCTGGCGGCCGCCCGCGCCTGGGCGCAGGAACTGCCCGACGACACCCAGGCCAAGCGCTTCGTGCTGCAGATCCTGCTGGCTCTGGACCGCGCCGGCGAGGCCGGACCGGTGCTGCGCGGCGTGATCCTGGCCACGCCCGAGGCCGACCGCAACGACGCGATCAACGCCGTCCCCCAGACGTTTGCGCGCGCCACCGACAAACCCAAGGTCATGGCCGCGGTGCGTGAGGCGCTGGCACCGTTTCTGAACCAGCCGGCGCACGGCGCTGCCGCCTGGACCACGGTGGGCCGCATGGAGCTCGCGCACGAACGCCCCGCGGCTGCGGCCGACGCGGCGCGCAGGGGCCACGCCATCGATCCGGCGTCTCCCTTCCCGGCCCTGCTCGCGATCGAGCTGCTGGAGGCCGGCCACCCGGAGGCCGAAAGCGTCATCCGGCAACAGATCGACGCCACCCGGGCCGCGACACCGCCCGACACCACGGTGGCACTGGCGTACGCCAGGGTGCTGCTCGACCTGCAGCGCCTTCGCGACGCCCGGGTGCAGCTCGAGCGCCTCACGACCCGATCCCCCGGGCAGGCCGACCCCTGGCTGCTGCTGGGCACGCTGCAGGTGCAGGACAAGGCCTATCCCGCGGCCGCCAATTCGCTTCAGACCTACATCGAACTGGCCCGGGCGGCCGACGACGATCGCTCACGGCGCGGGCTCACGCGCGCCTACCTGCTGATGGCAGAAGTGGCCGAGAAGCAGCAGGACTATGCCGCGGCGGGCGCCTGGCTCGACCGCATCGACAGCCCCGAAGACCTGATGGCGGCCCAGCTTCGCCGGGCCTCGGTCATGGCGCGCCAGGGTCGAATGGCCGAGGCCCGGCAGCTCTTGCGCAGCATGCCCGAGCGGCGCACCGAAGACTCGCGCCTGAAGCTCGCCATGGAAGCCCAGCTGCTGCGCGATTTCAAGGCCTGGAAGGAGGCCTACGAGGTCTACGGCGAGGCCGTGAAGCGCTTCCCCGACGAGCCGGACATGCTCTACGAGCAGGCCATGATGGCCGAGCGGGCGGGCATGCCCGACGAGATGGAGCGCCTGCTGCGCCAGCTCATCGCCGTCAAACCCGACCACCACCACGCCTACAACGCCCTGGGCTATTCGCTGGCCGACCGCAACGTGCGCCTGCCCGAGGCCAAACAGCTCATCGAAAAGGCGGTGAGCATGGCGCCCAACGATGCCTACATCCAGGACAGCCTGGCGTGGGTGGAGTACCGGCTGGGCAACACCGACCGCGCGCTCACCATCCTTCGCGATGCGTATGGCAAACGCCCCGACCCCGAAATCGCCGCCCACCTGGGCGAGGTGCTCTGGGTGAAGGGCCTGCGCGAAGAGGCGGTGCGCATCTGGCGCGAAGGGCTCCTGCTGGGCAATGACAACGAAACCCTCCAGCAGACCCTGCGCCGCTTCGACGTGAAGCCCTGATGCCACCCGATTCGATCGACCGCCGCAGCGCGACCCTGGCCCTGGCGGCGTTGCTGGCGGGCTGCGCCACGCCGCGCCTGCCGACGGGCCGGGACAGCTGGAGCGGCCGGCTCGCGCTGCGGGTGGACAGCACGCCACCGCAAGCGTTCAGCGCCCGGTTCGACCTGGAAGGCTCGGCCAGTGCGGGCGAGCTCCGGCTGAGCTCGGTGCTCGGCCAGACACTGGCCACGGTGCGCTGGTCGCCGGCCGGTGCCGAGCTCCAGCGCGGCAGCGACATCACGCGGCGCGGCAGCCTGGATGAACTCACCGGCGAGCTGAGCGGCGCCGCACTTCCGGTGGCCGCCATGTTCGACTGGCTGGCCGGCCGGTCCAGCGAAACCGGCGGCTGGCGCGCCGATCTGTCCGCCCAGCCGCAGGGTCGGTTCAGCGCCCGCCGCGAACAACCCTTGCCCGTGGCCGAATTGCGGGTGGTGATGGAGCCGTGAAAGCGCTTCACGACCTGCCGGCCCCGGCCAAGGTCAACCTCTTCCTGCACGTGGTCGGCCGCCGGGACGATGGCTACCACTTGCTGCAGTCGGTGTTCATGCTGGTTGACTGGTGCGACACGCTGCACATCGAACGGCGCAGCGACGGCGTGATCGCCCGCCAGGACCTGCAGGCCGCCGACCTGCCGGACGACGACCTGTGCGTGCGCGCCGGCCGCGCACTGCAGCAGGCGACCGGCTGCCCGATGGGCGCGCAGATCACGCTCGACAAGCGACTCCCGTCCCAGGCCGGCCTGGGCGGCGGCTCATCGGACGCCGCCACCACGTTGATGGCCCTCAACCGGCTCTGGAACCTCGGGCTGGGCCGCGCCGACCTGGCCCGCATCGGCCTGCAACTCGGCGCCGACGTGCCCTTCTTCATCGGGGGCCGGAACGCGTGGGTGGAAGGCATCGGTGACCGGATCACCCCGATCGACCTGCCGTCCGGCCGGTTGGTGCTGGTCAAGCCACCCGGTGGCGCATCGACGCCACGCATCTTCGGCTCGCCCGACCTCAAAAGGGACACGAAAACTGCTACAATCCAAGGCTTTGCTGCAAACAGCTCGTCTGACCTGAACGCCTGTGTGGCGTTTGGCCGGAACGACCTGCAGCCGGTTGCGCAGGCGCTCTGCCCGGAGGTTGGGCTCTGCATCGACTGGCTGGCGTCCCAGGGATTGAACGCTCGCATGAGCGGCTCGGGCACCGCGGTTTTTGCACCGCTGGCGCCAGGGCAGACGGTCCGGCAGGACGCCCCACCCGGGTGGCAGGTGCGGGTTTGCAACAACATGGATGCACATCCATTGGTCGATTGGCAGTCGTAGGCAAGCGGTCACGCAACGCCTCAAGCCAGTTGGTCCAGTGGTTGCGCAACCTGCGACAATTTCGGTGGCTCGCGCTTCACGGCACGGGCCTCCTGCGTAGGGGAGTCGCCAAGTTGGTAAAGGCACCGGATTTTGATTCCGGCATGCGAGGGTTCGAGTCCTTCCTCCCCTGCCACCGTTTTCTGACAGCGCACACACTGGCCATCACCGATGGCCGTTGTTTTTTGATCGCGGCCCTGCGAAGGCCGCCCAGACCGCCGGGAACGCCATGCAAGTTCAGCCTCCGGATTTCATGATCTTCACCGGCAACGCAAACCCGGTGCTGGCGTCCGAGATCGCCCAGCACCTGGGCACCCAGCTCGGATCGGCCAATGTGGGCCGCTTCTCCGACGGCGAAGTCACCGTCGAGATCACGCAGAACGTGCGCGCCCGCAACGTGTTCGTGGTTCAGTCCACCTGCGCCCCCACCAACGAAAACCTGATGGAACTGCTCATCATGGTCGACGCGCTCAAGCGCGCCTCGGCCGAGCGGATTTCTGCGGTCATTCCCTATTTCGGCTATGCCCGCCAAGACCGCCGGCCGCGCTCGAGCCGCGTGCCCATCAGCGCCAAGGTGGTGGCCGACATGCTGCAGACGGTGGGTGTGAGCCGCGTGCTCACCATGGACCTGCACGCCGACCAGATCCAGGGCTTCTTCGACATTCCCGTCGACAACATTTACGCGTCGCCGGTGCTGCTGGGCGATCTGCGCACCAAGAACTACGAAGACCTGCTGGTGGTCTCGCCCGACGTGGGCGGCGTGGTGCGCGCGCGCGCGCTGGCCAAGCAGCTCAACTGCGACATGGCCATCATCGACAAGCGCCGCCCCAAGGCCAACGTGTCCGAGGTCATGCACGTCATCGGCGACATCGACGGCCGCAACTGCGTGATCATGGACGACATGATCGACACCGCCGGCACGCTGGTGAAGGCGGCCGAGGTGCTCAAGGAGCGCGGCGCCCGCAACGTTTACGCGTACTGCACGCACCCCATCTTCTCGGGCCCGGCCATCGAGCGCATTGCCAAAGGCAACGCCCTCGACGAGGTGGTCGTGACCAACACCATTCCCCTGTCGCAGTCCGCCCAGGCCTGCGGCAAGATCCGCCAGCTCTCGGTGGCGCCGCTGATCGCAGAGACGATCGCGCGCATTGCCTCGGGCGAGTCGGTCATGAGTTTGTTCGCCGATCAGGACAACCTGTTCTGAGGCAGCAAGAAGCCGGCCGCCCCTGTGGCGGTCATTGTTGAAACAGAGGCGTTCTGGTCGCGGAACCCCTCAACTGGAGTCAGTCATGCAATTCGTCGCTTTCGAGCGCACCAAGCAGGGCACGGGTGCGAGCCGCCGCCTGCGAATCACCGGTCGTGCGCCCGGTATCGTGTTTGGTGGCAATGTGCCGCCCGCGTCGATCGAACTCGATCACAACGCGCTGTGGCACGCCCTGAAGAAGGAAGCCTTCCACGCCTCCATCCTCGACATGGAAATCAACGGCAAGACCGAAAAAGTGCTGCTGCGCGATGTGCAGTACCACCCGTTCAAGCCGCTCGTCCTGCACGTGGATTTCCAGCGCGTGGACGAGAAGACCCGCCTGCGCAAGAAGGTGCCGCTGCACTTCACGGGCGCTGAAGAGTCGCCGGCCGTCAAGGGCGACAAGTGCCTGGTGAACCACGTCGCCAACGAGATCGAGATCGAGTGCCTGGCCACCGCCCTGCCCGAGTTCATCACCGTCGACCTGAGCCAGGTCACCAAGGGTGCCACCGTGCACGCTGGCGAGATCAAGCTGCCCAAGGGCGTGAAGATCGTCACCCACGGCCGCAAGGACATCACCGTGGCCACCGTGGTCGAGCCTGTGGAAGAAGTGGTGGCTGCGCCCGCCGCTGCACCCGCTGCCGACGACAAGAAGGCCGCCGCCAAGGGCAAGAAGAAATAAGCTGGAAAGCAGCCGCTGTCCCAGCCTGAAGGCCCGCCCCGTGCGGGCCTTTTCTTTTGGGACAATTCAAACCCATGATCAAGCTGATTGCCGGTCTGGGCAACCCGGGCCCGGAATACGAACACACACGCCACAACGCCGGCTTCTGGTGGGTGGACGAAGCAGCGCGCCTGCTCAAGGTGTCGCTGCAGCTGGAGCGCACGCATTTCGGCCTCGTGGCGCGGGCCAACGTGGCGGGCCAGCCGCTGTGGCTGGTCGAACCGCAGACCTTCATGAACCTGTCGGGCAAGTCGGTGGGGTCGGTGGCCCGCTTCTACAAGATCGCGCCCGAAGAGGTGCTGGTGGTGCACGACGAGCTCGACCTGCCGCCCGGCGAGGCCAAGCTCAAGAAGGGCGGCGGGCACGCGGGCCACAACGGCCTGCGCGACATCCATGCGCAGATCGGTGCCGACTACTGGCGCCTGCGCATCGGCATCGGGCACCCCGGCAACAAGAACGAGGTGGCCAACTGGGTGCTCAAGAAGCCGTCGGCCGACGACCGCATCGCCATCGCCCAGGCGCTCGACCGCAGCCTGAAGGCGCTGCCGAACCTGATTGCGGGCGAAATGGACAAGGCCACCGCCCTCATCCACACCAGCAAGCCACCGCGGCCCAAACCGCCGCGCCCGGTGCCGCCTCAGGCCGACGGCGGGCCACCTGCTGCCGACAAGCCCTGACCGCTCTTCTGCAGCCGCTGGTACTTCTGCCAGAGGGTTTCACGCGATTCGACGCGGTTCGGGTCGACGGGGATGCAGGCCACCGGGCAGACCTGAACGCACTGGGGCTCGTCGAAATGGCCCACGCATTCGGTGCACCGGTCGGGGTCGATCTGGTAGATCTCCTCGCCCATGAAGATCGCCTGGTTCGGGCACTCGGGCTCGCAGACGTCGCAGTTGATGCATTCGTCGGTGATCAGCAATGCCATGGCAACCGTCCTCAGGCCTGCAGGGGCGGGGTCTGGAGCCGCGCCGCCACGGCTGGGTTCACCATGGCACCGACATCGCCGCCCAGCCGCGCGATCTCGCGCACCAGCGTGCTGCTGATGCACTGCAGCTCGGCCTGAGGCAGCAGGAACACGGTCTCGACCTGCGGCAGCAGCTTGCGGTTCATGGCCGCCATCTGGGCTTCGTAGTCGAAGTCGGTGATGTTGCGGATGCCACGCACGACGGCGATCGCGCCCTGGGCACGGCAGAAATCCATGATGAGCCCGTCGAAGGCGAGCGCCCGCACGCGGCCGGGCAGGACCCGCGCCGACTGTTCGACCATGGCCAGGCGGTCGGCCAGGGAAAACTGGGTCTTCTTGTGGTGCGCCACGGCCACGGCCACGATCACCTCGTCGAAAAGCCCCGCGGCGCGGCGCATGACGTCCTCGTGGCCGAGCGTGAGCGGGTCGAAGGTGCCGCTGTAAACGGCAATGCGGTGGGGAGCGGCAGACATCAGGGGATTATCCCGCCTGCCTCAGGCAGCCAGCGGGCGCAGCAGGTGAAAGGCCACGGCGCCAGCGCGGCCGTGCCGGTGCAGCGACAGCCCGAGCGCGGCCAGCTCCGCCTCGCCATGGGGCCTGGGCGCCTCGAGGTACACGAAACCGTCGGCCGACACGGCGGCCCGGGCGGCGCGCAGCGCGGGTTCGAACAAACCAACGGCCTCGAAGGGCGGGTCCAGAAACACCGCATCGACGCCCTGCCCCGCCGCGGCTTGAATCGCGGCCAGCCCGTCGCCCCGCTGCACGCGAACCGCTTCGGCCGACAGGCGCTCGCGAACCGACAGCAATTGCCTGACCAGCTGCGGGTCCTGCTCGACCATGACCACCTCGCGCGCACCGCGGGAGGCGGCCTCGAACCCCAGGGCACCGGTGCCGGCGAAGGCGTCGATGCAGCGCCAGCCGGTGAGGTCCTGGCCCAACCAGTTGAAGAGCGTTTCCCGCACCCGGGAGGGCGTCGGTCGCAGGCCGGGCCGGTCGGCCACCGGCAGGGGGGTGCGTTTCCATTGACCGCCGAGGATGCGGACCTCGTGCGGCGCGGCGGCGGTGTTTCGCTTCATGGCGCGAGCTTACCGCCCGCGGCACGGGCGCCCCGATGTCAGGGGTTGGCCGCGCCCACCACCACCGTGACCATGCGGTCGGGCTGCAGCGCGCGCTGCATGGCCCGGTGCACCTCGTCGCGGGTGAGGCGGCCGATCTGAGCGGTCCAGGTGTCGAGGTAATCCAGGGGCAGGCCGTTCCAGGCGATGTTGGCCACGTTGTCCAGCAGCTTGCGGTTGCTGTCGATTCGCAAGGCAAAACCCTTGATGAGGAAATCCTTCGCGGCCTGCAGTTCGGCCTCGCTGGGCCCGTCCTTCAGGTAGTTGGTCAGCGTGTCGCGCACCACCCGCACGGCTTCGTCGGCCTGGTCGGGGCGCGTCGTCATGCCGATCTGGAACGCGCCGGCGTGGCGACCCGGCGAGAAGCCGCTGTACACACCGTAGGTCAGCCCGCGCTTCTCGCGCACCTCGGTGGTCAGCCGCGCGGTGAAACCCCCGCCGCCAAGGATGTGGTTGCCCACCAGCAAGGGGAAGAAATCGGGGTGGTTGCGCGCGATGCCGGGCTGGCCGATCGAGATCTGCGCCTGCGCGGCCTTGAATGGAATGCGCTTCTCGGCGGCCGCCGTGAGCGGCTTGACCTCGGCCACCGGTGGCAGGTCGGTGCAGCCGTGGGGCGCGATGGCCGCCATGAGCGGGTCGACGATGGCCTGCACGGCCGTCCGGTCGACGGCACCCACCACCGTCACCTGCGCACGGCAGGCGTTCATGTGGCGGCGGTAGAAGGCCTGCATGTCGGCCACCGACACCGCGTTCAGGGTGGCTGGTGTCACATAGCGGCCGTAGGGGTGGTCGCCGTACAACGCTGGCGCAAAAGCCTGCGCGGCGACCGTCGCCGGGCGGTTCTGGGCCTCGCGCAGCGCAGCGGCCGAGCGTTCGCGGTTGCGCTGCCAGACGCGGTCGGGCCACGCCGGTGCGGCCAGTTGCTGGGCGGCCAGCGCCACCGCCCGCGGCAGGATCGCGGCATCGGTCAGGCTGCGCAATTGCACGGTGAACCGGTCGCTGCTGGCGCTGGCGCCAAACTGTGCGCCCAGGTCGACCCAGGCGACCGACAGCGCGTTCTCGTCGAGCGCGGGCCGACCGGAGTGGGCCAGCACCCCGCCCGACAGCAGGCTGGCCGTGGCGTTGGCCAGTCCGGTCTGCGCGGGTGGCTCACGGCGGCTGCCGCCGTCGACGTCGATCTGCACATCCACCATCGGGATGCCGGGGCTGTTGACCAGGTACACGCGCGCGCCACTGGGGTGGGTCCAGTGCTCGACGGGAATGGTGGCGTGCGCGGCGCCCGACAGCAGGCAGGCGGCCAGCGCGAGAAAAGTCAGGCGGCGGTTCATTGACGCACCTCCGAGGCAACGGTTTCAGGCAGCAGAACACCGGTGTTGAGCGTGCGGTCGGTGAAGTACCGCTGCGCCACCGAGCGGACCTGTTCCGGGGTCACCGTCCTCAGCTGGGCGACGATGCGTTCGCCGGCATCGAGCGGCAGGCCGTTGATCCAGTAGCTGCCCAGTTCCTGCGCCTGCCCCATGACCGAGTCGAGCTTGTAGACCTCGCTGGCCATCCACTGGGTCTTCACGCGCTGCAGCTCGGCCGGATTCACACCCTCGCGGGCAATGCGCTCCACCTCCAGCTTGAGCGCGGCCGACGCCATCTCGGGCGAGACGCCGCGGGCGGGAACGGCCGACAGCGTGAACGTCTGCGGCCCCCGGCCCAGCAGGCCGTAGCCGGCGCTGGCGCTGTCGGCGACGCGCTTGCCCGCGTTGCCTTCGCCCTGCACCAGCGCCCGGTCCAGCCGCGCACCGTCGTAGCCGTCCAGCACGCCGGCCAGCATGGCCAGGGCCAGCGCATCGCGGTCGGCCTCATCGGCGCGCCCCGTGTAGCGCGGCGCGTGCCACGCCAGCACCACCAACGGCTGGTCGGTCCGCCCGCGAAACTCCAGACGGCGCGGGCCCTGCTGGGGTGGCTCGATCCTCGGCTTGCGGTCGGGAACGGCGCGTGCCGGCACGCGGCCGTAGGTGCGCTCGGCCATCTCGCGCACCTGGTCGGCGTCCACATCGCCGGCCACCACCACCGCGGCGTTGGCGGGCACGTACCAGCGTCGGTGGAAATCGCGGGCCTCTTGCGGCTTCATCGACTCGATGTCGTTCATCCAGCCAATCACCGGGCGGCGGTAGGGGCTGGCCTGCCAGACCATCGCGTTGAAGGCCTCGAACATGCGCGCCCGGGGTGACTCCTCGGTGCGCTGACGGCGCTCTTCCTTGATGACCTCGATCTCTCGCGCGAACTCGTCGTCGGACCACCGGTTGTTGGCGAACCGGTCGGCCTCGAGCTTCATCATGTCTTCAAGCGCGTTCGATGGAATCTGCTGGTGGTAGGCGGTAGCGTCCCGGCTGGTGAACGCGTTCTGCTGCCCGCCCAGGGCCGCCACGCGCTGCGAGAACTCGCCGGGCTTGAGCGTCTCGGTGCCCTTGAACATCATGTGCTCCAGCACGTGGGCCACGCCCGACGTGCCATCGACTTCGTCCATCGAGCCCACGCGCACCCACACCATGTGCACCACCGTGGGTGCCCGGCGGTCGGGCCGCACGATGAGCGTCATGCCGTTGGACAGGGTGAACTGCCGGACCACGGACGGCGCGCTGGCGGGCGGCGGTGGCGACTGCGAAGGCTGGGCAAGCGTCTGGGCCAGGGCCGGTGCGGCCAGGGCCAGACCCATCGAAAAGGCGAGCAGAAGGCGTTTCATAGAATCCAGAGGATTGCAGAGATTGGAAAATGTTCTCGTTCTTTCGAAAGAAAAGCCCCACCGAGGTGCCGGCCCAACCCCCGACGGCAGCGGTGGTGGCCGCCGGACCGGTTGCGTCCGCCCCACGCCAGGGGTGGCTGGACAAGCTGCGCGCGGGCCTTCGCAAGACCGGGGGCAGCCTGGCCACGGTCTTCACCGGCACGCGCATCGACGAAGACCTCTACGAGGAGCTCGAGGCCGCGCTGCTGATGGCCGACGCCGGGGTGGCGGCCACCCAGCACCTGCTCAACGACCTTCGCCGGCGGGTCAAGGAATCGAAAACCACCGAACCCGCCGCCGTGAAGGCCCTTCTGGCCGACGCGATCGCCGACCTGCTGGCCCCGCTGCAGAAATCGCTGGTCATCGGTGAACACAAGCCCACGGTGATCATGGTGGCCGGCGTGAACGGCGCGGGCAAGACCACATCGATCGGCAAACTCACCCGCCACCTTGCGGGCGAAGGCGCCAGCGTGTTGCTGGCCGCGGCCGACACGTTCCGCGCGGCGGCGCGCGAGCAACTGGCCGTCTGGGCCGACCGCAACACGGTGGAGATCATCACGCAGCAGGGCGGTGACCCGGCCGCCGTGTGCTTTGACGCGGTGAGCGCCGGCAAGGCCCGCGGCAAGGACGTGGTGCTGGTGGACACGGCCGGTCGTCTGCCCACCCAGCTGCACCTGATGGACGAGCTGCGCAAGATCAAGCGGGTGGTGGCCAAGGCCGACCCCACCGGGCCGCACGAGCTGCTGCTGGTGATCGACGGCAACACCGGCCAGAACGCGCTGGCCCAGGTCAAGGCCTTCGACGAAGCCCTGGAACTGACCGGACTGGTCATCACCAAGCTCGACGGCACGGCCAAGGGCGGCGTGCTGTGCGCCATTGCGCGCGAACGGCCGGTGCCGGTGTACTTCATCGGGGTGGGCGAGAAGCTCGAAGACCTCGAGACCTTCGACGCCCGCGAATTTGCCCAGGCCTTGCTGAGCTGATCTGCTCAATCGGCGCTGTCGTCGCTGTAGTGGCGCCAGCGGCCCATCGCGCTGCGCATGGTGAGCAGTTGCTGCTCGAACGTGGGGCAGGCCTTGCACATGGCCATGTGCACGCGCAGCGCCAGGCGCTCGACCAACGGCAAGGCACGGTCCTCCCGGGCAATCAGCAGGGCACTGACTTCCTTGCAGGTGCGGCGCAGCGGGTAGACGGGCTTCATGGGCGGGGTCGGGCAAACCAGTTCAGTTCCAGGCACTCGCGCAGTCGCAAACGGGCCCGGTGAAGCTGAACATACAGGTTCGTCGGCGTGAGCGACAGGGTCTTACAGATTTCCTCACTGCTCAGTTCCAGCCATTCGCGCATGAGGAACAGGCGCCCTTGGGCCGGTGGCAGCTTCTCGGTGCAGGCCTCCAGGATGGCCATGAACTGGCGGCTGCCCAGGTCCTGCTCGGGGTTGCCCCAGTCGGCCGGGCGCTCGGCATAGTGTCCGTCGGCCCTGAAGGGCATGTGGTCCAGCGGGTCGGCTTCGTCGTCGTCGCCGTGGCCGTACGTCACCTCTCGGCCCTGCACGCGCAGCACATCCACCACCTTGTGCTTGAGGATGCCGACCAGCCAGGTCTTGAGCTGGGAGCGCCGCTCGAAGGCCTGCGGCTTGGCCAGCGCGGCCAGCAGGGTCTCGGACACCGCGTCCTCCGCCCAGGCTTCGTTGCGCAGCTGCAAACGGGCGAATTTCATGAGGAAAGGGCGCAGATCTGCGACTTCCTGCTCGAAAGGGGTGGGCGGCATGGGGCGGCAGTGTAATGAATGGCGGAGCGCCACGACTGGACGGGTGTATCCCCACCGGAGCCTGCCATGCCTTTGTTGCCGTCCCGTTTCGTTGCCTCCATCCTGGTGGCCGTCGGCCTTCTGGGCGCCCCCGCCATGGCCCAGCCGACCGCGCCCGCGCTGGCCGGCGCCACGGCCGACGCGCAGCCGTTCGACCTGGCCGCGCGCCGCGACAAGGTCGTGCTGCTGGTGTTCTGGTCGACCGACTGCGCAGTCTGCCGCGACAAGATGGCCGAGCTGCGGGCCAACGCCCGTGGCTGGCAGGGCCAGCCTTTCGAGCTCGTCGGCATCAACACCGACCGGACGCGCGCCGGCTTCGACCGCTGGCGCCAGCTGGTGGAGGTCACGGTGCCGGCCGATCAGCGATTCACCCAGTTGTGGCGCGGCCAGCCGGGCATTCGCGACGGCTTCGGCGACGTCGGCACCCTCCCCGCCGCGTTCCTGATCGACAAGGCCGGCCGGGTCGTGGAACGGTACAACGGCCGCATTCCGCCCGAGACCTGGGACCGCATCGCCGAGCTGCTGTGACTTGCCGACGGACGGTGTAAGGACGGTCCCGGGCCGCCGACCCAAGGACACCAGACGGATTGCAGCGGGCCTTCGCCCGGTGGCCGCTGGAACCCGCAGGAGCTCATCCATGAACCAACGCCAATTCATCGCAGCCGCCGCCACCTCGATCATGTCGATGGCGCTGTTGTCCACCCCCGCGCTGGCGCAGAACGCCGGCAAGGAGAAGTGCTACGGCATCGCCAAGGCCGGTCAGAACGACTGCGCCAACCTGGCGGGCACGCACTCCTGCGCCGGCCAGAACAAGGTGGACAACGACAAGGGCGAATGGAAGTTCGTCGCCACCGGCACCTGCAAGCAGATGGGTGGCCTGTCGGCCGACGAAGCGAAGAAGGCCGCCGGCAAAGCCTGACCCCGTGAGCCGCCTGCCCATGCCCGCTTCGCTGCCGCACCGGCCGCCGGTGGGCATTGGCTGGCGCGCGCCGCACCACCAGGCGCTGCTGGAACGTGCGCTCGACCTCGACTTCATCGAAGTCCACAGCGAGAACTTCTTTGCGCTGCGCGGCGCCGGGCATGCCCTGCTGCTGCAGGCCCGCGAACGGCACGACCTCAGCCTGCATGGCGTGGGCCTGTCGCTCGGCTCCGCCACGGGCATCGACCCCTGGCACCTCGAGCGGCTGGCCGACCTGGTGGCCGCCACCGAACCCCGCTTCGTGAGCGAGCACGCCTGCTTTGCACGGGGACCCTGGAATGGCCGCACGGTGCACGCCGCCGACCTGCTGCCACTGCCCTTCACCACCGAGGCCCTGGATGTGCTCGGGGCCAATGTCCTGCGGGTGCAGGACCGCTTGAAGCGCCCGATCGCCATCGAGAACCTGTCGGCCTACCTCCAGTGGCCCGATGAGGCGATGGGCGAGGCCGAATTCCTTTCACGGCTGAGCCACCGCACGGGCTGCGCACTGCTGGTGGACATCAACAACCTGTATGTGAACGCGCTCAACGACCAGCGCCGCCATGTGTGCCCCGACCCCGAGGAAGCCGTGCGCCGCTGGCTCGACGCCATCGACCCCGAATCGGTCGCCGAGCTGCACCTGGCGGGTCACCACGACCGCGGCGATGTCGTGATCGACGACCACGGATCGCGCGTGGTCGACGCCGTGTGGCGCCTGTACCGGCACGCCATCGCCCGGCTCGGACCGGTGCCCACGCTGATCGAATGGGACACCGATGTGCCTGAGCTCGGCGTGCTGCTGGACGAGGTGGACCGCGCGCGCAGCCACGCACGCGCGGCCACGGCACCCGCCGGGGAAATCGCATGACCACCGGTGCACTCGCCGATCAGCAACGGGCGCTCCTCGACGCCCTGTTCGTGGCCCGACCCGGCCAGACCGAATCCGCCCTGTCGGCGGGAATCGCCGTGTACCGGGCCAACGGCCACGCCCATGCGGAACGCGCGTTGGCCGCTGCTTACCCGGTGGTGAGCGCCCTGCTGGGTGATGAGGGAACCGTGCCTCTGGCGCGCGCACTGTGGCACCACGCGCCGCCCGAGCGGGGCGATCTGGCCCGATGGGGGGCGGCGCTTGCGGACTTCATCGGGGCGCAACCCGCTTTCGGCGGCATGCCCTGGTTGCCCGATGTGGCGCGGATTGAATGGGCCTTGCACTCGGCGGCCCACGCCGAAGGCCAGCTGGCCGATTTTTCGACCTTCGAGCGGCTGATCCACAACGACCCGGATCAACTGCACCTTCAGTTGGCCCCGGGCACGGTGGTCATCGAGTGCCGCTGGCCGGTGCTGGGCGTGATCGAGGCGCACCGCCCCGGCGGTCCCGATCTGGCCACGGCGGGTGAGCGCCTTCGCACCGACCCGGGCGAATGGGTGCGCGTCTGGCGCCAGGGCTGGCAGGTTTCCGTCGCCCGCGTCACGGCCGATGCCGCTGCGTTCGAACGCGCCTTGCTTGACGGGATGTCGCTCGGCGCCGCACTGGCCATGGCGCCGATCGACATCGGCCCCTGGCTTCAGCTGGCCGCGAGCGAGGGACGGTTGCTGGCAGTGATCGACCGACCGGGCCAACCCGTTTCACCCCCTGGAGAAGCTTCATGCACCACCCTGGCCTGATCCATCGGATCACCACCCCCTGGCAGCCTGTCGAGCGAGCCCTGCAGGCCGCGCAGGCGCCAGCCCAATGGCTTGCCCGCCTCTACCTCGCGCAGGTGTTCTTTCTGGCCGGACTGACGAAAGTGCGCGACTGGGACACCACGCTTTTCCTGTTCACGGAGGAGTACAAGGTGCCGCTGCTGCCACCGGCGGTGGCGGCTTGGTCGGGCACCGCGGGCGAGTTGATCCTGCCCGTGCTGCTGGTGCTGGGTCTGGGCGGGCGTTTTGCCGCGCTTGGCCTCAGCGTGGTCAATGTGGTGGCCGTGCTCAGCCTGGCCGACATCCCGCCTGCAGCCCTGCAGCAGCACCTGACCTGGGGGGCGCTGCTGGCAGCGCTGGCCCTTTTCGGAAGCGGTCCGTGGTCGATCGACCACTGGCTCAGCCGGCGGCGGACCGCGGCCATCTCCCCGGGCGCCGCGGCCGCGCGCGGCCTGGGCTAAGCTGCGGGCGCGCCGGCTGGCAAACGGCCACGGCACCTTCCCCGACACGGCCCGACGGGCCGCAGCACCATGCTCGACAGCACCATCCAGCGCGCCCTGAAGCCGATATTCACCCGCGTGGCGCGGGGATTCGTGCACGCCGGCATCGGTGCCGACGCCCTGAGCTGGCTCGGCTTCGGCATCGGCATGCTGGCGGCCGGGGCCATAGCGTTGGGCCATTTCGCGGTGGGGCTCGTGCTTCTGCTGGTATCGCGCCTGCTCGACGGACTCGATGGCGCCGTGGCCCGCGCCACCCAGCCCACCGACCGCGGCGGCTTTCTCGACATCACGCTCGATTTCCTCTTCTACGCGGCGATTCCACTGGCCTTCGCCGTGGCAGACCCGGCCCGCAACGCGTTGCCCGCCGCGGTGCTGCTGGCCGCCTTCATGGGCACGGGGAGCAGTTTCCTGGCGTTCGCGGCGCTCGCGGCCAAACGCGGCCTGACCTCGACCGCGCTGCCCGACAAGAGCTTCTACTTTCTTGGCGGGCTGACCGAAGCCACCGAAACCATCACCGCTTTCGTGCTCATGTGCCTGTGGCCAGCCTGGTTCCCGGTGATCGCGTATGGCTACGCCGTGCTGTGCGCCATCACCACGGGTTTGCGCATTGCCTGGGGCTGGCAGATGTTGAAATGAAGCCCGCGGTGGCACCACCGCCGCCATGAAAGAAAACACCTCGCTCGGCCGACCCACCCGAACACCGAACCAAGGTCGAATGTGAACCCCAAGAAAATCCTGCTCCTGCTGGCCGTGGCCGGCGCCATCGCCGCGTTCTTCGCGTTCGACCTTGGCCGCTTTCTCAGCCTGGAGCAGCTCAAGCAGAGCCAGGCGGCTTTCGCCGAGCTGCAAGCAGCGCATCCATGGCGGGTGGTGGCCGCCTACTTTGCCATTTACGTGGCGGCCACGGCCCTGTCGCTGCCGGGTGCCACCATCATCACGCTGGCCGGGGGCGCGCTGTTCGGGCTCTGGTGGGGCACGCTGATCGTGTCGTTTGCGTCCAGCATCGGCGCCACACTGGCATTTCTGGTGGCCCGCTTTGCGCTGCGTGATGCGGTGCAGGCCCGCTTCGGACAGCGCCTGGCCGAGATCAACCGGGGCATCGAGCGCGACGGCGCCTTCTACCTGTTCACGCTGCGGCTCATCCCCGTGGTGCCGTTCTTCGTCATCAACCTGCTGATGGGCCTGACCACCATGAAGGCCCGCACCTTCTACTGGGTGAGCCAGCTGGGCATGCTGGCGGGCACGTTGGTGTATGTGAATGCGGGCACACAGCTTGCGCGCATCGATTCGCTGCAGGGCATCCTGAGCCCGGGGCTGCTGGGCTCCTTCGTGCTGCTCGGGTTGTTTCCGTTGGCCGCGAAGTGGGTGCTGGCGCTGTTGCAGCGGCGCAAGGTGTATGCGCGCTGGGCTGGCCAACGCCCCCGCCGGTTCGACCGCAACCTGATCGTCATCGGCGGCGGGGCGGGTGGTCTGGTCACGGCGTACATCGCGGCCGTGGTCAAGGCGAAGGTCACGCTGGTCGAAGCCCACAAGATGGGCGGCGACTGCCTGAACTATGGCTGCGTGCCCAGCAAGGCACTCATCCGCAGCGCCAAGCTGGCGCAGCAAATGCGCCATGCCTCGGCCTACGGCCTGCAAGACACCGAACCGCGCCTGTCGTT
Source organism: Synechococcus sp. UW140 (assembly GCA_943371665.1). Classification (GTDB taxonomy): domain Bacteria; phylum Pseudomonadota; class Gammaproteobacteria; order Burkholderiales; family Burkholderiaceae_C; genus Hydrogenophaga. The sequence goes on from CALRVR020000003.1 coordinate 113,259, forward strand.
CAAGGCGGTGATGCAGCGCATCCAGCAGGTGATCCGCGACATCGAGCCGCACGACAGCGTGGAGCGATACACCGGCCTGGGTGTGGAGGTGCTGCAGGGTTACGCCCGGCTGGTCAATCCGTGGACGGTGGAGATCGCCCTCAATGGCGGCGGCACGCAGCGGCTCACCGCACGCAGCATCGTGCTGGCCACGGGTGCGCGGCCCTTCGTGCCGCCATTGCCGGGCCTCGACGACGTGGGCTGCGTCACCAGCGACACGCTGTGGGACACCTTTGCGCAGCTCGATGAACCGCCACGCCGGCTGGTGGTGCTGGGTGGCGGCCCGATCGGCTGTGAACTGGCGCAGTCGTTCGCGCGGCTCGGCTCGCAGGTGACCCAGGTGGAGTTGGCGCCTCGCGTGATGTTGCGCGAAGACCCCGAGGTGAGCGAACTGGCCCGGGAAGCGCTGCAGAAGGACGGCGTGACCGTGCTGACCGGTCACAAGGCCATTCGCTGCGAACGCGACGGGGACGAGAAGGTGCTGGTGGTCGAACACGGCGGCACCGAGCGGCGCATCGCCTTCGACCAGTTGCTGTGCGCCGTGGGCCGCAGCGCGCGCCTCACGGGTTATGGACTCGAGGAACTGGGCATCCCGACGAACCGCGTGATCGAAACCAACGAATACCTGGAGACCATTTATCCCAACATCCTCGCCGCGGGCGATGTGGCGGGGCCCTATCAGCTCACCCACGTGGCGGCCCACCAGGCGTGGTACGCCGCGGTGAACGGGTTGTTCGGCGAATGGAAGCGCTTCAAGGTCGATCACTCGGTGATTCCCTGGACCACCTTCCTCGATCCCGAAGTGGCGCGGGTCGGCCTCAACGAGCAGGAGGCGCGCGAGAAAGGCATTCCGTTCGAGCTCACGCGCTACGGGATCGACGACCTCGATCGCGCCATCGCCGATGGTGAGGCCCGGGGATTCGTGAAGGTGCTGACCGCCCCGGGCAAGGACACGATCCTGGGCGTGACCATCGTGGGAACGCACGCGGGCGACCTGCTGGCCGAGTTCGTGCTGGCCATGCGCCACGGCCTGGGGCTGAACAAGATCCTGGGCACCATCCACACCTACCCCACGCTGGCCGAAGCCAACAAGTACGCCGCAGGCGAGTGGAAAAGAGCCCACGCGCCAGCGGGTCTGCTGCGCTGGGTGCAGCGGTACCACGACTTCAAACGCGGATGAAAACACAACACCCCCGACCCACCCGCGGCCTGCGCCCCGCGGTCGCCGCCCTGGCGCTGGCCGCGGTGCTGCCCACCCCCTTCGCACAGGGCACGCCCGATCTCGCGCCGCTGCTCGACGGCGCGGGCACCCTCGGCCCGCGCTGGCGGGTGGTCGGGTTTCCCAAGTCGCAGCGCGAGATTCCCCTGACGCGCTTCGAGCCGGGCACGGCCGACGGCGTGCGCGGCGTCAAGGTGGTGGCCGAGCGTTCGTACGGCACGCTGTCGCACGCGGTGTCGGGCCAGGGCCAGCCCAGCGGCGAGCTGCGCTGGCGCTGGCGACTGGACGAGCCGCTCAACGGTGGCAGCGCGGCCCCCGACATCCTGACCAAGGCAGGCGACGACGCCGCCTTGAAGGTGTGTGCCATGTTCGACCATCCGCTGGACAGGGTCCCCTTCATCGAGCGCCAGGTGCTGCGGCTGGCGCGCAGCGTGAGCGGCGAAGCGCTGCCGGCGGCCACGGTGTGCTACGTGTGGGACAGCATCCACCCGGCGGCCACCACCGCCGACAACCCGTACAGCCGGCGCGTGCGCTTCATCGTGCTGCAGGGCAAGGACGCGCCCCTGTCGCGCTGGCTCGAGGAGCGGCGCAACCCGGCCGAGGACTTCCGGCGGCTGTTTGCCGACGAACTCCCGGCGGGGTCGCCGGTGCCTGCGCTGAATCAGATCGTGGTGGGCGCCGACGCCGACAACACCGGGTCGCGCAGCACGGGGTGGGTCGCCGACGTGCGCCTGGCACGCTGATCGCCGGCGTACCATCGCGGTCCATGCGCAGCGGACTCACGCGACTTCTCTTGCTGGGCGCGGGCCACGCGCACGTTCAGGTGCTGGCCCACCTCGCCGAACACCACCCCGCCGATCTGCAGGTCACCCTGCTGTCGCCGAATCCCTTTCAGCTCTACAGCGGGATGGTGCCGGGCCTGGTGGCGGGGTGTTACTCCGAGGCCGAAAGCCGCATTGAACTGCCAGGGCTGGTGAAGGGTGCGAACGCCCGCTGGATCGCGGGGCGCTGCGTCGGCATCGATGCGCAGGCCCGCACCGTTCAATGGCAGCCAGGCGAGGCGGCCGGCTCCGGTCAGGGGAATGCCATCGACACGCTGGGCTATGACCTGCTGTCGATCGACACCGGGGCCGTGCTCGACCGCGAGCGCCTGGAGGCCGCAATGCCCGGCGCTGTGGAACACGCCCTGCCCTTGAGGCCCATCGAGCGTTTCAGTGCCCTGTGGCCCGACGTGCTGGCGCTGGCCCGGCAGCGACCACTGTCGGTGGCCGTGGTGGGCGCGGGAGCGGCCGGGATCGAGGTGGTGTTCGCCGCAGCGCAGCGCCTGCGCGCCGAGGGCCTGCCGGGCTCGACCTTCACGCTCATCACGGGTGGCCCGGAGGCCGGCGCCGGCTACCGGGCGGGTGTGCGCTCGCTCATCGCGCGGCGCTTGCGCCACGAACAGATCGACGTGCTGCGCGAGCCCTGTGTGGGCTTCACCCCCGACGGCGTGCGGCTGGGGAACGGCGGCCTGCTGCGCTGCGATGTGCCGCTGCTGGCCGTCGGGACCCATGCCCCAGCCTGGCTGCAGGGCAGCGGGCTGGCGCTGAGCGACGCGGGCCATGTGCTGGTGAACCGCTTTCAGCAGAGCACCAGCCACGCCAACGTGTTTGCTGCCGGCGACGTCTCGACGCGGGCAGACCACCCGCACGCCAAAAGCGGCGTGTACGCGGTTCGTGCGGGGCCGGCACTTGCACACAACCTGCTTGCCTCGCACGAAAGCCAGCCACTCAAGCCGCATTGGCCACCGGGCTACACGCTCAACCTGTTGTCGTGCGGCACAGGGCACGCCATCGCCAGCTGGGGCCCGCTGCACACGCAAGGCGCATGGGTGTGGCGCTGGAAGGACCGCATCGACCGAGGGTTCATCGAACGGTATCGGCGCGACACCCCGATGTCACCCAGCGCGCGACGTGTCGTGCAGGCCCCGCTCGCCCCCCATCCTGAGGATGACCGTCAGCGCCCCTGAGCGCCATCCGGATGGTTGAGTCCTAAACTCGGCCATGCCCCGAATCACCGCATCCGCTTTCGCCGCCTTCTTCGCCATGCTTTGCGGCGCTGCACTGGCGCAAACGGCGACCCCCGACGCGCCTGCAATGCACCCCTGGCAGGTGCCGCCACCCCGTCTGACGGCCGAAGCCTATTTCACCAATCTGAAGGACGGCGATCGCATCGAGACGCCCTACCTCGTGAAGTTCGGACTGTCGGGCGGGTGGGGCCTGGCGCCCATCGCCAAGCCCGGGCAGCGCAAGAGCGGGCACCACCACCTGCTCGTCAACCGGGATCTGCCGCTGGATTTCAAGCAGGCCCTTCCCTTCAACGATCAATACATCCACTTCGGCAAGGGGCAGATGGAGACCGTGCTCACGCTGCCACCGGGTGAATACACGCTGCGCATGCTGCTGGCCGATCAGCAGCACCTGCCACATTTCGTCTACAGCAAGCCCACCCGGATCACGGTCACGCGCAAGACCGACGTGGATCCGGCCAAGCTGCAGAAGAAGCAACTGGAAATCGGGCTGGACGCGCCTTCGGCCAAGCCGCCGCTGCGCGTGCGCTTCCATGCCTCGGGACTCAACGTGGCACAGCAGATGCAGAAGCTGCCCGACACCGGGCACTTCCGGCTGACCATGACCCGGGATGGCAGCAGCACCCCCGCTTCGGCGCCCATGAATTTCCTGGACGGGCAGACCGAGGTCTGGCTGGCGCCTCCTGCGGGCGTCTACACCCTGCGGCTCGAAATGCTCGACAACCTGGACGAACGCAAAGCGCTGGCCGAACCGGTGACAGCCCGACTTGAAGTGCGCTGAGGCGCTGCGGCAGCGCGGCTGGCGGATTCAGCAGCCGAGCTGATCGGCCAGGTGCAGCAGGTCGCGCGCATGCCAGAGGTTGGCGGGATCGCGCGACACGTCCTTGGGGTGCGCTGGTCCGAATTCGAATGGGCGCTCGATGTAGGCGGTGGCCAGACCACAGCCGCGCGCAGCGGCCAGGTCGTCGTGGTGGGCTGCCACCAGCATCACCTCGCCCGGGGACACGTCGAACACCTCGGCCACGCCCAGGTAGGTGCGCGGGTCGGGCTTGTAGGCACGGAACACCTCGGCCGACAACACACAGTCCCAAGGCAGCCCGGCGCGCTTGGCCATGTGGGTGAGCAGGCCAAGGTTGCCGTTGGACAGCGAGCAGATGACGAAGCGCGACTTGAGCCGCGTGAGGCCCGCCACGCTGTCGGGCCAGGGATCGAGCCGCTGCCACACGCGGTTGAGCTCGGCCCGCTCGGCCTCACCCAGGTGCTCGAGCCCGAACCGCGGCAGGATGCCGTCGAGGATCATGCGGTGCAGCACGTCGATGCGGGTCCAGCCGAGTTCACCGCCACGAACCCGCTGCATGGCGGGCTGGTAGCCGGCGCGCCAGGCGCGTGCGAACGCGTCCGCGTCCACCTGCGGGAACCGGGCCGACACCTCGCGCAAGATGCTGCCGTGCCAGTCGACCACTGTGCCGAAGATGTCGAACGCCAGGACGGACACCGGGGCCGGCATGGGCTCAGTCCACCAGCAGGCGGATGCCGTCGGCCACGGCGGGCACCACCTCGCCGATGTCGGCCGCCTGCGCAAACCCGTGCCGCTCGAAAACCGCCAGCACCTCGGCCACGGCCTCGGGCGCACACGCCACCAGCAGCCCGCCGCTGGTCTGCGGGTCGGACAGCAGGGCCTGGTCGGTGGGCTGCAGCTCAGCGCCCAGGCGAACCTCGTGGCCGTAGGCGGCCCAGTTGCGGCCCGAGGCGCCCGTGACCATGCCGGCGCCTGCCAGCTCGCGCACGTGCGGCAGCAGCGGCACGCGCGACCAGTCCAGGCGCACCGTGGTGTCCGCCCCGCGAGCCATCTCCATGGCGTGCCCCGCCAGGCCGAAGCCGGTGATGTCGGTGAGCGCATGCACGCCGGCCAGCGCCGCCAGTTCGGGGCCCGGTGTGTTGAGCTTGGTGGTGTTGGCGATCATCTGCGCGTAGCCCTCGGCGTCGAGCCGGTCTTTCTTGAGCGCGGCCGACAGCACGCCCACGCCCAGCGGCTTGCCCAGCACCAGGCGGTCGCCCACCCGGGCATCGGCGTTGCGCTTGACGCGCTTGGGGTGCACCAGCCCGAGGGCCACCAGGCCGTAGATGGGCTCGACCGAGTCGATGGTGTGGCCGCCCGCGATCGGAATGCCGGCTGCCTTGCACACATCCTGACCGCCCTTGAGGATCTGCCCGATGGTGTCGGTGGACAGCACCGAGATCGGCATGCCCACCAGCGCCAGCGCCATGATCGGCGTGCCGCCCATCGCGTACACGTCGCTGATGGCGTTGGTGGCGGCGATGCGCCCGAAGTCGTACGGATCGTCGACGATGGGCATGAAGAAGTCGGTGGTGGCGATCAGCGCCTGCTCGTCGTTGAGCTGGTACACCGCCGCGTCGTCGGCGGTCTCGATGCCCACCAACAGGGCCTCGGGGATCGGCATGGCGGCGGTGCCCTTGAGGATTTCGCTCAGCACACCGGGCGCGATCTTGCAGCCGCATCCGCCACCGTGGGAAAGGCTGGTGAGGCGCGGCTGGGTGACGGCGGCGGTGTGGGGTGCGTTCATGGGGTTTCTCCGGTTCGGGGAATGGCCGTCAGGTCGGCCAGCAGGGTCAGCAGCGCCGCGCGTTCATGGGCGGGATCGAACAGCGGCGCGCGCTCGGCACATTGTGCCGTCAGGTGCGCCAGCCTTCCCGCGGCGAGGGTTTGACCGGCGCGGCATTCGCGCAGCAGCGCGGCCAGCGCAGGGGCATCCCCCGGCGCAAAGTACCCATCGTAGGCCTCGCCCAGCATGCCCACGTTGCCATCGATCCGCGAGGCCAGCACCGGCGTGCCGCAGCGCACCGCTTCCAGCACCGCATGCGCGCCGCCTTCCATGCGGCTGGTGTGCACCAGCACGTGGGCGCGCTGGATGCGGCGCAGCACCACGCCATGGGCAAGGCCGCCGAGCCACCGGTAGTGCGGGCAGGCCGCGGCCGTTTCGCGGGCAGCCTCGCCCAGCGCGGGGTCGAGGGCGTCACCGATGTGGTCGATGCGGATGCCCTCGCGGGGTCCGATCAGGCGCGCGGCCTCGAACAAGGTCTGCGGCCATTTCTCGTCGCGCAGGTGCCCCACCATGAGGGCGCGCAGGTGTTGGTGAGGCTTGGGCACCGCCACGCGCGACGGACCGGACTGGAACACCACCCGGCACTTTGCGCGCAGGTCCTCCGGCAGGGCCAGCGGCCCGCGTTCCTGCAACACCACCAGGCGGTGCGCCTGCCCGATCGACCGCTGCGCGGCGGGGTCACTGGCGATGTCGCGGTACAGGTCGGTGCCGGTGAGCACCACCACCAGGGGCGCGCTCGAATCGGCACAGGCCCAGGCGTCGATGGACGCGGCCGAGCGGCGCGCGTGCAAGGCCATCAACACGGCTGGCTTCTCGGGTATCGAGTCATCGGGCCATTGCTTCGACAGGGCCACTCGATAATGCCCCGACAAAAGCCGCGCCCATCGCTGCGCGGTTTGCCAGTTGCCGTTGTTCGCATCGGCGAGCGCCGGCGTCACGATGCAAACAAGGGGTCTGTCGATGGGGGCCATGGAGCCGGTGATTGTGGGTGCGGCGCGCTCGGCGCGTGGCGATGCGGCCATGAAGGCCCGCAACGCCGGTCGAGAAGCGCTGGCGGTGCTGCTGCGGCAGAGCCGCGCCCGGACGATGCGCCTCTTCGATGCGCTGGCGGGCGCGCTCGGTTCCGGGCTGCAGGTGCCGCGACTGCCCGAAGTCAACCCGCCGCTCTGGGAGCTGGGCCACATCGGCTGGTTTGCCGACCGCTGGATCGTGCGCAACCCGCAGCGTGGTCTGGGTGTGAAGGCCGATCCCGCCGCGCCGCTGGCACCGCCTCGCCAGGCAGCGCGAGGCGTCGACGCCGACGCGCTCTACGACAGCGGTGCCGTGCCGCACGACGCCCGCTGGTCGCTGCCCCTGCCCGATCAGGGCGCCACGCGCGCGGATCTGCACGCCAGCCTCGAGGACACGCTTTCGCTGCTGGCCCGTGCCGACGCCACCGACGACGCGCTGTATTTCTTTCGCCTGGCGCTGTTCCACGAGGACATGCACGCCGAGGCCTGGGTGGTGCTGGCGCAGTCGCTGGGCATCGACGTGGGGGAACAGGCGCCCCAGCCCGTCCAGGCCGCCGCCGCCAGCCTGTTGGTCGATGCCGGTGGATGGACGCTGGGCTGGAGCGACCCGGGATTCGCCTTCGACAACGAGTTGCGCAGCCAGCGCGTGAAGGTGAAGGCCTTCGAGATCGACGCCCTGCCGGTGAGCTGGGCGCGCTACCTGCCTGCCGTCGACGCGGGGGCGGTGCCCGTGCCGCGGTACCTCAAAAGAATGGGTTGCGGACGCTGGTGGCGCTTGTCGCATGGGCATTGGCGGCTGCTGGAGCCGTGTTCCCCGGTGTGCCACGTGAGCGCAGACGAAGCGCGCGCGTGGTGCGAATGGGCGGGCCGGCGCCTGCCCACCGAGGCCGAATGGGAAATGGCCGCACACCTGGCCCGCGGGTTCGAGTGGGGCCAGGTGTGGGAATGGACCTCCAGCACGTTCGCGCCGCTGACCGGCTTCAAGCCCCATCCGTACCGGGACTACTCGCAGCCCTGGTTCGACGGCCGTCCAGTGCTCAAGGGCGGATCGTGGGCGACAGCGGCGCACCTTCGGCACCCCCGGTTCCGCAACTTCTTTCCGGCCGCGCGCACCGACATCCTGGCGGGGTTTCGCAGCGTGTCGGCGTGACGCCCCGTGGCGCGCGCATATGATCCCGCCGCCGGCCCGATGTGCGCCGTGCCCGGCATGCCGCCTCCCCTGACTGCGAGGCTGCGCCTTTCCGCCCACCGACGCCTCACTTGAACAGGACGACCGACATGAAGCCCCACCCGATCCTCGCCCGCCTGCGGAACATGCTGCTGCCCGCCCTCGGGCTTGCCCTGCTGACCGGCGCTGCCCAGGCGCAGACCGTGTTTCGCGTGACCACCATTCCCGAGGAAGCGGCCACCGAGCAGATCCGCAAGTTCACGCCGCTGGCCAGCTACCTCGAGAAGCAGCTGGGCATGAAGGTGGAGTTCACCCCGGTGAACGACTACCCCGCCGCGGTGGAGGCCCTGGTGAACAAGAAGGTCGACCTGGTGTGGTTCGGCGGCTTCACCCATGTGCAGGCCAACCTGCGGTCGGGCGGCAAGATCGTTCCGTTGGCCCAGCGCGAGGAAGACACGAAGTTCCAGTCGGTGTTCATCTCCAAGACCGACTCGGGCATCAAGTCGCTGGCCGACATGAAGGGCAAGCAGGTGTCGTTCGGCTCGCAAAGCAGCACCTCGGGCCACCTGATGCCGCGCAGCTTCCTGCTGGCGGCCAACATCAACCCCGAGAAAGACTTCGCGCGCATCGCCTACAGCGGCGCGCACGACGCCACCATCGCGTCCGTGGTGAGTGGCAAGGTCGACGCGGCGGCGCTCGACATCACGGTGTGGAACAAGTTCGTCAACGAGAACAAGGTCGACACCAAGGCGGTGAACGTGTTCTACACCACGCCGGGTTACTTCAACTACAACTGGTCGGTGCACGCCGACATGCCCGCCGCGCTGCGCGAGAAGGTCAAGGCCGCGCTGATCGGGCTGTCGCCGACCAACCCCGAGCACGCCGAGATCCTCAAGCTCAACCGCGCCTCGCGCTACATCGAAACCCGGCCCGAGAACTACAAAGGCCTCGAAGCCGCTGCCCGCAGCGCCGGCCTGCTCTGACCGGCCCTCGAACACGCGCATGGACATTGCACTGGAGGGCGTGACCGCCCGCCACCCCGCGGCGCGACCAGGCCAGCCCGATGCGCTTCGGGGCCTCGGCCTGCGCATCGCGGCGGGTGAACACGTCGCGGTCATCGGTCCTTCGGGGGCGGGCAAGACCACGCTGTTGCAGGTGCTGAGCTGCGCCATGCCACCGCTGGCCGGTGCGCTTCGGCTGGACGGGCAGTCGCCTTGGTCGCTGCCGCGGCGCGATCTGCAGTGCCTGCGCGGTCAGCTGTTCCTGGCGCCGCAGGTGCCGCCGCTGCCCCCGCGCCAGCGCGTGGTCACGGCGGTGCTGGCCGGGCGCCTGCCCGCGATGGGGCTGTGGGCCAGCGTGCGCTCGCTGTTCTACCCGAGCGACATTCCCGCCGCCCATGAAGCGCTCGAGCGCTTCGACCTCGGCGACAAGCTGTTCGAGCGCGTCGACCGGCTTTCGGGCGGCGAGCGCCAGCGGGTGGGCCTGTCGCGCGCCCTGCTGGCCCCGGCAAAGGTGTGGTTCGTGGACGAACCGCTGTCCGCGCTGGACCCCACGCGTTCGCGGCAGGCGGTGGCCACGCTGATCGACGGCGCCCGCGAACGCGGTGCCACGCTGGTGGCCACGCTGCACCAGGTGGATGTGGCGCTGGCCAGTTTCCCGCGCATCGTGGGCCTGCGCGATGGCGAGCTGGCCTTCGACCTGCCGGCGGCCGAGGTGACGCGCGAGCGGCTGGCGCGCCTGTACGAACAGCACGAGCACGAACTGCGTGGCGATGTGGCGCCAACCGATGCCACGGACACGCCCGCCGTGCAGCCCGTGGTCATGCACTGCCGCTGACATGGGCCCGACCGGCACCCGGAGCGCTCCCTCGCGCGACCCCGCCTGGGTCCGGCGCCTGTTCTGGATCGGCGCGCTGCTGGTGGTGCTGTGGCCACTGGGCGTGGCCACCGAGTTCAGGCCCTGGATGCTGGTCGAGGCCCGAAACCTGCAGGTCACCGGCCAGTTCCTGGGCACGTTCTTTCCGCTGGCGCACGACACCGAATTTCTGGCCATGGTGGCGCGCGAGACCTGGCGCACCGTGGCCATGGCCACCGCGGGTGTCACGCTGGCGTTGCTGATCGCGATTCCACTGACCCTGGCCGGCACGCGCGTGCTGTCGGTGTCAGCGCTGTCGGGCCGCATGGCGGCTTGGCCGGCGGTGGTTCGGCAAACGGTGCGGTGGGTGTTGATCGTGCTGCGCAGCGTGCCCGAGCTGGTGTGGGCGCTGGTGTTCGTGCGCGTGGTGGGGCTGGGTCCGACCGCCGGCGTGCTGGCCATTGCACTCACCTACGGCGGCATGCTGGGCAAGGTGTATGGCGAGATTCTGGAAAGCGGTGAGACCCACGCTGCGCAGACACTGCTGCGCAACGGCAGCGGCCGACTGCAGGCCTTCTTCTACGGGTTGCTGCCGACCAATGCGGCCGAACTGACGAGCTACACCGTGTACCGCTGGGAATGCGCCATCCGGTCGTCGGTGGTGCTGGGGTTTGTGGGCGCGGGCGGGCTGGGTCAGCAGCTCGACAACTCGATGAAGATGTTCAACGGCGGCGAGGTGGCCAGCATGCTGCTGGTGTTCATCGCGCTGGTGGCGCTGGCCGACCGCGTGAGCGCGGGTTTGCGAAAGGCGCTGGGATGAACGACCTGCGCCGACCGGCCGCCAACCCGCCATACAGGCTGCCGCCGCGCCTGTTCGACGCGCGCTGCAAGGCCTGCTGGTTCACCGCCGCGGTGCTGGTGCTGGTGGTGGCCAGCTTCTGGTCGCTCGACCTCCAATGGAGGGCATTCTTTTCGTGGGAAGCGCTGGACAGCATGGGGCGGTTCGTGGGCGAGTTCTTTCCGCCCGATACCTCGCCCGAATTCCTGCAGAAGGTGGCCATCGGAACCTGGGAAACGCTGGCCATGTCGGCCCTGGGCACCGGGCTGGCGGCGGTGGCGGGCATTGCGCTGGCCCTGCCCGCCAGCCGCCTGCACGAAGGCCATGCCGCCCTGGCGCGGTCGCCCACCCGCCTCGTGCTGAACGCGCTGCGCAGCATTCCCGAACTGGTGTGGGCGGCGCTGCTGCTCATCAGCGCCGGGCTCGGGCCGTTTGCCGGCACGCTGGCGCTGGCCCTGCACACCACCGGCGTGCTCGGCCGTCTGTTCGCCGAAGCGATCGAGAACGCGCCGCCCGGTCCCGCCGCCGCCCTGCGCGCGCACGGCGTGGGCAACGGGCGCGTGTTCCTGTACGCCACGCTGCCGCAGGTGCTGCCGCAACTGATGAGCTACACGCTGTACCGCTGGGAAAACAACATCCGCGCCGCCGCCGTGTTGGGGGTGGTGGGCGCGGGCGGGCTCGGCCAGTTGCTGGCCTTCCACATGGGGCTGTTCCAGATGGGCAAGACCGCCACCATCCTGGGCGCCATGCTGCTGCTGGTGGCGCTGGTGGATGCGCTGAGCCACGGCGCGCGCCGCTGGCTCACGCGCTGACCACCGGGCTCAACGGGGCAGCACGCGCAACACCTGACCGTCGCGGGCGTCGGTCAGCAGGTACAACAGCCCGTCCGGTCCTTCGCGCACGTCGCGCACACGCTGGCCCAGGTCGGTCAGCAGCTTCTCTTCGCGCACCACCTTCGCGCCATCCATTTCCAGCCGGGCCAGGTAGCGGAATTTCAGCGAGCCGGTGAACGCGCTGCCCTTCCAGGCCGCGCCGTAGCGGTCGCTGCCGAGGAACACCAGTCCCGCCGGTGCAATGGATGGCACCCAGTGATGCACCGGTTGCTCCAGCCCCGCCTTGCTGGTGATGCCATCGCCGATACGGCCGCCGCCATAGTTCTCGCCGTAGGTGATGACCGGCCAGCCGTAGTTCCTGCCGGCCTCGGGGCGGTTGAGTTCATCGCCGCCCTGCGGGCCGTGTTCGATGGTCCAGAGTGCGCCGTCGGGCCCCAGGGCCGCGCCCTGGATGTTGCGGTGCCCGAGGGTCCAGATTTCGGGCAGCGCGCCCGCGCGGGTGGCGAACGGGTTGTCGGGGTGGGCACTGCCGTCGGCCCGGATGCGAACCACCTTGCCGTGGTGGTTGTCCAGTGTCTGCGCGTCCTGCATGCGGGTGAAGCGATCGCCAAGCGACAGGAACAGACTGCCGTCACCCGCCTGCACGATGCGGCAGCCAAAGTGCAACCGGCTCCCCACCTTGGGCTTCTGGCTGAACACCACGCGCACGTTGTCCAGCCGGGTGCGGTCGTCGGACAGCCGGGCCGACGCCATCGCGGTGGAGTTGCCACCGGGACCGGGTTCGCTGTAGCAGAAGTGCACGGTGCGGTTCTGCGCGAAGTCGCGGTCGGCGATCACGTCGAGCAGGCCACCCTGCCCCACGGCTTCCACCTCGGGCACGCCGGCCAGCGCGGGGCCCACGCGGCCGTCGGCTTCCACCACCCGCATGCGGCCAGGGCGCTCGGTCACCAGCAGGCGACCGTCGCCCAGAAAAGCCAGGCCCCAGGGGTTCTGCAGGCCACCGGCCACCACCTCGGTCCTGAGCGCGGCGGGCTGTGCCAGTGCCGGCACCACGGTGGCGGTCAACAGCGCGGCCACCGCCACCAGATTCAATGTCTTCATGAGGGCTCCCATCGGAATCGAGACGATCAAACCGGTGGATGCGCGCCGCCCCCGCGCGGTTCCCGCCGGCTCAACCGAACGGCCGGACACCGAACAGGAAGCCGTGGGCCCAGAACGCGAACACGGCGTACAGCACCAGGCCACCCACCAAGGCGATCAGGTCGTTGGCCTTGCCGGGCGACGCCCCCTGCACCGGACGCACCAGCCCCGCCGAGGCGCGGCGCTTGAGCGAGATGCGGTCGGCCACCGCCCACGCCAGGAACGTGCCGAACAGCAGCACATCGCCCAGGGTGCCGTTGGCCAGCAGGTGGGCCAGCGCCCAGAACTTGGTGGCGGCCAGCATGGGATGCTTGGCAGCGCGCTGGATGCGCCCCGGCAGATAGGCCGCCAGCAGCAGCACGAAGACCGGCAGCATGAGCAGCGCCGCGATGTGCCGCATGGCCACGGGCGGCACCCACAGCACCACCGGGTCCTGGCGGGCGGCGCTGTAGCCCGCCACGATCAGGCCGAACCCCGCCAGCGCCACCACGGTGTAGAGCCCCTTCCACGGTCCCTCCCCCATGCGCAGCGCCAGTGCGTTGCGCCCCCGGGGCGCGAAGATCGACACGGAATGGATGCCGAGGAACAGCACAAGGCCGATCACGAGCCAGGTCATGGGAAATCTCCAGGAAGTTGGGGCCACGCTGACGGCGCGGCTGCCGCGGGCGTGACTCTACCGGACTGGCAGGGCGAGCCCGCGACAGGATCGCTCGTCCGCTCGGACCGGACCGATCCATTTAAATAACATGGTATATATCTAGTTATCTGAAAACCGGGAGCGAACATGCCGATCGACGTCGTCAAAGACCTGGGCCTGCTGACCCTGGGCACCCGCCTGAAGCGGCTGGGCGATCGACTGCAGGCCCAGACACAGCCCCTGCTCGACGGACACGGCATCGACGCACCGGTGTCGCTGCAGCCCGTGTTGGCGGCACTGCACCACCTGGGCCCGCTGTCGGTGGGTGACATGGCGCTGGCCCTGGGCCTGAGCCAGCCCGCCGTGACGCGCCAGCTGACGAAACTGCAGGCCATGGGCTGGGTGTCGGCCCGCCTCAACAGCGCCGATCTGCGCTTGCGCACGGTCGAACTGACCGCGCACGGGCGCGAGCAGGTGGACCGCGCCCACCGGTTGGCGTGGCCGCGGGTGCATGCCGCCGTGGCGGACGCCTGCGGTCCCGACGGGCAGCGCCTGCTGGACTGCATTGCCGCCCTGGAAGCCGCCCTGGCCGACAGAGAGCTGGCTCACCGCGCCACCACGCCCGCAACCTCCTCCGGGGACCCACATGCACCCACTTGACCGCCCGGTGTGGCAGAGCCTCACCACCCACCACCAAGCCTTGAGCGAAGGCGGCCCGCTGGCCCGCCGCTTTCTGCCGGACGTGACCCTGTTTGCCTCGCCCTGCGACGACACGCCCGCCGCCTGGCAGGCCGTGACCGACCTGCTGCGCCCCGGGGAACGGGCCTTTTTTCTGCAGGTGGGCCCGGTGCGGCTGCCCGGCGGCTTGCGGGTTCTGAAGTCGGCCGAGGGTGTGCAGATGGTGGCCACCCGGCCGATGTCTGCCGTAGCCGGTGAAGTGGACAGTGAAAGTGCCTCAGCAGACCACGCCATCGTGTCGCTGAGCGAACACGACGCGCCCGACATGCTGGCGCTCGCACAACTGACCGAGCCCGGGCCGTTCATGCCGCGCACCCACACCATGGGCAGCTTCATCGGCGTGCGGCAGCAGGGCCGACTGGCCGCCATGGCGGGCGAGCGGTTGCGTCAGCCCGGCCACACCGAGGTCAGTGGTGTGTGCACCCACCCGACGCACCGCGGCCAGGGCCTGGCCCGTCGCCTGTCGGCCACCGTGGCCGCCCGCATCCAGGCCCGCGGCGACCTGCCCTACCTGCACAGCTGGGCCAGCAACACCGCCGCCATTGCGCTGTACCAGTCGCTGGGCTTCGTGGTCCGGACCCCGGTGAGCGTGGTGGTGGTCGAACGCGAAGGCGCGTGACCGGCAGCCCCTGGGCGCACGTCAGTTCCAGTCGTCGATCTTCAGGTCGTCGGGCGATGGCTGGCCGGCGCCACGTTCCACCAGATCCCGCAGGCTCAGGAGGAACACCGCCCACTTCGTGCTGCAGTGGGCCGTGAACTCCACTTCTTCGCGCCAGCCGCGGTGGGCAAACAGCACCACTGTCATGCCGCCTTGCTCGGACAACGCAAACGACACCTCGGTCCCCACCCATTCGGGCGGGCCGTCCTGCACCCGCCACGCCACCTTCCGGGCAGGCGTCAGCTCCGTCACGAGCATGTCGAAGTGCCCCTTTTCGTCGCCGCCGACCGACAGGAACCGGAACATGATCGAGCCCCCCACCCTGGCGTCGCCCGAGGTGCTTCGGGTCCACCAGCCGGCCAGGCCATCGATGGTGGCCAATGCCCTGAAAACGTCCGGTGCCGGTGCCCGGATGCCGATGCGATGAACGATGCCGACCATGACTGCGCTCCGTGAATTGAGAAGGAACGCAATCTACGGGGGTGTGCAGCCTGTGCGTGAGCAACAAGTCTGTCGCGATGTCAGCGGCGGCGGCACGCCTGGACGTACGCCCGACCTTCCGACACGGGCGCACACCTGCAGATACACCAGCAGTGCCACCTTGAACGCCGCCGCGCCTGTGCACCACCCGGCAGATGAGGCGCCGTCGCCGCCCGATCAGGCCGCCGCCATCCGGTCCAGCACGCGGCCCAGCGCCTGCCGATAACGCCCATGCATGGCATCGGACAACCCGGGATCGCCCCGGGCCGCCGACACCGCGAGGGCGCTTCCATGGGCATGGTCCACCAGGACGTCGCGCCAGACGGCCGGCTCGTCCGTCAGGCCTTCCAGGAGCGCGGTCAGGCGGTCGGTGATCTGCCGCGTCGCGCCGGCCAGCGCCGCCGGCGTCGCAAAGACCGCCAGCGTCAGCTGCGGGTGGCGGCCCACCGCGTGGTGGTAGCGGGTCAGCAGCGCCTCGATCTGCGCGCGCGCGTCCGCCTCGCCACCAAGCCCGTCGAGCACCTCGGCAAAGACCCGGTCCGACAGTGCCGACAGCAGTCCGGCGTGGTCGCCGACGTGGTGGTACAGGCTCATCGGCGTCACGCCCAGGCGCGCCGCGAGGGCGCGCATCGTCAAGCCCTGCCCCCCACCCTCGTCCAGCAGCGCCAGTGCGCTGGCCAGGATGGCGTCGCGCGTGACCCCCTCGCCGTGGGCCGGGCGGCCGCGGCCGCGCATCACGCGGCGACCCGGTAGCGGGACTGCACCAGGCCCGACGGGAAGCTGTGGCTGGATTCGAGCCTCAGATCGATGTCGCGGGCCAAAGCCCCGAACAGCGGCCGCCCCGAGCCGATCAGCACCGGGACCTGGGTGACGACCAGGTCGGTGACCAGACCATCGCGCAGGAACGATTGCACCAACCGCCCGCCGTCCAGATAGATCCGGTGCACGCCTTGCCGAGCCAGTTCGTCCATCGTTTCCCGCGGCGAGCGGTTGGAGAAACGAACCCGGCCCTGCAAGTGCGCGGGCACTGTTGCTCCGGCCAGCCGGTTCGACAGCACCACCACAGGCAAGGCATACGGCCAGTCGCCGAACGTCAGCGCTTTTTCGTAGGTCCCGCGACCCATCACGATGGCGTCCTTGTCGGCGATGAAGGTGGCATAGCCGTGGTCTTCCCCCGGGTCGTCGCGCTGCACCAGCCAGCCGATGTCGCCATCGTCCCGGGCGATGAACCCATCGAGGCTGGTGGCGATGAACACGTGGGCGGTCGGCATGCGGGGCTCCTTATTTATACAACGTATATTATAGGAATGGGCGGGTGGTGCCGACCCATAGCCCGCTCAACAACGCCCCCCGGCACACCCCGGAACTTGTCGCTTAGCACTCTCTCCAACCGAGTGCTAATATTCATACAGGTCACCTGAGGAGGTCCCACATGTCCCATCCCCTTGCACTTGCCACCGCCGCCCCGTCCGGCGAACTGGCCGTGGCCAGCCCCTGGAGCCGCTCGCTCACGCTGCCGCCCCTGGGCAACCTGGACGCCTACATCTCCGCCGTCAACCGGCTGCCGCTGCTCACCCTCGAGGAAGAGCAGGACGCGGCGCGGCGCCTGCGCGACCAGAACGACCTGGACGCAGCCGGCCGGCTGGTGATGTCGCACCTGCGGCTGGTGGTGTCCATCTCTCGCCAGTACTTGGGTTACGGGCTGCCGCACGGCGACCTGATCCAGGAGGGCAACGTGGGCCTGATGAAGGCGGTGAAGCGGTTCGACCCCGACCAGGGCGTGCGGCTGGTGAGTTACGCCATGCACTGGATCAAGGCCGAAATCCACGAATACATCCTGAAGAACTGGCGCATGGTCAAGCTGGCCACCACCAAGGCCCAGCGCAAGCTGTTCTTCAACCTGCGTTCGCGCAAGCAGGGCTTCCGGGCCGAGGCCGTCAACGGTGAAACCCACCGCGAGGCGCTGTCCGACGCCGAGGTCGGCCTGATGGCGCGCGAGCTCAACGTCAAGCCCGAAGAGGTGCGCGAGATGGAAACGCGCCTGGCCGGCGGCGACGTGGTGCTGGACCCTTCGCCCTCAGATGACGGCGAAGAAGCCTACGGCCCGATTGCCTGGCTGGCCGACGTGGCGCACGAGCCCACGGCCATGATCGAATCGGCGCAGCGCGACCGGTTGGCCACAGAAGGCATTGCCCAGGCCATGAGCGAGCTCGACGAACGTTCGCGCCGCATCGTGAGCGAGCGCTGGCTCAAGGTGAACGACGACGGATCGGGTGGCATGACGCTGCACGAACTGGCCAGCGAATACGGCGTGAGCGCCGAGCGCATCCGCCAGATCGAGGTGGCGGCCATGAAGAAGATGCGCAAGGCGCTGGCGGCCCACGCCTGACCGTCCGGACGACGGCTCCGGGGACGCCACAATGGCGTCCCATGCGATCCCTGTTTCGATGGCGGTTCCTGTTGGCCGCCGCAGGCCTTCTGCAGGCCTTCAGCGCCCATGCCGCCATCACCGACAACCTTCCCGGGCTGGCCAGCGACCCGCCCACCGTGGTGCTGGAAGGCCGCAAGGGCCAGTGGCCTCTGGCTGGTCTGAGCGTTCAGGCCGTGGACCCGACCGGCCAGGTCGACCCCGATCGGCTCGAGTCCGGGCAGCACGGGCTGAACTTCACGGCCCGACGTCCTGGCGACCGCGTGCGCCTGCCCGAGGGCGGCGCCTTGTGGGTGCGGTTCGATGTGCAGATGCTCGATGCGGACGCGCACTGGGAACTGGAACTGGCGCGCTCGGGCACCGACCTGGTTTCGCTCTACCACCGCGACGCCCAGGGCCGCTGGCGCGCGCAGCACGCGGGCGATCGCCTGCAGGTGCGCGACTGGGCCAGCCGCGACCGCTACCCCGTGTTCTCGCTCGATCCGCGCCTGGCCGAAACCGTGACCTACTGGGTCCGGATCGAACACGCCCGGGTGCCGTTCTCGGGCGAGCTGCGGGTCATCGACCACAACAGTCTGCGCGAACAGCGCATTCACCAGCAGTTCGTGCTGGGCGCCTACTTCGGCATGACGCTGCTGCTGATCGTGGTGGCGCTGGCCAACGTGGCGGTGTTCAGAGACGCGGCCTTTGCCGCCTACGCCATCTACATCGGGTTGCTGGGGTTCAGCCTGGCCGCTTCGCTGGGGGTGGGCGGGCAGTTCCTGTGGCCCGGCTGGGCGTGGTGGAACCAGGTGGCCGAGTTCCTGTTGCTGCCCCTGCTGGGCATGGCCGGCCTGCTGTTCGTGCGGCAGGTGGTGCAGCCGCGGCGCATTGGTCGCACGCTGGACCGGCTGGTGTGGCTGGTGGTGCCGCTGTGGGTGGCGGTCACCGCCTGGGACCTGCTGGCGCCCAGCGCCACCAGCCTGCGCGCCGGCACGCTCATGGGTGCCGCTGCGCTGGCGCTGGTCTGCCCGATGCTGTGGATGGCCTGGCGCAGCCAAGAAACCTGGGTGCGCTGGGTGGCGGTCGGCATGCTGCCTGTTCTGGTGGCCGGCACCATTCCCGTGCTGCGCAATTTCGATCTGCTCTCGTCGGGCTTTCTGTCGCAGTACGGCATGGTCATGGCCGCCGCCATCGAAGCCCCCCTGCTGATCTACGCGCTGCTGCAGCGATCGCAGCTGCAGCACGAATCACAGGCCCGGGCGCGGGCGCTGGAGCGGACCGAGCCGCTGACAGGGCTCACGCACCGCCACCATTTCCTGCTGCGGCTCCACCACAGCCTGGTGCGGGCCCAGCGCTACGGCCACCACAGCGCGCTGTTGCTGATCCACCTCGACAACCACGCCGAACTCGGTGAGCGTTACGGGCGCGAAGTGGCCGATCGGGCGCTGGTGATCGCGGCGTCGGTGCTGCGCTCGCAGGCGCGCGACGTGGACACCGCCGCCCGCGTGGACGACAACAGTTTTGCGCTGCTGATGGAAGGCCCGGTGAAGGACGCTCAGGCCATGGCCACGGCAACCGCCCTGGTGGCCGCGGGGCTGCGCCCGTCGAGCCGCCTGCCGGTGGGTTGCACGCTGCGCCTGCGCGTCGTGGTGGCCCTGCTGCCCGACGTCGCTGGCGAACTCGGCCTGGACGCCGGCGCCCATGTGGAATGGCTGCACCAGGGCATGCTGGCGCTCAGCGAGGACCCGCGCAAGGCGATCCTGCGGCTCAACTTCTGACCGGCTTCAGGCCTCGCGGCGCAGCGCGGGGAACAGGATCACGTCGCGGATGCTGGGGCTGTCGGTCAGCAGCATCATGAGGCGGTCGATGCCGATGCCGCAGCCGCCCGCGGGCGGCATGCCGTATTCAAGCGCGCGAATGTAGTCGGCGTCGAAGTGCATGGCCTCGTCGTCGCCACTGTCCTTGGCCGCCACCTGGGCGTGGAAGCGCGCGGCCTGGTCTTCGGCGTCGTTCAACTCCGAGAACGCGTTGCCGAACTCGCGCCCGGTGATGTACAGCTCGAACCGCTCGGTCACCTCGGGCCGCGCGTCGTTGGCGCGCGCCAGCGGCGAAATCTCGGTCGGGTGGTCCATGATGAAGGTCGGGTTCCAGAGCTTGTCCTCGACCTGTTCCTCGAAATACATCACCTGCAGTCCGGCCAGGCTGCGGCTCGAAAGCTGGTGCTTTTCTTCGGTCAGGCCCAGCTTGCGAAGCTGCTGGCGCAGCCAGTCGGCGTTGTCCACCTGGTCACCGGCCTCGGTGTGCTTGACGATGGCGTCGCGGATGGTGAGCCGCTCGAACGGCGAATCGATGTCGACCACCCGGCCCTGGTAGCTCACCTCGCCTTCGCCGCGAACCGTGCGCACCACGTGGCGGATCAGTTGCTCCGAGAAGTCCATCAGGTCGCCGTAGTGCCAGTAGGCGGCGTAGAACTCCATCATGGTGAATTCGGGGTTGTGCCGAACCGAAATGCCTTCGTTGCGGAAGTTCCGGTTGATCTCGAACACCCGATCGAAGCCGCCCACCAGCAGCCTTTTCAGGAACAGCTCGGGCGCAATGCGCAGGAACATCTG
This sequence comes from Synechococcus sp. UW140, assembly GCA_943371665.1. GTDB lineage: Bacteria > Pseudomonadota > Gammaproteobacteria > Burkholderiales > Burkholderiaceae_C > Hydrogenophaga. Next base: position 133,587 of record CALRVR020000003.1, read on the forward strand.
CTGGTCGAGCGCGTTGTGGTGCGTGATGAACGGCTTGGCGTTGGCGCCCCCGGGAATCGCGTGCAGCATGGGCGTCTCGACCTCGAGAAACCCCTTCGACACCATGAACTGGCGCAGCGCCGTGATGGCCTGGCTGCGGGTCACGAAGCGGCGGCGCGCCTGCTCGTCGGTCATCAGGTCGACGTAGCGCTGGCGGTACTTGATTTCCTGGTCGTGCACGCCGTGGAACTTGTCGGGCAGCGGGCGCAGGCTCTTGGTGAGCAGGCGGATGCGGTCGGCGTGAATGGTGAGCTCGCCGGTTCGGGTGCGAAACAGCAGGCCTTCGGCGGCCACGATGTCGCCGAGGTCCCAGTGCTTGAAGGCGCTGTGCAGCGCCTCGCCCACGCTGTCGTTGTTGAGGTAGATCTGGATGCGGCCGCCGCTGGGGCCGAACGAGGCGTCCTGCAGGGTGGCAAAGCTGGCCTTGCCCATCACGCGCTTGAGCATCATGCGGCCGGCCACGCTGGCGCGCACCGGGTTCGCCTCCAGCTCTTCCTTGGTGCGCTCGCCGTGCACCGCGAACAATTCGGCCGCGTGGTCCTGCGGCTTGAAGTCGTTCGGGAACGCCACGCCCTCGCCGCGCGCCTGCGCTTCCCGAAGCGCCTTGAGCTTCTCGCGCCGCTCGGCAATCAGCTGGTTCTCGTCCTGGGCCACGGGGGCGGCGTTGTCGGGGGTGTGGGCTTGGCTCATGAAATGAAAAGCGGGTCGGGCGCCAGAATGGCGCGCAACCCGCGATTGTAGGTTTTGGAAGAGGGAAGCGTTATTCGCCCAGATAGGCAGCGCGCACCTTCGGGTCGGTCAGCATTTTTTTCGCGTCGCCGCTCATGATGATCTCGCCCGAGTCCATCACGTAGCCGCGGTCGGCAATCTGCAGCGCGCGGCTGGCGTTCTGCTCGACCAGCAGGATCGTCACGCCCTGGGCCGACACGTCCCGAACCACCTCGAAGATCTTGTCGACCATGATGGGCGATAGACCCATCGACGGCTCGTCAAGCAGCAGCACCTTGGGCTGGCTCATCAGTGCGCGCGCCATGGCCAGCATCTGCTGTTCGCCACCGCTCATGGTGCCGGCCAGCTGGTCCTTGCGCTCCTTGAGGCGCGGGAAAATGCCGAACATGCGGTCGATGTCCTGCGCAATGCCGCCCTTGTCCTTGCGGATGTAGGCGCCCATCTGCAGGTTCTCCGTGATGGTCATGCGGGTGAACACACCGCGGCCCTCGGGCACCATCGCCAGGCCCTGCTTCACCAGGTCCCAGGCACCTTTGCCGCGGATGTTCTGCCCCAGGTATTCCACGTCGCCCGCCTCCATCGCCAGCGAACCGGTGATGGCCTTCATGGTGGTGGTCTTGCCGGCGCCGTTGGAACCGATCAGCGTGATCAGCTCGCCTTCGTTGACTTCGAGGTCGATGCCCTTGACGGCCTTGATGCCGCCGTAAGAGACCTTGAGCCCCTTGACCTTGAGTAGCGTGTTTGCCATGACTGTGTTCCTGCTCAATGGCCACCGGTGCCGAGGTAGGCCTCGATCACCTTCGGGTCTTTCTGCACCTCGGCCGGCGAGCCGGTGGACAGCTGCTTGCCGTAGTCGAGCACGGTCACGCGGTCGCACAGGCCCATGACCAGCTTCACGTCGTGTTCGATCAGCAGGATGGTGCGGTTGTCGTTGCGGATGCGGTCGATCAGTTCGCGCAGCTGCACCTTCTCGGTGGCGTTCATGCCGGCCGCCGGCTCGTCCAGCGCGATCAGCTGCGGGTCGGTGGCCAGCGCGCGCGCGATTTCCAGGCGGCGCTGATCGCCATAGCTCAGGGTGCGCGACTTGTAGTCGGCAAACTTGCCGATGCCGACGTAGTCGAGCAGCTGCTGCGCGCGCTCGGCGATTTCAAGCTCTTCCCGCTTGAAGCGCGATGTGCGCAGGATGGCACCGATCAGGCCCGACTGGGTGCGCACATGGCGCCCGACCATCACGTTCTCCAGGGCGGTCATCTCGGCAAACAGCCGGATGTTCTGGAACGTGCGCGCGATACCGGCCTTGGCCACCTCATGCACCGCCGAGGGCGTGTAAGGCTTGCCAGCCAGCTCGAAACTGCCGCTGTCGGGCGTGTAGAGCCCGGTCAGCACGTTGAAGAACGTGGTCTTGCCTGCGCCGTTGGGGCCGATGAGGCCGTAGACCTGGCCCCGCTGGATCTCGATGCCCACGTCGCTCAGGGCTTGCAGGCCACCGAATCGCTTGGAGACGTTGGCCACTTTCAGAATGGTTTCGTTCATGCCGTGGTCCTCACTTGCTGGTCAGGGACTTGCCGTGTTCGGGCGAAGGCCACAAACCCTTCGGACGCAGCAGCATGATGACAATCATGGCGAGCGCGATCAGCAACTGGCGCAGGATCTCCGGACCGAGTCGTCCGTCGGTCATGGCCGTGAGGGGGTGGGCCACGTGGCGCAGCAGCTCGGGCAAGCCCGCCAGCACCAGCGCACCCAGGATGACGCCGGGAATGTGTCCCAGGCCGCCCAACACCACCATGGCGACGATCATCACCGACTCCATCAGGATGAACGACTCGGGGTACACGCCGCGCATGAACGAAGCGAACAGCACCCCGGCCACGCCGCCAAAGGTGGCGCTCATGCCGAAGGCGGCCAGCTTGAGGTTGCGGGTGTTCAGGCCCATCGCCTTGGCAGCGATCTCGTCTTCGCGGATCGCCATCCAGGCGCGGCCGATGCGCGAGTCCTGCAGGCGGTAGGCAATGACGATGGCAAGCACGACAAAGAACAGGATGAGGTAGTAGTAGAGCGTGACCGACTGGAAGGTGTACTTGAACCCGCCTATCGATATCTCGAGGCTCTGGCTCATCCGGTGACCGAACACGCTGACCGCATCGATGTTGCTGATGCCTTTGGGCCCGTTGGTGATGTTGATCGGGCGGTCGAGGTTGAGCATGAAGATGCGCACGATCTCGCCGAAGCCCAGCGTCACGATGGCGAGGTAGTCGCCACGCAGCTTGAGCACCGGCGCGCCGAGGATCAGCCCTGTGATGCCCGCCACGAACCCCGCCAGCACCATGACCAGCCAGAAGTTCATGTGCAGGCCGTCGGGAAAGGTGGCCGCCAGGTAGGCAAAGGTTTCGGTGAGGTGCGGCGACGCCAGCAGGCCGTACAGGTATGCGCCCACCGCAAAGAAGGCAATGAAGCCGAGATCGAGAAGGCCGGCGTAGCCCACCACGATGTTCAGGCCCAGGGCCAGCAACACGTACAGCAGCGCGACGTCGACGATGCGCACCCACGAGTTGCTGCCGGTGGACTGCAGCACGATCGGCAGCAGCAGCATCAGCACGGCGACCACCAGGAAGGCGATCAGCTTGAAGGATTTGGAGTTCATCATCGCTGTTCTCCCCGGGGCATCAGGCGCGGTCGGCGACGCGCTCGCCCAGCAGACCCGAAGGACGCAGCGTCAGCACGATGGCCAGAACGATGAAGGCAAAGATGTCGGTGTACTGGCTGCCCAGGAAGCCGCCGGTGAGCTTGCCCAGGTACCCGGCACCCAGCGACTCGATGAGGCCAAGTGCCAGTCCGCCGACCACCGCACCCGCCAGGTTGCCGATGCCGCCCATGACCGCGGCCACGAAGGCCTTGAGGCCAGGCATGAAGCCCATGGCGTGCTGCACCGTTCCGTAGTTCGACGCCCACATGATCCCGGCAATGGCCGCGAGCATGGCGCCGATGATGAAGGTAGCTGAGATCACCACGTCGGGCTTGATGCCCATCAACGCCGCCACGCGGGGGTTTTCAGCGGTGGCGCGCATGGCGCGGCCCAGGTTGGTGCGGTTGACCAGCCACATCAGCAAGGCGAGCACGATGGCGGTGGTGGCCAGGATGGTGATCTGGGTGACCGACAGCACGGCGCCGAAGAACTCGATCGGCTCGCGCGACAGCGTCGAGGGATAGGACTTGGGATTCGGTTTCCAGATGATCATGGCGAGCGTCTGGAGCAGGATCGATACCCCGATGGCTGTGATCAGCGGCGCCAGCCTTGGCGAGTTGCGCAGAGGCCGGTAGGCCAGCTTTTCGATGGTGAAGTTGAGCACCGCGCACACCACCATCGCAATCAGGGTGGCCATGATCAGCAACATCCAGCCGGGCAGGTCCGGGGAGGACTCCTGCATCGACGTGATGATGGTCCAACTGGTGAGCGCACCCACCATGAGGACATCGCCGTGGGCGAAGTTGATCAGACCGATGATGCCGTACACCATCGTGTAGCCTAGGGCGACCAGGGCGTACATGCTGCCCAGAACCAGACCGTTGAGGATCTGCTGTAGCAATACTTCCATGAAGGTTCTCCGTGTTCGTGACCGGCGGGGCGTGTTCTCCGTCCCGTTTCAACCTAGCAAAAAACCCGCCAGAGGCGGCCTGTGTGCAGGTCGCGGGCGGGTTGGTGGTGGGCGATTGTAGCGAGGCGTATCAGGTACCCGTCCGGGTAGCCCCCCGGAAATTCAAGGGAAAACCCGGGAAGGGGTGTCCGCCATCAGCGGGACAACGCCTGCATCAGGAATTCTGATGGTTGAGGCGGCGCAGTTCGCGCAGCCGTTCGGCGATGCGGATTTCGAGGCCGCGCTCGACCGGCTGGTACAGGTCGGCCGGCGGCATGCCCTGCGGCCAGTAGCTTTCGCCGGCGGCAAAGCCCCCCGCCTCGTCGTGGGCGTAGCGGTAGCCTTTGCCGTGGTCAAGGTCCTTCATGAGCTGGGTCGGCGCGTTGCGCAGGTGCAGGGGCACCGGTCGCGAGCCTTCGCGCTTGACCAGCGCCTTCGCCGCGTTGAAGGCCTTGTAGACCGCGTTCGACTTGGGCGCCACCGCCAAGTAGACCACGCATTCGGCCAGCGCCAGCTCGCCTTCGGGCGTGCCGAGCCGCTCGTACACCTCGGCCGCGTCCAGCGCCAGACGCAGGGCGCGCGGATCGGCCAGGCCGATGTCCTCGGCGGCCATGCGGATGAAGCGCCGCGCCATGTAGCGCGGGTCGGCGCCCCCGTCGAGCATGCGCACCAGCCAGTACAGCGCCGCGTCGGGGTCGGACCCGCGAACCGATTTGTGCAGCGCACTGATGGTGTCGTAGAACTGGTCGCCGCCCTTGTCGTAGCGGCGCATGCGCTCGCCCAGCACCTTGAGCAGCCAGGCGTCGGTCACGCGGGTCAGCTTTTCGCGGTTGGCCGCCACGGCCAGCGTCTCCAGCGTGTTGAGCAGGCGCCGCGCATCGCCGTCGGCGTAACCGATGAGGCGGTCCAGGGCGTCGCTGTCGACATCGGGGACGGCGTCGATGGCACGCGCCTTGGCCACGATGGCGCGCAGGTCGTCGTCGCCGAGCGGCTGCAGCACGTACACGGCCGCGCGCGACAGCAGCGCCGAGTTGACCTCGAACGAAGGGTTCTCGGTGGTGGCACCGATGAAGGTGAACAGCCCGCTTTCGACGTGCGGCAGGAAGGCGTCCTGCTGGCTCTTGTTGAAGCGGTGCACCTCGTCGACGAACACGATGGTGCGGCGCGCCTCCAGGCCGTCGCGCGCGGCCTCGGCACGCTCGACGGCCTCGCGGATGTCCTTGACACCCCCCAGCACCGCGCTGATGGTGATGAACTGCGCGTCGAAGGCATCGGCCATGAGGCGTGCGATGGTGGTCTTGCCCACCCCCGGCGGACCCCAGAGGATGCAGCTGTGCGGTTGCCCTGATTCGAACGCCAGCCGCAGGGCCATGCCCTCGCCCAGCAGGTGCTGCTGGCCGATCACCTCACCCAGCGCACGCGGGCGCAGGCGCTCGGCCAGGGGGGCGTGGGCGGGCGGGCTCAAGGGGGTGTTCAGGGCCGGATCACATCGGCCCCGGCCGGTGGCACGAAGCGGAACGCCGCTGCGTCGAGGGCCGGGTTGCTCTGCCACGCCGAGAAACGCAACACTGAGCGCTGGCCCAGGCTGTCCTCGATGTCGAGCACCGAGAGCTGGGCACCGGCAAAACCCAGGCGCACCCGTTTCACCTGGCCTTCGCGCTGGCGCGGCACGGCCTCGACCCACTGCAGGCCGTCGCTTTCCGGCATGGCGCGCAGGTCGAACGCGCTGCGCAGGGCACCCATGTCGGCGCCCGATGCGATGAGGGCGGCCGGTGTGCTGCCCAGCGCGTCTTTCTGGGACCGCACCGTGACCTGGTTCAGGTCCACGTCGTGCAGCCAGAGCTGCTGCCCGTCGGCCACGATGACCTGTTCGAAGGGCTTGAGGTAATCGAACCGGAAGCGATCGGGTCGCTGGAACGCAAAGCGACCGGTGCTGGTGCGCTCGCGGGGCCGGGCTTCCTCGGCGCGCTTGGGCGAGGTGACCACCTGCCGGAACTCGGCTCGCGCGCTGCCGACGTCGCGGATGAACGCCTCGAGCGCCTTGAGCCCGTCGGCGTGGGACGGGAATGCGGCCAGCCAGAGGGATGTGGCGATCAGAAGGGGGCGGATTTTCATGGGGGTGGGATCGATGGGGTCGGCCCGGGGTTCCTGCGCACTCACTCCACCCGACCGCCGACCAGGATGTCGCGCTGGCCGCTGCTGGTGAGCGCACTGACCAGGCCCGCGTTCTCCATGCCTTCGAGCAGGCGCGCGGCGCGGTTGTAGCCGATCTTGAGCTTGCGCTGCACGTAGGAAATGCTGGCCTTGCGGTCTTGCAGCACGATGGCCACGGCCTGGTCGTACAGCGGGTCTTTCTCTCCGCCGCCTTCGCCACCCCCCTCGCCAAACAGGTCGCCGCCCTCGCCGTCTGCGCCGCTGCCTTCCAGCACGCCGTCGATGTAGTTCGCTTCGCCCTGCTGCTTCAGGTAGGCCACCACGCGGTGCACCTCGTCGTCGCTCACGAAAGCGCCGTGCACACGGGTGGGGAACCCCATGCCCGAGGGCAGGTAGAGCATGTCGCCCATGCCGAGCAGGCTTTCGGCGCCCATCTGGTCGAGGATGGTGCGGCTGTCGATCTTGCTGCTGACCTGGAACGCGATGCGCGTGGGGATGTTGGCCTTGATCAGGCCGGTGATGACGTCCACACTGGGGCGCTGGGTGGCCAGCACGAGGTGGATGCCGGCCGCTCGCGCTTTCTGCGCCAGCCGGGCGATCAGTTCCTCGATCTTCTTGCCCACCACCATCATCAGGTCGGCCAGTTCGTCGATCACCACCACGATGTAAGGCAGGCGGTCGAGCGGCTCGGGCTGCTCGGGCGTGAGGCTGAACGGGTTGCCGATGGACTCGCCGCGGGCCTTGGCCTCGTCGATCTTGGTGTTGTAGCCCGCGAGGTTGCGCACGCCCAGCTTGCTCATGAGCTTGTAGCGCTTCTCCATCTCGGCCACGCACCAGTTCAGGCCGTTGGCCGCGTGCTTCATGTCGGTGACCACTGGCGCGAGCAGGTGCGGAATGCCCTCGTACACGCTCATCTCGAGCATCTTGGGGTCGATCAGCAGCAGCCGCACGTCCTTCGGATCGGCCTTGTAGAGCAGCGACAGGATCATGGCGTTGATGCCGACCGACTTGCCCGACCCGGTGGTGCCGGCCACCAGGCAGTGAGGCATCTTGGCCAGATCGGCCACCACCGGCTGGCCGCCGATGTCCTTGCCCAGGCCGATGGTGAGCAGCGATTTCGCGTCGTTGTAGACCTGCGATCCGAGGATCTCGGACAACCGGATGGTCTGGCGCTTGGCGTTGGGCAGCTCCAGCGCCATGAGGTTCTTGCCCGGAATGGTTTCGATGACGCGGATCGACACCAGCGACAGCGAGCGGGCGAGATCGCGGCCCAGGTTGACGATCTGCGAACCCTTGACGCCGGTGGCGGGCTCGATCTCGTAGCGCGTGATCACCGGGCCCGGGGCGGCCGCCACCACGCGCACCTCCACACCGAAGTCCTTGAGCTTCTTCTCGATCAGACGGCTGGTCATCTCCATCGTCTGCGCATCCACCATGGTCTGCGGACCCGAGGCCGTGTCCAGCAGATCGACCTGCGGCAGCTTGCTGTCGGGCAGTTCGGTGAACAGGGGTTTCTGCCGCTCCTTGGCGACCCGCTCGCTCTTGGGCACCTCGACCATGGTGGGCTCGATCAGCACCGGCACCGGGTGGTGTTCCTCGATCTCGACCCGCTCGGTCTGCACCACCGCCTCGCGCTCACGGGCCGCCTGCCGGCCGATGCGCTCGTCTTCGACGGCCTCGCGCTTCTCGCGCCGCGCCTCGAACCAGCCATCCACCGTCTGGCCCACGACCTCGGCCCAGTGGCTCCAGGAGAACCGGAACACCAGTGGCAGGCATGCGAGCACCAGCGCCAGCAAAGCCAGCGCAGAGCCGGTGAAGCCCAGCCAGCGCTCGGCGACCGGGCCCAGCGCGTGGCCGAGCACACCGCCGGCGTGGCCCGGCAGGCGAGCTTCAAGGGTGTGCAGGCGGCTCCACTCCAGCGCGCAGCTGGCCATGAGCAGCAGCAGCAAGCCGCCCCAGCGGGCGGCGCGGCGCGCGGCTGGCCGCTGCCACCACCGCTCGCCGTCCATGGGCGCAGCGGTGCCGCGCAGCCAACGGGCCAGGCTGGACAACCACACCCGCACACCGGCCGCAAAACACCACCACACCGAGAAACCCAGCAGGAACAGGCTGCCATCGGCCACCCAGGCCCCCAGGCGTCCGCCCCAGTTGCCCACCTCGGGGCGCGAGCCGGTGGTGGTCCAGGCGGGGTCGGCCAGCGAATGGCTCAGCAGGGCCAGCAGCCAGAACGCCAGCGCAGCGGCGCCGAGCACGAGCCCGATTTCCTGGGTGAAGCGCGCGATGCCGCCGGGCGCGGATTCATCGCGCCGGTCGGCATTGAGGGTGTTGAGCGAATAGGTCATGGGCAGCGGGAAGCAAGCGCAAGCTTACCCCAGCCACCGACCCGTTCCGGGGCGTCACCCGAGGGTGTTCAGGCGGTCCTTGATGACGGTGGCGCCGTCTTCGGTCATTTCGATGAATCCGCGGTCTTCGAGGTCCTTCATGACCCGGCTGACCATCTCGCGCGAGGCGCCGATCATCTTGGCCACGTCCTGGCGGGACACGCGCTCGCGGATCATCAACTGGCCGTCGCGGCCGGGCTGGGCCTGCTCCAGCAGGGCCCGGGCCACGCGCCCGTACACATCCAGCAGGGCGAGCGACTCGATCTTGCGGTCGGCCTGGCGCAGGCGCTGCACCAGGCCGCGCATGACCGCATAGGCCATGGACGAGTTTTCAGGCAGGCAGCGCGCGAACTCGTTGCGACCCAGGATCAGCACGTCGGTCTGCACCTCGGCGCGCACCGTGGCTGAATGCGGCTGGTTGTCGATCAGGCTCATTTCGCCGACGTAGTCGCCCGGCGCCATGGTGGCCAGGATCACTTCGCGGCCACGGCTGTCGGTGGTGACCACCCGCGCCCGGCCGGTGAGCACGATGGCCAGGCAGTTCGACTTCTTGCCCTGCTCCACGATCACCTCGCCCCGCTTGTAACGCCGCTTGACCACCGCATCGGCCACCGACTCGGCCTGCGCCTGCGTCAAGGTGGAGAACAACGGCACCCGGCGGATCAGGTCGAGATTGGACAGGATGGACATGCGTGTATTCCTGGTCGTTGGCGGCGCTGAGGGACCGCTTCCCTACAATTCCGGGCTTGGACGACGGCCGTCAGGTGCCGTTGACTATCGCGCCGGGTAACCCAATTTACCCCTGCGACTCTAAACCAATTGCCCCATTTTTCGATGGGGTGCACCAAGATGAAACACGCGAAAGTCTTGATTCTGGGTTCCGGCCCGGCCGGCTACACCGCCGCCGTGTACGCGGCCCGCGCCAACCTGAACCCGGTGTTGATCACCGGCATTGCCCAGGGCGGCCAGCTCATGACCACCACCGAAGTCGACAACTGGCCCGCCGACGTGGCCGGCGTGCAGGGCCCCGAGCTGATGCAGCGTTTTCTGCAACACGCCGAGCGCTTCAAGACCGAGATCGTGTTCGACCACATCAACAAGGTCGATTTCAGCCAGCGCCCGTTCACCCTCACCGGCGACAGCGGCACCTACACCTGCGACGCCCTGATCCTGGCCACCGGCGCCTCGGCCAAGTACCTGGGCCTGCCGTCCGAGGAGGCGTTCATGGGCAAGGGCGTGAGCGCCTGCGCCACCTGCGACGGCTTCTTCTACCGGGGCCAGACCACCTGCGTCATCGGCGGCGGCAACACCGCCGTCGAGGAAGCGCTGTACCTGTCCAACATCGCCAGCAAGGTGTACCTGGTGCACCGGCGCGACAAGTTCCGGGCCGAACCGATCCTGATCGACAAGGTGATGGAGAAGGTCAAGGAAGGCAAGATCGAGCTCAAGCTCTTCCAGACGCTGGACGAGGTGCTGGGTGACGCCACCGGCGTCACCGGGGTGCGCCTGAAGGACACCCGCACCGGCGCAACCGAAGACCTCAAGCTGCAGGGCTGCTTCATCGCCATCGGCCACCAGCCCAACACCGAGATCTTCCAGGGCCAGCTCGACATGAAGGACGGCTACATCGTCACGAAATCGGGCCTGAGCGGCATGGCCACCATGACCAGCGTGCCCGGCGTGTTTGCCGCCGGCGACGTGCAGGACCACGTGTACCGCCAGGCCATCACGAGCGCCGGCACCGGCTGCATGGCCGCCCTGGACGCCCAGCGTTTTCTGGAGCAACAGGGGGCTTGAGCCACCCCCACCGCGATCCGGCTATAATCGCGGGCTTTGCTGAATGCCGGGCGTGCGCCAGGCAAACCGCGATCTCGGGTTACCGCCACCCTTGTCTGGCGAGGTGAGGCTGGGCGCCAGTCGCAGGTCGAAACCGGAAAAGTCCGGAAAGTCCTGTGGCCCGCTGCGCACAGCCGTGTTGAAGATCGGAGTGTCCTCATGGCACGCGTCTGCGAAGTCACGGGCAAGAAGCCCCAGGTCGGGAACAACGTTTCCCATGCCAACAACAAAACCAAGCGCCGGTTCCTGCCGAACCTGCAATACCGCCGTTTCTGGGTCGAGAGCGAAAACCGCTGGGTTCGCTTGCGCGTGTCGGGCGCTGCCCTGCGCCTGATCGACAAGAAAGGCATCGACGTCGTGCTGGCCGACATGCGCGCCAACGGCCAGGCTTAAGGAGATCCACCATGGCAACCAAAGGCGGTCGCGAAAAAATCAAGCTGGAGTCCACCGCGGGCACCGGCCACTTCTACACCACGAACAAGAACAAGAAGACCACGCCCGACAAGCTGCTCTTCAAGAAGTTCGACCCTGTGGCCCGCAAGCACGTGGACTACAAGGAAGTGAAACTGAAGTAATTCAGGCTTCACCCGGAAAAACCCGCTGTCTTCACAGCGGGTTTTTTGTTTTCAGGCGCTGCTTTTCGGGGCGCCGTGTGCGCACCCACGGCAGCGGCGCCTCGCCCCGCAGCACGGCAACCACCTGTTCCACGCGCGCCTGCCGGGTGTCCGCGCGCCTGGCAGAAGCCACCAGGTGGGCGAGCCCCCGCTGTTTGCCGGCGCTGAGGGCCTGCCAGGCCCTTCGCACACTCGGCGAACCCTCCAGGACTGCCGACAGCTCGGAAGGGATGTCGACCTCGTCCTGCGGCACCACCTTGAAGGCCACTTCGACGACCGTTCCGATGGCGATGCCGGCCTTGCGCAGCGGCACTTTCGGGAGCATCAGGTACCAGCGCCCTCCTGATGGCTGCCAGGCGCCTTTGACCGGAATGCCGCTGATGTCGGCCTCGATGCGAAGGCGCGGGCTTTCCTTCAGCGACAGCCCGTCGTGCAGGGCCGGGTCGAGGTACACCACGGTGTAGTGGTAGCGGCCGACGGGGTGCATCGACACCGTCGCGTCGAATCGGTGGGTGAAGTACGCCATGATGCAGACAGGATCTGACGGACACCCCATGTTGCCAAAAAAAACGGCCCGCGAGGGCCGTTTTCAGTGTGTGGTGCGCCGCAAGCGCAGGCCGGGGCAGATCAGGCGTGTGCTGAGCGCAGGCGGATCGAGAAGTCGCGCAGGGCGGCGATGCCGCTTTCTTCGGCGCGGCGGCACCAGGCCTGCAGGTCGGCGGCGAGCTGCTCGCGCGACGCGTTGGTGCTGGACCACAGGGCGCGCAGCTCTTCGCGCATGGTGACCATCTTGTCGAGCACCGGGTGCTCGGCACGGGCGCGGGCCAGTTGCGGCTTGATGGCGGCAGGCACCTTGTCGTCGTCGCGGTGGAGCCAGCGGCGGGCCGCCTTGAGCACCGAGGCGTCTGCCTGGCGGGTCTTGACGCCTTCGATCTCGGTCTTGCAGGCTTCACGCAGTTCGCGCGCATAGCCGGCCATGACCTCGTAGCGGTTGGCAATGATGGCCTCGAGCGTCTTCTCGTCGGCCACGGGCTTCACGTCGCCGAAGGCCAGCTTGGGCGGCACCTTCTTGACGGTGGCCAGACCGACCGACTGCAGGATGCTGATGTAGAGCCAGCCGATGTCGAACTCGTAGGGCTTGACCGACAGCTTGGCCGAGGTCGGGTAGGTGTGGTGGTTGTTGTGCAGCTCTTCACCGCCGATGAGGATGCCCCAGGGCGAGATGTTGGTGCTGGCGTCGGTGGCCTCGAAGTTGCGGTAGCCCCACCAGTGACCGATGCCGTTGATCACGCCGGCGGCCGTGATGGGGATCCAGGCCATCTGCAGCGCCCAGACGGCGGCGCCCAGGCCGCCGAACAGCAGCACGTTGATGATGAGCATGAGGCTCACGCCCAGCGCGGAGTAGCGCGAATACAGGTTGCGCTCGATCCAGTCGTTGGGGGTGTTGTGGCCGTAGCGGTCCATCGTTTCGGCGTTCTTGGCCTCTGCGCGGTACAGCTCGGCGCCTTCCCAGAAAACCTTCTTGATGCCGAAGATGTGGGGGCTGTGCGGGTCGCCCTCGTGCTCGCACTTGGCGTGGTGCTTGCGGTGAATGGCCGTCCATTCCTTGGTGACCATGCCGGTGGTCATCCAGAGCCAGAAGCGGAAGAAGTGCGCCACCACCGGGTGCAGGTCGAGCGCGCGGTGCGCGGAGTGGCGGTGCAGGTAAATGGTGACGCTGGCGATGGTGATGTGGGTCATCACCAGGGCCACGATGAGCACCTGCCACCAAGCGGCGCCGGTCAGGCCGTTGGCCGCGAAGGAAACGAAACCGTCAAACAGGGCCGGCAGAAAGCCGGATTCGAAAGCATTCATCAAGGTCCGATCAGGTCTGCCCGTGCAAGAAACGCAACTGCGCCCACGCGCCCGGGGCATGCGGGCGACGTTCTCCGGATTGTAGGTGGGGGGTCACCCATCACCAAGCGGTTTGGCCTTTGGGAATACCGGAACTGCCGTGAAGTTCAGGGCCAATTGACCCTGATCAAGCCTTTTTCCGCCAGACGGCGGCAAAAAAGCCGTCGGTGCGGTGCTGGTGAGGCCACAAGCGCAGGAAGCGCCCACCCTCGCCCGCACACAGCGCGGCCGCGTCGGGCACCTTGCCGGCGGTCAGCAGATCGGCCGCCAGTTCGGGTTCGAAGGCCGGATGGGCGGCGGCGAAGGCCTCGGCCACGGCTTCGTTCTCCTCGCGCAGCAGGCTGCAGGTGGCGTACACCAGCCGCCCGCCGGGCTTGAGCAGGCGCGCGGCGCTCGCCAGGATGGCGCCCTGAAGCGCTGCCTGCTCGGCCACGGTCTGTGGCGTCTGGCGCCATTTCAGGTCGGGGCTGCGGCGCAGCGTGCCCAGGCCCGAGCACGGCGCGTCCACCAGCACCCGGTCGATCTTGCCGGCCAGGCGCTTGATGCGGTCGTCGCGCTCGTGCGCAATGGCCACGGGGTGCACGTTGGACAGCCCGCTGCGCGCCAACCGCGGCTTGAGCGCCTCCAGCCGGTGGCCGGAGGTGTCGAAGGCGTAGAGGCGACCGGTGTTGCGCATCGCCGCACCGATGGCCAGCGTCTTGCCGCCGGCGCCAGCACAGAAGTCCACCACCATCTCGCCGCGTTTGGCGTCAAGCAGCAGCGCCAGCAGTTGGGAGCCTTCGTCCTGCACCTCGACCTCGCCCGACACGAAGGCGGGCACCTTGGCCAGCGATGGCTTGCCATCCAGCCGGATGCCCGTGGGCGAGTGCGGTGTGGGTTCGACCTTCAATCCGGCCGCCTTCAGCGCGTCCAGCGCTGCTTCGCGCCGGGTCTTCAGCAGGTTGACGCGCAGGTCGAGCGGCGCTGGCTGCATGAGGCTGGCGGCCAGCGCATCGAAGCCGGCGCCGACCTGTTCGCGCAGCGAGGTGGCCAGCCACTCGGGCAGGTTGTGGCGGTGCGGCGGCAGCCATTCGTCGTCGCGCACCCGGGCGCAGGCGTCCAGCCACACCTTCTCGGGTTCGGTGAGCGCGCTCTTGAGGAAGTCGCGGTCACCCGGAAAGCCCAGGATGGCCAGGCGCCGCCATTTGGAGCCGCTGCCTGATCGAGCCAGCCATTCGAACTTCAGGCGCTCGCGCAGGGCGGCGTACACGGTGTCGGACAGGGTGGCGCGCTCGCGCGGGCCGAGCGAACGGTGTTCGCGGAAGTGGCGGGCCACCACCGCATCGGCGGGGTGGTCGAAGCGGAACACCGCTTCAATGAGCGTGGCGCTTTCGTCCAGCAGGGCTTTGGGGTGCATGGGCGGTATTGTCCGTGCTCCGGCCGATGGGGCCCGGCGGTCGATAATCGCGGGTTATGTCCGAGATTCAAGACCAGGTGCAGCGCCGCCGCACCTTCGCCATCATTTCCCACCCCGACGCGGGCAAGACCACGCTCACCGAGAAGCTGCTGCTGTTCTCGGGCGCCATCAACATCGCCGGCAGCGTGAAGGCGCGCAAGGCCGCGCGCCACGCCACCTCCGACTGGATGGAGATTGAAAAGCAGCGCGGCATTTCGGTGGCCTCGAGCGTGATGCAGATGGAATACCGCGACTGCGTGATCAACCTGCTGGACACGCCCGGCCACCAGGACTTCTCCGAAGACACCTACCGCGTGCTCACCGCGGTGGACGCCGCGCTGATGGTGATCGACGCGGCCAACGGCGTGGAGCCCCAGACGCGGCGCCTGCTGCAGGTCTGTCGGGCACGCAACACGCCGATCATCACCTTCATCAACAAGATGGACCGCGAGGTGCAGGCCCCGCTCGACCTGATGGACGAGATCGAGCGCGAGCTGGGCATGACGGTGGTGCCGTTCACCTGGCCGGTGGGCATGGGCAAGACGTTTCGGGGCGTGTACGACCGCCGCGCCGACCGCATGCGCGTGTTTGCCGCCGGCGAAGACAAGCGCGGTGGCGACGAAGAGGTGCTCGAAGGGCTGGACAACCCCGAATCGGCGCAGCGCTTCGGCAGCGAATTCGCGCAAGCCAGGGACGAGCTCGAGCTGGTGGCTGGTGCCTCGCCCGCGTTCGATGAAGCGGCTTTTCTGGGCGGCCAGCAAACCCCCATGCTGTTCGGCTCGGCGGTCAACAACTTCGGCGTGCGGGAGGTGCTCGACGCCCTGGTCGACCTGGCGCCGCCGCCGGGTGAGCGACCGGCGATCCAGCGCACCGTGGCGCCGACCGAATCGAAGTTCAGCGGCGTGGTGTTCAAGATCCAGGCCAACATGGACCCGGCCCACCGCGACCGCATCGCCTTCGTGCGCGTGGCCAGCGGCCATTTCGAGCGCGGCATGAAGCTCAAGGTGGTGCGCAGCGGCAAAGAGCTGCGGCCCAACACGGTGGTGAGCTTCCTGTCGCAGCGGCGCGAACTGCTCGACGAAGCCTTTGCCGGCGACATCATCGGCATCCCCAACCACGGCGTGCTGCAGCTGGGCGACACGCTCACCGAGGGCGAGTCGCTGCAGTTCACCGGCCTGCCGTTCTTCGCGCCGGAGATCATCCGCAGCGTCGAGGTGGCCGACCCGCTTCGCACCAAGCAACTGCGCGCCGGCCTCACCCAGCTCGGCGAAGAAGGCGCCATCCAGGTGTTCCGGCCGGTGGCCGGCAGCGTGCTGCTGCTGGGCGCGGTGGGGCAGCTGCAGTTCGAGGTGGTGGCCCACCGGCTCGAACACGAGTACGGCGTCAAGGCGCGCATCACGTCCAGTTCGTACCACGTGGCGCGCTGGGTCACTTGCGCCCCCGAGGACGGCGGCGAACAGGAACTCAAGCGCTTCATCGACGCCAACGCCCACCGCGTGGCGCTGGACGCGGTGGATGCCCCCACCGTGCTGCTGGATCACCTGGCCACGTTGCGCGCGGTGGAGGCCAACTGGCCGAAGATCAGGTTCCACGCCATGCGCGAACACGCCGGCCTGGTGTTCGCCAAGTCGATGTGACCGTGTCGGCCGCGGGGTCTGTTCAGCCCGCGGCCAGCAGCCGTTCGACCGCGCGAGGATAAATGAGGTGCTCTTGCGTGAGCACGCGCGCCGACAGCGACTGCGGCGTGTCGCCCGGCAGCACCGGCACCACCGCCTGCGCCAGGATCTCGCCGTGGTCGAGCTCGGCCGTGACCCGGTGCACCGTGGCACCGGCGAACCGGCAACCCGCGGCGAGGGCGCGCTCGTGCGTCTTCATGCCCGGGAACGCCGGCAACAGGCTGGGATGGATGTTGACCAGTCGGCCCTCGTAATGGCGCACGAAGCCCGGCGTGAGAATGCGCATGAAGCCCGCCAGCACCACCAGCGCCGGCCGGTGTTCGTCGATGGCCTGCATGAGCGCGGCGTCGAAGCTGTCGCGGTCGGGGTGGTCGGTGTGGTCCACCACCGCCGTGGCCAGCCCGAGTTCGCGCGCAGCCACCAGCCCCGCCGCGCCCGGCCGGTTGCCGATCACCGCGGCCACGCGGGCGTTCAGCCGCTGCGCCCAGCGGTGCCGGCGCGACGCCTCGACCAGAGCGACCATGTTCGAGCCCTGGCCCGAGATGAGAATGACGATGTTTTTATGTTCAGAACCGGCCATGGCCGAGGAGTGTAATGAGCCTCGATTTCATCCAGCGACCGCTGTCGCCCGCCGAAGCCCGCGTGCTTGGCACCTTGATGGAGAAGGCACGCACCGTGCCCGACAGCTACCCCATGACCCTGAACGGGCTGGTGACCGGGTGCAACCAGAAAACCGCCCGCGAGCCGGTCATGAATCTGAGCGATGCCGAGGTGCTGCAGGCGATTGAAGGCCTGCGCGAACGCAGCCTGGTGATCGAGGGCAGCGGCAGCCGGGTGACGCGCTACGAACACAACTTCCAGCGGGCGGTTCGGGTGCCGGAACAATCGGCCGTGCTGGTGGGCATGCTGATGCTTCGCGGGCCGCAGACCGCGGGCGAGTTGCGGTTGAACACCGAGCGCTGGTACAAGTTTCTCGACATCGGCTCGGTCGACGCCTTCCTGGAAGAGCTGCAGGACCGCCCGACCGATGCCGGCGGCCCGCTGGTGGTGAAGCTGCCGCGCGCGCCCGGTGCCCGCGAACAGCGCTGGGCGCACCTGCTGGCAGGCCCGGTGGAGGCCGGCACCCACGCCCAGCCCGCGGAGGCGGCAGGTGGCCTGGCGGCCCGGGTGGAGGCGCTGGAGGTCGAGGTGGCGGCGCTGCGCGGCCAGTTGCAAATCCTGGTGCGCGAACTCGGCTTGTCGCAGCCCGGACAGGACTGAAACGAACGGTCGTGCGAAACTGATCGTTGATGCAAAAACCCGGCTGGCGCCTGTGGCGCCGGCCCAGCCAAGGAGACACGCCATGGACCTGGCCTTCACGCCCGACGAGCAGGCGTTTCGCGAAGACATCCGCGCCTGGGTGCGGGACCACCTGCCCGCCGACATCAGCCACAAGGTGCACCACGCGCTGCGCCTGTCGCGCGACGACATGCAGCGCTGGGCAAAGATCCTGGGCAAGAAGGGCTGGCTGGGCTGGAACTGGCCCCGCGAGTTCGGCGGCCCGGGCTGGAACGCGGTGCAACGCCACCTGTTCGAAGAAGAATGCGCGCTGGCCGGCGCTCCCAGGGTGGTGCCGTTCGGCCCGGTGATGGTGGCCCCGGTCATCATGGCCTTCGGCAACAAGGCCCAGCAGGAGCGCTTTCTGCCCGGCATTGCCAGCGGCGAAGTCTGGTGGAGCCAGGGCTACAGCGAACCCGGCTCGGGTTCCGACCTGGCCTCGCTCAAGTGCCGCGCCGAGCGCAAGGGCGACAAGTACATCGTGAACGGCCAGAAAACCTGGACCACCCTGGGTCAGTACGGCGAGTGGATCTTCTGCCTGGTGCGCACCAGCAACGAAGGCAAGCCGCAGACCGGCATCAGCTTCCTGCTGATCGACATGAAATCGCCCGGCGTCTCGGTGCGCCCCATCCGCCTGCTCGACGGCGAGTGCGAGGTCAACGAGGTCTGGTTCGACAACGTCGAGGTGCCGGCCGAGAACCTGATCGGCGAAGAGAACAAGGGCTGGACCTACGCGAAACACCTGCTCAGCCACGAGCGCACCAACATCGCCGACGTGAACCGTGCCAAGCGCGAACTCGAGCGGCTCAAGCGCATTGCCAAAGCCGAAGGCGTGTGGGATGACCTGCGCTTTCGCGACCAGCTCGCGCTGCTCGAGATCGATGTGGTGGCGCTGGAGATGCTGGTGCTGCGCGTGCTGTCGGCCGAGAAGTCGGGCAAGAACTCGCTCGACATCGCCGGCCTGCTGAAGATCCGCGGCAGCGAGATCCAGCAGCGCTACACCGAACTCATGATGCTGGCCGCAGGCCCCTACAGCCTGCCCTTCATCGAAGAGGCCATGGAAGCGGGCTGGCAGGGCGACTTTCCCGGCGGCGTGGCGGCCAACGCACCGCTGGCCTCGACCTACTTCAACATGCGCAAGACCACCATTTATGGCGGGTCGAACGAAGTGCAACGCAACATCGTGGCCCAGACCGTGCTCGGCTGACCTGGAGAGAAAAGATGGATTTCGATTTTTCCGACGATCAGGTCGCGCTGCGCGACGCGGTGCAGAAGTGGGTGGAAAAAGGCTACGGCTTCGACCGCCGCCGCGCCACCGTGGCAGCCGGCGGCTTTGACCGCGCTGCCTGGCGCGAGCTGGCCGAGCTGGGCCTGACCGGCCTGTATGTGGACGAAGACCATGGCGGTCTGGGCATGGGCCCGGTGGACGGCATGGTGGTGATGGAAGAGCTCGGGCGCGGCATCGTGCTCGAGCCCCTGCTGCAGGCGCTGGTGGCCGGCGGCGTGATCGGTGCCTACGGCCCCGACGACGTGAAGTCGGCGTGGCTGCCCCGGCTGGCCAGCGGTGAGGCGCTGGTGGTGCTGGCCCTGCAGGAGCGCGGCGCCCGCTACCGCCTCGACCGCGTCGCCACGACCGCGTCCAGCGCGGGCGGTGGCTGGGCCGTGTCGGGCCACAAGCACCTGGTGCCCGCGGCCGACCAGGCCGACGCCTTCCTGGTGCCGGCGGTGGCCAACGGAAAACCCGCGCTGTTCCTGGTGGAGGCCGGCGCCAATGGTGTGAAGACCACCGGCCACCTGACCCAGGACGGCAGCCGCGCGGGCGATCTGGTGCTGGACAACGCGCCCGCCGTGCTGGTCAGCGCCAACGGCCAGGCCGCGCTGGAGCACGCGGTGGACATCGGCATTGCCGCCACCTGCGCCGAGGCCGTGGGCGCGATGGACAAGACCCTGGCCATCACGGTCGACTACATGAACACGCGCAAGCAGTTCGGCGTGGCCATCGCCAGCTTCCAGGCGCTGCGCCACCGGGTGGCCGACATGAAGATGCAGCTCGAACTGGCCCGCTCGATGAGCTATTACGCCAGCCTCAAGCTCAACGCCCC
Source organism: Synechococcus sp. UW140 (assembly GCA_943371665.1). Taxonomy (GTDB): domain Bacteria; phylum Pseudomonadota; class Gammaproteobacteria; order Burkholderiales; family Burkholderiaceae_C; genus Hydrogenophaga. The sequence goes on from CALRVR020000003.1 coordinate 153,395, forward strand.
GGCCGACGAGCGCCGCGCGGCGATGGCGCGCGCCAAGGTGCAGGTGGGCAATGCGATGCGCTTCGTGGGCCAGCAGGCGGTGCAGCTGCATGGTGGCATCGGCGTCACCGACGAGTACTTCGTGAGCCACTACTTCAAGAAGCTCACCCAGCTGGAAATGACCTTCGGCGACACCTTGCACCACCTCGGCGAGGTGTCGGCTCGCATGCAGGACACGGCCGGCGTGTTCGCCTGAATCAACCCTCCCCGGCCTGCCGCGCCAGGCGTTCAGGCAGGCGCTGCGGCGCTAGGCGTGCAGCCGGGAGGTCTTGGGCAGGTGCGCCATCAGGAACTCCATCTGGTCCGCCAGGATGCGGCGGTTGCGCAGGATGAAGTCTTCCCACAGGCTGGGCACGTAGGGGGCGTAGAGCAACGGCATGTGTGCCTGCTCGGGCGTCTTGTTGCCCTTGCGGTGGTTGCACGACTTGCAGGCCGTGACCACGTTCATCCAGGCATCGCGGCCCTTCTGCGCCAGCGGCACGATGTGCTCGCGCGTGAGTTCTTCTTCGTGGAAGTGCTCGCCACAGTAGGCGCACACGTTGCGGTCGCGTGCGAAGAGCTTGTGGTTGGTCAGCGTGGGGCGCAGGTCGAACGGGTTGATGCGCGGCACGCCCTGGGTGCCGATGATCGAATTGACCGTGACGATCGACTGCCGGCCCGTGACGGCGTTGTGCCCGCCATGAAAGACCGCGATCTCGGCGCCCATCTCCCAGCGCACCTCGTCGGCCGCGTAATGCAACACGGCTTCCTCAAGGCTGATCCAGGACTGCGGCAGTCCCTGGGCAGAGAGCTTCAAGACCTTCAAAACGGGCTCCTTCGGGTGAACGACACACCGGATGGTCCCGAAACCCGCGATGGGCCCGGGGCCTGCGTTTTCGAGCACCAATATAACAAGGTCTTGCAACGGTTCGCTGACGCCGGGGCAAGGCAGATGGGGCCTGGCGGGTTGGGGTGAGCGGCACGCCGCAATGCATCCCTCAGACCCTGTGGAGAGGTCGCATGGGTCGATGTGCCGCAGACCTTCAAGCCAGCCAGAAGTCAGTCTTCGAAGAATGCTTTCCGGCGAACCGCCCGCCAGAGCCACCGCACGGCAGCCGTTGAATGGATCGTCCTCGCCTGCGCTGAGCGTTTGCAGTGCAGGCGCTGGCGGCCCGCATTCGGGTAACCTCGGAAACCAGTGGCCGTTTTCACGGCGAAATCCGAATGTCCCTTCTCCGGCATGCACATCCAGGCGCTTCGCAGACACCCGAACCTGATCGACCCGATCGTGTCGACGCTGCATGATTCGTGGGGAGACCTGCCCCCGTGGGCCGACCCGGCCGTGATTCGGGAGCGGCTGATGGCGGGCGCCACAACGGCACCCATCCCGCACACACTGGTGGCCGTGACAGACCAGGGCGCGCTGGCCGCCACGGGATCGGTCAAGCTGAACGAACTGCCGGGCCACCCCGACAAGGTTCACTGGATCGGCGAGGTGTTCGTGCTGCCGGCGCATCGAGGCCAGGGCCTGGGCTCCCGAATGACCCGTGCCCTCACCGACCACGCGTTTTCCCAGGGGGTCCCGGAAGTCTTCCTCTACACACCCGACCAGCAGTCGCTCTACGCCAGGCTGGGATGGGTCGAGGTTGCCCGGGACGTCGTCAATGCCGAGACGGTTTCCGTGATGAAGCTGGCCCGAACGGCTGGTTGCTGAAGCGCTGTCCCATGCAGATCATCCGCGGCCTTCGTCTTCGCTCCCCCGCCCCGCCCGACGGCGATCCAGGCTGCGCTCTCACCATCGGCAACTTCGACGGCGTGCACCGCGGACACCAGGCGATGCTGGCCCTGCTGCGCAACGAGGCGCGGCACCGCGGCGTGCCGAGCTGCGTGATGACCTTCGAGCCGCACCCGCGCGACTACTTTGCCGCCCTGCACGGCAAGCCGGAACTGGCGCCCGCCCGCATTGCCACGCTGCGCGACAAGCTCGAGGAACTCGAGCGCTGCGGGGTGGACCGCTGCGTGGTCCTGCCATTCAACCAGGCCCTGGCCACCCAGAGTGCCGACTCGTTCATCCAGGACACGCTGGTGGGGGCGCTGGGCGTGAAGTACGTGCTGGTGGGCGATGATTTCCGGTTCGGTGCCCGGCGTGTGGGCGACTACGCCATGCTGGACGCCGCCGGGGCTGCGCTGGGCTTTGACGTCGCCCGCATGCAGAGCTACGAGGTGCATGGCCTGCGGGTGTCCAGTTCGGCGGTGCGCGACGCCCTGGCCGCTGGCCGCATGGACGAGGCGGCGGCCCTGCTGGGGCGCCCCTACGCCATCAGCGGGCACGTGGTGCATGGCCGCAAGCTGGGGCGGGCGCTGGCCGAATCGGCGCCGGGGCGCGGCGACGGGTTCCGCACCCTCAACCTGCGGTTTGCCCACTGGAAACCGGCGGCCAGCGGCATCTTCGCGGTGCTGGTGCACGGGCTGTGGCATGAACCCCTGCCCGGTGTGGCCAACCTCGGGGTGCGGCCGTCGCTCGACCCGAACGACGTCAATGGCGGTCGGGTGCTGCTGGAAACCCATTGCCTCGACTGGCCGGCCGGGATGGCCGCCAGCCTGCCAGGTGGAGAGGCCTACGGTAAAATCGTGCGCGTGGAACTGCTGCACAAACTGCACGACGAGCTGAAGTACGACAGCCTGGATGCCCTCACCCGAGGCATTGCCAGGGACGTGGCAGACGCGCGCGCGTTCTTCGAGGCCATGCACGGCCGCACCCACCGGCAGACCACCCGCGACCGAATTTGACGGGCGCCGGCCCCGCTCGCTGCCCTTCGATCCTTCGACAAGCTCAGGACGGGCGGCCACCGGGGCAGACGGTTGCTCCAGCGCTCGCACATCCCCCTTGCTCGGGCTGAGCTTGTCCAAGCCAACACGCGAACCACCATGTCCGAGACGAAGAACGCCTACCCCGTCAACCTGCTTGACACCCCGTTCCCCATGCGCGGCGACCTGCCCAAGCGCGAGCCGGGCTGGGTGAAGCAATGGAATGAAGAAGGTCTGTACCAGCGCCTGCGCGACGCGCGGCGCGGCGCGCCGCTGTTCGTGCTGCACGACGGCCCGCCTTACGCCAACGGGCAGATCCACATGGGGCACGCGGTCAACAAGGTGCTCAAGGACATGATCGTCAAGAGCCGGCAACTCGCCGGCTTCGACGCGCAGTACATCCCGGGTTGGGACTGCCACGGCCTGCCGATCGAGAACGCGATCGAGAAGAAGCACGGCCGCAACCTGGGCCGGGACGAAATGCAGGCGAAAAGCCGCGCCTACGCCACCGAGCAGATCGCCCAGCAGCGCGAAGATTTCAAGCGCCTGGGCGTGCTGGGCGACTGGGAGCGCCCCTACCTGACCATGAACCCGGCCAACGAGGCCGGGCAGATCCGAGCGTTCAAGCGCGTGATCGAGCGCGGGTTTGTGTACCGCGGGCTCAAGCCGGTGTACTGGTGCTTCGACTGCGGGTCCTCGCTGGCCGAGTTCGAGATCGAGTACGCCGACAAGGGCAGCGACACGCTGGACGTGGCGTTCGCGGCAGACGACGCGGCCAGGGTGTATGCGGCGTTTTCCATGTCACCCGCCCGCCCGGCCCCGGTGTTTGCCGTCATCTGGACCACCACCGCCTGGACCATCCCGGCCAACCAGGCGCTCAATGCCCACCCCGAATTCACCTACGCGCTGGTCGACACGCCCAAGGGCTTCCTGGTGCTGGCCGAGTCGCTGGTCGAGAAGTGCCTGGAGCGCTTCGGCCTGACGGGCACGGTGGTGGCCACCGCCCCGGGCGAAAAACTCGGCGGCCTGAACTTCCGCCACCCCCTGTACGACGTCGATCCGGGCTACCGCCGCTTGTCGCCGGTGTTTCTGGCCGACTACGTGAGCGACGCCGACGGCACCGGCATCGTGCATTCATCGCCCGCCTACGGTCTGGACGACTTCAACTCCTGCATCGCCAACGGCTTCACGGTGGACGACGTGCTCAACCCGGTGCAGGGCAACGGCGTCTACGCGGCCGACTTTCCGCTCTTTGGCGGGCAGCACATCTGGAAAGCGGTGCCGGTCATCATCGCGGCGCTCAAGGCCGCCGGCCGGCTGATGAGCACGGTGGGCATCACCCACAGCTACCCGCATTGCTGGCGCCACAAGTCGCCGGTGATCTACCGCGCCGCGGCGCAGTGGTTCGTGCGCATGGACGAAGGCGAAGGCGTCTTCACCAAAGACAAGGCGCCCAAGACGCTGCGCCAACTGGCGCTCGACGCCATCGACCACACCGGGTTCTTCCCCGAGAACGGGCGCGCACGGCTGCGCGACATGATCGCCAACCGGCCCGACTGGTGCATCTCGCGGCAGCGCAGCTGGGGCGTGCCGCTGCCGTTCTTCCTGCACAAGGCCACCGGCGAGTTGCACCCCCGCACCATGGACATCCTCGACCAGGCGGCCGACATCGTCGAAAAAGGCGGTGTGGAGGCCTGGAGCCGCGCGACCACCGAAGACATTCTGGGGGCGGCCGACGCGGTCGACTACGTCAAGAGCACCGACATCCTCGAGGTCTGGTTCGACTCGGGCTCGACCTTCTGGCACGTGCTGCGCGGCAGCCACGCGCACGCCTACCCCAACGGCGCCTTCCATTCGCAAGGCCCCGAGGCCGACCTGTACCTCGAAGGCCACGACCAGCACCGCGGCTGGTTCCACAGCTCGCTGCTGCTGGGCTGCGCCATCTTCGACCGCGCCCCCTACCGCGGCCTGCTCACCCATGGTTTCACCGTGGACAGCCAGGGCCGCAAGATGAGCAAGTCGCTCGGCAACGGCATCGACCCGCAGGAGGTGTCGAAGAAGCTGGGCGCTGAAATCATTCGCCTGTGGGTGGCCGCCAGCGACTATTCGGGCGACATCGCGGGCGACGACAAGATCCTGGCGCGCGTGGTCGATGCGTACCGCCGCATCCGCAACACGCTGCGCTTCCTGCTCGCCAACCTGAGCGACTTCGACGCCTCGGCACACACGGTGGCGCCGGACGATCTGCTCGAGATCGACCGCTGGGCACTGGCCCGCGCCGCGCAGTTCCAGGCCGAGGTGCTGGCCCACTACGACCGCTACGAGTTCCACCCCGTGGTGGCCAAGCTGCAGGTGTTCTGCTCCGAGGACCTGGGCGCCTTCTACCTCGACGTGCTGAAGGACCGCCTGTACACCACGGCGCCCGGCAGCCACGCACGGCGCAGCGCACAGACCGCACTGCACGGCATCGCTCAGGCCATGCTGCGCTGGATGGCGCCGTTCATGAGCTTCACGGCCGAAGAGGCGTGGCCGGTGCTGGCGGGTGCGCAGACCCGGGGTTCGATCTTTTTCGAAACCTGGCACGACCTGCCCCCGGCCGAGGAGGGCCTGCTGGCGAAATGGGCGCGCCTGTGCGAGATCCGCGACGCCGCCAACAAGGAGATCGAGAACCTGCGCACGCAGGGCGCCGTGGGCTCGTCGCTGCAGGCGCTGCTGGCCATCACGGCACCACCCGACGACGCCGCCCTGCTGCGGTCGCTGGGCGATGACCTTCGGTTCGTCACGATCACCTCGGCCGCCACGGTCGTGGACGGCGACACGCTGTCGGTGAAGGTGACCCCGGCCACCGCCGCCAAGTGCGAGCGGTGCTGGCACTACCGCGACGACGTGGGCCACGACCCGGCTCATCCCACCCTCTGTGGCCGATGCACCAGCAACCTGTTCGGTGCGGGCGAAGCCCGTCGCTGCGCATGAGCCGGCACGGACCCGACGGAGGCATCCGATGAACCCATCGCCCTCGGCAAACGCGTGGCCGTGGAAGTGGCTGGGCCTGGCGGGCCTGCTGCTGCTGGCCGACCAGGCCACCAAGTGGCTGATCCTGGCGAACTTCCAGTGGGGCGACAGCGTCCCGGTCACGTCCTTCTTCAACGTGGTTCGGGTGCACAACACCGGCGCAGCGTTCTCGTTTCTGGCCGGGGCGGGCGGCTGGCAGCGCTGGTTCTTCACCGCCATCGGCATCGGCGCGTCGGTGTTCATCGTGTGGATGCTGCGCAGCCACCCGGGGCAGCGCCTGTTCGGCTTTGCGCTGTCGTGCATCCTGGGCGGCGCCATCGGCAACGTGATCGACCGGCTGGTGCACGGCTATGTGGTCGACTGGCTCGACTTTCATTGGCCGTTTCTGGCCGGCTTGTTCCCGGGCGGGCACTTCCCCGCCTTCAACATCGCCGATTCCGCCATCACGGTGGGGGCGGTGGCGCTCATCCTCGACGAAATCCTGCGGATCCGCCGGGGCCGTTGAACCGTCCGGCCGCGCGGTGGCCAAGGGCATGGGTGGCGTGATACGCTGAATCGACCCGATTCACTGCCAAGACTGGAGACACCCATGCCCGGCCTGCTTCCCGACGTCGATCCCGACGGTCTTTACGAGTTTTCGGTGGTCTACACCGACCGCGCACTCAACCACATGTCGAAGCGCTTCCAGGGCGTGATGACCGGCATTTCGGGCCTGCTCAAGCGGGTGTACGGCGCGCACTCGGCGGTGCTGGTGCCGGGCAGCGGCACCTTCGGCATGGAATCGGTGGCGCGCCAGTTTGCGCACGGCAAGCACGTGCTGGTGTTGCGCAACGGCTGGTTCAGCTACCGCTGGACCCAGATCTTCGACATGGGCGCCATTCCAGCCAGCCACACGGTGCTCAAGGCGCGCCCGCAGGGCACCGGCGCACAGGCTGCGTGGGCACCGGCCCCGCTCGACGAGGTGGTGGCCACCATCGCCCGCGAGAAACCCGCGGTGGTGTTTGCGCCGCACGTGGAAACCTCGGCCGGCATGATCCTGCCCGACGACCACCTGAAGGCCGTGGCCGATGCGGTGCACGCGGTGGGCGGCCTGTTCGTGCTCGACTGCATCGCCTCGGGCGCCATGTGGGTCGACATGCGGGCCACCGGCGTCGACGTCCTGATCAGCGCACCGCAGAAGGGCTGGAGCAGTTCGCCCTGCTGCGCCATGGTGATGCTGAGCGAGCGCGCCCGAAAGGCCATCGACGGCACGCAGAGCACGACCTTCGCGATGGACCTCAAGAAGTGGCTGCAGATCATGGAAACCTACGAGGGGGGTGGCCACGCGTACCACACCACCCTGCCGACCGACGCGCTGACGCGGCTGCACGCCACCATGCTGGAGACCGAGGCCTATGGCTTCGAGCGGGTTCGGCAGGAACAGGTCGCACTCGGCCGCGCGGTGCGTGCGCTCGTTGAGCGCCATGGCTTTGCCAGCGTGGCAGCCGAAGGCTACAAGGCGCCGGGCGTGGTGGTGAGCCACACCACCAACGCCGACGTCCAGTCGAGCAAGGCGTTCCTGGCGCTGGGTTTGCAGACCGCCGCCGGTGTGCCGCTGCAGTGCGACGAAGGACCTGATTTCAAGACCTTCCGTCTCGGTCTGTTCGGGCTGGACAAGTGGCACGATGTACCGGCCACGGTCGCCCGCCTCGAATCGGCCCTGCAGCAGATCGCCCCCGTGCGGGTGGCGCAGGCGGCCTGAGCGTCGACCGGGCCGGGCAGGCCCGGGTGTTCAGGGCAACAACACCGTGCAGCCCGTGGTGGCCCTGGCTTCCAGGCTTTCGTGGGCCTTCCTCACGTCGGTCAGCGCAAAGCGCTGATCGATGCGGATCTTCACCGCGCCGCTGGTGACCACGCCGAACAGGTCGTCGGCCATGCGCTGGGTGCGCTCGCGGCTGGTGATGTGCGAGAACAGGGTCTGCCGCGTCACGTAGATGGAGCCCTTGGGCCCGAGCGCGCCAGGCGCGAACGGCGCCACCGGGCCCGACGCGTTGCCGAAGCTGGCCATCAGGCCGAACGGGCGCAGGCAATCGAGCGACTTGTCCCAGGTGTCCTTGCCCACCGAGTCGTAGACCACCTTGACGCCCTTGCCGCCGGTGATCTCCTTCACTCGGGCGGCAAAGTCGTCCTTGCGGTAGTTGATGGCCACGGCCGCGCCGTGGTCCAGGGCCAACTGGCACTTGTCGTCGGTGCCGGCGGTGCCGATGAGCTGCAGACCCAGCGCCTTGGCCCATTGGCACACGATCAGGCCCACACCGCCAGCGGCCGCGTGGAACAGCACGTGGTCGCCCGGCTCCAGGCCTTCCACCGGCTTGCAATGCTTCAACAGGTATTGGGCCGTCAGGCCCTTGAGCATCATGGCCGCGCCGGTCTCGAAGTCGATTGCATCGGGCAGCCGGCACACGTTCATGGCCGGCATCACGCGCACGTCGCAGTAGCTGCCCGGGGGCTGGGACGCGTAGGCGGCGCGGTCACCCACCTTCAGGTGCGTCACGCCTTCGCCCACCGCTTCAATCACGCCCGCGCCTTCCATGCCCAACGACGCCGGCATGGCCAGCTGGTACAGGCCGGTGCGCTGGTACACGTCGATGAAATTGAGGCCGATGGCGTGGTGGCGGATGCGCACCTGCCCCGGTCCGGGATCGCCCACCTCCACGGTGTCGATGACGAGCTGTTCGGGGCCGCCGTGTGCGTGGATGCGGACGGCGCGGCTGGAGGTGGTCATGGGGGGTCTCCTCGACGGGTTGTGTTCGGCGAAACCGGAACGCCGGACGATGTTGTGCGGCAATGCTGCCACGATTTCACCGGCCCCATGTACGCGCGGGGCATCACCGGCTTGCTACAGTCGCCTTCATGTCCGTCGCTCCCGCAGGACGGCTCACCCCGTCCACCATTGCCCTTCTGGTGATCCCACCCCTGCTGTGGGCCGGCAACGCGGTGGTGGGCCGTTTGATGAGCGGCACCGTGCCGCCGAGCACGCTCAACTTCCTGCGCTGGACATTGGCGTTTGCACTGCTGCTGCCCCTGGCCGGTTGGGTGTTGCGGCCCGGCAGCGGCCTGTGGGCCCACTGGAAGCGCTTTGCGTTGCTGGGCGCACTCGGCGTCGGCAGCTACAACGCGCTGCAGTACCTGGCGCTCAAGACCTCGACGCCGCTGAACGTGACCCTGGTCGCGGCCAGCACGCCGGTGTTCATGCTGCTGCTCGGCCGCGTGTTCTACGGCGTGCCCATCACCACCCGCGCGGCGCTGGGCGCAGCGCTTTCACTGGCCGGCGTGGCGGTGGTGCTGTCGGGCGGTCAGCTGGCCAAGCTGCTGGCCGTGCAGTTGGTGCCGGGCGATGCGTGGATGCTGCTGGCCGCGCTGGTCTGGGCCTGGTACAGCTGGCTGCTGGTGCGCCCGCCCGCCGGCGGCGACCCGCCCGCCATCCGGGCCGACTGGGCCGCCTTCCTGCTGGCGCAGGTGGCACTCGGGCTGATCTGGTCGGGCCTGCTGGCCACGGGCGAATGGCTGGTGTTGCCCGAGGGCAGCACCATCCGCTGGGGCTGGCCGCTGGCCGTCGCGCTGCTCTACGTGGCCGTGGGCCCGTCGCTGCTGGCCTACCGGTGCTGGGGCGCCGGCGTGGCCCGCGTGGGGCCTGCGGTGGCGGGGTTCTTCTCGAACCTGACGCCGCTGTTCGCCGCGCTGATGTCGGTGGCGCTGCTCGGCGACATGCCCCGCTGGCACCACGCGCTGGGCTTCGTGCTCATCGTGGGCGGCATCGTGGTCAGCAGCCGCCGCTGACGCCTCAGAAAGTGCCGGGGTAGGCGCCGCCGTCGGCCAGCACGTTCTGGCCGGTGATGTAGCCGGCCTGCATGCTGCAAAGGAAGGCGCAGATGGCGCCGAATTCGTCGGGCGTACCGAAGCGCCGGGCGGGAATGGTCTGGCGGCGCGCATCGGCCACGGACTCGACCGGCTTGCCCGATTTCTGCGCCGCTCCCGCCATGGTCGCCTTGAGGCGGTCGGTGTCGAACGCACCCGGCAGCAGGTTGTTGATGGTGACGCCGCGGGCTGCGAGACCGCTGCGCGAGACCCCGGCCACAAACCCCGTGAGGCCGGTGCGCGCACCGTTGGACAGGCCCAGGATGTCGATCGGCGCCTTGACCGCGCTCGACGTGATGTTGACGATGCGGCCGAAGCCGCGCTCGGCCATGCCGTCGACCGTGGCCTTGATGAGCTCGATGGGCGTGAGCATGTTGGCGTCGAGCGCGGCGAGCCATGCGTTTCGGTCCCACTGGCGGAAATCGCCAGGCGGCGGCCCGCCGGCATTCGTCACCACGATGTCATAGGCCTTGCCCGGGCCACCGGCCAGCGACCAGATGGCCTCACGCCCTTCGGCGGTGGTGATGTCGGCCGACACCGCGAGCACCTGCACCCCCGGGCTGGCCTGCCGCGTGGCAGCGGCAGCGGCCTGCAAGGCCTCGGCGCCGCGCGCCACCATCACCACGTTGGCGCCCTCGGCCGCCAGTGCCTGCGCACAGCCCAGCCCCAGCCCCTTGCTGGCCCCACCGACCAGCGCCCATTTGCCTTTGATGCCCAGATCCATTGCCTTCAATCCCCCGTCTTGTCGACGATTTTCGGCGCGCTGAAGCGCGTCACCAGAAACACACCGGCGAGCACGAGCGCCGTGCCCGCCACGATCCAGCCGTTGAACGGCTCGCCCAGAATCACCACGCCCATGACGATGGTCGACATGGGTCCGATCATGCCGGTCTGAGCGGCCAGCCCCGAGCCGATGCGCTCGATCGCCATCATCACCATGAGCACCGGCGCAAAGGTGCACAACGTGGCGTTGAGGACCGACAGCCAGATCACCTCGGGCTGCACCAGCGCCGCCGACAACGGGCGCAACAGCAGGAACTGGCCGATGCACAGCACGCAGGCCACGCTGGTGGCCAGACCCACCAACCGCAGCGATCCGAGCCGCTTGACCAGCTCACCGCTGTAGACGAGGTAGATGGCGTAACTCACGGCGCTGCCGAACACCAGCGCGGCGCCCAGCGCGGCATCGGGCCCCTGAACACCGGCCTCGTGCCCGAACACCAGCAACACGCCGCCGTAGCTGACGGCCATGGCCACCGCCTGCAGCCGCGTGATTCGCCGACCGTAGATGAGCCAGCCTAGGATGAGCACCAGCGTGGGGTTGAGGTAGAGGATGAGCCGCTCGAGGCTGGCGGTGATGTATTCGAGCCCCCAGAAATCGAGGAAGCTCGCGAGGTAGTAGCCCGTGAACCCCAGCCCGAGCACACCCAGCCAGTCGCGCCGCGTCAACGGTGCAGGCTTCTCGCCACCGGGCCGGTGCGATGCCCACCACGCCAGCGCCAGAAACAGCGGCAGCGCGAACAGCATGCGGTACATGATCAGCGTGACCGCGTCCACGCCATGCCGGTAGGCCAGCTTGACGATGATGGCCTTGCCGCTGAAGGCGATGGAGCCCAGGCTGGCAAGCAGCAGGCCGGTGGCCAGGTGGGAAGGCAGAGCGACGGACATGGGCCCCGCATTATCCGGGGCGGCGTGCATCAACGCCGCCCGGGGTTCATTGCAACGGCGGCGTCGAGGCCAGCACCTCGTCGAGCGTGGTCAGGCCTTCGGCCACGCGCGCCGCGCCCGCCAGCCGCAACGGCCGCATGCCGTCGGCCACAGCCTGCGCGCGCATGGCCTCGATGCGGGGTTCGTGACCGATCTTGTCCTTGAAGCCTTCGGTGACGGTCAGCAACTCGTACAGCCCGGTGCGCCCACGGTAGCCGGTCATGCGGCAGTCGATGCAGCCCACCGGCTGGAAAGGGCGGTAGGCGCCGCTGACCTGCCAGGGCTTGACGAGGTCGGCCAGTTGCTCGCGCCCGGCCGACGCTTCGTCCTTGCCCACCTGCACCTTGCACGCCGGGCACAGTGTGCGCACCAGGCGCTGGGCCAGCACACCGAGCACGGTGGCGCTGATGAGGTAAGGCGGAATGCCGAGCTCCATCAGGCGCATCACGGCCGACGGTGCGTCGTTGGTGTGCAGCGTCGAGAACACCAGGTGACCGGTGAGCGCGGCCTGCACCGCCATTTCGGCGGTGGCCAGGTCGCGAATCTCGCCCACCATGATGATGTCGGGGTCCTGCCGCATGAGCGCACGCAGGCCCTGTGCAAAGTCGAGGTCGAGCTGCGGCTGCACCTGGGTCTGGTTGAAGGCCGGCTCGATCATCTCGATCGGGTCTTCCACGGTGCTCACGTTCACCTCTTCGGTGGCCAGGCGCTTGAGCGTGGCGTACAGCGTGGTGGTCTTGCCCGAGCCGGTGGGACCGGTGACGAGCACGATGCCGTGCGGCCGCCGCGTGAGCGCCTCCCAGCGCTGCGCGTCGTGGGCCGCAAAGCCCAGCGCCGCCAGATCCTTCACCGTCGACTCGGGATCGAAGATGCGCATCACCAGCTTCTCGCCGAAGGCCGTGGGCAGGGTGGAAAGGCGCATTTCCACTTCGTCGCCGCGGGCGGTGCCCGATGCCGGCTTGAGGGTCTTGATGCGGCCGTCCTGCGGGCGGCGGCGCTCCACCACGTCCATGCGGCCGAGCAGCTTGATGCGCGCGGTCATGGCGTTCATGACGCCCAGCGGCAACTGGTACACAGGATGCAACACGCCGTCGATGCGGAAGCGGATCACGCCCTGGTCGCGCCGCGGTTCCAGATGGATGTCGCTGGCACGCTGGTCGAACGCGTACTGCCAGAGCCAGTCGACCACCTGCACGACACCCTGGTCGTTGGCGTCGAGCTGCTTGTTGCCCTTGCCGAGCTCGACCAGCTGCTCGAAGCTTTGCAGGCCGCCGGCACCGCCGGTCTTGACGGCGGCGCGAACCGATTTGGCCAGCGCGAAGAATTCGGCCGTGTAGCGGGTGATCTCGGCCGGGCTGGTGAGCACCAGGCGAACGGACTTGCGCGTCTGGCGCTCGACCTCGCCGACCCAGTCGCGCACGAAGGGTTCGGCCGTGGCCACCACCACCTCGCCCGGACCCACCTGCACCGGCAGCACCCGGTGGCGCTCGGCGTAGGCGGCGCTCATCACGTCGGCCACCTTGCCCACATCGACCTTCAGCGGATCGATGCGCAGGTATTCGATGCCGCTGCGCGTGGCCAGCCACTGCGTGAGCGTTTCGGCGTCGAGCACGTGGCCGTCGGAGGCGCGCGCCATGCCCACCACCGCCAACCGCTGCAGCGGGTGCTGCGAGCTTTGCGCCGACGAGATGCGGGCTTCGGTCTTGCGCGCTTCGGCCTCGCTGACGACGCCGTCCTCGCGCAACCAGTTCAGCAGACGCCGCCAATCAAGCGGGCCCACGGGTTCGATGTTCTCGGCCTTGGGATTCTTCATGGGATCAGGCTTTCACGGGCTTGAACAGGCGCATCCATTTCACCGCCGGCAAGCCCCAGCGCTGCTGCACGGCTTCGGCGCGCGCCAGCAGTTGAAGGCGCGGCGGGCGGCTGGCGTGGCGCTGGGCCAGCACCACGGTGTTGCCCTCGCGCGTGGGGCGGAACGCCCACACCGCGTCCTCGCCAAAAGCCTCGCACAGGCGTTGCACCGACCGCTCGTAGCTTGCATCGCGGCCGAACAGGTTGACCGTGAGGCAGCCTTCGTCGGTGAGGGCACGGCGGCAGTCGGCGTAGAAGTCGGCGGAGTCGAGCACCGGCGCGGCGGCCTCGTGGTCGTAGAGGTCGACCTGCACCGCGTCGTGGCGGCCCTGGTGTTCGGCATCGCGGATGCGCTGGCCGGCATCGCCCTGCAGCACGCGCAGGCGGGCACTGTCGGGGGGCAGCTTGAACCAGCGCCGGCACACCGCCACCACCTGCGGGTTGATCTCGATGGCGGTGGTGCGCATGCGAAGCCGCTTGAAGCAGAACTTGGTGAGCGCCGCCGAGCCGAGGCCGAGCTGCAGCGCGCTGCGTTGCGACACGCTGTCGGGTTCGACGAAGAGCAGCCAAGCCATCATGCGCTGCACGTACTCCAGTTCGATGTCGAACGGCGAATCGAGCAGCATCGACCCCTGGATCCACTCGGTGCCGAGGTGCAGAAAACGCACCTCGCCATCTTCGGAGATGTTGACTTCAGGCAGTGGGTTCGGTGGGTTCATCTCGGCTCGGCACGGCGCCCCCGGTCGCAACAGGCCGATCGACCGGCACGGGGTGCATGGGCCGATTATGGGATGCCCTGGTGTCGGGCATGGTGGGGGGTCACTGTCCCTGGGCGCGGCGCAGACGTTCGCGGCTGTTGGACAGGTGCGTGCGCATGGCGGTGCGCGCGGCCTCGGGGTCCTGGTCGCGGATCGCTTCGAAGATCCGTTCGTGTTCGTGGTGCACGCGCGCGAGGTAGCCCAGCCGGCCTTCAGGGGCCTTCTGCGCGGTCTTGATCCGCGTCCGCGGGATGATCATGGTGCCCAAGTAGTTCATCAACTCGGCAAAGTGCCGGTTGCCGGTGGCACGGGCCACCTCGAGGTGGAACTGGTAGTCCGAAGGCACCGCATCGGAGTCGTGGCGGATCGAGTCGCCGAAGGCGGTGAGCGCCTTGTCCATGATGTCGAGGTTCTCGGGCGTGCGGCGCTGCGCCGCCAGGTAAGCGGCTTCCGACTCGAGGCTGATGCGCAGTTCGAGCACCTCGATCACGTCGGCGGCGGTGGCGAAATCTTCGGGCGCGAGGCGGAAGGTGCCGCTGTCGCGCGGCTCCATCACGAAGGTGCCGATGCCGTGCCGCGTTTCCACGAGACCCGACGCCTGCAGCCTCGAAATGGCCTCGCGCACCACGGTCCGGCTGACCTCGAAACGGTCGACCAACGCCGATTCGGTGGGCAGTTTGTCGCCCGGCAGCAGCCGCCCTTCGCGGATGTCCTGCGTCAGGCTGTCCACGATTTCGGGCACCAGCCCGCGGGGCCGCCTGGCCCGCACCGCGGGCTCGGGGATCGGGGTTTTCACTGAGTTCAACAGCTTGTCCTTGACAGTGCTCAGACCCGACACCAGAATTTAGTTGTCTGACAACATATGACTGATGTCGTATGGACGCACTGTAGCAAAGCGATCGCCAATGTCCAAGCCCCTGAAGATCCACCCCACCCTGCTGCTGACGGGCGCCGCCGGCGGCCTGGGCCAGGCCCTGCGCCCGCGCTTGAAGGCCAACTGCAAAACGCTGCGCCTGTCAGACCTGCGCGACTTCGGTGCGGCACAGCCCGGTGAAGAGATCGTGCTGGGCGACCTGGCCGACGCCGCCGCCGTGGACCGCATGGTGGCCGGCGCCGACGCGATCGTGCACATGGGCGGTTTTTCGGTCGAAGGCCCGTTCGAGCCGATCCTGCAGGCCAACATCGTCGGCGTTTACCACCTGTACGAAGCCGCGCGGCGCCATGGCGTCAAGCGCGTGGTGTTCGCCAGCTCCAACCACGTGGTCGGCTACTACCGCCAGGGCGAAACCATCGACGCCGCCGCACCGCCCCGGCCCGACGGCCTGTACGGCGTGAGCAAGGCCTTCGGCGAGGACCTCTCGCGCTTCTACTTCGATCGCTGGGGCATCGAGACCGCGTGCATCCGCATCGGCTCGTCGTTTCCCGAACCCAAGGACCGCCGCATGCTGGCCACCTGGCTCAGCCACGACGACCTGCACCGGCTGATCACCGCCTGCCTGGAGACACCGGTGCTGGGCCACTCAATCGTCTATGGCATGTCCGACAACGCCGTGACCTGGTGGGACAACCGGCTGGCACGGCACGTGGGGTACCGCCCGCAGGACAGCTCGGACCGCTTCCGCGAGGCGGTGTTCGCGCGCACGCCGGAACCCGACCTGACAGACCCGGCCGCTTTGCACCAGGGCGGCGCGTTCGTGAAGGCCGGGCCCTTCTGATGAACACCGCCGTGGTGGCCGAGCTGGTGGCCGATGTGAAGTGCGCCACGGGCGAGAGCCCGGTGTGGCAAGCCGCGGAGCAGGCGCTGTACTGGACCGACATTCCGGCCGGCCATCTGTGGCGCTGGCACGCACCCAGCGGGCGCCTCGACCACTGGAAAGCACCCGAACAGCTGGCCTGTCTGGCCCGCGATGCCGACGGCGAACGCTGGATTGCGGGCATGGAGAGCGGCGTGTTCCGGCTCCGGGCTCAGGCCGACGGCGCGCTGGCGGCCGAGCCGCTGGCCCTGGCCAGCCACGCTGTCAGCGGCATGCGCTTCAACGACGGCCGCTGCGACCGCCAGGGCCGCTTCTGGGCCGGCACCATGCTGATGGACATGTCCCGGGCCGCCCCGGTGGGTGTGCTGCACCGCTGTGATGGCGCGGGCGTGATGCACACCGTGCTCGACGGATTCATCACCCCGAATGGCCTGGGTTTCAGCCCCGACGGCCGCACCATGTACCTGTCCGACTCGCACCCCCAGGTGCAGACCATCTGGGCCTTCGACCTCGACACCGACACCGGCACACCGCACAACCGCCGGGTGTTCGTCGATATGAAGCCCCTGCCGGGCCGCCCCGATGGCGCCGCCGTGGACGCCGACGGTTGCTACTGGATCTGCGGCAACGACGCCGGGCTGGTGCACCGCTTCACGCCGCAAGGGCGGCTCGACCGGTCGCTGGCGGTGCCGGTGAAGAAGCCCGCCATGTGCGCGTTTGGCGGCGCCGCGCTCGACACCCTGTTCGTGACCTCCATCCGGCCCGCGGGCATCGACCTGTCGGACCAGCCGCTCGCGGGCGGCGTCTTCGCACTCCATCCAGGCGTCAAGGGCCTGGATGAGCCGTCGTTCCGGGCCTGACCCAGGCACCGGCCCCTTGTTCCCCCCCCCACCACCACCCCAACGGAGACAACACCATGCCCACCCAACGCCGACTGCTGCTCACCCTGGCCATGGCCGGACTGCTGCCCCTGTCCGTCCAGGCCCAGAACCTGGTGCTCAGGGCCCACGACACCCACCCCGCCGGCTACCCCACCGTGGCCGCCGTCGAGAGCATGGGCAAGAAGCTCGATGCCGCCACCAACGGACGCATCAAGATCCAGACCTTCCCGGGCGCGGTGCTGGGCCAGGAAAAGGAAGCCGTCGAACAGACACAGCTTGGCGCCATCCAGCTCGCGCGCATTTCGCTCGGCGTGATCGGCCCGGTGGTGCCCGAAGTGGACGTGTTCAACATGCCCTTCGTGTTCCGCGACGTGAACCACATGCGCAAGGTGATTGACGGCGCGGTCGGCCAGGAGCTCCTCGACAAGGTCACCGCCAGCCAGGCGCGCCTGGTGGGCCTGGGCTGGATGGATGGCGGCTCGCGCAGCCTGTACACCAAGAAGCCGGTGCGCACGCCGGCCGACCTCAAGGGTCTGAAGGTCCGCATGATGGGCAACCCGCTCTTCGTGGACACCATGAACGCCATGGGCGGCAACGGCATCTCGATGGCCTATGGCGAGGTGTTCACCGCGCTGCAGACCGGTGTGATCGACGGCGCCGAAAACAACCCGCCGAGCTACTTCACCGCCAACCACTTCAACACCGGCGCCAAGTTCTACAGCCAGACCAACCACCTGATCATTCCCGAGATCCTGGTGATGTCCAAGGTGACCTGGGACCGGCTGAACGACGCCGACAAGGCGCTGGTGAAGAAGCTGGCGCGCGAAGCGCAGATGGAGCAGCGCGCCCTGTGGGACAAGAGCGTTGAAGACTATTCCGCCAAGCTCAAGGCCGCCGGTGTCGAGTTCATCGCCGTCGACAACAAGCCCTTCTTTGAAGCCACCGCGCCGGTGCGCGCCAAGTACGGCGCCCGCTTCGGCGATCTGATGCAGCGCATCGCGGCGGTCCAGTAATCCCCTTCACCCCCATGCCCGCAGGCCACCGCGTTCGCGCGGTGGCCGGGGTTCACTCGCCCTTTTCACCATGAACGAGCCGATCCACAAGGCCCTCGACGCGGTCTACAGCACCTGCGTCTGGGTGGCGGGCAGCTGCATCATCCTGATGTCGCTGTTCATCCCCTGGGGCATCTTCACGCGCTATGTGCTGGGCACCGGCTCGCAGTGGCCCGAGCCGATCTCCATCCTGTTGATGGTGATCTTCACCTTCATGTCGGCGGCGGTGGCCTACCGCGCCGGCGCCCACATCGCGGTCGAGATGCTGACCATGCGCCTGCCGCAGGAAGCGCGGCGCGTGCTGCGAGGCGTGGTGCATGTGCTGATGCTGGGCATCAGCCTGTTCATGGTGTTCTACGGCACGCGCCTGTGCATCGGCACCTGGGGCCAGAGCATTCCCGAGCTGACCTGGCTGCCGGTGGGCCTGAGCTACGTGCCCGTGCCTCTGGGCGGCCTGGTCACCGCCCTCTTCGTGCTGGAGCACGTGTTCATCGGAAACGCATCGCGCCGCGCGGTGGTGACCTTCGACTGGCTGGCCGAAGCCGCCGCCGAAACCGACACAAAGGCCTCGTGATGGACGCCACCATTCTTCTCGGCACGTTCCTCGTGCTCATCCTCGTCGGCATGCCGGTGGCCTACGCCATGGGCGTGGCCGCGCTCGTCGGCGCCTGGTGGATCGACATCCCGCTCGACGCGGTCATGATCGCCATCGCCAGCGGCGTCAACAAGTTCTCGCTGCTGGCCATTCCGTTCTTCGTGCTGGCCGGCGCCATCATGGCCGAGGGCGGCATGGCGCGGCGGCTGGTGGCGTTCGCCTACGTGCTGGTGGGCTGGGTGCGCGGCGGGCTTTCGCTGGTCAACATTCTTGCGTCCACCTTCTTCGGCGCGATCTCGGGCTCGTCCATGGCCGACACCGCCTCGGTGGGCTCGGTGATGATCCCCGAGATGGCCCGCAAAGGCTACCCGAAAGACTTCGCCACCGCGGTCACGGTCAGCGGTTCGGTGCAGGCCATCCTGATCCCGCCCAGCCACAACGCGGTGATCTATTCGCTGGCGGCGGGTGGCACGGTGTCGATCGCCGCGCTGTTCGTGGCTGGCGTGCTGCCCGGCCTGTTGCTCGGCCTGACGCTGGCCGTGATGTGCCTGTTCATCGCCAAGAAACGCAACTACCCCAAGGGCGACGTGGTGCCGTTCCGCGAGGCGGTCAAGATCTGCATCGAGGCGCTGTGGGGCCTGATGACCATGGTGATCATCCTCGGCGGCATCCTGAGTGGCGTGTTCACGGCCACCGAGTCGGCGTCCATCGCGGTGGTCTGGGCCTTCTTCGTCACCATGTTCATCTACCGCGACTACAAGTGGCACGAGCTGCCCAAGCTGGTCCACCGCACGGTCAAGACGCTGGCCATCGTGATGATCCTGATCGGCTTTGCGGCCAGCTTCGGCTACGTGATGACGCTGATGCAGATCCCGCTCAAGATCACGACGTTCCTGACCACGCTGTCGGACAACCGCTACGTGATCCTCGCGCTCATCAACGGTCTGCTGCTCGTGCTCGGCACGCTGATGGACATGGCGCCACTGATCCTGATCCTCACGCCCATCCTGCTGCCGGTCGTGAAGTCGATCGGCGTGGACCCGGTGCATTTCGGCATGATCATGATGGTCAACCTGGGCATCGGTCTGCTCACACCGCCAGTGGGTGGTGTGCTGTTCGTGGGCGCGGCCATTGCCAAGCTGCCGATCGAATCGGTCGTCAAGGCATTGCTGCCGTTCTTCCTCGCGATGCTGCTGGTGCTGGGTGCGGTCACCTACATCCCCGCGCTGTCGCTCTGGCTTCCCAGCGTGCTGCTCTGACCATGACGTCTCACGCCATCCAGGCGGTGCGCATCACACCGATTGCGTTCCGCGACCCACCTTTGCTCAACGCGGCTGGCATCCACGAACCGTGGGCCCTGCGCGCCATCGTCGAAGTCGAAACCGCCTGCGGGCGGGTCGGCATCAACGAAACGTATGGCGACCTGCCCATGCTGGAGGCACTGGCCAAGGCGGCGCCGGCGCTGCAAGGCCTGTCCCCCTGGACCCTCAATGAAATGGAGTCGCGCGTGGCCGCGCTGGTGCGGCCGCCGCCCACGGCGTCGGAGTTCCTGGGCACCCAGGTGTCGCTGGCGCCCGGTACGCACGTGTCGAAGACGGTCGCCAAGGTGGTCAGTGCATTCGAGGTCGCCCTGCTCGACTTGCAAGGGCAACTGGCCAACGCACCGGTGGTGGACCTGCTGGGTGGCCCGGCCAGGGACCGCGTGCCGTTCTCGGCCTACCTGTTCTACAAGTACGCCGAGCACATCGAAAAGCCCTACGAGGCCGACCCCTGGGGCGAAGGTCTCACGCCCGACCAGTTGGTGGCGCAGGCGCGCCGCATGATCGGGCAGTACGGGTTCCAGAGCATCAAGCTCAAGGCCGGTGCGTTGCCCCCTGATCAGGAGGCCGGTGGCATCCTGGCGCTGGCCAAGGCGTTTCCGGGCACACCGCTGCGGATCGACCCGAACGCCAACTGGAGCGTGGCCACCAGCCTGCGCATCGTCGAGCGCCTGCAGGGTGTGCTGGAGTACTACGAAGACCCCGCCCCCGGCCTGGACGGCATGGCTGCGGTGGCCCGTGCCTGTGATGTACCGCTAGCCACCAACATGGTGGTGACCGACTTCGACGAATTCCGCCGCAACGCCGACATGGGCTGCCCGGTGAAGATCGTGCTCAGCGACCACCACTACTGGGGCGGTCTGCGCGCCACGCAACAACTCTCGCGCCTGTGCCGCACCTTCGACCTGGGGCTGTCGATGCACAGCAACTCGCACCTGGGCATCAGCCTGATGGCCATGACGCACCTGTGCGCCAGCGTGCCGCTGCTGACCTATGCGTGCGACACCCACTACCCGTGGCAGGACGAGGAGGTCGTGCAAGGCGGTCGCCTCCGCTTCGAGCAGGGCAGCCTGCGCGTGCCGACCAGCCCCGGACTGGGCGTGGCGCTGGACCGGGAGGCCCTGGCGCGGCTGCACGACAACTACCTGCATTGCGGCATCCGCAACCGGAACGATTTCGCGCAGATGCGCAAGTACGACGCGGCGTTCACCTCCGAACAGCCCCGCTTCTGACGCCGCGGGCCGCGGCCCGGGCGAGACCACTCCCGAGAAATCACATGAACATCACACCCCAGGAACTCAAATCCATCATGGGCCACGGCCTGCTGTCCTTTCCGCTGACCGATTTCGATGCGCAGGGCAACTTCAACACCAAGGGCTACGCGGACCGGCTGGAATGGCTGGCGCCCTATGGCGCCAGCGCACTGTTTGCCGCGGGTGGCACGGGTGAATTCTTCTCGCTCACCCAGGACGAGTACCCGGCCATCATCCGGACCGCCGTCCAGACCTGCGCCGGCAAGGTGCCCATCATCGCGGGCGCGGGTGGTCCCACGCGGTTCGCGATCGCCTGCGCGCAGGAGGCCGAGCGCCAGGGTGCCCACGGCATCCTGCTGCTGCCGCACTACCTCACCGAGGCATCGCAGGAGGGGCTGATCGCCCACGTCGAGGCGGTGTGCAGGAGCGTGAAGTTCGGCGTCATCGTCTACAACCGCAACGTCTGCAAGCTCACCCCCCAATCGCTCGCGGTGCTGGCCGAGCGCTGCCCGAACCTGATCGGTTTCAAGGACGGCATCGGCGACATCGAACTCATGATGTCCATCTTTCTGAAGATGGGCGACCGATTTGCCTACCTGGGCGGCCTGCCCACGGCCGAGGTGTACGCAGCGGCCTACAAGGCGCTGGGGACGCCGGTGTATTCGTCAGCGGTGTTCAACTTCATTCCGAAGACCGCGATGGACTTCTACCGCGCCGTGGCGGCCGACGACCACGCCACCCAGCACCGCCTGCTGAAAGACTTCTTCATGCCCTACCTGGACATCCGCAACCAGGGCGCCGGCTATGCGGTGAGCATCGTCAAGGCCGGCGCCCGGATCGTCGGCCATGGCGCAGGCCCGGTGCGCGCGCCGCTGACCGACCTCAAACCCGCCGAGGTCGAACGCCTCGCGGCCCTCGTCAAAGCGCTGGGACCGCAATGAAACCGCACGCGCATTTCATCGCCGGCGAATGGATCGTCGGCCAGGACAGCCTGCCGAACATCAACCCGTCGGACCTGTCGGACACCGTGGGCCATTACGCGGTGGGCGGGACGGCCGAGGTGGATGCTGCCGTGAGCGCAGCCCGAAACGCCTTCGCTGCCTGGTCCACCGGTGGCATCCAGGCCCGCAGTGACGCGCTCGACCGCATTGGCACCGAAATCCTGGCAAGGCGCGAGGAACTGGGCAACCTGCTGGCGCGCGAGGAAGGCAAGACGCTGCCCGAGGCCATCGGTGAAGCGACGCGCGCGGGTCACATCTTCAAGTTCTTTGCCGGCGAGTGCCTTCGCCTCTCGGGTGAGGTGCTGCCGTCGGTGCGGCCCGGCATCGGCGTCGAGATCACGCGCGAGCCGGTGGGCGTGGTCGGCCTGATCACGCCCTGGAACTTCCCGATCGCCATTCCGGCGTGGAAGATCGCACCGGCGCTGGCCCACGGCAACTGCGTGGTCATGAAGCCGGCCGATCTGGTGCCGGGCTGCGCCTGGGCACTGGCCGAGATCATCAGCCGTTCGGGCATCCCGCCAGGCGTCTTCAACCTGGTGATGGGTGCGGGGCGCATGGTGGGTGAGGCCATGGTGAACCACCCGCAGATCGATGCCATCAGCTTCACCGGCTCGCAGGCGGTGGGACAGCGCATTGCACAGGCCTGCGCGGGACCGTTGAAGAAGGTGCAGCTGGAGATGGGCGGCAAGAACCCGCAGGTCGTGCTGGACGACGCCGACCTGAAGCAGGCGGTGGAACTGTGCACGCAGAGCGCGTTCTTCTCCACCGGCCAGCGCTGCACCGCGTCCAGCCGCCTGATCGTCACCGAGGGCATTCACCAGGATTTCGTGGCGGCGCTGACCGAGCGGGTTCGGGCACTGCGCGTGGGCGACGCCCGCGCCAGTGGTACCGAGATCGGCCCGGTGGTGAGCGAGACTCAGCTGGAACAGGACCTGAGGTACGTGGAGATCGCACGGCAGGAAGGCGCCACGCTGGCCTGCGGCGGCGAGCGGCTGGTGCGCGACACCCACGGCCACTACATGGCCCCTGCCCTGTTCACCGACACGGCGCCCGGCATGCGGATCAACCGCGAGGAGGTGTTCGGCCCGGTGGCCAGCGTCATCCGCGTGAAGAACTACGACGAAGCGCTGCAGGTGGCCAACGACACGCCGTTCGGCCTGTCGGCCGGCATTGCCACCACCAGCCTGAAACACGCCACGCATTTCAAGCGGCACGCGCAGGCGGGCATGGTGATGGTCAACCTGCCCACCGCCGGGGTGGACTACCACGTGGCGTTCGGCGGCCGCAAGGGATCGAGCCACGGCCCCCGGGAGCAGGGGCGCCACGCGGCCGAGTTCTTCACCACGGTCAAGACCGCCTACAGCTTCGCGCCAATGCCGTGAGTGGCAAGCACCTCGGCCCACGCCTGCAGCTTGCGGTCGAACGACCACCCGGCATTGGCGGGGCTGGTGGAAGGCAGGCGGTGCACCGGCAGGCCCAGGGAGCGGGTGTGGCGCGCGTGGCGAAAGCTCTCGCCACCGTTGTGCGCGATGGCCTGCAGCTGCGGGCATTGAATGCGCAGGCTGGCGAAGTCGTTGAGTTCGGCGTCACGGATGGCGGTGTCGAGGCTGCCTTCGCGAAGGCAGCTCGCGTAGACATCCCAGATGCCCAGCCCGCGTTCGCGGACCGCCGACAGGCGATCGGCGTACGGGGCCTGCGCCAGCGGCAAGCCCCAGAGCGCCCCCAGGATCTTCCAGAACGCGTTCTGCGGATGGCCGTAATAGCACTGAGCCCGCAACGAGGCCACGCCCGGGAAGCTGCCCAGCACCAGCAACCGGGTGCCGGCGTCGACCACCGGGGGCAGGCCATGAAGGCGCGTCATGCGGGGCCGAGCAGCGCGTCGAGCCGCGGCAGCGCCTGGCGTGCATTGAGGGTGGTGGCGCGCGCCAGGTCGGCCACGGACAGGTCCCGCAACTGCGCCACCACCGCTCCGATGGCGGGCAGCTCGCGCGGGTGGTTGATGCCCTGCCCACGGCCGGCAGCGCGTTCGGCGGCGGGCACGTACAGCCAGTGCGGCGGGATGTCGGGGGCGTCGGTCTCGATCACCAGCGCCTGCAGCGGCAGCTGGCTGGCGAGCCGGCGCAACTGGCGCGCGGGCTCGAAGGTGACCGCGCCCCCGAAACCCAGCTTGAACCCGAGGTCGATGAAGGCCTGCGCCTGCTGTGCGCTGCCGTTGAAGGCATGGGCAATACCGCCGCCCGTGGGCAGTTCCCTCAACCCCTTGAGCAAGGCGTCGGCGCTGCGCCGCACATGCAGGATGACGGGCAGGCCGTGCTTGCGCGCCAGCCGCAACTGGGCGCGGTAAAAGCGGGTCTGGCGCTCGCGCTGGTCCAGGCGGGTGAGCTCGGGCACGAAGAAATCCAGTCCGATCTCGCCCACCGCCACCAGCCGCGGGTCGTCCCGGTGGGCCGTGAGCGCGTGGTCGAGTGCGTCCAGATCTTCTTCACCGGCGCGGGGCACATACAGGGGGTGGATGCCCAATGCGTAAGCGTCACCCAGCTGGTGGGCCAGATCGCGCACGGTCTTCCAGTTGTCGCGCTCCACCGCCGGGATGACGCAACACCCGACGCCCAGCGCGCGCGCCTGCTGTCGCTCGGCCCCGGTCTGGTCGGCCGCGAACTCAGGCGCGTCGAGATGGCAGTGCGTATCGATCCACATCGGCGTATAAGGCGTGTCGCTGCGGATTGTCACCGCTCAAGGAGGAAGCCCATGAAACCCCTTTGGATGGCCACCCTGGCCCTGCCCCTGCTGTTCGGCCTGAGCGCCTGCGCCGTGCCCCCTGCCCCGGGTGCGCCACCGTCGCTGGTCGGCACCGAGTGGCGGCTCGAAGACCTCGGCGGAACCGGCGTCATCGACCGCGTGCAGGCCACGCTGGCGTTCCCCGAACCGGGCCGGGTTGCCGGTTTCGGCTCGTGCAACCGATTCTTCGGCAGCTACACCCTGGTGCAGGACCGCATTGCCTTCGGGCAGATGGGCACGACCCGCATGGCCTGCGCGGCCGCGGTGGGCGAGCAGGAGTCGCGCTACATGGCGGCCTTGCAGAAGGCGCAGCGCATCCGCATCGAAGGCACCTCGCTGCAGCTGTCGGTCGACGGCATGGACAAGCCGCTGCGCTTCGTGCGCACGCGACCCTGATCAGGTCGTGTAATCGCCGCTGGCCTCGGGCTGGAACAGCAACGCGACCACCTCGGCCCGCTGAAGCTGGCCAGCGGGTGTGTGCCAGCAAGCCTGTTCTCCCACGCGGACGCCGAGCAAGGCAAGTCCGATCGGCGAGAGCACCGACACGAAGCCGTCGGCCGGCTCCGCGTCGCTGGGGTAACACAGTGTGAGGTGGCGTCGTTCGTCGCTCCCCTCACCGTGAAAGCGCAGCAGCACCTGTGAATACATCGTGACCACGTCGGGTGAGACCTCCCGCGAGGGAACGACGCTGGCGGCGTCGAGGAGGTCGTCCACGCGCTGGTGGGCGCCCTGGCGGCGAAGGCGGTCGATTCGGACGAAGTCCAGCTCGGTGAGGGTGCGGTCGTTGACGGAAAAGCGATCCATGTTCGGCTCCAACGAAGGTGGCCGTCATCGCACGGCAGGCGACGGCGGCACGGTCAGCGCGGGCGGGAGGCCCGGCGATCGTTGGTGCGCGAAAAGAGGGAGGGGGAGAAAGATCGCCGGGCTCAGGAAAGTGCGTCGCGCTGCGCGGCCCGTGCCCCTTCAGGGGCACGGCGGCGGTGCAGGGAAATCACTCGGGCGCGGGATGGCATGGGGCGATGGTAGCACCCGGCTTCAAGCCAGCCGCCCCCCCGACAGGCGGAGCACACGGCCGCAGCGCGCGGCCAGTGATTCGTCGTGGGTCACCATGACGAACGCCGTGCCATGGCTGCGGGCCAGTTCGAGCATGAGCTGGAACACGCCGTCGGCGGTGCCGCGGTCGAGGTTGCCGGTGGGCTCATCGGCCAGCACGCAGGCTGGCTGCGCCACGAGCGCACGCGCAATGGCCACACGCTGACGCTCGCCGCCCGACAGTTCGGAGGGGCGGTGGGCCAGCCGCTCGGCCAGTCCCACGCGCGCCAGCACCTGCGCAGCGCGTTCGCCGGCTTCGGCGCGCGGCATGCGGCGAATCCACAGCGGCATGGCGACGTTGTCGCGCGCGCTGAACTCGGGCAGCAGGTGATGGAACTGGTAGACGAAGCCCAGGTGCCGGTTGCGAAGCTCGCCCTGGCGCGCCGCGTCCAGCTGAGACAGGCGCTCGCCCATCAGCACCACCCCGCCCGCGGTGGGCGCATCGAGCCCGCCCAGCAGGTGCAGCAGCGTGCTCTTGCCCGACCCGGAAGCGCCCACGATCGCGACCGTCTCACCTGCCCTCACGTCCAGATCGACGCCGCTGAGCACCGACACATCGAGACGGCCTTCGGTGAAACGCTTGGTGAGGCCTCTTGCCTGAAGAACGGTGGAGGTCATGACAGTTTCGCCGCCGGGCCGCCCCAAGGCGAAACGCACCCCCCTCGGGGGGGCAGCGACCCGCGCAGCGGCGGAGCGTGGGGGGCTTCATTCATAACGGAGGGCCTCGGCCGGGTTGACGCGGCTGGCACGCCAGCTCGGGTAGAGGGTGGCCAGGAACGCCAGCACCAGCGAGATCACGCCCACCGGCATGATGTCGGCCTGTTGCGGGTCGCTGGGCATGCGGCTGATGAGGTAGATGTCTTGCGGCAGGAAGGTGGCACCGAGCAGCCGCTCCAGCGCGGGCACCAGGGTGTCGATGTTGAACGCCACGCCCAGGCCCAGCAGCAGACCGAGGCCGGTGCCGATCACACCGACCGCCGCCCCCTGCACCACGAAGATGGCCATGATGCTGCGCGGGCTGGCACCCAGCGTGCGCAGGATCGCGATGTCGGCGCGCTTGTCGGTCACCGTCATGACCAGCGTGGACACCAGGTTGAAGGCCGCCACCGCCACGATGAGCGTGAGGATGATGAACATCATGCGCTTCTCGAGCTGCACCGCGGCGAACCAGGTCCGGTTCTGCCGCGTCCAGTCGCGCACCGCCAGGCCGGGCTCGAGGTCGACGGCCAGTTGCGCGGCCACCTCGCGCGCCGTGTGAAGGTCGCGGATCTTCACGCGCACACCGGTGGGTCCCTCGAGGCGGAAAATGCGCGCGGCGTCGTCCTGGTGCAGCATGGCCAGCGCCGAGTCGTACTCGTAGTGACCGGAATCGAAGGTGCCCACCACCGTCATGCTGCGCACGCGCGGCACCACACCCGCCGGCGTGACCTGCCCGCTGGGCGCGATCAGGGTCACGGTGTCGCCCGGGATCACGCCCAGGCTGCGCGCCAGCGCACCACCCAGCACGATGCCGAATTCGCCGGGCTTGAGCCGGGGCAGCACGGTGTCGGCGAGGTCGGCGGCGAGGTCGGTGACGCGCGGCTCCAGCGCCGGGTCGATGCCGCGAACCAGCGCGCCTTTCATGTCCTCGCCTCGCGCAATCAGCGCCTGCGCGCCCACGAAGGGGGCCGCACCCAGCACCTGAGGGTTCGCCTCGATGGTGGCGAGCGTGCGCGACAGCTCGGGGATGGCCTGCCCGGAGGGCTCGAACACCTCGATGTGCGACAGCACGCCCAGCATGCGGTCGCGGACCTCTTTCTGAAAGCCGTTCATGACCGACAGCACGATGATGAGCGCCGCCACGCCCAGCGCGATGCCGAGCATGGACACGCCGGAGATGAACGAGATGAAGCCGTTGCGCCGCGTGGCGCGGCCGGCGCGGGTGTAGCGCCAGCCGAGAAGGAGTTCGTAGGGGGTTTGCATGGGTTGTCGGCGGGCATTGTGGCATCCCCGACAATGGCGCCATGCCCATGGCCCTGGATTCCGCGAACCACTGGCTGGTTCCCTTCGTTGCGCTGCCCGGCGCAACCGACCTTCCTCCCCTGCCCCGGCTGGACGCCTTGCTCGGCACGCTGCGCGAAGCCGCGCGCGATGCCGACGAGGGCCTGAGCTTCAACCCGCCGCATGAGCGGGCATTGGCGACCGCACGCGGGCTGTCGGGCGAGGACGGCTCCCTGCCGTGGGCGGCGCTGCACAGCGACGAGCCCCAGGTGCCGCATGCGTGGGTGCACCCGGTGCACCTTCAGGTGGGGATGGACCAGGTCGTGCTGCAACCGGCCGAACAGGCCGGCGGGCTCGATGGCCGCGAATCGAGGTTGCTGTTCGACGCCTTTTCGCCGCTGTGCGCCGAAGACGGCGTGGCCCTGCATTTCGTGGACGCGACCACCTGGCTCGCGCGCGGTGAGCGCCTGCGCGGACTGGCGTGCGCCAGCCTCGACCGCTTGGCTGGCCGTTCGCTGGCGGCGTGGATGCCCAAGGGGCCCGAGGCGCGCTGGCTGCAGCGCCTGCAAAGCGAAGCACAGATGCTGTTCTACACCCACCCGGTGAACGACGCGCGCGAGGCGGCTCGCCGCTTGCCCATCAATGGCGTGTGGTTCAGCGCACCGGGGGCGATCGACCGCCAGACCGTGCTGCGCCCTGCCCCGGTGGTGGTGGACACCCTTCGCGCCAGCGCCCTGGCCGGCGACACCTCCGCCTGGAAAAACGCCCTGGCCGGACTCGACGCCACCCTGTTCGCCGACCTGCACGTGCGCGCTGAACGCGGCGACGCGATCGCCCTCACACTGTGTGGCGAACGCGCCGCCGTGACCCTGGTCAGCCACACCCCCGGCCTGGCGCAGCGCCTCGCCCGCGGGCTCGGGCTCGGCCGCCGAGCCCACGCCAAAGACCTGCTCGACACCCTATGAAGATCATCACCCGAGACGTGCCGCCGAGGGCGGCGTGGGCCCTGGAACAAGGGGGCCTGCACCCGCTGCTGGCGCGCCTGTATGCGGCCCGCGGCATCACCGACCAGGCAGACCTCGACGACGCGCTGGCGCACCTGTTGCCACCCGACTCGATGAAGGGCACGACCGAGGCTGGCCGCGCCCTGGCCGACGCAATGACCGCCGGCCGCCGCATCTGCATCGTGGCCGACTACGACTGCGATGGCGCCACCGCCTGCGCAGTGGGCGTTCGCGGTCTGCGATTGCTGGGGGCACCGATGGGCTTCGACAACGTGCACTACCTGGTGCCCGACCGGGTGGTCGATGGCTACGGCCTCACGCCGGCGATTGCCCGCCGAGTCAAGGCCAGCGGGGCCGATGTGCTGGTGACGGTGGACAACGGCATCGCGAGCATCGACGGCGTGCGCACGGCGCGCGAACTCGGGCTGGAGGTGATCGTGACCGACCACCACCTGCCGGCCCTTCAGGCGGGGCAGGTGGTGCTGCCCGCCGACTGCCTGATCGTGAACCCCAACCAGCCGGGTTGCGCATTCGAGAGCAAGAGCATCGCCGGCGTGGGGGTGATGTTCTACGTGCTGCTGGCCCTGCGCGCCGAACTGCGCAACCGGGGCGTGTACGCCCAGCCGGGGGGCGCCATGGCACAGCCCAGAATCGACGCGCTGCTGCCGCTGGTGGCGCTGGGCACGGTGGCCGACGTGGTCAGGCTCGACACCAACAACCGCCGGCTGGTGGCCCAGGGTCTCAAGCGGGTGCGGGCCGGTGCCCTGCCCGTGGGCATGGCCTCGCTGTTCACGGCGGCGGGGCGCCGGGTGGAGGCCGCCACCAGCTTCGACTTCGGCTTCGCGCTCGGCCCGCGCCTCAACGCGGCTGGTCGGCTGGCCGACATGACGCTGGGCATCGAGTGCCTGATCACCGACGACCGCGCCCGTGCCGACGAACTGGCGCGCACACTGGACGGCATCAACCGCGAGCGCAAGGCCATTGAAGGCGAAATGCGCGAACAGGCGCTGCTGCTGGCCGAGGAGATGTTCGACGAGAGCGAACAGCCTCCGCCAGCGCTGGTGGTGTTCGACCCGGACTTTCATGAGGGGGTGGTGGGCATCGTGGCGTCGCGCCTGAAGGACAAGCTGCACCGCCCCGCTTTCGTGTTCGCCGCCAGCACCGCGCTGGGCAAGGAACACGAGCTCAAGGGATCGGGCCGCTCGATCCCCGGGTTTCACCTGCGCGACGCGCTCGACCTGGTCGCCAAGCGCCACCCGGGGGTGCTGCTGCGTTTTGGCGGCCACGCCATGGCCGCGGGCTGCACCATCGACGAAGAACACCTGGACACTTTCGAGCAGGCACTTCAGGAAGTGGCCCACGAATGGCTCGACGCCGCCACCCTGCAGCGCCGCATCGAGACCGATGGACCGTTGGACCGGCAATACCGCCGCCCCGATCTGGTCGACGTGCTGCACGCCCAGGTCTGGGGTCAGGGCTTTGCGCCGCCCGTGTTCAGCGAGGAAGTCCGCGTGGTGAGCCAGCGCATCGTGGGCGAAAAACACCTGGCCCTGAAGCTGCAACACCAGGGCGACCCGGTCGACGCCATCTGGTTCAGCCACACCGAACCCCTGCCCGACAAGGTCAAGCTGGCCTTTCGCCTCGACGCGGACGAATGGCAAGGCCAGCGCCGCGTCCGCTTCCTGGTCGAAGCCGCCGAGGTCTAGCGCAGGATTTGGCTCAAGTGCCCGTCCGGAGCGAAGGTGACTTGAACCCAGGACACGGCGGAACCGCCCTTCGACAAGCTCAGGACGGGCCGCTGGTGTCGCTCCCTTGAGGGGGTCGCGCGCAGCGCGGCGGGGGTGCTACCCCATCAAGGCTTCGCGCACCGCCGCCAGCTGGCGCCGCGACACCGCCAGACGCTCCTCGCAGCCGTCGAGCCGCACCGTCCAGCCTTCGCCCTCGATCGGGTCGCTGTGTTTTTCGACCGCTCGGACCGCGCGGCGCGACACCAGCGCATTGCGGTGCACCCGCACGAACAGGTGCGAGTAACGCGATTCGAGGTCGCTGAGCGCGCCGTCGTAGATGTGCTCTTTTTCGGCCGTGCGCACGGTGATGTACTTGAGCTCGGCCTTGAGGTAGATGATGTCGGACAGGGCCACCCGCTCGCTGCGGCCACGCTCCTGGATGATCAGCGCCTCGGGCGGGCCGGCATCGGGCGAACCGCCCTCCTTGCCGGCGCGCACCTTGATCACCTTCTGCAGCGCCTGTTGCAGACGCTCGCGCCGCACCGGCTTGGTCAGGTAGTCGATGGCTTCGACCTCGAAGGCGCTCACGGCGTGCTCGGGGTAGGCCGTGACGAACACGATCGATGGCGGTGACGCCATCTGGCGCAGGGTGTTGGCCAGGGTGATCCCGTCCACCCCGGGCATGTGGACATCCAGCAGCACCAGTTCGCAGTGCGTGCGCTGGATCATGTCCATGGCCTGCACCGCATTGCCCGCCTCGCCCACCACGTCGGTGCGAGGTTCGGTGCATTCGGCCAGCAGGGTTCGCATGCGCGACCGTGCCAGGGCTTCATCGTCCACGATCAATACCTTCAGTGCCATGTGTCGCTCCGTGCTCGGCGTTGTGCCATGCCGCGCTTATACCGGGATTTCAAGCCGCACCTGAAACACGCCGTTGACCAGCGCGCTCTGGAAGCGGCCCTGCACGTCGTGCAGCAACGACAGGCGCTGCCGAACGTTGTCCAGCGCCAGACCGTTTCCCCGCTTGCCGGTGCCCGCGGGAACGGTGTTCGTCACCTTGATCACCACCACCCCGCCGCGCCGCTGCGTGCTGATGCGAACCGTGGCCCCGGTGGGGCTGGGTTCCACGCCGTGCTTGATGGCATTCTCCACCAGCGGCTGGAGGATCAGCGGGGGCAGTCTGGCCTTGGAGGCCGATTCGTCGATGGCCCATTCGATCTGCAGGCGGTCGCCGAAGCGCACGTGCTCGATGGCCAGGTAGTGTTCCGCCAGCTCGAGCTCCTGCCACAAAGGCACCGCCTCCTTGGGGTCGGCCAGTGCATGGCGAAACAGCTCGCTCAGGTCTTCGAGCAGGCTTTCGGCCTTGGCCGGTTCCTCGCGAACCAGCGCAATGGCGCTGTTGAGGGTGTTGAACAGGAAATGGGGCCGGATGCGGGCCTGCAGCTCGGCCAGCCGCGCCGTGGTGCCGGCCGGCATGCGCGCCTTGGCGCGCCAGACGAGCCCGGCCACCAGCACCGCCGCCACCAGAGCCCCGGCCGCTGCGCTGGCCAGCCAGAGGTCCCGCTCGACGATGCCCAGCCACGCCAGCAGCCCAAAGCCGTACAGACCGGCGAGACCGCCCAGCGAGACTCCCACCGTCCATTGCATGCCGCTTTCCATGCGGCCCAGGGGGCGCTTGATGCCGCAGACCACCAGCAGCCACGCCAGCACCGCCGGCAGGGCGCCGCCGGTGATCACGGCCATGTTCGTGCCCCATGCCACCAGCCCTCCGCCATGGGCATTGAACAGCGACGCCACCACCACCACGGCCTGCACGAACAGCACCGCACGAAGCACCACCCCCACCTGGCAGGTGTCGAACACCTGCACCCTGGCCCGCACGTGGTCGGGCATCTCGGTGAGCGCGCGCGCGCCCGCCGCGTGGGGCAGTTCCTGGAAGGTCGATAAAATCCGCGAATCTTTCATGGGAAGCGATGCCGTTTTCCATCCGGTCGGCCACCCAGGCCCGCGCATGGTCGCCCAGGCGCTCGAAGAATCCCTCATCCAGCCGCTGACAACACCATGTCATCCAACCAACTCGACAAGAAATCCGAAGCCTGGTCTGCCCTATTCTCGGAGCCCATGAGCGAGTTGGTCAAGCGCTACACCGCCAGCGTGTTCTTTGACAAACGCTTGTGGCAGGCCGACATCGAGGGCAGTCTGGCCCATGCCGAGATGCTGGCAGCGCAGGGCATCATCGGCCAGAAGGACTACGCCGACGTCCAGCGCGGAATGGCACAGATCACCGCCGAGATCGAGTCAGGTGCCTTCGACTGGAAACTCGATCTCGAGGACGTGCACCTCAACATCGAGGCCCGCCTGACCCAGCTGGTCGGCGACGCCGGCAAGCGCCTTCACACCGGGCGCAGCCGCAACGACCAGGTCGCCACCGATGTCCGCCTGTGGCTTCGCCGCGAGATCGACCTCATCGACGGCCTGCTGGTCGACCTTCAGCGCGCGCTGGTGGAGGTGGCCGACCAGAACGTCGACGTGATCATGCCCGGCTTCACCCACCTGCAGGTGGCCCAGCCAGTGAGCTTTGCGCACCACCTGCTGGCCTATGTGGAAATGTTTTCGCGCGACGCCGAGCGCCTGGCCGACGTGCGCCGGCGCACCAACCGGCTGCCGCTGGGCAGCGCGGCCCTGGCCGGCACCACCTACCCGCTGGACCGCGAGCGCGTGGCCCGCACCCTGGGCATGGTGAACGCCGACGGGTCCCCCGCCGTCTGCCAGAACAGCCTGGACGGCGTGAGCGACCGCGACTTCGCCATCGAGTTCACCGCCGCTGCCTCGCTGTGCATGGTGCACATCAGCCGCCTGAGCGAAGAACTGATCCTGTGGATGAGCCAGAACTTCGGCTTCGTGAAGATCGCCGACCGCTTCACCACCGGCTCGTCCATCATGCCGCAGAAGAAAAACCCCGATGTGCCCGAACTGGCCCGCGGCAAGACCGGCCGCGTGGTGGGCCACCTCATGGGCCTGATCACGCTCATGAAGGGCCAGCCGCTGGCCTACAACAAGGACAACCAGGAAGACAAGGAACCGCTGTTCGACACGGTGGACACGCTCAAGGACACGCTGCGGATCTTTGTCGAGATGGTGGGCGGCCAGGTCAACCCCGCCACCGGACGCAAGGAAGGCGGCCTCACGGTGAACGCCGCCGCCATGGAGGCGGCCGCCAACAGGGGCTACGCCACCGCCACCGATCTGGCCGATTACCTGGTGAAGAAAGGCCTGCCGTTTCGCGATGCCCACGAAACCGTGGCCCACGCCGTCAAGGCCGCCAGCAGCCACAACTGCGACCTGTCCGAACTGCCGCTGGCGGTGCTGCAGGGCTTCCACCCCGGCATCGAGAAGGACGTGTACGAGGTGCTGAGCCTGCGCGGTTCGCTGGGGGCCCGCAACACGCTGGGGGGCACCGCGCCGGTGCAGGTGCGCTCGCAGATTGCGCGCCACCGGGCGCGCCTGGGCTGAGCCTGCCCCCTCAACGGCAGGGCTCTGGCTCCGACATTTCCTTGCAGCGCTGGAAGGCCTCGGCCTTGAGGCCGCCGCCGACCACCCGGTAGGCGTCAAAACAGGCCTGGCTGGCCGCGAAGCGGTGCCAGGCCGCTTCGCAGGCGCTGGTGCCGGGCGGCAACGGCGCACTGGCGGAGACGGCCGTGGCGCGGTAGCGCTGGGGAATGTCGTCGGCCACCGTGTAGTGCGTGTAGCCGAAACGGTCGACCCAGCGCCAGATGTCGGCCGCACCGACCTCGGCCACCAGCGCCAGGCACAACACTGAAAAAGCGATCATTGCTTTCATGACGGGGTGGATTTTGCGCCGGCGCGGCATTTCCGGCATCGGCGCGTTCTGAAATTCTTTCACAGGCCCCGCCCGCGCTTTCATTCGCCGCCGCCGGCGGGCGTCGCTAACATCGCGGCCACAGCGACCCCGAGGAGACAAACCCATGCCCGTGATCACCACCATCGAAGACCTGCGCCGACTGGCCCGCAAGCGCGTGCCGCGCATGTTCTACGACTACGCCGATTCGGGCTCCTGGACCGAAGGCACCTACCGGGCCAACGAATCGGATTTCCAGAAGATCAAGCTGCGCCAGCGCGTGGCGGTGAACATGGAAAACCGCAGCACGCGCACCACGATGGTGGACATTCCCACGGCCATGCCGGTGGCCATTGCCCCCACCGGACTCACCGGCATGCAGCACGCCGACGGCGAGATCCTGGCGGCCCGGGCGGCGCGCAAGTTCGGCATTCCGTTCACCCTCTCGACCATGAGCATCTGCTCGATCGAGGACGTGGCAAAACACGCCGGCGAGGGCTTCTGGTTCCAGCTGTACGTCATGAAGGACCGCGCCTTCATCGAGCGGTTGATCGACCGTGCCAAGGCGGCCAACTGCGGGGCGCTGGTGCTGACACTCGACCTGCAGATCCTGGGCCAGCGCCACAAGGACCTCAAGAACGGCCTGTCGGCGCCGCCCAAGCTCACGATCCCCAACATCATCAACATCGCCACCAAGCCGCGCTGGGCGCTGGGCATGCTGGGCACGCCACGGCGCCAGTTCGGCAACATCGTCGGCCATGTCAGCGGCGTGGCCGACATGGGCAGCCTGTCGGCCTGGACGGCCCAGCAGTTCGACCCGGGCCTCAACTGGGGCGACGTGGAATGGATCAAGAACCGCTGGGGCGGCAAACTGATCCTCAAGGGCATCCAGGACGTGGAAGACGCCAGGCTGGCGGTGAAGTCGGGCGCCGACGCCCTCATCGTCAGCAACCACGGTGGCCGCCAGCTCGACGGCGCGCAGAGCAGCATCGAGGCGCTGCCGTCGATCGTGGATGCGGTGGGCGGACAGATCGAGATCCACATGGACGGCGGCATCCGCAGCGGCCAGGACGTGCTCAAGGCGCGCGCCCTCGGCGCCCGCGGCTGCTACATCGGCCGGGCCATGCTGTACGGCCTGGGCGCCATGGGCGAGACCGGGGTGAACAAGGCGATCGAGATCATCCACAAGGAACTCGACCTGACCATGGCGTTCTGCGGGCACACCGACATCGAGACGGTGGACAAAGGCATTCTGTTGCCGGGCACGTTCCCGACCTGAACCGCGCTCAGCGCAGTTCGTATTCGAACGTGCTGACCACGCGCAGCCGCTTGGTGCGCGAACTGCCGTCGTCGAAGTCGCCGCCGTCGTCGCCGGTGATGCGGATCACGCCCTGGTTGGCGTTCTTCAACGGGCCCAGGGCTGCGCCGGCCTCGGCGGCAAACTTCTCGGCCTGCTCGCGGGCGTTGCGGGTGGCCTCGGCCAGCAGCGGCGCCTTGGCGTCGTTGAAGCCGCGCAGCTGGAACCGGGGTCCCACCCGGCCCTCGCCCTCGCTGCCCAGCTGCACTCCGGCCTGGATCAGGGGATCGACCGCGAGCGCCGCCGCCTCCACCTCGCGCACGCGCGACGTCTTCACGATCACCTGGCCTGTGCCGTTGAAGCGCAGCGGGTTCTGGCCGCCACCGTACTCGCGCGCGTACAGGTCCTGCACCGCCAGCGGGCGGGCTTC
Organism: Synechococcus sp. UW140; assembly: GCA_943371665.1. Taxonomy (GTDB): domain Bacteria; phylum Pseudomonadota; class Gammaproteobacteria; order Burkholderiales; family Burkholderiaceae_C; genus Hydrogenophaga. Next base: position 189,468 of record CALRVR020000003.1, read on the forward strand.
GATCTCGGCGTCGGTGAAGCCACGCGACTTCAGGAAGGCCACCACGGCATCGCGGTCACCGGCCAGCGCTTTCTGAACCTCGCCGAACGCGGTGCCGGCGCGGCGGAAACCGAGCGTCCAGACCGCGAAATCGCTTTCCACGTCCTTCTCGGCCAGGCCCTTGACGGTGACGCTGCGGTCGGCGAGGCGAAACCGCTCGAGACCGTGGCCCACCGCGAAACCTGCGACGGCCAGACCGGCGCCCACGAGCAGCGCAGCGATCAAACGGGTGAGGGGCTGGGACATGGTGTGTGCTCCTGAAAGGGGTGATACCCGGGCATGGTAAGCGGGCTATGCTTTCGGGTGATGAACACCGAGCGCCAGCGCCGCATTGCCCACCTCGACATGGATGCGTTCTACGCGTCGGTCGAGCTGCTGCGATACCCGCAGCTCAAGGGCCTGCCGATGGTGATCGGCGGCGGCCGGCGGCGCGAGGACGCCATGTTCGCACGCCTGCGGGAGGCGTATCCCGACCGCGAATGGGGTCCGGACACCCTGGACCGAATCCCGGTCGAGTTCTTTCCGCGGCTCGCCGACTATGTGGGGCGCGGCGTGGCCACCACCGCCACCTACGCGGCGCGCCAGTTCGGCGTCGGCTCGGCCATGGGCCTGATGAAGGCCGCGAAGCTGTGCCCCCAGGCCATCCTGCTGCCGGTCGATTTCGACGAGGTGAAGCGCCTCTCGCGCACCTTCAAGCAGGTGATCGCCGAGATTGCGCCAGTCATGGAAGACAGGGGCGTGGACGAGGTGTACATCGACTTCACCGACGTGCCGGGCGGTCTGCGCGAGGGCGGTCGGGTGCTGGCGCGGCTGATCCAGAAGGGCATCTTCCAGGCCACCGGCCTGACGTGCTCGATCGGTGTGGCGCCCAACAAGCTGCTGGCCAAGATGGCCAGCGAATTCAACAAGCCCAACGGCATCAGCGTGGTGCTGCCCGCCGACGTGGAACGCCTGATCTGGCCCCTGCCCTGCCGCAAGATCAATGGCGTGGGGCCCAAGGCCGATTCGAAGCTTCAGGCGCACGGCATCCACACCATCGGCGACCTGGCCGCACGCGACCGCGAATGGCTGATCGACCATTTCGGCAAGAGCTACGGCGCCTGGCTGGCAGACGCCGCGTGGGGGCGCGACGACCGGCCGGTGGTCACCGAAAGCGAGCCCGTCGGGTTGAGCCGCGAGACCACCTTCGAGCGGGACCTGCACGCCCGCCACGACCGCGCCGAGCTGGGCGCGCTGTTCACGCGGCTGTGCGAACAGGTGGCCAGCGATCTGCAGCGCAAGGGCTACCTGGCGCGCACCATCGGCATCAAGCTCACCTACACGGGTTTCACCAAGGTCACGCGCGACCTCACGCTGGACGAGCCCACGGCCGATGCGGCCACCATCCGGCGCGCCGCCGGGCAATGCCTCAAGCGCGTCGACCTGAGCCGGCGCCTGCGCCTGCTGGGTGTGCGCGCCAGCAAACTGGTCAAGCCCGGGACAGACGCCACCCCTGCCTCAGACTACAGTGCCGCGACCGCCCGCAAGCCCCGAGACAAGGCCACCCACCATGAACGCACCGACCTGCTTTTCCCTGAGCTGGACTGACCACGTCGCGCACCTGTCGCTGAACCGGCCCCAGGCCATGAACACCATGGGCCCGACCTTCTGGCGCGAGCTCGACGAACTGCTGCAGGAGATCCACGGGTCCGGCAAGGCGCGTGCGCTGGTGATCAGCAGCACCGGCAAACACTTCAGCGCCGGCATGGACCTCGAGACGTTCGGTGGTGCCATCACCATGGACGACCAAAGCGCCGAAGGTCGGGCCGCCATCTTCGACCTGCTCACCGACATGCAGGCCACCTTCACCCGCATCGAGCGCCTGCGTGTGCCGGTGATCTTCGCCATTCAGGGCGGCTGCGTGGGCGGCGCCGTCGACATGGTCACCACCGGCTGCATCCGCTACGCCAGCGCCGACGCGTTCTTCTGCATCCAGGAGATCAACATCGGCATGGTGGCCGACGTGGGCACCCTGCAGCGGCTGCCCAAGCTGATGCCGATCGGACTGGTGAAGGAAATGGCCTACACCGGCCGCCGCCTCAGCGCCCAGCGTGCGCTGGCCGCGGGGCTCGTGAACGAGGTGTTCGACAGCCACGCCGCCGTGGTGGACGCCGCCCTGCAGTGCGCGCGCGAGATCGCGGCCAAACCCCCCGTGGCCATCTGGGGCAGCAAGCAGGCGATCGATTACGCCCGAGACCATTCCGTTGACGACAGCCTGCGGCAGATGGGCTGGCTGCAGGGCGCGATCTGGAGCAACCGCAACGTGCACGAATCGATCAACGCCATGAAAGAGCGCCGGGCCGGGCAGTTCGACCCGCTCGCCGAACTCCAGTCGTTCCGGTCGCTGGGCTGATGCGCACCTTTCAGAACACCGAGCACGAGCGGCACGCGGGCCGGCAGGAAATGTTCCGTGGCCGGCTGGTGGACTGCCACGAGGTGCCGGCGCGGCTGCAGTATGTGCTGGACGAACTGCGTCGCCGCTCGCTGGGGCCCATCGAGGCGCCTGCCATCGATGAAGGCACGCTGGACGCGGCGATTGCCCGGGTGCACGAGGCAGACTACATCGACTTCCTGCGCAGCGCCTGGAGCGACTGGGTGGCGCTCGACCCGAAGAACGCCGCCCGCGATGCGCTGCCGTCGGTGTGGCCGCTGCCCGCGGCCCATGGTTTTCGCACCGACCGCCCACCGGCCAACTTTGCGGCGCGCGTGGGCCAGTACGCGTTTGACTCAGGCACACCGCTGACCGCCGGCACCTGGGCCGCGGCAAGGGCCGGCGCGGCGTGTGCGCTGGCCGCATCGCGCGCCGTGCTGGCCGGCGAGCGCAGCGCCTTCGCACTGACCCGTCCGCCCGGGCACCACGCGGGGCCGGGCTACTTCGGCGGCTATTGTTTCCTCAACAACGCCGCGATTGCGGCGCAGGCCCTGCGCGATGGTGGCCACGCCCGCGTGGCCGTGCTGGATGTCGACTACCACCACGGCAACGGCACGCAAACCGTCTTCTACGAACGCGACGACGTGCTGACCCTGTCGATCCATGGCGACCCCGTCACCGAGTACCCGTTCTTTCTCGGGCACGCCGACGAACGTGGTGCAGGCCGGGGGGAAGGATTCAACCGCAACTGGCCGCTGCCCCGAGGCACCGGCATCGGGCCGTGGCGCGCAGCGCTCGATGGCGCCTTGCAGGCCGTGAGCGACTCGGGCGCCTCGGCCCTGGTGGTGCCGATGGGCCTTGACACCTTCGAAGGCGACCCGATCTCCGGCTTCACGCTGCGCAGCGCCGACTACGCGGGCATCGGTGCCGCGCTGGCGTCGCTGGCGCTGCCCACCGTCATCACCTTCGAAGGGGGTTATGCGGTCAGCGAGGTCGGCGTGAATGCGGCCGAGCTGCTCGAAGGCTTCGAGCGCTCGGCCTGAACCGCGCGAAAAAGCGCCCTGCGACGATCCATCGTTCGCAGGGCCAAACGGCCCGGAGGGCCGATACCGCGGAGTCCACGGGACCTTGGAAAAATGACCGATGGCGGGATCAGACCGCCTTGTAGAGGATGTAGTCGGCGCGGTACTGCACGATCTGCTTGCTGCCCTGGTTGGCCGCTGCGCACGGCATGGCAGGCGCCACGCCGCCCACGGTGGCCACGCGCTGCACGTAGGTGACACCCTGCAAGGCGCCCATGCCCATGGCGGGATTGGCCTTCACCAGCTGGAGCGGAATGCTGCCGGCGGCGGCGGGAGCCACCGCCACCTGTGCCCCGGTGAATTTCGAGCCATCCATGGATTCCCAGGTGGCCGGCGGGCCGTAGTAGCGACCCACCTGCTTGCCCGCGCGGTCCAGCAGCTTGGCATCGGGACCGACAAACACCCACTCGAACTGGCCGGCCATGCCCTGCTTCGGACGGCACTCGTAGGTGATCTCGCCCACGCCCACGGTCTCCATGGCCACGCGGTGGCCGGCCGGCACCTTGACGGCGTCGGGCAGGCTGGCCTGCGAGAACATGGGCTGGGCGGGCATGCTGGAGGCGCAGGCAACCAGGGACAGGACGGCCGCGGCGGCCAGGGTGGTCTTGAGGATCATGGAAAAGCTCCGTTGAAGGGAAGGGAAGGAAAACGGGACCGGTGCATGGCCGGCCCCTGTCGGGGAAAACGGGGTCAGGCGCCGAACGACAGCGCGCCAGGGGGCAGCGGGCGACCCAGGGCGTTGTTCAGCACGGTGAAGTGCATGGTCTCGTCGGCGGCCAGGCGGGCGGCCACCTTGGCCAGCTCGCGGTCGGCCATCGCGGGAATCACGCTCAGGTAGGCGTTGGTGGCACCGAGCTCGAGCCTGGCCGCCAGCGACAGCACGTCGGCCTGGGTCTTGAGCGAAGCGGCGTTCAGCGCCTTGGCGTAGTCGTCGAGCTTCTTCTCGGCCACGGGCTGTCCGCCGAGCTTCTGGATCGTGGCGATCAGTGCATCGCGGTGCGTCTTGTGGTGGCCCTGGAACTGGACCGCCACGTCCAGCACGGGCTTCTGCAGCAGGCCGCTGCCGGCACCCAGCTGGTAGGCGTTGATGGCTTCGTGCTCGAGGCCGAGCGCGATGTTGAGGATGTCGACGTCCTTGGCGATGTCGGCCTTCATGCCCTGGGCCAGGGCCGGCTTGCCGGCCAGAAGGGCCAGGCCGACGGCCGAAAGGGTGGAGCCGGTGCGCAGGAAAGCGCGGCGGTTGTCGGGGGTTGCATTCATGGTGCCTTGTTCCTCGGGCTTGGGTTGGAAACAGATTCGCGGGGTGGTGACAGCTGCCGGACTGGATACGCGCGTCGGGCCCGGCATGGATTCAGCAATTCCGAGCGATTCACTGGGTTGTGCGCAAACGCACGGTGGCGGCGAATCCACGGGACGACCTGCACCGTATGGAAAGACATGAACCGGTTTCTGCACCCCGCTGCCCGACTCCCCCCGCTGCGCTCCCGCACAATGCGTGCATGAGCGCCGACACCGACGAACACCTCATGACCCTGATCGACCGCGTGGCCAGGCGCGATGAAGCCGCCTTGAAGGCGCTTTACGACCTGACGGCCCGAAAGCTGTACGGCCTGTCGTTGAGGGTGGTGGGCAGCGCCGAGCGCGCCGAAGACGTGCTGCAGGAGAGTTTTCTGCAGGTGTGGCGCAGCGCATCGGAGTACCGCGCCACCCTGAGCCCGCCCATGGCCTGGCTGTCGCTGATCGTGCGCAGCCGGTCCCTGGACAACCTGCGCCGCCGGGCCGCCGAACGCGCCCACCTGACCCAGGAACTCGACGAGACGTTGGCCGACACCCTGGAGGGCGACGCCGCCAACCCGATGGACACCAGCCTGGCCAGCCAGCAGGCCTGGGCACTGCACCAATGCCTGTCCCAGCTGGAGAACAAGCAGCGCGAGGTGATCAGCCTGGCCTACCTGCGCGACCTGAGCCACAGCGAGCTGGCCGATCAACTGCGCCTGCCGCTGGGCACGGTGAAGACCTGGATCCGCCGCGGACTGGACAAGCTGCGCGACTGCATGGCGCGTTTTGCGTGAGGACGGCCCCATGAACCTCACCCGCCATCCCGAACTGATCCAGCGCCTGGCCGCCGCCCACGCCCTGGGCACGCTGCGCGGCGGCGCCCGCCGGCGCTTCGAGGCCATCGCCCGGGAGAACCCCGCGGTGCGGGCCGCGGCCATCGAATGGCAGACCCGCGTGGGCAGCCTGGGGGAACTTCAGGCGCCAGCCGAGCCTGCCCCCCAGGTGTGGACGCGCATCCAGAACCTGGTGCAGGCCGACGCCGACCTCGCGAAGCAGGCCAGGCGAACGGCCGCGACAGCGCCCCCGAAGCCGGGGTGGTGGCACAACCTCGCGCTGTGGCGCAGTGCGGGCTTTGCAGGGGTGTTCACGCTGCTGCTGGCCACCGTGGTGGTGTCGGGCCTGCAAAACGAGGTGAAGCGCCAGGATGTCCAGGTGGCGGAGCTGCAGCGCCAGTTGCTGGCCGCGCCCGAGGTTCGTTATGTGTCGGTGCTGAACGACGAGAAGGCCCAGCCCGCGGTGCTGGTGACGTTCGATCCCAAGAACAACCGCCTGAGCCTGCAGCGGGTGGGCGGCTTCCAGGAGGCGGCCGACCGGTCGCTGCAGCTTTGGGCCTTGCCGCCGGGGGCGGCGCCAAGGTCGCTGGGGGTGTTGTCACCCGAGCGGCTGCTGCAGTTGGCCGCCGAAGAGAGCGCGGTGCGCGAGGTGCCCGCACTGGCCATCAGCCTCGAGCCCCTGGGTGGCGTGCCGAGCGAGCGGGGACCGACCGGCCCGGTGCTGTTCTCGGGCGCGCTGATTCAGAAGCAGATCTGACCCGGCAGCGGCGCGCGGACGAAAAAAAGCCGGCTTGCGCCGGCTTTTCTGGGTGAGCCTTTGGCTCAGTAGCGCGAACCGCTGTTGCCGCGGTAACCACCGCCGCCGCCGGTACCGGCTTCTTTGGGGCGCGAAATGTTGACCACGATCGCGCGGCCATCGACCTGTTGGCCGTTCAGGCCGTTGATGGCCTTCTGGGCATCCTCTGCGGAGCCCATTTCGACAAAGCCGAAGCCCTTCGAACGACCGCTGTCGCGATCGGTCATCACCTTGGCAGAAGCCACGGTGCCGAATTCGGAGAAGTTGTGACGCAGGGAGTCGTCATTGACGGAGTAGGGCAGGTTGCCCACGTACAGTTTGCTGCTCATGACTGAGCCTTTCGAAGAAGCGGGCCGGCCTGCAAAGGGCATGGGCGCCGCGAGAGAGGGCGGTTGCCACGTGGAGGTGGGCCGCCTGAGAAGACCACCGGCCTGCGAAGGACCGGGTGGTCAGTGATCGACCGTGCGATGACGGCAAGCGGCGGATGGTACGCGCCAATCCCCGATTCACCTAAGGGTTTCGGTGAAACGCCTTCCTGACTGACCAACGGTCGATGGCCCGCCTGGCCGATCCAGCGGCATCACTGCCGTGCCGTGCGCACATTCGAGGGCGGTTGCTGCGGGTGGCTGCTGCGCCAGGGGTTGATGTCCAGACCGCCCCGGCGGGTGTAGCGCGCGTACACCGAGAGCCGGGCCGGTTTGCACCGCGCCCAGATGTCCTGGTAGATGCGCTCGACGCATTGCTCGTGGAATTCGTTGTGGTTTCGAAAGCTCACGATGTACTGCAGCAGGCCCGCCTGGTCGATCTGCGGGCCGCTGTAGCGGATCTGCACGCTGCCCCAGTCGGGTTGTCCGGTCACCAGGCAATTGCTCTTGAGCAACTGGCTGACCAAGGTTTCGGTCACGGGCTGCTCGTCGAACGCTGCGGTCAGCAGGTCGGGGGCGGGCTCGTAGCGCGTGCACTCCACGTCGAGACGGTCGAGGTTCACGCCGTCGAGTTCGTGGATGGGTTCGGCATCGAAGCGGTCGGGCGCCACCAGCCGCACGCCCACGCCCGCCTGAACCGGCCCACCCTGCCACACGGCCGCACCCAGGTCCAGGCGCAGCCGCTCCTTCACCGCATCGGCCGAATCGAACGGCGTGTTGTTGAAGCTGTTCAGGTAAAGCTTGAACGACTTGCTTTCAACGATGTGGGTGCTCTCGCACGGCACGGTGATGTGGGCCAGCGCCACCTGGGGCTTGCCTTTCGGGTTGAGCCAGGACAGTTCGTAGGCGGTCCAGAGGTCGCAGCCCAGAAACGGAATGGCGCCATTGATGCCGATCTCGCGGCGCTTGGTTTCGCGCGGCAGCGGGAACAGCAGGCCCGCGTCGTAGCGGTCGACGTAGGACGACGCCTTGCCCAGTTGGGATTGTTCGGGGGTGTTGGACATCACTTGAACTCGCCTTCGCGCAGCCACTTGGTGGCCACCCACTTTTCGCCTTCCAGCACCGGCGCGCCGCCATGCAGCGTGCGCGTGGAAGGGTGCGGCCGGTCGTAGCTGAAGAACACGGCATGCCCCCGCACCGGCGCCACCTCGAGCCCCACGTCGGGAAACGTGGTGCCGCCGCCGCGCGTGGGTTCGTTGAGGTACATGACCAGCGTGGCCACGCGCTGCCCGCCCCGTTTGAGGATGGTGGGCGTACCGGGTTCGGCGGGATCGAAATAGTCGTAATGCGGCTTGTATTCGGCGCCCGGTCGGTAGTGCAGCACCTGCAGCCCCTCACCATTCTCCACCGGCCACTGCACCAAGCGGGCAATGCGCTGCTCCACCGCGGTCACCTCGGGTGTCTGCCCACGCGCAAAGAACATGCCGTTGCTGGTCCGGTCGGGGTTGAGCTCTTCGCCGCCCGTGGTGGTCTGCACGGTCAGCGACCGGGCCAGGCGCGGCTTGGCCGACTCGATGATCGCGTCGCACTCGTCGTGGCTGAGCAGGTTGCCCAGCACCACCACCCGCGGGTTCGCCATGTGGGTGATCACGTCGACGAAACGATCGCCCGCGTCGACCCGGCGGGGCGCTCCGGTGAGGTCGATGGCGGGCACGCGAACACCAGCGCCGGCCGCCGACGCAGCGCCCGTTCCAAGCGCCGCCTGAACCGCTTCGCGGACCTCGGGGGCCACCGCCGCCAGCTGCTCGGGTGACACGGTGCCCAGATGGTCCAGCAGGGTCTTCTCGAGCGCCGCTTCCGCCACGCCCGCCTCCCAGCCCGCGTCCAGCATGGCCTTGAGCACGGTCTCTGGCGCAAAGCCGGCGCTCGCCTGCTCGATGATCCAGCGGCGCAATTCGGGGGTGACGGTCTGGGTCATGGCGTCCTCCGGTTTCAGGCCTGGGCTTCGCGCCGGAACACATACCGGTCAGGCCCGGATGCGGCGCTGTCGAATCGGTAGCCTTCCACATCGAAGGCCTTGAGTTGCTCGGGTGTGGAGGCGCGGTGTTGCACCGCCCAACGGACCATCAAGCCGCGCGCCCGTTTGGCAAAGAAGCTGATCACCTTGTGGCTTGCCCCCTTGCGCTCCTCGAACACCACGTTCAGCACCCGGGGGCGAAGGGCTTTCAGGTCGACGGCCTTGAAGTATTCCTCGCTCGCCAGGTTGACCACCACCGGGCTACGGTCGGCGGCAGCGCGTTCGTTGAGGTGGTCGGCGATGCGACTCCCCCAGAAGGCATACAGGTTGGTCCCATGGGCGGTCTTCAGGCGCGTGCCCATTTCGAGTCGGTAAGGTTGCATGCGGTCGAGCGGGCGCAACACACCGTACAGGCCACTCAGGATGCACAGGTGCGCCTGAAGCCAGTCGAGGTCATCGGCAGAGAGCGTCTTCGCATCGAGACCGCCGTACACATCGCCATCGAACGCCAGCACAGCCTGCTTGCTGTTCTTCGCGGTGAACCGGGGGCTCCACGCTTCGTAGCGGGCCACGTTGAGGGCCGCCAGCTTGTCCGACAGGTCCATGAGCGTGGCGATCTGCTGCGGCGACTTCTGGCGCAGCACATCGACCAGCTCGGCCGCCTGCTCGACGAACAGGGGGCGCGTGTGGGCCGTCACGTGCGGCGGCGTTTCGTGGTCCAGCGACTTGGCGGGCGAAATGAGGAACAGCATGGAGGGCAAAAGAAAAAGGGCTTCCCGAAGGAAGCCCCGATTATCGCGAGGCCGCGGGTCAGCGCAGGTCGCCCGCCAGGCTGGCCAGCGTTTCGGGCGTGAGCGTCACGTGTGCCGGGTAGTTGGTGTGGTCGCACCCCACCTTGACGCTGGCACCGGCCTTGATCGCCTTGACCATGGCCTGGGTGAACTCGAAGCGCACGAAGTGCACGGCCGAGGTCTTGACCTCGTTCTCACGGTCGAGGTCTTCGTCGGCGATGGCATACACGCGGCTCTGGCCCTCCACCTCCACGAACATCCGGTCCTCGATACCGATCAGCCGCGCCAGCTCGCGCTTGCGTTCGTTGATGTCGGTGTATTCGATCAGCATGGTGGCTTTCCAGTTGGTGCCGTCGGGCACCAGCGGGGCGTAGGACTCGACCTCGTGCTCGATGCCTTCCTCCTCGAAGATCTTTTCCACGCGCAGCATTTCCTGGATCTGGTAGCGGATGGTGGTCTCGCTCTCGAACTGCAGGTTGATGTGCTCGCCCAGGTGCACGGAGCGCAGCTTGCGGTGCGCGATGACCTCGCCCTTGTGCGCCTTGCGCCATTTGCTGTAGGCCTCCAGCGTCAAGAGGCTGTCGGGGGTGATTCGTCCGGTGAGTTGCATGTCGGTGTGCTCCTGATCACTTGAGGCCGTAGGCTTTGGCCACCAGGCTCAGCGGGTGCTGCAGCTCCGGTGCGCCCAGGCCATTGACGTCGAAACCTTGCTGAATGTGGTGGCCGCCGAGCGGGCAGTCCGAGCTGATGTAGTCGGGCTTGCTGCCGTCCTTCATGGTGGCCATGGCCTTGAAAACCGGCTTGCCGATCTTCATGGCGGTCTGGTGGTGCGCCTTCTTCACGCCGTAGGTGCCCGCGTGCCCCGAGCAGCGTTCGATGGTGTTGACCGTGGTGTCGGGCACGAGTTTGAGCATTTCCTCGGTCTTCTTGCCCACGTTCTGCACCCGGCTGTGGCATGGCACCTGGTAGCTCACGTTGCCAAGCTTGTTGGGGAACTCGGTCTTCAGCAGGCCGTCGCGCTTGCGGGCCATGAAGTATTCGAACGGATCCCACATGGCTTCCTTGACCAGCTGCGTGTCGGCGCAGTCGGGGAACATCAGCGGAATCTCCTGCTTGAACATGAGCGCACAGCTCGGCACGGCCGCCAGGATGGCGTAACCCTCCCGGGCATAGCGGGCCAGCACGGGAATGTTCGCCTGCTTGCTCTCCTCGACCGAGTCGAGGTCGCCCAGCTCCAGCTTGGGCATGCCGCAGCATTTTTCCTTCTCGACGATCTCGTACGGGATGTCGTTGTGGTCAAGGATGCGCAGCAGGTCCATGCCGATGCCGGGCTCGTTGTAGTTGATGTAGCAAGTGGAGAAGATCGCCACCTTGCCCGGCGATTTCTCGCCATCCACCACCTTCGTGGCACGCGCCTTGGGCGCCTGCGAACGGAACTTCTTCGTCGCCAGATCGGGCAGCCAGGCGTCCTTGTCCACACCCAGCAGGTTTTCCATCACACCGCGCGCGGCCTTGGTCTTGTTCACCGCGTTGGCCACCTGCACCACGATCGGAATGCCGGCAAAGCTGCCGTGGGTGTCGGTGGACGCCAGGAACTGCTCGGCCTTGCCGACCTCACCCTTGCGGAACTTGATGGCCTTGGCCCGCAGCATGGTGTGCGGGAAATCCAGGTTCCACTCGTGCGGCGGCGTGTACGGGCACTTGGTCATGTAGCAGAGGTCGCACATGTAGCACTGGTCCACCACCTTCCAGTAGTCTTTCTTGTCGACGCCGTCGACTTCCATGGTCGAACTCTCGTCGACGAGGTCGAACAAGGTGGGGAACGAACCGCAGAGGCTCACACAACGGCGGCAGCCGTGACAGATGTCGAAGATGCGTTCGAGCTCGTGGTTGAGCTTGTCCTCGTTCCAGAAGTCGGGGTTTTTCCAGTCCAGCGCGTGGCGCGTGGGCGCCTCCAGGTTGCCTTCGCGGGCCATGTGGTCAGTCTCCGTCTGTGCGGGTTGCGTCGTGGGGCTTGGTTGCGCCAAGCGCTCCATGGGGTGAAGCGCTTGGCGCAACGCTGCACCCGGATGCGGGCGCAGCGAGGGAGCGAACCGGGTCAGTCGACCAGTTCGTTCAGGGCCTTCTGGTAGCGGTTGGCGTGCGAACGCTCGGCCTTGGCCAGGGTCTCGAACCAGTCGGCGATCTCGTCGAAGCCTTCTTCGCGGGCGGTCTTGGCCATGCCGGGGTACATGTCGGTGTACTCATGGGTCTCGCCAGCCACGGCAGACGCCAGGTTCTGGCGGGTCGAACCGATCGGCAGACCGGTGGCGGGGTCGCCAGCGGCTTCGAGGAATTCCAGGTGGCCGTGTGCGTGGCCGGTTTCACCCTCGGCGGTGGAGCGGAACAGCGCCGCGACGTCGTTCTGGCCTTCCACGTCGGCCTTGTTTGCGAAGTACAGGTAGCGGCGGTTGGCCTGGGATTCGCCGGCGAAAGCGTCCTTCAGGCATTGCTCGGTCTTGCTGCCTTTGAGTGCGGGCATGTCGATCTCCTTGCGTGGGGTTGAACAAACGCCCACCGTGCACGGTGCATGCCCGCGCCGGCGAGTCGCGCGAACCTTAGCGCCACCCTGCCCCAGCGTCCAATTGTTCGGGGCTATGTGACGAATTGCTCGCGGCTATCAAAGCAATCTGACTGATAACCGTTCTCAACAAAGCTGGTCACGGTCGTCGAATTACGTTTGGAGAAATGCATTTCGCTATGGTAAATTCATACCCCAGCCTCCGGAGCCCGCCATGACGCCATCGAAGCCCCTTGCCGATCTGCCCTCCCCGGCCCCGATCCAGCAGTTGCACCACTATGCGTACCGAGCCCGTGACGCCGAGGAAACCCGGCGCTTCTACGAAGACATTCTCGGTCTGCCGCTGTACCACATCATCCAGAGCGATCACGTGCCGAGCACGGGCGAGTACTGTCCGTACACCCACTTTTTCTTCCGCCTTCAGGACGGCTCGTTCATCGCCTTTTTCGACCTTGGCGACGATGAGGCGGCGCTGCCGAGCCCGAACACGCCGAAGTGGGTCAACCACATCAGCTTCCGCGTGAACACCATCGCCGAGCTGGAGAACACCAAGGCGCGCCTGGAGGCCCACGACATCGAGGTGCTGGGTGTGACCGACCACCACATCTTCAAGAGCATCTACTTCTTCGACCCGAACGGGATTCGCCTGGAGCTGACCGCGCAGCTGGCCGATGAGTTCGAGATGCTGAAGGAAAGCACGACCGCGCATGCCCGACTGGCTGAGTGGAACGCCCGCAAGGAGCAGTGGCGCCGGGAACGCGCGGCGGGCAAGGCGGCAGCGCCCTTGAAACCACAGCAGAACGACCGGCCGGAGGTGGCGGCGAGGGTGAAGGCGTGAGTTCTGTGGTCCTCCCTTGATGTGGCTCCGGTCATCGGCGACCGGGGGTCCGGCTCCGCGACTGTCCCCCGCCAGGGGCTGCGCCCCTGGCTCCTCCTTTATGTCGCTGCGCCGGACCCCCGCTCACCGCTGCCCTCGTTGGCTCGTTGGCTCGTTGGCACCAGATACCAAGCCACCGCATGTGCGAGCGGGTGATGGGTGTTTTGCGCAGCGGCATAAAGGAGGAGGATCGGCGAAGCCGGTCCGGGGGACAGCCGCGGAGCAGAACACCCATCACCCGCTCGCACCGCGCCATGGTTGAGTGAAGCGCTACGAAAGAGACGACCGCAACAAGGAACCCCACATGACGCTGGACACCTACAAGGAAGTGGCCCACACCAACGGGTACGAATTCACCCAGGGTGGTGGGTACGAACTGCCCACCTACCCCTTCGTGCCGCCCCCCGAACTGGGCAGCACACAACCCGCCCACCACCCGATCGTCATCGTCGGCGGCGGCATCACCGGCCTCACCATGGCCTGCTCGCTGGCGCGCCTGGGCGTGCCCGCCATCCTCATCGACGAAGACGACACCGTGGGCGTCAAAGGTGCGTCTTCGCGCGGCATCTGCTACACGCAGAAGTCTCTGGAAATCTTCGAAAGGCTCGGCATCTACGACCGCATTGCCGCCAAAGGCGTGCAATGGAGCGTGGGCCGCACCTATGCCGGGCACGACGAGGTGTACAGCTTCGACCTTCGGCAACAAGGCAACTTCCACCTGAGCAGCCAACCGCCCTTCATCAACATCCAGCAGTTCTACATCGAAGCCTTCCTGGTGGACCGCATTCGCGAACTGGGCCATGTCGACCTGCGCTGGCGCAACCGGCTCACCGCGTTCCGCCAGGACGAGGACCATGCCTGGCTGACCATCGAGACGCCGGCCGGAAGCTACCAGGTGCGCGCCGGGCATGTGATTGACGCCACCGGTTCCAGCAGCCCGTTGCGCAAGTGGCTTCAGGTGCCCTTCGACAGCAAGCGCGGTGACGATCGCTGGTGCATTGCCGATGTGCGATTCACCACCCGACCGCCGCAGGAACGGCACACCTGGATCGAAGCGCCCTTCAACGAGAACCGGGCGGTCTGGCAGCACCTGATGGCCGACGATGTGTGGCGCATCGACTACCAGATGGCGCCCAATGCCGACCCGGCCTACGTGAGCCGAGAGGACGTCGTGCGCGAGCGCCTGGCCCGCCAGTTCGGCAAGGATGTGCAGGTCGAGATCGTCTGGGTGGGGCCCTATGCGTACCGAAGCGAGTGCGTGCACTCGATGCGCCAGGGGCGCGTGTTCTTCATGGGGGACTCGGCCAAGGTGGTGAGCCCGTTCGGCGCGCGCGGGGGGAACACCGGCGTGGCCGATGCCGACAACCTGGCGTGGAAACTGGCCGCGGTGCAACAGGGGCGTGCAGCGCCAGCGCTGCTCGACAGCTACGACGACGAACGCCTGGAGGCGGCGCGCGAGAACGTGCGCGTCACCAACCGCACCGCCCGCTTCCTGCGCGCCGCCGACGGCATCGAGCGGGTGTACCGCAGTGCGGCGATTTCGCTGGCCCGGCGGCACGCCTTTGCGCGACCGCTCGTCAACACCGGCCGCATGGCCGTGGCCAACCCGTACACACGTTCGCGCGCCTGTCTGTACTCGGCGGGCAGTGCGGCCGGCAGGTCGGTGCAGAACGTGGCGTTTCGCTGGGCAGACGGGCGCGAGGGCCGCGTGAACCAGTTGCTCGACTGGGCGGGCAGCGAACCGCTTCTGCTGTGCTTCGGGCCGCTGTCGCAGACCGCCCGGCGGCAGTTGGCCCAGCTCAACGCCAGCTCGCCCGTGCGGGTGGTGCAGGTGCTGTCCGACCGCGGGCCGGCGCAGGCGGTGGAGCACGTGCGGGATCGCGATGGCCACCTGCGCGACGCCTGCCAGGTGCAGGATGGCCAGTGGGCGCTGGTTCGTCCCGATGGTTACCTGGCTGCCAGCGGCACCGCGATCGACGGGCAACTGGTGCGGGCCATCGGATTGACCCTGGGATTGACCGGAGTGCACGCATGAACACCCAACCCAACTGGCAGGACGCCGATGCCTTCTACGAGCAGCTGCTGGATGCGCAGGTCGACCTGACGCCCGAGCAGATCCAGGCGTTCAGCGCACGGCTCATCCTGCTGCTGGCCAACCAGATCGGCGACTCGCAGGTGCTGGCCGATTGCATCGCGGCGGCGCGCGACGCTGGCTGACCTGCCTGCGCGGGCTTGGGGGCGCCGGTAAAATCGGCCCATTCCCCGAACATTCCAACGGCATCCCGCGGGATGCCGTCGTCATTCTGGCGCCCCCATGACCGACACCGTGCAGCAACCCGGCTTGGCCTCGCTGGCCAAGTCCTTCGAGCCCTCACCCATCGAGTCCCGCTGGGGCCCCTGGTGGGAGCAGCGTGGCGTGGGCCGCGCCGGCCAC
Organism: Synechococcus sp. UW140; assembly: GCA_943371665.1. GTDB lineage: Bacteria > Pseudomonadota > Gammaproteobacteria > Burkholderiales > Burkholderiaceae_C > Hydrogenophaga. The sequence continues at coordinate 204,950 of CALRVR020000003.1, forward strand.
CGCGGCACGGGCGAGGCCCGCGAAGGCGTGCCCTCCTTCTGCATCCAGCTGCCGCCGCCCAACGTGACCGGCACGCTGCACATGGGGCACGCGTTCAACCAGACCATCATGGACAGCCTGACGCGCTACCACCGCATGATGGGCGCCAACACGCTGTGGGTGCCGGGCACCGACCACGCGGGCATTGCCACGCAGATCGTGGTCGAGCGGCAGTTGCAGGAGCAGAAGGTCAGCCGCCACGACCTGGGCCGCGAAGCCTTCACGAAGAAGGTCTGGGAATGGAAGGAAAAGAGCGGCAACACCATCACCACCCAGATGCGCCGCATGGGCGACACGGTGGACTGGACCCGTGAGTACTTCACCATGGACCCCAAGCTGTCCGACGTGGTGACCGAGACCTTCGTGCGGCTGTACGAGCAGGGACTGATCTACCGAGGCAAGCGCCTCGTCAACTGGGACCCGGTGCTCAAGACGGCGGTCAGTGACCTCGAGGTCGAAAGCGAAGAGGAAGACGGCTTCCTCTGGCACATCCGCTATCCGCTGGCCGATGGGTCGGGCTCGGTGGTCGTGGCCACCACGCGGCCCGAGACCATGCTGGGCGACACCGCTGTCATGGTGCACCCCGAAGACGAGCGCTATGCGGACATCGTGGGCAGGAAGGTCAAGCTGCCGCTGTGTGACCGCGAGATTCCGGTCATTGCCGACGAGTATGTGGACCGGGCCTTCGGCACCGGCGTGGTGAAGGTGACGCCGGCCCACGACCACAACGACTATGCGGTCGGCCTGCGGCACAAACTGCCGCTGATCGGGGTGCTCACGCTGGACGCGGCCATCAACGACGAAGCGCCGGCGAAGTACCGCGGCCTGGACCGCTTTGCGGCACGCAAGGCGGTGGTGGCCGATCTCGAGGCGCAAGGCCTGCTGGTCGAGACGAAAAAGCACAAGCTGATGGTGCCGCGCTGCGCGCGCACCGGCGCCGTGGTCGAGCCCATGCTCACCGACCAGTGGTTCATTGCCATGACGAAGGTCAGTGACCAGGACCCCACCGGCAAGAGCATTGCGCAGAAGGCGATCGACGCGGTGGCCTCGGGCGACGTGAAGTTCGTGCCCGAGAACTGGGTCAACACCTACGACCAGTGGATGAAGAACATCCAGGACTGGTGCATCAGCCGCCAGCTCTGGTGGGGCCACCAGATCCCCGCCTGGTATGACGAAGACGGTCGCATCTACGTGGCGCGCAACGAAGCCGAGGCGCAGGCCCAGGCACCGGGCAAGACGCTCACGCGCGACCCCGACGTGCTCGACACCTGGTACTCCTCGGCGCTGGTGCCTTTCAGCACCATGGGCTGGCCGGAGCATGGTGCCCCCACGCTCGGCACTGGCGTGTCTGCGCCTCGGGGCGGCCCGGCGGCGCAGCCGCAAGGCCTGCGTGATTTCGACCTCTACCTGCCCAGCAGCGTGCTGGTGACCGGCTACGACATCATCTTCTTCTGGGTCGCCCGGATGATCATGATGACGACCCACTTCACCGGCCGCGTGCCCTTCCGCCATGTGTACATCCACGGCCTGGTGCGCGACGCCCAAGGCCGCAAGATGAGCAAGAGCGAAGGCAACGTGCTCGATCCGGTGGACCTGATCGACGGCATCGGCCTGCCCGCGCTGCTCGACAAGCGCACCACCGGCCTTCGCAAGCCCGAGACCGCGCCGCGTGTGCGCAAGGACACCGAGAAGGAGTTCCCCGAAGGCATCCCCGCCTACGGTGCCGATGCGCTGCGCTTCACCTTCGCGGCGCTCGCCTCGCTGGGCCGCAGCATCAATTTCGACAGCAAGCGCTGCGAGGGCTACCGCAACTTCTGCAACAAGCTCTGGAACGCCACCCGCTTCGTGCTGATGAACTGCGAAGGCCACGACTGCGGCCTGAAGGAGCACACCAAAGAGGAATGCGCGGTGGGCCAACCCTTCCACGGCTACCTGTCATTCAGCCAGGCCGACCGCTGGATCGCGTCCACGCTGCAACGCGTCGAGGCCGAGGTGGCCAGGGGCTTTGCCGAGTACCGGCTCGACAACGTGGCCAACGCCATTTACGACTTCGTCTGGAACGAGTTCTGCGACTGGTACCTGGAGATTGCCAAGGTGCAGATCCAGACCGGCGACGCGGCGCAGCAGCGCGCCACCCGCCGCACGCTGATCCGCACACTGGAGACCATCCTGCGCCTGGCGCACCCGGTGATCCCCTTCATCACCGAAGAGCTGTGGCAGAAGGTGGCGCCGGTGGCTGGCCGCGCTGGCGAATCGGTGGCGCTGGCCGCTTACCCGGTGAGCCAACCCGAGCGCATCGACGACGCCGCCGAAGCCCACGTGGCGCGCCTGAAAAAGCTGGTGGACGCGTGCCGGACGCTGCGCGGCGAGATGGGCGTGTCACCGGCGCAGCGCATGCCGCTCTACACCGTGGGTGACGGCGGATTCCTGCGTTCGGCGGCCCCGGTGCTGCAGGCGCTCGCCAAGCTGTCCGAGGTGCGCGTGTTCGACGACGACGCAGCTTGGGCGCAGGCGGCGGGCCAGGCCCCGGTGGCGGTGGTGGGCGAAGCGCGCCTGTGCCTGTTCATGGAAATCGACGTGGCGGCCGAAAAGGCACGCCTGACCAAGGAAGCCACCCGGCTTCAGGGCGAGATCGCCAAGGCGCAGGGCAAGCTGGCCAACGAAGGCTTTGTGGCGCGTGCACCGGCGGCGGTGATCGAACAGGAGAAGCTGCGGGTGGCGGATTTCAGCGCCACGCTGGAGAAGGTTCAGGCCCAGCTGGCACGCCTGGGCTGACCTGCTTCAGGCCGGCGTCAATCGCGGTCGAGCGCCGCGAGCGACGCCCACTGCGATGGCGAGGCCGACTGGGGCGGATCGCCCGACTCGGGGAAGCCCGAACTGTCGAGGGCGGCGAAATCGCTGTTCCACGGGTCGCGCCGGGCCTCTTCGGGCGACAGCGTTTCATGGATGCGGTGGGCCAGGTACCAGCTGGCGCGCAGCTTGGCCTCGCGGGTGTGGGAACCCAACCGCGGCGTGAGGTGCAGGTTGGGAATGCCGTGCAGCGGCGAGCCGGGCGCCGCGAACTGCGGGTTGGCCCCGTCGAGCAGGCAGGCGTCGATGCGGCCATCGCACAGCGCCAGCGCCAGCGCTTCGGGATCGAACAGGGCGCTTCGGCTCACCCCCACCCAGAGCTGACCGTGCTTGCAATGGTTGAGCAGGCGCTCATTGATCCAGCCCTTGAACCGCGAGGCATAGACCATCTGCAGCGAAATGGCGTCGGAGCGCGAGAGCAGTTCGTGCAGCGGCACCGGCTCCACGCCAAGCTTGTCCCAGAGTTCGGCCGCGTGGTGCACCGCCGGGTCGTAGCCGATGACGCGCACCCCCAGGCTGTTGAGCATGGGCGCCAGGGTGTGCGCCACTGGCGCAAGGCCCAGCAGGCCCACGGTGCTTCCGGCCAGTTCGCGGCCCATGCGCACCTGCCCGAGCTTGCGGCCCAGCAGGGCGCTCACCATGCCGCGCCGGTACAGCATGAGCAGGCCATAAAGCAGGTATTCGGCGTTGGAGCGGACCGTGGCACTGCGTGCCTGCAGCACCCGCACACCACGCCGCGAGCACGCGTCCAGGTCGGTGTTGTCGCTGGAGATCTGCATCCGCGCCACCATCTGCAGGTTGGGCGCATGCTCCAGGAATTCCTGGGACACGATGACGTGGGGCGGCAACACGATCGCACGCGCTGACGACACCGCCTGGCGCAGTGCAACGGGATCGTCGGCCAGCTCGGGCTGGTAGACGACCTGGTAGCGTTCCTGCAGCCACGCCAGCGCCTCGGGCACCAGCGGATCGACCAGCAGGACGTCCATGGCGCGGCTCAACGGCGCTTGAGCACCGAAATGTGCTCTCCACCCAGGCTTTCCTGATGGACGAGCAGGTTGCCGGTCTGCTTGGCGAATGCCTGGAAATCCCGCACCGATCCGGAGTCGGTGGCCACGACTTTCAGGGTCTGGCCACTGTGCATGTCGGCCAGGGCTTTCTTGGCCTTGAGGATGGGCAGCGGGCAGTTCAGGCCCCGGGCGTCGAGTTCTCGGTCAGCGGCAATCATGAAGGCTCCGTGCAGGCAACACGGCATTTTAGGCCGCGGCGGCGTTTGGTGTGTCGTCCAGGAAGATCGGCGTGTGGCCGCGTGACAAAAGCCACTGCGCCAGTGCCAGCCCGGTGCCGGCGCGCCAGCACCGCACCGCATGGGGCTCCAGCAACCGGTACTCCGACAGCTCGGGCGACAACCGGACCTCGCCCGCGCAGCGCGCATGGTAGGTGATGATGACCTGGTTCATTCGCTGGAAGTCGTGCACCGCCACCAGCGACAGCGCTTCGGTCTGCAGGCTGGTTTCCTCGGCGATCTCCCGTCGGATGCCCTCTTCGGGCGACTCCCCGGCTTCCATGAAACCGGTGACAAGGCCGAAAAATCGCCCGGGCCAGGCCGCGTTTCGCGCGAGCAGCACTTTGCCGCCCAGTTCGACAATGGCGGCCAGCACCGGGGTGGGGTTGTTCCAGTGCGTGAACCCGCAGGCCGGGCAGCGCAGCCGCTGCTTGTCGCCGCCGTCCTCGGCCTGCACGATCACCTGCAGGGCGGTGGCGCACTGCGGGCAGAAGCGGAAAGCGCTGTCGCCGTTCATGCGGGTGCCCCGGTCAGGCAGGGAACACGCCGGTCGACAGGTAACGGTCGCCGCGGTCGCACACGATGAAGGCGATGGTGGCGTTTTCGGCCTGGCGGGCGACCTGGAGGGCCACCCAGCAGGCACCCGCGGCCGAGATGCCGGCAAAGATGCCCTCTTCGCGGGCCAGCCGCCGCGCCATGTCTTCGGCGTCGCTCTGCGACACGTAAACCAGTTCATCGACCGCCGTGGGATCGTAGATTTTCGGCAGGTATTCCTGCGGCCACTTCCGGATGCCCGGAATGCGCGACCCTTCGCTGGGCTGCGCGCCGATGATTCTCACGCCGGGGTTTTTTTCCTTCAGGAAACGCGACACACCGGTGATGGTGCCGGTGGTGCCCATCGCGCTCACGAAATGGGTGATGCGCCCGGCGGTCTGCTCCCACAGTTCGGGGCCGGTGGTTTCGTAGTGGATGCGCGGGTTGTCGGCGTTGGCGAACTGGTCGAGCACCCGCCCCTTGCCCTCGGTCTGCATTCTTTCGGCCAGGTCTCGCGCCGACTCCATGCCGCCGCTCTTGGGCGTCAGGATGAGTTCGGCGCCGAAGGCCTTCATGGTCTGTGCGCGCTCGATCGACAGGTCCTCCGGCATGATCAGCACCATGCGGTAGCCCTTGATGGCCGCAGCCATGGCCAGCGCGATCCCGGTGTTGCCCGACGTGGCCTCGATCAGGGTGTCGCCCGGCTTGATGTCGCCACGCTCCTCGGCGCGCCGGATCATCGACAGTGCCGGTCGGTCCTTCACCGAGCCGGCCGGGTTGTTGCCCTCGAGCTTGCCGAGGATGACGTTGCCGCGCGGCCCGTTGTCGGCCGCACCGATGCGCTGCAGCGCGACCAGCGGTGTGCGGCCGATCGCGTCTTCGATGGTGGGGTATTGCATGCCGTCACTGTGCCATAATCCGCCCCCTTCCCTCTGCCGGGGTGGCGAAATCGGTAGACGCAGGGGATTCAAAATCCCCCGCTGCAAGGCGTGTCGGTTCGAGTCCGACCCTCGGCACCAGCTTCTGGAACTTCAAGGCCCGCATCAGCGGGTTTTGTCGTTTTCGGGTCTTGTCGTTTTCGGGTCTTGCCACATTCAGGCCTTGTCGCCTGACATACGTTGCTGTGTCAGGCCAGCAAACCCTCGCGCACCGTGGGATGGTGCGGCGCCCAACGCAACTCGGCCCGGATGCGGCGGTTGCTCAGCCGGCGCGATTCGCTCATGAAGCTCAGCAGCATCAAGGGCAGTTGGTCCACCGCTGTTTCGCGGGCCACCCGCGGCGGTCTCGGCAGGCCGTACAGATCGGCCGCCAGATCGAAATAATCGCCCATCTTGAGGTCGGTGTCGTCGACCACGTTGAACACCCGCTGCGGTCGCGCGCGCCACAAGGCCAGCACACAGGCGCGCGCCAGGTCATTGGCGTGAATGTGGTTGGTGTAGACGTCGTCCTCGGCGCGCAGAACCGGTGTCCCGCGGCGCAGCCTTTCGCGCGGGGTGCCACCTTCGCGGTCGGGAGCGTAGATGCCGGGGATGCGCAACACGCTGGTGCGAACCCCGAACGCACGACCGAACCAGCGCACCGTGTCTTCGGCATCGACCCGGCGCCAGGCTCGGGGCGTGCGGGGTTGCACCGCCACGGTCTCGTCGGTGTGCGCGCCCTTTCGGTCTCCGTAAACCCCGCTGGTGGACCCATACACCAGCGATCTCGGTGGCGTTCGTTGGGCGAGTGCGCGCACCAGGGCGCGGGTTCGGGGGTCCAGGCGCCAGTCGGCCAGTTCGTCGGACGGGGGCGGCGCGAGGTGGATGACGCGGGTGCCGAGCGCTGCGAGTCGCCGCAGGCTGGACGGGTCGTCGAGGTTGCCCGCCAGCGGTGTGATGCCGGCGGCCCGCAAGGCCGCCGCCCGATCGGGACTCGAGGTGAGCGCCATCAGACGAACTTGCCGGCCGGCGCCCAGCCCGCGGGCCGTGCGCAGACCGACATCTCCACAACCGACGATCAACACCCTTTCACGCCGGAAGCGTGCGGGCAAGGCACCCATGAAGCTCATTCGAGGCGGGATTTTGCGACAATGCGCGGTTGCATTTTGCGGGCCGCACGGCGTGTGCGGCCCCCACTGGAAAGACCGCGAGTATGACATTCACCATCACCGTGCAGCCCAGCGGGCGCACCTTCACCGCCGCCCGCGACGAAGCCATCCTGCCCGCCGGCATTCGCCAGGGGATCGGCCTGCCTTATGGCTGCAAGGACGGGGCCTGTGGCTCCTGCAAGTGCAAGCTCGTGTCGGGCAGCGTGGTGCACGGTCCGCACCAGAGCAAGGCGCTGACGGCCGACGAGGAAGCCGCGGGCTTCATCCTCACCTGCTGTGGCGTGGCTCAGAGCGACGTGGTGATCGAGTCCCGCCAGGTGACCGAAGTGGGCGCGTTTGCGATCAAGAAAATGCCGGCCCGCGTGGCGAGCCTTTCCCGCGCCTCGCACGACGTGATCGTGATGCGCCTTCAGCTCCCCGCCAGCGACACGTTCCAGTACCGCGCCGGGCAGTACGTCGAGTTCATCCTGCGCGATGGCGACCGGCGCAGCTATTCGATGGCCAACGCGCCGCACACGCAGGCCGAGGCACCGAGCCTGGAATTGCACCTGCGCCACATGCCGGGCGGCAAGTTCACCGACCAGGTCTTCAGCACCATGAAGGAGAAAGACATCCTTCGCATCGAGGGCCCGTTCGGCAGCTTCTTCCTGCGCGAGGACAGCCAGCGGCCCATGGTGCTGCTCGCGTCCGGCACCGGCTTTGCCCCCATCAAGGCGATCATCGAACACATGCGCTTCAAGGGCATCGATCGCCCGGCGACGCTGTATTGGGGTGGCCGCCGCCCGGCCGACCTGTACCAGCGCGAATGGATCGAGGCACAGCTGGCGGCCATGCCCAACCTCAGGTACGTCCCGGTGATCTCGGATGCCCTTCCCGAAGACCAATGGACCGGTCGGACCGGCTTCGTGCACCGGGCCGTGCTGCAGGACTTCCCGGACCTGAGCGGCTTCGAGGTGTATGCCTGCGGCGCGCCGATCGTGGTGGAGTCGGCCCGGCGCGACTACGTGGCCGAAGGCCGCCTGCCCGACGAATGCTTCTTTGCCGATTCGTTCACGTCGGCCGCGGATAAAGTCTGAGGCACCCAGAACCCCACCGGAGACACGCCATGTTCAACCGCCGCCACGCGCTTGCGATCACCGCCGCCGCCATCGCCCTGCCCGTCCAGGCCCTGGCCCAGGCCCGGACCACCCGCATCGTCGTCCCGTTCGCAGCGGGCGGGCCGATCGACGTGACCGCCCGGATTCTGGCCGAGGCGGTGAAGGACTCGCTGGGCACCGTGATCGTGGAAAACCGGCCCGGCGCGGGCGGCAACATCGGCGTGAGCCAGGTCGCCAAGGCGGCGCCCGACGGTCTCACACTGGGCATCGCCACGACCGCGTCGCACGGCATCAACCCCTGGCTGTTCAAGCAACTGCCCTACGACCCCGCCCGCGATTTCGCGCCGATCACACAGATGCTGCGTGTGCCGAACGTGCTGGTGATGAATGCCGACACCGCGCAGCGCCTGAACATCCAGAGCGTGGCCGACCTGATCCGCTACGGCAAGGCCAACCCGGGGCGGCTCAACTACGGCTCGGGCGGCAACGGCAGCGCGGGTCACCTGGCGGGCGAGCTGTTCAAGAACCAGGCCGGCATCTTCGCGGTGCACATCCCCTACAACGGCGGCAACCCGGCCCAGCTCGGCCTGTTGTCCGGTCAGGTCGATTTCAACTTCGACAACCTGGCCACGGCCGCGGCCAACATTCGCTCGGGCAAGCTGAAGGCCCTGGCGGTCACGACCACGCAACGCAGCAGCGTGATGCCCGATGTGCCCACGGTGGCCGAGGCCCTGCCCGGGTTCGAGATCGACACCTGGTGGGGACTGGTGGCGCCGGCCGGCACACCGCCCGAGGTGGTGACCCAGCTCAACGCCGCGTTCAACCAGGCGCTTCAATCGCCTGAGGTCAAGGCCCGTTTCGCCACCCTGATGGCCGAACCCGCGCCCAGCACCCCTCAGGCCTTCGGCGACTTCATGACCCGCGAGCGCGCCAAGTACGAGCGCGTGGTCAAGCTCAGCGGCGCCAAGGTGGATTGAACCGGCCGGATCGCGTTCAGCCCTTCAGCAACGCCTTCACGTCATCGGCCAGCGCTTGCGCGCCGGTGCCGTAGCGGTGGTACAGGCGGATGCGGCCTTGCGGGTCGTACACGTAGCTGCCCGCTGAATGGTCCATGGTGTAGCTGGTGGGGGTGCGCCCCGCCACCTTCTTGAAGTACACCTTGAAGCTCTTGGCGAGCGCCTCGAGTTCGCCCGGCGGTGCGTACAGCGCCAGAAAGGTCGGATCGAAGCCGGTCATGTAGGCCTTCATGATCTCGGGGGTGTCGCGCTCGGGATCGATGCTGATGAAGATGGCCTGCAGCCGGTCACCATCGGGACCGAGCAGGCGCTTGACCTCGACCAGCTCGGTCATCGTGGTCGGGCAGACATCCGGGCATTGGGTGAAGCCGAAGAAGACCACGACCACCTTGCCCTTGAAGTCTGCCAGGGTGCGCTTCTGCCCGTTGTGATCGGTGAGCGAGAAGCCGGTGGCGTAGTCGGCACCGGTGATGTCGATGCCTTTGAAGTTCTCGGGGGCCTGCGAGCAGGCGGCCAGAAGCGCTGCTCCAAGCGCGGCGGCCATCACATGGCGGCGAGGAAGGTTGTTCACCATGGCAGGTAGTGGTCGATGAGCAGCGCCGCAAACAGCAGCGAGAGGTGCACGAGCGAGAAGCGGAAGGTCTTTCTCGCGAGTGCGTCGGAATAGTTGCGCCACAGCGCCAGGGCGTACCCGCAGAAACCCAGGCCGAGCGCCAGCGCGCTGACCAGGTAGAACCAGCCGCTCATGCGCATCATGAACGGCATGAGCGTGGCCGCCAGCAGCACCAGGGTGTAGAGCAGGATCTGCAGGCGGGTGAACTCGGACCCATGGGTGACGGGCAGCATGGGCAGACCCGACTTGCGGTAATCCTCGACACGGTAGAGCGCCAGGGCCCAGAAGTGCGGCGGGGTCCAGAGGAAGATGATGAGGAAGAGGATCAGTGCCTCGGGGGCAACGGTGTTGGTCATGGCGGCCCAGCCCAGCACCGGCGGCATGGCGCCGGATGCGCCACCGATCACGATGTTCTGCGGCGTGAGCGGCTTGAGCACCACGGTGTAGACCACCGCGTACCCGACGAAGGTGGCAAACGTGAGCCACATGGTCAGAGGATTCACCCAGGCGTAAAGAACCACCGAACCGGCCGCGCAGAGCGCAGCCGAGAAGGTCAGCGTTTGCCAGTTGGTGAGCTCCCCCTTGGCGGTGGGTCGCCATGCGGTGCGCTTCATGCGGGCGTCGATGTGCTGTTCGACCACGCAGTTGAAGGCGGCGGCCGCCCCAGCCACCAGCCAGATGCCGAAGCAGGCGATGGCTGCCAGCTGCACCTGGGCCCAGGTGGGCGCGCCCGGCACAGCCAGCACCATGCCGATGAGGGCACAGAACACGATGAGCTGGACCACGCGCGGCTTGGTCAGCGCGTGGAACTGGCGCCACGTGGGCGGCAGGGCCACGCGGACGTCGGAGGTGCGGGCGGTGCTCATGGTGTCACCTCGCGCAGCCGGGCCGAGCGCACAGCCGACTCGCTGCGGGTGCCGGCCACGGCGCCCGTGAAAACGATCACCAGCGCCGCCGCGCCACCGGTGTGGCCCACGGCCGCCAGCAGCGGCCAGTCGAGCACGACGTTGGTCAGACCGGTGAGGAACTGCCACGCGCACAGCACGACCAGCCCACGGGCAAAACGCTCCAGGCCGGGCACGCGCCAGCAGGCCCGGGCCAGCCACAGCAGCACCGCAAACACCACCCAGGCCGAAAGCCGGTGCACATAGTGGATGGCGGTGAGCGCGGGGAACGTGATGGCATCGCCCGACCGGTTCGTGCCGAGCTCACGCCAGAGCGTGAACCCCTCGCGCAGGTTCATGGTCGGCCACCAGCTGCCCTGGCAGGTGGGGAAATCGCTGCAGGCCAGCACCGCGTAGTTGGTGCTGACCCATCCGCCCAACGCGATCTGCAGCCACACCAGCGCAAATGCACCGAGCATCAGCGCGCGCAAGCCGCTGCCCACCCGAGCCGCGCCGGGACTGCCCGGCTCCCCCAGGCGGTAGGCCACCGACTGTGCCCGCAGCAACGCCAGCAGCACGAGCCCGCCGAGCAGGTGCAAGGTCACGATGGCGGGGAACAGCTTCATGGTCACGGTGAGCGCACCAAAGGCGCCCTGAAGACACACCCACACCAGGGTGACGGCGGGCCAGACCCAGTGCACCTGAATGCGGCGCCGCTCGATCCAGCTGCCCACCGCCAGCACGATGATCAGCACACCGACCGCGGTGGCCAGGTAGCGGTGGATCATTTCGATCCATGCCTTGGAGAACGTGACCGGACCGGTCGGCATGGCCTGCTGGGCGGCCGCGATGTCGGCGTGTGCACCGATCGGGCTGGCGGCACCGTAGCAGCCAGGCCAGTCGGGGCATCCCAGGCCCGAGTCGGTCAGGCGGGTGAAGGCCCCGAACAGCACCAGATCGAAGGTGAGAAAGAGCGTGACCAGGGTGAGCACGCGCAGCCGCTGCGCCGGCGCGGCATTGCGATGGCGCAGCCAGATCCAGGCCAGCGGACCGATGGCAATGGCGATGCCCAGCAGCATCAGCCGCGCGATGGGCGCCAGGTCCACGAGGGCTTGCGTGCTGTCCATGTCACTGCACCCGACCAGGCTTGTCCCAGAAGGCCGACGCGCGCAACAACCGGTCGAGGTCGCGCTTGGCGCGCGAGGGATCGATGTCGGCGGGGAAGCGCAGCATCCAGTTGCCCAGCGGATCGACGATGTAGAGGTGTTCCTCGATTCGACGGCCTTCGGCGGGTTGCAGCCATCGGGCCAGTGCGCTGCCATCCACATGAAGCACGGTGGCGGTCGCGGTGGCCTGCTGCAAGGGCTCGCTCAGCACCGGGGCACCGGTGCGCAGCCACACCCAGTCCAGGCGGTCTTTTTCCTTGCCGAGGGTCTCGCGCAACTGGCGCTGCAGGTAGAGGTGGCGCTCACAACCGGCATCGCACGCGCTGTCGGCCACGCTGATCAGAAGCCACTGGTCCTTCAGGGCGGTGAGCTCGATCGGGCGGCCCTGGGCATCGGTGCCACTCAGCGCAGGCAGCGGGCGCTGCGGCTGGATGAGTTCACCGTAGTTGCGGCGCCCTTCGGGGCGGATCACGTAGTAGGTCAGGTAGGACGCGATCACGGGAGCGGCACACACCAGCAGGATGCCCAGCATCTTCCAGCGACCGCTGCGCGTGGCGGCGGCTCTGTCGGTGTCACCACGGTCTGGCGTGGGCAGGCTGTGCACCGTGAGGGTCAGGGGTTCATCGGGCGTCTGGGCCATCGGAACGGTTGCGCTGTCGGCGCGGTTGAATGATCTGGAACCAGGCATGGAGACCGGCAAGCAGGGCGCACAGGGCAAACCACTGGAAGGCGTAGCCGTGGTGCTTCTGCACGTCGGCGGCCGGAAGCGGCCAGTTTCGCAGCAGCGGCCCTTCGGCCTCACCGGTCTGCTGCACCGAGAGATCCAGCAAAGCCAGCCCGGTTTCCAGCCGGAACCCGGCAAGGTCGATATTTTGCCGGATGGGGCCCGTGCCGGCGTCGCCGAACTGGTAAAGCCGCCCGGGTGGCGGGGCCAGACGGCCTTCAACCGCCACCTCGCCAGCCGGCGTGGACACCTCGGGCACACGCAGGCGGTCGTTGAAATCGCGGGGCACCCAGCCGCGCTGCACCAGCACGGCCTTGTCGCTGCCGCTCAGGCGCAAGGGCGTCACGAGGAAAAAACCGACCCGCCCGTCCATCTGGCGGTTCTCGAGAAACACGCTGTGGCGCGGCTCCCAGGTGCCCTGAAGGCGAGTGGCGCGGTACTGACCCTCGGTCGTGTCCCCGGACGACAGCAGCTCGGCCTGGGTCCAGGCGGGCAGCGCGGCGCGTGCACGCATGGCGTCCTGCAAGGCGGTCTTCTGGGCTGCGCGATCGAGCTGCCAGAACCCGAGCGAGGCGGTGACGCCCATGGACAACGCGGTGGCCGCGGTCACCACCCAGCGCCTTGCGCGGCTCATGCAACGCACCTCCAAAGGCCGACGGTTCGGTGGTCCGGGCGGCCACGGCCGATAATCGGGCCCATGAAGATACTTGTGGTCGTGGCCTTCGTCGCCATCATCGGCAGCCTGGTGGCCGCCCTCGTGTTCATGATGCGCGGCGGGGTGAGCGAAGGCGACGACGGGCAACCCCCGCGGCAGCGCCACATGGCCAGGGCGCTGGCATTCCGGGTCGGCTTCTCGGTGTTGCTGTTCGTGGTCGTGCTCATCGCGTATTTCATGGGCTGGATCCAGCCCACCGGGCTGCCGGTGCAGCGCTGACGCCCCGCCCGCACGGCGGTCGGCGAAACAAAAAAGCGCCTCACGGCGCTTTTTTGTCGGGCATGGTGCGCCGCGGGATGCATCACATCCAGTACACGAGAATGTAGAGGCCCAGCCAGACCACGTCCACGAAGTGCCAGTACCAGGCTGCGCCCTCGAAGCCGAAGTGGCGCTCCTTGGTGAAGTGGCCCTTCTGCAACCGCAGGGTGATGAACAGCAGCATCAGCATGCCCACGAACACGTGGAAGCCGTGGAAGCCGGTCAGCATGAAGAAGGTGGAGCCGAAGATGCCCGAGTTGAGCTTGAGGTTCAGGTCGGTGTAGGCGTGGAAGTATTCGTAGCCTTGCACGATCAGGAACACCACACCGAGCAGCACCGTCATCCACATGAAGGCGATGGTCTTGGCGCGCTGGCCGGCCTGGAGTGCGTGGTGTGCAATCGTCAGCGTGACACCCGAGGTGAGCAGCAGCGCGGTGTTGATGGTGGGCAGCCAGAACGGTCCCATGGTCTGGAACGGTTCGACCATGCCGGCAGGCGACGCGGTGGCGCCAGCCTGCACGCTGGGCCAGACGGCCGAGAAATCGGGCCAGATCAGCGCGTTCTCGATGTTCCCGAGGGCAGGCACCGAATGCGAACGGGCCCACCAGAGGGCGGTGAAGAACGCACCGAAGAACATGACCTCCGAGAAGATGAACCAGCTCATGCTCCAGCGGAACGACAGGTCGATCTTGCGACCGTAGAGGCCGGTTTCGCTCTCGTGGACGGCGTCGCGGAACCACTGGTAGAGCACGATCAGCCAGAAGGCCATGCCGAACGCCAGGGAGTACATGCCCCACTGACTGCCGTTGATCCACTGGCCAGCGCCCAGGATCACGAAGAACAGGCCAATGGATGCCATGACCGGGTGCCGCGACGGTCCGGGGACGTAGTAGTAGGGCGTCGTGCCATGGGATGCTGCGGACATGCTCACTCCTGTTTTGCTATCGCTGTATCAATGTTGAAAATCGTCTGTCGGCCCGGGTGGACGCCCTCATCCGGCCACCCAGTTCACCAGCGCAATGAGCGCCCCGACGAAGGCAAAAGCCAGCACCAACCCCACCACCAGCAGGTGCAGCGGGTTCAGGCGCTGGATGTCTTTCTCGTAGTCGGCACGGCGGCGCACGCCCAGGAAGCCCCACAGCACGGCCTTGACCGTGTCGAGCAGGGACCCGGAACGGCGGGCGTCGGCCATGGGAATCACACGGCCCCCGGCAGCTTGGCGGCGGCCTGGGTCTCGGGCGGCCGGGGCACACCACCGCCCACCTCGAAGAAGGTGTAGGACAGGGTGATGGTGGTCACGTCCTTGGGCAGGCGCGGGTCGATCACGAACGCCACCGGCCATTCCTTGCGCTCACCCGGGGACAGCGTGTACTGGGTGAAGCAGAAACACTCGAGCTTGTTGAAGTGCGAGGCCGACTGCTTGGGGGCGTAGCTCGGGATGGCCTGGGCGGCCATGGTCCGGTTCTGGACGTTCTGGAACTCGTAGAGCACCGTGGCGAGTTCGCCCGGGTGGACCTGCATCGAGCGAACCGCCGGTTTGAACTGCCAGGGCCCGCGCACATTGGTGTCGAACTCGACCGTGATGGTTCGGGTGCGGTCGACCTGTGTGTTGGCCGGGAGCCGGGGCGATGCACCCGGCACGTTGCGCTCGGCCACCGCCAGCACGTTGATGCCCAGCGCCTCGCAGATGTGGCGGTAGATGGGCACCAGCGCATAGCCGAATGCAAACATGCCCAGCGCGATCACGCAGAGCTTGCCGACGATCTTGAGGTTTTCCTGACGAAGTGCCATGGCGGAATCCGGGATCGGGTGGGTTCAGCCGCCGAGCAGCACGAGCTTGCCCACAAAGCCGAGGAAGAACACCGCCGCCACCGAGGCCAGGATCAGGCCCAGGCGGAGGTTGTTCTTCTTCTGTTCGGGTGTCATCGGAAACATCGGTGCGTGTTCAGCCGATCACCTTGGTGGCGGTGGCGTCGAGCTTGGGCGGGTTCTCGAAGGTGTGGAAAGGCGCCGGCGACGGCACTTCCCACTCGAGGCCTTCGGCGCCTTCCCAGGGCTTCTGGGGGGCCTTCTCGCCTTTGCCCATCATGGCGGGCAGCACCACGGCCACGAAGAAGTACACCTGCGCAATGCCGAAGGCAAAGGCGCCGATCGAGGCAATCATGTTGAAGTCGGCGAACTGCATGGGGTAGTCGGCGTAGCGACGCGGCATGCCGGCCAGACCCAGGAAGTGCATCGGGAAGAAGGTGATGTTGAACGAGATCATCGACCACCAGAAGTGGATCTTGCCGCGGGTCTCGCTGTACATGTACCCGGTCCACTTGGGCAGCCAGTAGTAGATGCCGGCGAACATGGCGAACAGCGAACCGGCCACCAGCACGTAGTGGAAGTGGGCCACCACGTAGTAGGTGTCCTGCATCTGGATGTCGATCGGCGCCACCGAGAGGATCAGGCCGGTGAAGCCGCCAATGGTGAACACGAAGATGAAGCCAACGGCCCACAGCATCGGGGTCTCGAAGGTCATCGAGCCCTTCCACATGGTCGCGATCCAGTTGAAGATCTTCACGCCCGTGGGCACGGCGATCAGCATCGTCGAGTACATGAAGAACAGCTGCCCCGTGACCGGCATGCCGGTGGTGAACATGTGGTGGGCCCACACGACGAACGACAGGATGGCAATCGAGCCGGTGGCATAGACCATCGAGGCGTAGCCGAACAGCTTCTTGCGGGCAAACGCGGGCACCACATGGCTCACGATGCCGAACGCCGGCAGGATCATGATGTAGACCTCGGGGTGACCGAAGAACCAGAAGATGTGCTGGTACATCACCGGGTCACCGCCGCCGGCGGGGTTGAAGAAGCTGGTGCCGAAGTGGCGGTCGGTCAGCGTCATGGTGATGGCGCCGGCCAGCAC
>CALRVR020000004.1:0-221011 GCA_943371665.1 Synechococcus sp. UW140
TGGCGGCGCAGGCCCGCCTGCTGCATCCCATGGTGCGGCCCGAGCGGGGCGCCGAGCCGCAGCGCACCGACTGGGACACGGCACTGGACCTCGCGGCGCAGCGGTTCGGCGCGGTCATCGATGCCCACGGGCCCGACGCCGTCGGCTTCTACGTCAGCGGCCAGTTGCTCACCGAGGACTACTACGTCTTCAACAAGCTGGCCAAGGGCCTCATCGGCACCAACAACATCGACACCAACTCGCGCCTGTGCATGAGCAGCGCGGTGGCGGGCTACAAGAAGACGCTCGGCGCAGACGCGCCGCCCGCCTGCTACGACGACGTGAACCACGCGGACTGCCTGTTCATCGTCGGCAGCAACGCGGCATGGGCGCACCCGGTGCTGTTCCGCCGGATCGAGGACGCCCGGCGCGCACGGCCGCACATGAAGGTCATCGTGGCCGACCCGCGGCGCACCGACACCGCCGACTTCGCCGACCTGTACCTGCCGATCCAGCCAGGCACCGACGTGTTGCTGTTCCATGCCCTGCTGCACCTGATGCTGTGGGAAGGCTGGGTGGACACGGCCTACATCGAGCGCCACACCAGCGGCTTCGAGGCGCTGAAAGACCTGGTCCGGTCGACCACGCCCGAGAAGGCGGCGCAGGTCTGCGGTGTGCCGGTGGCCGACCTCGTGACCGCGGCCCGGTGGTTCGCACAGGGCGCCAGCGCTGACTCGGGGAAGCGCGGAGCCACGCTCAGCCTGTACTGCCAGGGCCTGAACCAGAGCACCAGCGGCACCGCGAAGAACGCCAGCCTGATCAACCTGCACCTGGCCACCGGGCAGATCGGCACACCCGGCGCCGGCCCGTTCAGCCTGACCGGCCAGCCCAACGCCATGGGCGGGCGCGAGGTGGGCGGCCTGGCCAACCTGATCAGTGCCCACCGCGACATGGCGAACCCCGCGCACCGCGCCGAAGTGGCGGCGCTGTGGGGCGTGCCGGACGTGCCCGCCCGACCCGGCTTGACCGCGGTCGAACTGTTCGAGGCCGCGGCCGACGGGGCCGTGAAGGCGCTGTGGATCGCCTGCACCAACCCGGCCCAGTCCATGCCCGACCAGGCCACCGTGCGCCGTGCGCTGCAGCGCGCCGAATTCGTGGTGGTGCAGGAGGCCTTTGCCACGCCGGCCACCTGCGACTTCGCCGACCTGCTGCTGCCCGCCACCACCTGGGGCGAAAAGGACGGCACCGTCACCAACAGCGAACGGCGCATCAGCCGGGTGCGCAGCGCGGTGGCCGCCCCGGGTGAGGCGCGGCACGACTGGCGCATCGCGGTCGAATTCGCGCGGCGGCTCCGGCCAGACACCACGCTGTTCCCCTATGAGTCGCCCGAGTCGATCTGGCTCGAGCACCGCGAATCCACCCGCGGGCGCGACCTCGACATCACCGGCCTGAGCTACGACCTGCTGGAGCAGCAGGGACCGCAGCAGTGGCCCATGCCCGAAGGCGCCCCACAGGGACGCGCGCGCCTGTACGAGGACGGCGTGTTTCCCACACCGGACGGCCGGGCGCGCTTCGTCGCCACGCCCTTCAAGGCGGTGGCCGAACCCCGCCGCAGCGAGTTTCCGTTTGCGCTCACCACCGGGCGCCTGCGCGATCAATGGCACGGCATGAGCCGCACCGGCTTGCTCGGCCGGCTGTTCGGTCATGTGGCCGAACCTTCGGTCGACCTGCACCCGCAGGACATGGCCCGGCTCGGTCTGGGCGACGGCGACCTGGTGAAGCTCACCAGCAAGCGCGGGACGCTGGTCCTGCCGGCACGCGCCAGCGCGCAAACCGGGCTGGCGCAGGCGTTCGTCGCCATGCACTGGGGTGCCGAATACCTGAGCGGGCGGTCCAGCGACGGGCAGGCCATGGGCGGCATCAACGCCATCACCACCTCGGCGTTCTGCCCCGACTCGAAACAACCCGAACTCAAGCACGCGGCGGTGCGCGTGGACAAGGCGGCACTGCCCTGGACGATGCTGGCCATGGCGTGGCTGCCGGAAGACGGTGCCATCCGGGCGCGCGAGCGCCTTCGCCAGTTGCTGCCGGCGTTCGATTTCGCCCTGTGCGTTCCCTTCGGCCGGGAACGCGCTGGCGTGCTGTTCCGGGCGGCCGGCGTCGAGGCGCCGCCAGCCGCCCTGCTGGCCGAGGTGGAGGCGGCGCTCGGCCTGAACACCGGCGACGCGCTGCGGTACGAAGACCCCCGGCAAGGCCGCCGCCGCGTGGCGCGGCGCACGACACGGGCCGACGGCGGCGTGGAGCTGGCCGGTTTCCTGATGGCGGGCGACACCCGGGCCGAAGCCTGGCTGAAGCCCCTGCTCGAACAGGCACAGCCTTTGACCCTGGACACCCGGCTGCTGCTGATGCCGGGTGCCGAGTCCCCGGTGGCCCTGCCGGTGCGGACCAGGCAGGTCTGCACTTGCGCCGACGTGAACGAAGACGCCATCAACGCCCACCTGGCGAAGGCCGTGGGCGACGAGGCGCAGCGGCTGGCCAGCGCACAGGGCACGCTGGGCTGCGGCACGCATTGCGGCTCGTGCGTGCCCGAACTGCAACGGCTGGCCAGGGCCGCGTGCCGCCCGGCGGCCGAGGTCACCATATAACGGCAAGTCATCAGGCCTACCCTACGATCGGCCACCCATGGGCATCAGCCAGTACATCAAGGAAATCGGCCGCGGCAAGGACGGCGCGCGTTCGCTCACGCGCGAGCAGGCCGCCGACCTGATGGGCCAGGTGCTCGATGGCGCGGTCAGCGACCTCGAACTCGGGGGTTTCTGCCTGGCGATGCGCATCAAGGGTGAAACACCCGACGAAATGGCCGGCTTTCTCGACGCCACCCATGCGCGCCTGCAGCGCGTGCCGGGCGGCGGTCGGCCGGTGGTGGTGCTGCCCAGCTACAACGGGGCGCGCAAGCTCCCGCTGCTCACGCCGCTGCTGGCGCTCTGGCTGGCGCGCCAGGGCGCGGCGGTGCTGGTGCACGGCACGCCCACCGAAGACAAGCGGGTCACCGCCGACGCGGTGTTCGCCGCCCTCGACCTGCCCGCCAGCACCGACGCCGGGCCCCTGTCGCCGGGCGAATGCCGCTTCGTGCCCACGCCGGTGCTGCTGCCCGGGCTCAAGCGCCTGCTCGACGTGCGCCGCGCGGTGGGGCTGCGCAACCCGGGCCACAGTCTGGTCAAGCTGATGAACCCGGTGGCTGGTCCCGCGCTCATCGTGGGCAGCTACACCCACCCGGAATACGCCGTGAGCATGGCGGCCACCTTTGCGCTCACGGGGGCGCACGCGCTGCTGCTGCGGGGCACTGAAGGCGAGCCCGTGGCCGATGCCCGCCGGCAGCCACGCATCGAGGTCTTTCGCGACGGCGAGCGCACCGAGCGCGTGCCCGCCCAGGATGGCCCGCTGGCCATCCTGCCCGACCTGCCCGCGATCGATCCCGATTCCACCGCCCGATACATCCGCGCCGTGCTCGACGGCCATCTTCCGCTGCCGGCGCCCATCGCGCGCCAGGCCGACTGCATCCTCGCCGAGGTGAATGCCCATGACCACGCCCAAGACAAAGCCGATGTCCCAGCCTGATTTCCTTCCCGGCACCGTCACCCTGGTGGGCGCCGGTCCGGGCGACCCCGAGCTGCTGACCCTCAAGGCCGTGCGTGCGATCGGCGCGGCCACGGTGCTGCTGGTGGACGACCTGGTCAACGACGCCGTGCTGGCACACGCCCGTCCGGGCGCGCGCATCGTGCATGTGGGCAAGCGCGGGGGCTGCAAGAGCACCCCGCAGGCCTTCATCGACAAGCTCATGGTCATGGCGGCCCGCGAAGGCGAGGTGGTCGTGCGCCTCAAGGGCGGCGACCCGTTCATCTTCGGTCGCGGCGGCGAAGAAACCGAACACCTGCAGGCAGAAGGCATTCGCGTGCAGGTGGTCAATGGTGTGACGGCCGGCCTGGCCGCGGTGACGTCGCTGGGCGTGCCACTCACCCACCGCGATCACGCCCACGGCGTGGTGTTCGTCACCGGACACGCCAAGCCCGGCGATCGAGGCACCGACTGGCGGGCACTGGCGGCCACCGCGCGCGACGCCCGCCTGACGCTGGTGATCTACATGGGCGTGAGCGGTGCGGCCACCATCCAGTCCGACCTGTTGCAGGGCGGCCTCGCGCCCGACACCCCACTGGCGGTCATCCAGCACGCCACCCTGCCCCACCAGCGGCATGCGGTGTCCACGCTGGGCGATCTGCAGGACACCATCGTGCGCGAAGGTCTGAGCAGCCCGGCGGTGATCGTGGTGGGCGACGTGCTGCAAGGCCTGCTGTCGCTTGCGCAGCACAGTGCGGCGGCGCGCGCGGCCTGATCGCCGCGCTGCCCCTACACTGCGGCCCCATCCACCGGGAGGGGCGATGCTCGACAAACTCAACACACTCACCGAAAGCCACGGCGCGCTGCGGCCGGGCCACGGCCTGGTCACCGGCGTGATCGCGCTGTCGCTGGCCATCCTGTGCTTTCTGGGGGTGCTGGCGTTTCACTTTCCCCAATACCTCACCACGCCCGAACTGCGCCGCCAGTACGACGTGGACCTGATGCGCCAGGTGCTGTTCTGGGCGCTGGTGCTGGCCGGTGGCCTGAGCCTGGTGAACCTGGTGTTCCGCCGCGCGCCCTGGCTGGCGGCCGGCGCGTTTGCGCTGGTGCTGCTGTCGGCCCTGCTGGGAGGGCATGCGGTCGAGGTCGATCCGGCGTTCCCGGACCACACGCCCTACATCGGCCTGGACTGGTTCATCCTCGACCTGCTGGGCTCGGCCCTGATCTTCATCTTCATCGAGAAGCTGTTTGCGCTGCGCAAGGACCAGCCGGTGTTCCGGCCCGAGTGGCAAACCGACTTCCACCACTTCATCGTCAACCACATGCTGGTCGGCTTCATGCTGCTGGCCACCAACCTGCTGGTGCACCGACTCTTCGGCTGGGTGCCCACCGAAGGCGTTCAGGGCTGGGTGGCCGGGCTTCCGTTCTGGGCCGCCCTGCCACTGTGCATTCTGGTGGCCGATCTGGCCCAGTACTGGACGCACCGCGCCTACCACGAGGTGCCGCTGCTGTGGCGCCTGCACGCGGTGCACCACAGCACGAAACACATGGACTGGATGGCCGGATCCCGCCAGCACGTGATCGAGACCATCATCACGCGCACCGCCGTGCTGGGCCCGATCTTCCTGCTGGGATTCTCCAAGGAAGTCATCGACGCCTACATCATCGTGGTGGGATTCCAGGCGGTGTTCAACCACGCCAACGTGAGCGTGCGCCTGGGCCCGCTGCGCTACCTCATCGTCACACCCAACTTTCACCACTGGCACCACAGCCAGGACCAGGAAGCGCTGGACAAGAACTACGCGGCCCACTACGCCTTCCTGGACCACCTGTTCGGCACCGCCGTGAACAGCCCCAAGGTGTGGCCCGAGCACTACGGCGTGCTCGGCGACTACGTGCCCAAGGGCTTCCTGAAGCAGCTGGCGTTCCCGTTCACCTGGAAGGGCTGAAGACTTGACCGAGCCAGCCTGGGATGCCGTCGTCATCGGCGCGGGTGCCGCCGGCCTGTTCTGCGCCGGCGTGGCCGGCCAGCGCGGCCGCCGGGTGCTGCTGATCGACCACAGCCCGAAGGTGGCCGAAAAGATCCGCATCTCGGGTGGCGGACGCGCCAACTTCACCAACTGCGACATCGACGTGCGGTCGCCCCAGAAGCACTTCGTCGGCGAGAACCCGCACTTCTGCCGCTCGGCGCTGTCGCGCTACACGCCGGCCGATTTCATCGCGCTGATGGACCGGCACGGCATTGCATGGCACGAGAAGCACAAGGGGCAGCTGTTCTGCGACCGGTCGGCCGAGGACCTGATCCAGATGCTGCTGCGCGAATGCGATGCCGGTGGCGTGACGCGCTGGCAACCCTGCGGCGTGAGCGGCGTGCGGCAGGCGGGCGACGGATCGTACGAACTCGACACCGACCGCGGAACGGTTCAAGCGGGCCGTGTGGTGGTGGCCACCGGCGGCTTGTCCATCCCGCAGATCGGCGCCACCGATTTCGGCTTCCGGCTGGCCCGGCAGTTCGGCCTGAAGGTGATCGAACCCCGGCCGGCGCTGGTGCCGCTCACCTTCGACGCGGCGCAATGGGCGCCCTACGCCGAACTGGCCGGCCTGTCGCTGCCGGTGCGCATCGACACCGGGGACAAGAAGGCGCGCATGGCGTTCGACGAAGACCTGCTGTTCACCCACCGCGGCTTGTCGGGACCGGCGGTGCTTCAGATTTCGAGCTACTGGGCGCCGGGCGCGGCGCTGCACGTCGATCTCGCGCCGCAAACCGACCTCGCCGACGCGCTGGCCGACGCGAAGCGCCGGTCGCGCAAGCGGGTGGCCAACGAGCTGGCGGCCTGGGTGCCGACCCGGCTGGCCGACACCTGGACCGCCCAGGAACCCGACTGGCAGCGGCCGGTGATGGAAACCGCCGACAAGGCGCTGGCGCGGCTGGCCGATCGACTGCACCGCTGGGCACTGGTGCCCACCGGCACCGAGGGCTACCGCAAGGCCGAGGTGACCCGCGGCGGCGTGGACACCCGCGAGCTGTCCCAGCAGACGATGGAATCCCGCCAGCCAGGCCTGCATTTCATCGGCGAGGTGGTCGACGTGACCGGCTGGCTCGGGGGTTACAACTTCCAGTGGGCGTGGGCATCGGCCTTTGCCTGCGGCAACGCGCTCTGACGCCCGCTGAACCTGGTCGGCTCCCGGTGGCACCCCGGGTAGCCAAGGCCGCTGAAGTGGCTATAATCGCGGGCTTTGCTGGCAAACCCCCGTCGGCCAATACTAGTTTCAACGACGGGGAACAATCGCTGCCAAGAAGGCCGGGCCTGATCTTCCCCGCCATCCTCTGGTTGCACATTCTCAGGAATCGATCGATACATGACCACCATCCGTGTGAAAGACAACGAGCCGTTCGACGTGGCTCTGCGTCGCTTCAAGCGCACCATTGAAAAACTCGGCCTGCTGACCGACTTGCGCGCCCGCGAGTTCTACGAGAAGCCCACCGCCGAGCGCAAGCGCAAGAAGGCAGCCGCCGTCAAGCGCCACTTCAAGCGCGTGCGCTCCATGCAGCTGCCCAAGAAGCTGTACTGACCGCCGCCGGCCCCCAGGCCGCGCACGAAAGCCCGCCCAAGGACGCTTGCGCGGGCTTTTTTCATTTTTCATCCCTCGCCGCAGGAACCACCCCATGAGCCTCAAAGCCCGCATCACCGACGACATGAAGAACGCCATGCGCGCCAAGGACACCGAGCGCCTGGCCGCCATCCGGTTGCTGACCGCCGCCATCAAGCAGAAGGAAGTGGACGAGCGCATCGAACTCGACGACGCCGCCGTGGTGGGCGTGATCGACAAGATGGTCAAGCAGCGCAAAGACTCGATCACCGCCTTCGAGCAGGGCGGTCGCGCGGACCTGGCCGCCAAGGAAGCGGCAGAACTGGTGATCCTGCAGGCCTACCTGCCCGAGCGCCTGTCGGCCGAGGCGGTGCTGGCCGAGGTGCGCGCCATCGTGGCCGAGGTGGGCGCCAAGGGCCCGGGCGACATGGGCAAGGTGATGGGCGCCGCCAAGGCCCGCCTGGCCGGAAAGGCCGACATGGGGCAGGTGTCGGCCGCCGTGAAGGCCGCGCTGGCCGGCTGAGGCCGTTGCTGACGAAAAGCTGTCATATTCCTGACGGCTTGCGGTCATTCAGATCGGCGCCAGCCGCCCGTCCCGCCGCCGAAACCACTCGGAATACCCGAGGCGGGGAAACCCGCATGCCGCCGCCGACACCGCCTCGGCACAGTTCGGATCGCTTGAAAACCAGGAGATTCGAATGCGTTGGGATGACACGAAATCATCGGGTCCGGTGAGCCGCGTGCGCCGGCTCATGTCGGTCGGGCTGCTGGCCTGTGGGCTGGCGTCGGGCTTGGCCATGGCCCAGACGGCGGCCCCGATCAAGGTGGGCGTCATCGGCCCGTTCACAGGGCCGTCTTCCGATTTCGGGCTACCGATGCTCAACGGCATCCGGCTGGCGACCGAGGAAATCAACGCCGTGGGCGGCTACCTCGGGCGTCCGCTCGAACTGGTGGTCAAGGACGATCAAGGCAACCCCGACACCGGCCTGCGCGAGTCCGAGGCCCTGGTGCGCGAAGGCGTGATCGCCACCATCGGCTTCTGCAACACCGGCGTGGCGATGAAGGCCCTGGACGTGTACCAGAAGGCCCAGGTGCCGCTGATCGTGCCCTGTGCCACCGGCACACCGGTCACCTCGAAGTTCCCTGCGCCCGAGAGCTACATCTTCCGCACCTCGGCCCGCGACGCCATCCAGGCGCCTTTCGTGGTGCAGGACCTGGTGCGCCGCGGCTGGACGCGTGTGGCCATTTTTGCCGACACCACCGGTTACGGAGAGGCTGGCCTGAAGGACGTGGAAGCCGCGATGGCCGCCCGCAACCTCAAGCCGGTGCACGTGGCGCGGTTCGGTCTGGGCGTGAAAGACCTCAAGACCGAACTGGCCGCCGCGCGCGCAGCGGGCGCCAACGTGGTGTTCAGCTACACCGTGGGCCCCGAGAACGCGACCATCGCCAACGGGCGGCGCGACCTTGGCTGGGATGTTCCCCAGGTGGGGGCGTGGCCCCTGTCGTTCCCGTTCTTCATCAACGGTGCCCCGCAAGCCAGCGAAGGCGCGCTCATGGCGCAGACCTTCATCGCCGAACCCAGCAACGAACGGCGCGCCTCGTTCCTGGCCAACTATGGCCGCAAGTTCAACCAGAAGATGGCCGTGCCGATGGCCGCCGCACAGGCCTACGACACCACCTACCTGCTCACCTACGCCATGTTCGGCATCCGCAACGGCCAGTTCGGCGGCCCGGCCATGAAGGCCGCGCTGGAGAACATCCAGCGCACCTACTACGGTGTGGTGGCCACCTACGAGCGCCCGTTCACGCTCGAGGACAAGGACGCCGTCACCGACAACATGCTGGTGATGGGCCGGGTGACGAAGGGTGCCGTGACGTTTGCCTACGCCGAAGACGCCAGGCGCAACCTGTTCGTGCAGCGCAAGCGCTGAGCACGGCGCCGATCAGCGAAGCACCAGCGCCGTGCCGGCCACCGCCAGCGCGGCGCCGGCCCAGGCGCCCCAGGCGGGGCGGCGCCGGTAGATGAGCCACAGCAGCGGCAGCACCACGATCGGCGTGACCGACGACAGGATGGCCACCAGCCCGGCCTGACCGTGCTTCATCGCCTGCAGAATGAGCGTCATCCCCAGCGCCATGGCAATGGCTGCGCTGCCGAACACGAGGCCGGCGTCTCGCCAGTTCATGGGCACACCGCTGCGCGCCCTCGACCATCCGCTGGCCCACAACAGCGCGTGGGCCGCAAATGCCGTGCTCATGCGCATGGCAGACCCCGCCACGGCGTCGATGCCGGTGGTCATCAGTGGCTTGAGCATGAGTGTGGCGACCGATTGGCACAACGCGGCCAGCAGGCCCAGCCCGACGCCCACCAGCAGGCGACCCCGCGTCTGCTCCCAGGCGTGGGATTCGTCCTCGCGGCGGCCACGCAGGATGGCCAGCATGACACCCGCCACCAACAGCCCGCTGCCCACCAGTGCCCAGCCCCAGAGCGATTCACCCAGGAACAGCCAGGCGAGCGCCGCCGAGAACAGGGCGTGGGTGGCGAACAGCACGCCGGAACGGCGCGGCCCGAGCCGGTTCATGCAGGCGAACAGCGCCGTGTCGCCAATGAAGATGCCGATGATCCCGGACAGCGCGAGCAGCAGGAACGCCGAGCCTTCGAGGCTGCGCCAGCCGCCCGTGGCCAGGGCGATGCCCCACAGCAGCGTGGCGGCAAACAGCATGCGCCAGCGGCTGAAGGCAATGGCCCCCAGCCGCTGTGAAGCCGGGGCCGAGAACAGCGCCGCCACCGCCCAGCAGCAGGCAGCCACCAGGGCGAGGGCTTCAGGCCGGAGCATGGCCGATCAGCTTCCGGCCACCTTCATGCGGTTGACCAGCAGGGAACCGACGGTCTTGGCGCCATAGTTGTAGGCGTCAGCGCCAACGGCATCGATGCCCATGAGCATGTCCTTGAGGTTGCCGGCGATGGTGATCTCTTGCACCGGGTACGCAATGCGCCCGTTCTCGACCCAGTACCCCGAGGCGCCGCGCGAATAGTCGCCGGTGACCGGGTTCACGCCCTGACCCATGAGCTCGGTCACGAACAGGCCTCGCCCCAGCTTGCGAAGCATGGCGTCGAGGTCGTCGCCGGGCCGGGTGAGGCGGCTGGTGAGCGTGAGGTTGTGGGAGCCGCCCGCGTTGCCGGTGGTGCGCATGCCGAGCTTTCTGGCCGAGTAGGTGGACAGGAAGTAGCCCTGGACCACACCACCCTGCAGCACGTGCCGGCGCGCCGTGCGAACCCCTTCGTCGTCGAACGGGGCACTGCCCTTGCCACCGCGCAGGTGCGGGTCTTCAAGAATGTCGAGGTGATCGACCGTCACCTGCTTGCCCAGGCTGTCGGCCAGAAAACTGGTCTTGCGGTACAGCGCACCGCCGCTGATGGCCTGCACCAACGACCCCAGCAGGCCGGCCGCCAGCGGCGATTCGAACAGCACCGGGCATTCGGTGGTCTTGATCTTGCGCGACTTCAGGCGCGAGAGCGCCCGCTCGGCGGCGTAGCGGCCCACCACCTCGGGCGCGGCCAGGTCTTGCGGCGCGCGCTGCGAGCTGTACCAGAAATCGCGCTGCATGGCGTCGCCCTTGCCGGCGATGGGCGCCACCGACAGGCTGTGGCGAGAACTCGCGTAACCGCCGCTGAAGATGCCGGGCTTGCCGCGTTCGCCGCCGCGCAGGTGGGCGGCAAAAAAGTGCGATTGCTGGGCGGACACCCCGGCGCCTTCGCTGTTGGTGATCTGCGGGCTGGTGGCAAAGGCCGCCGCCTCGCAGGCCAGGGCGATCTCGGCCGCGCGTTCGGTGCTCAGCACCCAGGGATGGAACAGGTCGAGGTCGGGCTGGGTGTCGGCCACGTCCTGCGGATCGGGCAGACCGGCCACCGGGTCTTCGGCGGTGAACCGGGCAATGTCGTAGGCCGCCTGCACCGTCTGGCGGATGGCGGCGGGCGAGAAGTCGGACGTGCTGGCGTTTCCGCGGCGCGAACCGAGGTACACCGTGACGCCGAGGGACTTGTCCCGGTTGCGCTCGACGTTCTCGAGTTCGCCCTTGCGCACCGACACGCTCAGGCCCGACCCCTCGGAAACCTCGGCGGCGGCGTCGCCGGCGCCGAGCGATCGGGCGTGGTTGAGGGCCAGGTCGACCAGTTCCTCGAACTGGTGGCGGCTGTACTGGAATCCGGGGAGCGGGGTGTTCGAGGCGTGTGTTGGCATGGCGCCGCTATGATACGGGCCCGTTTTCCGCACCGCCCGTGCGGGTGCGGATGCCCTCCCCCAACACATGTCGCGCAAACCCACCCGAGGCTATTTCGTCCGCGGTCACTTCGTCGCCGTCGGCAGCGAGCTCGATCAAGAGCTCAAGCGCGAGATGAAGGGCGGCGAAGGCCTGAGCAAGACCGATCTCAAGAAACACAGCGACCACCTTCAGTCGCTGGGCGAGCAGCTGCTCACGCTGCGCGCCGACCTGATGGAGCGGCTGGCGCTCGACGACCGCCTGATGGACGCCCTGGACGCGGCCCGCCGGATCACCAACTTCGAGGGCCGGCGGCGGCAGATGCAGTACATCGGCAAGCTGATGCGCAAGCTGCCCGAAGACACGGTGACCGCCATCGAGGCCGCGATCGAGGAACAGCGCAAGCCGTCGGCAGCCGCCACCATGCAGCTTCACCTTGCCGAGCAGTGGCGCGACCGCCTGATCGCCGACGACGGCGCGCTGACCGACTGGATGCAGGTGGACCCGCAGGCCGACGTGCAGCACCTGCGCACCCTCATTCGCCAGGCGCGCAAGGACGCGCAGGCCACGAGCGACAAGCCCGGTGAAACCCAGCGCCACGGCCGCGCCTACCGGGACATCTTCCAGCTCGTCAAAGCCGCGCTGATGCACGACGACGACACCCCGGACCACCCCGCCGACGGCGCGCCCACCCAGGACCCCGCATGAGCGAAACCACCCCAGCCCCCGAGCCGGTTCGCATCGGCATCGTGTCGATCAGTGACCGCGCCAGCACAGGCGTGTACCAGGACCAGGGTCTTCCGGCGCTGCAGGACTGGCTCACCCGTGCGCTGAAGAACCCCATCACCTTCGAGGCACGGCTGATTCCCGACGAACAGGAGCGCATCAGCGCCACCCTGATCGAACTGGTCGACGCCGGCTGCGCCCTGGTGCTCACCACCGGCGGCACCGGACCGGCCAGACGCGATGTGACGCCCGAAGCCACGCTGGCGGTGGCGCACAAGGAAATGCCCGGGTTCGGCGAACAGATGCGCCAGATCAGCCTGGCCTTCGTGCCCACGGCCATCCTGTCGCGCCAGGTGGCGGTGGTTCGCGACAACAGCCTCATCATCAACCTGCCGGGGCAGCCCAAGGCCATCGCCGAAACGCTGGAAGGCGCGAAGAACCCCGACGGTTCGGTGCGGGTGAACGGCATCTTTGCGGCCGTGCCTTATTGCATCGACCTCATCGGCGGGCCTTACCTCGAAACCAACGACGCCGTCATCAAGGGATGGCGCCCGAAAAACGCCGTGCGCCCCGCGCGCTGAAAGCTGCTTCATGAAAATTGCAAAAGACACCGTGGTCACCGTCAGCGCCCGCATCCAGGACGCCAAAGGCAAGGTGCTGGACGACGGCAAGACCGCACGCGCCTACCTGCACGGCGGCTACGGCAACACACTGCCGGGCATCGAGATCGCCCTGGAGAACCAGGAAAAAGGTTTCTCCACCACGGTCACGCTGCAGCCGGCACTGGCATTCGGCGAGCGCGACGAATCGCTGGTCACCAGCATCCCCAAGTCGCAATTTCCGCCGGGCGTGAAGGTCGGCGGCCAGCTCGAAGGCACCGACGAAAAGGGCCATCGGCAGATCTTCACCGTCACCAAGATCAAGGGCGACACCGTGATGCTCGACGGCAACCACCCGCTGGCCGGCGAAGACCTCACCATCGCGATCAAGGTGATCGACGTGCGCGCCGCCACGACCGAGGAAATCACCCATGGCCACGCCCACGGCGACCACGGGCATCATCATTGACCCCCCCTGCGCCGGCCTGACGGCCGTCATCCCCCCGAGGGGGACGGCGCCAGCGGCCCGGCAAAGCCGGTTCCGCGGCGCCCCTGGATCAAGAAGTCACTTGCCCACCAGCTGGTTGAGTTTTTCGGCTTCGAAACACTCTTTCAGCTGGGCGTCGGTGGGCACGCAGTCGCGCTCGCGCGATTCGGCCAGTTTTTCGATTGCCTGCCAGAGCAGCGCGATCTGGTGTTCCTGGCTGGCGGTGGTGTCGATGAGACCGCGCATGGCCTGGGACAGCGGATCGTCTTCCTGCGTGATGCCGTAGGCCTGGAACTTCGGGTGCGCCTCGGTCACGTCGGCGCTCTCGCCGGTCTTGCTGGGGATGATGCGGGCCGGAATGCCCACCGCCGTGGCGCCCGGGGGCACCGGCTTGATCACCACCGCGTTGCTGCCGATCTTGGCGCCATCGCCCACCTCGAACCCGCCCAGCACCTTGGCGCCGGCGCTCACCACCACGTCGCGGCCCAGCGTGGGGTGGCGCTTGGTGCCCTTGTAGAGCGAGGTGCCGCCCAGGGTGACACCCTGGTAGATGGTGCAGCCGTCGCCGATGACCGCGGTTTCGCCCACCACGGTGCCCATGGCGTGGTCGAAGAACACCCGCTCGCCGATGACGGCGCCCGGGTGAATCTCGATGCCGGTGAAGAAGCGCCCCAGGTGCGAGATGAACCGCCCGAGCCACTTCAAGCCGCGCGTCCAGCACCCGTGCGCCAGCCGGTGCAGCACCACCGCGTGCAGGCCCGGGTAACACGTCAGCACCTCGAAGGCGCTGCGCGCGGCCGGGTCGCGCTCGAGGATGCACTGGATGTCGGAACGCAGGCGTCGGAACAGCATGGGGCAGCCAGTCTAGCGTTTCGCGCGCTCGGCGGTCTGGATCATGGCGCGGGCAACACCGCGAAGAATGTGGACTTCTTCATCGGTCGGTTGCGCGCGGTTGAAAAGCTGTTGCAGCCGCGGCATGAGCTTCTTGGGCGCGGCCGGGTCCAGAAATTCGACAGCCACCAAGGCCTGCTGCAGGTGGTCGAGCATGCCGGCGAGGGCGGCCGCATCGGCATGGTCTGAAGCGGTCACCGGTGACGCCACCGTGAAACCGCCGAGGGCCTGGCGCCAGTCATAGGCAATCAACTGGACCGCGGCCGCGAGGTTGAGCGAACCATAGCCCGGTGCGGTGGGAATCGACAGCGCCACATGGCAGCGGTACACGTCGTCGTTGGCCATCCCGAAGCGCTCGCTGCCGAACAGGAAAGCCACGCCCGCCGGCGGCTCGGCGGGCGGTGCCAGCAGCTGCGCAAAGTGGTCGCGGGGCGCGCGCGTGGGCGGGCCGAAGTCGCGCGGCGTCATGGCGGTGGCGCACAGGTGGGTCATGCCCTGCAGCGCTTCGTCCAGCGTGTCCACCACACGGGCACGCTCGAGCACGTCGATGGCGCCGCTGGCGCGCTGGATGGTTTCTTCCTTGCGCAACACGTTGGGCCAGCGCGGGCGCACCAGCACCAGTTCGTCGAAGCCCATGACCTTGAGGGCACGGGCGGCACCACCCACGTTGCCGGCGTGGCTGGTCTCGATGAGGACGAATCGGGTTTTCACGGGAGGACGGGTAAAATCGCGCCATTGTCGCCGCCCCGCATCGCCGGGCACCGGCCAACAGGCTTCCCCCCGCTTCTTCCGCTCTTCACCGTTGCGCCCCGGCGCGAAGGTCACAATCCATGTCGTCCAGCCTCCACCCCATGCTCAACGTGGCCGTCAAGGCCGCTCGCGCCGCCGGCGCCATCATCAACCGCGCCGCGCTCGACGTCGAATCCGTTCGGGTGTCGGTCAAGCAGACCAACGATTTCGTCACCGAGGTCGATCACGCGGCCGAAGCCGCGATCATCGAAACCCTCCGCACGGCCTACCCCCAGCACGGCATCTGGGCCGAAGAATCCGGGCAACAGCCCGGGTCGGGCCGCGAAAAGGACCACGTGTGGATCATCGATCCGCTGGACGGCACCACCAACTTCATCCACGGCTTTCCGGTCTACTGTGTGAGCATTGCGCTCATGGTGGGCAACCGCATCGAGCAGGCCGTGGTGTACGACCCCACCCGCAACGACCTGTTCTGCTCCACCCGCGGCCGCGGCGCCTACCTCAACGACCGCCGAATCCGCGTGGCCAAGCGCACCACGCTGCGCGACTGCCTGCTGTCCACCGGTTTCCCGTTCCGCCCGGGCGACGCTTTCCAGACCTACATGCAGATGCTGGGCGAGGTCATGCCCAAGGTCGCCGGCGTGCGCCGCCCGGGCTCGGCCGCGCTCGACCTCGCCTACGTGGCCGCCGGCTTCTCCGACGGCTTCTTCGAAATGGGCCTGTCGCCCTGGGACGTGGCGGCCGGCTCGCTGCTGGTCACTGAAGCCGGCGGGCTGATCGGCAACTTCACCGGCGAACCCGATTTTCTGGAACAGAAGGAATGCCTGGCGGCCAACCCGAAGATCTATGGCCAACTGGTGGCCATGACGGGCAAGTTCAGCAAGTTCGCCAGCGCCGGCGACAAAGCCGCCGTGCGCCAGGCGCGCGCCACCGCGCGCAAGACGGCGGCAGCACCGAAGGCCGGGGCCGGGCAGGCGCCCGAGGTGCCTGAAGGCGACGCGGACGACAGCGCGCCGCTGTGATCCGCGCCCTGCGGGGCGGGGTCGTCAGGCCTGCGGCAGGCTGAACCAGAAGGTGGCGCCCTGCCCGGGCGCCGATTCGGCCCATACGCGGCCTGAATGGCGCTCGACGATGCGCGAAACGATGGCCAGACCCACCCCCATGCCGGGCACGTCGCTGTGGGCATGCAGTCGCTGGAAAAGCCCGAACAGCTTTTCCGCACGCGCCATGTCGAAACCCATTCCGTTGTCCCTGACGAAATAGGCGCCGCTGCTGGCGTCGAACCCGACCACCACCAGCGGCTGCGGCTGCTGCCGCGAATACTTGAGCGCGTTGTCGATCAGGTTGCTGAGCACCTGACGCAACAGGGTCGCGTCGCCCAATGCCTGCGGCAGTGCCTGTACCTCGATGCGGGCCACCGGCACCTGGGGTGAGAGCGCATCGGCCACCGCGTGGGCCAGGGTGGCCATGTCCACCGGGCAGGGCTCGAGTTCGACCTGCACCACGCGCAGCAACTCCAGCATGTCGGTGATCATCTGGCCCATGTTGCGGGCCGAGCGGGAGATGCGCTCGAACATGTCCCGGCCGAGCGGACTGAGCCGCTGCACTTCCTCCTCGGAAATGATCTGCGCGAACCCGTTCACCGAGCGCAGCGGGGCCCTCAGGTCGTGGGCGATGGAATAGGAAATCGCTTCCATGTCGCGCATCGACCGCTCGAGCTCGGCGGTGCGTTCGAGCACCCGCTGCTCCAGGCTGGCGTTGAGCGCGCGAATCTGCTCCTGCGCCGCCACGCGCTCGCTGATGTCCAGGTGCGTGCCCGACATGAACAGCGCCTCGCCTCGGTCGTCGCGCCGGTGAACCCGCCCGCGCGTGTTGATCCAGACCCAGTGACCGTCCTTGTGCAGCATGCGGATGTCGCACTCGTAAAAGGGCAGTTCGCCGCGGGTGTGCCGGTCCCGCTGCGCAATCGCGCGAATGCGGTCTTCGGGGTGCACGCGCTGGTACCACGTGTCGTAATTCACCGGCTGGAGTTCTTCGAGGGTGTGACCGATCATTTCGGCCCACCGTTCGTTGACCACCATCGAACGCTCGGTCAGGTTGGTCTCCCAGATGCCGGGGCGCGTGGCTTCCAGCACCCAGGTCAGCCGCTGACGCTCGTCGCGCAGCGCGTCCTGGGTGGAGATGTACGACGTCACATCGGCGTAGGTTCGCACCATGCCGCCGGTGGGGAAGCGGAATGTCCGGATCTCGAGCGTGCGGCCCTGGCGGGTGCGCCGCCAGAAGTACTCGGGTGCCGCCGAATCCGGCTTGAGCGCCAGGTAATCGCGGGCCTGCGCATCGACCCAGGCAAGGTCGGGGCCGAAGTCGCCGCGGCTGTTCTGGAACCGGAGCACGTCGTCGTGGTGCGGGTGGTTGGTCACCACCGATTCGGGCAGGTCGAGCAACTCCAGAAAGCGGCGGTTGTACACCTGCACGTGCCCGCTGGCGTCGATCTTGACCAGGCCCTGCGTGATGCTGTCCAGCGTGACCTGAAGGGCTTCGCCTTTTTCAGCCAGTTCCGCCGACGTCGACTCGAGCTGTGCGCGCGTGCGCTGGCGTTCTTCGTGGCTGCGCCAGGCCATCACCAGCTGCCGCAGCGAACCCAGCAAGGGCTGCAGGAAGTGCACATCGTCTTCGCTGTAGCCGCCGGGCTGATTGGCCAGACCCACCATGGCCACCAGGTGGTCACCCACGGCAAGCGGAATCCCGAGAAACGCCGACATCGGCGGATGACCGTGCGGCATGCCCCCCGACCTTGGATCGTTGACCGGATCGTTCGAAATCACCGCCTCGCCGGTGCGAAGCGCGTGTCCGAACAGGGTGTCGAGGTTGTGGAACACCATGCCCTCGCCGTGGCTCTCTGCGAACGAACGGCGGGAGGTTTCGTCCCACGAGATGTCGGTGAGCGCATGCGTGCGCAGGTAGGGCTGCCCGCTCCCGTCGTGGTGCACTTCACCCACAAAACCGAACTCGCTGTCGGTGACCGACAGAAACGCCGCGAGCAGGCCTTCGAAGGCACGGCGCTTGTCATCGGACTCGATGAAGACGGACTGGGCCTTGGTGATGGCGGCCAGCATGCGGTTCAGCTTGTCGCGGCGCTGTTCGTCCAGGCGTTGCTGGGTCACGTCGGTGGTGAACCCGTGCCAGACCACAGACCCGTCGGCATCACGCTGCGCCACCGCCTCGACACTGAGCCAGCGCACACCCAGCTTGGGCAGCACCACCCGGTAGACCTCGCGCCACGGCACCAGGTTTTGCGCCGACGCCGCCAACGAGGCCATCACGCGCGGCTTGTCCTGCGGGTGCAGCATGTCGAACAACAGGCCGGCGTCGCGCATCAGGTCGGCGGGTTCCACGTCGAACAGATCGCGCGCAGCGTCGTTCACATAGGTGATCACGCTCTGGCCATCGGGCGTGAGCCGCGACTGGTAAATGATGCCGGGCACCCGCGCGGCGATGTTCTGCAGCAGCTTGAACTGTTCGGCCAGGCGCTCGCTGGCCTCACGCTCGGTGGTGATGTCCTGAACCACCCCGTAGTCGGTCTGCGGGTTGCCCTTGACCGTGGTCTGGCCCATGCGGGTGCGGAACCAGCGCATCTGGCCGTCGGGCCGGATCCAGCGGAACACGAGTTCGCTGCCGTCGAGGTTTTCCCTCATTCGCAGCCATTCGGCGCGGTCGTCGGGGTGAATGCCGCCCCGCACCTCGGCGCGGGTGAGGCGGTCCTTGCGGGTCAGGCCGGTGATTTCGTGAAGGCCATCCGACCAGAGCACCTCCTGCTCGTTCTCGGCGTTGGTCCAGTGGCCGACCCGGGCGGTGCGCTCGATGACCGAGTGCAGTTCGACCCGCTGCTGCAGTTCGAGGTTGATCGCCCGCAGCGCCTGCGCGGTCTCTTCGCGCGCCACCTCGGCCTGCACTTCGCGCTCGGCCTCGACCACCTGCACCAGCAACAGGTCGTCGAGCATCCCGGGAATCACGGCCGTGTGCATGCGCACCAGGTGCGGCTCGCCGCCGCGCAGGTGCAAGCGCGTGGGCGGCATGATGCCTGGCACTGCGCGCACGAAGGCGGCGCGGTCGCCTTCGTCCGACCAGTGCCCGAGTTCCAGTGTGGTTCGCCCGAGGGCCTGGTCGCGGGACACCCCGGTCAGCGCCTCCCAGGCGGGATTCACCTCGATGAGCCGCCCGTCGCTCAACCGGGTGACCGACGCCGCCACCTGAGACGCCATGAACAGCGCTCGAAACGGCAGATCGGGCGTCTCGGGGACGGCCTCGGAAATCGGTGGAGGTGCGGCTTTGTCCAATGGGTGGGCCGTCTTGGGTGGGGCATGAAGATTGTGCCGCATCGGTCGTCGACCCCGCCAGCCGTGGGGAACCCTGCCCCGCCCGGTCAATCGTTCAGGATGGCCAGCACCTCGGAACGGAATTCGCGGCTGTAGAGGATGGCCACCACCACCATCGTGGCCAGCACCATCACCAGCGGCGAGACGAACCAGCCCAGCAATGCAAACGAAAAGTAGTACGCGCGCAGACCGTCGTTGAAGGTCTCGGCGGCCGACCCGACCAGGGCCGCCGCGCGGTCGGCGAAGGTGGCGCGGTCGAATTTGCCGCTCTCGAATTCGGCCGGTGCCGGCAACGAGCCGATGGCCAGCGCCACGAAGG
Organism: Synechococcus sp. UW140; assembly: GCA_943371665.1. Classification (GTDB taxonomy): domain Bacteria; phylum Pseudomonadota; class Gammaproteobacteria; order Burkholderiales; family Burkholderiaceae_C; genus Hydrogenophaga. Next base: position 19,591 of record CALRVR020000004.1, read on the forward strand.
TGTACTGCCGCATGCACCACGAAAACCGGAAGAACGAATAGACGAAGATGGCCACCAGCACCAGCACCTTGAACTCGAACACGATCAGGGTGGTGGCCTGGGCAAACGGGATCTCGCTCATCAATTCCGACGCCTTGTCGGTGGTGCCCAGCAAGGCAAACAGGGCACCGATCACCAGAATCGACGTGGACGAGAAGAATGCCGGCGTGTTCGACAGCGTCTGCGTGATCAGCCCGTCGAGCATGCGCGGGTCGCGGGTGATTGCCTGCTCCATCCAGTAGCGCCGGTAGCGGTTGGTGGTGACCAGCAGCGACGGCCGCTGGCGCGCCCAGGCCTTGGCGAACACCGCATAGCCGATCCAGAGGCCAAAAAAGCTGGCCAGCGCCAGCCAGTCCGTCCAGGGCAGGATGGTGATGATCTTCATGCCGCGGATGGTACGCCGGCGGGCGGGACCCACCGGCCTGTCACGAAGCCTTCAACGGCTTGTGGCAATCTGATGTCATCCCAGCTTCGAATACCCCACCATGACCACCCGTCGACGCCTGTTGCTGGCCAGCGCCAGCGGCTTTGCCACCTCGCTCGCCCTGCCCGCCCTCGCCCAGAGCGCCTGGCCGCAACGGCCCATCCGCCTCATCGTGCCGTTCGCACCCGGTGCCGGCACCGACGCCGTCGGCCGGTTGATCGCCGAAAAGCTCGGCGAGAAGCTGGGCACACCGGTCGTGGTGGACAACCGCGTGGGCGCATCCGGCGCCATCGGCGCCCAGGCCGTGGCCCAGAGCGCGCCCGACGGCCACACCCTGCTGCTGGTGGCGGCACCGTTCACCACCGTGCCGGCGGCGCTGCCCGCCACGGCCGGCTACGACCCCATCAACCAGTTCACCCCGGTCGGCATGATCGCCACCGGTCCGCTGCTGTGGGCCTGCAACCGCGACGTGCCCGCCCGCACCCTGGCCGAATTCGTCGCACTGGCGCGGCAACGGCCCGGCTTCTACAACTACGGCTCGGCCGGGCCCGGCGGCGTCAACCATCTGGTGCTGGAGCTGCTCAAGGTGCGCAGCGGCACCTTCATCACCCACATTCCCTACCGGGGCGTGGCGCCCGCCGTGCTCGACATGATCGCCGGCCAGGTGCACCTGGTGACCGGCACCGTGCCGGCCCTGGCACCGTTCATTCGCGACGGCCGCATCCGCGCGCTCGCCGTCACCAGCGACCGCCGCACGCCCGCCCTGCCCGAGGTGCCGCACATGGGCGAATCCGGTTTTGCCGGCTTCAACGTGCTGAACTACTTTGGTCTGGTGGCACCGCGCGGCACGCCGGCCGACATCGTGGAGCGGCTGAACAGCACGTTGGCCCAGGCCGTGGCGCTGCCCGACGTCCGGGCGCGCTTCAACCTCGACGCCATCGAACCCGCCGTGGGCCCGGCCGCAGAACTGGAGCGCTTCCTGGCCAGCGATTACCAGGCCTGGCAGCAGGTGGTGGCGCGGCAGAAACTGCAGTTGGGGTGAGCCAACGGAGCGGGTCACCCCGGCTCCGTCGGCCCACGCCTCACGGGCTTCAGCCCTTGAACTTCTTCGCGACCTCGGCCACGCGCTGGCCGAACAGGCGGGCGGTTTCCAGGTCGCCAGGCAGCATTTCGTTGGCGCCGGCGTCCGAGGGGCTCTGGGCCATGGCGCCGCTGAAGGAGCCGACGTAGTTCACGTCGTTGCGCTGGGCCGCCTTGCTGTTGCTGGGCATCAGACCGGTGCCGACCCAGATGCCGCTGTGCTGCATGGCCAGGGTGAAGAGGTAGTGCAGCGTGGACAGCTTGTCGCCGTTCATGGTGGCGCTGTTGGTGAAGCCGGCAAACACCTTGTCTTTCCATTGCTGGCTGAACCAGGCCTTGCTGGAGGCATCGGCAAACTTCTTGAACTGCCAGCTCACGGTGCCCATGTAGGTGGGCGAGCCCATGATGATGGCGTCTGCCGCGGCGAGCGCTTCCCAGCCACCGGCTGGCAGGTTGCCCTCGGCATCGATGGCGATCAGCTCGGCGCCGGCGCCATCGGCAACCGATTGCGCCATGCGCTGGGTGTGTCCGTAACCGGAGTGAAAGACGACAACGATCTTGGCCATGTGAATGTCCTTGGAAAGCTGCGGCAGGAGGCCGCGGGTTGAAAAAAACTAGCGCGTGAAAGAAGGGTCGAGCGAACCCATGGCACCCGACTGGAACGCCACCGCGTAGGCGGCAATGTCCTGGCGGGAATTGCCCACGAAGGGCCCGTAGGGCACGATGGGTTCGCGCAGCGGCAGGCCGCTGAACAGCACCGCCTGTGCACCGGCTTCACCGGCTTTCAGGGAAAGCACGCCGTGGCCGTCATCGCCCGCGCTGGCGGGGAGCAGCACCACGGTTTGCTGTGCGCGGGCTGCATGATCGCCCGCGGTCAAATCCCCTGCGAGCACCATGAGAAAGCCGTTGTGTGCATGGGGCACCGGCAACTCGAGCGCGGCGTGCGCCTCGAGGCGGATGTCGAGCAGGTTGACCGGCGTGGCCCAACGCGCATCGGCGTTGATGGGCGAGGCCAGATCGCGGAACTGGCCCGCAGCCACCTTCACGCGAACGCCATCCTGCGCCCACACCGGCATGTCGGCGCGCGACACCTTGAACACCGCGGCGGGGTCCTGCTTTCGGGCACGCGCCATGTTCACGAACACCTGCAGTCCGATGGCCGCCTGGCCGGGCTGGCTGGGCGTCTCTTCATGCACGATGCCGCTGCCGGCCTGCGTCCAGTGCAGATCGCCGGGTTCGATGAGGCTGTCGTCCCCCTGCGAGTCGCGGTTGCGCACGCCACCCGGCGAGTCGTCGAGCAGCAGCGTCACCGCGCTCATGCCGCCATGCGGGTGCGGCAGGAAGAAGTTGTGCGGCATCCGGAACGCATCGACACCGATGAAGGGATCGATCAGCGCGAGCTGGTCGGGGTGGAACATGTGGGCCTGCGTGCGTTCGTCGAAGCGGTGCAGGGGCATGTCCACCACGCCGTGAATGGCGCGTCGGGTCAGGAGTTCGGAGCCGCACACGGTGGTTCTCCAGGAAGGATTGGCGATCAGGCTGCGCGACGGGCGTCGAGGCTGAGCTTGCCGGCGCCGAAGGCGGCGATGGCGAGCAGGCCTCCCACCACACCGATGTTCTTGAAGAACATCAGCGACTGCATGAACTGCTGCTCGGCCGGCATGGCCCAGTAGTTGTGGAACAGCACGGTGGCCGCCAGGGTGAACACCGCCAGCACCAGGGCCGCCGGGCGGGTGTAGAGGCCGATGATCAGCAGGATCGGCGCGATCACCTCGATGGCAATCGCGAGCGCCGCACCGACTTCGGGCAACGGCAGGCCGACCGATCCGATGTAGCCGGCCGTGCCGGCGAAGCCACCGATCTTGCTGATGCCGGCGGGCAGGAACAGGGCGGCCATCAGCAGGCGGGCCAGCAGGGCGAAGGGGGTTTGAAGGGCGTTCATGAAAAAGACTCCAGGGTTGAGAAAAAGGGTTCAGGCCGCGAGATCGAACACGATCACTTCGGCGTCCTGGCCATTGGCCAGTTCGAGCTGCGTTTCGCCGGCCATGGCCACAGCGTCACCGCCATTCAGGCGCTCACCGTTCACATCGATCTGGCCGCGCACCAGGTGCACATAGGCCTTGCGGTTCGGGTTCAGGTCGATGCGGGCGCTCTCGGTGCCGTCGAACAGGCCGGCGTACATCGAGGCGTCGGCGTGGATCTTCACGGACCCCTCGGCGGCATCGGGTGAGGCCACCAGGCGCAGGCGACCGCGCTTTTCGGTGTCGGCAAAGGTCTTCTGTTCGTAGCCCGGCTCGATGCCGCGCTGGTTCGGTTCGATCCAGATCTGCAGGAAGTGCGTGGTGCTGGCAGGGGCGTGGTTGAACTCGCTGTGGCGCACGCCGGTGCCGGCGCTCATGCGCTGCACGTCGCCGGGCGGAATGCCCTTCACGTTGCCCATGCTGTCCTTGTGCGCCAGGTTGCCCTGCAACACGTAGCTGATGATTTCCATGTCGCGGTGGCCGTGGGTGCCGAAGCCGGTGCCGGGGGCAATGCGGTCTTCGTTGATCACGCGCAGGTTGCCCCAGCCCATCCAGGCGGGGTCGAAATAGTCCGCGAACGAAAAGGTGTGAAAGCTCTTGAGCCAACCGTGGTCGGCAAAACCACGGGCGTCTGAACGGCGGATCTGCAGCATGGCGTTTTCCTTGTCAGGGTGGGGCCGACGGGTCGGCATGGGGTGAATTCTGGGCGTGGAGGCCTGCGCGGTGACCGCATGGTTTTGATGGCATCATTCAAATTCGTTGAATGATCGGAGCCCGCCATGCCCGCCGCCGTCTCTGCCAGAAGCGCCCTGTCGGCCGAGAACCTGGCCCTGATCGACGCCGTGTCGCGCCTGGGCAGCATGGCCGCCGCCGCGCGCGAACTGGGCATGGTGCCCAGCGCCCTCACCTACCGCATCCGCCAGATCGAAGACGCGCTGGACGTGCTGCTGTTCGACCGCAGCGCCCGGCGTGCGGTGCTCACGCCCGCGGGGGGCGAACTGCTTCGATCGGGGGAATTCCTGCTGAGCGAGTTCGACGCCGTGGCCGAGCGCGTCAAGCGCGTGGCCACCGGCTGGGAACCGCAGATCACCATCGCGGCCGATGCGCTGATCGCGCGCGCCACGCTGTTCGAGCTGTGTGAGGCGTTCTACGCCACCGGCGCCCCCACACGGCTGAAGCTGCGAGCCGAGACGCTGTCGGGCACGCTGGAGGTGCTGCAGAACGGCCAGGCCGACATCGCGATCGGCGTGGACAGCGGGGCCAGCGGCGCCGGTCTGCAGACCGCGCCCCTGGGCACGGTGAGCTTCGTGTACGCCCTGGCACCCCACCACCCGCTGGCGGCGTCCAAGGGCACCCTGTGCGAGGACGACCTGCGCCAGCACCGCGCCGTGGCGGTGGCAGACAGCGCCCAGCGCGGCCGCGGCGTGAGCCACAACCTGCTGCCCGGGCAGGACGTGCTGACCGTGCCCACCATGCAGCACAAGCTGGAGGCCCAATTGCGCGGGCTGGGGGCCGGCTTTCTGCCCCAGCCGCTGGCGCAGCCCTACATCAACGCCGGACGGCTGGTGGTCAAGCCGGTGCAGGCCAGCGACCGCCTCATCCATGTGGCCTACGCGTGGCGCGTGCCCCGCGAGCACGGGCGCGGCGCCGACAGCGGCCGCGCGCTGCGCTGGTGGCTGGAGCAGCTCAAGCAGCCCCACACGCGACAGGCACTGCTCAACAACCACCACCAAAGCTGAAAGCGGACGGCGCGCGCTGCTACAGTCGCCAGAGCCGCCCGAGCCCAACACCATGAAACAGCGCCGTTCCCATTCCACCGATTCCCAGCACATTGCCATCGTCGGTGCCGGCATGGCCGGCGTCACCTGCGCGCGCACGCTGCTGCAGGCCGGCCACCGCGTGACACTGATCGAGAAAAGCCGTGGCCTTGGCGGCCGCATGGCCACCCGCCGCACCGAGTTCGGTGGCTTCGACCACGGCGTGCAGTACTTCACCGTGCGCGACCCCCGCTTCGAGCTGGCGCTGCGCGCCACCGCCACCAGCGCCGTGCGCGCCTGGAGCGCGAGCACCGTGCGCGTGCTCGACGAATTCGGGCACGTGCTGGCCAGCGCGCCCCCGCCCACCGAGCCGCATTTCGTGGCGGCGCCCGGCATGAATGCACTGGTGACCCTGTGGGCCCAGCCGTTGGTCAAACCCGAAACCCACGGCAACCCGCCCGCGCGAGCGCTGCTCGAAACCCGCGTCACCCACATCGAGCGCGATGCCCTGCACCCCGACCAATGGCAGCTCCGCAGCGAAGGCGCAGACGGCGGTCAGCAGGTGCTGGGCGGGTTCGACCGGGTGGTGCTGGCCATCCCGCACCCGCAGGCGCACGACCTGCTGCTGGCGTCCGGTCTGGCGCCCGAGCTTCGGCGCGCCCTCACGCCGGTGCATGTGGCCCCCTGCTGGACGCTGATGGTCGCCTTCCCGCAGGCCATGCAACCCGGCCTGGCCCACCTGGGTCCGCAATGGAGCGCGGCGCGCAGCACGCACCACCGCATCAGCTGGCTGGCGCGCGAATCGAGCAAACCGGCGCGCGACCCGATCGAGCGGTGGACCGTGCAGGCCAGCCCGGCCTGGTCCACCAAGCACCTCGAGGACGAACCCGAGCGCGTGAAGGCCAAGCTGCTCAAGGGCTTCGCCGAAATCACCGGCATCCGCGCCACGCCGCCGCATGCGGTGGTGCACAAATGGCGCTTTGCGCAGACGCAGACGCCGCTCGGCCAGAGCCACCTGCTCGACGCCTCGCTCGGCATCGGCCTGTGTGGCGACTGGTGCCTGGGGCACCGCGTCGAAGACGCGTTCGTCTCCGGCCTGGAACTCGCGCTGGCCCTGGCGTGACCCTGCGGGTGTGACCTACCGCGGCCGATTCGCCCCGTCGCCCACCGGCCCGCTGCACGCGGGATCGCTGGTGGCGGCGCTGGCGAGCTGGCTGGACGCGCGGGCCCGGGGCGGTCAATGGCTCGTCCGCCTCGAAGACATCGACACGCCGCGCTGTGTGGCGGGTGCCGACCAGCTCATTCTTCATCAGCTCGCCGCCTGCGGGATGCTCAGCGACGAACCGGTGCTCTGGCAATCCGGGCGCGGTGCGGTCTATCAGCGCGCACTGGACCAGCTCATTGCACAGGGCGATGCCTTTCCCTGCGCCTGCTCCAGGCAGGACATCGAACGGACCCTGCTCGCGGCTGGTACGCCACGCGAGCGCCACCACGCCGCCGTCTACCCGGGCACCTGCCGCGACGGATTGCATGGCAGAACCGCACGCGCCTGGCGATTCCGCGTGCCGCACGGGGCACCGGTGACCTGGACCGATCGGCGCCTGGGTGCCCAGTCGCAGCAGGTGGACACCGCCGTGGGTGACTTCATCCTCAAGCGCGCCGACGGACTGTGGGCCTACCAATTGGCGGTGGTGGTGGACGACGCCGACCAAGGCATCACACACGTGGTCCGCGGCGAAGACCTGGCCGACAACACACCGCGGCAAATGCTGCTGCAGCGCGCGCTGCAACGGCCCACGCCCCGGTGGCTGCACACCCCCCTGGTGTTGGGCGACAACGGCGAAAAACTCAGCAAGCAGAACGGCGCGCAGCCGCTGGACCTGCACGATCCGGTGCGGGCCTTGAACCAGGCAGCCCGCGCGCTCGACCTGCCCGCCGCCGAAGGCCCGGTGCCCGAGGTGCTGGCGCGGTGGGTCCGCGCCTGGGCCGATCGCTGGTCGGCCTAAAATCCAGCCCCACTCGCTTCGTATGCACCGGGTGCGCCGCCTCCCGGGCGCTGCCTTCATCCCCATGACCGATCCCCGCCACGCGCTGCCGCGCACCCCGCCCACCGACGTGCCGTTCCTGCGGCAGGTCAAGAGCTACGTGCTGCGAGCGGGGCGCACCACGGCGGCGCAGGCCAAGGCCTACGAGGTGTTCGGCCCGCGTTTCCTGCTGCCCTACGCGCCCGCCACCCCCAACGCCCCCTTCGACCCCCGCGCCGCCTTCGGCCGCGACGCGCCGCTGGTGCTCGAGATCGGCTTCGGCATGGGCGGCGCCACGGCGCACATCGCGGCGCTGCGGCCGCAGGACAACTTTCTGTGTTGCGAGGTGCACGAACCCGGCGTGGGTGCGCTGCTCAAGCTGGCGGGCGACGGCGGACTGGACAACATCCGCATCGTGCGCCACGACGCGGTCGAGGTGCTCGACCACATGCTCGGGCCCGCCAGCCTGGACGGCGCGCACATCTTCTTTCCCGACCCCTGGCACAAGACCAAGCACCACAAGCGCCGGCTCATCCAGGGGCCGTTCGTGAACCGCCTGGCCCACAAGCTCAAGCCCGGCGGCTACCTGCACCTGGCCACCGACTGGCAGCCCTACGCCGAGCAGATGCTGGAGGTGCTGCGGGCCGAGCCGCTGTTGAAGAACACGGCCACCGACTACGCGCCCAAGCCCGACTACCGGCCGCTGACCAAGTTCGAACAGCGCGGCCTGAAGCTGGGCCACGGCGTGTGGGACCTGGTGTTCACCCGCGCCTGAGCCGGGCCGATCCGCCGTGGCCCACCGGCCCAAGAACCCGCTGATCCCCACGCGCCAGGGCGTGTCGCCCAGTTGCGTGGCCATTCCGCACACCAGGCCCGCGCCATGGCCTTCGGTGCTGCAGTTCCTCAGCGAGCGCCTGCCGGTGGTGAGTCCGGCGGCGTGGGCGCAACGGCTCGTGCAGGGCGATGTGCTGGACGACCACGGCCAACCGGTGGCGCCCGATGCGCCCTGCGAACCGGGCGCACGGCTGTATTACTGGCGCCACCTCGACGACGAGGCCGACATACCGTTCGACCCCGAGGTGCTGTATCGGGACGATCTGCTGCTGGTGGCCGACAAGCCGCACTTCATGCCGGTCACGCCCACCGGGCGCTTCGTGCGGCACAGCCTGATGGTGCGGCTGAAGCAGCTCACCGGGATTCACACCCTGAACCCCATCCACCGCATCGACCGCGAAACCGCGGGCATTGTGGCCTTCAGCCTGCGCCCACAAGACCGCAACGCCTACCACGCGCTGTTTCGCGACCGGGCAGTGGGCAAGGTGTACGAGGCGATCGCACCACACGACCCGGCCCTGGCGTTTCCGCAGACCCGCCGCAGCCGCATCGAGGAAGACGTGGAGGCGTTCTTCCGCATGGTCGAGGTGGAGGATGAAGGTCACGCCGCCAACAGCGAAACCCGCATCGAGCGCATGGAGGTCCGGGGTGCCTGGGGGCGCTACCGGCTGTGGCCTGTCACCGGCAAACGGCACCAGTTGCGGGTGCACATGAACGCGCTGGGCCTGCCGCTGGCGGGCGACCGGTTCTACCCCCGGGTTCAGCGCGGACCGGACGCCGAGGAGGATTTTGCCGAGCCCCTGCGGCTGCTCGCGCACACCCTGTCCTTTGATGATCCGGTGACCGGCCATCCACGCCTGTTCCAAAGCCGCCGATCGCTCGACTGGCCGGGCAACTGACCGGCAGTCGCCCCAGGACGCGGACGGTCTGCGCAAAACGCCGAGGCCCTCAAGACCGCGGGGAAGATGCCGAGGTGAGCGGATACCGCTCGTCCACATCCTGCCATGCCCCGCACCACCCTCGACACCCCCGCTGCCGTCGTGCAGGCCCTCAACGACGACGGCGCCATCCTCCCCCCGCGCACCCACTGCGACGTGTTTTCGAAGGCCGAGGCCAAGGTGCAGTGCATGGTGTGCACGGCGCCAGCCATGAAACGCACGGAGCCCCAGGTGGTGGTCGTGCTCATGGGTGCCACGCGCCACGAACAGCGCGAAGCGGCCACGGTGCTGCAGCGCCTGATCGGCGACGGGCCGGATTCACCGGGTGTGCTGCGGCTGTTGCAGACCGGCGGCGTCACCCTGATGCTGGCGCCCTGGAGCGCCCGGGAACTGGTTCGCGGCGCGATCGATTCGGTGTCATCGAGCTGGCACCCCGAGCGGGTCACGGTCGACGGGTCCCAAGTGCAGACCGAGGGCGTGGTGGTCGTGCCGGGGCCCGGTTCCCGGGGCGACATGGCGGTCGAGATCCGCCATTCGCTCGAGTCCTTCGCCGGCGAATCCGGTTCGATCTGGAGCAGCGCCCGGCGCCTGCTGTCGGGCAAGGAGGAGCCCCGCCAGTGGACCCTGCCGCTCGGTTGCAGCGTGATCGAACGCGTCGAAGGCAAGCGCGTCTGCTGGGACGTGACCTTCGAAGAGGTGGGCAAGCTCGAGCGCGCCGTCGAACTGGTTCACGCCCGGCTGGACATGGGCAAGGACCGTTTGCTGCAACGCTGGAACGAGCCCGACGAGGACTCGGTCGAGACGCGCATGCCGTCCATCACCGTGACGGCGCCCAGCCATTCGCGCGAAGCCCGCGCCGAGATGGCGCGGCTGCTGCAGAACGTGCTGTTCCTGGTGGGCCGGCTGGGCTTTGTCGCCTCGGGCCCGGCCGACCTGCGCAACTCAGCCGGGCAACCCGGCTGATCGGCAGGCTCGGGCCGGGCAACCGGGCCGATTCACGCGTCGGCCGGGCAACCCGGCCGCGCCGCGCGCCGGCTCAGGCGCGCTCGCCCACCCAGCCAGGCACCGAGGCCAGCGCCTTGGCCAGACCGCTGGCGTCGGTGCCACCGGCCATGGCCATGTCGGGCTTGCCGCCGCCCTTGCCGCCCACCTGCTGCGCGACGAAGTTCACCAGCTCGCCCGCCTTGACACGGCCCACGCTGTCCGCGGTGACACCCGCGGCCAGTTGCACCTTGCCGCCGTCCACCGCCGCCAGCACGATGGCCGCGGTCTTGAGCTTGTCCTTGAGCTTGTCCAGCGTGTCGCGCAGCGTTTTGGCATCGGCGCCGTCGAGCGTGGCGGCCAGCACCTTGATGCCCTTGACGTCGACCGCCTGCCCCACCAGCTCGTCGCCCTGGCTCGACGCCAGCCGGCCCTTGAGCGCCGCGATTTCCTTTTCGAGCGACCGGATCTGTTCGAGCGCCTGCCCCACCCGGGTGGTGAGCTCGGCCACGGGCGCCTTCAAGGCGCCGGCGGCCTGCGCCACGGTGCTTTCCAGCGACTGCAGGTAGGCCAGGGCGTTCTGCCCTGTCACCGCCTCGATGCGGCGCACGCCCGCGGCCACGCCGCCTTCGGCCACCACCTTGAACAGGCCGATGTCACCGGTGCGCTGAACGTGCGTGCCGCCACACAGCTCGCGGCTGCTGCCGATGTCGAGCACGCGGACCGTTTCACCGTACTTCTCGCCGAACAGCATCATGGCACCGGTCTTCTGCGCCGACTCGATGTCCATGAGCCGCGCCTCGGTGGCCGCGTTGGCCAGGACCTCGGCGTTGACGATGGCTTCGATCCGTCGCACCTGCTCGTCGGTCACGGGGGCGTTGTGGGCAAAGTCGAAGCGCGTGCGCTCGGCGTTCACGAGCGAGCCCTTCTGCTGCACGTGGTCACCCAGCACCTCGCGCAGCGCCTTGTGCATGAGGTGGGTGGCGCTGTGGTTGCGCACGGTGGCGGCGCGCAGCGTGGTGTTCACGCGCGCGGTCACGGCGTCGCCCACCGCCAGCGTGCCCTGGGCCACCATGCCGTGGTGGCCGAACACGTCGGCCTTGATCTTCTGGGTGTCGGCGACATCGAAGCGCGCCGACCCTGCCACGATCTCGCCCTCGTCGCCCACCTGGCCACCGCTCTCGGCGTAGAACGGCGTGGTGTCGAGCACCACGACCCCGGTCTGGCCCTGCTTCAGCGCGGCCACCGGGGTGCCGTCGAGGTAGAGCGCCGCCACCTTGGCCGGGGCTTCGAGGTGGTCGTAGCCCACGAAGGTGTTGCCGGCGCCGGTGTATTCCAGCGCGCGGTCCATCTTGAACTTGCCCGCGGCGCGCGCCTGCGCCTTCTGCCGGTCCATGGCCGCGTTGAAGCCCGCCTCATCAACCGACACGCCGCGCTCGCGGCACACGTCGGCCGAGAGGTCGAGCGGAAAGCCATAGGTGTCGTGCAGCTTGAACGCCACCTCGCCCGGCAGCACCTTCTGCCCGCCACCCAGCGCGGCGTCCAGGATTTCCATGCCGTTCTCGAGCGTTTCATAGAAGCGCTCTTCTTCGGCTTTCAGCACCTCGGTGATGCGCTGCGCCTGCTTGGCCAGGTTGGGGTAGGCGTCGCCCATGAGCGCCACCAGATCGGGCACCAGCTTGTGGAAGAACGGCGCCTTGCGCCCCAGCTTGTAGCCGTGGCGGATGGCGCGGCGCACGATGCGCCGCTGCACGTAGCCGCGGCCCTCGTTGCCGGGGATCACGCCGTCGCTCACCAGGAACGCGGTGGCGCGGATGTGGTCGGCGATGACGCGCAGCGACGGATTGCCGAGGTCGGTGGTGCCGGTTTCACGGGCCGCCGCCTTGATGAGCGCGTCGAAGATGTCGATCTCGTAGTTGCTGTGCACGTGCTGCAGGATGGCGGCCAGCCGCTCCAGGCCCATGCCGGTATCCACGCAGGGCGCCGGCAGCGGCTTGACCGAGCCGTCGGGCTGCATGTCGAACTGCATGAACACGTTGTTCCAGATCTCGATGTAGCGGTCGCCGTCCTGTTCGGGGCTGCCGGGCGGGCCGCCCGCCACCTCGGGGCCGTGGTCGTAGAAGATTTCGCTGCAGGGGCCGCACGGTCCGGTGTCGGCCATCATCCAGAAGTTGTCGGACTGGTACTTGCCGCCCTTGTTGTCGCCGATGCGCACCACCCGCTCGGCTGGCAGACCGATTTCCTTGGTCCAGATGTCGTAGGCCTCGTCGTCGTCGATGTAGACCGTGGCCCAGAGGCGCTCGGCGGGCAGCTTGTAGACCTCGGTGAGCAGTTCGAACGCCCACTTCAGCGACTCGCGCTTGAAGTAGTCACCGAAACTCCAGTTGCCCAGCATCTCGAAGAACGTGTGGTGGCGGGCGGTGTAGCCCACGTTCTCAAGGTCGTTGTGCTTGCCGCCCGCGCGCAGGCAGGCCTGCACCGAGGCCGCGCGAACGTAAGGCCGCTTGTCGCTGCCCAGGAACACGTCCTTGAACTGGACCATGCCCGAGTTGGTGAACATGAGGGTCGGGTCGTTGCCCGGCACCAGCGGGCTGGACGCCACCACGGTGTGGCCCTTGGCGGCAAAGAAGTCCAGGAAGGTCTTGCGGATGTCGGCGACGGAGGCGGGGCGGGTCATGTGGGCCTTGAAGACGGGTGGGGCTGTGAGGGTGCCGACCCGGGCGGACCGGCACCAAGCCCGCCATTTTCGTACATGCCGGGGTGGCACGCCCGGGTGCGTCGCCAGCGGCACTGCAACGCGGCGGGCAAAGGGCTATCCTGTGTGGCTTGGCCGCCGCACCGCGGCCCCCGAACACCCCTCCGGAGACGCACCATGGACATGAAAACATCCCCGCTGGCCCTGCTGAACGACCCCTCCCTGCTCAAGACCGACGGCCTGATCAACGGCCAGTGGCTCAAGGGCAGCAGCCGGTTCGACGTGCTCGACCCGGCCACCGGCCAGAAGCTGGCCGACGTGGCCAACCTGGGCCCGGCCGACGCCGAAGCCGCGATCGCCGCCGCCAACGCAGCCTGGCCCGCGTGGCGCGCCAAGACCGCCAAGGAGCGCTCGAACATCCTGCGCAAGTGGTACGACCTGCTGATGGCGAACCAGGAAGACCTGGGCCGCATCCTCACCGCCGAACAGGGCAAGCCGTTCGCTGAAGGCAAGGGCGAGATCGCGTACGGCGCGAGCTTCGTGGAGTGGTTCGCCGAAGAAGCCAAACGCGTCAATGGCGAAACCCTGCCCACCTTCGACAACAACCGCCGCCTGCTGGTGCTCAAGCAGCCCATCGGCGTGTGCGCGGCCATCACGCCCTGGAACTTCCCGCTCGCCATGATCACCCGCAAGGTGGCACCGGCCCTGGCCGCGGGTTGCCCGGTGATCATCAAGCCGGCCGAGCTCACGCCGCTGACCGCGCTGGCCGCGGCCGAGCTGGCGCTGCGCGCCGGCATTCCGGCCGGCGTGCTCAACATGCTGTCGGCCGACAGCGCCAACAGCATTGCCATCGGCAAGGTGCTGTGCGCGAGCGACGTGGTGCGCCACCTCAGCTTCACCGGCTCCACCGAGGTCGGCCGCATCCTCATGGCGCAGAGCGCCCCGACGGTGAAGAAGCTCAGCCTGGAGCTGGGCGGCAACGCGCCCTTCATCGTGTTCGACGACGCCGACGTGGACAGCGCCGTGGAAGGCGCACTGGCCAGCAAGTACCGCAACGCGGGCCAGACCTGCGTCTGCGCCAACCGCTTCTACGTGCAGGCGGGTGTGTATGACGAGTTCGTGCAGAAGTTTTCGGCGCGGGTCAAGGCGTTCAAGGTGGGCAACGGCTTTGAAGACGGCGTGGTGCAAGGCCCGCTGATCGAAGATGCAGCGGTGGAGAAGGTGCAGCGCCACGTGGCCGACGCCGTGGCCAAGGGCGGGCAGGTGGTGACCGGTGGCAAGAAACTGCAGGGTCAGTTCTTCGAGCCCACCGTGGTGGCCAACGCCACCGCCGATATGCTGTGCGCACGCGAGGAAACCTTCGGCCCGTTTGCGCCGGTGTTCAAGTTCAACACCGAACAAGAGGCCATCGACGCCGCCAACCACACCGAGTTCGGTCTGGCCAGCTACTTCTACAGCCGAGACGTGGGCCGCATCTTCCGCGTCAGCGAGGCGCTCGAGTACGGCATGGTCGGGATCAACGTGGGCATTCTGGCCACCGAGCACGTGCCCTTCGGTGGCGTCAAGCAGTCGGGCCTGGGCCGTGAAGGGTCCCACCACGGCATGGACGACTACGTGGAGATCAAGTACCTCTGCGTGGGCGATGTATTGAAGTGACCCTCCCGCGCCGGCCTGCGGCCGTCACCCCCCAGGGGGCGGCTGCTGCGGACCGGCGGAGCCGGATCCGCGCAGCCCTGGGTTCAGGGGCCTGTGCTCCACCGTGAACTTTCTTACATGCAATTCAACTGGCACAACCCTTATCCGGTGTCGCGGGCGCCGCTGATGGCGCGCAATGTGGTGGCCACGTCGCAGCCGCTGGCGGGGCAGGCGGGTCTGCGCATGCTGCTCAAGGGGGGCAACGCCATCGACGCGGCCATTGCCGCGGCGGCAGCGCTCACCGTGGTCGAGCCGTGTTCCAACGGGCTGGGCAGCGACAACTTCGCGATCGTCTGGGATGGCCAGGGCCTGCACGGCATGAACTCGTCGGGCGTGGCGCCCGCCGGCTGGAGCCCGGCGTACTTCCGCGACAAGCACGGCAAGATCCCTCTGCGCGGATTCGACGCCGTGACGGTGCCGGGTGCGGTGGCGGGCTGGGTGGCGCTGTCCGAGCGGTTTGGCGCCCTGCCCTTTGCCGACCTGCTGGAACCGGCCATCGAACTGGCCGAGCGCGGTCACGCGGTGTCGCCGGTGATTGCCGACAAGTGGGCGCGCGCCATGCCGCTGCTGCACGACAAGCCCGGCTTTGCGCAGGCCTTTCTGCCGCGCGGCCGCGCACCCGCCCCCGGCGAGCGCTTCGTGTTTGCCGAGGCGGGGCGCGCACTGCGCGCCATTGCACAGACGCGCGGCGACGCGTTCTACCGCGGCGAAATCGCTCAGGCCATCGACGCCTACGCCCGCGAACACGGTGCCCAGCTTCGCGCCAGCGACCTCGCCGCGCACGAGGTGCAGTGGGTGCAGCCGATCCACACCGGGTTTGCCGGTCACACGGTGCACGAACTGCCGCCCAACGGCCAGGGCATCGCCGCCCTCATGGCCCTGGGCATGCTCGAACAGCTCGACATCGGCCGCTTCGGCCCGGACAGCGTCGAAGGCACCCACCTGCAGATCGAAGCCATCAAGCTCGCCTTTGCCGACACCTACCGGTGGGTGGCCGACGAGCGCTACATGACCGAAGTGCGTGCATCGGACCTGCTGGATCCTACGTACCTGGCCGATCGCGCCCGCCTGATCGATCCGAAGCGCGCGATCGATCCCGGCCCCGGTCGCCCGCCCCAGGGCGGCACCATCTACCTCACCGCCGCCGACGCGCAGGGGCGCATGGTCAGCTTCATCCAGTCGAACTACCTGGGCTTCGGCAGCGGCGTGGTGGTGCCCGGCTGGGGCATCAGCCTGCAGAACCGCGGACACGGTTTCACGCTGCAGGACGGCCACCCCAACCAGGTGGCGCCCGGCAAGCGACCGTTCCACACCATCATTCCGGGCTTCCTCGCGCGCGACGGCCAGCCGGTGATGGGGTTCGGCGTGATGGGCGCCAACATGCAGCCCCAGGGCCATGTGCAGGCGCTGGTGCGCATGCTGGTGCACGGCCAGCAACCGCAGGCCGCCTGCGACGCGCCGCGCTGGAAATGGGGCCAGGGCCTCGACGTGGACTTCGAGCCCACGATGGCTCCCGCGCTGCGCGAAGGCCTCAAGTCGCTGGGCCACCGCTTCGAGCCGGCCGCCGACACCTACCTCGATTTCGGCAGCGGCCAGTTCATCGCCCGGCAGAGCGATGATCTGGAGGACGGCTACGTGGCCGCCAGCGATTCGCGCCGCGATGGGCAGGCCGTGGGGTACTGAGCCGGTACGTGTCGCCGTCAGGCGAACAGCCTCTGCGCGTGCACGCCCAGGCCCCTGACCACGCTGGTGTCGCGGTCACCGTGCAGCGCCTCTGCCTGGGGAAACCGCGCTGCAATGCGCTCGGTGAGGGGACGCAATCCGGTGGACCCGCCGGTGAAATAGACCACGTCGACCTCAGCTGGGCTCACGCCCGCGGCGCGCAGCGTTTCGTCGGCCGCTTCCACGATGCGCTGCAGATCGGTGTCGAGTGCCTGCAGCGCTTGCGCGGCATCGAAATGGCTGCAAAGGCCGTCTTCGATCACCGAGAGGTCCACCTGCGTGTGACCACCGTCGGCCACTGAAATCTTGGCCTCTTCGGCCCGCCCCAGCAACGCGTGTCCCAACCGCTCTTCCACCACGCGCATCAGGCGCTGGTGCTGAACCGGATCGCCATAGAAGTCCCTCATGCGGCGCAGTTCGGCCACCCGCTGCGGCCCGTAAACCGTGTTGATCAGGTGCCAGGTGGCGAGGTCGAAATACACACGGCTCGGCACCTCCCGAGCAGGGCCATCCGCGCGCGCCGGCCCGAGCCCCCGGTAACCGCACAACGGCAGGATGCTGGCCAGCTCGACCCGCCGGTCGAAGTCGGTGCCGGCGATGTGGACACCGTGGTTGGCCAGGATGTCGTCCTTGCGGTCCAGGCGCTGCCGGCGCTTCGGCCCCACCCGCACCAGCGAGAAATCGGAGGTGCCACCGCCGATGTCGGCCACCAGCACCAGTTGCTCGCCATCGGCGCTCTCTTCGTGGTCGAGCGCCGCCGCAATCGGCTCGTACTGGAAGGCGAGTTCCCGAAAACCGATCGAGCGGGCGGCGTCCTCCAGAGCCTGCCGGGCCTGTGCATCTCGTGCCGGATCGCCGTCCACGAAAAACACCGGTCGGCCGAGCACCGCCCGATCCAGCGGTGCACCGGCACTGCGCTCGGCCAGCTGCTTCAGGTGCTGCAGGTAGCCGCCCACGGCGTCGAGGTAGCGCACCGAGCGGCCATTGCCGACGTCGGTGTGCTGATCCGCCAGCGTCGAGCCGAGGATGCTCTTCATGGAGCGCATCAGCCGCCCCTCGACACCCTGCACGTAGGCGGCCACGGCGGATCGTCCGTACAAGCGCTCTGGCGCTTCGTGCGCAGCCAGGCCTTCCACCCGGTAGAACACGGCGGTGGGCATGGTGTGCCGGCCGTCCTCGACCTCGACCAGGTCCACACCACCCGCCGCCGGCACCGCGATGGCGGAGTTGGACGTGCCGAAATCAATGGCGCAAAAGGGCCGGGCGCAGGGCCGGGCGTGGGGTCGTGCGGACGATGAGGAAGGCATGGCGCGGATGGCAGAGCGCTCGATCCGGCGCGCCCGGTTCGACTCGGCAGAAGCTGGGAGAGGGGGCGGATTCTAGCCAGTAGAATCCGCTCTGCCGCGGGTGTAGTTCAATGGTAGAACGGCAGCTTCCCAAGCTTCATACGAGGGTTCGATTCCCTTCACCCGCTCCAGAATCCCGCGTCAGCGCACACCGAAGGCGGCGTTGCCGAACAGGCGGGTGCCGTTCTCCATCGCGACCAGCAATTGCGACTGACCCGATCCAATGGGATACGCCAGCGCAATGCCGCTCACCGTTTCATTCGCCAGCACGCAAGGTGACGGCCCGAAGGTGATCGTGGCGTCAAACACGTTCTTGCCACTGGGGCGCGAGGCCACGTTGCCCGCGAAGGTGCAGCCGAATGCGGTGGTCGCTGTCAGATTTCCGTTGGACTGGACATTCAGGAATACGGTGTCCCCATCGAGCGAACTCAGTGTCCAGGCGCCGCTGGCGTTGGCCAGCACCGCCGGGTTGTCGTAGTTGTAGAGCGAACCCGCCACCGGGCCACCCGTGAACGACACCGTCTGCCCGCCAGCCACGATGTTGCCCGTGATCGTGCCCGCCGCCTTGCTGAAGGTGCCGGCGGCCGTGCCCATCCGGGCGGGCGCGTAACCGTAATCCCGAACGTCCAGCGCCGAGAACGAGTTGCCGGTCACGGACAGCGAGCCCTGCACGAAGCCTGCGGCACCAAAGGTCGACCCCGTCTGCGTGCCGTAGAGCGACCACAGCTCACCGTTCTCCAGCACCAGCATCAGAAAGTCGGTCGACGCGCTGCCGGTGAGGGTGCCACCGTACAAGCCCTCGGGACGGTCGGCGACAACCGGTGCCGGGCTCGAATCACTGCCACCACCACCGCAGGCGGTGAGCACCGCCAGGACCGCCACCGAGAGAATCGACTTTTTAAGCTGATAGACCACAGATATTCCTTAAATGAGCCGCCCAAAAGGCCGATAAATTCAACCCTTAGAACTAATCCGAAGCCCATTGTAGAGATGCAACAGCATGTGTCATCCCTGGCGTTCGTGCGCAATGTCACGGCCTTGGCGCTTGCGTGAGGGATGTGCCGGCGATCAGCTGCCCCAGCCCGACAGGGCCAGCAAGCCCAGCGCCAGAAAGATCAGCGCTGCCACGAGGTGGACCACCCGGATGGGCACCCTGCGCGTGATGGCGTCGCCAAAGAAGACCACGGGTGCGTTGGCCAGCATCATGCCCAGCGTGGTGCCGATGACCACCGCGAACAAGGGCTCGTACTGGGCGCCGAGCGCGATGGTGGCGATCTGCGTCTTGTCGCCCATTTCGGCCAGAAAGAAAGCCCAGGTGGTGGCGGCGAACACGCCCAGGTTGCGGCCGGGCTTCACCTCGTCGGCGTCCAGTTTGTCGGGGATCAGCATCCACACCGCCATGGCGATGAACGACAGGCCGAGCACCCAGCGCATCACGTCCGGCCCCACCGCGGCCATGATCCACGCACCCGCGGCACCCGCCAGCGCGTGGTTGAGCACGGTGGCCACCAGAATGCCCGCGACGATGGGCCAGGGCCGCTTGAAACGGGCGGCCAGCACGAGGGACAGCAGTTGCGTCTTGTCGCCCATTTCGGCGAGCGCGACGATGCCGGTGGACAGGAGAAAGGCTTCCAAGGAGAACTCCAACGGCCGGCGAAAAAACCAAAGACCGCAGCGCCTCCCCGGCGCGGGCGGAGGCGGTGCGGTCAAAGGTCTTGCCAGGCTGGAAGGCTGCTCGCGCCATGGCCTGCGGGCCAAGTCTGTTGACGCGAGCCCCTGCAGGTTGCAGGGCGGCTACTCCCCAATGACGGGTTGCCGGCAAGTATACCGGCCGGGTGGGTTCAGATCAGCGTGACGCCTGTCTTGGACTGGATGAACTCGCGGGTGACGCCCGGTGCCAGTTCGACCAGCTGGAGCCCCTTGGGCGTCACGTCCATCACGCCCAGGTCGGTGATGATGCGGTCGACCACGCCCACGCCGGTGAGCGGCAGCGTGCACTTGGGCAGGATCTTCAGGTCTTCGGTGCCGTCCTTCTTGCGGGCCACGTGCTCCATGAGCACGATCACGCGGGGCACGCCGGCCACGAGGTCCATGGCGCCGCCCATGCCCTTGACCATCTTGCCCGGGATCATCCAGTTGGCCAGGTCGCCGTGTTCGCTGACCTGCATGGCGCCCAGGATCGACAGGTTGATCTTGCCGCCGCGGATCATGGCAAAGCTGTCGTGGCTGCCGAAGATCGACGAGCCGGCGATGGTGGTCACCGTCTGCTTGCCGGCGTTGATCAGGTCGGCGTCGACCTCGTCTTCGGTCGGGAACGGGCCGATGCCCAGCATGCCGTTCTCGCTCTGCAGCCAGACCTCTTTGGTGCTGGGCACGTGGTTGGCCACCAGCGTCGGGATGCCGATGCCGAGGTTGACGTAGAAGCCGTCTTCGAGTTCGTGGGCCGCGCGCGCGGCCATCTGGTCCTGGTTCCAGGGCATGGTCAGACTCCGGTTTTCTCGGTGATGGTGCGCTTCTCGATGCGCTTCTCGGGCGCGGCGTTGAGCACGATGCGGTGCACGTAAATGCCGGGCAGGTGGATCTGGTCGGGGTGCAAGGCACCGGTCTCCACGATTTCCTCGACCTCGACGATGCACACCTTGCCCGCCATGGCCACGGCCGGGTTGAAGTTGCGCGCGGTGTAGCGGAACTGCAGGTTGCCGCTCTTGTCGGCGCGGTGCGCCTTGACCAGCGACACCGCCGGCACCAGCGAGCGCTCCATCACGTAGGTTTCGCCGTCGAACTCGCGCAGTTCCTTGCCCTCGGCCACCATGGTGCCCACACCGGTCTTGGTGAAGAACGCCGGAATGCCCGCGCCGCCCGCGCGCAGCTTCTCGGCCAGCGTGCCCTGGGGCGTGAATTCAAGTTCCAGCTCACCGGCGAGGTACTGGCGCTCGAACTCCTTGTTCTCGCCCACGTAGCTGCTGATCATCCGCTTGATCTGCCGCGTCTCGAGCAGCTTGCCGAGGCCGAAACCATCGACACCGGCGTTGTTGGAGATGACGGTGAGGTTCTTCCTGCCGCTGTCGCGCAGCGCGTCGATCAGCGCTTCGGGAATGCCGCACAGGCCAAAGCCGCCCACGGCTATCAGCTGGCCATCGGCCACCACACCTTCCAGCGCGGCGGCCGCGCTCGGGAAAATCTTGTTCACGGGGATTGCCTCCGGAGGTTCTTCGGGGAAAGCGCAACGATACTACGTAACTGGCTACGTAGTATTTCGTAAAGGCCAACCCCATGGACATCGACCACCGCCTCGCCTTCGACCTCGCCCCGGTCGGCCTCGCGCTGTCGCGCGAGCGCACCATGATCGACTGCAACCAGGCCCTGTGCGACATGTTCGGCGCCACCCGCGAACAGCTGGTGGGCCAGAGCTTCCTGATCCTCTACCCCAGCGCCGACGAGTACGAGCGGCTGGGCGCCCGCATGGCGCCGCTGCTGGGACGCAGCGGCACCTACGCCGACGACCGCATCATGAAACGGGTGGGCGGCCCGCACGGCGGCGAGACCTTCTGGTGCCATGTGACCGGGCGCGCGGTGGACCGCAGCGCGCCCCACGCGGCCGGCATCTGGAGCTTCTGGGACCTGAGCTCGCGCCGGCCGGTGCGGGCCGAACTGACCGCCCGCGAACGCGAAGTGGCCGCGCTCATCATGGACGGCATGACCAGCAAGCAGATCGGCAAACTGCTGGCCATCAGCCACCGCACGGTCGAAGTGCACCGGGCGCGTTTGATGCGCAAGTACCAGGCGCACAGCACGCCCGACCTGGTGCATCGGTTGATGGCGGGGTGATTGCTTTCCTTGGCGGTTGGCGGGTGTCAGGCAAGGGGCTGCCTTCGGGGTGGCTTCACTGCCCTGCCCCTCGCGCTGCGCGGGATCCCCTGCGATGCTCGGGCGGCGGGCACGCGGCGGAACTCACTGCGCGGGCTGCGCCCGCTCCGTTCAGACAGCCGCCGCGGGTCAGTCAACGAAGCGCGCTGCGCGCGCCGCCCACCACCCTGCGCTTCTCGGCAGAGCAGAGGCGCCACCCCGAAGGCAGCCCCTTGCCTGACGCGAGCTTGGTTGGAGTGCGTGCTTTGGGCCCATTGCAGACGCTCACATCAAGGTTGCCGAATCCAAGTTTGGAAGCTCACTTTCGGATCCTTGATGGTCCAAGAGTTTGAAGAACGTCAACTGCAAACTGATTGAACTCAAGTCCAATTTGATCTGCTGTCGCCAATTGGGAGCACTTGGCTGCCACCTCCCACATGGCTCTGCCCTGACCGCGCGGGTTGGTGAAAGCAATCAAGAACTGCCTGCGAACCGCAAGCACTTCTTTGGTCTGCAAGTCGTAGATGAGCAGTTCACCGCCAGAAATTCCATGCTCGCGGTCCCTCGCTCGAACAATGCCGCGCCAAGTGTAGCCATAGCGTGCTGTGATATCAGGAATACCGATCACCTTCATGGGAGTGGCCTCCTTGAGATGTGTGGTCACTCTGCCGTTTTGATCAAGCGCAGGAACCCGGGTGAATCCAAACAACCGGATGTACGGCTCACTAATGGCCGCCTGCCATTTCACATCTCGACGAGGCTGCTCTACAAAGCGGTAATTCAAGAACGGTGGATATACGAACCAAGCACCTACGTCCAAGGGCTTTGCGTCACCGCTCAACCTGAACTTGCGCTGAATCCACGGCATCTCTAATGCGTACGGCAAGGTCAGGGGGTCATCGTCCTTCGCCGACGCCGGCGAGGGGTCGCCCTGTGGTCGCGCAAAGTAAAGACCCTCCACGTTGGGCACGGTCCTCACGATCCATTGCCCGGCTTCGGTGCTGCACAGGTGATTGAAGTACTGCACCGCCACCTTGGGCGTGCCGGGCAACAAAGACCTCCACCACGCCCGGTCGAAATCAAAAGGCTGAGGCTGTTGCGGCACCACTGCAGGCAACTTCAAGTCATGTGCAATGCGCGCCTCGGTCGTATCCAGCCATTGCGCGGGGATTGGCAAGGCTTGACCCTGCACTTGAACCAGCGAGCTCCAACCAGCGCCCTCTTGTGCGGCTGAAGGCGCCGCATTGAGGCAAAGCGCCGTCCAGAGCAGCAATGGCGTGTGAAGTCTGAGCCGGGGCGCCGCAAGTCCACCAGCTCTGAAGAAGGAGATTGCCCAATTCCGTACCGGCTGTGATGCCGACCCCGCCAAAGCCAGTCCTACTCGCACGTATCCCCCTGATCTACATTTTTGCTCGGCACATGAGCCTACGGAACTCAAGGATGCGATTGCTCCGACGTCCGCTACTGGCCGATAGCCGCCACCCGAGTCGACGAAAACGCCCCGCTCGCCACCCCTTCTCCTGGCCGAGGGCTTGGACGGTGCGGTCGGGGGGGCCTGTGCGCCGCCGAGGCGCGCAGGCTGCCCGGGCGCGCGCACAGCGCGCCTCGTGAACTGACTCGCGGCGGCTGTTCGAGCGGAGCGGGCAAGGCCCGCGCAGCGAGTTCCGCCGCGGCCCGGCCAGCCAAGCACCGCAGGGAACCCTTCGCACCGCGAAGGGCGGCAGACCGGCGCCCCCGGACGCACCGCCCAAGCCCTCGGCCTGCCCACCACGCAGGCGAGCAACCTCACTGCGGCTGGTACCCGCTGTCCTTGATGATGCGCGCCCACACCTCGCGATACGCCACTTCGCGCTTGCCGAGTTCGGCGCCGCTCATGTGGCCCACGGTCAGGCCCATGGCCGACAGTTTGTCGCGCACGTCGGGCTGGGCAATCACCTTCTGCAGGGCCTGCGACAGTCGGTCCACCGTGGCGGCAGGGGTGCCGGCCGGGGCGAACACGCCGTAGTAGGGCACGTCCTCGAAGCCCTTGATGCCGAGTTCGGTGAAGGTGGGCACATCGGGCAGCGCGGCCTGCCGCTGGGTGCCCATGACGGCCACCACGCGCAGCTTGCCGGCCTTGTGGTTTTCGATGAAGTCGGGCACCGAGCCCACGCCCGCCGGGATCTGGTTGCCCAGCATGTCGGTCATCATGGGCGCGCTGCCGCGGTACGGCGCCGCCGCCAGATCGAGCCCGTACTGCTTGCCGATCACCTGCACCGCGAACTGCGGGGTGGACGCCGGCGCGGGAATGCCCATCGTGGCCTTGCCGCCGCCAGCCTTGACCGCGTCGATCCAGCCCTTGAGGTCGCGCGCCGGGGTGCCGCCCGACAGCGCCACCGCGTTCACGAAGGTGGCGAAGCCGGCAACCGGCACGAAGTCGCGGCTCGGCTCGAAGCCCGGGTTCTTCATGGTCAGGGGCAGGATGCTGACGCTGTGGTCGTGGCTCAAGAACAGCGTGTTGCCGTCTGGCGCAGCGGCCTTGAGGGCCTGCGCGGCCAGTTGCCCGCCGGCGCCGGGCCGGTTTTCAACGACCACCGGCTGGCCCAGTTCGGTCTGCAGGCGCTCGCCCAGGATGCGCGCAATGGCGTCGGTGCCGCCGCCGGGCGGAAAGCCCACCAGGATGCGGGTGGTGGCCTGGGCCTGGGCCAGGCCGGCAACCAGGGTGAAGGTGGCGGCGATGGCCGCACGGCGGGTGAAGGTCGGGGTCATGGGCAACTCCTTGAGTGGGTGGCTGGATGGGGCAGGATGGATTAGGCGGGGGTTGGGGGTCTCAGCTGCGTTCACCGTCGACCACGCTGGCCGCGGTGCGGAACGCCTCGACCGCGGTGGGCACGCCACAGTACACGGCCGCGTGCAGCAACACCTCCTGGAGTTCCTCGGCGGTGGCGCCGTTGTTGAGCGCGCCGCGCACGTGGCCCTTCAGCTCGTGCTGCTTGCCGAGCGCGGTCAGCATGGCCACGGTGATGAGGCTGCGGGTCTTCAGGTCGAGCACGCCGCGCTGCCAGGTGTCGCCCCAGGCGCGCCGGGTGATGTGGTGCTGCATGGGCTCGGTGAACGGGGTCATGTCGCCAAAGGCCTTGGCCACGAAGGCCTCACCCATGACCTGGGTGCGTGTGGCCAGGCCGCGCTGGAATTCTGGATCGTCGGGGTGGTTCATGGGGTCGTCTGTGGCGGGTGTCGCGAAGGCTGCAACGATAGCGCAGCCGTGGCCGATACTTGCACCCACATTCCGAGGAGATCACCCATGAGCGCCACGCCCCGCTACCCCCTGCCCGACCTGAACACCCTGCCCGACGACATTCGCGCCCGCATCCTCGAGGTGCAGGAAAAGTCCGGGTTCATTCCCAACGTGTTCCTGGCGCTGGCGCGCCGCCCGGCCGAATGGCGCGCCTTCTTTGCCTACCACGACGCGCTGATGCTCAAGGAGGGTGGCCACCTGAGCAAGGGCGACCGCGAGATGATCGTCACCGCCACCAGCGCGGCCAACCACTGCCTGTACTGCGTGGTGGCGCACGGCGCCATCCTGCGCATATACGAGAAAAAGCCGCTGGTGGCCGACCAGGTGGCCACCAATCACCGCAAGGCCGACATTGCCCCGCGCCAGCGCGCCATGCTCGACTTTGCGATGAAGGTGTGCCTGCGCTCGCACGAGGTGGACGACAGCGACTTCGCTGCCCTGCACGCCCATGGCTTCGACGACGAGGACATCTGGGACATCACCGCCATCACGGCGTTCTTCGGGTTGTCCAACCGGGTGGCCAACGTGACCGGCATGCTGCCCAACCCCGAGTTCTACCTGCTGGGTCGGGTGCCCAAGGCCAAGCCGGCCTGACCCGGTGCCCGGCCGGCCGCCGGCTCAGCTGTTCACGCGGAGCAGGCGCCCGCTGTCGGTGAGCAGGTACAGGCGGCCGTCGGGGCCCTGGCGCACATCGCGGATGCGTTCGCCCAGGCTGGCCAGCAACCGCTCCCGCCCGACCACCACGTTGCCATTGAGTTGCAGGCGCCACAACGCCGTGCCGGCCAGCGCGCCCACAAACAGGCTGCCCTGCCAATGCGCAGGCTGCGTGCCGGTGTAGAAGGCCATGCCGCTCGGCGCGGTCGAACTTTTCTGGCCCGACACCCATGGCGTGCCATCGCGAGTTTCCCATACCGATGCGGGCTGCTCCATGCCGGGCTGGCTGGTGCCCACACCCACCGGGTTGGTGGTGCCGTATTCCTGCCCGTGGCTGATGACGGGCCAGCCGTAGTTCAGACCGGCCAGCGTGCGGTTGATTTCGTCGCCGCCCTGCGGACCGTGTTCGCTGGTCCACAACTCACCGGTGCCCGGGTGCAGCGCCGCACCTTGCGGATTGCGGTGACCGAGGCTCCAGATGGCGGGCTGGGCACCAGCCGTACCAGCGAACGGGTTGCCGGGGGGCGTGGTGCCATCGGTGTTGATGCGGACCACCTTGCCATTGCCGCGCGTCAGGTCCTGGGCAAATCCCTGCTGATCCCCGTTCTGGCGATCGCCCAGGGTCACGAACAGCCGGCCATCGTTGGCGAACACCAGCCGCGAACCGAAGTGGCCGCTGCTCGCCACCTTGGGGCTTTGCCGGTAGATGATGGTCAGGCCCACCAGGGCCAGCGAGCTGGTGTCGAGCTCGGCCCGGGCCACCGCCGTCCCGTTGAGGCTGGCGTTGCCGGGGTCGCCTTCGGAGAAGGTGAAGTAAATGCGCCGGTTGGTGGCAAACGATGGGTCCACCACCACGTCGAGCAAGCCCCCCTGCCCGCCGATCGCGGTGACGGCGGGCAGGCCGGAGATCGGTTGGCGGGTCTGGCCATCGGCCGACAACAGCCAGAGTTGACCCGATCGGCCGGTGATGAGCATGCGCGCATCGGGCAGGAAAGCCAGGCTCCAGGGGCTGGCAAGGCCCGTGGTGACGGTGGTTGCCGTGACCGGCGTGGTGGTCGGCACGAAGGTCGGCTGGTTGACCGACCCGGGCGGCGGGGTGCCGCCGGACGAGCCGCCGCTGCTTCCGCCACCACCACATGAGACGAGCAACGCACAAGCCACGACCCACGGGATGGCCCTGGAAACGAAGACGGGTGAAGCCGGAACAATCATCCCGGCATGCTAGGGCCGGCCGCGGTGACCGACTGCAAGGATTTGTGAAATCAACCCTGGATGTGTTCGCGCAGCCTGGGCGGGATGGGTGCCGATTTCTGCAGCGGAAAGTTGACCCACACCGTGGTGGCGCCGCCCGACGCATACACCGTGTCGGGGTCGTCGGCGCGGCTGAGGGTGCACCAGCTCTCGAAGCTGCTGCGGCCGGGGTCGCTCACGTACATGGTGGCCACCACGTCGCCGGGGTACTCGAGCTGTTTGTGAAAGGTGCAGAAGGCGTTGACGATCACCGGACCTTCGCCCTGCGGATCGGGCTGGCAACCGATGCTGCGCATCCATTCGATGCGGATGGTTTCGAGGTAGCGGAAGTACACCGTGTTGTTCACGTGGCCCATCGCGTCCATGTCGCCCCAGCGGATGGGGATCGTCATGCGATACACCTGCTTCTTGTTCTCGGGCAGCTCGAATTTCATCGACGGACTCGCTTCAACGGTGGGCGCGGATGGAGGCCAGAATGCCCAGCACGAAGAGCGCGCAGGCCGCCCACTGAACGGCCGCGGGCCACTGACCGCCCCACACAAACGCATAGACCAGCCCGAACACGGTTTCGCTCACGATGAGCTGGCCCGCCAGGCTGGGGCTGAGGCGCCGGCTGGCCATGTTCCACAGCACCGACGCAATCCAGGCCGCACCGATGCCGGTGACCGCGCACACCACCAGGAAGAGCCCCAGGCGGGGTTGGGCCAGAAGTTGGTCCAGCGGGCTGCCGGCCACGGCCCAGATGACCAGCGCGCCCAAGCCGGCCGCGACACCCAGCCAGTTGGCCCAGAGCGTGGAGTTCACGTCGGGGTGGCGCGCCAGCCAGCGCGCGTTGAGCAGGCCGAAGGCCGTCCAGGCCGCCGCCGCCAGTGCCGCGTAAAACACCCCCAGCCAGAGGTCTGCGCCCGCCGCCGCGCCGGTTTCGTGCGCGTTGGACCGCACCATGAGGGCAATGCCCGCAGCGGTGAGCAGCAAACCCGGCAGCAGCGCACCCCAGCGCAGGCCCTGCGGCTTGCCCAGCAGCATGATCCACAAGGGAATGGTGCCGATGATGAGCACGGGCAAAGCCGCACCGGCGGCCTGGATGGCCAGCACCAGCAGCAGGTAGTAGCCGGTGTAGCCCAGCACGCTGAGCCACAGCGCGGCGCCCGCCTGCCGCCAGGTGGGGCGGCGCACTTCGCCACGAACCGCGGCCCAGGCCAGCAGCACAACGGCCAGCAGGGCACACGACAGGTAGCGCCCCACGGTCAGGTCCACCGTGCTGAACTCGGGCACGATCAGCGGCGCGATGAAGGTGGTGCCCCAGAACGCACCCGCCCCCAGGCCCGCGGCAATGCCGGCCACCATGCCCGGCGGCATGCCGCCGGGGCGTTCCATGGCAATGCTGCTCATGCGCCGAAACCGTCGTCGGCCGCAATCACCGCGCCGTTGACGAAATGGCTTTCATTCGAGCAGAGCATCACGAGCACCGCGTCAAGGTCGGCCGGTTCGCCCACGCGTTTGCGGGGCAGCATCTGGATGAGTTTCTGGCCCTGCTCTGTCTGCCAGTGGTGGTGGTTGATCTCGGTGTCGATGTAACCCGGGCAGATGGCGTTGACGTTGATGCCGAAGCGGCCCCACTCCACCGCCATGGCCTTGGTCATCTGCACCACGGCGGCCTTGCTCATGCAGTACACGCCGATCTGCGGCAGCACCTTGAGCCCGGCCATGGACGCGATGTTGACGATGCGCCCACCGACAAAGCTGCCGGGCGCTGCGCCCTTGGCGCGCGCGAGCATTCGCCTGGCCACTTCCTGCGCCACGAAAAACGCGCCCTTGGTGTTGGTGTCGAAGATGAAGTCGTAGTCGGCCTCGGTCACGTCCTGCAGCCGCTGGGTGGTGCTCACGCCGGAGTTGTTGATCAGGATGTCGATCGGACCGACCTCGGTCTCGGCGTGGGCCACCGCGGCCTTGATGGACGCCAGGTCGGTGACGTCGAGCGCCACCACGTGGGCGTCACCCCCTTCAGCCTCGATGTGCGCGCGCAGGTGCATGAGCCGGTCGGTGCGGCGGCTGGCCAGCACCACGGCGGCGCCGGCCCGGGCCAGCGTCTTGGCAAACTGCGCCCCCAGGCCGCCCGAGGCGCCGGTGATCAGCGCCACGCGACCCGAGAGATCGAGGGTGTAAGGCATGAAAGACTCCAGAATTACGAACGACCGTTCGATTTTGTGCGGTCGCCGCATAAAATGCCGTCCGCTCCGGGACAAACGCCCTGCCCGAAGGGGACCGGACGCAGCCCACCATTATCAGTGAGACCCCCCATGACGCATGACCAGATCCTGGCCCAGTTCGGCCCCCGCGAAGCCATGGAATACGACGTCGTCGTGGTTGGTGGCGGCCCGGCCGGGCTGTCCACCGCCATCCGACTCAAGCAACTGGCGGCCGAAAAAGGCGGCGAGATCAACGTCTGCGTGCTGGAGAAGGGTTCCGAGCCCGGCGCGCACATCCTCTCGGGTGCGGTGATGGACCCGCGCGGCATCAACGAACTGTTTCCCGACTGGAAGGAACGCGGTGCACCGCTGAACCAGCCGGTGACCGGCGACGACCTGCTGGTGCTGAGCGAGACCGGCGCCAGCCGCACGCCCGATTTCCTGATGCCGCGCAACTTCCACAACGACGGCTGCTATGTGATCAGCCTGGGTGCGGTCACCAAGTGGCTTGGCGAGCAGGCCGAGGCGCTGGGCGTGGAAATTTTCCCGGGCTTCACGGCCGCCGAGGTGCTGTACCACGACGACGGGTCGGTGAAGGGCGTGGCCACCGGCAACCTGGGCGTGGGCAAGGACGGTGAACCCACCGACAACTTCCAGCTCGGCATGGAACTGCACGCGAAGTACACCGTGTTCGCCGAGGGCGCGCGCGGCCACCTGGGCAAGCAGTTGCTGGCGAAGTTCAAGCTGACCGAGGGCAAGGACCCGCAGGGCTATGCCATCGGCATCAAGGAACTCTGGGAAGTGCCGGCCGACAAGGCCAAACCGGGGCTGGTGGTGCACACGGCCGGCTGGCCCATCGCCGACGACACCTTCGGCGGCGGGTTCCTCTACCACCTCGAAGGCAACAAGGTCACGCTGGGTTTCGTGATCGGGCTGGACTACACCAACCCCTGGATGTCGCCGTTCGAGGAGATGCAGCGCTGGAAGACGCACCCGGCCATCAAGGCGCACATCGAGGGCGGCAAGCGCCTGGGGTATGGCGCACGCGCCATCAACAACGGCACGCCGCAGGCCCTGCCCAAGACGGTGTTCCCGGGCGGTGCGCTGGTGGGTTGCGACGCCGGTTATCTCAACGCGGCGCGCATCAAGGGCAGCCACGCCGCCATCAAGAGCGGCATGCTCTGCGCCGAGGCCGCCTACGAGGCGGTGGTGGCAGGACGCAGCAGCGACGAACTGTCGGCCTACCCGGCCGCGTTCGAGAAGAGCTGGCTCCACGAAGAGCTCTGGCAGACGCGCAACTTCAAGGCCTGGTTCAAGAAGGGCCAGCTGGTCGGCAAGCTCATGACCGGCATCGAGCAGTGGTTCCTGCCCAAGGTGGGCGTG
This sequence comes from Synechococcus sp. UW140, assembly GCA_943371665.1. GTDB lineage: Bacteria > Pseudomonadota > Gammaproteobacteria > Burkholderiales > Burkholderiaceae_C > Hydrogenophaga. The sequence goes on from CALRVR020000004.1 coordinate 49,747, forward strand.
AGCGCGCCGCCCTGGACACTGCACCGCGACCAACCCGATCACGTGTACCTGAAGCCGGCCGACCAGATGCCGAAGATCGCCTACCCCAAGCCGGACGGCGTCATCAGCTTCGACCGCCTCTCCAGCGTGTTCGTGTCGAACACCAACCACGAAGAGAACCAGCCCGCGCATCTGACGCTGCGCAACAGCAGCGTGCCGGTGCAGGTGAACCTGGCCAAGTACGCCGGCCCCGAAAGCCGCTATTGCCCGGCCGGCGTGTACGAATACGTGAAGAACGACGACGGCAGCGACCGCCTGCAGATCAACGCGCAGAACTGCGTGCACTGCAAGACCTGCGACATCAAGGATCCGACCCAGAACATCGTCTGGGTGACGCCCGAGGGCGGCGGCGGGCCGAACTACGCCGGGATGTGACGCGCAGCGGCACAGGCCCGGCATGCCGAATTCGCGCCGGGATGTGACGCGCTGGCCGTGACCTGCTTCACGGCCAGCGCCACCAGCCGCCTTCGGGCGGTTTTTTCATGCCCGCCTTTCACTCGACCGTCACATGGCCTGCGCAGAGTGCTCCGAATTCCGGAGCAACCAAGCGTCAGACCATGCTCATCAAGACCGACAAGGGCCGCAACGAACTGCAGCCGGGCCAGCGCGCCCTGGGACAGCGCGAGCGCGCCATCCTGCTGGTGGCCGATGGCCGCAAGCCCACCGCGTCGTTGCAGGCGCTCTTCAACGGTGACGGTCGGGCCATCGTCGAGCAGCTGCTGGCCGGGGGCTACCTGGTGGACGATGCACCGCCGCCGGCCGCGCCGCCCGCTCGGCAGCCCGAGGCGCGTGGCTCGGTGGACACCTTCAGCGGCCCGCGCTCGCTGGCCAGCGCACGCATGTTCCTGTTCGACCTGTCCGAGCGCATGTTCGCGCCGCGGGACCGCGAACTGGCCGAGCGGTTCCGACTGGACCTTAGGGAGGCGCGCGAGGTACCCGCCATGCTGGCGGTGGGGCGCCGCATGCTGGCCGAGATCGAGCGCTTGGCGGGCGCCGATCGCGCCGACGCCATCAGCGAAAGACTGGCAAAAATCCTGCCCGAAGCGGCCATGACGGAACCCTGAACCGGCCGGTTCCGCTACACTTGCGGGGTCAGGAGAGTGCCCCGCATGCCGGGGCCGCCGAAGGCGCAGGAGGCGGCCACCACCGCCCCGAACGCTCAGGCAAAAGGACTGGCAAGCACCGGCCGAAACGCCGGTGACCCCCCCTGGAGAGAGGCCCCACCCGATGGGGTCCACCGAAGGAGCAAGCGCGGCATCGCCCGCGTGAATCTCTCAGGTAAAGCGGACAGCGGGGCAGCGCACGGATGCACCGTGCCCCGCCCTGCAAGGGGCCTGCCCTGTCCGAAAGCCCGCTTTGTCCGCGTCCGAACCGTCCACCGCCGAACTGCTGAAAACCCCGCTGCACGCGCTGCACCTTGAACTGGGTGCGCGCATGGTGCCGTTTGCCGGCTACAGCATGCCGGTGCAGTACCCCGCCGGCCTGATGGCCGAGCACCTCCACACGCGCCAGGCCGCCGGCCTGTTCGATGTGTCGCACATGGGCCAGATCCGGCTGACCGGCGCCGATGCAGCGGCCGCGTTCGAAAGCCTGATGCCGGTCGACGTGATCGGGCTCGCACCCGGCAAGCAGCGCTACGGCCTGCTGCTCACCGACGAGGGCACCATCATCGATGACCTGATGTTCGTGAACCGCGACCGCGAAAACGGCGGCGACCTGTTCGTGATCGTCAACGGTGCCTGCAAGCACGGCGATCTGGCCCACATGCAACAACGCATCGGCTCGCGGTGCACCATCGAGCCACAGTTCGACCGCGGTCTGCTCGCGCTGCAGGGCCCACAGGCCGTCACGGCCCTGTCGCGCCTGTTGCCGGGGGTGGACAAGCTGGTCTTCATGACCGGCGCGGCTTTCAGCTGGCAAGGCCGCGCGGTGTTCGCCACGCGCAGCGGCTACACCGGCGAAGACGGGTTCGAGCTGTCGCTGGCCGCGGCCGACACCGAGGCCTTTGCCCGCGCCCTGCTGGCGCAGCCCGAGGTGAAGCCGGTGGGCCTGGGGGCGCGCAACTCGCTGCGCCTGGAAGCCGGTTTGTGCCTGTATGGCAACGACATCGACACCACCACCACCCCGGTGGAAGCCGGCCTGAACTGGGCCATGCAGAAGGTGCGCCGCACCGGTGGCGCCCGCGCGGGCGGTTTTCCCGGTGCCGACCGCGTGCTCGCGCAGATTGATGGCCGGATGGCGCTCACACGGGTTCGTGTCGGGCTGGTCGCGCAGGAGCGTGTGCCGGTGCGCGAGCACACCGAACTGCAGGACCCGTCGGGCGCCCGCGTCGGCGAGGTCACCAGCGGCCTGCTCGGGCCCAGCACCAACCAGCCAGTGGCCATGGGTTACGTCGATCCGGCCTGTGCCGCCATCGGCACCCTCGTTCACGCCATCGTGCGCGGCAAGCCGGTGCCCATGCAGGTGGCCGCCATGCCGTTTGTTCCCAACCGTTATTTCCGCGGATAAGCCCTTTCACCAGGAGTTTTCATGACCACCAAGTACACCGAAGACCACGAATGGATCACCGTTGCCGGCGACGTTGCCACGGTCGGCATCACGCACCACGCGCAGGATGCGCTGGGCGATGTGGTGTTTGTCGACCTGCCCGAGGTGGGCAAGTCGTTCAGCCAGAAGGACGTGGCTGGCGTGGTCGAGTCGGTGAAGGCCGCGGCCGATGTGTACATGCCGGTCAGCGGCACCATCACCGAGGTGAACGAAGAGCTCCGCGGCGACCCGTCGCTGGCCAACAGCGATCCGCTGGGCACTGGCTGGTTCTTCAAGGTCAAGCTGGCCGATGCATCGCAAGTCGATGCCCTGCTCGACAAGACCGCCTACGACGCCTTCGCCGCATCGAACTGAACGCCAACCGGTGATCCGCCATGCTCATGCCGTCCGTCAAACCCCTGGGTGAACTCGAGAACGCCAGCGAGTTCATCGCCCGCCACATCGGCATTTCTGAGGCCGACGAAGCCCACATGCTGTCGGTGATCGGCGAATCGTCGCGCCGCGCGCTGATCGACGGCATTGTGCCGCGCTCCATCGCGCGCAGCCAGGGCATGAAACTGCCCGAGCCCCTGACCGAGGCCGCGGCGCTGGCCGAACTCAAGGCCATCGCGCAGCAGAACAAGCTGGTCAAGAGCTTCATCGGCCAGGGCTACCACGGCACGCACACGCCGGGCGTCATCCTGCGCAACATCCTCGAGAACCCCGCCTGGTACACCGCCTACACGCCCTACCAGGCCGAGATTTCGCAAGGCCGCATGGAGGCCCTGGTCAACTTCCAGACCATGGTGACCGACCTCACCGGCATGGCGATCGCCAACGCGTCGATGCTCGACGAGGCCACCGCCGCCGCAGAAGCCATGACGCTGGCCAAGCGCTCGGTGAAGGCCAAGGGCAACACCGTGGTCGTGGGGGGCGATTGCCATCCGCAGACCATCGAAGTGATCCAGACCCGCGCGGCGCCGCTGGGCATCACGGTGGTGGTGGCCAACTCGGCCGCCGAATGGGACCAGGCCCTGGCGGGTGACGACCACTTTGCCGTGGTCGCTCCCTACCCCAGCAGCAGTGGCCGCATTGAAGACCAGCGCGCCGACGTGGCCAGGGTCCATGGCAAGCAGGCCGCCTACATCGTGTGCGCCGACCTGCTCGCGCTCACCCTGATCACGCCGCCGGGCGAATGGGGCGCCGACATCGTGGTGGGGTCCACGCAGCGTTTCGGCATGCCCATGGGCAATGGTGGCCCGCACGCGGCCTTCATGGCCTGCCGCGACGAGTTCAAGCGCAGCCTGCCCGGCCGCCTGGTGGGCGTGAGCGTGGACGCGCACGGCAACCCGGCCTACCGCCTCGCCCTGCAGACGCGCGAACAGCACATCCGCCGCGAAAAGGCCACCAGCAACATCTGCACCGCGCAGGTGCTGCCGGCGGTGATTGCCAGCATGTACGCCGTGTACCACGGCCCTCAAGGCCTCAAGCGCATTGCACAACGCGTGGCGGCCTACACCGCCGTGCTGGCGCGCGGCCTGCAGCAACTGGGCTGGGCACTCACCAGCGACACCGCCTTCGACACCGTGACGGTGAAGGCCGGCGACCAGGCCAAAGCGCTCGTTCAGCGCGCGCTCGACGCGAACATGAACCTGCGACTCTCGTGGGGCGAATACGTGGGCGTCACCCTCGACGAAACCACCACACGCGAAGACATCGTGGCGCTGTGGGGCGTGTTCGCACCGGCGGGCCGGGCGCTGCCGTCGTTCGACGCCTTCGAGAAGGGCATCGAACCGCTCATCCCGACCGAACTGCGCCGCACCAGCGAGTACCTCACGCACCCGGTCTTTCACTCGCACCACAGCGAGACCGGCATGCTGCGCTACATCCGCGCGCTGTCCGACAAGGACCTGGCTCTCGACCGCAGCATGATCCCGCTGGGCTCGTGCACCATGAAGCTCAACGCCACCAGCGAGATGATCCCCGTCACCTGGCCCGAGTTTGCGCACATCCACCCGTTTGCACCGGCCGACCAGCGCCGCGGCTACGCGCTGCTCGACCAGCAGTTGCGCGACTGGCTGTGCCAGGCCACGGGCTACGCCGGCATCAGCCTGCAGCCCAACGCGGGTTCGCAAGGCGAATACGCCGGCCTGCTGGTGATCCAGGCCTGGCACCGCGCCCGCGGCGAGGGCCACCGCAACATCTGCCTGATTCCCAGCAGCGCGCACGGCACCAACCCGGCCAGCGCACAAATGGTGGGCATGACGGTGGTGGTGACCAAGTGCGACGACAACGGCAACGTCGACATGGCCGACCTGAAGGCCAAATGCGAGCAGCACACCGCCAACCTGGCCGCGGTGATGATCACCTACCCCAGCACCCACGGCGTGTTCGAGACGCAGGTGAAGGAGCTGTGCGCGCTGGTGCACCAGCACGGCGGGCGCGTGTACGTGGACGGCGCCAACATGAACGCGCTGGTGGGCGTGGCCGCCCCGGGCGAGTTCGGCGGCGACGTGAGCCACCTGAACCTGCACAAGACCTTCTGCATTCCCCACGGCGGTGGCGGCCCTGGCGTGGGCCCGGTGTGCGTGGTGGAAGACCTGGTGCCTTTCCTGCCGGGGCATGCCTCGGGCGGTGTGCCGGTGAATGGCGTGGGCGCCATTTCGGCGGCGCCGCTGGGCAACGCCGCGGTGCTGCCCATCTCGTGGATGTACATCCGCATGATGGGCGCCGAAGGTCTCAAGCGCGCGACCGAAGTGGCGATCCTATCGGCCAACTACATCAGCAAGCGGCTCAAGGACCACTTTCCCACGCTGTACGCCAGCGAGAACGGCCACGTGGCGCACGAGTGCATCCTGGACCTGCGGCACTTCAAGGACAGCAGCGGCGTGATGGCCGAGGACGTGGCCAAGCGCCTGATGGACCACGGTTTCCACGCCCCCACGCTGTCGTTCCCGGTGGCCAACACGCTGATGGTCGAACCGACCGAGAGTGAAACGCTCGAGGAACTCGACCGCTTCATCGACGCGATGATCGCCATCCGCGAGGAGATCCGTCAGGTGGAGACCGGCGTCTGGCCGCAGGACGACAACCCGCTGAAGAACGCCCCGCACACCGCCGCCAGCCTGCTCAAGGGCGAGTGGACCCATGCCTACCCGCGCGAGGTGGGCGCCGCCGTGCTGGGCGCGCGCACGCACGCCAAGTACTGGCCGCCGGTGGGCCGGGTTGACAACGTGTACGGCGACCGCAACCTGTTCTGCAGCTGCGTGCCGATCGACGAGGTGGCCTGACACCACGCTCGTCAACCAACGTCGATCGGGAGAGACCGGCACCCCGCGTGCCGGCGCCGAAGGAGCAACCGCCCCGGAAACTCTCAGGCAAAAGGACCGGTCGACGCGCTTCACACTCTGAAGAGTGGCCGGGATTCGTCCCCCGGCCCACCGCAGGAGCAAACCCGCCATCAGGCAGGTGAATCTCTCAGGTCACAAACAGAGGGGGTCATGGACCGCACACGGTGTGCGGTGCGTGTTCCTTCCTGTTTGACGGCTTTCAACGAGAGATCCTCATGACACACCTCATCGTCATCGGTGGCGGCATCACCGGCGTCACCAGTGCGTACGCGCTGGCCCGGCAGGGCCACCGGGTCACGCTGATCGAGAAGCACCGCTACGCCGGCATGGAGACCAGCCATGCCAACGGCGGGCAGCTGTCGGCATCGAACGCAGAGACCTGGACCCACCCCTCGACCCTGGTCAAGGGACTCAAGTGGATGTTCAAGGCCGACGCACCGCTGCTGGTCAACCCCTGGCCGTCGTGGCACAAGCTGAGCTGGTTCGCCGAATTCGTGGCGTCGATTCCCCGCTACCGCGACAACACGGTGGCCACCACCCGGCTGGCCATCGCCGCGCGCGAGCACCTGTTCGGCTGGGCGCGCGAGGAAGGAATCGACTTCGATCTCGAGCAGCGCGGCATCCTGCACATCTACCGCGACCGCGCGGGGTTCGAGCACGCGGCCCGGGTGTCGCAGTTGCTGGCCGAGGGCGGCCTTCAGCGCCGGGCCGTCACGCCCGAAGAAATGCGCGCCATCGAACCCACGCTGGCCGGCCGCTACCACGGCGGCTTCTACACCGAGAGCGACAGCACCGGCGACATCCACAAGTTCACCCACGGTCTGGGGCTGGCCTGCGAACGGCGCGGCGTGCGGCTGCTGACCGGCCAGACCGTGCAACGCGTGACCAGCACCGGCCATTCGGTTCAGGTGGCTCTGGCCAACGGCGAAATCATCGCCGGCGATGCGGTGGTGGTGAGCGCCGGCGTGCGCAGCCGGGCCCTGGGCGCCCAACTGGGCGATCGGCTCAACGTGTACCCGGTCAAGGGCTATTCGATCACCGTGATGCTGAACGACGCCGAGAGCCAGGCGGCGGCGCCCCGGGTGAGCCTGCTGGACGACGAGACCAAGCTCGTCATCAGCCGCCTGGGCGCGGACCGGTTCCGCGTGGCCGGCACCGCCGAGTTCAACGGATTCAACCTGGACATCCGGGCCGACCGCATTCGCCCGCTGGTGGACTGGGTCAACCGGTGCTTCCCGGACGTGAGCACGCGTCGGGTGGAGCCCTGGGCCGGCCTGCGCCCCATGATGCCGGACATGATGCCCCGGGTCGGACCGGGCCGTCTGCCCAACGTGTTCTACAACACCGGCCACGGGCACCTGGGCTGGACCCTGTCGGCCATCACCGCGCACCAGCTCGCCGGGCACGTGGCGCAGTGGGCGACGGACCGAGAGCCCCGGCGGGTGGCGGTGGCGGCCACTGCCTGAGGGCATTCACGGCGCGGCGGTGGGGCCTGGCCGGGTGGGCTAAGCTCGGAGTGTTTCCACCGTCGCCGCCCGGCCATGACCACCCCGTTTCGCGTGCTGAGCGTCATCCCGCCGATGACGCAGCTCAACACGCCCTACCCGTCCACCGCCTACCTCACGGGCTTCCTGCGTTCGCGCGGGGTGGACGCGGTGCAGGCCGACCTCGCGCTGGCGCTGGTGCTGCGCCTGTTCACCCCCGCCGGGCTCGACGCCATCCGTGAACGCGCCCTGGCCAAGCCCGAAGCCGACCGGTCGGCCAGCGTGCACGCCTTTCTCGACCAGTTCGTGCGCTACCGCCGCAGCATAGGGCCCGCGCTGGCGTTTCTGCAGGGGCGCGACAGCACCATGGCGCACCGCATCGCTGCGCGCGAACTGCTGCCCGAGGGCCCCCGCTTCAAGGCGCTGGAGCAATACGACCACCTGGACGACGGCACCGGCGATCCGCTGGGTTGGGCGTTCGGGGCGCTGGGCACGCACGACCGTGCGCGCCACATCGCCACCCTCTACCTCGACGACCTCGCCGATGTGGTGCGCGACGCGGTGGACGACCGCTTTGCGTTCGTGCGCTACGGCGAATCGCTGGCGAGCAGCCAGCCCACCTTCGAGCCGCTGGCGCAGGCGCTGGCCGCACCCACCACGCTGGTGGACGACCTGCTGCAGCAACTGGCCACCGACGCGGTGGCGCGCCACCAACCCACCCTGCTGCTGCTGTCGGTGCCGTTTCCAGGCGCGGTCTATGGCGCGCTGCGCATCGCCCAGGCGGTGAAGGCGCGCTGGCCACAACTGCCGATCGCGCTGGGTGGCGGTTACGTGAACACCGAGCTGCGCGAACTGAACGAACCGCGCCTGTTCGACCTGGTGGACTTCGTGACGCTCGACGCCGGCGAACGCCCGCTGCTGGCGCTGATCGAGCACCTGCAGGGGCAGCGCGGGCCGCAGCGGCTGGTGCGCACCTTTCTGCGCGACGCGGCGGGCACGGTGAAGTACGTGAACCTCGCCGAGCCCGACGTGCCCTTCGAAGACGTGGGCACGCCCACCTGGGACGGGCTGCCGCTGCACGACTACCTGAGCCTGCTCGACATGCTCAACCCCATGCACCGGCTCTGGAGCGACGGCCGCTGGAACAAGCTGACCGTGGCGCACGGCTGCTACTGGAAGAAGTGCAGCTTCTGCGACGTCGGGCTCGACTACATCGGCCGCTACGAAACCGCCACCGCCACCACCCTGGTCGACCGCATCCAGCGCATCGTCGAGGAAACCGGCCAGACCGGCTTCCACTTCGTCGACGAGGCGGCGCCCCCGAAGGCCCTCAAGGCACTGGCCGAAGAACTGCTGCGCCGCGACCTCGCCATCAGCTGGTGGGGCAACATCCGCTTCGAGAAAACCTTCACGCCCGAACTGGCGCAACTGCTGGCCGACAGCGGCTGCATCGCCATGAGCGGTGGGCTGGAGGTGGCCAGCGACCGCCTGCTGGCGCTGATGAAGAAGGGCGTGACGGTGGAGCAGGTGGCGCGCGTCACCAAGGGGTTCAGCGACGCCGGCATTCTGGTGCACGCCTACCTGATGTACGGCTTTCCGACCCAGACCGTGCAGGACACGGTGGACGCGCTGGAGTACGTGCGACAACTGTTTCAGCACGGCTGCATCCAGAGCGGCTTCTTCCACCGCTTCTCGTGCACCGTGCATTCGCCCGTGGGCCTGGACCCCGCCGCCTACGGCATTCAACTCATCCCGCTGCCGCCGGTGACGTTTGCCAAGAACGACATCGGCTTCATCGACCCCACCGGCGTCGACCACGACGCCCTCGGCATCGGCCTGCGCAAGGCGCTCTACAACTACATGCACGGCACCGGGCTCGACGAGGACGTGCGCGCCTGGTTCGGGCATCTGGCCCACCCGGTGCCGCGCACCACGGTGAAGAAACGCTTCATCGAGCGGGCGCTGGCGCAGCAGGCCGAAGCGTCAGCCTGAAACACGACTGTTCCGAAGACCTCACCCATGTCCCTCAAGATCACCGTCTACTCCAAGTCCGCCTGCCCGCAGTGCGATTCGGCCAAGCAGTTGCTCAAGTCGCGTTCTCTCGACTTCGAGGAGGTGAAGATCGACGACGAAGCCGAACGCCTGGCCTTCTATGCCAAGTGCGGCCCGGCGGTGCGGCAGATGCCGCAGATCTTCATCAACGACCAGCGCGTGGGGGGCCTCGCCGGCTTGCAGGCCGCGCTGGCCCAGATGGGCCGCTGAGCCGCGCCGCTCAGTCCACCTGCCCGGCCGCGATCTGGCGCAGCGCCTGTTCGAACAGCGCCGAGGGTTGGCCGCCCGAGATCAGGTGGCGGTCGTTGATGATGACGGCCGGCACCGAGTGGATGCCGTGCTGCAGGTAGAACTGTTCGCGCTCGCGCACGTCCTGTGCAAACTCGTCGCTGGCCAGAATGGCCGTGGCGCGGGCTTCGTCCAGACCGGCTTCGCGCACGCAGGCCAGCAGCACGTCGGTGTGGCCCATGGCTTCGCTGCGTGTGTGGCAGGCGGCGAGCAGCGCCTGTTTCAGCGCGGCCTGCTGGCCGGGTGCGCCTTCTTCGGCGGCCCAGTGCAGCAGGCGGTGCGCGTTGAAGGTGTTCCAGATGCGGCCACGGCCGGCCGGGTTGAAGGCAAATCCGACGTCGGCGCCCCGCGCACGGATGGTGTCGCGGATCTGCGCCTGCTGCTCGGGCGTGCTGCCGTATTTCTGCGTCAGGTGCTCGGTGATGTCCTGGCCTTCGGGGCCCATCTGCGGGTTCAACTCGAAGGGCTGGAAGGTGATGTCGGCGGCCACTTCGCCATCCAGGCGGTGCAGCGCCTGCTGCAGGCCGCCCAGGCCGATGGCGCACCAGGGGCAGGAGACGTCGGAGACGAAGTCGATCTTGAGTCGGGTCGGGTTCATGGCTGGAATTGTCGGTCGGGCCTCTGCGCGACAATGCCGGCAGCGCCCAAGACCCTGACCGCCTCCCCACCATGACCGACCGTTACGCCGTCATCGGCCACCCGATTGCCCACAGCAAGTCGCCGCAGATCCACACCGCTTTTGCCCAGGCGACCGGGCAGGACCTCACTTACACCGCGATCGAGGCCCCGGTGGACGGCTTTGCCGACACGGTGCGCGCGTTTCGCGCCTCGGGCGGGCGCGGTGTCAACGTGACGCTGCCGTTCAAGCTGCAGGCCTGCGAACTGGCCGACGAAGCCCGCGAGGCGGCGCGGCTGGCCGGTGCGGCCAACGCGCTCAAGCTCGACGGCGACCGCATCGTGGCCGACAACTTCGACGGCATCGGGCTGGTCAACGACCTGCAGCGCAACCTGGGCCGCTCGCTGAAGGGCCGCCGTGTGCTGCTGTTGGGCGCGGGTGGTGCCACGCGCGGGGCCATCCTGCCGCTGGCGCAGCAGGCCCCCGCCCTGATCGCGGTGGCCAACCGAACGGCCGCCAAGGCGCACGCACTGCGGACCGATTTCTCCGCCCATGTGAACCTGCAGACCGGCGGCTACGACGAGCTCGCGGGCGAGGCCTTCGACATCGTCATCAACGCCACGTCGGCCACGCTGTCGGGCGATTCGCTGCCGCTGCCAGCCGGCCTGTTTGCGCCCGGCGCGCTGGCCTACGAAATGGTATACGGCAAGGGGCTCACGCCGTTTCTGCGCCAGGCCCGCGCGGCCGGGGTCGAGTCGCTGGCCGACGGTGTGGGCATGCTGATCGAACAGGCGGCCGAAGCGTTTCTGTGGTGGCGCGGTGTGCGCCCCGACACCCGGGCGGTGATTCAGCGCCTGTCGGTGCCGCTGGTTTAAGCTTGAAGCTCGACGCCCGACCGAGAACACCCATGCCCGCCATCCTGCTGCTCAACGGCCCCAACCTCAACCTGCTCGGCACGCGCGAGCCGGCCACCTACGGCTCGACCACGCTGGCCGATGTGGAGGCGCGCTCGCGCGCCACGGCCGAACGCCTGGGGCACACGCTCGAAGCATTCCAGAGCAACCACGAAGGCGCGCTGATCGACGCCATTCACGCGGCGGGCAAGCGCTTCAAGGCGGGCGAGCTGCTGGGTGTGGTGTTCAACCCCGGGGCTTACACCCACACCTCGGTGGCCCTGCACGACGCCATCGCGGGCGTGGCCCCGTTGCCGGTGATCGAGGTCCACATCTCCAACGTGCACGCCCGCGAGGCGTTCCGCCACCACTCGTATGTGTCGCCGGCAGCGGCCGGCATCGTGGTGGGTTTCGGCGTGGCCGGTTACGACCTGGCCATCGAAGGCCTGGTGCGCAAGACCGCCAAGGCCTGAGCCGTGCAGCCCACGCGACGAAGCACGGATCCAGCGCGTCGGTGCCCGGGAGTGACCGGGTGAGAACCCGCCATTTCGCGCAGCTCATCGGGCTGTCGGCGCTGTGGGGCGCATCGTTCCTGTTCCTGCGCATCGCCAGCCCGGTGCTCACGCCGCTGCCGCTGGCCGGGCTGCGCGTGGCGCTCGCGCTGGTCACGCTCATCGTCATCATGCGGGCACTCAGCCAGGCCTGGCCCTGGGCCCACTGGCGCGAACTGGTGGTGCTGGGCGCCCTGACGGTGGCGGTGCCCTTCCTGCTGTACGCCTGGGCGGCGCTGCGGCTGCCGGCGGGCTACAGCGCGCTGCTCAACACCACCGCGGTGCTGTGGGGCACGCTGGCCTCGGCCTGGTTCAAGGAAGACACCCTCACCGCGCGCAAGCTCATCGGTTGCGCGGTGGGCTTTGCCGGCGTGGCGCTGATCGTGCAGCTGGGGCCGGTGCGGCTCGACGCCACCACCCTGATGGCGGTGCTGGCCTGCCTGGGCGCGTCGGCGTGTTACGGCTGTTCCACCCCGCTCATGAAGCGCGCCACCACGCGCATGGAGCCGCTGGCCATTGCAGCCGGCATTCACGCCACGGCCTTCGTGTTCGTGCTGCCGGGCGCCGCGCTGGCGTGGCCACAGGCGCAGTTCACCACCGTTGCGCTGCTGTCGGTGGGGGTGCTCGGGGTCATCACCTCGGGCCTGGCCTACTGGGTGCACCTGCGCATCATCCGGCACGTGTCGCCGGTGGCCGCCATCAGCCCGGCGTTCATGATTCCGGTGTTCGGTGTCACCTGGGGCCACCTGTTCCTGGGCGAAGAGCTCTCCAGCGGCATCTTCATCGGCGGCGCGCTGGTGCTGGTGGCCACCGGGTTGGTGACCGGCTTCAACCCGCTCAAGCGCTGGCTGGCCGCATCGCCCGCACCCTGAAGGCGCACAGCCCGGCCGCCACCGCGCAGGCCGTGGCCAGCCAGAACACGCTGGCCAGACCGTACCGGCTCGACAGCCAGCCGCCCACCAGGCCACCCAGCACGCCGGGAACGCCATAGCCCAGCACGCTGTAGAGCGCCTGGCCTCGACCACGCAGGCGACCGGGGAAGTGCTCGCTGATCCAGGCAATGCACACGGTGTGGTGCGCCGCGAAGGTGATGGCGTGCAGCGCCTGGGCCAGGGCCAGCACCGGCCACACATCCGCCACACCGGCGGTGAGTGCCATGCGAAGTGCCATGAGCGCGGCCGCCAGCACCAGCCACCCGGCCAGGCTGAAGCGCGGCAGCCAGCGGCCCTGCGTGACGAACCACCCCACCTCGATCAGCACCGACAACGCCCACATCAGCCCGATGACCGTCTTGGAATAGCCCAGCGCGTCGAGGTGCAGCGACAGGAAGATGTAGACGAACACGTGCGACAGCACGTGCAGCGACACGGCCGCGAAGAACCAGCGCATGCGCGGCTGGCGCAACACCGGCCACACCCGCTCGTGCGGCGCGTCGGCCAGGGCCGGGTCGCGCGCATCGGGCAGGCACCAGGCGCTCAAGGCCACCGCGGCCAGCGTGAGGGCGGTCCAGGCGGGGAATCCACCCAGCCCGAAGGCATCGAACCAGGCGCCCGCCGCCAGCACGGTCACCAGAAAGCCGAGCGATCCCCAGACGCGCACACGGCCGTAGCGGCGCGCATCGAACCCGCCGCCGCGGCTGACCAGTTGTGCCAGCACCGCTTCGCTCATAGGCATCATGCCGCTGGTGTGCGCAAACATCAGCAACAGCACGGCGAACAGCGCCAGGCCCCCCAGGTCGAACCACAGGGCCGTTGAAATCAGCAGCGCCATGGTCGACCCATAGCGCAACAGGCGCACGCGCTCGCCGGTGTGGTCGCTCAGCCAGCCCCAGCCGTAGGGCGCGAACACCCGCGTGGCCGATTGCACCGACGTGAGCACGCTGATCGCCAGCAGGCCGAAGCCCATGTCCTTGAGCCACAGCGGCAGGTAGGGGTTGAAAAACCCGATGTGCGCGAAGTAGCTCGCGGACAGCGCCGAGAACGCAAAGAGGTGGCGGCGCTCAGCCACGCGAGCGGGCGGCGATGTCGGGGGTGTCGGTGGTCACGTCGCCGCACTGGGCGCGGTGGCGCAGCGCGTGGTCCATGACCACCAGCGCCAGCAGGGCCTCGGCAATCGGGGTGGCGCGAATGCCCACGCAGGGGTCGTGGCGGCCCTTGGTGATGACTTCGGTGGCGGCACCGGTCACGTCGATGGTGTCGCGCGGGACCAGGATCGAGCTGGTGGGCTTGATGGCGATCTGCACCTCGAGGTCCTGCCCGGTGCTGATGCCACCCAGCACACCACCCGCCTTGTTGGCCGCAAAGCCCTCGGGCGTGAGGCTGTCGCCGTGCGTGCTGCCGAAGTCGGCCACGCTGGCAAAGCCGGCACCGATCTCGACGCCCTTGACGGCGTTGAGGCCCATCATGGCGTGCGCGATGTCGGCGTCGAGCCGGTCGTAGAGCGGCTCGCCCAGGCCCACCGGCACGCCGCTGGCCGTGACACGGATGCGCGCACCGCACGAGTCACCGCGCTTGCGCAGCGCGTTCATGTGGTCCTCGAGCGCGGTCACGTCGGCCACTGGCGCGAAGAAGGGGTTGTTCGGGACATGGTCCCAGGCCTCGAAGGGAATCACCACCTCGCCGATCTGCACCATGCAGCCGCGGAAGGTGGTGCCGAACTTCTCTTTCAGCCATTTGCGCGCCACCGCACCGGCGGCCACCGTGGGGGCCGTGAGGCGCGCGGACGAGCGCCCGCCGCCGCGCGGATCGCGAATGCCGTATTTCTGCCAGTAGGTGTAGTCGGCGTGGCCCGGACGGAAGGTCTGCAGGATGTCGCCGTAGTCCTTGCTGCGCTGGTCGGTGTTGCGGATCAGCAGGGCGATCGGCGTGCCGGTGGTCCTGCCCTGGTACACGCCACTGAGGATCTCCACCGCGTCGGGTTCGTTGCGCTGGGTGACGAACTTGCTGGTGCCCGGGCGGCGCCGGTCCAGCTCGACCTGGATGTCGGCTTCGGCCAGCTCCATGCCGGGCGGGCAGCCGTCGATCACGCAGCCGATGGCCGGGCCGTGGGATTCGCCGAAGTTGGTGACCCGGAACAGGGTGCCGAAGGTGTTGCCGCTCATGGAAGCCGATTATCGGCGAGGGGGCCGGGCGTCCGCTCGGCCAGCGCGGGCGGAACGCTTCATGCTTCATGTTGCATAGCAGCAAATCCACCGCTGCCATGCCCCAGAAAGGAGCACGCCATGCTGGACCGAACCGGTACCCTGTTCTCCCACGTCAAGCCGGCCGACACGCCCTACCAGGGCGGTGGCCTGCGCGACTTCTTCCTCTACCGCGACCTCGGCATCGCCAAGGCCACGCACGGCAAGGTGATCGCGCACCTGGTCAAGGCCAACCTGCCGCCCGAGCAAGGCACCGGATGGCACCGCCACGAGGCCGACTTCCAGATCGTGCTCATGCTCAAGGGCTGGGCGCGCTTCATGTACGAAGACCAGGTGACCCTGGTGGAGGCCGGCGACTGCGTGCACCAGCGACCGGGCGTTCGGCATTACCTGTTCGACTACTCGCCCGACATGGAGTACCTCGAGATCGTCTCGCCCGCCGACTTCAAGACGGTGGACGTGGAAGCGGTCTGTGAGATACCGAAGCGAGACGCCTGCGGCTGACTTTCCGCCTGCCGCGGGGCAGGCGACGAGGCAGGTTGCGCCAGCGCGCGCCACTAAACTGGATGCTTCGGCCTTCAGGCCTCCAGTGACATTTCTGCTTCGTTATGACCTCGCCCGGCGTCGACCCACTTCCGCTGCTCGGCGCGGATTTCATGCTCAGGCGCCTGTCCAGAGACGACCTGACGGCCTTTCAGGCGTACCGCCGCGACCCGGCGCTGGGCCGCTACCAGAGTTGGTCGGTCCTGTCGGACGAAGAAGCGTCGGCGTTTCTGGGCGAGATGGGCACCGCGCCGCTGTTCGTTCCGGGCCATTGGGTGCAGATCGGCATTGCAGATCCGGTCAACCACCACCTCTTGGGCGACATCGGCCTGTTCGTTGATGGGCAGGGCCGCTGCGCGGAGATCGGTTTCACGCTGGCGCGCCACGCCCAGGGCCGTGGCGTGGCCACATCAGCGGTGCGCGAAGCGATCGGCCTCGTCTTCACCGCCACGGCGGTCGAACAGGTGCTCGGGATCACGGACGCCAGAAACCAGCCCTCGATCCGGCTGCTGGAGCGTGTGGGCATGCGCAAGACAGAGGCTGTCAACACGGTGTTCCGGGGCGAGCCGTGTGTGGAATTCATTCATGTGGTGACCCGCCCACCGTCCATGTGACGATCGGTCAGAACTCCGCATCCAGCTCGTCGATTTCCTCGGGCTCGGCCTCGGCCGCGGCCACCCATTCCTGCATGGCCGGCAATGCCATGACGGTGTCGCAATAGGCCACGCACACGGGGTCGATCGGGACGTCGTAGGTGATGAAACGTGTCACGACGGGGGCGAACATGGCGTCGGCAATGCAGGGCTTGTCGCCGAACAGCCAGGGGCCACCGTAGCTGGACAGGCATTCGGTCCAGATCGCCTCGATGCGATCGACATCGGCCTGCGCCCGGCTCCAGAGCTTGAAGCCGGGGAAGTGCCCCTTGATGTTCATGGGCAGCGACGAGCGCAGCGCCGTGAAACCCGAGTGCATCTCGCCACAGATGGATCGGCAGTGGGCGCGGGCGGCACGGTCGGCGGGCAGAAGGCCAGCGGACGGCTTGATTTCGTTCAGGTATTCGCCGATGGCCAGCACGTCCCACACATGCACCTTGTCGTGCACCAGCGAGGGAACCCGCATCGATGCCGACAGGAGCAGCATCTCGGCCCGCATGGCCGGGTCGTCGGGCGAGATCACCTTTTCGGTGAATTTGAGGCCCGCCAGCCTGCACATGAGCCAGCCGCGCAGCGCCCACGCGCCGTAGTTCTTGCTGCTGATCGTCAGTTCTGCCGTGGCCATGCGCGTCTCCGTTGGGGGCACAGGGGGTGCAGCAAAGCCTGTGCCACCTGCAAGGTGGCCTGGGGCACCGCATCGGTGCGTGCAACCGGCACAAACCGTTGGCGCGCTAATTGCCTGTGTGGCGCATCCCTCCACAAGAGGCATTCACATGCTTTACCTGGCCTACCAGTCCCAGTCCGACCTGCTGTCCCCGTGGCGGCTGGCCGCCCAGCATCTGGCCAGCAGCCTCTGGTTGCCGCGCACCGAGCGCACCTGGCTGCGCCAGGTCGCGGCCGCCTGCGACCTGATGTCGCGCCTGCGCCTCACGCACTCGAGGCCCGCGTACGGCATCGACGAGGTGGCGGTGAACGGCGAACCGGTGCCGGTGGACGAGGTGGTGAAGCTCAAGCTGCCGTTCGGCAGCCTGCTGCACTTCCGCAAACGCACGGCCGACGCCGGACCGCCGGTGCTGCTGGTGGCGCCGCTCTCGGGCCACTTCGCGACCCTGCTGCGCGAGACAGCACGCACCCTGCTGCAGGACCACGACGTCTACATCACCGACTGGCACAACGCGCGCGACGTCCACCTCCGGCACGGCGCCTTCAGCCTCGACGACTACATCGACTACATGGTGCGCTTCGCGGCGGCCGTGGGCCCGGGCAACCACATGGTCGCGGTCTGCCAGCCTTGCGTGGGGGCGCTGGCCGCCACTGCCCTGATGGCCGAAGACGACCACCCCGCCACGCCCGCGAGCCTGACGCTGATGGCCGGTCCGGTGGACTGCCGCGTGAACCCCACCGAGGTGAACCGGCTGGCCACCAGCAAACCCATCGAGTGGTTCGAGCAGAACCTGATCAGCCACGTGCCGCCGCCCCATGCCGGGCACATGCGGCGCGTGTACCCGGGCTTCGTGCAACTGTCGGCGTTCCTGAGCATGAACCCCGAGCGGCACCAGCAGTCGTTTCGACACATGGCCGAGCACCTCGTGGAAGGCCGGGTGGACGAAGCCCGCACCATCCAGGACTTCTACGAGGAATACCTGGCGGTGAACGACCTGCCGGCCGAGTTCTACCTGGAGACCGTGGCCAAGGTGTTCCAGACCTACGACCTGGCGCGCGGTGAGCTCATGTGGAACCACCGCCGGGTCAACACGGCCGCCATCCGCCGCACGGCGTTGATGACGGTGGAAGGCGAGCGTGACGACATCTGCGCCGTGGGCCAGACGGTGGCCGCCCAGGACCTGTGCCCGAACATCCGGCCTTACCTGAAGACACACCACGTGCAGACGGGTGTGGGCCACTACGGGGTGTTCAGCGGGCGGCGCTGGAATGCGCAGATTTATCCCCGGGTGAGGGAACACATCCACGCGGCGATGGGGTGACGCTTCCTGGCGGGGGTTCAGGCCTTCGGGTTGTGGGTCTTTCCGGCTTGGGGCTTCCCCTTCTCAACGTTGGATCGGGTGTCCATCCCGGTTGGGGCTTCCTCTCCAGGCCGCTGGGTCGTGTGCCCGTTCTCCGGCGTGCTCGCGGGCGGCTGCCCGGGCGGGCGGTGACCGTTTCGTGAACACCGTGGTTGGGGCGCGGGCTCTGTGGCAACCGCGAATGGCGCCTGCGCCCGGACACCCGTCCCATCGACCTCAGTCAGGGGTGGGCATGCCTCGCCAATGCGCTTTCGTGCCATCGGGTGGGCGGGGCCTTCGACAGGCTCAGGCCGAACGGAAGGGGTGGCTCGGGCCGAACGGAGGGGGTTGCCTCAAGCCGAACGGAGGGGTGGGCGCACCCACCCGCCACTCTCGACGGATGGTGGGGTCCGCGGGCGCAGGCGCCATTCGCGGTTGCCACAGAGGTGGCATGCCCATCACGGTGGTGATGAGAAGGTGCAGGCTCTCCTATCCATCGATCCGCGAGCACGCCGGAGAACGCGGACCACGCCAGCCGTCAGCGCGACACGGTGGAGCGAAACGCGCGCACACCCACGGGTGGACAGGGCCTTCGACAGGCTCAGGCCGAACGGGACGGGTGGGCTCGCGCCGAGCGGTGGGTTGGCGGCCGAGAGCGAAAGGTGGAGCGCTCGGACAGAGGGGTGGAGAGGGGCCGCGCTCAGCGCGCCATCTTCACCTTGCCCTCGGGGGCCGGTGGCGCCTCTTCTTCGGGCCAGTCGCGGATGTAGGCCTTCAGCATCTTGTTTTCGAAGTTCTGGCTGTCCACCACCGCCTTGGCGACATCGTAGAAGCTGATGACACCCATGAGCATGCGGTTGTCCATGACAGGCATGTAACGGGTGTGCCGCTCCAGCATCATGGGACGCACTTCGTCCAACTCGGTCTCGGGGGTGCAGGTCATGGGGTGGTCGTCCATGACGGTGCGCACGATCTTGCCCCCGAGCTTGCCGCCGTTGCGGGCCAGCGTGTCGATGACCTCGCGGAACGTCAGCATGCCCACCAGTTCGCCGTGTTCCATGACGGCCAGCGAACCGATGTCGAAATGGGCCATGGTGTCCACCGCCCGCTCCAGCGTCTCGTCGGGTGAGACGGTGTAGAGCGTGCCGCCCTTGACGCGCAGGATGTCACTGACTTTCATGGGGCTCTCCTCGGGTTTTCGTGTCGCCCGCGCTCACGGCGGGTGGGTCAATATAGCCCACAATCCGCCGGAAAACACAGAGGAGATCGCCCCATGGCTGGATACGCCGATCCCGGCTTCGACACCCTGGCGCTGCACGCGGGCGCCACCCCCGACCCCGCCACTGGCGCGCGCGCGGTGCCCATTCACCTCACCACCTCGTTCGTGTTCGAGTCGAGCGACCACGCGGCGGCGCTGTTCAACCTGGAGCGCGCCGGGCACGTGTACAGCCGCATCAGCAACCCCACCAACGCCGTGTTCGAGCAGCGCATGGCCGCGCTCGAGGGCGGCGTCGGGGCGAGCGCCACGGCCAGCGGGCAGGCCGCGCTGCACCTGGCGGTGGCCACGCTCATGGGGGCTGGCTCGCACATCGTGGCCAGCACGGCGCTGTATGGCGGCAGCCAGAACCTGCTGCACTACACGCTGCGCCGCTTCGGCATCGACACCACCTTCGTCAAACCGGGCGACATCGACGGCTGGCGCGCGGCGGTGCGGCCCGAGACGAAGCTGTTCTTCGGCGAAACGGTGGGCAACCCGGGCCTTGACGTGCTGGACATTCCCACGGTGGCCCAGATCGCGCACGAGGCGCGCGTGCCCCTGCTGGTCGATTCCACCCTGACCACGCCCTACCTGATCAAGCCTTTCGAACTGGGTGCCGACCTGGTCTACCACTCGGCCACCAAGTTCCTCAGTGGCCACGGCACCGTCATCGGCGGCGTGGTCGTCGATGGTGGCAGCTTCGACTGGGACGCGTCCGGGCGCTTCCCGGAGCTCAGCGAACCCTACGATGGTTTCCACCAGATGGTGTTCACCGAGGAGAGCACCATCGGCGCCTTCCTGCTGCGTGCACGCCGGGAAGGCCTGCGCGATTTCGGCGCCTGCATGAGCCCGCACAGCGCGTGGCTGATCCTGCAGGGCATCGAAACCCTGTCGCTGCGCATGGACCGGCACATGGCCAACACCGAAAAGGTGGTGCAGTTCCTGGCGAGCCACCCGCTGGTGGGGCGTGTCGGACATCCGCTGATCGACTCGCACCCGAGCCATGCACTGGCCGAAAAGCTGCTGCGCTTCGGCGCGCGCGGCGCCGGCTCGGTGTTCAGCTTCGACATCAAGGGATCGCGGGCACAGGGCCGTGCGTTCATCGAGGCGCTCAAGCTGTTCAGCCACCTGGCCAACGTGGGCGACTGCCGATCGCTTGTGATCCACCCGGCCAGCACCACGCACTTCCGCATGAGCGACGAAGCGCTGGCGGGCGCCGGCATCGGCCCCGGCACCATCCGCCTGTCGATCGGGCTCGAAGACGCGGACGACCTGATCGATGACCTGAAGCGGGCACTGAAGGCCGCGGAAAAAGCCCACTGAACCCCTTCCGTTGAACGGAGCAAGACATGGAAGTGCAAGTCAACGGCGCGCGCACCTACTGCTACACCGGCGGCAAGCCATTCGATGCCGCTAAACCCACCGTGGTGTTCATCCATGGCGTGCTCAACGACCACAGCGTGTGGGCACTGCAGAGCCGATACCTCGCCAACCACGGGTACAACGTGCTGGCCGTCGACCTGCCCGGCCATGCGCGCAGCCAGGGTGAGGCCCCCGCGTCGGTGGAACAGGCGGCCGACTTCATCGCCACCCTGCTCGACGCGCTGGGGGTGCCGCGTGCCGCGCTGGTCGGGCACAGCTGGGGTTCGCTGATCGCACTGGAATCGGCCAGCCGCCTCGGAAACCGCATCACGCACCTGGTGCTGGTGGGCACGGCCTACCCGATGAAGGTGTCGCCGGTGCTCATCGAAACCTCGCTGAAGGAGCCGGAAAAGGCGATCCGGATGATCAACGTGTTCTCGCGCAGCACGCTGGCGGCGCCGCCCTCGGCCATCGGACCGGGCACCTGGGTGTACGGCGGCAGCACCGCGCTCAACCGCCGCGTGCTGCGCAGCAACCCGCGGGTGAACGTGTTCCACCGCGGCTTCGTGGCCTGCGACAGTTACGCGAACGGCGATGTGGCGATGAAGGCGGTGACCTGCCCCGTGCTGTTCCTGCTGGGAGCGCTGGACCAGATGACCTTGGCCAAGGCCGCCACGCCGCTGATCGACACCGCCCGCGCAGCCGGCAAGGCGGTGAAGGTGGTCACGCTGCCGGTGGGCCACCACCAGATGACCGAAACGCCGGACGCCACGCTGTTCGCCATCCGCGACTTCCTCACCGCATGACCGTCACCGCCGACCAGATCACCCCGCCCATGGGCGCCGACCGTGCGCGGGCGATCGCCGGCGCGTTCGATCTGCGCGCGCTGCCGCCCGACTTTCTCGCCAACCCCTACCCGGCCTACCGCGCCCTGCGAGAGCACGACCCGGTGCGCCGCATGCCCGACGGGTCGGTGTTCCTGACCCGGTGGGCCGACCTGGTCGCCGTGTACCGCGACGCGCAGACCTTCAGCTCCGACAAACACGTGGAGTTCGCGCCCAAGTACGGTGAGGGCACGCCGCTGTTCCAGCACCACACCACCAGCCTGGTGTTCAACGACCCGCCGCTGCACACCCGCGTGCGGCGCCTCATCATGGGGGCACTCACGCGCCGCGCCATTGCCGACATGGAGGCCGGGCTGGTCGAGTTGGTGGACCGCTTGCTCGATCAGATCGAAGCGCGCGAGGGCGGTGACCTGATCGAGGACTTCGCGGCCGCCATTCCGGTCGAGATCATCGGCAACCTGCTCGGCGTTCCACACGAGCAACGAGGACCGCTGCGCGACTGGTCACTGGCCATCCTGGGCGCGCTCGAGCCCGTGGTCACGGCCGCGCAGGCCGAGCGTGGGCACCGCGCGGTGACCGACATGTGCGACCAATTGCGAACGCTGGTCGCCCAACGCCGCCAGCAGCCGGGTGACCCGGAGCGCGACGTGCTCACCCGGCTCATCCAGGGCGAAGGCCCGGGCGAACAGCTCAGTGAAGTCGAGCTGCTGCAGAACTGCATCTTCCTGCTCAACGCCGGCCACGAGACCACCACCAACCTGATCGGCAACGCGCTGGTGGCGCTGCAGGAGCACCCGGCGGTTCGTGCGCAGCTGTTGCAGCGCATGGCCGGTGGCGCTGAGGTCGCGGTGCTCGACCGCGCGATCGACGAGTTCCTGCGGTTCGAGTCGTCGAACCAGTTGGGCAACCGCCGCGCGGTGTGCGACACCCGGCTGGGCGACGTGGATCTGCCGGCGGGCACGCTGGTCACGCTGTGCATTGGTGCCGCCAACCGCGACCCGGCGCAGTTCAGCGACCCGGAAACGCTCGATATCGGCCGCGAGCCGAACAAGCACCTCGCGTTCGGCTTCGGCATTCACCAGTGCGCCGGTCTCAGCCTGGCCCGGCTCGAGGGACGCATTGCCATCGGCCGTTTCCTGCAGCGCTTCCCGGCCTACCGGCTCACAGGCGCACCCACGCGGGGCGGGCGGGCGCGGTTCCGGGGGTTTCTGGCCGCGCCGTTCACGGCCGGCTGAGGGTCAACGCAGCGTCAGGGGTTGCGGCAGCGCCTCGGCCACGGTCATCGCGGCCCAGCGGCTCTGGTCCCACAGCCTCGCGGTGGCACTCTGGCGGGACAGCAGCAGGCGCTCCATCAGCGGCCCCAGAGGCGTGCGCTCAGGATCGATGAGCAGCACGTACCGCTCGCCGTCTTCGTCGAGGCGGCCCAGCCAGTCGAGCGCCACCAGCGTGGCCACCGGCTCTTCCAGCTGCAACGCCTCGACGCGCAGGGATGCCGCGAGCGATTCCAGGCTTTGCCCCTTGGGTTCGGCGGCGCGGGCGGCGTCGAGCTGGGCCAGCACCTCCAGCGCCAGCTGGAAGCTCCAGCCCGGTGAATCGCCGCGCCGGGCCACGCCGGTGAGCAGGCTCGGCAGGTAGGCGGCGATCACCGCGCCCAGCAGCACGATCACCCAGGCGAGGTAAATCCACACCAGCAGAATGGGTGCGGTGGCGAACGTGCCGTACAAGACCGAGAAGGTGGGCACCTGCTTGAGGTACCAGGCCAGCATGACCTTGGCCAGTTCCAGCGCCACCGCGGCAAAGAAGCCGCCGATGAGCGCATGGCTCCAGCGAACGCGCGTGTTCGGCACGTACCGGTACAGCGCAGCCAGCGCGCCGGTGACCAGGGCCAGCTGCAGGGAATCGAGCAAGAGCTGCAGCGGTGGCGGCAGCATGGCCACGCCGCGCGGCCCGCCCAGTGCCGCGGTCGTGGCGGCCACGCTGCCCGCCAGCACCAGCGGCCCGAGCGTGAGCACCGCCCAGTACACCAGGATGCGCTGGGTCACCGGGCGCGGTTGGCGCACACGCCAGATGTCGTTGAGCTTGCGGTCGATGGTGAGGATGAGCGCCAGGGCCGTCACCGTGAGCACCAGCGCGCCCGCCCACCCCATCTGCGCGGCCTTGCCCGCAAACTGACTCAGGTAGGACAGCACCTGCCGGGCGATGCTTTCGGGCACCAGGCTCTCGACCAGGCTGCGCTGCAGCGTGCGCTGCAGCCGGTCGAACACGGGGAAGGCGCTGAAGATGGCCAGCGCCACGGTGAACAGCGGCACCAGCGAAATCGTGGTGGTGAACGTGAGGCTGCTGGCAGTGATGCCCAGGCGGTCTTCGCGAAAGCGTTCGCGCAGGGTCAACGCCGTGGTGCGCCACGGAAATTTCAGTGCACCGCTCCAGAATTCCTGCAGTGCCTGGCGCAGGGTGTCGAGCCGCTCGGAAAAGGTCATCCCGGTATCATGCCAGCCTCGTTTTCCGGACACCCCATGACCGCCCAACCTGCTTCTGATTCCCATGTGGCCCTCACGCGGCGACTGGCCGTCGCCAGCCTTGTCGGCCTGATCGTGGTGGGCCTGGCCTGGGAGTTGTGGCTCGCGCCGCTGCGCGAAGGCGGATCGTGGTGGGCCATCAAGGTGCTGCCGCTGGCCCTGCCGCTGGCCGGCCTGCTGAAGAACCGCATGTACACCTACCGCTGGGTGAGCCTGCTGGTGTGGCTGTATTTCACCGAGGGCGTGGTGCGCGCCACCAGCGGTGAGAGCGCCATGTCGGTGACCATGGCGCTGCTGCAGACGCTGCTGTGCATCAGCCTGTTCGTGGCTTGCGCCATGCACGTGCGCCTGCGCCTGCGTGCCGCCGGCGCCGAGGCGGTGGCCGCCGACGTGGCCGCCGCCAACCAGGCGGCAGAACAAGCGGCTGCGCGCCAGCCATGACCACCGCGCTGCTGCACGCACTGCGGGAGGCCCTGGGTGATGCCCATGTGCTGACCCGCGAAACGCACGATCTGGCCGCCTACGAGCGCGACTGGCGCCAGCGTGCGCACGGGCGGGCGTTGGCCGTGGTGCGCCCGGGCGACACGCCCCAGGTGGCGGCGGTGGTCCGCCTGTGTGGTGCCCATGGCGCCAGCCTGGTGCCGCAGGGCGGCAACACCGGATTGGTGGTGGGGTCGGTGCCCGACGAATCGGGCACCCAGGTGGTGCTGAGCCTGCAGCGCATGAACGCCGTGCGGCACATCGACCACGCCAACCTCACCATGACGGTGGAGGCAGGCTGTGTGCTGCAGGCGGTTCAGCAGGCCGCCGAAGCGCAAGGCCTGCTGTTTCCCTTGAGCCTGGCGGCCGAGGGCAGCTGCACGATCGGCGGCAACCTGGCCACCAATGCGGGTGGCACGCAGGTGCTCCGTTATGGCAACGCGCGCGACCTGTGCCTGGGGCTGGAGGTCGTCACGCCGCAGGGTGAGGTATGGCATGGCCTGACGGGCCTGCGCAAGGACAACACCGGCTACGACCTGCGCGACCTGTTCGTGGGCAGCGAAGGCACGCTGGGCGTCATCACGGCCGCCACCCTCAAGCTGTACCCGCAGCCCGCCGCCACGCTCACCGCCTGGGCCGCCGTGCCTTCGCTGCAGGCTGCGGTGAACCTGCTTGGCCTGGCGCAGCAGCGGCTGGCCGCCGGCCTGACCGGGTTCGAGGTCATGGGGCAGTTTGCGCTGTCGCTGGTGGACCGCCACATGCCGCAACTGCGGGTACCGCTCTGGAAAGACAGCCCGTACTGCGTTCTGCTGGAAAACAGCGACAGCGAAAGCGAGGCCCATGCGCGCACGCAGTTCGAGTCGCTGCTCGAATCGGCCATGGAGCAGGGCCTGGTGATCGATGCGGTGGTGGCCGAATCGATGGCACAGGCACACAGCCTGTGGCACATCCGCGAAAGCATTCCGCTGGCACAAGCCCAGGAAGGGCTGAACATCAAGCACGACATCAGCGTGCCGGTGTCCCGCATTCCCGCGTTCTGCGACGAAACCGACGCACTCCTGGCGCGCGAGATTCCCGGCGTCCGGCTGGTGAACTTCGGCCACCTGGGCGACGGCAACCTGCACTACAACGTGCAGGCGCCGGTCGGCGGCGATGCCAGAAAGTTCCTGATCGAGCAGGAAACGCGGGTGAATGAACTGGTGTTCGAGGCGGTGGCGCGTTACGATGGGTCGATCAGTGCCGAGCACGGTGTGGGCAGCCTGAAGGCCGAGCACCTCACGCACTTCAAGGATCCGGTCGCGCTGGCGCTCATGCGCCGCATCAAGCAGGCGCTGGATCCCCACAACCTCCTCAACCCAGGACGCATCCTGACACCATGAACCGCCTTCTGCCGCTGCACTTCGCCTGGCTGGCCATCGGCCTGCTTGCGGGATCGGTGCAGGCACAGACGCAGGCTCAGGCGCAGGCCCAGTTGCCGGTGCTCGATGTGGCGCAGCGTGTGGCGCTGCGCGAGCGGGCCGTGGCGCTCGAACATGGCTCGGGCGTGCCGCGCGACCGACCGGCCGCCATGCGGCTGTACTGCCAGGCCGCGCTGGCCGGCGACGCGACCGCGGCCTTCAACCTGGGCTGGATTCACGCCAACGGCCGGGGCGTTCCGCGCAACGACGCCGTGGCCGCCCACTGGTTCGCGCGCGCCGCGCTGCTGGGGCACGAGACCGCCGCCAGCGTGCACAAGCTCATGGGTGTGCCGGCCGAAAAGCCCGACTGCGTGAAAGACGCCGAGCAGCGCGAATCCATCTCAGCGGCCGAGCAGGCCGAGCGCCAACGGCTGGCGACCGAACAGGCCGACAAGGCCATTGCCTACCGCGCCCATGTGGACACCCCCGAAGAGCGCAGCGTGATGAAGCTCGTGTACAAGCACGCACCCCGCTACGGGCTCGACCCGGGGCTGGTGTACGCGGTCATCCGGGCCGAATCCAACTTCAACCCTCAGGCCGTCTCGGTGCGAAACGCGCAAGGCCTGATGCAGCTGATCCCCGAAACGGCGGCCCGCTTCGCGGTGCGCAAGCCGTTCGATCCCGAACAGAACATCCGTGGCGGCATGGCCTACCTGCGCTGGTTGCTGTCGTACTTCCGCGGGCAGGTGCCGCTGGCGCTGGCGGCGTACAACGCCGGCGAAGGTGCGGTCGACCGGCACGGCGGCATTCCGCCCTACGCCGAAACGCGCGACTACGTGCAGCGCATTCAGCGCATCTATGCGCTCACCGAACACCCGTTCGACGCTTCCATCACCGAACCCTCTCCCCTGCTGCGAGGCACGGTTTCGCGGGCGCCCTGAACCGCGCTGGCCGGGCAAGGCAAAATGCCGGTTTGACCGACCGAGCCGACACGAGCCGTCATGAGCCCCCCTGCCCTCCCACAGCGGCCCGTCCGCTCCCAGTACGAAGACTTCATGCGCCACGTGTTCACCACAGGCGTGCCCAAGACCGACCGCACCGGCACCGGCACGGTCAGCGTGTTCGGTCACCAGATGCGCTTCGACCTCAATGAAGGGTTTCCGCTGGTGACCACCAAGAAGGTGTTCACCAAGGCCATCATCGTCGAGCTGCTGTGGTTCCTGCGCGGCGACAGCAACGTGAAATGGCTGCAGGAGCGCGGCTGCACCATCTGGGACGAATGGGCCCGCGAAGACGGCGACCTGGGCCCGGTGTACGGTGTGCAATGGCGCAGCTGGCCCACGCCCGATGGCGGTCACATCGACCAGATCGCCGAAGTGGTGAAACAGCTCAAGACCAACCCCGATTCGCGGCGCATCATCGTGAGCGCATGGAACGTGGCCGATCTGGGCAAGATGGCGCTGATGCCCTGCCACGCGTTCTTCCAGTTCTACGTGGCCGACGGCAAACTGAGTTGCCAGCTCTACCAGCGCAGCGCCGACATCTTCCTGGGCGTGCCGTTCAACATCGCCAGCTACGCGCTGCTGACCCACATGCTGGCGCAGCAGTGCGACCTGCAGGTCGGCGAGTTCATCTGGACCGGCGGCGACTGCCACATCTACAGCAACCACCGCGAGCAGGTGCAGCTGCAGCTCTCGCGCGATCCCTTCCCCTACCCCACGCTGCGCATCAAGCGCCGGCCGGCGTCGATCTTCGACTACGAACTCGACGACTTCGAGATCGTCGACTACCAGCACCACTCGGTCATCAAGGCGCCGGTGGCGGTCTGATGCTCAACCGACGCCAGCTCTGGGCGCTGGTCGGGCTCACCCTCATGTGGGGCGTGAACTGGCCGATGATGAAGCTCTCGCTGCAGGAGCTCTCGCCGCTGTACTTCCGGGCCAGCACCATGCTGCTGGGCGCGGCCTGGCTGTTCGTTTACGTGATGGGCCGCGGCGAGCGCATGTGGCCGGGCCGCGGCGAATGGCTCACGATTGCCTGGCTGGGCCTGCCCAACGTGCTGGGCTGGCACACGCTGTCGATCTTCGGCGTGCAGGAACTGGCGTCGGGACGCGCGGCCATCATCGGCTTCACCATGCCGATCTTCACCGTGCTGCTGGGTGCCGCGTTCTTCGGCGAGCGCATCACGCCGCGCGTGCGGCTGGCGGTGGCGGCGGCCGGCATCGCCATCGGGCTTCTGCTTTGGCACGAGCTGCAGAGCCTCAGCGGACGTCCCACCGGCATTGCGTGGATGCTGGGTGCCGCCGCCTGCTGGGGCCTGGGCACGCTGACGTTCCGGCGCGCGCATTTCGCGCTGTCGCCGATGGTCGTCACGGTGTGGATGCTGCTGCTGGGCAGCCTGGCGGTGTGGGTGCTGGCCCTCTCGCTCGAACCGCTGCCCGATCCGCGCCGATTCAGCGGGATCATGTGGTTGTCGCTCGCCTACGGGGTGGTCATCAACTACGGCGTGGCGCAACTCATCTGGTTCGGTCTGGCGCGCCACCTGCCGCCCGCCACCAGCGCCATGAGCGTGATGGCCATTCCGCTGGTGGGCACGCTGTCGGCCACCTTCATCGTCGGCGAGGTGCCCCACTGGCAGGACTGGCTGGCGATCGTGTTCGTGATGATCGCCATTGCCAGCGTGCTGTGGCCGGCGCGCGACCGCGCCGCCAGCGCCTCTGCCACCGCCTGACCCGAGCCATGACCCGACTCAACCTGATCTATGCGCGCGCCGCCAACGGCGTGATCGGGCGCGACAACACGCTTCCCTGGCACCTTCCGGAAGACCTGGCGCACTTCAAGCGCACCACGCTCGGCAGTCCGGTGATCATGGGTCGCAAGACCTGGGATTCGCTGCCGCCGCGGTTTCGCCCACTGCCCGGGCGGCAGAACATCGTGCTCACGCGCGATGTGGCCTGGCAGGCGCCCGGAGCCCTGCGTGCGGGTTCGGTTGCCGATGCGGTGGCGGCGTGCGGTGATGCGCCCGAGGCGTGGGTGATCGGTGGGGCCGAGGTCTACCGCCAGGCGCTGCCTCACGCGGCACGTGTCGTCGTCACCGAGATCGCCCAGGCATTCGACGGCGATGCCTTTGCGCCCCCGCTCGGCCCCGACTGGATCGAGACCACGCGCGAGACTCACACCGCCGCCAACGGCCTGCCGTTCGCCTTCGTGACCTTCGAGAAAAGGCCCTGACCATGCAACTGGCCACCTGGAACATCAACTCCCTCGCGGTCCGGCTGCCCCAGGTGCTCGACTGGCTCGCCGCCCATCCGGTCGATGTGCTCGCGCTGCAGGAGCTCAAGCTCACCGACGACAAGTTTCCGGCACAGGCCTTTGCCGACGCCGGCTACCAGGCGCAATGGTTCGGCCAGAAGACGTACAACGGCGTGGCGCTGATCACCCGCAGCCCGGCAAGCGGGGTGGTGAAGAACATCCCGGGCTTCGAGGACGAGCAATCGCGCGTGATCACGGCCACGGTGGATGGTGTTCGGGTGATCGGCGCTTATTTCCCCAACGGCCAGGCACCGGGCAGCGACAAGTTCGCCTACAAGATGCGCTGGCTCGACGCCTTGCGCGACTGGGTGCAGGCCGAGATGGCGGCCCATCCGGCGCTCGTGCTCATGGGCGATTTCAACATCACGTTCGACGACCTGGACGTGTGGGACCCGGTGGGCCTGCGCGAGACCATCCACTGCACGACCGAGGAACGCGACAAGCTCCAGGCGCTCATCGGGCTGGGCCTGACCGACGCGGTGCGGCTCTTCCCGCAACCCGAGAAGAACTACAGCTGGTGGGATTACCGCGACCTGGCGTTTCGCCGAAACCGCGGGCTGCGCATCGACCACATTCTGGTGAGCGATGCGGTGAAGGCGAGCGCCGGCGCCTGTGCGGTGGACAAGGCACCACGCAAGAACGAGCGCCCGAGCGATCACGCGCCCGTGGTGCTCACCCTCGCGTGATCACTCCATGCCCAGTTCCTGAATCTTGCGCGTGATCGTGTTGCGGCCGATGCCGAGCTTGTGGGCGGCCTCGATACGCCGCCCGCGCGTGTTGGCCAACGCCGTCTGGATGAGCCGCGTCTCGAACCGCTTGGTGAGCACGTCCCACACGTCGGTGCGACCGGTTTCCAGCAAGGCCATCGCCTCGGCCTGAAGGCCCTGCTCCCAGGGTTGCTCCAGGGCGTCACCAGGGGCGATATCCAGTGGCTCGGCCAGGGCCGCCGCAGCTGTAACGCCCTGGATCGGGTCGACCGGACGCACCGTGGCAGGCATCGAAGGGGCCACCGGGACCGACGGGGCCACCGGCGGAGTCAAAGGCACGGCGGGCGCGGCCACACCGGATCCCACCACCGACAACACCTCGGGCGGCAGGTCTTTCACCTCGACCATCTGGGCCGGCGCCATGACCGTGAGCCAGTGGCAGATGTTCTCGAGTTGGCGCACGTTGCCGGGGAAGTCGAAACCACCCAGAAGCTTGAGCGCCGCCTCGGAGATGCGCTTGGGTTCAACGCCCAGTTGCTTGGCGCTCTGTTGCAGGAAGAAGCGCGTCAGCATGGGCACGTCTTCGCGGCGCTCGCGCAGGGCCGGCAGGCGCAGGCGGATCACGTTGAGGCGGTGGAACAGGTCTTCGCGGAACGCGCCTTCCTTGACGCGCTGCTCGAGGTTCTGGTGGGTGGCCGCGATCACGCGAACATTGGCGCGCACCGCGCTGTGCCCACCCACGCGGTAGAAGTGCCCGTCGGACAGCACGCGCAGCAGCCGCGTCTGCAGGTCGAAGGGCATGTCGCCGATCTCGTCGAGAAACAGCGTGCCGCCATCGGCCTGCTCGAAGCGGCCGCGGCGCATCGTCTGCGCGCCAGTGAACGCGCCGCGCTCGTGGCCGAACAGTTCGCTCTCCAGCAGGTCCTTCGGAATGGCCGCGGTGTTGATGGCCACGAATGGGCCGTTCGCGCGCGGTGAATGCTTGTGCAGTGCGCGCGCCACCAGCTCCTTGCCCGACCCGGATTCGCCGGTGATCAGCACGGTGACCTGGCTCTGGCTGAGCCGGCCGATGGCGCGAAACACGTCCTGCATGGCCGGCGCCTGGCCCAGCATTTCAGGGGCCGCGCTCATGCGCTCCTCGGACACTTCCTCGCGCTGGCTTTCCTCGACCGCACGGCGGATCAGTTCCACCGCCTTGGTCAGGTCGAAGGGCTTGGGCAGGTACTCGAACGCGCCGCCCTGAAACGCCGAGACGGCGCTGTCCAGGTCGGAGAACGCGGTCATGATGATGACGGGCAACGATGGGTGGCGCTGCTTGACCTTCTCCAGCAGGTCCAGACCCGAGCCGCCCGGCATGCGGATGTCGCTCACCAGGATTTGCGGCCCTTCACTTTCGGGCGATTCGGTCAGGGCCTTGAGCACGTCCTGCGCGCTGGTGAAGCTGCGCGTGGGCAGGTTCTCGCGGAGCAAAGCCTTCTCGAGCACGAAGCGGATCGACTGATCGTCATCCACTATCCAGATCGGCTTCATGGTTCGGTCGTCCCTTCAGGTGGCGCGGTGTTCGAGTTGGATTCGGTCAAGGCAACGGGATCAGGATCTTGAAGTCCGTCTGTCCCGGCTCGCTCTCGCACTCGATCAGGCCATGGTGCTGCTGCACGAACGTCTGCGCCAGCGTGAGCCCCAGGCCGGAACCACCATCGCGCCCCGACACGAGCGGGAAGAAGATGCGGTCCTTGATCGAGTCCGGCACGCCGGGCCCGTTGTCGATGACATGCAATTCCAGTGCCAGCCGGTAGCGCTGCTTGCCGAACGTGACCTGCCGTCCCACACGGGTGCGCAACGTGATGCGGGCATCGCCCGCCTCGATGCGCTCGGACAGCGCCTGAGCGGCGTTGTGGACGATGTTGAGCACGGCCTGGATGAGCTGCTCGCGATCGCCCCGGAACTCGGGGATCGAGGTGTCGTAGTCGCGGACCACCTTCAACCCCCGGGGGAACTCCGCCAGAATGAGCGAACGCACCCGTTCACAGACTTCGTGGATGTTGACGTCGCCCACCACGTGCGGCCGGCGGTGTGGCGCCAGCAGCCGATCGACCAGCGATTGCAGGCGGTCGGCTTCATGGACGATGACCTGGGTGTACTCGATGAGCTCCTTGTTCGGCAGCTCCATCTGAAGCAACTGTGCCGCGCCGCGAATGCCGCCGAGCGGGTTCTTGATTTCGTGGGCCAGGTTGCGAATGAGTTCCTTGTTGGCCTGCGCCTGATCCAGCAGGCGCTCCTCGCGCTCCTGCCGGGTCTGCTGCTCCAGCGGCAGCATTTCCACCACCACCTCGCCGGTGTGTTCGGTCTGGGCCACCACCACGTGAACCGGGAGCGGGTCGTGGGTCAGACGCCGCAGGAAGGCGTCGTAGCGCAGGGCTGCAAACTCGTTGCCACGGGCGCCCTGCAGCGCGTTGTCCAGCAGCACCGGCTCGGTGAAGCACTCCTGCAGGGTGGCACCGGAAATGCTGCGCCGCGACATGCCGAGCGCGTCTTCAAGCGCCGCATTGGCATACAGCACGTGGCCCTGGCCATCCACCACGGCCACCAGCGTGGCCAGCAGGTCCAGCGCCTGAAAGCGGTGTGCGTCGTTGGAGCGCGCGGCAGCAGACTGGCTGGCAGCGGCGGGGTTTCGATTCGGGTTCTGCGTTTTCACGCCGCCCATTGTGATGCAGGCGCAGCGCCCGGTGGCGCGGCCCCACCCAGGGGGTCAGCCCCCGCCCAGGCGCTGCAGCTCGCGGCGGATGCCGGCGACGTCGTTCTCGGCCCGGGTGACCGCGTCCTTCAGCCCGGCCACGCGGTCGAGGTAACGCTGGTAATTGCGCCCCTCGATGCCCTGTTTCTCGGGTTCGCCGTTGGCATAGGCCTTCTGGGCTTCGGCCAGGCGCTCCTCGGCCTTGCGGAGTTCGGCTTCGAGGGTGGCGCGGGCATCGGCGTCGCGCTGGCGCTGGGCGGCACTGTCCACTCGCGGCCCGCTGCCCTGGGCAGCGCTGCCGGTGCGCGGCGCGGCGGTGGCGCCCGAGGGCCGGGTGCCTTCGATGACGGTGATGTTGCCGCCCTGCATGAGCGTGCAACCGCGCTGTTTGGCGACGGCCGCGTTGTTGGTGTACTCGTTGCCGCAGCGGTAAATCGCGTCCTGCGCCTGCAACGAGGCGGCGGCCACCAGCAGCAGCGCCGGCAACAGACGTCGGATCGGGCGGGACAGGATGTCGGACACGGTGCCTCCAAGGGTGATCAGCGCGGCAGTATGAACCAAAGCGGGGCCGAAAGTGCCAAGGGCGAACCCGCGGCGACACGCGCCAACGAAAAAGGGACGGCCGGAGCCGTCCCTCTGCGCTGGGGGTAGCCCGCCGTGGCGGGCCGCCATCACAGGCTGTAGTACATGTCGTACTCGACCGGGTGCGGCGCCATGCGGAAGCGGGTCACTTCGGTCATCTTGAGCTCGATGTAGGCGTCGAGCATGGAGTCGGTGAACACGCCGCCCTTGGTCAGGAAGCCGCGGTCCTTGTCGAGGTACTCCAGCGCCTGGTCGAGGCTGTGGCACACGGTCGGGATCTTCGCGTCTTCTTCGGGCGGCAGGTGGTACAGGTCCTTGGTGGCGGCTTCGCCCGGGTGGATCTTGTTCTCCACGCCATCCAGACCGGCCATCATCAGCGCCGAGAAGGCGAGGTAAGGGTTGGCGGAAGGATCGGGGAAGCGCGCCTCGATGCGGCGGCCCTTCGGGTTGGCCACGTACGGGATGCGGATCGAGGCCGAGCGGTTGCGCGAGCTGTAGGCCAGCTTGACCGGGGCTTCGAAGCCGGGCACCAGGCGCTTGTAGCTGTTGGTGCCGGGGTTGGTGATGGCGTTCAGGGCACGGGCGTGCTTGATGATGCCGCCGATGTAGTACAGCGCGAAGTCGCTCAGGCCGGCGTAGCCGTCACCGGCGAACAGGTTCTTGCCGTCTTTCCAGATGGACTGGTGAACGTGCATGCCGGAGCCGTTGTCGCCGGCGTAGGGCTTGGGCATGAAGGTGGCGGTCTTGCCATAGGCGTTGGCCACGTTCCACACCACGTACTTCAGGACCTGGGTCCAGTCGGCGCGCTCGACCAGCGTGCTGAACTTGGTGCCGATCTCGTTCTGGCCGGCGCCGGCCACTTCGTGGTGGAACACCTCGACCGGAATGCCCAGCGATTCGAGGATCAGGACCATCTCGGCGCGCATGTCCTGCGTGCTGTCGACCGGGGGCACGGGGAAGTAGCCGCCCTTGGTGGTGGGGCGGTGGCCGCGGTTGCCGCCTTCGAGCTGCTTGCCGCTGTTCCAGGGGGCTTCGTACTCGTCGATGGCGAACATGACGTTGCCGGGCTCGTTGCTCCAGCGCACGCCGTCGAAGATGAAGAATTCGGGTTCCGGGCCGAAGTAGGCGGTGTCGCCCAGGCCGGAGGTCTTCAGGTAGGCCTCGGCGCGCTTGGCGATCGAGCGCGGATCGCGGTCGTAGGACTTGCCGTCGCTGGGCTCGACCACGTCGCACTGCAGGAACATCGTCGTTTCTTCAAAGAAGGGATCGATGTTGGCGGTGTTGGAGTCGGGCATGAGTTGCATGTCCGAGGCTTCGATGCCCTTCCAGCCGGCGATGGACGAACCGTCGAAGGCATGGCCCGAGGTGAATTTGTCCTCGCTGAACGCCGAAATCGGCACGGTGACGTGCTGCTCCTTGCCGCGGGTGTCGGTGAAACGGAAGTCGACGAACTTGACTTCGTTGTCCTTCACCATTTGCATCACGTCTGCGACGGTCTTGGCCATCAATTGCTCCTGAGTTTCTGGAAGGGGTGGAAAGAAGAAAACGACGCATGACCGGCATGCAGATTCCATGCCACCAACGGTCGGTCGGATTTTGGCCCTTTGGCGCCTTTTGCGCCTTCCGCGCCTGCGGGCGATTATGGCGCGTGGCGTGCGCCAGAAAGGGTCGCGGGTCGGCGCTGCGGTCGCATCGGCTCACCCCTGGAACGAATGACTCCCTTTTGATGCACTTTAATGGTGCATCAATGCACCAGCCAAGGGAAACCCGTCAGCGCACCAATTCGGGGCCCAGCGAGGCGCCGTGGCGATGCAGCCCGTCGAGCATGTCGGCAAAGGCGGCCGCCACGGCATCCACCCCGCCCTTGACGCCGAGCTCGATGTGCCTTCCGTAGGTGGGGTGGTCGACGCTGGGCAGGCTGAACACCTTGACCTGGTGGCGCGCCTCGATCTGCTCCATGAGAGGGGTCAGGGCGGCTTCCATGGCACCCATGACGATGACCGACCGCTCCTGGCGGGCGCTGGCCTGCTGCAGGTGGGCATAGCGCTCGTCAAGGACCCACTCCACCATCGGCCAGGCCATGACCGGGAAGCCCGGCACGAAGTGCACCGACGCGCCTCCCGGGCCCTGGCAGGTGAACCCGGGAATCTTGTTGTAGGGGTTGGGGATGATGGAAGCGCCCAGCGGAAACACGCCCATGTTGTACCGGTGCACGTTGTCGGGTCGCTCCGGTTCGAAAGGCACACCCTGTTCGGCCGCGACGTCGCGCATGCGCGACTCGATGAGGCGCGCGGCTTCCGGGTGCAGCGCCAGGTCGACCCCCAGCGCAGCGGCTGCGCACTGGCGGGTGTGGTCGTCGGGCGTGGCGCCGATGCCGCCGCAGCAGAACACGGGTTCGCTGCCGTTGAAGGCCTCGGACAGCGCCCGGGTGATGCGTGCGCGGTCGTCGCCGACCACGCGGACCCAGGCCAGGCTGAGCCCACGCGCACCAAGCAGCTCGGCCACTTTGGGCAGGTGCTTGTCCTGTCGCTTGCCCGACAGGATTTCGTCACCCACGATGATCAGTCCGAAAGATGCGCTCATGGAACGTCGGTGGCAGGCGGCAGCGCCACCGGTCCGGCGGCGGACGGTGCCGCAGGGTTGGGAAGGGGGTCGAGCACCTCCACCGGGGTTGCCTGGCGCAGCCGCTCGAGCGCGGCCAGCGCGTAATGGGCGAACCACAACGAAGCGAAGGCAAAGACCAGCGTGTAAATCCAGATGGCCACGGGCACCAGCAAGGGTGCCAGCGCGATGAACATGGCACCCGATGCCCACAGCAGGCTGGGCGCCGCACCAAGGTAGCCGCTGAGAATGCCCATGACCAGCAGCGTGCTGCGGTGCTCGCGCATGATGATCCTGCGCTCGTCGGCACTGGCGTGTTCGACCAGGGCGTCAAAGGCGAACACGCGGTAGGTGAGCCAGCCCCAGATCAGGGGCGGCAGGATCAGCACCAGCGGGGGAATCAGCCACAAGGGGACCGAGAGCACCAGCGCCACGAGCGCCAGCAGGGTGGAACCGAACGACCACAGCACGCTCACGAACAGCGAGCCCCCGTGCTTCTTCTCGAGCTGCGCAAACCGGCGCTGGCCCACCAAGTCGACCATGGCCGGCGTCATGAACAAAGCCACCAGCAGCAGGCACACCAGCACGATGACCGGGGTGGCCAGCATTAGCACGATCAGCGGTGCAAAGACCGTGCGCAACGAACCCAGGCCCACGCTCTCCAGCCAACCGAGGAAGGTCTGCATCAGGCCGAAGGCCTCGAACCAGCCCATGACCCCGGCCACCGCACCGTCCCAGAAGAAATAGCCCAGCGCAAACGACAGCACCACGAGCATCACCAGCGGCAGAAAGGACAGCGCGATCACGCGCGGGTGCAGGCAGTAGGCGACGGCACGCCAGAAGGCGTCGAACATGGCTTTCATGGCACCAAGAATACCCTCACGGCATGGCATCCGGACGCAGATAGGATGCACGCATGGATTTCGTCGACATTCATGGCGTCCGGCTGGAGGTGGCGCACATTGCCGGAGATGCGGCTCTGCCACCCATCGTGTTCCTTCACGAAGGCCTGGGCAGCGTCTCCATGTGGACCCAACGGGGCGTCTGCTGGCCGGAGTTGCTTTGCCAGCGAACCGGCCGGGCCGGCTGGATGTACTCGCGCCGTGGTCACGGCCGGTCGGATCCGGTGCCCGACGTGCGCGGGCCGTCCAGAGTCGAGGGATTCTGGCACGTCGGGCGCCACGAACCCGATTACATGCACCGGGAGGCGCTCGAGGTGTTGCCCGCGCTGCTGCAGGCCCTGGGTGCCGTGAACCCGGTGCTGGTGGGGCACTCGGACGGCGGCACCATCGCGCTGCTGCATGCCAGCCGGCACCCGGTGCAGGCCTGCGTCGCCATGGCCCCCCATGCCTTCGTGGAAGACGTGTCGGTGCAAGCGATCGCCCAGGCACGAGAGACTTACCTGAAGGACCCGGACAACCCGGGCGGATTGCGGCAACGCCTGGCCCGCCACCACCGGGACGTGGACAACACCTTCTGGCAGTGGAACGATGTCTGGCTGAGCCCGGCGTTTCGCGGCTACGACATCCTGGGCGAATGCGCGCGCATCCGCGTGCCGCTCCTGCTGGTCCAGGGCGAACAGGACGAATACGGCAGCCTGGAGCAACTGCACCGGATCCATCGGGCCGCCCCGCACGCCGAACGCCTGGCCCTGCCCGACTGCGGCCACAGCCCGCACCGTGACCAACCGCACGCGTTGACCGACCGGGTGGCCTCGTTCGTGACGTCCTGCGCAATCCGCTCACCGCTGTAACGCATTTGGGGGATGGGCCTGAAGGTCGCCAACCGCCAGAATCGGTTGCTCGCACAGTCGGAGCACCCACCGCACCTTGAGGCCGCACCACCACAGGTGGCCGGCGCAAATCCCAAGGAAATCACAGCAACGTGGGGTTTCAGCTTGACAGATGGCCCAACCGGTGGCCGGGTCTATACACTTTGATACAACTCAGGCAACCCGCCACACCACATGCCCCTCTGGAATCACCCTTGGCTGCTCGCGGCCCTCGTCCCCGCCCTGCTGGCGGTGGGCGCGCTGCTGCACCGCGCCTGGGCCGATCGCCAAGCCAGGCAGCGCAGGCGCATCCCCCAGCACTGGCCGCTGGCCGCCCGCCCGCTGGCCAACAGCGAAGAAGCGCGCGTGTGGCACTGGCTGGCCCGCGCCTTCTACGACCACCACGTGATGATCAAGCTGCCCGTCACGCGCTTCACGCTGCCGCGCGAACGCGAGGAAGGCCTTGACTGGTACAAGTTGCTGGGCGGGGTGTACTGCACCTTCACCGTCTGCAAATCCGACGGTCGCGTGGTGGGCTGCCTCGATGTGCCCGGTGCGGCCGGCATTCCACGCAGCACCCGCGCCCTCAAGCATTCGTTGCTGAGCCAGATCGGCCTGCCCTACTGGGTGGTGCGGTCCAACAGCCTGCCCACGGTGGCCGAGATCCGCGCCGAGTTCCTCGGCGAATCCGAACTCAACCGCGCCATGCGCGAGCGCGAGATGGAAGAGCGCGCCATCATTGCGGCCCAGGCCAATCTGCGAAGCGCCATCAACCGCCAGCGAAGCAGCCGCCCCTCGAGCGATTTCGGCCCGCTCTCGAACTGGCCGAACAGCGTGCCGGCAGACGCCCGAAACAGCGACTTCCATTCCCAGTGGCCGGACAACAACTCGTTCCTCATGCCGCTGGACAGCCGCAAGGGCGACCTGCTCTGATGCCGGCAAGGCGCCGGCTGCGCCAACCTCAGTCCTTGCGGGGCTGACGCAGGCCCTGAACCTCCTCCGGGGTCAGCCACCGCCACTGCCCGGGTTGAAGATCTGCCGGAAGCTGGAGGTCACCGATCGACGACCGGTGAAGCCCTTCGACGCGGTTCCCGACCGCCGCCACCATGCGCTTGACCTGGTGGTACTTCCCCTCGGTCAGCACCAGCCGCAGGGCGCGCTCGCCCGTCAGGCTGGCAGACTGGGCGCGAACCGGCTTCGGGTCGTCTTCCAGCACCACGCCCTCCTCCAGCCGCTGCAGGGCCTTCTCGGGCATGTCGTGCTTCAACACCACCTCGTACACCTTGGGCACATGGTGGCGCGGCGACGTCATCCGGTGAATGAAGGTGCCGTCGTCGGACATCAGCAGCAAACCGGTGGTGTCCTGGTCGAGACGACCCACGGCCTGCACCCCGGCGGCCGCCCCGCCACCTCGCTGACGAAGCGGCGCAGGCAACAGGGTGTACACGCTCGGATGGGCAGAAGGCTTCTGCGAGCATTCGTGACCCGACGGTTTGTGCAGCATCAGGTAGGCCCGCTCGTGCCAGATCCAGGCCTCACCCTGCACCACGAAATGCAGGCCCTCGGGCTCGAACTCGAGGTCCGGATCCAGGCAGGGTTGCGGCGGCAAACCCACCGCCACGTGCCCTTGTTGCACGAGCCCGCGGCACACCCGCCGTGTCCCGAAACCCTGTGTGAACAACACGTCTTCAAGTCGCATCATGGGTCGGAATTGTCGCTTGCCGGCTGGGGCGGTCGCGGCCGGGTGGAGCGACCTCGGCCACAATCCCGGGGTTGTCTGAAACCCCACACGCGTCCCGTTCGATCGCCCACCCATGAAGAAGCGCCTCAAGGCCTGGCTGCCCACGCCTGAGTCGATCCGCAACAACCGCTGGTTGCGCTGGCTGGGCCCATTGCTGCAGCAGCCCCGCCTGTGGCATTTCAGCCGCCGGGGCATCGCCCTGGGGCTGGCCATCGGCATCTTCTTCGGCCTGCTGATCCCCGTGGCGCAGATTCCGTTTGCCGCCACGCTGGCGGTGCTGGCCAGGGCCAACCTGCCGGTGGCGGTGGCCAGCACGCTGGTCACCAACCCCGTGACTTTCGGGCCGGTCTACTACGGCGCCTACCGATTGGGCAAGGCCATGCTGGGGGAAGACTCGGTGTCGGATGAAGAGGCTGCGCGGGAGCTGGCGGGCGTGCAGGCGTCGTCGTTGCCCTCCGATGGAACCACCAGCACCCTGCGCAGCTGGCTGGACCGGATCGGTAGCGTGGGCAAGCCGCTGGTGCTGGGGCTCGCCGTGTTGGCGACGGTGTCGGGCCTGCTGGTGTATGCGCTGGTCAACGGCGCGTGGGCGTTGCACATCCGCTGGCAGCGCCGCAAGCGGCTGAGCGGGCGTCAGACACCGCCGCGCCCGCGGGACTGAGTCGCCCGCGCCGCAAAGGCGTCAGTTCCAGCAGCCGGTGGCGGCATCGGCGCCCCTGGCGCCCGTCTGGGTCAGCGTGAGCGTGCCGCAGCGGGTGTCATTGGCTTGGGCGCCCTGGGGCACCGCCTGCAGGGTGTAGGCGCTGGCGGTCGGGTTGGCGGTGAACGAGAACGTGTAACTCGCCGCAAGCTCGTTGCGGCAGTTCAGTGCAGGCAGACCGGCACTCGTCATGGCCGCACCGCTGCCCGCCACCACGGCGTGTGACAGGCTGGTGGTGTAGTTGCGCTCCATCCATTGCGACAGTTCGGTCAGGCAGCCGGTGGCGGCCGCACGGCGGGTCTTCTGCACGTAGTTGGTGTAGCTCGGGTAGGCGATTGCGGCCAGGATGCCCACGATGGCCACCGTGACCATGAGTTCGATCAAGGTGAAACCGCGAGCCTGACGGCGGACGGTGGGTCGGTGCAAGGCGTGGATGCGCATGGGATTCCTCAATCGCGAACGATCTCGCGCCACGACAGTCGGCCGCGCAGCGGCGTGAGGCCAGTGTTCACGCGAATGTCGGCCACCCGGCCGGAAGAGCCGCCCACCACCAGGCGGTTGCCGATGATGATGGCCTCACCAGGCATGCCCACGTTGAGCTGCACCGAACTCGCGTAATCGCCGTTGGTGAGCGTGTCGTCGGCGAAGCTGCCGCTGTCGTTCAGATCGAAGAAGGGCCGGGTCAGGCGGGCGCAGGTGAAGGGGTTCACGGCGTTCAGCAGACCCGTGCCGCCCGGGACACATTGGTCCTGGGTCTCAGGAATGATCGAGCTGACGAGAAGCGTCGGTTCGGCCAGGCGGAACAGGTTGGCACGGGTGACGATCCGCTCTCCTGTTTGCGGCATGTCGATGAAGCAACCCAGTCGCCCGAACATGTCCCCGGCGGTTCCTGCGGAGAGTCGACGGACCGTGCGGGAGATCAGCGGATTCGACGGAGATTGGGCTGAGCTCGGGTCTCGCAGGGCACTGAACACCTCGGTCGTCGTCATCACGCGCTCGGCAAGCCCGCCGCGCGTGGCCGCAGCAGAAGACTGGTCGTGCGGCGTGGTCTG
This sequence comes from Synechococcus sp. UW140, assembly GCA_943371665.1. Classification (GTDB taxonomy): domain Bacteria; phylum Pseudomonadota; class Gammaproteobacteria; order Burkholderiales; family Burkholderiaceae_C; genus Hydrogenophaga. Next base: position 90,945 of record CALRVR020000004.1, read on the forward strand.
GTCATCGACGATGCTGTAGAGCGTCTGGCGTTGCGTGTTGGACGGATCGCCCGACTGGAAGTACGAACCGGTGCCGAAGAACACGAACCGCTTGTTGAAGTTGGGGTCAACGCTCACGCTGTTGATCGCCACCGACATCGGTGCCGTGATGGGCTGCACCTGGCCGGAGGAGTTCCGCGCAGTGAAGATGGGAGCACCGCCATTGGAGACCGACCAGTTGACGGGATTGGTGTCGCTCAAGTCGAAGCGCCACACCTGGCCCCGCAGGTCGCCGGCGTAGGCCACGTCGATGCGCCCGTTGTTGTTGGCGTCAAACACACCTGGTGTGGCCAGTCCATTGGCACCCCCGGTGGCACCGGGCACCACCAGCTTGCGGATCAACTCGCCGGTGACGAGGTTGAACACATACAAGGCGGCCGATTCGTTGGTGCTGTTGTAACCGTTGCCCACCAGAACGACCTCTGTGCCGTTGGCAGCCGTGGCAATGACCGGGCGACCCAGCATCTTCCCGAGGTCGGGATCGTTGTTCGTGGTGTCCGTGTCGTCGTTGGGGAAGTACTCCCAACTGACGTCTTCCGCAGCGAAGTTGTAGGGGTCGGTCACGTCCAGGGCGAACAGGCCCTGCCCGCCTCGGCCAAGCGTGGCGACCAGGTAGTTGCGTCCCGGACTGGTGCCGACCCTTGCCGACACGGTGACATCGCCGTCCACAAAGTACTCGTGGTTGACGTTGTAGCCCACCGCAGCCAGGTTGCGCAGGCGAGGCATCACCGCACTCGGGACATAGGCAAACAGCTCGGTGCCCGGAAGAATGCTGTTGCTCGTGCTCAGTGGCCGGGTGGAAAACGCATGGAGCATGCCCCCGTTGGACCCCACGAACACCACCTCGCTGTCACGGCTGTAAGCGGGCGATGAGTGGGCAATGTCGGCCAGCGCGGTGGTCGGGCTTCGATCGCGCAGGGTTCCTCCGTTGGAGAACTCTCTGGTACCGGAACCCCGGATGAAGTTGAACACCTCCTGGGCCGCCGTGCCCGTGCCGAACAAGGCGCGCTCGGCGGTCGACAGGTTGGACCACAGGAAGGCATCTCCCTTGGTGGGCCCGGTGTTGTCCGACCAGTAGAAGATGTTGCGCGCCGCATCGGCGTTCTTGGGCAGACGGGACGCTGCGTTCCAGTCGGGGACGGCGCTCACGCCGCTCGAGTTGGCCCGGTAGGCCAGCAGGTCGCCTGCCCAGCGGTTGTTGTTGAACGTGGCCTGGAACACGTAGGCGTCGGTGTCCAGGCGCGTGCTGTTGGCGATGATGTTGCCGCCGCTGGCGCTGTTGTTGGTGATGTTCTCCAGGGCGCGCCGCAGCGAGGCCTTGAGGAACAGCGGGTTCTGCACCAGGAAGTAGTTGTCCGGCGTGCCGTCGCCCGTGGTGGTGGCGGTGGACGGCAGCGAGTCCCACTCGGATGTGCGGGTGGGGCCCACACCAGCGCTGTTGTCGTCGTCTTCCTTGACGTAGCCGCCGTACTTGGCCACGTACCACAGCGGGTCCTTGAACAGTTGGGCTGCCCCGGAACCCGAGGTGTTGGGCCGGAACACGTAGGTGTGGGCGGCCTGCCCGATGGTGGGCAAGGTGCCGCAGTCTGCCGGCATGGTTGCCGCATCGCAGTAGCCGGCCCACCGGTTCGGGGGTACGTTCAGAAAATAGGCCGGCGAAGAGTTTTCGTCGCGAGCCACCAGGTACACGCCATCACGGACAGTGCCACCAGCGTCGGTGACACCCGAGATCACGAAGCCCATGTTCTGCTGGATGCCACCTGCCTGGTAGGTCGGTACCACCGTCACCCGGAGCTGGCCGCCAACCACCTCGATGGTGTAGCGCGCGATGGCATCCATGTCGTGGTCGCCGCCCTGCTCCACGTCTTCAAAGTTGATCTGGAACACCGCACGGTAACCCTCGCCGGTGGTTGCGTTGGTCGGTGGGGTCAATTCTTCCAGATAGAAGTCCACGATCTGGTTGGTGGGCTGGTAGCTGGTCCTCGCCGCACTGATGCCGGAGCCACCCACCGATTTCGCGAACGGCACCAGCGACACCGTGCGGCCATTGATGTTCACCTGGATGTTCGGCAAGGGCGAGCTGAGCGCCACCACGTAGCTGTCGATGTTCACATTCGCGGCGTTGGTCGCGGTGACCAGGTCGGGGCGGATGTTGTTGGTCTTGGCCCAGTAGGCCAGCGCAGCCGAATAGAAGCTGCCCTGCTTGGTGGGTTCGTCGGGAGCAAGGCCCCGCACATTGGCAAGGCTGGTGACGTTCTTGGGTGTGGGCGCGCTGTCGGTTGCAGTGGCTCCGGACTGACCGATGAAAAACTGACGCCCGGTGATGGTCGATGAAGCGACGCGGTTTTCAATCCCGGAGATCGCATCTGCCACGGTGACCACGTTGAGGCCCGAGAGGTTGCCAAGCGGGTCGCTGTAGGTGTTGAACGCCGACCCCGGCACGCTGTCCGAGTCAAAGGAGGGGTTGATGTTGGACACCACCAGGAAGTTGGGTCGTGCGCAGTACGGCGCCCTTGCGGCGCTGGTCGAGCTGTAGGGATCGTCCCAGGTCGCACTGCTGAGTCCAACCTGACCGTCGAGCGCGCGTTGGGTCGAGTTGTCAAAGCCGGCTCGAGGTCCGTTCGCTCCTGCAAAGTACCGCAGGCCTTCGTACATCATCTCGCCGATGGGGTTGCCCCAGTCGACAAACTGCCCCTCGGTGGGCGCCAGTGCAGACGCGGCGTAAGGACCGGCAAATGCGTACTCGTTGGAGCTCGTGGTCTGGTTGAAGCCGCGGATGCGCAGGTTGTTGAAGGTGGTGACGATGGGTGCGTCGGTGCCGGTTCTGAAAATGCCCGAGTTGCTGTTGATTTCGTTCGCGAAAGAGGAAACAACCTTGCGCAAACGGCCACCCGTCATGTGGCGGTCGTAGCTGCCGGTGATCAGGCCGAATAGCATGGCGTCGTTTTCGCCGTACTCATGCAGAAGGCCGATGGGCTTGAGGTTGCCGTTCGGATAGGACTTGCAATCGCGCGGGAACGCGGTCGTGCAGACCTGGACGCGCACGGCATAGTTCGTCTCGGGGTTGTCGGCCTGGAAGCTGCCGGCAGAAAGGCTGTTGTCCAGCACCGGGCGCTCTTTGGAGGCCCACTCCCAGATGCGGCGGTTTTCGACGTTCACACGCACACGCAGCAGAGGGGGACGTCCGCTGCAGTTGGACAGCGTGCTGCAATTGACCCCGTTGGTCGCCGTGAGATTCCCGAAGAAGTGGCGGCGGTTGTTGGCCGTGGGCAAGGACAGCGGCGTGAAGTCCTCGATGTTGTAGCCGTCGGTGGCCACGTTGCGGTATTCCTTGCCCCAACTGTGGGCGTCCTGGGGAATGTAGGCGCGGCGCAGCACCGTGTTCCCGTCGGTGTCCACGTCGCGAGAGCCCCCGTAGAGCACCTTGCGCAATGCGTCGATACGGCTGGTGGTGAGGTAATTCAGCCAGTTGCCCGACCATTGTCCGGCGCCGGTGCCGGTGCAGTTGCGGAGCGTGGCATCGGAGACCGCCGCTATGGGTCTGAACAGCTCCCCGTTCTTGGTGGCTCCGTTGTCGTTGGCGGTGGGCGTTCCGCTGTACTCATAGCACACGTCGGAATCGAACAGTCCGTAGTACTGGATACGGGGGTTGAATCGGATGTCGAGCTGTCCGTCACCGTCGACGTCACCGGCGTCGTTGTACGCCTCGTAGAACAGCCGGTGGTCGCGTCCCGCGATCAGCATGGTCATCGGCTTGGCGTTCACCGTGGCGGCCAGCGGAACCGATGGAATGGCCAATGGCGCAGCGGTGGCGTCGACCGAATCGGTGAACACCTGGACCGACAAGGCGCCAACCAGCAGCGCGCCCTTGAGGGCGCTGTTGAAAAGGCGGTGTGCTTTCATGACGAACTCCCTGGAATCTTCAATCGGTGGCGTACAAGGACTGCACCATCACCGCCGAGCGATCGGCACCGGCGTTGCTGCGGGCCGTGATGCGATAGCGCTTGCAATCAGCCGTGGTCGATGGCGAGCCAGGCTCGCACTCGAAGGTGTTGCCCAGGTACTCGATCAGGTACTGGGGCGTGATGTCGACACCGGCGTTGCTGACGGTGGAGGCCGACTGCCAGCCTGCGAATCCGGCGTCCAGCCAGCGGGGCGTGTCGGTGGGCAGTGGCGCCGGGCAGACGCCGTCATCGCAAACCGCTGGCTCCGGCCGGTTGGCCGCCACCAGAATTTCCGCCTCGCGCAATGCCGACTCGGCCGCCTGGAACGACAGGCTGCGGTCGTAGGTGTGCCCCGCCATGCGTTCTTCGAGCGAGACGGCCCGCATGGCGTTCAGACCCACCAGCGCCATGATGGCCAGCAGCACCAGCGCCACCACAAGAACAACGCCTCGCTCCCTGGATGAGCGGTGAGCAGTAGAAGTCGGACTGGGGTTCATGTTCACAACGATCGGTTGCGCAGGGTGACGGCGTGCACCTGCTGACGCCGCAAGGGTTGCTGGTCGGCACCGACCGACTGCAGCGTCTCAAGCGACAACTGGATCCGCATGGCCACCGGAAGATCAGCACCTGCGTCGGACCAGTCGACGATGGCGTCGGCATCCACCCAGTCGCTTTCCAGTGTCCCTGCCACCGCATCCCGCGTGAGGTATCGCAACTGCATGTCGACCACGCCATCGGTGATCTCTTCGGCAGCACCGTTGGCGTCGGCCCGGTAGAGCGAACGACCGCCCCGCGGGTTGTTGCCGATGTACCAGAAGCCCGGGTTCAGGGTCGCCACCAGGCCACCCGGGGTGAAGGTCTTCGGCGTTCCGGTGCCGGCGCACAGCCTGGGGAAACCCAGACCGGGCACGCAGTTTTCGTCAACCGCCGCGCCCACACCATGCACGATGGTGTTTGTGGTTCCGGGCGACGCGGCCGTGATGCGCGCGATGGCGGCCGACTGCTGATCGCAAACCAGCACCAGGTTGTTGGTCGACACGCCATGGTTGATCGTGTTCAGCGTGAAGGTGGTCGTGGCCGGGTCGTGGCTCACGATGATGGCGTTGTCGGTGGCGCTCGGGCTCATGATGATCACCGCGTCGGTGTCCGCCACCCGCTGGCCAACCGCGTTGCCGATTGCCACGATTCCCACAGAATCCTGGTCGCCGTCGAAACCACGCAGGGAGCCTGCGTCGAAATCGGTGAACCAGTTGGCGGCCGGGTTGTTGAGCACATTGGACAGCAGCCTTGCCCCGCATGCGTTGCCGCCAGCCTGGCGAAGTTCTCGCGACATGAGCTCGAACGCGATGCGCCCGCTTTCCTGCAGCCTGGCAAGGCCCTCGTTGGTGCGGGCCGCTTGCTGGTTGGTCAGGTACACGCTGATCACACCGAGGATGAGCAACAGCCCGAGCACCAGCGACACCATCAGCTCGATGAGGGTGAAGCCGCGCTGACCACGCGACACCGGTCGAATGGTTCGGCGGATCACAGGCGGCTCCTGGTTTCGAACCGTTGCTGCCCGTCCCCGCCGGCGCGTGCGTCGTCCCAGGTGATCTGGATCGTGCACTCGCCCGTGGCAGCACACCGGATCGCTCCGCAGGTCTGGGCGTTGTCTCCCAGATTGGCCTTGACGGCCAACAGCCAGTCCTCTCGGGTGTTGTCGGCCAAGGTGTCTTGCGGGACGTCGGTCGCGTTGCAGATCGGGGTCAACACGGCGTCGGGCGTGGCGTTGTTGTCGGTGTTGTAGTCCCCCAGCAGCGCGCGAGCGCGGTCGGCGCGCATCATGTCGAGCATGTAGTAGCTCAGCATCACCGCCTGGCTGCGGGCATAGCTGCTCTGGTTGCCGCGAAGCGCGCTGGCCTGCAACCCGGCCATGCCGAGCAGGCCGATGGCCAGGATCACCACGGAGACCAGCACCTCGATGAGGCCGGCACCGCGCTGGGATCGAAGGTTCTGAGGAATCGACTTCATGGTGGTCATGTGGGTGCGGCGCAGGCAAGGCCGACGCTGACGGCCGTGGTGGCCATCCGACCTGCGGAGCTGATGTTGAGTTCGCGGCCGCGGTTCGCATCGGCCAGCGCAGAAGAGGTGCTGCACACGCGAATCGTTCCGGCCAGGGCGGTCCCGGTCATGGTGCGAACGGTCCCATCGGCCGCAAACGACAGGAACGTGGCCACAGGCGCGGTCCCCTGAACGGTCACATTGGCCGGCAAGGCACCCACCACCGACAGCACCGTTTCGCCGGCATCCACCACCGGATCACCCGCTGCGCGGGTGGTGTCCAGAAAAACGATCCACCCCTGCTGCCAGGTACCGGCCGAGGTGCAGGCGGCACCGTTGGCACTCTTGCAGACCGTGACGCGCGCACCTCGCCGGATGGCTTCGCTGCGGGCCAGCGCCATCGCGCTGACCAATTCGTTGGTCGAGGTGGTCAGGCGGTTGGACGCAATCGCTCCCTGGAAGCTGGGCACCCCGAACAGCAGGATGATGGACAGCACCGTCAGCCCCACCATGAGCTCGATCAAGGTCACCCCGAGCTGCCCCGCCGACGGGGCGCGCCTTTCGCAGGTACTGGGTAGGGCATATTGCATCCCCCGATGCTGCTTGGTCGCGCGCGCGCCGCGCAAACGGCTGGACAAGCGTTGCCACCGCGACGACAGGCGGTTACAAATGGATGCGAGTGCCGCGGAGGGGCGGATCGGCTGGGTCTGGCGCTCACGACAGGTCATGCCGTCATGGTGCCGTGCAGAGCCTGGCGGCTCGGCGCCCGACCTGACGAAAGGTGCGATTGCCGGCACGACGCCAATGTTTCGGCAGGGGGTATGCCGGCTGGCGCCGGACACCGGCCGCTGGCGAGCCCGTCGCCCAACGGCCCGAGATGGCCGAAGGGGGGATGAATGGTGGAGCTGGGGGGAATTGAACCCCCGTCCGCAAGCCTTCTTCGCGCAGTTCTACATGTGTAGCCGTCTGGTTTGGGTCTCGCCGTCCGGATCGCGCAGCGGCACGCTATCCGGCAAGCCAGCAGCCTTGAATCTCATCCCCCGCCAAGCTGCCCGGCACGGGACCAGCCGATGTGAATTACCTCGCAGCCTGGAGGTCTTGCGACCCCCTTGCCCAGCCCATCGGCCTGCTGTTGCAAGGCTCACCGGTGTTTAAGCGGCGAGTGCGAAACGTTCGTCGTTTGCAGTTGGTTTTTTTCTGCGGATTTACGAGGTGACAGAACCTCGACATGCCCTGCTGCGTGTCCGAACCCACGTCGAAACCGGTGCAGCCCCAGGAACACCGAGTTTAGGGCAGATCGAGGAGATTCAAGACCTCGATCGGAGAATCGATGAATGCGTCGGCGCCCCAGGCGTCCACCGAGGCCTGCGGACCCAGGTAACCGTAGCGCGCCGCCACGGTCCGCATGCCGGCCGCGCGCCCGGCCTGGATGTCGCGCTCGTCGTCGCCCACGTAGATGCACTGCCCCGGTGCCAGGCCGAGGCGCCGTGCGGCCTCGAACAGGGGCTCTGGATGGGGTTTGGCGTGGGGCGTCGTATCGCCGCAAACAATGGCTCCAGCCCGATCGAACAAGGGCAGCTGGCGGGTGATGGGCAGGGCGAAGCGCTGTGCCTTGTTGGTGACCACGCCCCAGTCCAGGCCATGGTGGCCCATGCGCAGCAACAGATCCTCCACCCCGTCGAAGGGGCGGGTGCGTTCCAGCAGCCGCGCCTCGTAGGCCACGAAAAATGCCTCTCGCAGCGGTTCGTAGTCGGGGTGATCGGGCGCCATGTCGAAGGCCACCCGCAACATGCCGCGCGCACCGGAGCCAGCGTGGGCGCGGTATTCGCTCAGCGGCAATGGGGGCAGCCCGCGCTGGGCGCGAAGGTGCTCGGCCGCCGCGCCCAGGTCGCCAGCGCTGTCAAGCAGCGTTCCATCCAGGTCGAACAGCACGGCGCGCACGCCGGCGAACAGTGCCTGCCCCACGTCAGACCTTGCGGGTGGCCAGCAGGTAGTTCACGCTGGTGTCGCCGCTGAGCCAGTAGCGGCGCGTGAGCGGGTTGTACTCCATGCCCTTGGTGTGCAGCAGCTCCAGGCCCGTGGCGCGGCAGTGGCCGGCCAGCTCGCTCGGGCGGATGAACTTGGCGTATTCGTGGGTGCCACGCGGCAGCAGCCGCAGCACGTATTCGGCCCCGACGATGGCGAACAGGAAGGACTTGGGGTTGCGGTTGATGGTGGAGAAGAACACCCAGCCGCCGGGTTTGACCAGCTCGCTGCAGGCGCGAACCACCGACGATGGGTCTGGCACGTGCTCGAGCATCTCCATGCAGGTGACCACGTCGAAAGAACCCGGCTGTTCGCTGGCCAGGGCTTCGGCGCTGGTTTCCAGGTAGCGCACATTGGGTGTGGCCGCCTCGAGCGCGTGCAATTGCGCCACGCGCAGCGCCTTGGTCGCCAGGTCGATGCCGGTCACATCGGCCCCACGGCGCGCCATGGCGTCCGACAGGATGCCGCCGCCGCAACCGACGTCAAGCACCCGCTTGCCTTGAATGGGCGCGAGCGTGTCGATCCAGTCCAGCCGCAACGGGTTGATCTGGTGCAGTGGACGGAACTCGCTTTCGGGGTCCCACCAGCGGTGGGCAAGGTCGGAAAACTTGGCGAGCTCGGCCGGGTCGGCGTTGGTGTGAACGGTCATGCCTGCATTATGCGAAGACAATAAAAAACCGCGCCGAAGCGCGGTTCCTTGATGGGCGGAAGGCCGATCAGTTTTTGCGGGTACCGACCACTTCCACTTCCACGCGGCGGTTCTTGGCACGGCCTTCGCGGGTGGCGTTGTCGGCCACCGGCTGGCTCAGGCCCTTGCCTTCGGTGTAGATGCGGTTGCTTTCGATGCCTTTGCTCACCAGGTAGGCCTTGACGGCTTCAGCGCGGCGAACCGACAGGGCCTGGTTGTAAGCGGAGGCACCGGTGGAGTCGGTATGACCGACGGCGATCACCACCTCGAGGTTGATGCCACCGACCTTGCTGGCCAGGTCGTCGAGCTTGGCGCGGCCTTCGGGCTTGAGCACGGCCTTGTCGAAGTCGAAGAAGGCGTCGGCGGCGTAGGTCACCTTGGTGGCGGCCGGGGCGGGAGCGGGAGCCGGGGCGGGGGCCGGGGCGGGGGCAGCAGCGGCCGGAGCCGGTGCCGGCGCAGCGGCGGGAGCGGGTGCCGGTGCGGCAGCGCGCGGCACGATGGCGCCGTCGCAGCCCTGGGCGGCGGTGGCGGGGGTCCAGTTGGCGTCACGCCAGCAGAGTTCGTTGGTGCCGTTCTTCCACACGAGCTCGCCGGTGCCGTTGCGCCAGTTGTCGATGGTCTGGGCGCCAGCAGCCGTTGCCATGGCGGCGGTTGCAAACAGCATTGCCACTCGGTTGAGTTTTTTCATGGTTTTCCTCTTGGTAAGCCGCAGACGACCTGCGTGACATGGAACACGCTTGGGAAAGCCTATCGCCCCAAAACGCTGAATTTGATTGTGCCACAAGCTTGTGGGCACTCCGACGCGCCCCATGGCGGTGCCCCGTGGTGCCGACGCCGGCGCGACATCCGTTGCCCGAGCGCAACAAAACCAAGCCGGACGGGCCGCTCGGGGCGCCGCTTAAAATCTTTGGCTGCATTCCAGACGCCGACACCCCACCGCACCATGACCCAATTCGCCAAGGAAACCCTGCCCATCAGTCTGGAAGAAGAGATGCGCAGGAGCTATCTCGATTACGCGATGAGCGTGATCGTGGGGCGTGCGCTGCCCGACGCCCGGGACGGGCTCAAGCCGGTTCACCGGCGCGTGCTGTTCGCCATGCACGAGCTCAACAACGACTGGAACCGGCCTTACAAGAAGTCGGCCCGCATCGTGGGTGACGTGATCGGTAAATACCACCCGCACGGCGATTCGGCGGTGTACGACACCATCGTCCGCATGGCGCAGGATTTTTCACTGCGCCACATGCTGGTCGATGGCCAGGGCAACTTCGGATCGGTCGACGGCGACAACGCGGCCGCCATGCGGTACACCGAAATCCGCCTGTCGAAAATCGCCCACGAGATGCTGGCCGACATCGACAAGGAAACGGTCGATTTCGGGCCCAACTACGACGGCAGCGAGAAAGAACCGCTGGTGCTGCCCACCCGGCTGCCGAACCTGCTGGTCAACGGCAGCGCGGGCATCGCGGTGGGCATGGCCACCAACATCCCGCCGCACAACCTCAACGAGGTGGTGGACGCCTGCCTGCACCTGCTCAAGAACCCGGAAGCCTCCATCGACGAACTGATGGAGATCATCCCCGCGCCCGACTTCCCCACCGCCGGCATCATCTACGGCATCAATGGCGTGAAGGATGGCTACCGCACCGGTCGCGGTCGCGTGGTCATGCGCGCCAAGTGCCACTTCGAGGACATCGACCGCGGCCAGCGCCAGGCCATCATCGTCGACGAGCTGCCCTACCAGGTCAACAAGAAGACGCTGCAGGAGCGCATGGCCGAGCTGGTGCACGAGAAGAAGATCGAGGGCATCAGCCACATCCAGGACGAGTCCGACAAATCTGGCATGCGCCTGGTGATCGAACTCAAGCGCGGCGAAGTGCCCGAGGTGGTGCTCAACAACCTGTACAAGCAGACCCAGCTGCAGGACACCTTCGGCATCAACATGGTGGCGCTGGTCGACGGCCAGCCCCGGCTGTGCAACCTGAAGGACCTGGTCACGGTGTTCCTGGAGCACCGCCGCGAGGTGGTGACCCGGCGCACCATCTTCAACCTGCGCAAGGCGCGCGAACGCGGCCATGTGCTCGAGGGCCTGGCCGTGGCGCTGGCCAACATCGACGAGTTCATCCGCATCATCCGCGAATCGCCCACCCCGCCGGTGGCCAAGACCGAGCTGATGAACCGCAGCTGGGACAGCCAGCTCGTGCGCGAGATGCTCACGCGCGCCAAGGCCGACGGCGGCACCGTGAACGCCGACGACTACCGGCCGGAGGGGCTCGATCGCCACTTCGGCATGCAGGGTGACGGGCTCTACCGCCTCTCGGAAACGCAGGCCCAGGAAATCCTGCAGATGCGCCTGCAGCGCCTCACCGGGCTCGAGCAGGACAAGATCGTGGCAGAGTACAAGGACGTGATGGCCGAGATCGACGACCTGCTCGACATCCTGTCGCGGCCCGAGCGCGTGTCGACCATCATCGGCGACGAGCTGGTGGCGCTGCGCCAGGAGTTCGGCCAGACCAAGGCCGGCGCCCGCCGCAGCGAGATCGAACACAACGCGCAAGACCTCGCCACCGAAGACCTGATCACGCCCACCGACATGGTGGTCACCCTCAGCCACTCGGGCTACATCAAGAGCCAGCCGCTCAGCGAGTACCGCGCCCAGAAGCGCGGCGGTCGCGGCAAGCAGGCCACGGCCACCAAGGAAGACGACTGGATCGACCAGCTGTTCATCGCCAACACGCACGACTGGATCCTGTGCTTCTCCAACCGCGGCCGCCTGTACTGGCTCAAGGTCTGGGAAGTGCCCAGCGGCTCGCGCGGTTCTCGCGGCAAGCCCATCGTCAACATGTTCCCGCTGGCCGAGGGCGAAAAGATCAACGTGGTGCTGCCGCTCACCGGCGAGTCGCGCACCTTCCCGGCCGACCGCTTCGTGTTCATGGGCACGGCCGGTGGCACGGTCAAGAAGACCGCGCTCGACGAATTCAGCAACCCGCGCAAGGCGGGCATCATCGCCGTCGATCTGGATGAAGGCGACTACCTGATCGGCGCCGCGCTGACCGATGGCCAGCACGACGTGATGCTGTTTTCGGACGGTGGCAAGGCGGTCCGATTTGACGAGAACGACGTTCGCCCGATGGGCCGCAACGCGCGTGGCGTGCGCGGCATGATGCTCGAGGACGGCCAGCGAGTGATCGCCATGCTGGTGGCCGAGGACGAGTCGCAGAGCGTGCTCACCGCCACCATCAACGGTTACGGCAAGCGCACCTCGATCACCGAGTACACGCGCCATGGCCGAGGCACCAAGGGGATGATCGCGATCCAGCAGAGCGAGCGCAACGGCAAGGTCGTGGCCGCCACGCTGGTGCGTGCCGACGACGAGATCATGCTGATCACCGACAAGGGCGTGCTGGTGCGCACCCGGGTGTCCGAAATCCGCGAGATGGGCCGTGCCACGCAGGGCGTCACGCTGATTTCGCTGGACGACGGCGACGAGCTGTCCGGCCTGCAGCGCATCGTGGAGAACGACGCCAACGTGCCGGACGGCAGCGAGTCTGCGGGCGGCGAGGCCGAAGGCAACGAGAGCGGCCCGGCGGCGTGATGGCCCGGCCCTACAACTTTTCGGCCGGCCCGGCCGCCATGCCGACCGAGGTGCTCGAGACGGCCGCGCGCGAAATGCTCGACTGGCACGGCACCGGCATGGGCGTCATGGAAATGAGCCACCGGGGCAAGGCGTTTGGAGAAATCCTGGCGCAGGCCGAGGCCGACCTCCGCGAACTGCTGGCCATTCCGTCGCACTTCAAGGTGCTCTTCATGCAGGGTGGCGGCCTGGCCGAGAACGCCATCGTCCCGCTGAACCTGTCGCGCGGCGGTGCAGTCGATGTCGTGGTCACCGGCAGCTGGAGCCAGAAATCGCTCAAGGAAGCCGCCAGATACGCCACGGCGCACGTGGCGGCCAGCAACGCCGACACGAAGCACACCACCCTGCCCTCACCCGCCAGCTGGCGCATCGGCGCCGACGCGCAGTACGTGCACGTGTGCAGCAACGAAACCATTCACGGTGTCGAGTTTCACGAGCTGCCCGACCTGAAGGCGCTGGGCAGCGACGCGCCGCTGGTGATCGATTTTTCGTCCCACGTCGCGTCCCGCCCGGTCGACTGGGGCCGTGTGGGTCTGGCCTTTGGTGGCGCGCAGAAGAACCTGGGGCCGGCCGGCGTCACGCTGGTGGTGGTTCGTGAAGACCTGCTGGGCCACGCCCTGCCCGCCTGCCCGAGCGCTTTCGACTACAAGACCGTGGCCGACAACGGGTCGATGTACAACACCCCGCCCACGTTCGCCATCTACATGGCCGGCCTCACCTTCCAGTGGCTCAAGCGCCAGGGCGGCGTGGCTGCCATGGAGCAGCGCAACCTCGCCAAGGCCCGCCTTCTGTACGATTTCATCGATGGATCCTCGTTTTACGAGAACCGGGTGGCACCCGACTGCCGCTCGCGCATGAACGTGCCGTTCTTCCTGAAGGACGAATCGCGCAACGACGCGTTTCTGGCCGGCGCCCAGGCGCGCGGCCTGCTTCAGCTCAAGGGCCACAAGTCGGTCGGCGGCATGCGCGCCAGCATCTACAACGCCATGCCCCTCGAGGGCGTGCAGGCGCTGGTGGATTACCTGCGCGAGTTCGAGAAAGAGATGGCCTGAGCCATGGCAGTGTCGCCACAACAGACCGAAGCCCTGGGCGCACTGCGCGTGCAGATCGATTCGCTCGACCAGCAGTTGCTGGCGCTGCTCAACCAGCGCGCGCGCGTGGCCGAGCAGGTCGGCGAACTCAAGCGCCAGGAAGGGTCGCCCTTCTTCCGCCCCGATCGCGTGGCCCAGGTGATCGAGAAGATCCAGGCGGCCAACGAGGGGCCGCTGCTCAACCAGCATGTGGCGGCCATCTGGCGCGAGATCATGTCGGCCTGCCTGGCCCTGGAGACCCCTCAGCGGGTGGCAGTGCTCGGCCCGCAGGGCACCTTTTGCGAACAGGCGGCCATCGACTTTTTCGGCAGCGCAGCCAACCTCATTTATTGCAGCAGCTTCGACGAGGTGTTCCACGCCACCGCGGCTGGCACGGCCCAGTTCGGTGTCGTCGGCATGGAGAACTCCACCGAAGGCGTGGTGGCGCGGTCGCTCGACCTGTTCCTGCGTTCGCCGGTTCACGTGGTGGGCGAAGTGAGCCTGCTGGTGCGGCACAACCTGCTGCGTCGGGAAACCGGTCTGGACGGCGTCGAGGTCGTCATGGCCCACCCGCAGGCATTGGCCCAGTGCCAGGGCTGGCTGTCGCAGCACCTGCCCAACGCCGAACGCCGCGCGGTGTCGAGCAATGCCGAAGGCGCGCGTCTGGCGGCCGAGGATGCGCGCTGCGCCGCACTGGCCAGCGAACGCGCCGCCGCGCAGTTCGGGCTTCACATCGTGTCCCATGCCGTGCAGGACGAGGCCTGGAACCGCACCCGGTTTGCCGTGATCTGCCTGCCGCAGACGTTGGCCATGCCGCCCGCATCGGGCCGCGACTGCACGAGCCTCGTGGTGTCGGTCCCCAACCGGCCCGGCGCCGTGCACGACCTGCTCGTGCCGCTCAAGCGCCACGGCGTGTCGATGACCCGCTTCGAGTCGCGCCCCGCCAAATCGGGGCAGTGGGAGTACTACTTCTACATCGACATTGCGGGCCATCCGTCGCAGCCGCACGTGGCCGCCGCCCTCGATGAACTGCAAAGCCTTTGCGCCTACTACAAGGTGCTGGGCGCCTACCCGGTGACCGAATGATGTTTGAACAGTTGGGACTGATCGGCTGCGGCCTCATGGGCGGCTCGTTCGCGCTGGCGATGAAGCGCGCCGGTCTGGTCAAGCGGGTGGTCGGCTACAGCAAGTCTCCTTCCACCACCGAACGGGCGCGCCAGCTCGGGGTGATCGATGTCGAGGCCCCGTCCGCCCTGCTGGCCGTCTCGGGCGCCGACATCGTGCTGCTGGCGGTGCCGGTGTCCGCCACCGAGGCCACGTTCAAGGCCATCCGCCACCTCGTGCGGCCCGATGTGCTGATCATGGACGTGGGGTCGACCAAGCGCGAGGTGATCGATGCGGCCCGGCGCGTGCTCCGCGATCAGGTGGGCGTGTTCGTGCCGGCCCACCCGATTGCCGGCAAGGAACTCGCGGGTGTGGACCACGCCGATGCCGACCTGTACGCCGGGCGCCAGGTGATCCTCACGCCGATTGAACGCACCAGCCCGGCCCACCTGGACAAGGCCGAAAAACTCTGGCGCGCACTGGGTTGCCAGGTCAAGCGCATGACGCCCGAAGGGCATGACGCCGCCTACGCCGCCATCAGCCACCTGCCGCACCTGCTGGCCTTTGCGCTGATGAACGCCATCCAGGACCAGCCCCAGGGCGCCGACTTCCTGACGCTGGCCGGACCGGGCTTTCGCGACTTCACCCGCATCGCCGCCAGCGACGCCGCGGTGTGGCGCGACATCCTGCTGTCGAACCGGGAAGAGCTGGTGGCGCAGTCGCGGCTGTTCCTGCGGGCGCTGCAGGAAATCGATGCCGCCATCAAGAACAACGACCCCGATGCACTCGAAGCCCTGATCGACAAGGCCAGCGAAGCGCGGGCCGGCTGGCGCATGACCGCGATCAAGCCCCAGGGTTGACCTGCGCGCATGTTCTCGATCCCCAGCCTTGACATCCCTCCCCTGAGCAGCGCCGGTGGCCACGTGCGGCTGCCGGGCTCCAAGAGCATCTCCAACCGGGTGCTGCTGCTGGCGGCCCTGTCCGAAGGGCCTACCACGGTCAATGACCTGCTGGACTCCGACGACACGCGCGTGATGCTGGCGGCCCTGCGCCAGCTGGGCTGCGCCATCGACGACCTCGGGCCTGGCAGCGTGCGGGTGCACGGACTCGGCGGTTCGTTGCCGGTGACGCGGGCCGACCTGTTCCTGGGCAACGCCGGCACCGCCATGCGACCGCTCACGGCCGCCCTCGCGTTGCTGGCCACCACACAGGGCGCCACGTTCGATCTGTCGGGCATCCCGCGCATGCACGAACGCCCCATCGGCGATCTGGTGGACGCATTGCGGCAACTGGGCTGCCCGGTGAAGTGCCTGCAGAACGAGGGCTACCCGCCCCTGCGGGTGGGCGACGGCGCCCCCCATGGCCTGGCACTGGGCCAGCCCATCCGGGTGCGCGGCGATGTGTCCAGCCAGTTCCTCACGGCGCTGCTGCTCGCGCTGCCGCTGGTGGCCCGCGACACCGACGTGGTGATCGAGGTGGTCACCGAACTCATCTCCAAGCCCTACATCGAGATCACGCTCAATCTGCTGCAGCGCTTCGGTGTCGACGTGCGGCGCGACGGCTGGCAGCGCTTCACGGTGCCGCGCGGCAGCCGCTATGCATCGCCCGGCAACATCGCCGTCGAGGCCGACGCGTCCTCGGCGAGCTACTTCATTGCGCTCGGCGCCATGGCCGAACCCTCTCCCGGCACCGACGGCATCGTCATCGAGGGCGTGGGCCTGTCGTCCATCCAGGGCGACATCCGGTTCGTCGAGGCGGCCCGCCTGATGGGCGCCGACATCGCTGGCGAAGCCAACGCCCTGCGCGTGCGGCGCGGCGCCTGGCCGCTCAAGGCCATCGACCTCGACTGCAACCACATTCCCGACGCCGCCATGACGCTGGCCGTCATGGCCCTCTATGCCGATGGCCCCACCACGCTGCGCAACATCGCCAGCTGGCGCGTCAAGGAGACCGACCGCATTGCGGCCATGGCCAACGAGTGCCGCAAGCTTGGCGCCAGGGTCGAGGAAGGCGCCGACTTCATCCGCATCACGCCGCCCGAAGCGTGGAGAAAAGCGACGATCCACACCTACGACGACCACCGGGTGGCCATGTGCTTTTCGCTGGCGGCCTTCAACCCGGCCGGGTTGCCGGTGCGCATCGACGACCCCAAGTGCGTCGCCAAGACCTTCCCGGACTATTTCGAGGCCCTGTTCGGCGTCTGCCGGGCCAGCGTCGACCGCATTCCGGTGATCTGCGTCGATGGCCCCACCGCCTCGGGCAAGGGCACGCTGTCGGCCGAGCTGGCGGCGCGGCTGGGCTACCACCTGCTCGACTCGGGCGCGCTGTACCGCCTGGTCGGGCTGGCGGCCGAGCGCGAAGGCCTGTCGACCACCGATGCCGACCTGCGCGAACCCGCCCTCGCCGCCCGCCTCGGGCGGTTGGCGGCCGGGCTGGACGTGCGCTTTGGCGGCGGCCGGACCTGGCTCGACGGCGAGGATGTGAGTGAGGCCTTGCGCTCCGAATCGGCGGGCATGGCCGCCTCCCGCGTGTCGGCGGTGCCCCAGGTGCGGGCCGCGCTGATGGACCTGCAACTCAACTTCCGTCGCCTGCCGGGGCTGGTGGCCGACGGCAGGGACATGGGCACGGTGGTCTTTCCGGCAGCGCCTCTCAAGGTGTACCTGACGGCCAGCGCCGAGCAACGCGCCTTGCGCCGCCATAAGCAATTGATTTCAAAGGGAATCCCGGCTATACTCCAAGACCTTCTGGCCGACCTGAAGGCACGTGATGCGCGCGACATGAACCGGGCGCACGCGCCGCTCAAGCCGGCCGAAGACGCGGTGCTGCTGGACAACTCCGACCTGGACATCGAGCAATCGGTGCAGGCGGTGATGAACTGGTGGCACGGCAGACAGGCTTTCCCGCCGCTCTGAACCTCGATTCATGTCGAGGGCCGGGTTGCGGGCAAGCCGATGCAGGCCCTGAAGACCCCGCCGGACGCTCCCCGTCCGCAGGTCGGAAGGTTCTTCCAACCAACCCGCCGTGTTTCGCACGGCATCACGCATCACCGCCCACCCGTCGTCACCCGCGCTGCCCACCAGGGCACACCCGCGCCGACGCAAAGCGGTTCTCAGGAAACCCAATGTCTGAATCTTTTGCCGCCCTCTTCGAAGAGTCCCTCAAGCGCGCTGAAATGCGCTCTGGCGAGGTCATCACCGCCGAGGTCGTTCGCATCGAACACAACCATGTGGTGGTCAACGCCGGTCTGAAGTCGGAAGCCTATGTGCCGCTGGCCGAATTCAAGAACGACCAGGGCGAACTCGAAGTGCAGGTCGGCGACTTCGTCTCCGTCGCCATCGACTCCGTCGAGAACGGCTTCGGCGACACCCTGCTCTCGCGCGACAAGGCCAAGCGCCTGGCGTCGTGGATGGCCCTCGAGAAGGCCCTGGAATCCGGCGAATTCGTCACCGGCACCACCTCCAGCAAAGTCAAGGGCGGCCTCAAGGTCATGGTCAACGGCATCAGCGCCTTCCTGCCCGGTTCGCTGGTCGACAGCCGTCCCACCAAGGACCTCACGCCCTACGAGAACAAGACCCTGGAATTCAAGGTCATCAAGCTCGACCGCAAGCGCAACAACGTGGTGCTGAGCCGCCGCGCCGTGGTCGAAGCGTCGATGGGCGAAGAGCGCGCCAAGCTGATGGAAACCCTCAAGGAAGGTGCCATCGTCAACGGCGTGGTCAAGAACATCACCGAATACGGTGCGTTCGTCGACCTCGGCGGCATCGACGGCCTGCTGCACATCACCGACATGGCCTGGCGCCGCGTTCGCCACCCCAGCGAGGTGGTGCAGGCCGGTCAGGAAATCACCGCCAAGATCCTCAAGTTCGACACCGAGAAGCAGCGCGTCTCGCTGGGTCTCAAGCAGATGGGCGATGACCCGTGGCATGGCGTGAGCCGCCGTTACCCGCAGGGCACCCGCATGTTCGGCAAGGTCACCAACATCGCCGACTACGGCGCGTTCGTCGAACTCGAGCCGGGCATCGAAGGCCTGGTGCACGTGTCCGAGATGGACTGGACCAACAAGAACGTGGCCCCGTCCAAGCTGGTGTCGCTGGGCGACGAAGTCGAGGTCATGGTGCTCGACATCGACGAAGACAAGCGCCGCATCTCGCTGGGCATGAAGCAGTGCAAGGCCAACCCCTGGCACGAATTCGCCGAGGCCACCAAGCGCGGCGACCGCGTCAAGGGCCCGATCAAGTCCATCACCGACTTCGGCGTGTTCGTCGGCCTGGCGGCCGGCATCGACGGCCTGGTGCACCTGTCCGACCTGTCCTGGAACGAGCCCGGCGAGCAAGCCGTGCGCAACTACAAGAAGGGCCAGGAAGTCGACGCCGTGGTGCTGGCCATCGACGTCGAGCGCGAGCGCATCAGCCTGGGCATCAAGCAGCTCGACGGCGACCCGTTCACCACCTTCGTGTCGGTCAACGACAAGGGCTCCATCGTCACCGGCAAGGTCAAGACCGTCGACGCCAAGGGCGCCGAGATCGACCTCGGCGAAGAGGTGCTGGGTTACCTGCGCGCCTCCGAGATCAGCCGTGACCGCGTGGAAGACGCGCGCAACGTGCTCAAGGAAGGCGACGAAGTGTCGGCCGTGGTCGTCAACGTGGACCGCAAGACCCGCAACATCCAGCTCTCGATCAAGGCCAAGGACGCTGCCGACCAGCAGGAAGCCATGGCCAGCCTGAGCCAGACGTCGGGCAACGCCGGCACCACGAGCCTGGGCGCCCTGCTGCGCGCCAAGCTCGACAACAGCAACAACGGCCGCTGAAGCCGGTTCAACGCGTGCCACGAGCGGCGTCGAGCGTTGCGCAAGGGTCTCCCTCCTGCGAACGCTTGACGCTGCGCGACAGCCACCCAACGCCTGATCACCCATGACCCGCAGCGACCTTGTCGAAGCCCTTGCGGCCCGATTCAGCCAGCTCACCCACCGCGATGCAGAATTCGCCGTCAAGGCCATTCTGGACGCCATGGGCGATGCGCTGGTGAAGGGTCACCGGATCGAGATCCGTGGTTTCGGCAGCTTCTCGGTCAACCGCCGCTCCCCCCGCATCGGGCGCAATCCGCGCTCGGGCGAAAGCGTCATGATCCCCGAGAAGCGTGTGCCCCATTTCAAACCGGGCAAGGCCCTGCGCGAGCAGGTCGATGAGCGCACCAAGGCCATGCTGCAGCGCGAGCCCGGAAAACCGGACTGAAACCCGACCCCTGACTACAATCGTCTCCCACCACAGAGGGGATGCATTGAAGTACCTGATGTGGCTGCTCAACGCAGCCATTTTTTTTGTCCTGTTCGCTTTCGCGCTGAACAACCAGGACAGCGTGACGCTGAACTTCTTCTTCAGCCGCTCCTGGCAGGCGCCGATGGTGCTGGTGCTGCTCGTGGTGCTGCTGATCGGCGTGTTCCTGGGCGTGCTGGTGATGTTGCCGCTGTGGCTGCGTGCGCGTCGCCAACGTTCACGCCAGAGTGCCACGACCTTTGGCGCCGAAAGCACCCTGATGCCCAACGAGTCTGTCGATCGCCGACATGGACTTTGACCTGACCTGGCTGCTGTGGGGACTGCCGCTGGCCTTTGCGCTCGGCTGGGCTGCTTCGCGGGTCGACCTTCGCCAGTGGCGCATGGAAAGCCGCCAGGCGCCCAAAGCGTACTTTCGCGGGCTCAACCACCTGCTCAATGAGCAGCAGGACCAGGCCATCGATGCGTTCATCGAGGCGGTCCAGGGCGACCCCGATACCGCCGAACTGCACTTTGCCCTCGGCAATCTGTTTCGGCGCCGGGGTGACTACGACCGCGCGGTGCGCGTGCACGAGCACCTGCTGTCGCGAGCCGATCTGAGCCGCAAGGAGCGGGAGCGCGCGCAGCACGCGCTGGCACTCGACTTCCTCAAGGCCGGCCTGCTCGACCGCGCCGAGTCGGCGCTGAACAAGCTCGAGGGCACGTCTTTCGAGAGCGAATCGCGCCTGGCCCTGCTCGGCATTCACGAGCGCTCGCGCGATTGGGTCCGTGCCCAGTCGGTCGCGGAAAAGCTCGACGCGGTCGAACAAGGCAGCTTCACGACCCGCATTGCCCACTACCTGTGCGAACAGGCCGAACTGGCCCACCGGGCCGGTGACGCCGAGCGCACCCGAGCCCTGCTCGATGACGCGATCCGGCGCTCCCCCGGCATGGCGCGCGCCTGCATGGCGAGGTCGGCCCTGCGGGCCCAGCAGGGCGACCCCTCGGGCGCTCTGGACGACCTGCTGGCACTGGCGCGCGAAACACCGCACGCCCTGCCGCTGGCCGCCCGCGGCATGGCCGAACTGGCCCAGCAGACCGGTCGCACCCAGGCCGTGCAGAATCTGCTGGAAGAAGCCCGCGCGCGGGCACCGTCGATCGACGTGACCGAGGCACTGGCCCGCCTGGCCCCACAGCCCGAAGGCGCCCGCCAGACCTACCTGCAGCACCTCGAGGCAGAACCCTCGCTGGTCATTGCCAGCCAGTGGCTGGCCGGCGAACCCCTGTCGGACGCCAAGGCCAAGGCCGCCGTGCAGCGCGCCCTTGAACAGGCCAGCGGGCCGCTCAAGCGCTTCCGCTGCGCCGCCTGCGGATTCGAGGCGCGGCAGCATTTCTGGCAATGCCCGGGTTGCCAGGCCTGGGACAGCTATCCGGCACGCCGGGTCGAAGAGATCTGACCCTCAGACCAGGCCGTAGCCACCGCCCCCGGGCGTGTGGATTTCGAACACGTCACCGACGGCCATTTCGGCCTGGCCGATGTGCTGCAGGTCTTCGATCCGGCCATCGACCCGCACGACGCGGTTGATGCCGGGCGCACCGGGCAAGCCACCCGCCATGCCGAAGGCCGGATGCACACGGCCGTTGGACAGGATGCTGGCCGTCATCGGCTCCAGGAAACGAACCCGCCGCACGCCACCGTCACCGCCGCGCCAGCGGCCAGCGCCACCCGACCCCTTGCGGATCTCGTAGCTCTCCAGGCGCACCGGGAACCGGAACTCGAGCACCTCGGGGTCCGTCAGGCGGGAGTTCGTCATGTGCGTCTGCACCACGCTGGTTCCGTCGAACCCCTCACCCGCGCCCGAGCCGCCCGAAATGGTTTCGTAGTACTGGTGGCGCGTGTTGCCGAAGGTGAAGTTGTTCATGGTCGGCTGGCTGCCCGCCATGACCCCCAGCGCGCCGTAGAGGGCATTGGTGATGCAGGTGGACGTCTCCACGTTGCCCGCCACCACCGAGGCCGGCGGATTCGGGTTGAGCATGCAACCGGGCGGAATGATCACCTGAAGTGGCTTGAGGCAGCCTGCGTTGAGCGGAATGTCGTCGTCCACGAGCGTGCGGAACACATACAGCACCGCGGCCATGCAGACGGCCATGGGGGCGTTGAAGTTGTTGACCTGCTGCGGGCTGGTGCCGGTGAAGTCGATCTGCGCGCTGCGCTCGGCCGCGTTCACCCGCACCGCCACACAGATCTGCGCACCGTTGTCCAGCGGCAGCGTGAAGGCCCCGTCCTTGAGGCGGGTGATGACACGGCGCACCGACTCCTCGGCGTTGTCCTGCACGTGCCGCATGTAGGCCTGCACCACGTCCAGACCGAACTGGTCGACCATCTTGCGCAGCTCCTGCACGCCCTTTTCGTTGGCGGCGATCTGCGCCTTCAGGTCGGCCATGTTCTGCTGCGGGTTGCGCGACGGGTACTGCCCGCTCTGCAGCAGCGCCACCATTTCGGCTTCGCGCAGCCGGCCCCCTTCGACCAGCTTCACGTTGTCGATCTGCACGCCCTCTTCCTCGATGCGGGTCGAGAACGGCGGCATCGAGCCCGGGGTGGTACCACCGATGTCGGCGTGGTGGCCACGCGAACCGACGTAGAAGGTCGGGTCGGCCGAGGTGCCGATGTACACCGGGGTGATCACCGTCACGTCGGGCAGGTGCGTGCCGCCGTGGTACGGGTCGTTGAGCACGTACACGTCGCCGGGCTGCATGCGCCCGGTGTTCTCGCGGATCACGGTCTTGATGCTCTCGCCCATGGACCCCAGGTGCACCGGCATGTGCGGGGCGTTGGCAATCAGGTTCCCTTGCGCGTCGAACAAGGCGCAGGAGAAATCGAGCCGCTCCTTGATGTTGACCGAGTACGCGGTGTTCTGCAGCTGCAGGCCCATCTGCTCGGCGATGTTCATGAAGAGGTTGTTGAACACCTCGAGCAGCACCGGGTCGACCGTGGTGCCCACCGCGTGCCGGGTGGTCCGTGGCACGCGCCGCTCCAGCACCAGGTGGTCCAGCGCGGTCAGCTGGGCCTCCCATCCGGGCTCGACCACAGTGGTGGCGTTCTTCTCGGCAATGATGGCCGGGCCGGGGATCACGTCGCCGGGGCGAAGGTCCTCGCGCACCACCAGCGCGGCGTCGAGCCACTGGCCTTCGGCATACATCTTCACGGTGTCGCGGCGGGGCACTTCGCGCGGTTCGTGCAGCGCGTGGCGGGGCTCGGCCGGTGCATCACCCGCCACCACCGCCTCCACCGACACCGCCTCGACGATCAGGCGCTTGCCGGGCATCAGGAACGCGAAGCGCTGCCGGTACGCAGCCTCGAACGCCGATTCGATGGCAGCCAGGTCACCGAACGGCACGATGAGCGCGGCGTCGCTGCCTTCGTAGCGCACGTGCACGCGGCGGTGCACCTGCACCTCGCCAGCAGTGGCCTGCTGCGCGCGCAGCTCGTCGCCCGCGGCTTTGGCCAGCGCATCAAGCTGCGCCCCGACGGCGGGCAATGCGTCGCCCTGCAGCACCTGCTCAACCGCCTGCTCCCGGATCACGTTCTGGTCGGCCAGGCCCATGCCATAGGCGCTGAGCACCCCCGCCAGTGGGTGCACGAACACCCGGCCCATGCCCAGCGCATCGGCCACCAGGCAGGCGTGCTGCCCCCCCGCGCCGCCAAAGCATTGCAGGGTGTAGCGCGTCACGTCGTAGCCGCGCGCGACCGAGATCTTCTTGATCGCGTTGGCCATCTGCTGAACCGCGATGCGGATGAAGCCCTCGGCCACGTCTTCGGCGGTGCGGCCGGTCTGCTGCGCCAGCGCATCGAACTTTTCACGCACGGCCTCGGCGCTCAGCGGTTCATCCGCGCCGGGACCGAACACCTTGGGAAAGTGGGCGGGCTGGATCTTGCCCAGCATCACGTTGGCGTCCGTCACGGCGAGCGGTCCGCCCCGGCGGTAGCTGGCCGGACCAGGGTTGGCCCCCGCGCTCTCGGGCCCGACGCGAAAGCGCGAACCGTCGAAACCCAGGATCGAGCCGCCACCCGCGGCCACGGTGTGGATGCTCATCATGGGCGCGCGCATGCGAACGCCCGCGACCTGGGTTTCGAACTCGCGCTCGAAGGCGCCGGCGTAGTGCGACACATCGGTGGAGGTGCCGCCCATGTCGAAACCGATCACCTTGTCGTGCCCTGCGAGGGTGGCTGTCCGGGCCATGCCGACGATGCCGCCGGCCGGTCCCGACAGGATCGCGTCCTTGCCCTGGAAGCGATGGGCATCGGTGAGACCACCGCTGGATTGCATGAAGAACAGCGGCACGCCCGGCATTTCACCCGCCACCTGGTCCACGTAGCGGCGCAGGATGGGCGAAAGGTAGGCGTCGACCACCGTGGTGTCGCCACGGCTCACGAACTTCATCATCGGACTGGTTTCGTGCGAGGTGCTCACCTGCGTGAAGCCGATCTCCCGCGCCAGTCGCGCGGCCGCGGCTTCGTGGGCGGTGTACCGGTAGCCGTGCATGAACACGATCGCCACGCTGCGAAGGCCGGCATCGAAGGCAGCCCACAGCCGCTCGCGCAGGTGCGCCTCGTCCAGCGGCTGCAGCACCTCGCCCTGCGCACCCAGGCGCTCCTGCGCCTCGATCACACGGCTGTAGAGCAGCTCGGGCAGAACGATGTGGCGGTCGAACAGGCGCGGTCGGTTCTGGTAGGCAATGCGCAAGGCATCGCGAAAACCGCGCGTGGTCACCAGCAGCGTGGGCTCACCCTTGCGCTCGAGCAAGGCGTTGGTGGCCACCGTGGTGCCCATCTTCACGCAGGCCACCTGGGCGGGTGTCACCGCCTCGCCGGGTTTGAGGCCCAGCAGGTGGCGGATGCCGGCCACCGCGGCGTCGCGGTATTGCTCGGGGTTCTCGGACAGCAGCTTGTGGGTGGTCAACGAGCCGTCGGGCCGCCTGGCGACGATGTCGGTGAAGGTGCCGCCGCGGTCGATCCAGAACTGCCAGCGGGGGTCGGGAATGTGTGCCATGGTGTTCAGAGGGATGCCGCGCTGCGGGCAGCCTGGTCGTAGATGCCGGACAGGACACGCAACAGGCGCGCGAGTTGTCCGATGTCGTGGTTGAGGGCGTCGTCGGCCTTGAGGGCGTTGATGAGGCAGCCTTCGCGGATTTCCCGGTAGCGCGCCACATACGTCTTGCCCGCTTCGGTCGGCGCGTAGGTGACTTCCTTGCCGTTCTTGCTCGACTCCACCACACCCAGGCCCTGCAGCTTCTTGAGCGAGTAGTTGATGAGGTGGGTGTCTTCGACGTTCATGATGAACGCGATGTCGGCCAGGCGCTTGTCGCGCGCGCGGTGCGTCACGTGGTGCAGCACCAGCACATCCAGCGCGGTCAGGTCCTTCAGCCCCGCCGCGCTCATGCAGTGCACGATCCATCGGTGAAACGCGTTGCCGGCGACGATGAGGCCGAACTCGAACTCGCTCATCTCGGCGCTGTGGGGCGACACCAGGTGTGCGGACGACACGATGGGCGGCGAGGAAGTCGCTGGCTTGGCGCTTGCTTTGGTACGGGCCATGGTGCGATGGAGTGCGTCGTTTCGGTGCGCGGCAGTTTAGGTGTTATGCCGACGATTTGCCAACATTTTGTTGACATCAAGGGAAAACACCGATCACACTTTGCCCGCTCACCGATAGAGTCCGTCGCGCCGCATCCGCTGCACGTCCCGTGTCCTCAACCCCCGGAGCCCACACCATGAAACGTCGCCTGTTCAGCATCACCCTGGCCGCCAGCGCGGTCGCCATGAGCCTGCCCGCCGCCGCCCAGACCACCTGGGATCTGCCCGCCGCGTACCCGGCCACCAACTTCCACTCGGTCAACCTGGCGAGCTTCGCCAGCGACGTCGAGAAGGCCACGGGCGGCAAGCTCAAGATCACGGTTCACCCGGGCGCTTCGCTCTTCAAGGCGCCTGAAATCAAACGCGCGGTGCAAGGTGGTCAGGCGCAGATCGGCGAGATCCTGCTGCCTGCCTACCAGAACGAATGGCAGATGTTCGGCGCCGACGGCATTCCGTTCCTGGCCACCAGCTACGCCGACTCGAAGAAACTGTACGCCGCGCAGAAGCCCATCCTGCAGAAGAAGCTGGCCGAACAAGGCATGGTGCTGCTCTATGCGGTGGCCTGGCCGCCCCAGGGCCTCTACAGCAAGAAGCCGGTGACCAGCGCAGCCGACCTCAAGGGGACCAAGTGGCGCGCCTACAGCCCGGCCACCTCGCGCATCGCCGAACTGGTGGGCGCCCAGCCCGTCACCGTGCAGGCCGCCGAACTCTCGCAAGCCCTGGCGACCGGTGTGGTCGAGAACAACATGACCTCGGGCGCAACCGGCGTGGACAGCAAGCTGTACGAGCACCTGAAGTTCTACTACGACGTGCAGGCCTGGCTGCCCAAGAACGCCGTCATCGTCAACAAGCGCGCCCTCGATGCGCTGGACAAACCCACCCAGGACGCGCTGTTCAAGGCAGCGGCCGATGCCGAGGCCCGCGGCTGGGCGGCATCCGAAAAGGTGAACACCGACACCATGGCCATCCTGAAGACCAACGGCATGACGATCGAGGCGCCTTCGGCCGCGCTCAAGGCCGACCTGCAGAAGGTCGGTGCCACCATGCTGCAGGAATGGCTGAGCAAGGCCGGCCCGGAAGGCCAGGAAATGCTCAACGCTTATAAAAAGTAACACCCCCGCCGCGCTTCGCGCGACCCCCTCAAGGGGGCGGCACCAGCGGACTGTCCTGAGCACGTCGAAGGGCAGATCCGCGGTGCCCTGGGTTGCGTTGGCTTGCGGTGCACTGGAACTCCCATGCGCAAGACCCTGGATGCTCTTTATCTGGGGGCGGCCTGGCTGGCCGCCCTCTTCATGATCGGCGTGCTGCTGATGGTGATGCTGTCCATCGTGAGCCGCCTGGCCGGCTTCTATGTGCCCGGTACCGACGCCTATGCCGGCTATGCGATGGCTGGCGCAGGGTTCCTGGCGCTGGCGCACACGCTCAAGCAGGGCGAGCACATCCGCGTCACCTTGATCATCGGCAAGCTCATGGGCAAGGCACGGCGCGGGCTCGAGATCTGGGCGCTGTCGGTCGCGGTGCTGCTGGCCGGACTGCTTTCGTGGTTTGCCTGGCGGCTGGCCTGGCAATCGCACCAGTTCCACGACATTTCCACTTCGGCCGATGCCACACCGCTGTGGATACCCCAGCTCCTGATGGGCATCGGCACCACGGTGCTGCTGATCGCGCTGGTCGACGAACTGGTGCTCGAGCTGCAGGGACGGCGCACCCACACCGCATCGGACACGCGCCATGAATGAAGCCCTCATCACCTTCCTGCTCATCGTGTCGCTGTTCGCCCTGCTGGGCAGCGGCGTGTGGATTGGGCTGACGCTCGCCGGGGTGGCGTGGATCGGCATGGAGATGTTCTCCAGCCGACCGGCCGGCGACGCCATGGCGCTCACCATCTGGGGATCGTCCAGCAGCTGGACACTGACCGCGTTGCCGCTGTTCGTCTGGATGGGCGAGATCCTGTTTCGCACCAAGCTGTCCGAGAGCATGTTCCGCGGCCTTGCGCCGTGGGTGAATTTCCTGCCGGGTCGCCTGCTGCACACCAACATCGTGGGCAGCACGATCTTCGCCGCGGTGTCGGGTTCATCGGCCGCCACCTGCGCCACCATCGGCAAGATGAGCATTCCCGAGCTCACCAAGCGCGGCTACCCGCCCGAGAAGATCGTGGGGTCGCTCGGCGGCGCCAGCACGCTGGGCCTGCTCATTCCGCCGTCGATCATCATGATCGTGTACGGCGTGGCGGCCGAAGTCTCGATCGCCAAGCTCTTCGTCGCCGGGGTGATTCCCGGGCTCATGCTGGCCGCGCTGTTCAGCGGCGCCATCGTGGTGTGGGCCCTCATGAACCCGGACAAGGTGCCGCACAGCGACATCGCCATGGGCCTGGCCGAGAAGCTGCGCGAATCGCGCCACCTCATTCCCGTGGTGCTGCTCATCGGTGGCGTCATCGGCACCATCTACAGCGGCATCGCCACGGCCACCGAGGCGGCGGCCGTGGGCGTGGTCGGCGCGCTCATCCTGTCGGCCGTGCAGGGTTCGCTCAACTGGACCACCTTCCGCGATTCGCTCATGGGCGCCACGCGCCTGTACTGCATGATCGCGCTGATCCTCGCCGGCGCCGCCTTCCTCACGCTGTCCATGGGCTACATCGGGCTGCCGCGGCACCTGGCCGAATGGGTCGGCGGTCTCGGCCTGTCCCCCGGCATGCTGCTGATCGCGCTCGGGTTGTTCTACATCCTGCTGGGCTGTTTTCTCGACGGCATCTCGATGATCGTGCTGACCATGGGGGTGATCCTGCCCACCGTCAGCGCGGCCGGCATCGACCTCATCTGGTTCGGCATCTTCATCGTCATCGTGGTCGAAATGGCGCAAATCACGCCGCCGGTGGGCTTCAACCTGTTCGTGCTGCAGGGCATGACGCAGCGCGACATCGCCTGGATCGCCAAGGCCTGCCTGCCTTACTTCTTCATCATGGTGCTGGC
Source organism: Synechococcus sp. UW140 (assembly GCA_943371665.1). Taxonomy (GTDB): domain Bacteria; phylum Pseudomonadota; class Gammaproteobacteria; order Burkholderiales; family Burkholderiaceae_C; genus Hydrogenophaga. Next base: position 119,342 of record CALRVR020000004.1, read on the forward strand.
GGTGCTGCTGCTCTACTGGTTCCCGGGTCTGGTGACCTGGCTGCCCTCGAAAATGTAGGTCTGCGGCCCGATAAGATGCACACCCCGCCACCGTCCGGTGCGCGGGGTTTGTTTTTCCGGAGACCCGATTCGTGTTCAAGAACCTCACGCTCTACCGCATTGCGCCGGGATGGAACCCCGCGCCCGAGGCGATGGAGCAGGCGCTGGACGGCCAGCGCTTCGTGCCGTGCACCGCCACCCAGGACCTGTCCATCGGCTGGGTCGAGCCGCGCGGCGAGGCCCATGGCCCGCTGGTGGAAGCCATTGCCGGCCAGCGCATCCTCAGGCTGCAGATCGAGACCAAGGCGGTGCCGGGCGCGGTGGTCCGCCGCAAGGCCCAGGAAGCGGCCGACCACATCGAGGCCACCACCGGCCGCAAGCCCGGCAAGAAGGAAACGAAGGCACTGCGCGAGGACGCCCGCATGGCCTTGCTGCCCCAGGCCTTCGCGCGCCAGCAGCAAGCCTGGATCTGGATCGACCCGGAGCGCGGTTGGCTGGCCACCGACGCGAGCAGCCAGGGCAAGCTCGACGCCGTGGTGACGGCGCTGGTTCGTGCGTTTGACGGGCTGGTGGTCACCTTGCTCAACACACAGGTCACCCCGCAGACGGCCATGGCCCAATGGCTGACCGCAGCCGATGCCGAGGAATGGCCCGAAGGCCTGGCGGTCGAGCGCGAGTGCGAACTGCGGTCGAACGATGAAGAGCGGTCGATCGTGCGGTTCACGCGGCACCACCTGTTCAACGACGACGTGCGGCGGCATGTGGCCGAAGGCAAGCGCCCCACCCGCCTGGCCATGAGCTGGGAAGGCCGGGTCGGCTTCACCCTCACCGAAGGCATGCAACTCAAGAAGATCGCGTTTCTGGAAGGGGTCTTCGAGGACCAGCCCAAGGACGACGAGCAGACCTTCGACAGCAACGTGGCCATCGGAACCGGCGAACTGCGTGGCACGCTCGACGCCCTCATCGCCGCGCTGGGCGGTGAACTGCTGCCCGGGCAGGTGCCCGCCGGTGAGCCCGATGCAAGGCCCGCCCCTGAAACCGCAGACGCCGGCGCGCCGTTCTGATGCTTTCCGTGCTCGCGATCTGCCTGGGTGCCTGTGTGGGCGCCCTGCTCCGCTGGCGCCTGGGGCTGTGGCTGAGCACGCCCACCAGCCTGCTCCCCTGGGGCACGCTGGCCGCCAACTGGATCGGCGCCTACGCCATCGGGCTCGCGGTGGCGGTGTTCCAGGCCCACCCGCACATCGACCCCGCCTGGCGCCTGGCCATCGTCACCGGGCTGCTGGGTGCGCTCACCACGTTCTCCACCTTCTCGATCGAGGTGGTGACGATGCTGCAGCAGGGCCGGCTGGCGTTGGCGATGGGGGTCGCTTCACTCCACCTGGTGGGCTCGCTGGCCCTCACCTGGCTCGGGCTCAAGACGCTGTCCTGAGCGCCACTGCGCAGCGCGCGGCCCCGTCAGGACCTGGACGGTCCGGGCCGGCGCACGGCGCGCAGCTTGCCGCTGCCTCCACCACCGCAATAAAAGAGATCGGCACCATCCGACTCCAGCCCGCTCACGCCGGTGCCTGCCGGCATCTGCAGACGCTCCAGCACCTGCCCGGTGTGTGGGTCGATGCGGCGCAGTTCGCTCTCATCGCCCTCCCAGGTGCCGTGCCACAACTGTTCGTTCACCCAGGTGACCCCGGTGACGAAACGGTTCGATTCGAGTGTGCGCCGGATGGCGCCCGTGTCGGGGTCGATCTCGTGGATCTTGCGGTCGCGGTACTGCCCCACCCACAGGCTGCCCTCGGCCCAGGCGAGGCCGGAGTCGGCCCCCAGCCCAGGTGCGGGAATGGACTTCAACACCTCACCGCTCACGGGGTCGATCTTGTCGATGCGCGAGGCGGCAATCTGATAGAGGTACCGGCCGTCGCAGGCGGTGCCCGCATCGCCCGCCCGCTCGAGCGCCCGGACCGGTTGTCCTGTCGCCGGGTCGATCGCCAGGATGCGCTCTCCGACCGCAGCCCACACATGGCGACCATCGTGCGTGACCCCGTGGATGCAGTCCACGCCTTCAAATGGCCCGAATTCCGCCACGACCTGAGCGGGGGTGGGTGCCGGGTGGTGCTTCATGGCGGTGCTCCTTCAGAGGTTTCACAGGCGGGGTGCCCGGGTAGAACTCTAGTGACGTGGCAGCGCGGTGGGGAGCAACAAGATCGTCGCGAAACCGGCCAGTGGCGGCGCCAGCCAGCGGACCGACCGGGCCTGCCCGGTCGACCGCACCCGCCCTTGCGACTGCAGATCGGCCAACGCGCGCTGGACCGTGCGCTGGCTGGTGCCCAAGGCCTGGGCCAGTGCCGACGTGGACCACGCTGCCCCATCCGACAGCAGCGCAAGCAACGCCCCCTGATGACCCTCGAAGGGTGGCACCAGCAACACCACGGAGCGACCGTCGCGCGGTTGCATCACGAATCCCTTCCCGGTGGCCTCGATCCCCGCCAGCGGCGCGAGCAAGGCGCGCAAGCGCCCGATCTCCACGCGCAGGCGAGCACGGTGGGTCTCGTCGGGCCGGCGCGTCCGGAAGGTGCGTCCGATCAACGCAAGCCGATCGGCGTCGGCTGGCCAGGCTTCGGCCAGGGCCTGCACCAATGAGAACAACACGGGGCGGCGGGCCAGCGGTATGGCCTGCCCGCCGAAGCGAACGGCGCGACGGCACGCGTCGACCACCAGCGTGTCCGACGCCAGAACCGCCTCGATCTCGTGCAGCACCAGCTGTCGCTCGCCGGCCGGGGACTTGAGGCGGGCGGCCGGACGGCCCAGCACCGCGAGCGCCTCGTCGACCTCGGCCTCCAGCGCACGGACCCCCGAGCGCCGTGCAGCGAGCCGCGCACGTTCGAGCGCGTCGCGCGCGGCACGCGTGTGCAGGCGGCGCAGCGCGAGTTCGGCTTGGGCCAGTTCGGTCACGGCCAGCAACGCTGGCGGTGGCTCCCTCATGACCAGAGCGTCCAGGATCGAGGCAGCCTCATCGATCCGACCCAGCAGCAACAGCCGCCGCGCACCGATCAGGCGCGCATGCAGCGCGTTGTGCGCGTCACCGCACGCGTCGAGCGTGGCCGCCGCAGCCGCCACGGCCTGCGCCGATCGGCCGGGTTCACGCAGGGCCAGGGCCACCTCGGCCTCGGCCACCACGCACCTCGCCTGCGCCAGCTTTTCTCGCGGGCCGAAGCCGCGCATGGCACGCCGCAGGAGATCGCGTGCACGGGACAAGTCACCCATCTGCGCCATCGCAATGCCCCTCAGCGCCAGGGCAGCCGGGTCATCGCGCAGCGCCACGTGCTTGAGCGCACCGATCGCATCGCCCTGGGCAAGGGCGCGGGAAGCGGCGGCAATCAGGGAGTCCATGCGCGAAGGTTACCGAACCCGATGCGGCACCGGGCCGGGCGGCAATGTCAAGGCGGCCGCACCGCAGGCTGCTCGCCGGTAAAGACACGCTGCTTTGTGTTTCAGGCACCTTGCGTTTGACACGTTCGGACACATGAGGGGGTCGGGCTCCATGGATGATGGCTCCACACACATTCACAAGGAGCGAGCGGAATGGACAAGTCGATGATGAAGGGCTTTGCGGTGGGCGGACTGGCCATGGTGGTGCTGGGCGCCGGCGCGGTGGGCGGGTACCAGACCCTGAGCAAACCCAAGGTGGCCGATGTGCTGGCCGTGAAAGAGGTGAAGACCACCGTGGTGACACCGCGCGAAGTCTGCGAGAACGTGGTCGTGCGCCGCCAGGCCCCGGTGCAGGACGAGCACCGGGTGGCGGGCACCGTGGTGGGCGGACTGGCGGGTGGCCTGCTCGGCAGCACCATCGGCAAGGGCAGCGGCAAGACCGTGGCCACCGTGGCGGGTGCCGTGGCCGGTGGCTACGCGGGCAACCAGGTGCAGAAGAGCATGCAGCAGAACGACACCGTGGCCTCCACCGAGCGGCGCTGCAGGACCGTGAACGACAAGACGCAGAAACTGATGGGGTACGACGTGACCTACCGCCTTGACGGCAAGGACGGCACGGTGCGCACCTCGTTCAAGCCCGGTGCCACGCTGCCCGTCAAGGACGGCAAGATCGACACCACGGCGCCCGAAGTGCGTTCCTGACCGCCGGTCCTGCCGGCTCATGGCAGGCGGGTGGATGCACGCATGGATGAACATCGTTTGTGTGCGGCAGCACAGACGCCCATGGCGCCCGGCCTCAGGCTGTGTGGCCAGCATCGGGTTGCGCACCCCGCGCCACCCGGGAATCCGCTGGACCCCACAAGGACGCCACATGAACTACCAGGACCAAGACACCTACGGCATGTACACCGATCAGAAGGACGGTGGCCCAGGACCGCAGCTGATGGGCGCACACACGCTGAACGGCAACGACGTGGTGAACCGCCGCGGTGAAAGCCTCGGCGACATCAAGGAAATCATGCTCGACATGCACAGCGGCCAGGTGGCCTATGGCGTGCTGTCGTTCGGCGGCTTCATGGGCATGGGCGAAAAACTGTTTGCCGTGCCATGGAGCGCGCTCAAGCTCGACCCGGTGAACAAATGCTTCGTGCTTGACGTCGAGAAAGAACGCCTGGCCAAGGCGTCCGGCTTCGACAAGAACGAATGGCCCGACATGGCCGACAAGGCCTGGGCGAAGGGCATCAACGATTTCTACGGGCAGACGCCGCGCACGGGGACCAGGGTCTCCTGACGGGTTGGGTGCGCCACCGCACAGACGGCCAGAGGCCGTCCGGTCACAGTGGCGCACCGGCCGCTCCATGCGGTCCAACTCCCCGAAGGAACCCCATGAAACTCCGCCACCACCCCGCTGCCCTGCTGCTTGCCATTGCCTCGCTGGTCGGCATCACCGCCTGCCAATCGACGCCCACCCGCGAAAGCACGGGTCAATACCTGGACGACACCGCCATCACCGGCAAGGTGAAGGCGGCGATCTTCAACGAGCCGACGCTCAAGTCGGCAGAGATCAACGTCGAGACCTTCAAGGGTGCTGTCCAGCTCAGCGGCTTCGTGGGCACCCAGGCCGACATCAACAAGGCCGTGACGATCACGCAGGCAGTGGACGGCGTGCGGACGGTCAAGAACGACATGCGCCTGAAATAAGGCGCTCCCCGGGCCCCGCCCGAGTGGCGGCACCCTCTCCGATGTTCCTCAACCAGGCACCGCCATGAACACCAACACCCTCCTCTCTTCCCGCGTGGCTCGCGCCACCGGCCTTGTGTCCGCCAGCCTGCTGGCCATCGCGGCACTGGGCGCGTGCGCCGGCATGTCGCAACGCGAACAGAACACCGCCATCGGGGCTGGCGTCGGGGCGGCCGGTGGTGCCGTGCTCACCGGCGGCAGCGCGGTGGGCACCGTGGGTGGCGCAGCCATCGGCGGACTCATCGGCAACCAGGTCGACACCAACAAGAAGTGACGCGCCGCCGATCCGGACGCACCGCCACCGCCTTGCTCAACACCCCAACCGAAAGTCCATCATGAACTCCCCCACCACCGGCGACGACATCGCATCCCTTGCACGTTCGGGCGGTCAGCTGGCCGACCAGGCACTGGTGGCCACGCGGCGCGCCGTGCACAACGGCGCCGACCAACTGGCCCAGGCTGCCGAAGACGTTCGCGCGCAGGGCAGCAGCACGATCCAGAGCCTCGTGCACGGCACCGAAGACCTGACCCGGCACGGCATCGAGGCCATCCGCGACCGGTCCCTGCAGGTGCGCGACGCCACCTCGTCGTACGTCCAGCACAAACCGGTGACGGCGTTGCTGATGGCCGCGGCCACCGGTGCCGTGCTGACGGGCCTGTTCGTGCTGCTCGCGCGACGCAACGGATCCGGTCATTGATCGACGGCATCAAGGCGCTGCCATGATTCACCCCGCGCTGCGGCTGGCACTGGCTCGGCCCGACCTGATCGCCGAACATGCCTCGGCTTATGCCTGCCTGCTGGGCGAGGGCGTGTCGAAGGAGGGCGATCGCCTCAAGAACCGGCTGGTGTGCCAGGTGGCGGCAATGGCGCTCGCGGCCGTTGCGTTGGTGCTGGTGGGCGTGGCCGTGCTGCTGTGGTCGGCGCTGCCTGACACAGCGCCGATCCGCCCATGGCCCTTCTGGCTCGTGCCGGCCGTGCCGCTGCTGGCGGCCATCGCACTGGCCTGGCTGGGTCGCGACCGGCGGTCACTCCCGAGTACCCTGAGCTCGGTGGGCCGACAACTCGCGGCCGACGCCGAGCTGCTGCGGGGAGCGGCACGGCCATGAGTGATTTCCAGCGCCCGCGCGACGACGGCGCCGCCGCTGTCGTGCGCCTCGAGCGCAACCGCGCGCGCTGGAGCGACGCCCTGACAAGGGATCTGGACAGCCGGGCCGCCAGCCGACCCGGACTGGGCTCCTTGCTGCTCGGCCTCAACACCCAACCCTGGGTGTCCGCCGTGTCCGCCGTGTGGATGGCGTGGCGCCGTCGCGATCGGCCAGGCTCCATCGGCCCGACCAGCACCCTGCCCACGCCAGGGCCACCCGAAACCACTCGAGCCGGCATCTCGGGCCTGATCAAACGGCACCCGCTGCTGACGCTGGGCGTGGTCTTTGCCGTCGCACTGGCGCTGAACGCGCGCCGCTCTCGCACATCCGGGCCCCCCCGGCCCCATTGAAGGAACCACCATGCTCTACACACTCGCCGTCGTCCTTCTGGTGCTCTGGCTGCTTGGCCTGGTCACGTCCACCACCATGGGGGGCTTCATCCATGTGCTGCTGGTGATCGCCGTGGTCGTGGTCCTGCTGCGCCTGATCAACGGCCGTGGACTGAACTGACCGGGCTGCGATCGGCGGTACCCCGTTGTCACCCGGACAGGCGTAGGCTCTCTGTGTACGACACCGCACCAACTTCGCGCCCTACGGCCCGACAGCGTCCCCTAGCGCCCTGTTCCCGACCAGCCAGTATCGGCTCAGGGCATCAACCCCAGGATCCCGACTTGACCCAGCCCCCTGCCTGCGCGGACAGCGAATTGCTGTCCTCTCTGCCGCCCGATGTGATGGCCCGCTTGCTGCCACACCTGGACCGCGTGGAGTTGCCATTGGGCAAGGTGTTGTACGAATCCGGTGGCACCATGAGCCACGTGCACTTTCCCAGCACGGCCATCGTCTCGCTGCTCTACGTGCTGGAAGACGGCGCTTCTGCCGAAATCGCGGTCGTGGGGCGGGAAGGCCTCGTGGGGATTTCCTTGTTCATGGGTGGTGGCACCACGCCCAGCCGGGCGGTGGTCCAAAGCGCAGGCACGGGGTGCCGGCTGCCCGCGGCAGTCACCCAGGCCGAATTCAACCGATCGGGACCTTTCATGCACCTGATGCTGCGCTACACGCAGGCGCTGATCACGCAGATGGCACAGACCGCCGTCTGCAACCGGCACCACACCCTGGACCAGCAGCTCTGCCGCTGGCTGCTGCTCAGCCTGGATCGGCTGCGTGGCAACGAACTGATCATGACCCAGGAACTGATCGCCAACATGCTGGGCGTTCGCCGCGAAGGCGTGACCGAGGCGGCGCTCAAGCTGCAGCGCCTTGGCCTGATCAGCTACGCCCGAGGCCACATCCATGTGCTCGACCGCACCGGGCTGGAGGAGCGCGTCTGCGAGTGCTACGGCGTGGTGCAGAAAGAGTACACGCGGCTGCTGCCCAACCGCGTTGCCGTCTGACCACGATCACCCGCCAAGGCCATGCCATGCACTGCCAGGAAAACCAGCTCATCGAGCGCCTGTCGCCGCCCACGCGGGAACGGCTGCTGGGCCTGTGCGACTCGTTCGAGCTCAAGCTCTCGAGTCCGGTGGGCGATCCAGACCATGCGCCGCGGCATGCGCACTTTCCCCGCCATGGATTCATCTCGCTGGTGATCGACGTCGAGCGCTACCCGGCGCTCGAAGTGGGCATGGTGGGCCGCGAGGGCATGCTGGGTGTGGAGCTCCTGCTGGGCAATGCACGGCCTCCCTGGCGCGCGTTGGTGCAGGGGGCCGGTCAAAGCTGGCGCATCGACGCGCAGGCACTGCGTGGGCTGATCGCCGCCCATGCCGACCTGCATGCGCTGCTGCACCGCTGCCTGCTCGTGCGCCTTCACCAGCAGGCGCTGGCGTCCGCCTGCGAGCGACACCACCCGTCCGATGCCCGTCTGGCGCGGTGGCTGCTGATGAGCCAGGACCGCGCCCAGCAACCCCGCTTTCACCTCACCCAGGCCTTCGTCGCCCTGCTGCTGGGGGTTCGGCGCGTGAGCGTGACGGTGGCCGCCGGCGAGCTGCAACGGCTCGGCCTCATTGATTACCACCGCGGTGAGGTGGAGGTGATCGACCGCAAGGGACTGCAGGCAAAAGCCTGCACCTGCTATGCGATGGACGCACGCATCACGCGCGATCTGATGGCCGATGGTGTGCGGCAGCGAACCGACACAGCGGTCCTCGATCGCGCAGAGTGACGGTTCGGGATCCGCCTTCCGCGAGGGTGCCGCCAATTCACCGGACACACCATGAACAAATCCGTCGCTCCCCTGAACATTCTCAGCATTCGCCGCCTGGCCCGGCTGCAGGTTGACAGCGGTGCCGTCACCGCCGGCTACACGGCCGATCGCAACCACGTGATCGAGTTGCTCAACGACGCGCTGGCCACCGAACTGGTGTGCGCACTGCGCTACCGGCGTCACCACTTCATGGCCAATGGCATCCAGTCGCCGTCGCTGGCGCGGGAGTTCCTTGACCATTCGAACGAAGAGTTGAACCACGCCGATCTGCTGGCCAACCGCATCGTGCAGTTGGGTGGTGAACCCGACTTCTCGCCCGACTCATTGCTGGCGCGCAGCCACGCCGAGTTCGTGCCCGTGACCGGTCTGCCGGCCATGCTGCGCGAGAACCTGGTGGCCGAGCGCATCGCGATCGACGCCTACCGCCATTTCCTGCAGGTGCTGGACAACGACGACCCGACCACGAGCCGGATGATCGAAGGCATCCTGGCCACCGAAGAGAAGCACGCCGATGAACTGGCCAACCTGCTTCACGGCATGTCCCTGCAACCTTTCAAGCCGGAACCGGCCTCGTCCGTGGCCGAGGTGGCCTGATCCGCATGGACAAAGTGGCTGTTGCCCCCGCCAGCACACCCGGCAGTTTCACCGACGAAGGCGCGCCACCGCCCGGCATGGTGCGCTCGGCGCACCGGCCCGACGGTGACGTGCCGGCCGATGCCGCCGGGCCAGCCGACCAGGCGGCCACGCGGCCTGAGCGGGACGCGCTCGGCGAGATCGATGTCTCCGACGATGTCCTCTGGGGCGCACAGACACAACGAGCACTGCGCCACTTCCCGGACACCGAAGACCGCATGCCTGCCCCGTTGATCGAAGCCCTGGCGCTGGTCAAGCGAACCGCGGCGCGGGCCAACGCCGCCCTGGGCATGCTGGACGCGCCCCAGGCAGAGGCGATCGCGCGCGCCGCCGAAGAAGTGATGACGGGCCAGCATCGGCAGGCCTTTCCGCTGTCGGTCTGGCAAAGTGGATCGGGCACCCAGACACACATGAACATGAACGAGGTGCTGGCCAACCGGGCGTCCGAGCTGCTGGGCGGCGGGCGGGGCGAAGCGCGCACCGTCCACCCGAACGACCACGTCAATCTCGGGCAATCCTCCAACGATGTGATGCCGACCGCCCTTCACATCGCGGTGCTCCGGTTCAGCCGCGACGACCTGATGCCGGCCATCGATGGTCTTCGATACACCCTGGACACCCATGCGGCCGCTTTCGAGTCGATCATCAAGGTCGGCCGGACCCACCTGCAGGATGCCGTGCCGCTGACGCTCGGGCAGGAGGTGTCTGCCTGGGCCAGTCAGCTCGAACAGGCGCAGCAGGGCTGGCTGCGGCAGCTCGACCCCGTGCATGAACTGGCCATCGGCGGAACCGCGGTGGGCACCGGGCTCAACACCCACCCGCGGTTCGCACAGCACATGGTGGAGGCCCTTGGACACGCCACGGACCTGCCACTGCGGCAGGCCACCAACCCGTTTGCCGCCCAGTCGGCACACGACGCGCTGGTGGGGGCGCATGGCGCGCTGCGCACGCTGGCGGTGGCCCTGATCAAGATCGCCAACGACCTGCGCTGGCTGGCCAGCGGCCCGCGCTGCGGCCTGGGCGAACTGGTCTTGCCGGTCAACGAGCCCGGCAGCTCGATCATGCCGGGCAAGGTCAACCCGGGCCAGTGCGAAGCCCTCATCATGGTGGCCGGCCAGGTGCTGGGCAACGACGTTGCGGTGGGCTTTGCCGGTACCTCGGGTCACTTTCAGCTCAACACCGCGCTGCCGCTGTTCGCACACAACCTCATGCAAAGCCTGCGGCTGCTGTCCGACGCCATCCGAAGCTTCGACCTGCACTGCGCCCGTGGCATCGAGCCCGACCGGGCGCGCATGGCAGAGCACCTGTCGCGAACACTCATGCTGGTCACGGCGTTGGTGCCACACGTGGGCCACGATCGCGCCGCGCAGATCGCGCAACATGCGCAAACGCAGGGCGTCACCCTGCGTGAGGCCGCGCTGGCGATCGGCACCATCACCGCCGATGAATTCGACGCCTGGGTGCAACCGTCGCTCATGACGGATCCCGGGCGAAGCGCCCTCAGCTAGCGCCGGGCGCGGGCTGGCCGCCCACCTTCACGTTCACCGCGACGGGAATGCCCTGGCGCACACTCTGCGTCACGGTGCAGAAATCCTCGAACTGCGCCAGCGCGCGGTCGAGGTGTTCCAGCTGATCGGCCGGCGTGGCCAGCGAGAGCTGAACGTCGATGCCGGTGATTCGCAGCCGCCGGGCTTCGTTGCGGCCCAGCGTGGCGGTGGCCGTGGCGGTCACCGTGCCAGGGTCCTGCTTGAACTTCTGCAAGGCAAACAACAGGCTCGCGCTCAGGCAGTTGGCAACGCCCGCGAGCAGCAGCTGGTTGGGGCTGGGCCCGGCGCCCTGCCCGAGTGGAGCGGGTTCATCGGCCAGGGTGGCCGGCAGGCCCGGGCCGAAATCGACCAGGAACTGGTAGCCCTGTTGCCGCGTGATCGTGATGCTGACGGTGTCGCTCATGGTGATGCCTTCGGGGTGGTGCACAACCACATCATGGTGCCACGGTGCACCGGCGTCATTGCGACAGGTCAATGGGGCACGCGGCGACGGCTGGTGCCTCAGCCGCCACCGCGCTGCATGTAGAGGTCGAAGCGGCGCATGAAGGCATACCGCGCCTGCGCATCGAGGCCGTCGAACCGGAACGACACGCGCAGAACGGGCATGCGCATGAGGGCGATCACCCGGGGCGGGCGAACCTCCCACTGCAGGTCGAGACGACCCGGCGGTATGTCGACCCGGGCGGACGACCCCTCGCGCGTCCACCCGTTCGACCCGATGGCCGCCGGCAGCCAGCCCAGCCATTCGGCCTCGGTGCAACCCATGTCTCGGGTGAAGGCCTCCGCATAGCTCGATTGCACGCCATCAACCCCCGGCGATCGGCGGCCAGATGGCGAGCACATCGCCCTCGCGCAGGGTGGTGCTCAGCCGCAGGTCGGGTTCGATGTACTTGCCGTTGACCAGCACCAGGTGCACCAGCTTGGGCGGCATGCCGAACGGCTCGATGATCTGCTGGATGGTGGTCGCCGGCTCGATGTCGAGTTCGATCTGGTTGCTGCGACGCGCCGCGGGCGGCAGGTAGTCGGTGAGCGTGGCGAACAGCTTGAAGGTGATTTTCATCGGCGGCGCTCGTCGGCAGCGCCGCTCCAGTGGCCTTGCGCCTGCGCGGTGGCGAGGTAGGCCTCCATCAGCTTGGTGGGGTCGGCCTTGAGCTTGTCTTTCCAGTCGCCCAGTTTCACCTGGCCTTCCACCAGCCCCCGCATCACCCCCACGTGATCGGTCCAGCCGACCGAATTGCAACCCACCATCACATCGCCCTGGAACTGCAGGCTGAGGTGCCGGCCCGCGGCCTGATCGGTGAGCTCCACATGCTCGCCACCGGTCACGCCCTCCCAGTTGCCGAAGCTCGACGAGATCATGCCGAGCGTGTCGAGCACGTTGATCTGCGTCACGCCCTTCAGGCTGGTGGGCCGGCCCACCATGTTGAGCGCGGCCACCCGGGCCTGCTCCGCGGCGTTGGGCTGGATGGCACTCACGATGGTCTTGCCACTGACCTTGTCGAACGCCTCGGCGCAATCGCCCGCCGCGTACACGCCCGGCACGTTGGTCTGCAGGTGCTCGTCGGTCAGCACACCCAGCAGGCAGGTGATGCCCGAGTCCTTCAGGAAGCCGATGGCTGGACGCACGCCGGTGGCGCTAATGACGAGATCGGCCTCGACCACCTGGCCGCCGGAGAGCCTGACCTTCAGGGGCGAGCCGCCCTCGATCGACTCCACCTTGGTGCCGGTGTAGACCTTCACGCCCTGGCGCTCGCACCAGTCCTTGATCATGCCGCCGGCGGTGGGGCCCATCATGCGGGGCACCATGCGGTCGCCCATTTCGACCACGCTGAGCTGCACGCCGCGCTGCTTGAGCGCCTCCATGATGATGCAGCCGATGAAGCCGGCGCCCATCTGGAGCACCCGCGCACCGGGCTGGGCGCGCTTCATGATGGCCCGGGCGTCCTCCAGCGTCCAGCAGGGGTGCACGCCCGGCAGGTCCATGCCGGCGATGGGCGGGCGCACCGGGTGCGAGCCGGTGGCGATCAGCAGCCGGTCGTAGGTGAGCGCCTGACCGTTGTCGAGCGACACGGTGCGCCGGCCACTGTCCACCCCGGTGGCCTTGGCGCGAACCGCGTCGACCCGCAGTGCCTTCAGGTGGTCGTCGCTCTTGCGCAGGTAGGTGCCGCGCTCGTCGATGTCGCCGATCAGCAGGTACGGAATCGCCATGCGCGAGTAAGGCGGTTCCGGCTCGTCGCCCACCAGGGTGATGCGGTCGGCCGGCGCCTGCTTGCGGATGGTCTCGGCGGCAATGACGCCGGCGGGACCGGCGCCGAGGATGACGTGGTGCATGCGGATCTCCGGTGCAAAGAAAAAAAGGGGCAGCGTGGAAACTGCCCCCTGGAGGTTCAGGTGGAACCGGCGAGGGCCTGCGCCCTCACAGGCCCAGTCGCGTCTTGGTCGCAGCGGTCGGGCGGCCTTCGCTGTCCCAGCCGCGAGCGGCATAGTACTTGGGCAGCATCTCGGGCAGCTTGCTCACCATGCCCTTCGAGGCGCCCGTCTTGGCGGCTTCGGTCAGCAGCCGCTTGGGCAGCGAGTCGTCCTTGGCGGTGAAGCCCGCCGCGTTGTTGAACTCGCGCTCCATGTTCCAGATGCGCTCACCGATCTTCTCGAGTTCCTCGGTGGTGTACTTTTCGTCGCAGGCCGCCTGCAGCTGCGGCGCCAGATCGGCCACCCCCCACGCGAACGTGGTGAAGACGCACAAACCCGACGAGTCGAACGCGGCGGTGGCGTCCTGGAACGCCTTCACGAGTTCGGGCTTGCCTTCGCTTTCGACCGGATCGGTCTTGACCGGAATGCCCAGCACCTCGGATGCAATGGTGTAGCCGCGCAGGTGGCAGGCGCCCCGGTTGGAGGTGGCGTACGCCAGGCCGATGCCCTGAATGGCGCGCCCGTCGTAGGCCGGGAACTCCTGGCCCTTGACGCTCATGGACAGGTCGGGGTGGCCGTACTTCTTCGTCAGCCGGGCCGAGCCCATGCCGATCTCCTTGCCGAAGCCCTCGCCCTTGCCGGTCATTTCGGCAAAGGCCGCCAGGGCCGCAGCCGAGCCGAAGGGTGCCTCGACGCCGATCTGCGCCTTGGTCAGCACGCCCATTTCATACAGCTCCATGACCGCGCCCACGGTGGCGCCGAAGCTGATCGGGTCCATGCCGTACTCGTTGCACAGCAGGTTGGCGTATTGCAGGGCCTCGAGGTCGTTCACGCCGTTGGCCGCACCCAGCGCCCAGGCCGCTTCGTACTCCAGACCGCCGTTGGCGCCCCAGTACTGCGGCTTGTTCTGCACGGTGAAGTGGTTCTCGTCCATCTTGCTGATGCGCCCGCACGCGATGGTGCAGCCGAAGCAGGCCTGGTTGGTCACGAGGTGCTTCTTGCCGTCGCTCTCGCGCGGGGTCACCATGGCCTCGGCCGAGATGTCCTTGGCGCCCTCGAACTGCACGTCGCGGTGGTTGCGCGTGGGCAGCGCACCGATCTCGTTGATCACGTTCATGAGCACCTGGGTGCCGTAGGTGGGCAGGCCCTGCCCGGTGACGGCGTTGTCGGCCAGGATCTTCTTCTTCTCCTTGGTCACCTGCATGAAGGCCTTGGGGTCGCGGATGTTGCCCACGCCCTTGGTGCCGCGCACGGCGATGGCCTTGAGGTTCTTGCTGCCCATCACGGCGCCCACGCCCGAGCGGCCGGCCGCGCGGTGCAGGTCGTTCACCACGGCGGCGTACAGCACCTGGTTCTCGCCGGCCTGGCCAATGGACGACACGCGCACCAGCGGGTCCTGCAGCTGGGTCTTGAGCGCTTCTTCGGTCTTCCACACCGTCTGGCCCCACAGGTGGGCGGCATCGCGCAGCTCGGCCACGTCATCGGCGATGTAGAGGTACACCGGCTTGGGCGACTTCCCTTCGAAGATGACCATGTCCCAGCCGGCCATCTTCAGTTCGGCGCCCCAGTAGCCGCCCGAGTTGGAGCAGGCGATGGCGCCGGTGAGCGGGCCTTTGGTGATGACGGTGTAGCGCCCGCCGGTGGACGCCATGGTGCCGGTCAGCGGACCGGTGGCCCAGATGATCTTGTTGTCGGGCGACAGCGGATCGACCTTGGGGTCGACTTCGCTGATGAGGTACTTGCTGCCCAGCCCGCGGGAACCCAGGTAGGCGCGGGCCCACTCCATGTTCAGCGGTTCGGATTTGACGGTGCCCGCGGTCAGGTTGACGCGGAGGATTTTTCCAGCCCAGGACATGTGAGTCTCCTTGTGAGCGTCGGGTGATCAGGCGGCGGACGGCTGGTTGCCGAGCTTGTCGGCCCACTGCTTCATGCGGTCGATGCCGGTCCAGTTGGCGTCGATGAAGGTGATGGCCGAGGTCGGGCAGGCGTCGGCGCAGGCGGGCTCGCCGCCGCACAGGTCGCACTTCTGAACCTTGCCGGTTTCCTGCACGTAGTTGATGGTGCCGAACGGGCAGGCAATGGTGCAGACCTTGCAGCCCACACAGGTGGATTCATTGACGACCTTGGCGCCGGTGACCTTGTCGACCGTGATGGCCTCGACCGGGCAGGCGTGAAGGCACCAGGCCTCGTCGCACTGGGTGCAGGTGTAGGGGACCTTCTTGCCCGTGTGGTGGAAGTCGAACACCTTGATGCGCGACTTGGAGGTCGCGTAGGTGCCGTAGTTCTCGAACGAGCACGCCATTTCGCACTGCAGGCAACCCGTGCACTTGTCCGGGTTGATGTGAAGCACCTTCTGCATTCTTGTCTCCTGTGGGGCGACACCTGGCATCCGCGGCGCGGTATGCAAGCGTCTGCATACGATTCTTGGCGGCGCTGTGGGGAAGGGGTTCAGGGTTTACCCGTGTTCTGGCGCAGGCGCACCAAAAAGTCTCAGATTGCGACAAGGCACTGGGGAATGCCCGGACGGCTGCCCCGAACCCGGGCGTCCATGGCATCCTTCAACCATGGAGAACCTTGATCTTTACGTGCTGCGCACCCTGGCGGGATGGCGGCGCGAAGGCAAACCCGCGCTGCTGGCGACCGTGATGCGAACCTGGGGCAGTTCGCCGCGCCCGGTGGGCTCCATCATGGCGCTGTGCGAAGGCGGTGCGGTCGTCGGCTCGGTCTCGGGCGGCTGCATCGAAGACGACCTGATCCATCGCTTCCGCGATGCGCTGGCCGACGGCCCCCCGAAGCGCACCCGCTACGGCGTGTCAGCCGACGAAGCCCACCGGTTCGGCCTGCCCTGCGGCGGCACGCTCGAGCTGCTGCTCGAATTCAACCCCGATGCCGACAGCCTGGCCGAGCTCGTGACACGCCTGGGCACCGGGCGCATGGTCGAGCGGCGCACCGAGCTGGCCACCGGACAGGTGAAACTGGTGGACCTCGACCGACCGGAAGCGCTCTGCGAGCGTGACGGCTGGCTGCACAACGCCTTCGGCCCCGAGTACCGGCTGCTCATGATCGGTGCCGGCCAGCTGACCGAGTACCTCGCCACCATGGCGCTGTTCAGCGGTTTCTCGGTCACGGTGTGCGACCCGCGCGAGGAATACCGCGGTGCCTGGCAGGTGCCTGGCGTCACGCTCACGCACGAAATGCCCGACGACGTGGTGCGCGGTTTCCGGGCCGACCGCCGGACCGCGATCGTGGCACTCACCCACGACCCCAAGCTGGACGACCTTGCCCTGCTCGAGGCGCTGCAGACCGAGGCCTTCTACATCGGTGCCATCGGATCGCGGCGCAACCAGGCCATTCGCCGCGAGCGGATGATCGAGCATTTCGAGCAGACCGAGGCCGGGCTGGCGCGGCTGCGCGGGCCCATCGGCATTCACATCGGCAGCAAGACCCCGGCGGAAATCGCGGTGAGCGTGATGGCCGAGGTGCTGGCGGTGAAGAACGGCGTGCCGCTGCCGCGCGACATGGACGTCGCCGTCGCCAAGGACCGGCTGGCGTTGCCGCAGAGCGCGGGCACCGCCTGTTTCGCGCCGCAGGAGCAGCCATGACACCGTCGGCTTCCAACGACCACCGCGCGCTGCGAGGCGTGCCCCGCACGGTGGCCCTCATCCTGGCCGCCGGCGAGGGGCGGCGCCTGGGGGGCGTGCCCAAATGCCTGGTGCAGTTGGGCGGCAAGACCCTGCTTCAGCGCCTGCTGGAAGAGCTCCAGCAGGTCGAGATCGACGAGGTTCGGCTGGTGTTCGGCCACCACGCCGACGCGCTGACGGCCCACGTGAACACCCTGCCGAAACACCTGTGGCCCGTGGGGGTGCGCAACGAGAAGCCCGGCGACGACCCGGCCGACTCGCTGCGCACCGGGCTGCTCAGCCTGGGCAGCACGCCCGACCGGCTGGTGGTGCTGCTGGGTGACCAGCCGCTGATCCGGGCGGCCGAGGTCCAGGCCGCGCTGGACGCCTTCGAGGCCCGCGAACGCGGGCGCCATGTGCTGGTGCCGGTGGTGGGCGGGGAGCCCGGCCACCCGGTGGTGCTCAGCGCCCATGCCTGCGCGGTGCTGCGCGGCCGGCCCCACGGTGGCCTGCGGGCCTGGCGCGCCGAGCAGCCCGAGGTGATGGCCCTCTGGCCAACGCCGAACCCACGCCACGTGCGCGACCTGGACACACCCGAGGACCTGCTGAAGCTGGCGCAGGACACCGGGCTCGGCGTGTCGCTACCCGACGCCACCGCCGCCACGCGGGTGCCCGGGTCGAAAAACCTGACGATGTAGCCGGCCCCCATGACCACGCCGCCTCCCCAGCAGCGCAGCCTCGAGCGGCTCGAATTGATCGACCGGGCCCGGCGCGCCGTGCTGCTGGGCCACGAGCCGCACAGCGCGCCTCGCCTGGCGCCGTGGGTCGAGCGCTCCTGGCAGCGCTGCCTGCAGATGGGGCTCGAGCCCGCGCGCGAGGTGCAGTTCGAGCCGGTGTCCGAAGCGCAGACCCGGCACGCCCTCGAGGCCAGCCACCCGCTGCTGCAGGCGGCGTCGCCGGTGCTGCGGTCGCTGTCGCGGGCCATGGCCCACACCCGCCATTTCGCCATCCTGACCAACGCCGATGGCATCGTCATCGACATCAATGGCCCGGTGGACGCCCAGGACCCGTGTGCCAGCCGCATTGCGCGAATCGGCGTGGACCTGTCGGAGCGCGCCGTGGGCACCACCGCCATCGGCACCGCGCTGGCCGACCTGCAACCCGTGTGGCTGCACCGCGGGGAGCATTTCTTCGACGCCACCAGCGTCTACAGCTGTGCCGGAGCGCCCATCTGGGGGCCCGACGGCCAGTGCGTGGGCATGCTCGACCTGACCGGCGTGCGGGTGGGTGAACAGCCCGCCCTCAAACACCTCGTGGCCCAGGCCGCGCGCAGCATCGAGAACGCGATGGCGATGGCGCGCGACCACCACCTGCTGCTGCGCATGAACTGGCCCGGGCGGGTGCTGGGCGACGACAGCGACGGGCTGGTGTGCCTCGACGACGAAGGCGAGATCACCGGCCTCAACCGGCCCGCGGCCGACATGCTGGGCGTGGCCCCCGGCCTCCCCGCGGGTCACGCCAGCCTGTACCTGGCCACGCCGGTGCAGTCGCTGTTCGACGCCGCTTCGCACCACGCCGGCGCACAGGAGGTGCCGCTGTGGTCGGGCCTGCGCGTGCAGGTGCTGGCCCAGCGCGAACGGCGGGTGGCCCGCAGTGCGCCGTCACCGCAAGGCCTGCCGCTGAAAGACCTCGAGACGGCCATGATCCGCAAGGCGGTCGACGATGCGCGGGGCAACGTGATGGAAGCGGCGCGCTCGCTGGGCATCAGCCGAGCGACGATTTACCGCAAGCTGGGGGCGCGGCGCCGCTAGGCAGGACCGGGTTCAGCGCAGCACGGTGACCTGCCTGAGCGGCCTGAGCACGCTCGAAGGGGTCATGCCGAAGGTGCTGCGGAACATGCGGCTGAAATGCGCCGAATCGGAGAACGCGGCATCGAGCGCGGCGTCGGTCAGGTTGCCGTCGGGCCGGTAGGCCGCCAGCGCCCGGCGCACCTGCGTCCACACCCGGTAGCTGCGAAAGCTCACGCCCGCCTCGGCGCTGAACAGGTGGTTGAAGCGCGAGGGCGACAGGTGCACCGCCCGGGCGAGGGCCTCGCGGTCGGGCATGGCCTCACCGTCGACCTCGCGCAGCCGCTGAAGGCTTCGCCGCACGCGGTCGTCCACCCAGCGGGGCTCGCGGCTCCAGTGCGGACCCAGCAGCGCCGGCAGGTCGAACGTCTCCAGCCGTTGCTCGGTGTGCCACTGGCTCACCACACCCCGCAGCGGATCGCCGATCACCGGCCCTTGCAGACCGAACACGGGCCTCAACCGCTGCACCTCGGGTGCATCCGGTTCAAGGTACATGATGGCCACGCGCTCGCCGTTCGGGTCGAACACATGCTCCACGCCGGCGTCGATCAGCGCGCTGTGGCAGTGCTCGGCACGGCCGTCGGGCAGCCGCAGCCGGAACCGCCCCGACAGGCCGAGCAGCAGCACGGGCGCGGCATGGCGGTGCCAGCCGGTGGCCGGCAACTCGCCCAGGTAAACCGCCTTGTCCGCGCCCAACGTCAGCGCGTTGCCCTTCAACACAGCCCAAACCTCCAAGACTTTTTGCACCGCGGTGCGTACCGTGACGGCTTGTTCATGACACCTCACAGGAGCACACCGTGTCGACCCGCACCGCCCCTCGCTGGGCGCCCGGCCCGAACCCTTCGGCCACCCCGTTCCAGTCCGCCCTCAGCCGGCTCGCCCTTGGCCTGAAAGCCCCCCTGGTGCGGCTCAACCGCCGGCTCGCCGGACTGACCGCACACCGCGTGTCCGTGGCCGGCCACGACCTGCATTATCTCGACGGCGGCCGGGGTGAACCGGTGCTGCTGCTGCACGGCATCTTTGCCGAAAAGGACCACTGGGTCGATCTGGCGCGGCATCTGCGCAAACGGCACCGCCTGGTGCTGCCCGATCTGCCCGGTTTTGGCGAGAGCAGCCGCCACGATGGGCACCGGTACGGCTACGCGGAGCAGGTGGAGCGGCTGGTCGCCTTCATGGACGCGGTCGGCCTTCAGCGGGCGCATGTGGCGGGCAACTCGATGGGTGGCACGCTGGGGGCGTTGCTCGCGCTGATGCATCCGGAGCGTGTGGCATCGCTCGCCTTCATCGGGGCGCCGCATGGGCTGAAATCCCCGGTGCCCAGCGAAACCGACCGCCTGATCGATGCCGGCCAGACCCCGTTGATGGCCCGCAACGCCGAGGAATTCGACACCCTGCTCAAGCGGTTGTTCGTGAACCAGCCCTGGTTGCCGTGGCCGGTGCGTCGGGCCGCACAGGACGACGCCGTTCGCCTGGCGGCGTCCAACCTTCGTGTCTGGCAGGAGCATCTCGTCGACCGCCACCTGCTGGACACCTGCATCGCGCGCGTTGCTGCCCCGCTGCTCGTGCTGTGGGGCCGGCAGGACCGGGTTTTCCACGTCTCGGGCGTGCGCCGGCTGCGTTGGAAAACCCCTGGCGCGGACATCCAGGTGCTGGACCAGATCGGCCATTTGCCGATGATGGAGGATCCCGTTGCGGTCGCCACCCGGCTGGAACCTCACCTGGCACGCCACCGCTGGACGAATCGTTGAACCATGAAACCGACCCCATCCGACAAACGCCTCCGGCTGATGGCCCCGGTGATCGCGTTGCTGGCCATGGCGCTGAGCGGCTGCGAAACGGCGCCCCGCGCGGGCACGGAAACACAGGCGCAGGTGATGGAGGTGTTCACCAACCGCAACGCCGTGCGCGACGGATACCCGGACCTGTTCGCGGCGATCCGGGCGGGCGTCACACGCAAGGACCTGGAGGACGGACGGCTGATCCGGACCGAATGCGCCGTGCCGGACGCCACCGCGCCGCAGGGCCACCGCTGGTTCACCCTGACGACCCTGGTGCCCGCCGATGCGCGCCCGCCGCGCGGCGCTTTCATCCACATCCGCGGGGCGCGCGGGCCATGGCCCGACACGCCGATCGCCCGCGCAACCCGTTTGCACGGCACTTACGCCGGGCCCGCCGAGGGTGCCACTTCACCCGCCGGCTCCTCTGAAACACCGACCTTGTGCCAACCCGCCGGGCAGCCCGACGGCCAGTGGCGTGTGAAAGTTGTCGGGCCCATGCCGGCGTGGAATCTCGATTTCGCCCAGGCCGCCCTTCAGCGCCAGGCAGCGCTGCGCGATGAGGACTTTGCGGCCGGGCGGGTGGTCCGCCTGGGGTGCCAGCTCAAGGTGATGGACGGCGGAGACTGGTATGTCCCGACCTGGGTTGCGCGCGCACCGGAAGCGATGGCACTGAAACCCGGTGAGGTGGTTCGCCTGCGCGCAGGTGCGGAATCCGGATCGAAAGACACCGGACCGCCAGCCGAGGTGCTGGAGCGATTGCCCGCCGTGAAGGCGCCGGGTGGCAACGCCCTGGTTCGCTGCCACTGACGCACAGGGAGCGCGTCCCGCTCAACCGATGGCCACCACCAGCGCGGACGCCGCCACGCACGCCCCCGCCCTGGCGCCCGCCGACAGGGTGAAGGGGTGGGGTGCGAACCCGACCCACTGGTCACCGCCCGGCAGCAAGAGCACCACCTCGTCGCGCAACTTCCCTGGCGCCATCCGCTCGACCGTGCCGTTGACGCGCGCCATGTCTGCGATCACCGCGGGACGCAGTGCCCGGTGCGCATCACCGACCGACACCGCGGTGGCCTTGCACAACAACCAGACCCCGCGCCCCGGCGCCAGGCCCATCAGGTCGGCGCTTTCCCGTGTGACGCTGGCGCTCAGGCGCAAGCCGCCGCGCGTTTCGCATTGCACCCACACGGTGGGATCGTCGGGCGCCGTGGGGCGCAACGCCACCACCCTGCACGAGAGTTGGTTGCGCATGCTGGTGCGCAGTTCAAGGCCTGCGGCGAGCATGGCGCCACCCGCGTGCCGCGACAGCACCGCCTCGCGGGCGCTGGCCAGCTCGTCGGCCAGCAGCAGCAGACGCCTGCCCCCTTCGGTGACCGCCGCGCCGCCACCCCCTGCACCGCCCACGGTTCGGTCCACCAGGGGCTGGCCTGCGGCCTGCGTCAAGGTTTCAATGGCCTGCCAAGCCGCCTTGTAGCTGATCCCCACCTCGCGCGCGGCCTGCGAGATCGAATCGCCGGCCGCGATGCGGCGCAGGACGTCCAGACGCCGATCGGCGCCGGAGTCGCGCAAGGCCTGGGGCAGCCCCGCGAGGCTGGAGGTCTTCAGAGGCTTTCGGGGTGGCATGTGCGGTATGCTGTTCGCTATTCCACAAAGGAATAGCGATTTGAACCCAGGCACCACCCTGTTCGCAAGAACGTTCATCCACGCCACGGTCATCGGCATGGCCTGTGCGCTGCTGTTCGCGGGCGCCACGGCGCAGGCGGCGCAGGCCACCGTGGCCGTGGCCGCCAACTTTGCCGAGCCCATGCGCGCCGTGGCCGAGGTGCTGCGCAAAAGCACCGGCCACACGCTGGAGGTGTCGGTCGGCTCCACGGGCCGGCTCTACGCACAGATCCGCAACGGCGCGCCGTTCGACGTGATGCTCTCGGCCGACCAGAAGGTGCCCGAGCAGCTGGAGGCCGACGGTCTGGCCGTGCCCGGCAGCCGGTTCACCTACGCCACCGGCAAGCTGGTGCTGTGGTCGGCGCGGCCCGATGCGGTGGACGCACAGGGCAACGTGCTGCGCGGTGCAGGTTTTCGCAAGCTGGCCATTGCCAACCCCAAGACCGCTCCCTACGGCGCGGCGGCCGTCGAAGCCATCGACCGGTTGGGCCTCACCGCCTCGATCACACCGCGGCTCGTGCAGGGCGAAAGCATCGGCCAGGCCCACAACTTCGTGTTCACCGGCAACGCCGAGATCGGGTTCGTGGCCCTGTCGCAGGTGCTTGAAGGCGGGCGGTTGAAAGGCGGGTCGATGTGGGTGGTGCCGCAAGCGCTGTACACCCCGATTCGGCAAGACGCGGTGCTGCTCAAGCGCGGCGCCGACAACCCGGCCGCCCGCGCTCTGCTCGATCTGCTGCGCAGTGAAGGCATTCAGGACCTGATCCGGTCGTACGGCTACGATCGTTGAGCGGTCCACCCAAGCAAACCTGCGCCCGATGCTCACCCCCTCCGACTGGCAGGCGATTGCGCTGACCTTGCGCGTGGCGGGCCTGACCACGCTGCTGCTGCTGGTGCTCGGCGTTCCGCTGGCCTGGTGGCTGGCGCGCACGCGGTCGTGGTGGCGGCACCCGGTCGGGGCACTGGTCACCCTGCCCTTCGTGCTGCCGCCGTCGGTGCTGGGTTTTTACCTGCTGGTGGCGATGGGCCCGGACGGTCCGGTGGGCCAATGGACCCAGTCGCTCGGGCTGGGGCTGCTGACCTTCAGTTTCAGCGGGCTGGTGATTGCGTCGGTGTTCTATTCACTGCCCTTCATGGTGCAACCGGTGCTCACGGCCATGCAGCAGCTGGGTGAGCGGCCGATCGAGGTGGCGGCCACGTTGCGGGCTTCGCCGGTCGACCGGTTCTTCACGGTGGTGCTGCCCCTGTGCAAACCCGGTCTCATCACCGGCACGGTGATGAGCTTTGCCCACACGGTGGGTGAGTTCGGCGTGGTGCTGATGGTGGGCGGAAACATCCCGGGTGTCACCCGGGTGGTGTCGGTGCAGATCTACGACCACGTGGAAGCCCTCGAATACGCCGACGCGCACCGGCTGGCGGCGGTGATGCTGGTGTTCGCCTTCGCAGTGCTGCTGGCGCTGCAGTGGGTCAACCGCCGCCGGGGTGCCGCGTGAACGCGCGCGCCATCACCCTCTGTGCGCGTGTGGTCCGCCCGGGGTTCACGCTCGATGTCGACCTGAGTCTGCCGGGGCAAGGCATCACCGCGCTGCTCGGGCCCTCGGGCTCGGGCAAGACCACCTGCCTGCGTGTGCTGGCCGGGCTGGAGCGCTCAGCCTGGGGCCGGGTGGCGGTGGGCGACGAGGTGTGGCTCGACAGCGCCACCGGCCGGCACCTGCCGACACACCTGCGCCCGCTGGGCTGCGTGTTCCAGGAGGCCAGCCTGTTCGACCACCTGAGCGTGCGCGACAACCTGCGCTACGGCTGGCGCCGCACGCCCGCCGCACAGCGCCGCCACCACTGGGACCACGGGCTGCCGCTGCTCGGCATTGCCCACCTGCTGGACCGGCGACCCGCCGACCTGTCGGGCGGGGAACGCCAGCGCGTGGCCATTGCCCGCGCCCTCGCCACAAGCCCCCGCGTGCTGCTGATGGACGAACCCCTGGCCTCGCTCGATCAAGCGAGAAAGGCCGAGGTCCTTCCGTGGCTGGAGCAATTGCACGAACAACTCGACCTGCCGATCGTCTATGTCACCCACGCGATCGACGAAGCCCTTCGCCTGGCAGACCACCTGGTGGTGCTCGATCAGGGCAGCGCCGTGGCGCAGGGGCCGATTGCCGACCTGGTGACCCGCACCGACCTGCCGCTGGCCCGCGACGACGCCGCCAGCGCACTGGTGACGGGCCGGGTGGCGGGCATCGCCGACGACGGGTTGGCGCTGATCGACTTCGGGGGAGGCGTGTTGCGCGTGTCGGGGCTGAACCGGGAGCACGCGACGCCGGGACGCTTGCTGCGTGTGCGCATCCAGGCGCGCGACGTGAGCCTGGCCCTGGACGAACCCGCCCGGATCAGCGTGAACAACGTGCTGCCCGCCACCGTGACCGGCCTGACCGAGGACCGCCCGGGCGAGGTGCTGGTCTCGGTGAGTGCGGGCGAATCGACGCGTTTGCTGGCGCGCCTCACGCAGGGATCGGTGCGCCGGCTGGGCCTGACCGTCGGCACGCGCGTGTTCGCCCTCGTCAAGGGCGTGGCCGTGCTGCGCTGAGTGGCACCGAATGGCGCTCAGACCGCCAGTGCCGCACCGCCTGCAGCCGCGAACACCACCACCCACAGCGGCGACACGCGGGCCACCACCAGCAAGCCGAAACAGGCGAGCCCGAGCGCCACGTCCCGCGGGCCTTCGATGGCGCTGGTCCACACCGGGTCGTACAGCGCGGCCACCAGAATGCCCACCACCGCCGCGTTGATGCCGGCCAGCGTGGACTGCACCCCGGGCCGCTGACGCAACGCGTCCCAGAACGGCAGTGCCCCCACCACCAGCAACCACGCAGGCAGAAAGATGGCCAGCAGGCACACCCACGCACCCAGCCAGCCGGTCACGCCGGCCACCGCGGGGTCGAGCGCGGCCCCCAGAAACGCCGCGAACGTGAACAGGGGACCGGGCACCGCCTGCGCCGCGCCGTAGCCCGCCAGGAACGTGGCCTGATCGACCGCTCCACCCGGCACCACCTCGGCCTGCAGCAGTGGCAGCACCACGTGCCCGCCACCAAACACCAGCGATCCCGCGCGGTAGAACGCGTCGATGGTGCCCAGCACCGGCGAATCGAGCCCCGTGGCCAGCACCGGCAACAAGGCCAGGCCGGCCACGAAGGCGGTCAGTGCCAATGCGCCGGCGCGCCTCGAGACACCGAAGGTCGGCATGTCGAGCGCACCCTGTGCCGGCAGGCGCAGCAACGTGGCACCCACCACCGCGCCGAGCGCAATCACGCCCAGCTGCATGAAGGGCAACGGCAGCAGCCACATCAGGACGGCGGCGACGATGGCGATGCCGGCGCGCGGCCGGTCGGGACACAGGTTTCGGCCCATGGCCCACACCGCCTGGGCCACCACCGCCACCGCGGCCACCTTCAGGCCATGCAGCCAGCCGCTGTCGCTGGCCGCCGGCCAGTGCGACAGGCCGAGGGCAAACACCACCAGCAACACCGCTGAGGGCAAGGTGAAACCGGCCCACGCCGCCAATGACCCGAGCCAGCCACCCCGCGACAGGCCGATCGCGATGCCGACCTGGCTGCTGGCCGGGCCGGGCAGGAACTGGCACAGGGCCACCAGATCGGCGTAGTCGCGTTCGTCGAACCAGTGGCGGCGGTCGACGAATTCGGTGCGGAAGTACCCCAAGTGGGCCACCGGCCCGCCGAACGAGGTGAGCCCCAGCCTGAGGAAGACCAGGAAGATGTCCACCAGCGTGCCGGGCGAAGTTGAACGAGCGATCATGGCGGCCCGATGCTACCGGAGCAAACCATGACCCCGCCCGGCCCGCCTGGCGCCGCATTGACCCATTGGATCGAGGCCTTCAACGCCGGCGACAGCCAGCGCGTGGCCGCGCTCTACGCGCCCGATGCGGTGCTGTGGGCCACCACCGCCGCCGGCCGGATCGACACCCCCGAGGGCGTGCACGGCTACTTCGCACGGGTGCTGGCTCGCACGCCGGTACCCCGCATGCAATTGATCAGCGACCACCTGCGCGAATTCGGCGCGCTGGCCGTTCACAGCGGCCGGTACGACCTGCACCTCGGGCCACACTCGGTGGCGCCGGCCCGCTTCACGTTCGTGCTGCGGCTCGCCGATCGGTCCTGGCAGGTGGTCGAACACCATTCATCGCTGGTGCCCGCCACGGCCTGATCTCAGAGGGCGTTGACCGGAATCTTCAGGTAGGTCATGCCGTTGGGTTCGGGTGGCGGCATTTCGCCCGCGCGGATGTTGACCTGCACCGACGGCAGGATCAGCACCGGCATGTCCAGGGTGGCGTCGCGCCGGGTGCGCATGGCCACGAACTGCGCCTCGTCGATGCCGTCGTGCACATGGATGTTGCCGGCCCGCTGCTCGGCCACCGTGCTCTCGAAGCGCACCTCGCGGCCATCCGGCGGGTAGTCGTGGCACATGAACAGGCGCGTCTCGCCCGGCAACGCCAGGATCTTCCGGACCGACGCGTAGAGCGTCTTCGCATCGCCGCCCGGAAAGTCGCAGCGCGCCGTGCCGACGTCGGGCATGAACAGGGTGTCGCCCACGAACACGGCATCGCCGATGCGGTAGGCGGCACAGGCGGGCGTGTGCCCCGGCACGAACATCACCTCGAGCTCGAGATCACCGACCCGGACGGTCTCGCCGTCCTGGAACAGGTGGTCGAACTGCGAGCCATCGAGGCGGAATTCGGGCTCGAGGTTGAAGATGGCCTTGAACACCTTCTGCACCTGGGTGATGCGCCCGCCGATGCCGATGCGACCACCCAGTTGCTTCTTGAGCCAGGGGGCCGCCGACAGGTGATCGGCGTGGGCATGGGTCTCCAGAATCCACTCGACCTTCAGCCCGTGGGCGCGCACGAAGTCGATCACTTTGGCGGCCGAATCGGTGCGCGTGCGGCCCGACTTGGGGTCGTAGTCGAGGACCGAATCGACGATGGCGGCCGGCGTTCCGGGGCCGTTGTGCACGACATAGGTGACCGTCCACGTGGCGGGGTCGAAGATGCCATGGACCTGGGGGCGCGAGAGTGCGGTGGACATGGATCGCTCCTTTTGAATAAGTGGACGTTAATATATTGACAGACAATCTATTTGTCAATATAGTGACGTCCATCGCAACCACCCATCGATCCATCGCCATGCCGAGCGTCAAGCCCCGACTCGAAGACATGCAGGCCACCGCTCAGGAAGCCTGCCGCCTCATGAAGGTGCTGTCCAACCCGGACCGGCTGCTGCTGTTGTGCCAACTGCTTGAGGGCGAGCACAACGTTGGCGAGCTCGAGGCCGCACTGGGCATCGTGCAGCCCACGCTGTCGCAGCAACTCACCGTGCTGCGCGAGGAATCGCTGGTGAACACGCGCCGCGAGGGAAAGCACGTTTACTACCAGATCGCCAGCCCCCAGGCCAAGGCGGTCATCCGCACGCTTTATCAACAGTTCTGTGGCCGCTGAAGGAGCCCCGACCATGACCATCGATTTCGCCAACTTCACGCCCTGGGCCTCTCTGGCTGGCGGGGTTCTGCTGGGCATTGCCTCGGCGCTCTTCGTCCTCCTCAATGGCCGCGTGCTGGGCATCAGCGGCATCCTCGGCGGCCTGCTCAGGCCGGTGGCCGGCGACATCGGCTGGCGCGTGGCGCTGCTGGCCGGGCTGTTCGTGTCGCCGCTGGTGTACGGACTGGTGGCACCAGAGGGCTTCATCACCGCACCCCGCATCGATGCCGGCTTCGGCCTCGTGGTGCTCGCCGGTCTGCTGGTGGGCATCGGCACCCGGTACGGCTCGGGCTGCACCAGCGGTCACGGGGTTTGCGGTCTCTCGCGCCTGTCGCCGCGCTCGCTGGTCGCCACGCTGGCCTTCATGGGCGCGGGCTTTGCCACCGTGTTCGCCATCCGCCACCTGTTCTGAGGACTCCGCCATGCAGCAACACATTCAACGCCTGTCTGCCTTCATCGTCGGCCTGCTGTTCGGCCTCGGCCTGCTGCTGTCGGGCATGACCGACCCCGGCAAGGTGCTGGGCTTCCTCGACCTGTTCGGCAACTGGGATCCTTCGCTGGCCTTCGTCATGGGCGGCGCCATCGCGGTGGGCTTCTTTGCCTACGCCCTGGCCAAGCAGCGCACGCGTTCGTTCCTGGGCGGCGCCATGCACCTGCCCAAGGCCACCGAGATCGACCGTCGCCTGGTGGTCGGCAGCCTCACCTTCGGCGTGGGTTGGGGCATTGCGGGTTTCTGCCCCGGTCCGGGCCTGGTGTCGATGGCCGGTGGCGAAGTCAAGGGCCTGGTCTTCGTGATCGCCATGCTTGCGGGCATGGCGGTGTTCGAGGCGATGGAGCGCGCCTCGGTCCGCACCAGCAAAGCCTGAACGGAGCCGACCGTGGACCTCAAACGCCTCTCCCCCGAGCTGTCGGTGACCGCCCAGATCGGCCCCGCCGACCTGCCCGCCATTGCCGCACTGGGTTTCACCACCGTCATCTGCAACCGCCCCGACAGTGAGCAACCCGGCCAACCCGACCACGACACCCTGGCACAAGCCGCCCGTGCGCTCGGGCTGCGCTTTCACCACCAGCCCGTGATCACCGGCCAGGTCACGCCCGAGCAGGGCAAGGCCTTTGGCGAACTGCTGGCGCAGGCGGAAGGTCCGGTGCTGGCCTACTGCCGGTCCGGCATGCGGTGCACCACGCTGTGGGCCTACGCCAACGCCGACCGGCAACCCTGGCAGGACCTGCTGAACACCGCCGCCCAGGCCGGGTACGACCTGAGCCGTCTGCCACCGCCGGTCCATCGACGCTGAGCCGATGACGCCCCCGCCCACCCCGATGCGCCCGCGCCGCTGGCTGCCCGGCCTGCCCGTGCTCGGCTGGGCGCGCCGATACGACCGGGACACCCTGGCCAGTGACGCGCTGGCCGCCGCCATCGTCACGCTCATGCTGATTCCGCAGAGCCTGGCGTATGCGCTGCTGGCCGGCCTGCCGCCCGAGGTCGGCCTGTACGCCAGCGTGGCGCCTTTGGTGGTCTACGCCCTGCTGGGCACCAGCCGGGTGTTGGCGGTGGGGCCGGTGGCGGTGGTCTCGCTCATGACCGCTGCCGCGATCGGCGAACTGGCGACCGCGGGCAGCGCGCATTACATCGCCATCGCGGTCACGCTGGCCTTCCTGTCGGGCGGCATCCTGCTGGCCATGGGATTGCTGCGCCTGGGCTTTCTCGCCAACTTCCTGAGCCACCCGGTCATCTCGGGCTTCATCACGGCGTCGGGCCTGCTGATCGCGGCGAGCCAGCTCAAGACCCTGCTGGGCGTGAAGGCCGAGGGCCACAACCTGATCGAACTGCTGCCCTCGATCGCCACACAACTCGGCGAGGTGCACGCGCTCACCCTGGCCGTCGGCGCCGCCAGCCTGGCGTTCCTGTTCTGGGTGCGGCGCGGCCTGAAACCGCTGCTGGTGCGCGTGGGGCTTTCGCCGCGCGCGGCCGACATGACCGCCAAGGCAGGGCCGGTGGCGGCCATCGTGGCCACCACCGCGCTGGCGTGGGCGTTGAACTGGCAGGCGGCGGGCGTCAAGCTGGTGGGCGCGGTGCCCCAGGGGCTGCCGCCGCTGACGCAACCCCTGTGGGACCCCGGCCTTTGGCAAACCCTGCTGGTGCCGGCGCTGTTGATCAGCGTGGTCGGTTTTGTCGAATCGGTGTCGGTGGGCCAGACCCTGGCCGCCCGCCGCCGCCAGCGGATCGAGCCGGACCAGGAGCTCGTCGCACTGGGCGGCAGCAACCTCGCGGCCTCGTTCACCGGCGGGTTCCCCGTCACCGGTGGCTTCGCGCGCTCGGTCGTGAACTTCGATGCCGGGGCACAAACGCCGGCGGCGGGCGTGTTCACCGCCGGCGGCATCCTGCTGGCGTCGCTGTTCCTCACACCGGCGCTGTTTTACCTGCCGCAGGCCACGCTGGCCGCCACCATCGTGGTGGCGGTGCTGTCGCTGGTGGACTTCGGCATCCTGAAGAAGACGTGGGCCTTCTCCAAGGCCGATTTCGCGGCGGTGCTGGCCACGCTGCTGGTCACGCTCGGCGTGGGTGTCGAAGCCGGGCTGGTGGCCGGCGTGGGCCTGTCGCTGGTGCTGCACCTCTGGCGCACCAGCCAGCCACACATCGCCGAGGTCGGCCAGGTGCCCGGCACCGAGCACTACCGCAACGTGCAGCGCCACGCCGTGATCACACAGCCGCAGGTGCTGGCCCTGCGCATGGACGAAAGCCTGTACTTCGCCAACGCCCGTGCGCTCGAAGACCGCATCAACGCCGAGGTGGCCGGACGCCCTGCCCTGCGCCACGTGGTGCTGCTGGGCTCGGCCATCAACGACATCGACGCCAGTGCCCTGGACAGCCTGGAAGCAGTGAACCAGCGCCTGCGGGACGCCGGCATCGCGCTGCACCTGTCGGAAATCAAAGGCCCGGTGATGGACCGGCTGGAGCGCAGCGACTTCATGCAACACCTCAGCGGCCGGGTGTTCCTCACGCACCACCAGGCGGTGCAGGCGCTCGAATCAGGCGGCGGAACCCGGCAGGAAGACCGCACCCCGCGGTGACGCCACCTGCCAGACCGGTGCGCCATACAGGGCCACCAGCCGGGCTTCATCGATGACCTCGGCCGCCGGGCCGGCGGCCAGCACGCGGCCGCCACGGATCAGCGTCGCGCGGTCGGCACAGCGCAAGGCCTGGTTGGGGTCGTGGGTGGTGAACATCACCGCCAGCCCCTGATCGGCCAGTCCACGGATGGCCGCAATCACCATGCCCTGGTTGCCGAAATCGAGGCTGGCCGTAGGCTCGTCGAGCAGGATCGCGCGGGGCTGCTGAGCCAGCGCCCGGGCAATCAACACCAGCTGGCGCTCGCCACCACTCATGTCGTGAACCGAGCGCTCGGCCAGGTGCGCAATGCCCAGTCTGTCCAGCACCGACGCGGCGATGTCTTCGTCCTGTGACATCGGGCGCGCCAGCAGCCCGAGGTGCGCGGTGCGGCCCATCAGCACCATCTGGCGGGCGCTGTAGCCGAAGGTGCCGGCCTGTCCCTGGGGCACGTAGGCCACCCGGCGCGCGCGCTCCGGCAGCGGCCATTCATTCAACGGACGGCCATCGAGCCACACGCGACCGGCCAGCGGACGCAACAGGCCCAGCAAGGTCTTGAGCAGCGTGGTCTTGCCGCCGCCATTGGGGCCCAGCAGGGCCAGCACCTCGCCCGCGCCCAGCGCCACCGACAGGCCCTCGCCCACCACGCGCCCTGGATAGCCCACACGCAGGTCGTGCGCCTCGATCAGTGCGGTCATCCCCACCCCTTGCGGGCACGGCCCAGCAGCGCGATGAAGAAGGGCGACCCCACCAGCGCGGTGAGGATGCCGAGCGGGATCTCGACCGGCGCCACCGACCGCGCCAGCGTGTCGATGAACAGCAGAAAGCCACCACCCAGCAGCGCGGCCACCGGCAGCAGCCGCACGAACGAAGGACCGACCAGAAAACGCGCCAGGTGCGGCACCACCAGCCCCACCCAGCCCACGATCCCCGCCGCCGCCACGCTGGCGGCCGTGACCAGGGTGGCGGCCAGCACGATGAGCGCGCGCAGCAGCGTGGTCCGCGCACCCAGCGCCCTCGCCTCTTCTTCGGGCATCGACATCACGTCAAGCCGCCAGCGCAGCGCCAGCAGCACCGCCATGCCCAGGCCCACCGGCAGCAGCAAGGCGGGCAGGTCGTCGACATGGGCGGCCGACAGGCTGCCCAGCAACCAGAAGGTCATGGCCGGCAGCTGGTTGTAGGGATCGGCCAGCGTCTTCACCAGGCCGATGCCCGCCCCGAGCAGCGAGCCGATGACGATCCCGGCGAGCAGCAGCACCAGCACAGGATCACCATGCCGAACCGCGGAGCCGGTGGCATACACCAGCGCGACGGCCGCCAGCCCGCCGGCAAACGCCGCCAGTTGAATGCCCGCCACACCCAAGGAAAAAAAGATGCCGAGCAGCGCCCCCAGCGCGGCACCTGCGGATGCGCCCAGGATGTCGGGCGACACCAGCGGGTTTCGGAACAGGCCCTGAAACGCCGCGCCCGCCACGGCCAGCGCCGCACCGACCGCCACCGCCGCCGCAATGCGCGGGGCCCGGATCTGCCACACCACCGTCTGCAGGGCATCGCTGCCACCCCCCACCAGCACGGCCCAAAGGTCGGCCAGCGCCACCGGCGTGCGGCCCACGGTGAACGCCAGCAGAACACCCGCCAGCAGCACCGCGAGGGCCCACCAGCCGCCACCCGTGACGGGTTTCAATCGCGCCCCGCGAGCACGCGCTGCACCTGAGCCGGCGTCAGGTCCACCTGGTAGAAGCGCCGGTAAAAGTCGCGCGCCATGGTCGCCAGATCGTCTGAAAACTGCGCGGGCAACACCTTGCTGCCGATCCACCACAGACCGGGCAGCCGGTTCACGCTCGGCGGAAAGTCGACCCAGCCGAACGGCAGCTTGGGGCTCAGGTGCACGCGGCCGTTCTTCACCGCGCTCACGCCACGCCACAACGGGCTCTGGCCCACCGTCTGCGCGAAGGTCTGGTCGATGGTGATGATGACCTCGGGGTCCCAGGCCAGCACCTGCTCGAAGGGCACCCGCGCCAGACCACCCGGCATGCGGGTGGACACCAGATCGATCCCCATCGACTCGAACATCTCGACGTTGATCGAGCCGTCGAGCCCGGTCTCGAGCCCGAGCGGTCCACGCGCGTAGTACACCCGAGGCCGCTGCGCGCGCGGCACAGCCGCCACCCGCTCACGCACCGTGCGCAGCGTGTTCTCGGCGTATCGCGCCAAGGCCTCGGCGCGCTCGCGCACGCCCATCAGTTCGCCCAGCAGGCGGTAGCCCTGGGGCACCGCCTCCAGCGCCCCGTCGATCAGCGCGTAGGGAATGCCGGTCTGCGAATGCACGCGGTCGGCGAGTTCGACAAAGGTGCTGCGCACCGAACCGGTGTCCACGATGAGGTCGGGCCTGAGCGACAGCACGGTCTCGAGGTTGGCGGTGTTGCCACGCCCGGTGAGACGCCCGATCTCGGGTCGGGTGCCGATGCCTGGCAACAGGAACTCGATCTCTTCAGGACGGTTGGCGCGTGGCCAGCCGAGCAAGGCTTCAGGGGCCAGGGTGTACAACCAGATGGCCGCGGGCGGGCCAGCGGGAAACACGCGCTGCACCCGCGCCGGCACGAGCACGCGCCGACCCGCACTGTCGGTCACCTCGCGCGCCGGGCTCTGGGCGCGCGCCGCCGGCCACAGACCGGCTGCCGCGCCGAGCAGCAGCGCCCGCCGCGTCGGGTCAGGGAGCGCCAAAGCCATGGCGGGCAAACACCGCTTGCGCCGGGGGCGCCAGCAGGGCGTCGGCAAACGCCTGGGCCGCCGGGTGCGCGCCGCGCTTCACCGTCAGACCGTAATCGGCCCCCACCTGAAGCGACGTGGGCACCTGCACGATCTTCAGCCGGGGAACCTCGCGCTGCGACGCCACGGCGTTGGTGCAGTAGGTCAGGAACACATCGGCCCGGCCTTCGTCCATGACCCAGGCGTAGGTGCCGCGGCCGGGGGGCGCCTTGGGCGAATCAGGGCCACCGGTCAGCTGCAGGGCCTTGCGGTCCAGGGTGGCGAACGCACCAGGTCGCAGGCCGTCCGCCTTGCGGAACAACGCCCAGGCATAGTCGCCCGACGGGTCGGCCCTGGGGGTGCTGGTGCCCACGCGAACCGCCGGGTCGAGCAGCACGTCCAGCAGGCGTTCGGGCGACGCGTTGATGCCCGGCTGGGTCAGCGCGCACAGCTGGTTGCGCGCAAACACACGCGGTGCGCTCCATCCACCGGCGCCGGCCAGCCGCTGGGGATGTCCCATGTCGGCCGACGCGAACACCTGGGCGGGGTCGCCTTTCTCGATGCGCTCGCGCAGCAGGCCCGACGCGGCAAACGACAGGGCCAGGCGTTGCCCGGTGCGGGCTTCGTGATCGCGCGCGATCTCGGTCAGCACCTCGCGCAGGCTGCCGGCCGCCACCACGGGAATCGGCTCCGCGCTGACCGGGGTTTGTGCCGGCGACATGCAGGCTTGCAACACCATGGTCAGCGACAGCAGTCCCAGCCCGGCGACGGCTCGGCGGCGCGCGCTCATTTTGCGGCGTTCGGGAAGAACAGCTGCTCGCCGCCGATCTTGTAGCCGGCGATGGCGGCCTGACCGGCCGCGCCGGTGACCCAGTCGACAAACTTCTGGCCGTCGGCGGTCTTGACCTGGGGGTGCTTGGCGGCGCTCACCAGCATGACGCCGTACTGGTTGAACAGGCGCTGGTCGCCCTCAACGAGCACCGCGAGGTCGGCGCGGTTCTTGAAGTTGAGCCAGGTGCCACGGTCGGCCAGCACGTAAGCGCCGCTGCTGGCGGCGATGTTGAGCGCCGGGCCCATGCCGCAGCCGCATTCCTTGTAGCCGCTTCCCTTGTTGGCGTCGGTGTCGGTCATCTTCCAGTAGCGCAACTCGGCCGCGTGGGTGCCACTCTTGTCGCCTCGCGAGATGAAGGGCGCATTGGCCGTGGCCACCTGCTTCATCGCCACCACGATGTCCTTGCCCGCCACCTTGGCCGGGTCGGCCTTGGGGCCGATGAGCACGAAGTCGTTGTACATGACCTCTTGCCGCTTGGCCGAGAAACCGTCGGCCACGAACTTCTCTTCGGCGACCTTGTCGTGCACGAACAGCACGTCGGCGTCGCCACGGCGGGCCATGTCGATGGCCTGGCCCGTGCCCAGTGCCACCACCTTCACGTCGATGCCGGTGGCCTGCTTGAACTGCGGCAGGATGTGGCCGAACAGGCCGGACTGTTCGGTGGACGTGGTCGAAGCCACCACGATGCTTTGCGCCAGGGCCGCGCTCCCGATCAACAGGCCGGCGGCAAAAGTGACGAGGGGACGAAGCGTTTTCACCAGGACTCTCCTTGAACAAACAGATGGGCGTGCGGGCACAGGGCCTGCAACAGGTCGGCATTGAAAAAATCGCTCACGGGCAGATCGGCCAGCACGCGCCCCTGCTCGAGGTAGATGACGCGGCTGGCCAGGCGCTTGACCTGCCCCAGGTTGTGGCTGGCGAACACCAGCGTGGTGGGTCGGTCGGCCACCGGTGTGGCGGTGAATTCGGCAATGAGTTCTTCCACTTCGCGCTTGGCATGGGGGTCGAGGCTGGCGGTGGGTTCATCAAGCAGCCAGATGTCGGGCCGCAGGGCCCAGGCGCGCGCCAGCGCCAGCCGCTGCTGCTGACCGCCGGACAGCGCGCGGCCGTTGCGGTCGGCCAGATCGGCCAGGCCGACGCGCTGCAGCGCCACCATGGCCTGTGCGCGGGCCTCGCGCCAGGGAACGCCTTTGAGCCACAGGCCCAGCGCCACGTTGTGGCGGGCCCGCATGCGCAGCATGTGGGGACGCTGGAACAGCATGGCCACGCGCCGGGCCTCGGGCAGCGCGCGCGAGCCGGCCGTGAGAGGAAGCAGGTCGTGCAGGGTGCGCAACAACGTGCTCTTGCCGCTGCCGTTGGCGCCGATCAGGGCCACGCGTTCGCCTTCAACGATGCGCAGATTCACGCCGTCGAGCGCGGGTGGCCTTGATCCGGGACCCAGGCGCACCTGCGCTCCACGCAGCTCGAAACAAACCGCAGGCACCACCGAAGCGCCTTTGGGCGGCACGCCGGTCATGCCGGCACCCCCACGGGCACCAGACCGTCTTCGCGCTCGCGCCAGCGCCGCACCACCGACACCAGCGCGTTGAGCAGCAGCACCACCGACAGCAGCACCACGCCCAGCCCCAGAGCCAGCGGCAGGTCGCCCTTGCTGGTTTCCAGCGCGATGGCGGTCGTCATGACGCGGGTGAACCCTTCGATGTTGCCGCCCACGATCATCACGGCGCCCACCTCGGAGATGGCCCGGCCGAAGGCGGTGATGAAGATGGTGAGCAGCGCGTAGCGCTCGTCCCAGGCCAGCAACAGGCTGCGCGTCAGCGTGCCAGCCCCCATCGAGCGCAGTTGCTCGCCGTGGCCGTGCTCGGCGTCTTCCACCACCTGCCGCACGAGCGCGGTCACCAGTGGCAACACCAGCACCGCCTGGGCAATGACCATGGCCTGAAAACTGAACAGCCAGCCCAGAAAGCCGAACGGCCCGGAGCGGGACAGCAGCAGGTACACCACCAGCCCCACCACCACCGCCGGCACCGCCAGCGCGGTGTTCAGCAGCGTGAGCACCGCACCCCGGCCGCGAAAGCGCACCGCCGCCAGCCACGACCCCAGCACCAGACCCGAGACGTAGGCGATGGCGGTCGCGGTCACGCTGACGGCCAGCGAGCGCAGGACGATGGACCAGAGTCCGGCATCGCCGGAAAGAATCAGCGCCAGCGCCGTGGTGACGCTGTCGGCAAAGGTGTTCATGGCGCCGAGAGCTTATCGACCCGAGCCGATCGCGGGGCTACGTGTTCCCACGGTATGAATCCGCGTACATAGGCAATTCATTGCATAGGGCCGCTTGATGCACACTTGCCGCCCATGCGCCAGATCGAGCTCGGCTACCAACTCGTGACCCAACGCACGGCAGCGGGGGCTCACCCGGCGCTGCTGCGCAACGCCATGATGGACGTGCTGCACGCGGTGCGCAGCAGCGGGTCCATCTCGGGCGCGGCGCGCGAGCTGGGCTATTCATACCGGCATGTCTGGGGCCAGCTCAAGGAATGGGAAACCCAGCTCGGCCAGCCCCTGATCGTCTGGGAGCGGGGCCAGGCGGCGCGGCTCACCCCGTTCGGCGAACGGCTGCTGGCGGCCGAGCGCCTGGCGCAGGCGCGCCTGGGGCCGCAGATGGAGAACCTCAGGGCCGAGCTCGAACGGGCGTTCTCGCAGGTGCTGGACGAAGGCGAAAACACCTCCGCAGACGACGTCTTGACGCTGTACGCCAGCCACGACCATGCGCTGGGCGAACTCATGGCCTTCTGCGCCGCGCGCGCACCGTCGGCCCGTTTGCACCTGGACATCCACTTCACTGGCAGCGTGGACGCCATTCGCGCACTCAATGAAGGCCGCTGCGGCCTGGCGGGTTTTCACAGCCAGCCGTTCGCGGCGGCGGGCAGCCTGGCCGCACGCACCTACCGCCCGCTGCTCAAGCCGGGACTGCACAAGATCATCGGGTTCGCGCGGCGCTGGCAGGGCCTGATGGTGGTCCCGGACAACCCGCTGCGCCTGCGCGACCTTCGCGATGTGGTCCGCCTGCAGGCCAGGTTCGTGAACCGCGCCAAGGGCACCGGTACCCGCCTGCTGCTCGACGAGCTGCTGGCGCGCGACGGACTGCTGGCGGCCGACATCGACGGCTACGAGCGGGTGGAGCGGTCGCACGCGGCGGTGGCGCTGGCGGTGGCCAATGGCGACGCCGACGTGGGGCTGGGCACCGAATACGCGGCCCGCGCCGCCGGGCTCGGCTTCGTGCCCATCACCGAAGAGCGCTACCTGCTGGTGTGCCTGAAGACCTCGCTGGACCTGCCCGCCATGCAGCGGCTGCTGGCACATCTGCGAAGCGCCGACTGGGCGGCCCGGCTGTCTGGTCTGGCGGGCTACGCGCCCGACCACTGCGGCGAGGTGGCCGCCATGAAGCGGCTGCTGCCGTGGTGGGACTGACCCCGGCGGATCAGAACGCCTCTTTTTCGGCCTCGAGGTACGCCAGGCTGGTGTACTTGCCGATGTTGCCGGCAAAGCCCTGCATGCTGGACGCGCGCAGCGCCACCCGCGGATCGGCCAAGACGAGGTCCTTGGCCTTGTCCACCGGCAGGCCTTCCTTGACGGCCTTCACGCAGGGCTCGTAGATGCCCCGCATGAAATCGCCGTAGCGGCGCAGCAGGTCGCGGCTGGCCACACCGTGGCCGGGTACCCAGAGCTGCTCGCCCGGGTCCTTCAGCAGGGCCTCGTAGGTCTTGAACGTGCCCACATAGGAACCATCGTCCATGTTGGCGATGCGGTTGTCCATGGCCACATCGCCCACGTAGGTCACGCGGTCCTCGACCACCTCCATGCACAGATCGGACGGCGTGTGGGCCACCCCGTGGTGGTGCAGGCGGATTCGCGTGTCGCCGAAGTCGAAGACCTGGCCGGGTTGCACCACGGTGTTCGGCGCCACGATCTTCGTGCCCATGGTGGCCTGGTTGGTCCAGCGCTCCATGAGGTTGCGCCACGCGTTGCCCTCGGTGCCCAGGATCTGGTCGCGGGTGTGCGCCAGCGAATGGATGGGCACGCCGGGGAACGCGTCGGCAAAGGCGTGGTTGCCCAGCCAGTGGTCACCGTGGTAGTGGCTGTTGAACACCGCCACCACCGGCCGGTCGCTCACCTGACGGATCATGCGGATGGCCATCTGACCGATCTGCAGCGAGCCCCCCGAGTCGAGCACGACCACACCCCGCTGGGTGACCACGAACACCACGTTGGCCATCATTCCCTGGTTCTCGGGGGTGGGGAAACCGTCCTTGGCGTAGACCATCCACACGCGGGGCGACAGCTGTTGCGCCGGGATGTCGGGCATGGGCGGGCCGGCGATGAAATTCTGCAGTTGCTGGGCAAACAGGCGCACCTCGGGCACGGCGGCCAGGCTGGCGGCACCCAGGGCCAGGCCGGCACCGGCGCGCAACCAGGTGCGGCGATTCGGGTGGGACAAGGTACGGGGATGGGGTGGGGGCTGGCGCGGGTTCATGGTGTCTCCATCGCGGTGCCGCCGGGGCAGCCGCTTTTAATAAGCGAATGCTGATGGATCAATGATAGCGCCGTGCCTGGCGCCCCGGGGCGCCGCTCAGCGCGCCAGGCGCCCGGCGATCTCGGCCACCAGGGCGCGCGCCAGCGACAGCTTGTCGGCGCGCGGCAGCTCCTTCGTGCCGCGTTCGTCCACCAGCAGCAGCGCGTTGTCGTCGCGCCCGAAGGTGTCGGGGCCGATGTTGCCCACCAGCAGTGGCACCCCCTTGCGGGCGCGCTTGGCCTGGGCGTGTGCCAGCAGGTCGTGGCTTTCGGCCGCAAAACCCACGCAGTACAGCGCGCCGCGGCGGGCACGCTCGCTGGCCGCCACCCCGGCGAGGATGTCGGGGTTCTCCACGAACGCCAGCACCGGGGTTGCACCGCTGCCGTCCTTCTTGATCTTCTGGTCGGCCGCGCTGGCGGGCCGCCAGTCGGCCACGGCGGCGGCGGCAATGAACACGTCGGCCGCGTCGGCACCGGCCTGAACGGCGCGCTGCATGTGCACCGCGGACATCACGTCCACGCGCTGCACGCCCCGCGGCGTGGGCAGGCCCACCGGGCCGGCCACCAGCGTCACCTGCGCGCCGGCTTCGTGGGCCGCGCGCGCCAGGGCAAAGCCCATCTTGCCGCTGCTGCGGTTGGTGATGCCCCGCACCGGGTCGATCGCCTCGTAGGTGGGACCGGCGGTGATGAGCACCCGGCGCCCGGCCAGCACCTGCGGCTGGAAATGGCGCACCACCTCGTACAGGAGTTCGTCGGGCTCGAGCATGCGGCCATCGCCGGTCTCGCCACAGGCCTGCTCGCCCGACCCCACGCCCAGCACCACGGTGCCGTCGGCGCGCAACTGCGCCAGGTTGCGCTGGGTGGCGGGGTGGGCAAACATTTCGCGGTTCATGGCCGGCGCCACGATCAGCGGCACGCGGTCGATCGGCCGGGCCAGGCACATCAGCGACAGCAGGTCGTCGGCGCGCCCGTGCAGCAGCTTGGCCATGAAATCGGCGCTGGCCGGCGCGATCACGATCGCATCGGCCTCGCGGCTGAGGTTGATGTGGGGCATGTTGTTGCCCTCGCGCGGGTCCCACTGCGACGTGTAGACCGGCCGCCCGGACAGCGCCTGCAGCGTCACCGGCGTGATGAACTGCGCAGCCGCCTCCGTCATGACCACCTGCACGGTGGCCCCGGCCTTGACCAGGCCGCGGCAGAACTCTGCCGCCTTGTAACAGGCCACGCCACCGGTGAGGCCGAGCACGATGTGTTTTGCCGCAAGATCGCTCATGGGGGCGCATTGTGGCAGCGGATGGCCGGCCCGGGGGGCGCACCTATAATCGGAATTTCCCACCTGTGCGAGCCCGCGGCTCGCCCGAGTCATGACCAAATACGTGTTCGTCACCGGCGGTGTGGTGTCCTCCCTGGGCAAGGGCATTGCTTCTGCGTCTCTCGCCGCGCTGCTTGAATCGCGCGGCCTCAAAGTCACCCTCATCAAGCTCGACCCGTACATCAACGTCGATCCGGGCACCATGTCGCCCTTCCAGCACGGCGAGGTGTTCGTCACCGACGACGGCGCCGAAACCGACCTCGACCTGGGCCACTACGAGCGTTTCATCGAAACGCGCATGAAGAAGGCCAACAACTTCACCACCGGCAAGATCTACCAGTCGGTGCTCGAGAAGGAACGGCGCGGCGACTACCTCGGCAAGACGGTGCAGGTCATTCCGCACGTCACCAACGAAATCCAGGAATTCATCCGCAAGGGCTCGGGCGAAGGCACGGCCGACGCGGTCGACGTGGCCATCGTCGAGATCGGCGGCACGGTGGGCGACATCGAGTCGCTGCCCTTCCTGGAAGCCGTGCGCCAGATGAGCCTGCGCATGGGCCCCAACAGCTCGGCCTTCGTGCACCTGTCTTACGTGCCGTGGATCGCCGCGGCCGGCGAACTCAAGACCAAGCCCACGCAGCACACCGCGCAGAAGCTGCGCGAGATCGGCATTCAGGCCGACGCCCTGCTGTGCCGCGCCGACCGCCGCATCCCCGACGAAGAGCGCGCCAAGATCAGCCTGTTCAGCAACGTGCCCGAATGGGGCGTGATCAGCATGTGGGACGTGGACACCATCTACAAGGTGCCGCGCATCCTGCACGAACAAGGCCTGGACGGCCTCATCTGCGACAAGCTGCGCCTGAACACCCCGCCGGCCAACCTCAAGCGCTGGGACGACCTGGTGCACGCGGTCGAGCACCCCCAGGCCACGGTGCACATCGCCATGGTCGGCAAGTACGTCGACCTGTCCGACAGCTACAAGTCGCTCAACGAGGCGCTGCGCCACGCCGGCCTGAAGAACCAGGCCCGGGTGGCCATCGAATACATCGATTCGGAAACCCTCACCTCGGCCAACGTGGCGCAGACGCTGGGCCGTTTCGACGCCATTCTCGTGCCGGGCGGCTTCGGCAAGCGCGGCATCGAGGGCAAGGTGTGCGCGGCGCGCTTTGCGCGCGAAAACAAGGTGCCCTACCTGGGCATCTGCCTCGGCATGCAGGTGGCCACCATCGAATACGCGCGCCACGTGGCCGGCCTGAAAGACGCCAACAGCACCGAGTTCGAACCCGACACCCCGCACCCGGTGATCGCACTCATCACCGAGTGGAAGGACAAGGACGGCAGCATCCAGCTGCGCGACGCCAACTCCGACCTGGGCGGCACCATGCGCCTGGGCGCGCAGAGCTCCGACGTGACCAAGGGCACGCTGGCCCACAGCATCTATGGCGACGTGGTGACCGAGCGCCACCGCCACCGCTACGAAGCCAACGTGAACTACCTCGACAAACTGCGGCAAGCCGGGTTGGTGATCTCCGCGCTCACGCAGCGCGAACAACTCACCGAGATCGTCGAGCTGCCGCAGAACGTGCACCCCTGGTACGTGGGCGTGCAGTTCCACCCCGAATTCAAATCCACCCCGTGGGCCGGCCATCCGCTGTTCAATGCGTACGTGAAGGCCGCGCTCGGCCATCAGGCGCAGCAGGTGCCGGCCAAGGCCGTCGCCTGAGGAATCGACCCATGAAACTCTGCGGTTTCGACGTCGGCCACGACAAGCCCTTCTTCCTCATCGCCGGTCCCTGCGTGATCGAGTCCGAACAGCTGCAGATGGACGTGGCCGGCCGGCTGAAGGAGATCACCGCCGCACTCGGCATTCCCTTCATCTTCAAGAGCAGCTTCGACAAGGCCAACCGCAGCAGCGGCAAGAGCTTTCGCGGCCCGGGCCGCGAGGCGGGTCTGGCCGTGCTGGCCAAGGTGCGGGCCCAGCTGGGCGTGCCGGTGATCACCGACGTGCACACCGAAGACGACATCGCGCCCGCTGCGGCGGTGTGCGACGTGCTGCAGACACCCGCCTTCCTGTGCCGGCAGACCGACTTCATCCGCGCCGTGGCGCAGAGCGGCAAGCCGGTGAACATCAAGAAGGGGCAGTTCCTGGCGCCGCACGACATGAAGAACGTGATCGACAAGGCGCGCGACGCGGCCCGCGACGCCGGCCTGCCCGAAGACAGCTTCCTGGCGTGCGAGCGCGGTGTGAGCTTCGGCTACAACAACCTCGTGTCCGACATGCGTTCGCTGGCCATCATGCGCGAGACCGGCGCACCGGTGGTGTTCGACGCCACCCACAGCGTGCAACTGCCGGGCGGCCAGGGCACCAGCAGCGGCGGACAGCGCGAGTTCGTGCCGGTGCTGGCGCGCGCCGCGGTGGCCGTCGGCGTGGCCGGCCTCTTCATGGAAACGCACCCCGATCCCGCCAAGGCGCTGAGCGACGGCCCCAACGCCGTGCCGCTCAAGCACATGCCGGCCCTGCTTGAAACCCTGCTCGCGCTCGACGCCGTGACCAAGAAGAACGGCTACCTCGAGGAACGCTTCAGCGCATGACCGCCCGCACGCTGCCCACCGACGCCGCGATTGCCGAAG
Organism: Synechococcus sp. UW140; assembly: GCA_943371665.1. Lineage (GTDB taxonomy): Bacteria > Pseudomonadota > Gammaproteobacteria > Burkholderiales > Burkholderiaceae_C > Hydrogenophaga. Next base: position 162,123 of record CALRVR020000004.1, read on the forward strand.
CCGTGATCGCTGCCGTGCCATCTGCCACGGCGGTGTGGCTGTTCGGCAGCGCGGCGCGGAACCGGTGGTCCGCCAGCAGCGACCTCGACATTGCCGTGCAGGTGCGTGGGCCCTGGTCGCCAGCGGCGCGTTTCGATGCGGCGATGGCCTTGGGCTCCAGGTTGGGTGTTGACGTCGACCTGCTCGATTTTCAGGGTCTGGACACGGTGATGCAGGTGCAGATCCTCGACACCGGACGGCTGCTGATGGCCCGTGACCCGGTCAGCCTGATCCAGTACGAAGGCTTTCTGCGCACCGAGTACCAGAACATCCAGCGCTGGCGCCAGCCGATGATGCGGGCGCTGGCCGAGCGGCTGGCGGCGGGGGGACGGCCGTGAACCACACCGCCGCGTTGGCCGATGCGCTCGCCCAGAAGAGCGCCCGGATGGAGCGCTGCGTTCAGCGTGCGCGCGAAGAACTCGCCGCCGCGGCGAACTTCCGGGCCGACTTCACCCGGCAGGATGCGGCCATCCTCAACGTGCAGCGCGCTTGCGAACTCGCGATCGACATGGGCAACATGGTGATCGGCCATGAAGGCTGGGGCCTGCCGCAGGGCGCGCGCGAGATGTTCGCGATCCTCGCCAGGGACAATGTCGTGCCAGCCGACCTGCTGAACGCACTGCAGAACATGGTGGGGTTCCGCAACGTGGCCGTGCATGAATACGACGTTCTGGACCTCGCCATCGCCGAACGCGTGATTCGGCACGAGCTCGACGCCTTGCTGCGGTTTGCCGGCCTGTTGGTCAGGCGCTACCTGATCCACCGTTGATTTTTTTCTTGAACCATAGGACCCTTGATTCATGAGTGCCATCGTTGACATCGTCGGCCGCGAAGTGCTGGACAGCCGCGGCAACCCCACCGTCGAATGCGACGTTCTGCTGGAAAGCGGCGTGATGGGCCGCGCGGCCGTGCCCTCGGGCGCGTCCACCGGTTCGCGCGAAGCCATCGAGCTGCGCGACGGCGACAAGAGCCGCTACCTGGGCAAGGGCGTGCTCAAGGCGGTCGAGCACATCAACACCGAAATCAGCGAGGCGGTGCTCGGCCTCGACGCGTCCGAGCAGGCCTTCCTGGACAAGACCCTGATCGACCTCGACGGCACCGAGAACAAGAGCCGCCTGGGCGCCAACGCCATGCTGGCGGTGTCGATGGCCGTGGCGCGCGCCGCCGCCGAAGAAGCCGGCCTGCCGCTCTACCGCTACTTCGGTGGCATGAGCGCGGTGCAGATGCCGGTGCCGATGATGAACGTCATCAACGGTGGCGCGCACGCCAACAACAACCTCGACCTGCAGGAACTGATGATCATTCCCGTGGGAGCGCCGAGCTTCCGGGAAGCCATGCGCTGGGGCGCCGAGGTGTTCCACGCGCTCAAGAAGATCATCCACGACAAGGGCATGAGCGTGGCCGTGGGCGATGAAGGCGGCTTTGCCCCGAACGTGGCCAGCCACGAAGCGGCCCTGCAGATGCTGATGGACGCGATTGCCGCCGCCGGCTACACCGCGGGCGACCAGATCGCGCTGGGCCTGGACTGCGCATCCAGCGAGTTCTACAAGGACGGCAAGTACCACCTGGAAGGCGAAGGCCTCGTGCTGACGGCCCAGGAATGGACCAACGTGCTGGCCGCCTGGTGCGACAAGTACCCCATCGTCAGCATCGAGGACGGCATGGCCGAGGGCGACTGGGAAGGCTGGAAACACCTCACCGAGCGCCTGGGCACGCAGGTGCAGCTGGTGGGCGACGACCTGTTCGTCACCAACACGAAGATCCTCAAGGAGGGCATCGACAAGGGCGTGGCCAACTCGATCCTCATCAAGATCAACCAGATCGGCACGCTCACCGAAACCTTTGCGGCCATCGAAATGGCCAAGCGCGCCGGCTACACCGCGGTCATCAGCCACCGCAGCGGCGAAACCGAAGACAACACCATCGCCGACATCGCGGTGGGCACCAACGCCGGCCAGATCAAGACCGGCTCGCTCTCGCGCTCGGACCGCATGGCCAAGTACAACCAGCTGCTCCGCATCGAGGAAGACCTGGGTGATGTGGCCATCTACCCGGGCCGCGACGCCTTCTACAACCTCAAGTGATGTCCACCCGCCTGATCCCCGGTCTGCTGGTGGCGCTGCTGCTGGTGCTGCACGCGCAACTGTGGTTCGGGCGGGGCAGCGTGCCCCAGGTGGCGCAGCTCAAGCGCGATCTGGCGGCGCAGCAGCAGGCCAACACCGATGCGCAACAGCGCAACGACCAGGTGGCCAGCGAACTGCGCGACCTGCAGGAAGGGCTGGAGATGGTCGAGGAACTGGCGCGGCAGGACCTGGGCATGGTCAAGCCCAACGAGATCTTCGTGCAGATCGCGCGTTGAGCGCGCGCTGACCGCAAGACCTGCGCGCGGCGCCATGCTCAAGGTGGCCTTGCTGGGCGGCGAATCCAGCGGCAAGACGACCCTGGCCGCCCAGTTGCTCGATGCGCTCACCGCGCGGGGCCTGGCGGTGCACGCCGTGCCGGAACACCTGCGCACCTGGTGCGGGCAGATGGGACGTGCCCCCCACGCCCACGAACAGGCCGGCATTGCGGCCGAGCAGACCCGCCTGATCGACAGCGCCCGCGCCGAGGTGGTGCTGGCCGACACCACCGCGCTGGTGGTCGCGGCCTACAGCGAGCTGTACTTCAACGACCGCAGCCTGTGGCCCGACGCCATTGCCGCCCAGCGGCGCATTCAGCTGACGCTGCTGATGGGGCTGGACCTGCCCTGGCAACCCGACGGGTTCTTTCGCGACAGCCCCGCCGTGCGCCAGGCCACCGACACATTGCTGCGGCGCGAGCTGCAAGGCGCGGGCATTGCCTTCCAGACGGTCTATGGCCAGGGGCCTCTGCGGCTGCGGGCCGCGCTGGGGGCCATTGGCAGCGCGCTCGGCCAGGCGCTCGTGCCCGACGACCCGGCGCTGCGCGAAGGCAACGGTCGCTGGCAGTGCGAGGCCTGCAGCGATCCCGATTGCGAGCACCGGCTGTTCCGGGCGCTGCTGGCCCGAAACGACCGCGACCCGGGCTGAGCCGGGCCCCGGCTACTGGGGCAGGCCGCTGCCGGGCGGTTGGTCCCGGGCCTGCAGGAAGATCTGGGCCGCGTCCACCGGATCGAAGTGGTAGCGCGCACCGCAGAACTCGCAATCCACCTCCACCCTTCCCTGCTCCTCCAGGATCGACTCGATCTCCTCGCGCCCGAGCGAGCGGAGCATGCCCCCCACCCGGTCGCGCGAACAGGTGCAGGCAAAGCGCGGGCCGGCGTTGCCGGTCAGGGGGTCGAACCGGCGCACATCCTCTTCCCAGAACAGGCGGCGCAGGATCGTCTCGGGGTCGAGTTCGAGCAGCTCTTCGCGCTTGAGGCTGGATGCCAGGATGGCAATGCGGTTGTAGTCTTCGTTGCGACCGATCTGGTCCTCATCGCGCTGTTGCGACTGGCCCGCGAGGTTGCCCTCGCCCTGCAGCGGCAGGCGCTGGATCAGCAACCCGGCGGCCACGCGGTCGTTGGCCGCCAGCACCAGGCGCGTGTCGAGCTGCTCGCTCTGCAGCATGTAGTGCTCGATCACCTCGGCCAGTTTTTCGAGCTTTTCGTGCCGGTCACCGAACAGCGGCACGACCCCCTGGTAGGGCTGCTGGCCGGGCTGGCGGTCCTTGGGGTCGAGCGTGATGGCGCAGCGGCCCTGGTTGTTCACGTTGACCATGTGGGACAGCGGCGCGTCGTCGGCCACCTCGCCGGTCACGGTGGCGGTGGCGCGCAGGCGCAGATCGGGCTGCACCTCGGCCACCGCGAGTTTCACCGGGCCGTCGCCGTGGATCTGCATCACCAGCGCCCCGTTGAACTTGATGTTGGCCTGCATGAGGGTGGCCGCGGCCGTCATTTCGCCCAGCAGCTCGGTCACGGCCGCGGGGTAGCCGCCGGCCTGCTCGCGCCGCTGCAGCATTTCCTGCCAGGCGTCGGTGATGCGGACCAGCATGCCGCGGACCGGCAGGCCTTCAAACACGAATTTGTGGAGTTCGGACACGGGCTTCCTTGGGCCAAAGGTCGACAGATGGCGTTCAGCCGGTCTTTTTCAAGCCGCGCCGGTAGCGTTCGGCGTTGTCCCGGTAGTGCTGCGCGCTGCGGCGCAGACCCTCGATCTGCTCGGGCGTGAGCTGCCGCACCACACGGGCCGGGCTGCCCATGATCATTGAACCATCGGGAAACACCTTGCCTTCGGTGACCAGCGAACCCGCACCCACCAGGCAGTGCTGGCCAATGCGCGCGCCATTGAGCACCACCGCGCCGATACCGATGAGCGATTCGTCGCCGATGGTGCATCCATGCAGCATCACCTGGTGGCCCACAGTGACGCTCTGCCCGATGGTCAGGGGATAGCCGACGTCGGCGTGCAGCACGCTGCCGTCCTGCACGTTGCTGCCTTCGCCCACCGTGATGGTTTCGGTGTCGCCCCTCAGCGTGGCGCCAAACCAGACGCTGCTGCCGGCGCCCAGTTTCACATCGCCGATCACCTGCGCGTTCTCGGCCACCCACGCGCTGGCATCGACTTGCGGGGCCACGCCATCGAGTTCGTATAAGGCCATGCGGCGGTCTCCTCGCAAATGCGGTTCACAAAACCGGAATTGTAGGGACGCCCCCGCCAAGGCCCGCCGTGGCCGGCCATACCCCCTCTGCTGCCCCCCACTGCTGCCGTGAAAGAATCGGCCCGACCCATCACCCGGCGTCAGCCCGCATGCACCACGACCGTTCCCGCCTCGCCCTGCCCGACGCCCTGCGCGCACTGGCCCTTGTCTCGGTGCTGGTGGTGAATGCCATCGGTTATGCGGTGGCGCCCTGGGGCACGCCGCTGGGCCAGCCCACGCCGCCCGACAGCACGTGGGCGCAAGCCGTTCAGGGCGTGGTGGCCGCGCTGCTGCAAGGCAAGGGCTACACCATGCTGGCGTTCCTGTTCGGCATGTCGCTCTGGCTCGCCACCCGGAGCCGGTTGCGCGCCGACGCGCTGCAGCGCGGCCAGGTTCGACAACGCCGCCTGCTCGGGCTGGGTGTGTTGCACGGTGTGTTCGTCTACTTCGGCGACATCCTCACGCTGTACGCGCTGGTCGGGCGCCGGTTGCTCGGGGGGCTGCACCAGCCCTGGCGCCGGTTCAAGCGCCACTGGTGGCTGGCGCTCGGTGCCGCGGTGCTGGCCAAGCTGCTGTGGCTGGCCATGATCGCGGCGTACCCGGAGCAGCCCATGGCCATCGACGAACCCACCCTGTCGTCGGTCGAGGGCGGCTGGGCGTTCCTGCTGCTCAACGCCGGGGTCTATGGGCTCAACCTCATTCCCTCGCTCCTCCTTGGAGGTCCCGTCGTGTACTTCTGCATGGCCTGCGGGGTGGCCGCCGCGCGGCTGCGGCTGCTCACCCACCGCCGCTGGCGCCCGGTGCTGCGGCGCGGCGTCGGTTGGTTCGGTCCGCCCCTGCTGGCGCTCAGCGCACTCTACGGCTGGGGTTGGGCCACCACCGAACCCCTGCACCCGCTGCGGTCGGGCATCGAGGCTCTGGGTGAGGTGACTTCGCTGCCCATGGCGGCCGTTTTCGTGGCCGCGCTGTCGCTGCTGTCGGGCGGTGGCCGAGCCCGCTGGTGCGCGGTGCTTTCGCCGCTCGGGCAGCGCACCCTGTCGCTCTATGTGGGCCACAGCCTGCTCGGCCTGGCGCTGTTCTCGGGCGCGGGCCAGGGGCTGCTGCCCACCACACCGCAGATGGCCGCCAGTGCCCTGGGCCTGTGGCTGCTGGCGCTGGGCGCAGCCCACCTGAGCGGGCGCCGCCGGTGGCCGCTCGAAGCCTGGATGGCTCGATGAGGCCGTGCGCCCCGGGCAGTTCAGGTTGACGCCTGATTCCGCAAGGCCTCGCGCGGGGTTCATGCCCCGGTGGTATTCTGCGGGCGCGCCGAAGCGCCCCTGATTTCGCCGCCACGGAAACACCCGCCCGCGGCCGCCCGAAGAACCCACCCTGGACCCCGAATGGACAAACTGCTGTCAAGCGTCGGCTCGCTGCTCTACGGCATGCGCTTCACCATGCTCTTCTTCTACGTCGGGCTGGTCGCGATCATCTTCGGCATCCTCGGCAAGTTCGTGCTCGAGACCTACAAGCTCATGACCACGCTGCTGTTCGGCAGCCTGGAGAAAATCGACCTGATCATCAAGGTGCTCGAGCTGGTGGACATGACCATGGTGGCCCAGCTGGTGTGGGTGGTGGCGCTGGCGGGCGTGTCGCTGTTCGTCACCACCGGGCACTTCGATTCCAAGGAAATGAAGAAGCCCGACTGGCTCGACCACGTCAACACCTACAACCTCAAGCTCAAGCTGGCGTTCGCCATCATTTCGATCTCGGGCGTGCACGCGCTCAAGACCTACCTCAGCGGTGACCTGAGCCTCGAGAGCATCCAGGTGGTGGCGGTGGTGGCGGTGATCCACTTCACCTTCGTGCTGTCGGCCATCGGCATCTCGTACGCCGAACGCCTGACGCGGGACAATCACTGAACCCGGACGGGATCACGCACCCATTCAAGGTGAGATGGTCGACCGCGTGACCACCGGTTGGCCGGGCGCCGCCAGCACGAAGATCCCGGGCAGGCCGGCGGTTTCGAATCCCAGGCTGGGGTTGCCCTGCAGCAACGAATCGGTGATCGACATCGTCCCGGAGCGGTCATTGCTCACATAGAACACCCCGCCACCTCCTTCATTGGCGGTGTTGTTCTCCATCCGTGTGCCGCACAGGCTCAGGTTGAAGGTGTTGCCGTCCTGGTAGATCGCGCCACCGCTGCCACCTCCCGGTGTGCCCGATCGAGCCGGGTTGGCGCCACGGCCGACCGCGGCGTTGTGCGAGAACAGGCTGTTGAGCACGGTGAACGACGCGCCGAGCCCACTGAGACCACCGCCATTGCTGCAACGGTTGCCATACCCGGCAGCACCACCGAAGGTGCTGCCCGTCACCTGAACCGGGCCTTGCGTCCCGAAAGCGCGCACTGCCGCCCCACCCACGTCCGGGCCGGTGCTCTCGCACTGGTTGTTGAAGAAGCGGCTGTTGACGATCTTGAGTTGTCCGCCGCGGACAAAAATGGCGCCCCCGCCGTACACGTCGCTGGGCAACCCGTAACTCTGGCCACTGGAGTTGCCGTCCACCAGGGTGATGTTCTGCACCGTCAGCTTGGGCGTCGTTTGCAGGTCGCATCGGGCACTCGTGAACACCTGCGCCGGATCGCAGGTGTTCTGGTAGAGGATGCGACGCGCGCCACCCCCGCTGAGGGTGACCCTGCCGCCGCCGTCCAGCACGACATCGGGCCGGTTGTTGAACACCTTGGCGGTCTGCGACATGGTGATGGTCACCGGATCGGCGCCACAGTTGAACGTGATGACACCGCCCTGTGCCACGGCATTCACCACCGCGGCCGAGGTGCAACTGGCCGCCGTGCCGTCGCCGATCACCGTGGTCGGCACCGCCGTGGACTCGACCTGCGCAGCCGCTGGCACCGGACAGCCACCGGCAATGCCCGCGGCCGGGCCACCATCGGGCGATGGCGATGGCGCGGGAGCGGGTGCACCAGCGGAAGGACCACCAGAGTCACCACCGCCGCCACCACCACAGCCCGCAGCCACGGACGCGAACAACAGAAGGAGCAAACAAGAACGGGCCGCACGCGACATGGCCAAAGGTGAAGAAACCATCGCCGCGAGCTTAAGCGATCACCCTTCCGGCGTCTGTGAGCGCATGTAGCAACTTGTCTTGCCCTGCCGCGGCTGGCCATCTCAAGGACATCTCAACCCAGCAAACCCAGCTCCACCTCGTCGAACCCGGCCGCCCGCCTCGCCTCGAGATTGAACGGGCCCCTCAGGCGGGGTGCACGGTGGCGTTCGGCCAGCAGGGCATAGGTGGCGACCGGATCGAGCCCACGTTCGGTGCACAGATGCCGGTACCAGCGGTTGCCCACCGCCACGTGGCCGATTTCATCGCGCAGGATCACATCGAGGATTTCACCGCCACGCAGATCGCCGGCCTTCACCAGCTTGGCCTTGATCGGCGGCGAGGCGTCGAGGCCACGAGCCTCCAGCGTGCGCGGCACCAGCGCCAGCCGGGCCAGAAGGTCTTCCTTGGTCTTCTCGGCCATTTCCCACAGCGCGTTGTGCGCGGGAAAGTCGCCGTATTCATGCCCCATGGACCGAAGGTGATCGCGCAGCAGCGTGAAATGCAGCGCCTCTTCCTTCGCCACCCGGCCCCACTCCCGGTAGAAGTCGTCGGGCATGCCGGCGAACCGCCAGACGATGTCACAGGCCAGGTTGACCGCATTCAGCTCGATATGCGCCAGCGCATGGATCAACGCCGCGCGCCCTTCCAGCGTGTGCACGGAGCGCTGCTGAACCTCGGCGGGCGGCACCAGCACAGGGCGCGCGGTGCGGCCCGGAATGGTCGCCCTGGCGGTCAGCTCAAGCCCCGCGCCGATGCCGGCCGACAGGTCGAGCGCCAGGCCAGCTGCGGCCTTATCGTCGGGGTCGGTCAGCTGCAGGCAGTGCAGCGCGGCTTCTCGGAGGGTGGTCATTGGGGGATGCTAGCGTGTCAGGTCGCATGTGCATTCATTCAGGACAAGCGGAAATCATCGGTCCAGGCCACATCCTCGGGTGTCACCGGCGCCGGATCTCGACCCAGAAGCGCTGGCAACGCATTGGGCACCGGCAGGTTGTCGCGCTGAAGCAGGATCCAGTGCCCGTAGCTGAAGGGGCTGAACCGGAACAGGTCGCAGAGGTGTGCACCGACCCGGGTCGCCCAATCCGGAAGCGGTACCTGAACGGCCGGGGTCCTTTCAGGAGACGGACCGCCTGCGCCGCGCAGGTGTTGCAGGTATTCGCCATACCGGAAGTGCCGCATGCCGCCGAGGTTGGCTTCACGCCAACCTTCCAGGCTGGGCATTCGGGCCAGGCGCGCATAGGCCTCGCCCAGGTCGACCGCCCGAACAGCCGCGATTCGTCCTGTGGCGCCCGTGGGCACCAGTTGAACGGGCGATCGCGCGATCATTCGCAACCAGCTTGCGCCGAATCCGCCGCGTCCGTCGATCAATGAAGGACGAACGATGCAATGGTCGGCACCGCTTTCCTTGACCGCCTGCTCACCGCGCAGCTTGCTCGACAGGAATCGGCTTCTGGCGTTCTCATGCAGCCCGAGCGCCGAGGTGTGAATCAGGCGGACACCTTGGTCAGCGCAGGCGCGCGCCAAGGCCGCAGGCATCCGGTGGTGGACATCCTCATAGGATTCACCCGTGCGCTGCCGGAGGATCCCCACGCAATTGATGACCACGTCGACGTTCGCCAGCAGGGGCGTCCATCGAGCGGGCATGAGCGCCTGCTCCAGTCCCATGACCTTCCATTTGATTCCCTGCGTGATCGACGCATCGAGCGCAGACAAGGCTGGCCGGGCCTGCGGCGGTCGCCTGCAAACGCCGGTGACGCTTGCGCCCCGGGCACACAAGGCCGCCAGCACATGGCTGCCGATGAAACCGCTGGCGCCCAGCAGGAGCACCCGAAGTGCTTCACCCGCGGGGTCCACCGTTGAATCCGATGATCGGTGCAGTTCGCTCATGGGGGTTGATTCTCGACGCTGTCGCACTCTCTCATCGTGATCGACAGCCCTTGCGCCTCGCGCTGAAATTCGGCGAGATCGAGCAGGCCCACACAAGGCATGGCACCGGCAGGCGGGAACGTGCCTTCGTGAAGGCGCCGCAACAGGGCGGACACGGCCAGGGTCGGCACGTGTGGTCCATGCCCCGAAGTGGCCACCAGATGCCATGGCCGGCGGACCACCATCCCATTGCCCGTGCAGCCAGTCACGATCACGTGCATCGCGCCCGCATCGGTGCCCAGCCCGTCGAAGCAACTGGCAATGCGGTTCAAGGGCCGCGCGAGCCGGCTCCAATCCGGTCCGCCCAGCAGCCTGCGCAGCAACGCCATGCCGACCAGCGCCCCATGCATCCAACCCAGTTCGAGGCCCGCACGGAACCGCGCCCTGGGTTGGCCGGCGTAACGCCACGGCAACAAATCCAGATCGGGCACATCCATGGGAGACAACCAGCGATCGCCCACCGGTGCCGGGTACCGGTGCCTGCGCAGCGATCCCCACACCACCTCACGACCGCCATCGGCGTGTTCGATCGGGCGTCCGCAGAGCGAAAGAACCGACCTCACGGTGGCCAGACCGCGTCCGCTCCGGTTGCCCGGACTGATGCCGACATCAATGGAGTCGACCCGGACCATGTCCCGGGTCAGTCGGTCGGCGACGGCGCTGGACAGTGCCGGCACCGAACTGGCGCCGCTGGTGATCAGCACACCGGCGGCCCGTGCAGCAGCGTCAAGCGAATTCACCTGGGCCATGAAATCGCGCCTGTCGGCCAGATCGATGCCGTGCGCGCGGGCAGCAATGCAGGCAAGTGGAACGCGCAGGTCTGAGGATGCATAGGGACCTGCCATGTTCACGACAACGTGTGGTGCCAGAGCCCGCAGGGCGACCGCGAAACCATCGGATTGCGTATCGAGCACCGTCGCTTCCAGCCCAGACTCTGCACCGACCGCAAGCTCCGCGCACTGGCGCCCTGCCCGCTCCGCCGAGCGGCTTGCGATGATGAGTTCGAGGTGGCCGAGCCGGGACAGCCGTTGGGCCAGATGCCGTCCGAACAGCCCCTGGGCGCCCAGCAGCAGCACGCGCAGTCGATCACCCGCCATCGACCCTCACCCCCTCGGGTGGTGCTGCGCCACCACGCTCTTGAGCCGCTCGCGCGCCACGTGGGTGTAGATGGTGGTGGTGGAAATGTCGGCGTGGCCGAGCAGCATCTGCACGGCGCGCAGATCGGCGCCGTGGTTGAGCAGGTGGGTGGCAAACGCGTGGCGCAGCGTGTGGGGCGACAGCGGTGCGGTGATGCCGGCCTGTGCGGCGTACCTCTTCACCAGTTGCCAGAACATGGCGCGTGTCATGGCCTCGCCGGCGCGGGCGCCGCGCGAGGTGACGAAGAGGTCTTCGCCGGCCTGCCCGGCGAGGATCTGCGGGCGGGCTTCGGCGAGGTAGCGACGCATCCATTCGCCGGCCACCTGCCCGAACGGCACCAGCCGCTCCTTGTTGCCCTTGCCGGTGATGCGCAGCACATGCTCGGCCTGGCCCACATGCCAGGTCTTGAGCGACACGAGTTCGCTCACGCGCAGCCCACTGGCGTACATGAGTTCGAGCATCGCGCGGTCGCGAAGGCCGAGCGGGGTGTCTTCGTCGGGCGCGTTCAGCAGCGCCTCGACCTGCGCTTCGCTCAGGGTCTTGGGCACGCGCAGTGGCTGTTTGGCCGCCAGCAGGCGCAGCGTGGGGTCGGTGGTGATCAGCCGCTCGCGCAGGGCCCAGCGAAAGTAGCGCTTGAAGACGGTCAGGCGCCGGTTGGCCGTGGTGGCCCGGGTTTGCGCATGCCGGTCGGCAAAGTAGCCGTGGATGTCGGCCTCGGTGGCCGACGGAAGTTCGGTGCCCCGCTCGGCCAGCCAGCGGTCGAAGAGGCTCAGGTCGCGCCGGTAGGCGTCGAGGGTGTTGCGCGACAGGCCTTCTTCAAGCCAGAGGCTGTCGATGAAGGCCGACAGCGAGGCGTGTTCAGACCCGTCGCGCGCGGGCATCAGTCGAGCTTGAGCTTCTGGCGGGCCACCACCTGTTTGTAGACCTCGAACTCGGCCTTGATCTGGGCCGAGAACTCGGTGGGCGAATTGCCGACCACCAGCGAGCCGGTGTCCTCGATGCGCTTGCGCACAGCCGGGTCCTTGAGCACCTCGACGGCGGCGCCATGGATCTTGCTGACCACGTCGGCCGGCATGCCCTTGGGGCCGATGAGGCCGTAGTAGGCCATGCGGTTCACCGGCTCGAGGCCCACTTCCTTGAAGGTCGGCACGTTGGGCAGTGCGGCCACGCGCTGGGGTGCCGCCACCACGATGGCGATCAGCCGACCCGACAGGATGTGCGGCAGCGCGGAAGGCAGGTTGTCGAAGATGATGGGCACCTGGCCGCCCACGGTGTCGTTGAGGGCCGGGCCGGCGCCACGGTACGGAATGTGCGTGATGAAGGTGCCCGTCAGGCTCTTGAACAGTTCGGTCTGCAGGTGGCCGATGCCACCGGTGCCCGAGCTGGCGTAGCTGTACTTGCCGGGGTTCTTCTTCACCTCTTCCACAAAGCCCTTGTAGTCCTTGGCCGGGAAGCTCGGGTGCACCGCAATGACGTTGGGCGTCGCGGCGATGTTGATGATGGGCGTGAAGTCGGCCAGCGTGTCGTAGGGAATCTTGGGGTTGATGGCCGGGTTGGCCGCCGTGGTCGACACGGTGGCCATGCCGATGTAGTGCCCGTCCGGTGCGACACGGGCCAGTTCCTGTGCGCCGACCACGCCGCCGCCACCCGCGCGGTTGAGCACGATCACGTTCTGGCCGAGGGCCTTGCCCAGCGGCTCGGACATGACGCGGGCCACGATGTCGGTGGTGCCGCCCGGTGCGAACGGCACCTGCAACGTGATGGGCTTGGAGGGAAATGCCTGGGCCGATGCAAGGCCCTGGAAACCCAGGGTGGCGGCCAGGGCGGCGCCCGTCAGGATGGTGCGGCGGGTGGTCATCGTGGTGTTCTCCTGCAAGTTGGAATCGATTGAAGACAAGCGTTCGACTTTAACCATCCCGGGAAGTTGCCGCCTTCGGGACACTACATAAGGGGAAACCCGGAACCATGGGGTCCGGGCCGCTACGATCGCGCGGTGAACTTCGCCCAACTGCTCTTTCCGGACTTCTCGCTCATCCTGTGCGGTTACCTGGTGTGCCGCTTCACCAAGCTCAACCGCACGGTGTGGGAACAGGTCGAGAGCCTGGTGTATTACTTCCTGTTCCCGGTGCTGCTGTTCCACAGCATCGTGAAGAACCCGCTCGATTTCTCGGCGGCATCCAGCCTGGTGGGCGCAGCGGTCTCGCTGGCGCTGTGCGGCATCGCGCTGGCGTATTCGCTGCCGCACTGGCCCTGGCTGGGCCGCCACATCGACACCCGCCTGCACGCGGCCAGTGCCCAGGTGGCGTTCCGCTTCAACTCGTTCATCCTGCTGGCCCTCGCCGATCGCGTGGCGGGCCCGCAAGCGCTGCTGCTGGTGGCGGTCATCATCGGGTTCTGCGTGCCCATCTTCAACATCGGGGCGGTGTGGCCGATGGCGCGGCACGCCAACAAGGGCTTCGCCCGCGAGCTGCTGCGCAACCCGCTCATCATCGGCACGGCGTCGGGCCTGGCGGCCAACCTGCTGGGGTTCTCCATTCCCGGGTGGCTGGAACCCACGGTGAACCGCATCGGCCAGGCGTCGCTGGCGCTGGGTCTCATGGCCGCCGGCGCCGGCATGCAGTTCGGCAGCCTGGCCAGCGCCAAGCTGCTGGGCACCGCAGTGCTCTCCATCAAGCACCTGGCCATGCCGCTCATGGCGTTCGGGTTGTCCAGGCTGTTCCGGCTCGACCCGGTGCAGACCGCGGTGCTGCTCACCTTCTCGGCCGTGCCCACCGCGTCGAGCTGCTATGTGCTGGCCGCGCGCATGGGCTACAACGGTCCGTATGTGGCCGGGCTGGTCACGCTGTCCACGCTGCTGGGCATGGTCAGCCTGCCGTTTGCGCTGGGTGTGCTGGGGGGCTGAAGCCGCGGCTCAACGCGGTGGTGCCACGGTGTCGATCCGGCGCTGAAGCTGGTCAACCAGTGCCTGGTTGCCAGCGGCGCGCGCGGCACGCTGCTGCAGCGTGAGCCAGGCCAGCAGCGGACGCGGCCATCCCTGGGCCGATGCGGTGTCCACCGCCACCTGCGCCACCGCAGGGGTGGCTTGCCCGCGGCGCAGCGCCGCACCCGCCGCCACCAGCCTCGCCACAGGATCGCTCATGCCCGTCAACGCAGTCGCGGGATCGGCGGCGGCCAGGGCGGCGCGGTGGGCGTCTGGCAGCAGGGCCGCGTCGCCCGGCTGCAGCTGGTTGGCGAGGTAGCGCGCGTAGGCGCGGTCTTCGGGCAGCGCATCAATGGCCAGTGCATCGAAGGCAGGGCACGGCTCCAGTTGCAGCGTGGCCACGCGCAATGCGCACCGGTGCAATTCGGCCCGGGCCACCAGTTCCGGGCGACCGGTGCGTGCCATGGCATCGCGCGCACGCCGGAACTCGATCGCCTCCACCGCCGCACGGCCTTGCAGCCAGGCCACGGCCGACGCATCCAGCCCGCTGCGGGCGGTCATCTGCCAGTCGGGCGGCGGCGGCGTGCCGGCGCACGCCGCCAGGACGAACACGGTCAGCGCAACAACAAAGCGCGGCGTCATGGCAGCTTGATCTCCGTGTCGCGCGCAAACGGCCACTTGCGGTTGATCTCGTCGATGAGCCCGTCGACCTTTCGCAGGCTGCTTTCCACCTCGACCCGCAGGGCACCGAGGTCGGTGGTGGCTTCACGCGTGTTGGCGGCCACGCCCTGCGCCTCGACCAGCACCGCGTCGAGCTTTTGCAGGCTGCCACGGGCTTCGGCCAGCAGGCCGTTGAGCTGGGTCACGGTGGCGCGCACGTCGCCCACCACACTGCCCGCACCGGGTGCGGCGCCCTGTCCGAACACCTGCCGGTCGGCGTTGGCCACCAGGCTGTCCAGCCGAGCCGTGAGCGCGTCGGCGCGCGCCAGCAGCGCGTTGCTGCGGTCCAGCGCGGTGACCAGTTTCTTTGCGTCGGCTTCGTTGCCCATGAGCACGCCCAGCGCGCCCTGCGGACCGTTCAGTTTGTCGACAGTGACCTGCAGCTTGACGAGCGTCTGGTTGAGCGCGGCGTCGTCCTGCGTCATGGCCGTGAGGTTGCCCAGCAATTGCCGCACCGCCGCCATGAGCTGCGGTATCTCGGCCGCGGCATCCCCGCGCAGCACGGTACGCTCGGCGCCGTCGGGCAGGGGTGGGTCTTCGAGCACGCCGCTGTAGGCGCGGATGCGCGTGCCGCCCACCAGGCTGCGCTCCATGGTGAAGATGCTGGACGTGCGCAGCCACTTGGCGTCTTTGGTGGGCACGTCCACCAGAATGCGTGCATTGCCGTCGCCACCCAGCTCGACCCGCGCCACGCGGCCGATGGCGAATCCCGCAAAGGTCACGTCCATGCCGACGGTCACGCCCTCGGCATCGTCGGCGATCAGCACGACGCGCTGCACCGGCTCGAACACGCCGCGCGCGAACATCACGTAGAGCACCGACCCGACCACCAGCAACAGGGTCAGTGCCATCAACAGCGCAGCCTTGAACGCCAGACCACCCACCGGGGGCGGGTCGGGCACGAGGGGGGATTCGCGGCGGTCGTCTGTCGGGTCGGTCATGGCGTTCAGTAGTAGTTGCCCACGAGCGAAGCGATCTCGACCATCAGCAGCACCGAGAACAGTCGGGCGAATTCGGTCATGTCGCTGCGCGGGACGAAGCGGCCGTGCGCGTCGGGCTCGGCCGCGCCGGCCAGCGGCACCACCGCCACCGCGAGGCTGAAGAACAGCGTCTTGAAACCGAAGATGAGCGAGACCACCGGGGTGAACACCGCACCCACATCGCGCGTGTAGGACGGCCACGCCCAGGGCGAAAGGCCGTACACCATGAGGTAGGTGAGCAGCAGTGCCACCACGCCGGCCAGCGCCGCCAGCAGCACCACCGCATGCACGCTGGCCAGCGCCCGCGGGAGCAGCGTGCCGGCCAACCCGGCCACGCCTGGAATCTGCCGGCCCGCGCGTTGCCGCGCATCCAGCTGGGACCGCAGCTGCTCGGCGCCCGGCATGGCGTGCCGCAGCGCCACGAACAGCGCGGCCGTGAGCGGAATGAGTTCGAGCACCAGCGTGCGCACCAGCACCTCGAGCGCATACTGAGACAGGCCGTAGCTGCTGGCGGTGGCGGTGACGATGCGGATGATGACCAGGCTGATGAGCGCGGTGAGCACCAGAAACCAGGGCAGCAGCGGCGCCGACGCGGCGTACATGTGGTGCAGCACGCGCTGGCTCCTGCCCTGCGTGTAGCTGGCTGGCGTGAGCACCAGCACCAGGATCTGGGCACCCAGTTGCAGCACGTGCCACCAGGCCACCACCTGCGAACGCCAACGCCGGGCCTCACGGCCCAGGGCGTGTTCGGATCGTGACAGCGCAGACATGCCGGTCATCATAGCCAGCGCGCGTGAAGCGCCAAGGTGTCGCAAAGTGAGAATGGGTGACACCGGCGCGACGCCGGTCGGTGTTTCTGCCGATGGCCAAACGCGCCCCAGCCGATTCAATCGCCGACGGAACCCGACACAGCCCCAGGAGACGCCATGAAAGCCCCGTATTCGCCCCAGGTGCGCCGCCAGACCATCGCCGATGCGCTGCACCGCACCGCCCTGCGCCTGCCCGACAAGCTGGCCATCGCCTGCGGCGAGGTGCGCTGGTCGTACGCCGACTTCGACGCGCTGGTGACCCGGCTGGCGGCGGGCCTGGCCCACCTGGGCGTGGCCGAGGGCGACAAGGTGGCCGTGCTGGCGCGCAATTCACACGGGTTCGCCGCGCTGCGGTTTGCGGTGGCGCGGCGTGGCGCGGTGCTGGTGCCGATCAACTTCATGCTCAAGGCCGACGAGGTCGCCTACATCCTGCGCCATGCCGGCGCGAAAACGCTCGCCACCGACAGCGGCCTGGCCGCCCTGGCCCGCGCGGCGGCGGCGCAGGACACCGCGGTGGAGCGATTCATCTGGCTTCCCGGCGAAGACCCCACCGAACCCGATCCGGCCATGCACCGCTTCGACCACCTGGCCGCCTGTGCCGATCCTCTGCCGGCGGTGGGACTGGAAAGCACCGACCTGGCGCAGATCGTCTACACCAGCGGCACCGAGTCCATGCCCAAAGGCGCCATGCTCACGCACGACGCGGTGCTGTGGCAGTACGTGAGCTGCGTGATCAATGCAGAAATCGCCGAAGCCGACGTGGCGCTGCATGCGCTGCCGCTCTACCACTGCGCGCAGCTCGACGTGTTCTTCGGCCCGGCCATCTACATCGGCAGCAGCAACGTCATCACCGGCAAGCCGGTGCCCGACCACCTGCTCAATTTGCTGGAGCAGCACCGCATCACGAGCTTCTTCGCGCCCCCCACGGTGTGGATCGCGCTGCTGCGTTCACCCGCGTTCTCACCGGATCGGTTGCAGACGCTGGCCAAGGGCTACTACGGCGCCTCCATCATGCCGGTGGAGGTGCTGAAGGAACTGGCGTCGCGGTTGCCGTCGGTGCGCCTGTGGAACCTGTACGGCCAGACCGAGATTGCGCCGCTGGCCACCATGCTGCCGCCCGAAGACCAGCTGCGCAAACCGGGTTCCTGCGGCAAGGCGGTGCTGAATGTGGTCACCCGCGTGGTGAACGAGTCGATGGAAGACGTGGTGCCCGGCGAAGTCGGCGAGGTGGTGCACCGCTCGCCGCACCTGATGCTGGGCTACTTCAACGACCCCGAGAAAACGGCCGCCTCGTTTTCGGGCGACTGGTTCCACAGCGGCGACCTCGCCACCATCGACGACGAGGGCTACATCACCATCGTCGACCGCAAGAAGGACATGATCAAGACCGGGGGCGAGAACGTGGCCAGCCGCGAGGTCGAGGAAATGATCTACCGCCTGGGCGCAGTGAGCGAGGTGGCCGTGATCGGCCTGCCCGACCCGAAATGGGTCGAGGCGGTCACCGCGGTGATCGTGGTCAAGGCGGGCCAATCGCTCTCCGAAGACGAAGTCATCGCGCACTGCAATGCGAACATGGCCGGGTTCAAGGCCCCCAAGCGCGTGCTGTTCACCGACGCACTGCCCAAGAACCCCAGCGGCAAACTGCTCAAGCGCGAACTGCGGCTGCGGCACGCGTGAGCATTCGGTCGGGGTTCAGATCCGTTCGGGTAGAGCCCCACTTCCGTTCGGACTGAGCTCCCACCCCCGTTCGGGCTGAGCCCCGCTTCCGTTCGGGCTGAGCCTGCCGAAGCCTTCACCACCGCCTGGGCAACCCTTCGACAGGCTCAGGGCGAACGGGATCGGCTCACACCGGCAACCCTTCGACAAGCTCAGGGCGAACGGTGGGCGGGGCAAGGGTGAAAGCTGCACTTCCGTTCCGGCTGAACTCCCGCCCCCGTTCGGGCTGAGCCTGTCGAAGCCCTCACCACCGCCTGGGCAACCCTTCGACTGGCTCAGGACGAACGGGATCGGCTCACACCGGCAACCCTTCGACAAGCTCAGGGCGAACGGTGGGCGGGGCAAGGGTGAAAGCTGCACTTCCGTTCCGGCTGAACTCCCACCCCCGTTCGGGCTGAGCCTGTCGAAGCCTTCCCCACCGCCCGGGCAGCCCTTCGACAGGCTCAGGGCGAACGGTGGGCGGGGCTCAGGGCGAAAGGCGGGCGGGGCTCAGCCCGAACGGCAGCGACGCTCGGCCCGAACGGAAGCGGGGATCTGTGCGAAGAAAGGCGGTGGTCAAGGCGCGCGGTGGTGGGCGGGCGCCGACCCCATCGCCGCATCTCCCTGGCCCAGCGCCCAGGCCACGTGTTCCCGCACCAGCGGGCTGGGGTGGTCGGCACGGGTGTGCAGTGCCTCCATCAAGGCCGGGGCGTGGGTGGCGCGAAGCGCATTGCCCAGGCCCACCGCGATGTTGCGCAGCCAGCGTTCGTGGCCGATGCGGCGGATCGGGCTGCCCTCGGTGCGCTGCAGGAATTCGGTTTCGGTCCAGGCAAAGAGCTCGGTCAATGCAGCGCCGGTCAGCCCCTCCCGGGGGTCGAAGTCGGGCAGCGGCGAGCGCTGGGCGAACTTGTTCCAGGGACAGGCCAGCTGGCAGTCGTCGCAGCCGTAGATGCGGTTGGCCATCAGGGGTCGCAGTTCGACAGGAATCGGACCCGCGTGCTCGATGGTGAGGTAACTGATGCAACGGCGTGCATCGACGCGCTGCGGACCGGTGATGGCCTGCGTGGGGCAGGCATCGAGGCAGGCGGTGCAGCTGCCGCAGTGCTCGGTCACCGGCTCGGTGGGCGGCAGCGCCAGGTCCACGTAGATCTCGCCCAGAAAGAACATCGACCCAGCGTCGCGGTGCAGCGCCAGCGTGTGCTTGCCGCGCCAGCCAATGCCGCTGCGCGTGGCCAGTTCGACTTCGAGCACGGGCGCCGAATCGGTGAACACGCGGTGCCCGAAGGGGCCGATCCCGGCCGCGATGCGCTCAGCCAGTTGCTGCAGGCGCGAACGCAACACCTTGTGGTAATCACGGCCCCGCGCGTACACCGACACAATGGCCTCGCCCGGGCGCTGCAGGCGGTCCCATTCCCGGTCCACCCAGTCATCGGCTGCGTGGCGCGGCAGGTAGTCCATGCAGGCCGTGATCACGCTGAGGGTGCCCGGCACCAGCTCGGCCGGGCGGGCGCGCTTGAGGCCGTGCCGGGCCATGTAATCCATCTCACCGTGGCATCCAGCCGACAACCAGGCCATCAGGCCCGGTTCGGCCGCGCTCAAGTCCACCCCGGTCACCCCGATTTGGGAGAATCCGAGTTGTTGTCCCCAAGCCTGCACTTGCGAGACGAGTTGAGCAGCATTCACCACAGTCTTCATGGGGCGCCGATGGTAGCAACCGACCCCGGACCCTGGCAGGGCCGATGGGCCCACGAGGCCGACACCCAGGCCTTTGCCCAGCGCCTGGCCCTGTGCCCTGCCCTGGCCCACGCCACCCTTGCCCTGCACGGCGACCTGGGCGCGGGCAAGACCACCTTCGTGCGCCACCTGCTGCGCGCGCTGGGCGTGCGCGGGCGCATCAAGAGCCCCACCTACGCCGTGGTCGAGCCGCACAGCGCGATCGACTGCCCGCTCATGCCGCCCGGCGAGCCCCTGTCCATCTGGCACTTCGACTTCTACCGCTTCAGCGACCCGCGCGAATGGGAAGAAGCCGGTTTTCGGGAACTGTTTGCCAGCCCGGGCCTCAAGCTGGTCGAATGGCCGGAACGCGCCGCGGGCTTCCTGCCACCGATCGACCTCGACCTGCACATCGACACCGACCCGATGAACACCGACCCCGATCACGACGACGCGCGCCAGGTGCGCGCCCATGCCCGAACCCCCGCCGGCCGCCTGCTGCTGGCCGCCATCGAATGACGGCAGGACCCACGCTGCCCCTGATCCCGCGCCGTGCGCTGCTGCGCGCCGGCTCTCTGGTGCTGTTGCTGGGCACGGCGCACATCGCGCGCGGCGCCAGCGTGCTGGCCGTGCGCATCTGGCCCGCCGAAGACTACACCCGCGTCACCATCGAAAGCGATGGCGCCCTGACCGCGCGCTCGTTCATGGTGAACGAGCCGCCGCGCCTGGCGGTCGACATCGAAGGCATCGACCTGCTGCCCGGCCTGCGCGAGCTGGTGGCGCAGCTGCGCGCCGACGACCCCAACATCGCCGGCATCCGGGTGGGACAGAACGCACCCAACGTGGTGCGCCTGGTGATCGACCTCAAGCAGGCCATCAAGCCGCAGGTGTTCAACCTCGACCCGGTCGCCGCGTACCAGCACCGGCTGGTGTTCGACCTGTACCCGGTCAACGCGCCGGACCCGCTCGAACAGCTGATTGCCCAGGCACTGAAATCCAACGATCCGTCCAGTGAACGCGCGGCGCGCCTGCTGGGCCTGGAGGCCGACCGGCTGGCGCAGGTGCGCCCGGGACCGGGACCGACCCGACAGGCCGACGACCCCTTGGGCGATCTGATCGCGCGCGCCGACCGCCCGGGCGCCAGCGCACCGGGACAAGCACCGGCACCCGCACAGGCACCGGCATCGCCGCCTGCGACCGATTCGGGCGCGGTGGCCAAGGCGCCCGCCGCATCGCCCCCCAGCAAACAGCGCCCTGGCGCCGCCCGCAAGACCGAGCGGCTCATTCTGGTGGCGCTCGACCCCGGCCACGGCGGCGAGGACCCGGGCGCCATCGGACCCCGCGGCACGCGCGAGAAAACGGTGGTGCTGCAGATTGCGCAGAAGCTGCGCGACCGCATCAACGCCACCACCGTCAACGGCAACCCGATGCGGGCCTACATGACCCGCGACGCCGATTTCTTCGTGCCCCTGCAGACCCGGGTGAGCAAGGCGCAGCGGGTGCGGGCCGACCTGTTCATCAGCATCCACGCCGACGCGTTCTACAGCCCGCGGCCCGCCGGCGCGAGCGTTTACGCGCTCAGCACACGCGGCGCCAGTTCGGCCGCGGCCCGCTGGATGGCCAACAAGGAAAATGCCGCCGACCTCGTGGGCGGCATCAACGTCAAGGCCAGGGACGCCACGGTGCAGCGCGCCCTGCTCGACATGAGCACGACCGCCCAGATCAACGACAGCCTGAAGATCGGCGGCAAGCTGCTGGGCGAGGTGCGCCGCGTGGGCAAGCTGCACAAGCCCCGGGTCGAGCAGGCCAACTTTGCCGTGCTGCGCGCGCCCGACATTCCGAGCGTGCTGGTCGAAACCGCGTTCATCAGCAACCCCGACGAAGAACGCCGGCTGACCGACCCCAAGTACCAGAACGACCTCGCCGACGCCCTGCTGCGCGGCATCGTCAAGTACTTCGAAGCCAACCCGCCGCTGGCCCGCAACCGGCAGATCTGAGGCAGGACGGCGCCAGCCGGGGCGCCATACCACCGGTTGAGGATGCGGCCGACTACCCCGGCCGGTATCGTCGCGCCCAAAGGCCGGGAAGGGTCCCGCCGGAGAAAAAGAATGTCGATGAGAACCGCCCTGGTCAGGGCATCGCTGGCCCGCTGCTACGCCCTGCTCGGCCAGGACCTGGAACGGGTGCACGACGGGCGCATGCCGTTCTTCGACGCAGGCCGCTACCAGCCCCCCGCCGGCCGCTACAACGGCGAGCACGTGCTGGTGCAGGGCCCGGTCATCACCGTCCTTTCGTATTCCAGCGATGTGCGCGAACCGCCGCGCATGCAGGTGAGCCACCATTCACTTCGCCGGTTCCTGCGCGACCGCATGAAGCGGCACATCGGCCAGTACGGGCAGCGCATGCTGTTTGCAGAGCAGGCGCAGTGGTATTGCGAGGGCAAGGGCGACCTGGACGCCGCGCAGACCGTTCGAATCGATGCACTGGCGCGCCGCCGGGCCGAGCAGGACCTCGCCCGGGTGGACAGTTACCTCGATGGCAGCCTGTTCATCCGGTTCGCACAAATGCTGCTGGGCCGCGAGAAGCGCCACCGCACCCCGCCCGTGCCCTCGCGGCGCTGATGCGCCGCCTGGTCCTGATCACACCGGGTAGATCAGCGAGTTCAGCACCATTTCGCTGTCGTACACGCAGCGCCGCTCCAGCAGGCGCCAGCCTGCTTCGGTGACCACGAAGGCATCCACATAGCGGCCCACCTGGTACACCTCGCTCGTGCTCCCTGGTTTGGTGCGAAACACCGCGTAGTTGGCCTCGGCGCGCACCGGATCGTCTGCCGTGGCCTGCCCGTCGTGCGTGATGCGCGCCGGGCCGATGACATGGCGGGTGTAGTACGGCGCGTGGTAGATGGTCTGGGTGGCGCCCACGATGCGGTCGCGCATCATGGCCTGGCTCTCGAAGTTCAACAGGCACAGCGGCAAGCCCCGTTCGGCGTTCTCGCGCGCCTGTACGCGGTAGCGGGCTTCGGCCACGAACAGGTCGGGCCATTCGGCGAACCGGCGCTGGTCCAGCACGTCGGCGTAGCCGGCGTTGAAGCGGTCGATGGCGCTGTGGCGCAGCAGCGCCTTCAGATCGGCGTCGAGGGTGGTGTCCATCAGAGATTCATCGCCTTTCGCCAGTACGCGTACATCGACCGGATGAGTGTTTCGGTGACCATGTGCTCGGTGGGCGCCTGGCCCACGTCATCGCCCTTGCCGCCCAGTTCGACCAGGGTGCTGCCGCCCTCGCCCCACTGCCGGAAGCCGTCCTGGCTGAACTCGATCACCTCGCCGTCGTCGGCACTGACGAAGCCCGCCGGGCCGAACAGATTGGCCTGCCGCAGGCGCCGGGTGGTCATGGCCTCGTCGTCGTCGGAAAAACCGAAGTGCGTCCACACGAAATCGAACTCGTTGGGGCCGCGCGGCACGATGTGGCGGGTGGACAGCGAGTTCACCTGCTGCTGGATGATGACGCTGGGAAACAGGGTGATCATGGTCACCGTGGGCGTGATGGTGGCGCCCGGGTTCTGCGGGTCGTCGATGGTCCACCAGGGCTCGGGCACGACATCCAGCAGGCGCGGGTCGTTGAGCTTCATGTCGGCCTTGAAGCTGGTCACGCCGGAGGTCACCGCCTGGTTGACGCCACCGTCGTTGCGGCGGCTGATCATCACCGCGTGGCGCCCGTGCGAGTCCATCACCATGCGGCTTTTCTGGTCGGCGCGCCACAGGCCGAAGGTGACGAACCAGGTGTGCAGCAGGCCCGGGTGGTACGGGTCCTTGATGTTCTCCATCATGAGCTTCCAGTTGCCCGGAATGCGCTGACGGTTGTAGCCCAGCAGTTTCAGCTCGCGACCTTTGAAGATGCGGTCGAGCCAGGGCTTGAGTTCGGCCCCAAGGTAGCCCTCGAGCGGCTCGGCCTCGTCGCTGAAGGTGGCAAACACCAGGCCGTGCAGCACGCCCACGCGCAACTTGGTGAGGCCGTTCCTGCTCAGGTCGAAGTCGGCCGGCATGCCGCCATTGACGCAGTCGCCGTCCTTCACGCCGTCCTTGAACGGCAGGCCCGCCAGGTCGCCGTTGAGTTTGTAGGTCCACTGGTGGTAGGGACAGACGAAGTTGCGCGCCTTGCCCACCTGCCCGTCCATGGGCGGCTGGCAGAAGCGCACGCCGCGGTGGGCGCAGCGGTTCTCCACCACACGGATGCCGTGGTCGGTGCCGCGGTCCTTGGGCGCCACGCGGTCGCGCACCATGATCACCTGGCGCTCGCCGACCCAGCTCAGCTTGTAATCACCCGCTTCGGGAATCTCGATCGCCAACCCCACGTAGCACCAGTGCGGGCCATGGAACAGGCGCTCCAGCTCGCGCTGGTAGAGGTCGGGGTCGGTGTAGGCCCAGAACGGGATGCGGCTGGTGCCGCGGTCGTGCCAGCGCACGAGGGCTTGGGGTGCGTTCATGTCTCCTCACGCAGGGATGTGGCGAGGAAATGATAAGCCTACTGATCAATTTCGGCCAGCACCGGTGGTCAGGGTGTCTGGTCACCCTGCCGCGGCACGCGCTGCCGGGGCCGGACAACGCGTCAGGCGGCCTCGCTGGCGGCGTTGCGCCGGGCCTTCCAGGCGCCGAAGATGGCGATCAGGCCCGGAATGATGATCAGCGCCCAGATGATCTTGCTCAGGTTTTCCTGCACCCACGGAAGGTTGCCGAACAGGTAGCCGGCGCCCACCAGACTGATCACCCAGATGAGCGCGCCGATCACGTTGTAGGCGGTGAACTTGGCGCGGGTCATTTCGGCCACGCCGGCCACGAAGGGCGCGAACGTGCGGATGAAGGGCATGAAACGCGCCAGGATGATGGTGATGCCACCGTAGCGCTCGTAGAACGCGTGGGCCTGGTTGAACGCGTTCTTGTTGAACAGGCGAGAGTTTTCCCACTGGAACACCTTCGGGCCGAAGTAACGGCCGATGGTGTAGTTGGTCTGGTCTCCCAGGATGGCCGCAATGACCAGCAGGGTCATGGCCAGCGGCAGACTCATGAGGCCCGCACCGCACAGCGTGCCCACCACGAACAGGAGCGAATCGCCCGGCAGGAACGGCATGACCACCACACCGGTCTCGGTGAAGATGATCAGGAACAGCAGCGCGTACACCCAGACGCCATAGGCCTGCACGAACTCGCGCAGGTGCTGGTCCACGTTGAGGATGAAGTCGATGAGGAAGGCGATCAGTTCCATGGTGGGGGATTATCCCCGGCGCTTCCTACAATTGGCTGGATGACTTCCCTGTCCCTGCGCCGACCCATCCGCGAGCTGCCCGACGAGCTGATCAGCCAGATCGCCGCTGGCGAGGTGGTGGAGCGGCCCGCGTCGGTGGTGCGCGAACTGGTGGACAACGCGCTGGACGCCGGCGCCAGCCAGGTCACGGTGCGCCTGCTGGGTGGCGGCGTGCGCTTGATCTCGGTCGAGGACGACGGCATCGGCATCGCGCGGGACGAACTGGCGCAGGCGCTCAAGCGCCACGCCACCAGCAAGATCGCCAGCCTGGCCGAGCTGGAGGCCGTGGGCACCATGGGATTTCGGGGCGAGGCACTGGCGGCCATCGCCTCGGTGGCCGAGGTGACGCTGCTGTCGCGCACCGACGAGGACGCCCACGCCTGGACGCTGGACGCGCGCAGCGGCGAACTGGCGCCCGGCGCCCGGCAGCGCGGCACCACGGTCGAGGTGCGCGAGCTGTTCTATGCCACGCCGGCCCGGCGCAAGTTCCTCAAGTCCGACGCGACGGAACTGGCGCACTGCATCGAAGCGGTGCGACGCCACGCACTGGCGCGGCCGGCCGTGGGCTTTTCGGTCTGGCACGAAGGCAAGCTGGTGGCGCAATGGCGCGCCGCGCCCGTCCTGGGCATGGACGGGCTGCGCCAGCGCCTGGGCGATGTGCTGGGCAACGACTTCATCGGCCAGGCCCTGCCGCTGCAATGGCCGGCCGATGGCTCGGCCGCGCGCGGCCTGCAGGTGTGGGGATTCGCGGGCCTGCCCGACTCGGCCCGCGCCCGCGCCGACCTGCAGTTCGCTTACGTGAACGGGCGCTACGTGCGCGACAAGGTGGTGTCGCACGCGGTGCGCGCCGCCTACGACGATGTGCTGCACGGCCAGCGGCAGCCTGTGTACGCCCTGTTTGTGGACATCGACGCGGCGCGGGTGGATGTGAACGTGCACCCGACCAAGATCGAGGTGCGGTTTCGCGACAGCCGCGAGGTCCACCACGCCGTGCAGCAGGCGGTGCAGTCGGCGCTGGCGGTGCCGCGGGCGGGCAAGGCACCCACCCCCGAGGCGCCACCGGCCTGGGCGCCGCCGGCGCGGCAGGAGGGGTTCCGGTTTGCGCCCGCCGAGGTTGAGGTGGGTCACCGTGTGAGCGATGTGGGGCTGTTGTGGGCGAGCGGCCCGAGCTCGGTTCTCGCCGAGCCCGCCGAGGGACCTGAGCAACCCGAGCCTGTCGACCAGCCGGCCCACTCGCCGCTCCCCCAGGGCGAATGGCCGCTCGGCCGCGCCATCGCCCAGCTCCAGGGCATCTACGTGCTGGCCGAGAACGCGCACGGCCTGGTGATCGTGGACATGCACGCCGCGCACGAACGCATCGTGTACGAACGGCTCAAGCAACAGCTCGACGCCCGCTCGGTGCAGAGCCAGCCGCTGCTCATCCCGGCCACCTTCGCGGCCACGCCCGAAGAGGTGGCCACCGCCGAATCGGCCACCGCCCCGCTGGCCGCGCTCGGCCTCGAGGTCACGCCGCTGTCGCCACGCACCCTGGCGGTGCGCGCCGTGCCCACCACCCTGGCGCAGGGCGACCCGGTGGAACTGGCGCGCAGCGTGCTGGCCGAACTGGCGCAGCACGACGCCACCCACGTGCTGCAGCGCGCCGAGCACGACCTGCTGGCCACCATGGCCTGCCACGGCGCGGTGCGCGCCAACCGGCGCCTCACCCTCGACGAAATGAACGCGCTGCTGCGCCAGATGGAAGTGACCGAACGCAGCGACCAGTGCAACCACGGCCGGCCCACCTGGCGCCAGCTCGGCCTGCGCGAACTCGACGCCCTGTTCCTGCGAGGGCGCTGACCGCGCGGGGTCATTTCCCGGTCGGCCAGAACTTCTGGCCCGATGTTTGCATCATCATGGGCGCCATGAAGCGATTGATCCTTGTCCTCACCGCCACCGTTGCCCTGCTGGCCGGTTGCGCCACGCTGGATGAAAAACAGCGGGTCTGGATCTTCCAGCCGTCCGACCGCAGCTGGAGCGGCGGCACCTATGCCGCCGAAAGCATGGACGACGTGTGGATCGACTACACCTCGTCGATCACCCGCGAGCCGGTGCGCCTGCACGGGCTGTGGGCGCAGCACGAGAACTTCACCCGCCGGGCCGACGCGCCCGTGCTGTTGTACCTGCACGGCGCGCGCTGGAACGTCACCGGCTCGGCCATGCGCATCCGCCGCATGCAGGAACTGGGCTTCTCCGTTCTGGGGGTCGACTACCGCGGCTTCGGCAAAAGCAGCAACGACCTGCCGTCCGAGCAGATGGCCACCGAGGACGCCCGCGCCGCCTGGGAATGGCTGGCAAAAAAGCACCCCGACCGGCCGCGCTACATCTTCGGTCACTCGCTGGGCGGGGCGATCGCCATCAACCTGGCCACCGACGTGCCGGACGAAAAAGGCACGCTGGTCGAGGGCACGTTCACCTCGATCGCCGACGTGGTCAGCACCTTCAAGTGGGGCTGGCTGCCCATCTCGCCCTTCATCACGCAGCGATTCGAGGCGGTCAAGCGCGTGGCCGATGTCGGCTCGCCGCTGCTCGTGGTGCATGGCAGCGAAGACCGCCTGATCAAGCCCGAACTGGGCCGCAAGCTGTACGAAGCCGGCAAGGGCCCCAAGCGCTTCGTGCTGGTCGAAGGCGGCTCGCACCACAACACCAACGCGGTCGGCCAGGAACAGTACCGCGACGCCATCGCGTCGCTGTTCGGACTGGACGACGCCATCCGCCTGGTCGAGCGCTGACAGCGCAGGAACCCCCCGGGAGTACCGGGAAAACCCGCACCGGTTCTGCTACGCTCGAACCGATGTCCGCCCCCTCCACCGCCATGTCGCCCGGGCTGGTCGTGCTCGTGCTCACGCTGTTGCTGGGCATGCAGCCGGTCACCACCGACCTGTACCTGCCCGCCCTGCCCGCCATCACCCAGGGGTTTGGCGCCTCGATGCCGCAGGCCCAGCTCACGCTCACGTCGTTGCTGCTGGCGTTCGGGGTGTCGCAGCTGGTCTGGGGTCCGCTGTCGGACCGTTTCGGCCGCAAACCCATCCTGCTGTGGGGCATGGGCCTGTTCGTCATCGCGGCCATCGGCGGTGCCTTTGCGGCGTCCATGGAACAACTCATCGTCTGGCGCACGCTGCAGGGCGCGGCCATGGGCGCGGCCGTGATGTGCGCCCGTGCCATCGTGCGCGACCTGTACGCCCCCGTCGAAGGCGCGCGAATGATGAGCAAGGGGCTCACGGGCCTGGGCGTGATCGCCTGCGCCAGCGCGCCCACCGGCGGCCTGCTGTCCGACCTGTTCGGCTGGCGCGTCGCGCTGGTGGCACTGGCCGTGTTCGCGGCCATCACCCTGGCCGTGCTGGTCTGGCGATTCGATGAAACGCTGCAACGCCGCAACCCGCAGGCGCTGCAACCCGCCATGCTGGCCCGCACCTGGGCGACCATTGCCCGCCACCCGACGTTCTGGGCCTGGGCCCTGCTCGCCACCGGCTCCTATGCCGGCCTGTTCACGTTTCTGGCGTCGTCCTCGTTCGTGCTGATCGGCGTGCTGGGGCTTAGCAAGACTCAATACGGCCTGGTGATGTTCACCATGTCGCTGAGCTACATCCTGGGCACGTTCATCTGCCGCCGCCTGCTGCTGCACTTCGGCGTGCGGCGCACCGTCGGCATGGCGGCGGTCGTCACGCTCACCGGCGGCACCCTCATGGGCGTGCTGCCGCTGCTGGGGTTTCAGAGCCTGTGGGCCGTGATGGGACCGTTCTACCTGTTCATGATGGGCCACGGCGTGCACCAGCCGTGCGGTCAGAGCGGCGCGGTGTCACCGTTTCCGCAGGCGGCCGGGGCGGCGTCTGCGCTCGCCGGGTTCATCATGATGGTGGTGGCCTTCGGCGTTGGCGCCTGGCTCGGCCTGTCGCTGGCCGATCCCTCGCTGGGCGCGGGCACGGTGCGCCCCCTCACCGACGGCGTCTGGTTCTGGAGCGCCGTCATCGCCACCACCGCGTGGACCCTGGTGCGCCGCCATGGCGAAGTGCCCAGCACACCGCAGCGCATGGCACCCACGTGAACGCCCTGGCGCCACGCTGCATCGCATTGGCGGGGCCCACGGCCAGCGGCAAGACCGCCGCGGCACTGGCCATCGCCCTGCGGTGGCCGGTCGAGGTCGTCAGCGTGGACTCGGCGTTGGTCTACCGCGGCATGGACATCGGCACCGCCAAACCCGATGCCGCCGAACGCGGCGCGGTGCCGCACCACCTGATCGACATCCTCGACCCCACCCAGGCCTACAGCGCAGCCGACTTCGTGCGCGATGCGACCCGGCTGATCGGCGAGATCGCCGCCCGGGGCCGCACCGCCCTGCTGGTGGGCGGCACCATGCTGTACTTCAAGGCGCTGCTTCGCGGGCTGGACGACCTGCCCCCCGCCGACCCCGCCGTGCGCGAACGCCTCGAGGCGCGTGCGCGCACCGAAGGCTGGCCTGCGCTGCACGCCGAGCTGCAGCGGGAGGACCCGGTCACGGCGGCACGGTTGTTCCCGAACGACGCGCAGCGCATCCAGCGCGCGCTCGAGGTGGCAGAGGTCTCGGGGCGGCCCATGTCGGCCTTTCATTCGGGCCGCGCGCACGACCCCGACAGCCCGCTCACCGAAGACCACCTGATCGCGCTTGAACCGTCTGACCGGGCCTGGCTGCACGACCGCATCGCCCAGCGGTTCGACGCCATGCTGCGCGCCGGCTTCGTGGACGAGGTGCGCGCGCTGCGGGCGCGCGGGGACCTGCACCCCGATCTGCCATCGATGCGCTGCGTGGGCTACCGCCAGGCCTGGGCCACGCTCGACGCCCATCCCGAACCCGACGCGACCGCGTTGGCCGAGCTCCGCGACCGCGGCGTCTTTGCCACCCGGCAACTGGCCAAGCGCCAGCTCACCTGGCTGCGCTCCATGCCCCAGCGGCGGGTCATCCCGGCCGACGCCCCCAACGCGGTGTCGCTTGTGTTCGAATCTGTCAACCGCCTCTGGAATCCACCCCGCTGACCATGTTGAACCGCCTGCTGGCCCACGTGCCTGAACCCCTGCGCTGTCGCTGCACGCTGGGTCATGTGGCGTGGGTGCTGGTGCTGCTGGTGGTGTTCCTGGTGTGGGGCCACCGGTCATGACGCTGGTGGTGGAGCGGCTGGCCAAACGCTACGGCGACACGGTCGTCTTCAGCGGCGTCGATCTTCGCGTCGAGCGCGGTGAATTCGTGGCCATCGTGGGTGAGTCGGGTGTGGGCAAGTCCAGCCTGCTCAACTGCCTGGCCGCGCTCGACACCTGGGATGAAGGCCGCATCGTCCACGACGGCACCGACCTGTCCACCCTCGACGAGCCCGGCCGCGCCCACTGGCGCCGCGCGCACCTGGGCTTCGTGTTCCAGGCCTTCCATGTGCTGCCCCACCTGGACGTGGCACAGAACGTGGCGCTGCCGCTGCTACTGCTGGGCCAACCCGACACCGCGCGGGTGAATGCCCTGCTCGACGCCGTCGGCCTGCAGGGCCTGGGTCACCGCCTGCCCGCCGAACTCTCGGGCGGACAACTGCAGCGCGTGGCCATCGCCCGCGCCATGGTGCACCGGCCCGGCCTGGTCCTGGCCGACGAACCCACCGGCAACCTCGATCCCACCACCGCCTCGCGCGTGATGGACGTGCTGCAGCAACAGGTGCGCGAGCAAGGCACATCGCTGGTGCTGGTCACCCACTCGGACACCGCCGCCGCGCGCGCCGACCGCGTGCTGCGCCTGTCGGCCAGCGGCCTGCATGAAGCCGCCCCGGCGGCCTGACCGCGCCGTCAGCCGACGAAGAACAGCGCCACGCAGCAACCCAGCGCAGCCACCCACAGCAGCGACCGGAGGTTGGGTCGGTTGGCCACGTAGGCCGCGATGAAGCCGACGCGCAGCAGCACGAAGGCGATGGCCAGCCCATCGACGGTGGCCTGCGGTGCGTTGAGACGCTGGGCGATCAGCACGCCGGCGATGAAGACCGGCAAGGCCTCGAAGCTGTTGAGCTGGGCGGCGTGCGCCCGCGCCTGCCAGCCTTCCAGCCGGGCGAGCCACTGCCTGGGGTGCCGGTTGTCGAACCCGCCTTCGCGAGCCGGTTTGCCGAAACCACGGGATTTCGCGAGGCCCGCGCAGGCAATCGGAAGAATGCAGGCCACAAGGATGCAGAGATCGGCGATGGTCATGGGGGGCTTTTCGGGATCGGGGATCGGGCGGGGAAGGCGGAGGTGGCAACGCGCCAGCGGCAATGTATCAGCCACCACGAACGGCAGGGGGCGGAAAGTAACCCTCATGTAACTTTATTTCATTAGAATCAAGCAAACCCGTAACTCAGGACCCCCATGGAGACTGGCTCTTTCGCTCACGACCCGCTGGACCTCGTCATCTTCGGCGGCACAGGCGACCTTTCGGTGCGCAAGCTGCTGCCCGCGCTGTACATGGCGCACCTGCACAAGACCCTGCCCGAGGGCACCCGCATCGTGGCGCTGGGCCGCCACGCCTGGGACCGCGGGGCGTTCAGCGGCTTCGTGGACGACAAGGTGCGCGGCTTCATTGCCGACGGTGAGCTCGACACCGACGCCTGGCAAGGCTTCATGGAGCGGCTGACCTATGTCAGTGTGGACGCCACGCAATCGGCCGGCTACGCCGATCTGGCGGCGTCACTGCGGCCCGACGCCGCGCGGGTGTACTACCTGGCCACCGCGCCCACGCTGTTCACCACCATCTGCGCCCAACTGCATTCGGCGGGCCTGATCAACCCGCAATCGCGCGTGGTGCTCGAAAAACCCCTCGGTCACGACCTCGCGTCCGCCCGCGCCATCAACGACGAAGTGGCCCGGTATTTCTCCGAACGCCAGACCTTCCGCATCGACCACTACCTGGGCAAGGAAACGGTGCAGAACCTCATGGTGCTGCGCTTCGGCAACGCCATCTTCGAGCCGCTCTGGCGCGGCCCGAGCATCAAGAGCGTGCAGATCACCGTGGCCGAATCGGTGGGTGTGGGCAGCCGCGCCGGCTTTTACGACGGCACCGGCGCGCTGCGCGACATGGTGCAGAACCACCTGCTGCAGTTGCTCTGCATCGTGGCCATGGAGCCCCCGGTGTCGCTCGACCCCGACGCCGTGCGCGACGAGAAGCTGAAGGTGCTGCGCTCACTGCGCCCGATGTCGGTGGCCGATGTGGCGCGCGACACCGTGCGCGGGCAGTACACGCCGGGCAACACGGGCCACGAAAAAGCCCCGGGCTACCTGCAGGAAGACAACGTGCCCGCGGGCAGCGACACCGAGACCTTCGTGGCGCTGCGCGCGCACATCAACAACTGGCGCTGGGCCAACGTGCCGTTCTTCCTGCGCACCGGCAAGCGCATGGCCGAGCGCCGCAGCGAGATCGTCATCGAGTTCGCGCCGCTGCCGTATTCGCTGTTTGCCGACACGCCCCGCCAGCCGGTCAACCGGCTGCTGATCCGCCTGCAGCCCGACGAGCACATCCAGCTCCAGATGATGGCCAAGCAACCCGGCAGCGGCATGAACCTTCGCCCGGTCTCGCTCGACCTGGATCTGCAGTCGGCCATGACCGGCCGTCGCGCCGAGGCCTACGAACGCTTGCTGATCGACGTCATCAAGGGCAGATTGACCCACTTCATGCGGCGCGACGAACTCGAGGCCGCGTGGACCTGGGTCGAACCCGTGCTCGATGGCTGGAAGGCTCTGGGCGAAAAACCACGGCCCTACGCCGCCGGCAGCTGGGGCCCGGCCGCCTCGTCGGCCCTGATGGCCCGCGAAGACAGCACCTGGGCGGAAGAATCTTGAACGAACACATCTGCAACACACCGACCGAACTCGCGCAGCGCCTGGCCGCGTGGATCGGGTTGCGCCTGCACGCGGCCATCGCCGAACGCGGACATGCGGTGCTGGCCGTGTCGGGCGGCAAGTCGCCGCTGCCGCTGTTTCAGGCGCTGCGGTCGCAGCCGCTGGACTGGTCGCGTGTGACGGTCTCGCTGGTGGACGAACGCTGCGTGCCGCACGACCACCTCGACAGCAACACCGCACTGGTACGCACCCACCTGCTGCAGGGCGCCGCGGCAGCCGCCACCTTCGTGCCGTGGTTCGACACCGTGCCCGAAGCGCTCGACGATGCCGCGCTCACGGCGCTGGCCGACCGCGCCAACGACCGCCTGGCCACCCAGCCCTGGCCCTGGGACATCGCCGTGCTGGGCATGGGCGAGGACGGCCACACCGCGTCGCTGTTTGCCGGTGCGCCCGGCCTGTCGCACGCGCTGCACGGCAACGGGCCGGTGGCCTGGACCCGCCCGCTCAATGCGCCCCACGCGCGCCTCACGCTGACGCTGCCCGCCCTGCTGGGCACCCGCGAACTGGTGCTGCCGCTGATCGGCCCCGCCAAGCTGCGCGTGTACCAGCAAGCCCGCCTGCGCGAAGACGCCACCCTGCCCATTTCACTTGTGCTGCACCAGCACCAGACGCCCGTGCGGGTCTGGCTGGCCTGACCGAACGACCCCCATGAACGCCACCCCCCTGAACCCCGTGCTCGACCGCGTCACACGGCGCATCACCGAACGCAGCGCGCCCACCCGATGCAGCTACATGGACCACATGGCCGCGCAGCACAAGGCCGGCACGCAGCGCGCCGGCCTGGGCTGCGCCAACATGGCGCACACCACCGCGGCACTGCCCGCGCAGGACAAGCTGCGCATCCACGCCGAACGCTCGCCGCACCTGGGCATCGTCACCGCCTACAACGACATGCTGTCGGCGCACCAGCCGTTCGAGGGTTACCCGAGCCTGATCCGCTGGCACGCGCAGCAGATCGGCGCCACGGCGCAGGTGGCCGGCGGCGTGCCCGCCATGTGCGACGGCATCACGCAGGGCGAAGCGGGCATGGAACTGTCGCTGTTCTCGCGCGACACCATCGCGCTGGCCACGGCGGTGGCGCTGTCGCACAACGTGTTCGACGCCGCGCTGATGCTGGGCGTGTGCGACAAGATCGTGCCGGGCCTGTTCATCGGCGCGGCGCAGTTCGGTCACCTGTCAACCGTGTTCGTGCCGGCCGGTCCCATGACATCGGGCCTGTCGAACGACGAGAAGGCCAAGGTGCGGCAGCAGTACGCGCAGGGCCTGGTCGGCCGCGAAGCGCTGCTGGAATCCGAGGCCCGGGCCTACCACAGCCCCGGCACCTGCACCTTCTACGGCACCGCCAACAGCAACCAGATGCTGATGGAAGTGATGGGCCTGCACCTGCCGGGCAGTTCGTTCGTGAACCCGGGCACGCCGCTGCGCGAGGCCCTCACGCGGGCCGCGGTGGAGCGCGCGGTGGCCAACACCGGGCGCACCGGCGCCCCCGCGGTGCCGCTGGCCGAGATCCTGAGCGAGAAAACGCTGGTGAACGGCATCGTCGGCCTGCTCGCCACCGGCGGCTCGACCAACCACACGCTGCACCTGGTGGCCATGGCGCGCGCGGCCGGCGTGCTGATCGACTGGGACGACTTTGCCGAGCTGTCGGCGGTGGTGCCGCTGCTGGCGCGCGTGTACCCCAACGGCAGCGCCGACGTGAACCACTTCCACGCGGCCGGCGGCCTGGGCTTTCTCATGCGCGAACTGGCGGGTGCCGGGCTGCTGCACACCGACGTCAAGACCGTCATGGGCGATGGCCTGGACGCCTATGCCCTCGAACCCTGGCTCGACGGCGAGCGGCTGGCCTGGCGGCCGGTGCCGGCGGCCAGCGGTGACACCGACGTGCTGCGCCCGGTGGGCGATCCCTTCAGCGCCGACGGCGGCCTGCGGCTGCTCACGGGCAACCTCGGGCGAAGCGTGATCAAGGTGTCGGCCGTGGAGCCGGCCCACCGCGTGGTGCGCGCACCCGCCGTGGTGGTGAACGACCAGCAGGAACTGCTGGCGAAGTTCAAGGCCGGTGAACTGGAGCGCGACTTCGTGGCCGTGGTTCGCTACCAGGGTCCGCGCGCCAACGGCATGCCCGAGCTGCACAAGCTCACGCCACCGCTGGCCGTGCTGCAGGACCGGGGCTTCAAGGTGGCGCTGGTCACCGACGGCCGCATGTCGGGCGCATCGGGCAAGGTGCCGGCGGCCATTCACTGCACGCCCGAGGCGCTGGCCGACGGCCCACTGGCGCGGGTGCAGGACGGCGACATCATCACCCTCGACGCCGAGCGAGGCGTGCTCAAGGTCGACCTGGACGCCGCCACGCTGGCGGGGCGCGCGGTGGTGCACCCGGACCTGTCGCACAACCAGCACGGCACCGGGCGCGAACTGTTCGGGCTGTTCCGCCGCCACGTGAATGGCGCCGAAGAAGGCGCCTCGCCCCTGTTTGCCTGAGCCACCCCATGCAAGACCAACACCTGTCACACCCCTCGTTCACCTCGCGCGTGGTGCCCGTCATCGTGCTCAGCGACGCCAGCCAGGCCGTGCCGCTGGCCCACGCCCTGCTCGAGGGCGGCATCGACGTGATGGAGATCACCCTGCGCTCGGACGTGGCGCTGGACGCGATCGCGGCCGTGGCGCGCGACGTGCCCGACATGCACCTGGGTGCCGGCACCGTGACCCGCGCCAGCGACGTGCCGCGCGTGATCGACGCCGGTGCGCGCTTTGCGCTGTCGCCCGGCTGCACCGATGCGCTGGTGGACGCGGTGCGCGCCACCGGCCTGCCCTTCATTCCCGGCGTGATGACGCCGAGCGAGGTGATGCGGGCGCGCGACCTGGGCTTCACGCTCATGAAGCTGTTCCCGGCGCAGCAGGCGGGCGGCATCGCCATGCTCAAGGCACTGGGTGCGCCGCTGCCCGATGTGCGCTTCTGCCCCACCGGGGGCGTGAGCCCCGACAACCTGCGCGATGTGCTGGCGCTGCCCAACGTGGCCATGGCCGGCGGTTCGTGGCTCACGCCGGCCGATGCGGTGGCGTCTGGCGACTGGGGGCGCATCACCCGTCTGGCCCGGGGCGCCGTCGAGATGGCCCGGGCAAAATGAGCGCCATGCAACTGCCGATCTCCCTGCCCGCCTGGCAACGGCTCAACGCCCTCGCCGCCGAATCCCAGCCCCACCTTCGCGATCGCCTTGCCGAACCCGGCCGGGCACAGCGCCTCACCTGGTCGGTGGCCGGCCTCACGCTCGACGCCAGCCGACAGGCCATCGGGCCCGAGATCGAGAAGTCGCTGCTGGATCTGGCGACCCAGAGCGGGCTGGCCGAGCAGCGCGAGGCGCTGTTCCGCGGCGACCGCATCAACACCACCGAAGACCGCCCCGTGCTGCACGTGGCGCTGCGCGGCGACGCCGGCGGCGGCCCGTGGGGCAACGACGTGCAGGCGCTGGTGCAACGCGAACTCGACCGCGTCTGCCGCTTTGCCGACGCGGTGCGCGAAGGCACCGTGCGCGGCCACAGCGGCGAGGCCTTCACCGACGTGGTCAACATCGGCATCGGCGGCTCCGACCTGGGCCCTCGCATGGCCGCCGACGCGCTGGCCCACCTGGCCAGCGACCGTGTGCGGGTGCATTACGTCTCGAACCCCGACGCCTGGGCGCTGTGGAGCGTGCTGCGCGGGCTCGATGCCCGGCGCACCCTGTTCGTGGTGTCGAGCAAGACCTTCACCACCCAGGAAACGCTCACCAACGCGGCCAGCGCCCGCCAGTGGCTGGCCGACCAGGGTGTCCCCGCCGACGCCATCGGCCGCCACCTGGTGGCCATCACGGCATCGCCTGCAAAGTCGGCCGAGCTGGGCTACGACCCCGACCACACCTTCCTGTTCTGGGACTGGGTGGGCGGGCGCTACTCGCTCTGGTCGTCGCTGGGTCTGCCACTGGCCATCGGCATTGGCGCGGCCGCGTTCCGTCAACTGCTGGCCGGCGGCCGCGCCATGGACGACCATTTCCGCCACGCACCACTGGCCGACAACCTGCCGGTGCGGCTGGCGATGCACGGCATCTGGAACCGCAACTTCCTGCGGCTACCCACGCAGCTCATGGTGTCGTACGCGTCGCGGCTGGTGCGCTTCGTGCCTTTCGTGCAGCAGATGGACATGGAGTCCAACGGCAAGCGCGTGCACACCGACGGCACGGACGCGACGGTGGACACCGGCGCGATCGTCTGGGGTGGTCTGGGCATCGACGGGCAGCACGCGTACTTCCAGCTCATTCACCAGGGCAGGCACCGTGTGCCGGTGGATTTCATCGGTGTGCAGAGCGAGGACACGCCCCTGCCCCTGGCCGCCACGCACCACGCGGTGGTGAACCTGAACCTGCGCGCCCAGGCCCAGGCCATGGCGCTGGGCCGATCGGTGGAAGACACCGAGGCGCTGCTGCGCAAGGAAGGCGCCGATGAAGCCACGGCCCGCGCCATGGCGCCGCACCGCAGCTTTGCAGGCGACATTCCCAGCCACGTGCTCTGGCTCGACCGGCTCGACCCCGAGCGGCTGGGTTCGTTGATCGCGCTGCACGAACACCGCGTGTTCGCGCAGGCCGCCATCTGGCGCATCAACGCGTTCGACCAGTGGGGGGTGGAGCTGGGCAAGACGATGGCGAAGGCGATGGAGCGGGGCTGAGTTTTCGGGCCTGGGCTTTTGTTGGCGTTGCGCCCTGCCCTGCGTAGGACTCCCCCTCCGGGCCGCTGGGTCGTGTGCCCGTTCTCCGGCGTGCTCGCGGATCGGTGGGCGGGCGCGCTTGCACCGCTTCATCAACACCGTGACTGGCGCACCGCCTCTGTGGCAACCGCGAATGGCGCCTGCGCCCGGACACCCGCCCCATCGACCCCAGTGGCGGGTGGGTGCGCGGGCAGAACAGCCTGAATTTCTGGATGGGTGCCAACGGGTGGGCAGGGCCTTCGACAGGCTCAGGCCGAACGGGAGGGGTTGCCTCGAGGGCGAACGGTGGGAGGTGCGAGCAGAACGATGGGGGTGGCTCAGGCAAAAACGGCGGAGGGGGTTCCCGTACGCCACTCTCGACGGATGGTGGGGTTCGCGGGCGCAGGCGCCATTCGCGGTTGCCGCAGAGATGGCGCGCCAATCACGGTGGCGATGAGATGATGCAGAAGCGCCCATCCACTGATCCGCGAGCACGCCGGAGAACGCGGACCACGCCAGCCGTCAGCGCGACACGGTGGAGCGAAACGCGGGCGCGCCAACGGATCGGGAGGGCCTTCGACAGGCTCAGGCCGAACGGGGTGTGATCAGGTCACCGGGGCGGGGTTGAACAGGACCAGCTGGTTGTGCAGTTTCCAGTGTTCGGCCCAGGTTTTGCGGCGGCCGCTGGCCACGTCGAGCATGAAGCGGAACAGTTCCCAGCCAACGTCTTCGATGGTGGCCGTGCCGTCGGCGATGGTGCCGGCGTTGATGTCCATCAGGTCGTGCCAGCGGCGGGCCAGTTCCGTGCGCGTGGCCACCTTGATCACCGGCACAGCGGCCAGGCCGTAGGGTGTGCCGCGGCCGGTGGTGAACACGTGCAGGTTCATGCCGGCCGCCAGTTGCAGCGTGCCGCAGATGAAATCGCTGGCGGGTGTGGCGGCGTAGGTCAGGCCCTTGGCCTTGAGCTTTTCGCCCGGCGCCAGCACCTGCGAAATCGGCGCGCTGCCCGACTTCACGATCGAGCCCATCGCCTTTTCCACGATGTTCGACAGGCCGCCCTTCTTGTTGCCCGGCGTGGTGTTGGCGCTGCGGTCCACGCTGCCGCGCTTCAGGTAGTCGTCGTACCAGGCCATCTCGCGCACCATGGCCTGCGCCACCTCGGGTGTGGTGGCGCGCGCCGTGAGCTGGGCAATGCCGTCGCGCACCTCGGTGGTTTCCGAAAACATCACGCTGGCACCGGCGCGCACCAGCAGGTCGGTGCAGAAGCCCACCGCCGGGTTGGCGGTGACGCCACTGAACGCATCGCTGCCGCCGCACTGCACGCCCACCACCAGCTCGCTCGCGGGCACGGTTTCGCGGCGGCGGGCGTTCAGGCGCTTCAGGTGCACCTCGGCCTGCCGCAGGATCGAATCCACCATCGACATGAAGCCCACGTGGGCATCGTCCTGCAAGCAGACGGTGTCCAGCCCCCCTGCGCCGCCACGGGTGTCCTGGATCGGGATGGCGTTGGCGGGGAAAAGCCGCTCGGGCTGCAGTTTTTCGCAGCCCAGGCTCACCACCATCACCTCGCCGCCAAAGTTGGGGTTCTGGCTGATGTGGCGCAGCGTGCGGATGGGGATCACGGCGTCGGGCGCATCGATGGCCACGCCGCAGCCATAGCCGTGCTCCAGCGCCACCACGTCGTCCACGTTCGGGTAGCGGGGCAGCAGTTCGGCCTTGATGCGCTGCACCGCGAATTCGGTGACACCGGCCACGCACTGCACCGTCTGCGTGATGGCGAGGATGTTGCGCGTGCCGACCGACCCGTCGGCGTTGCGGTAGCCCTCGAAGGTGAAGCCTTCCAGCGGCGGCAGCGGTTGGGCCTGGTGCGTGGCCATGGGCAGGTTGCTCAGGCCGCGCGCATCGGGCATCTGCAGCAGGCGTTCGTGCACCCAGCGGCCGGCGGCAATGGGCTCGAGCGCGTGGCCGATGGGCACGCCGTAGCGCAGCACCGGGGCGCCGCGCGGCAGGTCGACCAGCGCCACCTTGTGGCCCTGCGGCACCTTGTCGAGCAGCACCGGGCCGCCAGGCAGGGCGGTGCCTTCGGGCAGGCCGCCATCGTTGGCGACGATGGCCACGTTGTCCTGCGGGTGCATGCGGATGGTGAGCGGTGCCCGGTGGGTCTGGGGCGCCAGGGTCTGCGACATGCGCGTCTCCTATGATGCGGCGGGGCATCCGACCGCCGGCCACAGGCGCGGCGCGGGATGACCGATGATTTGGTACCGGTACCATTCTAAGCCATCCATGAAAGAATCCGACCCTTCCCGCCGTGCCCGACGCGGCAGCGGGGCCATCACTGTGCGCGACGTGGCCCGGCTGGCCGGCGTGGCGCCGATCACCGTCTCGCGCGTGTTCAACACGCCGGGGCAGGTGTCGCCCGACGTGCGCCAGCGGGTGATGGAGGTGGTGCAGAAGACCGGCTACGTGCCCAACCGCATGGCCGGCAGCCTGGCGTCGGCGCGCAGCCGGCTGATTGCGGCGGTGGTGCCCAGCACCGTCATGTCGGTGTTCATGCCGACCATCGAAACGCTCAACGACACGCTGTTCGACGCCGGCTACCAGCTCATGCTGGGCCAGTCGGGTTATTCGCCCGAGCGCGAGGAAGCACTGCTCGAGGCCATCGTCGGCCGCCGGCCCGACGGCATCTTTCTCACCGGCATCCTGCGGCCCGGCATGGGGCGCACGCGGCTGTTGGCGTCGGGCATTCCGGTGGTGGAAACCTGGGACCTCACGCCCACGCCGGTCGACATGCTGGTGGGTTTCTCGCACGCCGACATCGGCCGCGAAGTGGCGCGTTTCCTCATGGGCAAGGGGCGGCGGCGGCTGGCGCTGATCCGCGCCGACGACGAACGCGCCGAGCGCCGCGCCACCGCCTTCAGCGACGCGGTGCAGCGCGAAGGCCTGGGCCCGGTGGCGGTGGTGAACGTGGGCGCGTCGCGCTCGCTGCGCAGCGGGCGCGATGCCCTGGCCCGCCTGCTGGCCGAGGCGCCCGACGTGGACGCCGTGTTCTGCAGTTCGGACCTGCTCGCGCTGGGCGCCGCCACCGAGGCGCGGGTGCGCGGCCTGGCGGTGCCCGGACGGCTGGCGCTGGTGGGATTTGGCGACGTGCCGTTTGCGGCCGACATGGCGCCCGCGCTGACCACCGTGCGCATCAACGGCCCGGAAATCGGCCGCCTGGCGGCGCGCTGCCTGATCGACCAGGCCGAGGGGCGCGAGGTGAACCCCCGGGTGTTCGACGTCGGCTTTTCCATCGTCGAGCGCGAAACCAGCTGACCGGTTCGCGCCGAACCGACCAAGCGCCATTGACGGCTGTTTTTGGTACCGCTACCATCTTGACCAATCAGAAATGGTACCGGTACCAGACGATCGTGGAACACCGATCGCTGACTTCCACGGCGACCCACCCCAAGGAGACACATCCATGAAGCACCTGCTGTGCGCCGTTGGCGCCACGCTGACCCTGTCCACCGCCCTGGCCTGGCCCGACAAGCCCGTGACCCTGGTGGTGCCCTTCCCGCCCGGCGGCTCCACCGACCAGATCGCCCGCATCCTGCAGCCCAAGCTGCAGGAAAAGTTTGGCGGCACGTTCCTGGTGGACAACAAGCCCGGTGCCACCGGCACCATCGGCGCCACGCTGGTCACGCGCGCCGCGCCCGACGGCCACACCCTGTTCGTGTCGTCGCTCGGCCCGTACGTGATTGCGCCGCACCTCACCAAGGTGACGTACGACGCCACCAAGGACTTCGACTACATCAGCGTGGCCGTGCAGGCGCCCAACGTGCTGGTGGTGCCCGCCGCGTCGCCGCACAAGACCATGGCCGAAGTGATCGCCTTTCAGAAAGCCAACCCCAGCAAGATGACTTTTGCGTCGTCGGGCAACGGCAGCAGCGACCACCTGACCGCCGAGCTGTACTGGCAGCAGACCGGCACCACCGGCATCCACGTGCCCTACAAGGGCGGCGGCCCGGTGATGACCGACCTGCTGGGCAACCAGGTGGATTCGTCGTTCATGAACATCAACACCGCCATGCCGCAGATCACCGGCGGCAAGCTGCGGGCGCTGGCCATCACCAGCGCGCAGCGGTCGCCGCTGCTGCCAGGCGTGCCCACGCTCGACGAGCTCGGCATCAAGGACGCCAACGTGTATTCGTGGCAGGCCGTGGCCGCGCCCAAGGGCCTGCCGGCCGACATCAAGACCAAGCTGCACGCCGCCATCAAGGACGCGTTGAACGACCCGGCCATCAAAGGGAAGCTGGTGGACGTGGGCTTCGAGATCGTGGCCAGCACGCCCGAGCAGTTCACCGCGTTTCAGGCCGCCGAGTTCGCGCGCTGGAAAAAACTGATCGAAAGCCGCAACATCAAGGCCGACTGACCCCTTCATGCAGAACCCCGCCCCCGCCGCGCGCCGCGTGACCGACACCCCCCGCATCACCGAACTCACCGCCATCCCCGTCGCGGGGCGCGACGGCATGTTGCTCAACCTGAGCGGGGCCCACGCCCCGTTCTTTACGCGCAACCTGCTGATCCTGCGCGACAGCGCCGGCCGCACCGGCGTGGGCGAAGTGCCCGGCGGCGAAAAAATTCGCCAGACGCTGGAAGACGCGCGCGA
Organism: Synechococcus sp. UW140; assembly: GCA_943371665.1. Classification (GTDB taxonomy): domain Bacteria; phylum Pseudomonadota; class Gammaproteobacteria; order Burkholderiales; family Burkholderiaceae_C; genus Hydrogenophaga. The sequence goes on from CALRVR020000004.1 coordinate 204,364, forward strand.
CCTGGTGGTGGGCCGCGCGGTGGGCGAACACCAGGCGGTCATGCGCGCCATGCACACCCGCTTTGCCGACCGCGACGCCGGCGGCCGCGGGCTGCAGACCTTCGACCTGCGCACCACCATCCACGCCGTGACGGCCGTGGAATCGGCACTGCTCGACCTGCTGGGCCAGCACCTGGGCCTGCCGGTGGCCGCCCTGCTGGGCGAAGGCCAGCAGCGCGAATCGGTGGAGATGCTGGGCTACCTGTTCTTTGTGGGCGACCGCCGCAAGACCGACCTGCCCTATGTCAGCGAACCCGACCACCCCGACGACTGGTGCCGCCTGCGGCACGAACCCGCCCTGACGGCCGAAGCGGTGGTGAAGCTGGCCGAGGCCGCGCACCAGCGCTACGGCTTCAACGACTTCAAGCTCAAAGGCGGTGTGCTGCGCGGCGACGACGAGGTGGACGCCGTGATGGCGCTGCACGAGCGCTTTCCGCAAGCGCGCGTGACGCTCGACCCCAACGGCGGCTGGCTGCTGAAGGACGCGATCCGCCTCGGGCAGCGCATGCGCGGCGTGGTGGCCTACGCCGAAGACCCCTGCGGCGCCGAAGACGGCTTTTCGGGCCGCGAGGTGATGGCCGAGTTTCGTCGCGCCACCGGCCTGCCCACGGCCACCAACATGGTGGCCACCGACTGGCGCCAGCTGGCGCATTCGCTGGCGCTGCAAAGCGTGGACATTCCCCTGGCCGACCCGCACTTCTGGACCATGGCCGGCAGCGTGCGCGTGGCGCAGACCTGCCGCGACTGGGGGCTCACCTGGGGCTCGCATTCCAACAACCACTTCGACGTGTCGCTGGCCATGTTCACCCACGTGGCCGCGGCCGCGCCCGGCAAGGTGACGGCCATCGACACCCACTGGATCTGGCAGGATGGCCAGCGCCTGACGACCGACCCGCTGAAGATCGTGAACGGCCACGTGGTCGTGCCGAAACAACCCGGCCTGGGCGTGACACTCGACATGGCCGAGGTGGACAAAGCCCACCAGCTCTACCGCCAGCACGGCCTGGGCGCGCGCGACGACGCCATCGCCATGCAGTACCTGATCCCGAACTGGACCTTCAACCCCAAGCGCCCTGCACTGGACCGCTGACCCACCCATGAACCACAGGAGCGCCCGCCATGAGACCCAACCGACTGCGTGAGATCTGGGCCGCCGGTGGCGCGGTGGTGAACGGCTGGCTGGCCATCCCCGACGGCTTTGCCGCCGAAACCATGGCGCACCAGGGCTGGGATTCGCTCACCATCGACCTGCAGCACGGCGTGGTGGACTACCAGGCCATGGTGCCCATGCTGCAGGCCATCTCCACCACCCCAACCGTGCCGGTGGTGCGCGTGCCCTGGCTGGAACCCGGCATCTTGATGAAGGCGCTGGACGCTGGTGCCTACGGCGTGATCTGCCCCATGGTGAACACCCGCGGAGACGCCGAGAAGCTGGTGGCGTACACCCACTACGCGCCGCGCGGCACGCGCAGCTTCGGCCCGGTGCGCGCGCTGCTGTACGGCGGCGCCGACTACCCGCAACACGCCAACGACACCATCGTCGCCTTCGCCATGATCGAAACCGCCCAGGCCCTGGCCAACATCGACGACATCCTGTCGGTGCCCGGCCTCGACGCCATCTACATCGGCCCGTCCGACCTGTCGCTGTCCCTCGGCTGCAAACCCACCTTCGACGAACTCGACCCCCCCGCCGCCCAGGCCGTGGCCCACATCGTCGCCCGCGCCAAAGCCCACGGCGTGGTCGTCGGCATCCACAACGGCACCCCCGACATCGCCCTGCAACGCATCGCCATGGGCTGCCAGTTCGTCACCGTCAGCTCCGACGCCCGCCTGCTGGCCGCAGGCTCCCGCCAGATCCTGAGCGCCATGCGCAAAAGCTGACCCGCCCGCACACCAACCCTCCCCGCTCACCCCGAGCCCACCCCTTCCGTTCGGCCTGAGCCCCCCTTCCGTTCGGCCTGAGCCTGTCGAAGGCCCCACCCACCAACCCCCTCCATTCGGCCCGAGCCCACCCCTTCCGTTCGGCCTGAGCCTGTCGAAGGCCCCGCCCACCACCCCCCCGCCCATCCCGAGCCCACCCCCCGTTCAGCCTGAGCCTGTCGAAGGCCCACCCACCACCCACCCCACCCACCAATCCAAATGAACCTAGGCTTCATCGGACTCGGCATCATGGGCACCCCCATGGCCCTTCACCTGGCCAACGCCGGCCACACCCTGCACGTCCACACCCGCAGCACCGTCCCCGACGCCATCACCGCCGCCGGCGCGAAACGCTGCACCAACGCCGCCGAAGTGGCCCGCGCCGCCGACGTCGTCTTCACCATGCTCCCCGACACCCCGGACGTCGAAGCCGTGCTGTTCGGCGAACACGGCGTGGCCCAAGGTCTCCAGGGCCAGCAAGGCACTCCCCGCAAGGTCGTGGTCGACATGAGCTCCATCAGCCCCATGGCCACCAAAACCTTCGCCCAGCGCATCAACGCCCTGGGCGCCGACTACATCGACGCACCCGTGTCCGGCGGCGAAGTGGGCGCCAAGGCCGCGTCACTCACCATCATGTGCGGCGGCGACCCGGCCGTGTTCGAGCGCGTCCAGCCGCTGCTGGCGCTGATGGGCAAGAACATCACCCTGGTGGGCGGCAACGGCGACGGCCAGACCACCAAGGTGGCCAACCAGATCATCGTGGCCCTCAACATCGCCGCCGTGGGCGAAGCCCTGGTGTTTGCGAGCAAGGCCGGCGCCGACCCCGCCAAGGTGCGCCAGGCCCTCATGGGAGGCTTTGCCGCCAGCCGCATTCTTGAAGTGCACGGCGAACGCATGATCAAGCGCACCTTCAACCCGGGCTTTCGCATCAAGCTGCACCAGAAAGACCTGAACCTGGCCCTTCAAGGCGCCCGCGAACTCGGCGTGGCCCTGCCCCAGACCGCCAACGCCGCCCAACTCATGCAAGCCTGCGCCGCCCAAGGCCTGGCCGACATGGACCATTCAGCGCTGGTGCAGGCGCTGGAGAACATGGCGGGGCATGAGGTGGCGAAGGGGTGAAGGGGGACGGGGCACCTGCTCTGCAATGAAAACGCCGGCTTGATGCCGGCGTTTTCTATATGGGTGGGTGTCTGAGTTGCAGCGGTTGCCGTCAGCCGAGCCGACTCGCCATCTGTTCGCTGTACGCGACGTTGCGGTCGTTCATAGCCCCCCGCATGTGTAAGTCCTCATCGGTACGAGATTCTGGGGAACAGCGACATGATTGGAGCAAGGTACACCGCCGCGAAGAGTTCGGTGTGCATCAAAGGGGAGGGCATCAAGGCGGCATACGCGAATTCCAAGCCTAAGACTTGTGGTCTAGGAGTGCCTTTACCGCACCTTCCGCGAGAGCCTTGAGAGCAGCCTTGGACGTGGAGTCGAGTAGATCCAGTACCTTGTTGCCAGCAGTTTTTAGCCAAGTACGTTTCGGCAGAGTGGCCCCCTGCTTCTTCAGGTGTTCAAGCTCGCGGCTCAACTGCTCGACACGCCCAGATTGAATCTCATTCTGGCGCTCCAGTTCGGAGAGCCTTCCAACGAGTCGCTTCAGTTGGGCGGACCAGTCCTCTAGCTCCTCGGGTGTAAACGGCTGGTCCGGTTCATGGAGGTTGTCCGCGGTCTGCGAGACGTTACGACGCATCTCGTCTATCAATGACGTGTCTTCGTGGACTTTTGCGCCCAGCACAACCTCCTCATTGACCCGGTCGGCCCAGCTATACACGGCGTTGAACGCCTGGTTGAACTGGGAATGGTCGTAGTTTTCTGCCGATGTGAAGTGGCGGCCAGGAGACTCGACGGATCGCCAGCTTGGTGACTGATTGACCTCAGTCTTTGGATGCAGGAGCGCGAAAGCGTACTCCGGACGATCCTTGAACTTGACGGCAACCAGAGTTCCATCGCTTCCATTCACCGAGATATCGAACGAATGATGGGTGAGAAATCCTCGATTGAGCCCACGCTTTAGCTCTTCAATCGCACCCAGTCGCAAGATCTGCATCGACATACGAACTTTCCTCCACTGTTGGATGCAATGATATGTAGGTAGCGCCCATGACGCCTGAATCCGACGCCTCAGCTCGGGTCAGACCCATATGCTAGAGCGGAGCCGCAAGCTTGACGGTGATGACAAGCAGACTACTTCGGTTCGATTGTGAGCGCTGAGTTTTCCACGGGCGACGGTAACCGCATTCACCCGCACCACGCGTTTGTAGTGGTCGAACACAACGACTAGGATGGCACCTTGCAACCGAGTCTGCGTAGGAGCCGACTCCCACTTGGAGACGTTTGGTGATCCCATTAGCCCCTGTTGCTGAGGCAAATTCCACAGCTATCTACCCTGCGTTCGACTTCGAGCCCTCACGCTCGTTCTGCTACAAGTTTGGTCGATACACCGTGCTCACCGAAGTCCAAGCGATGCCCGAGGTGACGGGAGGTGGTGACTTCCGACTAACCGACTTGGCACAGCGGGTCATCGACAAATACCTGACTTCTGAACAGCAGCAGATAAAAGTCAAGAAGGCGCAATCCGATCGCCTTGAGCCTATCCACTCCATCGTGAAGTTCTTCGTCTCTTTCATCGCGAAGGAGCAAGAGACTTTCATCAGGCTCGGAAATGGACTGTATCGGGCCAAGACGGCCGACGATATCTCTGACGTTGAGCTTGAGGACTCTGCCCTTGCTGATGGGGACGAGGAGGCGGCTGAGTTCGAGGGTTGGATCTATGCTTTCAGCTTCCCTGCCCTCGTGCGCAACAGCGAGCCCTTCCCCATCAAAATTGGCAAGACGGTTGGAGGGGTAGAAGAACGCGTCATGCAGCAGTGCAAGGGCTCTGCTACGTTTGACAATCCGGTGATCCTAGGAAGGTGGCAGGTAAATCGTGTCGGTCCGACGGAACTCGCAGCACACAACGTTTTGAAGGCTCGGGGTAAGTGGCGCGAAAACGTGCCCGGCGTTGAATGGTTCAATACGACGATGGACGAGATCGATCAAATCCTGAAATTCATCAGTGGGTGACGATGGCATGAGGAAGTGCTACGTCGACTGCTAGATAGCCAGCTACCGAATGACCGGATCGTGGCGCAAATCGCACATTCAAATCGCCAATTCAGCTGGCCGCAATCAGTCTTGAGCCCACTTCAAAGCCCAGACTTCGGCTTCGCAGCGGAAGCAACCGTAGCGCATGGTGAGGTTTTCTTAATGAGCAGCTCACATGCGCAAAGCACGTTCCGCCCGCCGTCGAAACCATGAGCTGCTGACTCGTCTATGCCGGCTCCGCGAGAAGCCTCCTGCATCGTCAGGACACCAGCGCGAGATACGCCTGTCGCGTCTGCAGCAGCACGCCCGCCACAAGTTGCTCATGGGACGTTTGGTGGCTGGCCAGCATGCGGGCCGATGCCACGGACTTCGATCGGCAATACCAGTGACAGGTGTGCTGCATCAGGAGCATCTCGGCCAGGATGGCGTAGGCGCGGTCCTTCGGGGATGCGTCCTGTTCCTCGATCGCACGGCAGATGCCGCGGGCGTGTAGGCGCAGCGCCTCGCGCATGTCGAAGGACCTGTCGAACGCGGGCGACCAGGGCAACCAGATCGGGAACTTGCTGACGCGGGTGGCCGTCGGCTCGACGCCCGCGAAATCCTCGGCCACCTTGCAGACCTGCCGGCACAAAACGTCTTCGGTTCCGCGCAGCACTTCCCAGACCTGCTCGCGGCGGGCGGGGTCTGATTCACCCAAAGCGCGCAGGTAGCCCTGCGAGAGCGTCTCAATGTGTTTTTCGATGTCGTGGCCGTGCAGGTAGCGGGCCAGGATGGCGATGCGTCGCTGCTGCTGCCTGGCTCTGGCGATCCACAAGGCGACTAGCGCAATGGGCAGGAGAAGGAAGAAATCCATCGATCGATGGTACCTCTGCGAGCCAGTCGGTTCTTTCGGTCGAGTTGTGCAGGGTGCGAGTTGTGCCAGACCGCCATGTGGCCAATGCATGAGCGGTCGTTTTGGGTCGGGGGCGGTCGTTGGGTGAACGACACACAACGGCGGCTCTCGGTCTGAAGGCGCCCTTGCCGTGCCTCACCGCTTCGCCAGGTGATGCGCCACCAGCGCATTGGCATGCCCATGCCCCAGCCCATGCTCTGCCTTGAGTATCCCAACCAGTTCCATGTGCTTCAAGTCCCCGGCAGCCTCGAGAATACGGAACCAGTGTTCAACCGGCTGCCCGTGCTTTTTCTCGATCGACGGGAAGTACGACGCGGGTTCTTGAACCTTCTCTGCATGGGCCATGGGGTGCTCCTTCGGGGTTGGTGTTGTTGAGACGACGGGCGACACCGCGCTGAATCGACAGTGCGCCCAGGCTGCTCCACGCCTCACCCCCGCCAAGCCTTCTCGATCGCCGCCACGTCGATCTTCTGCATCGTCATCATCGCGTCGAACGCGCGCTTGGCGGCGGCGCGGTCGGGGTCGTTGATGGCTTCCATCAGCACGCGCGGGGTGATCTGCCACGACACGCCCCATCGGTCCTTGCACCAGCCGCAGTCGCTGGCCTGGCCGCCGTGCTGGACGATGGCGTTCCAGAGGCGGTCGGTTTCGGCCTGGTCGTCGGTGGCCACCTGGAACGAGAATGCCTCGGATGGCTTGAAGGCGGTGCCGCCATTCAGGCCGAGGCAGGGAATGCCCATGACGGTGAATTCGACCGTGAGCACGTCGCCCTGCTGCCCCGAGGGGTAGTCGCCGGGGGCGTGCATGACGCGGCCGACGGCGCTGTCGGGGAAGGTGGCGGCGTAGAAACGGGCGGCTTCCAGTGCGTCGCGCTCGTACCAGAGGCAGATGGTGTTCTTGGCGATCACGGCGGGTTCCTTGGGGTTGAGGGAACCCACCATTCAAAAACAAAAAAGCCAGGCGCGGCGGCCTGGCTTTCTGTTTTTCAGGGGGCCACTTACTTGCCGCCGCGCGCCTTGGCCACGGCCGCCTGGGTTTCTTTCCACAGGTCGTCGCCCACGTTGGCGGCGATGGTGGCGTTGACGGCGGTCAGCTTCTCGCGCATGCGGTTGGCTTCGGCGGGGCTCAGCTGGTTGATGGTCATGCCCTTGGCCTTGAGTTCGGCCAGCGCCTTGTCGGCTTCGGCGCGGGTGTCCTTGCGCTCGAAGTCGCGGCTCACCTTGGCGGCGTCCATCAGCACCTTCTGCTCGTCCTTGCTCAGCTGGTCCCACCACTTCTTGCTGACAGTGACGATCCACGGGCTGTAGACGTGGTTGGTCACGGTCAGGTACTTCTGCACCTCATAGAACTTGCTGGAGAGGATGGTGTTGTAGGGGTTCTCCTGGCCGTCGACGGTCTTGGTCTCGAGCGCGGTGAACAGTTCAGAAAACGCCAGCGGCACGGCGTTGGCGCCCAGGGTCTTGAAGCTGTCGATGAAGACGTTGTTCTGCATCACGCGCAGCTTGATGCCGTCGAAGTCTTCGAGCTTGGTCACCGAGCGCTTGTTGTTGGTGAGGTTGCGAAAGCCGTTCTCCCAGTACACCAGGCCCACCAGGCCCTTGTCCTGCAGCTTGTCCATCACCTTCTGGCCCACCGGGCCGTCGAGCACGGCGTCGGCTTCTTGTGCGTTGTTGAACAGGAACGGCGTGTCCCAGATGGCCATCTCTTTGGTGATGCCCACCAGCGTGGCGGTGGATCCCACCATCATTTCCTGCGCGCCGCCGATCAGCGCCTGCTGCATCTGCACGTCCGAGCCCAGCGCGGCGGCGCCGATGGCGCGCACCTTCATCTTGCCGCCCGAGGCCTTTTCCACTTCCTGGGCGAACAGCTTCGCGGCGCGGCCCTGGTTCGAGTCTTCGTTCAGGCCATAGCCAAAGCGGATCAGGCGGGGCTTGATGTCTTGCGCCTGGGCGATGCCGCCGGCCACGGTGGCCAGTGCCACCGTGAGGGTGAGCGCGAGTTGCTTGAGTTTCATGGTCATCTCCTGGGGTTGTTGGCAGCGCGCGCTGCCGGGGTGAAACAGAACGTCAGAACATCCACTTGAGGGGTTGCAACACGATGGCGGGGAACGCGATCAGCAAGGCCAGCATGGCGAAATAGACCAGCAGGAAAGGCGTGACGCCGCGGATCACGGTTTCCATGCGCAGCCCGCCCACGCCGGCCACCACGTTGAGCACGGTGCCCACGGGTGGCGTGAGCAGGCCCAGGCAGCCGATGAAGATGAAGACGAAGCCGAAGTACACCGGGTCGATGCCAGCCTTGGCGGCCAGCGGCGCCAGCACCGGCGCCAGGATGAGGATGGTGGGCGTGAGGTCCATCACCATGCCCACGGCCAGCAAGAACACCGCCACCACCGCCATGAACAGCCAGGGGTTGGCCAACAGCGGGCCCATCACCTCGGCCAGCTGGTTGGGCAGGTCGGCCAGCGTGATCATGTAGCTGGCCGCGGTGGCCGCGCCGCACAGGAACATCACCACGCCGGTGGTGCGGCCCGCGTCCACAAACACCCGGTACAGGCCGGCCAGGCTGAGTTCGCGGTACACCAACACGGCCACCAGCATGGCGTACACCGCAGCCACCACCGCGGCCTCGGTGGGCGTGAACACGCCCATGCGCAGCCCGCCGATGATGATGACCGGCATGAGCAGCGCCCACACGCTCGATGCCAGCACCTGCCGGCGGTGCAGCCAGTCGGTCTTCTCGGCCACGGGCAGGTTTTCCTTGCCGGCGATTCGGCGCCACACCAGCACCAGCGCCACGGCCATCATCAGGCCGGGCACGATGCCGGCCAGGAACAGCTTGCTGATGGAGGTGTTGGTGGTCACCCCGTAAATCACCATCGGCATCGACGGCGGGATGATGGGCGCGATGATGCCGCCCGACGCAATCAGCCCGGCGCTGGGGCCTTCGGGGTAGTTCTGCCGGCGCATCATGGGCAGCAGCAGCGTGGCCAGCGCCGCGGTGTCGGCAATGGCCGATCCGCTCATGGACGCCAGCAGAACCGATGCCGCGATGGCCACGTAACCCAGGCCACCGGGGATGTGCCCCACGAACGCGCGGGCCAGGTCGATGATGCGGCGGCTCAGGCCGCCGGCGTTCATGATTTCGCCGGCCAGGATGAAGAAGGGCACGGCCAGCAGCGGAAAGCTGTCGAACCCGGCCTGCACGTTCTGCGCCAGCAACTGGGCGTCGAAGAAGTCGAGGTGCACCATCAGCGCCAGCGCGGTCAGCATGAGCGCAAAGGCAATGGGCACGCCCACCGTCATGGCGGCAAACAGCACCAGCAGAAAGATCGCAATGGTCATGGCTGCACCCCCGCCTGGCCGCGCAGGTCGGCCACGGCCTGCAGCACCAGCAGTACCGCCATGCCCACGCCCATCAGGAAGATGGCGCCCGCGGCCAGCGCCAGCGGGTAGTTCATCACCGGGCTGCGGCTGTCCACACCCACCACCACCTGCGCCCACGCACCGGTGATCAGGTAATACAGCGCCAGCGCAATCAGCGCGCGCGTCAGCCAGCGCAGCACGGTGGCCGGCTTGCCGCTCAGGCGCGCGGTCACCAGGTCGAAGCCCAGGTGCTTGCCTTCGGCAAAGGTCAGCGTGGCGGCCAGCGACACCAGCCACACGAAGAGCAAACGCGACAGTTCTTCGGACACCACCCAGCCGGTGCCCCAGCCGTAGCGCAGCACCACGTTGCCGAACACCGCCACCACCATGCCCAGCAGGCAGGCGGCGAGCAAAGCTTCCGACAGGTGCTTGATCAGGCGTTGGAGATTCATGCGCGCACCTCCACCACCGCAGCCGCCTGCAGCCACTGCGCCACCGCCCGCACCAGATCGGGCAAGGGGCGCGTGGCGTCCAGCGGCAGCACGCCGGCTTCGCCGCGCGGGTCTTCCAGCGCCTGGAACTGGCTGTCCACCAGGCTCACGGGAAACACATGGCCCGGCCGCGCGGCCACGCGTTCGCGGGCCTGCTCGGGCGTGAGCTGCAGAAACACGAACCGAAGGCCGGGCGCGGCGGCGCGCAGCCGGTCGCGGTAGCGGCGCTTGAGGGCCGAGCAGGTCAGCACCACGCCGCCCGGGCGGCGGGCCAGTTCGGCGGCCAGGGTGTCGAGCCACGCGGCGCGGTCGTCGTCGCTCAGCGGCACGCCGCTGCGCATCTTGGCCACGTTGGCGGCGGGATGAAAGTCATCGCCCTCCAGCAGCGGCAGGCCCAGGGCCGCCGCGCTGTGCTGGCCCAGGCTGGACTTGCCGCAGCCGGCCACGCCCATCACGACGAGGCGGGGGGCGTCCGGGGTCGAAGATTCCGGGGTCGGGTTCATTGGTAGCGCTGTCCCGTCGATTCGAAAACAACGGTCCGGGTGAGCGGACCGTTCGGTGCAGGGGTGAAGCAGCGGAAAGGCCCTGTTCAAGTGGCATGATCAGGGCGAATCCGGATGCGGGACCCGGTATGGTAGCGCTATCCTAAGGCCGTTCCAAACCACCCATCGACAGGGAAAACCCTTGCCACCCACCGAACGCCGCCGCCGCCCGAGCGGCCGCATCACCCTGCAGGACGTGGCGCGCGCCGCCGAGGTCAGCCCCATCACCGCGTCGCGCGCGCTGCGCGGCGAACGCGGGGTGGCGGCCGATCTGGTGGAGCGGGTCAAGGCGGCCGCCGCGCAGATGGGCTACGTGCCCGACCCGGCCGCGCGGGCGCTGGCGTCGCAGCGCGGCACGCAGGTGCCGGTGCTGGTGCCGTTGTTGTCCAACGCGCTGTTCGTCGACGTGATCGAGGCGGTGCACCGCGAGCTGTTGCCGCACGGCTACCAGCCCCTCATTGGTGTGACGCACTACGACCCGATGGAAGAAGAGCAGTTGCTGCGCGGCTACCTCGCGCAGCGGCCGGCGGGGCTGCTGCTCACCGGCTTCGACCGCACCGAGGCGGCCCGTCAGATGATCGCCGCCAGCGGCATTCCCTGCGTGTTCCTGATGGAGCTCACCGACGCGCCGGGCGTGCACTGCGTGGGGTTCTCGCAGCAGGACGCGGGCCACGCCATCACCCGCCACCTGCTCGACCAGGGCCACCGCCGCATCGCGTTCATTGCCGCGCAGCTCGACCCGCGAACCCTGCAGCGCGCCGAAGGCTACCGCCGCTGCCTGAAGGCGGCCGGCCTGTACGACGCGCGGCTGGAACTGCTGAGCCCGCAACCGTCGTCGATGCGCCTGGGCGGCGAACTGCTCGAAGACCTGCTGCGCACACGGCCCGACGTGGACGCGGTGTTCTTCTGCAACGACGACCTGGCGCAGGGAGGCCTGCTGGCCGCACTGCGGTTGGGCGTGGCGGTGCCCGACCGCGTGGCCGTGGCCGGCTTCAACGACCTGTCGGGCAGCGACCAGATGCTGCCGCCCCTGACCACCGTGCGCACCCCGCGCAAAGCGGTGGGGGAAGCCGGCGCGCGCATGCTGCTGGCGCTGCTGCGCGGCGACGCGGTGCCGCTCAACAGCGTGGACCTGGGGTTCGAGCTGGTGGTGCGGGGCAGCACCTTGCCCGAACACCAGCCCCAACCCGTCACCGGGCGCTGAGCATCGCGCGCAGCGCCGGGTGCACGAACCGGCGGTGCGCGGTGATGGCGTAGAAGCGCTCCACCAGATCGGGCAGGGCCACGCGCTCCACCAGCCGGCCGTTGGCCAGTTCGTCGTGCACCACCACCGGCGGCACCAGCGTGAGCGCGCCCGATTCGCGCGCGAACAGGCGCAGCATGGCCATGTCGTCCACCTCGGCCACCACGTTGACCAGAACCCCCGCGCTGGCCAGGCGCTGGTCGAACGCCAGCCGCATGGCGCTGCCCTGCCCCGGCAGCACCATGTCCATGCCCTCCAGATCGTCGGGAAAGCGCAGCGGGCGCACCCGGCCGCGCGGCTTTTTCGACACCAGGCTCAGTGGCTGTTCGGCCACACGGTGCGAGATCAGGCCGGTGGCCATGTCGCGTGGCACCGCCTCGTTGCTCAGCACCACATCCAGGGTGTGCGCCGACAGCTGGGCCAGCAGTTCGCGGGGCTGGCCCGAATGCAGGGTGATGCGCACCTCGGGCGATTCGATCAGGGGCTTGAGCCACTGGAGCTGGAAGTTGCGCGACAGCGTGGCCACCGAGCCCACGCGCAGCCAGGGCACGTCGTCACCAGGGCGGCCCTTGAGCGTGGCCAGCAGCTCGGCGCCGGTGCGAAAGATCTCGTCGGCATGGTCCAGTGCAATGCGGCCGGCTTCGGTCAGCTGCAGCTCGCGCCCGCGGCGTTCGAACAGCGGGTGGCCCAGCCGGTCTTCGAGCTGGCGAAGCTGTGTGGACACGGCCGACGGCGTGACGTGCAGGCGCTGGGCCGCGCGGGTCAGGTGGCCTTCGTGGGCCACGGCCTGAAACAGGCGCAGGTGGTGGAAGTTCAAATCGGCCATGCGGGGTGCTGCCTTGGTTCGTTCTATTTTATGGATCGTTCTGTTCCAGTCATTGAACTGGATTCAAACCATCTTCGTCAACAGAATTCGCCTCCCGAGCGCCCCGGTGGGTCGGGGCCCGAACGGAGGTACCCCATGCCTGGAATCGACCTGCTGCTCGGCAGCCTGATGCAGCCCATCGTGCTGGCCTTCGTGCTGGGACTGGGAGCAGGCTTCATTCGAAGCGAGCTCGAACTGCCCGACGCGGTGATCAAGCTGCTGTCCATCTACCTGTTGTTCTCGCTCGGCCTCACCGGCGGGCGCGAACTGGCCGAGGCCTCGATGGCCGAGGTCTGGCCGCTGGCGCTGACCTCGCTGGGGCTGGCGCTGGCCATTCCCACGGTGGCGTACCTGGTGGTGCGCCGGCTCGGCAAACTCGACATCTCGAACGCGGCCGCGCTGGCGGCGCACTACGGCTCGGTGTCCACCGCCACCTTCTTCACGTCGATGGCCTACGCCGGCGCCATGGGCACGCCCGCGCAGGGCACCATGGCCGCCATGGTGGCGCTGATGGAGTTCGGCGTGGTGTATTCGCTGGCGCTGGCGCGCTGGCAGATGTCGCGCGGCAACGCCGGCTCGGGCACCCGCGACCTGCTGCTCAGCGTGCTGCGCGGGCGCGGCATCGTGTTGCTGCTGGGCGGCATGGCCATCGGCGCCCTGGCCTCGGATTCACAGTGGGGCCAGATCGAGCCGTTCTACAAAGACCTGTTCCGCGGCATGCTGATGCTGTTCCTGCTCGAGATGGGCATCACCGCCGCGCGGCAGATTCGCGGGTTCCGCGAAGCGGGTCGCTTCGTGCTGGTGTTTGCCATCGGCATGCCGATCTTCAACGGCCTGCTGGGCGTCACCCTCGGGCACTGGCTGGGTCTGTCGGTGGGCAGCGCCTTCGTGCTGGGCGCCATCTGCGCCAGCGCGTCGTTCATCGACGCGCCGGCCGCGTGCCGCGCCTCGCTGCCCGAGGCCAGCCCGGGCATCTACCTCACCGCGTCGCTGGGCATCACCCTGCCCTTCAACCTGCTGCTGGGGCTGCCGCTGTATTACCAGTACGCACAGTGGCTGGCGGCCTGAGCCCGAATGAAAAAGCCGGCGCGGAGCCGGCTTTTTCGGTGGGGTCTGCGGGGATTCAGGCCGCGCAGATCTTCGCCTTGGCTTCGGCGTATTCGCGCTTGAAGCGGGCGATCAGGTCGGCCGCGGGCTGGATTTCGCGGATGGCACCGATGCCCTGGCCGCAACCCCAGATGTCGCGCCAGGCCTTGGCCGCGTTGGCGCCCTCGCCGGTCGAGAAGTTCATCTTGCTCGGGTCGCTCTGCGGCAGGTTTTCGGGGTCCATGCCGGCGTTGCGGATGGAGCCCTTGAGGTAGTTGCCGTGCACGCCGGTGTAGAAGTTGCTGTAGACGATGTCGTCGGAGTTGCTCTCGACGATCATCTGCTTGTAGCCCTCCACCGCGCGCGCTTCGTGCGTGGCAATGAACGCCGAGCCGATATAGGCCAGGTCGGCGCCCATGGCCTGCGCCGCCAGGATGGCACCGCCCGAGGCGATGGAGCCCGACAGCGCGACCGGGCCGCCGAACCATTCGCGGATTTCCTGGATCATGGCGAACGGGCTCTTCACGCTGGCGTGGCCGCCGGCACCGGCGGCCACCGGGATCAGGCCGTCGGCGCCCTTCTCGATGGCCTTGTGCGCGAACACGTTGTTGATGACGTCGTGCAGCACCACGCCGCCCCACGAATGCACGGCCTGGTTCACGTCTTCACGCGCGCCCAGGCTGGTGATGACGATCGGCACCTTGTACTTGGCGCACAGCTGCAGGTCCTGCTCGAGCCGGTCGTTGCTCTTGTGCACGATCTGGTTGATGGCGAACGGCGCCGCCGGGTTGTCGGGGTTGGCCTTGTCGTGTGCGGCCAGACCCTCGGTGATCTCGGCCAGCCATTCGTCCAGCTGCGACGCGGGGCGCGCGTTGAGCGCGGGCATGGAGCCCACCACGCCGGCCTTGCACTGCGCCAGCACGAGCTTGGGGTTGCTGATGATGAACAGCGGCGAGCCGATCACCGGGAACTTGAGGTTCTTGAGGACGGGTGGCAGGTAACGCGCGGGTGCGGACATGGTGTCTCCGAGGGATGGATCAGAACGCTTCGAGGGCCATGGCGGTCACGCCCTCGGCGCCTTCGACGATCGCGGTGGCCACGCCCGGGGCACGGCTGAGGAGGTGATCGGCGTAGAAGCGCGCGGTGGTGATCTTGGCGTCCATGAAGGCTTTGTCCTGTCCCTTGGCCGACAGCGATTCGGCCACCAGCAGGGCGCGCGCCAGCTGCCAGCCCGCCATGAGGTTGCCGGCCAGCATGAGGTAGGGCACGCTGCCGGCAAAGGCGGCGTTGGGGTTGGCGCGCGTGTTGGCGACGATGAAGTCCACCGCCTGCTCGAACGCCTCGCGCGCGGGGGTCAGGCGGCGCGCCACGGCCAGCGCATGGGCGCTGCCGCTCTTGTGCAGATCGGCTTCGGTCTGTTTCACCTGGGCGGCGATGGCCTTGGCCACGGCACCGCCGTCGCGCGCGGTCTTGCGGCCCACCAGGTCGTTGGCCTGGATGGCGGTGGTGCCTTCGTAGATGGTGAGGATCTTGGCGTCGCGGTAGTACTGCGCTGCGCCGGTTTCCTCGATGAAGCCCATGCCGCCGTGCACCTGCACGCCCAGGCTGGTGACCTCCAGGCTCATCTCGGTGCTGTAGCCCTTGACCAGCGGCACCAGGAATTCATAGAAGGCCTGGTTCTGCTGGCGCACCTCGGCGTCGGGGTGGTGGTGGGACGCGTCGTAAGCGGCGGCGGCCACGGCGGCCATGGCGCGGCAGCCTTCGGTGGTGGCGCGCATGGTCATCAGCATGCGCTTGACGTCGGGGTGGTGAATGATGGGCGCTGCCTTGTTCAGGCTGCCGTCGACCGGGCGGCTCTGCACGCGGTCGCGGGCGTACTGCACCGCCTTCTGGTAGGCGCGCTCGCTGATGGCGATGCCCTGCACGCCCACCGCGTAGCGGGCGGCGTTCATCATGATGAACATGTATTCGAGGCCCCGGTTTTCCTGGCCCACCAGGAAGCCGGTGGCGCCACCGTGGTCGCCGTACTGCAGCACGGCGGTGGGGCTGGCCTTGATGCCGAGCTTGTGCTCGACGCTCACGCAATGCACGTCGTTGCGCGCGCCCAGCGAGCCGTCGTCGTTGACCATGAACTTGGGCACCACGAACAGGCTGATGCCCTTGACCCCTTCGGGCGCGCCCACCACGCGCGCGAGCACCAGGTGCACGATGTTCTGCGCCATGTCGTGCTCACCGTAGGTGATGTAGATCTTGGTGCCGAAGATGCGGTAGGTGCCGTCAGGCTGCGGTTCGGCGCGCGTGCGCACGGCCGCCAGGTCCGAGCCGGCCTGCGGCTCGGTGAGGTTCATGGTGCCGGTCCATTCACCGCTCACCAGCTTCTCGAGGTACTTGGCCTTCATCTCGTCGCTGCCCGCGGTCAGCAGCGCCTCGATGGCGCCGTCGGTCAGCAGCGGGCACAGCGCAAAGCTCATGTTGGCGCTGTTGAGCATTTCACCGCAGGCCGCGCCAATGGTTTTCGGCAGGCCCTGGCCACCGAAGTCGACCGGGTGCTGCAGCCCCTGCCAGCCGCCCTCGGCGTACTGCCGGTAGGCCTCCTTGAAACCCGGCGTGGTGGTGACCATACCGTTCTTCACGAACGACGGGTTCTTGTCGCCTTCCCAGTTCAACGGCGCGATCACGCCTTCGTTGAGGCGCGCGCATTCTTCGAGCACGGCCTGGGCGGTCTCGAGGCCGGCTTCTTCAAAGCCGGGCATGGCGGCAATGCGGTCGATGCGGGCCAGGTGTTCGATGTTGAACAGCATGTCCTTCAGGGGGGCGACGTAGCTCATGGTGTCTCCGTTGTGGGGTGCAGATGCGGCAAGGGCATCGCAAGCGATGCCCTTGTGGCGGGTGGCGGGGTCAGAGCGCCTTGATGAGTTCGGGCACGGCCTCGAACAGGTCGGCCTCGAGGCCGTAGTCGGCGACGCTGAAGATCGGGGCTTCGGGGTCCTTGTTGATGGCCACGATGACCTTGCTGTCCTTCATGCCGGCCAGGTGCTGGATGGCGCCCGAGATGCCCGCGGCGATGTAGAGCTGC
>CALRVR020000005.1:0-194544 GCA_943371665.1 Synechococcus sp. UW140
ACCCCGCTACGGGTCTAGTAGTAAGCGTTCTGGGCGGGCGATTCGTCGCGGTTGAGGACCACACCCAACAGATTGGACTTCGACAGCCGATCGCTGGCTTCTTCGATCTCTGTCTGGGTGGATGCGCCACTGCCCACGACCATCAGCACGCAATCAATGCGGGGAAGCACCGCCATCACATCATCGGCCACCAGGATGGGCGGCAGGTCAAAGATGACCACCCGGTCGCTGTAGCGTTGACGCAAGTCATCGATGAGCGCCGCCACCTTGCCCGAAGACAACACTTCAGCCGCCTCTTCCACCGGGTGGTTGGTCGGCAGAACCACAAAACGTTCGACACCGGGATTGACCAAGGCCTGAGAGACGTCCACACGCCCTGTCAGCACATCGTTCAGCGACAGGGAGCGGCTCAAGCCAAGGGTGCGCGACACACTGGGGCGCCGCAGGTCGAAGTCCACCAGCAGCGCCGTGCGGCTGGTCTGCTTGGCAATGCTCATGGCGAGGTTGACGGACACCACGGTCTTGCCCGACTCGACGCTGGGGGACGTGATGGCCAGGGTGCGCCAGCCGTTTTCGTCCATCTTCTGCAGCACCTGTGTACGCAACACGTCGAACGCCCAGGTGGCCGGATGGGTCTTCTGATGCGAAACCACCCGATGACGGTCGAGGTGTTCTGCGTCCAGGGACACGGTAGCCGTCTGCACATATCGAACGGAGACGGATTGAGACGGATTTGCCTTCGACGCAGGGGGCTCGACGGGTTCATTCGCCGGAGACCCGTCCTGCACGCCTGCTTGGCGAACCATCGGGATGGCCGCTGGCGGCAGCTCGACATGTCCGGCCCGGGCCTTCTCGATCGCAAGCTTGATGCGTTCCATTCGGCGAATTCCCTTCAGCCCAGACGAGAGAACAACGAGATCAACAGGGTGTGCAGGGGCATCACTAGCGCATGGAACAGGGCCAGGAAGGCCAAACCCAGGCCAGCGGCCGTGATGATCAAGCGCTTTCGCAACAGCACGGCGGATTGCACCTCTGTGGTCGTCGAGATGTATGGGATGACCACCATGGGTCGCTGGCCGGTCAGTGCCGTGACGGCGTTGAGCCCTCTGACGCGCGCGAACAGGGTCTCGAGGATCACGGCCATGCCCGCTGCGGCCGCCAAGGCAAACATGAAGCCGGCAGCCACCATTTTCTTACGACTGGGCTTGATGGGGTACTCGGGCAGCAAAGGCGGCTCCAACAGGGTGAAGCGCTCACCCTGTTGTTCCCCTTCGAGGTTCTGGACGATCTGCGCCGACATCTGCTTGGACCGAAGGTCCTCGTATTGAAGGCGGGCGGCATCGTAATCCCGCTGCAGGGCGGCCAGATCGCGCTCGACCTGGGGAGCTCGGGCCACCTGCGAACGCTGCTGGCCGATGGCGCTGCGCAGGCTGCGCTGCTGCTCGGCGAGCAGGTCGGCGCGCGCCCGCGTGGTGCTGATCTGGGCCTCAAGGCGGGCGATGGCCAGCCTTGCCTGACCCGCAATGGTTTCGCGAGCCGGCGTGGCGACGCTGGCCTCGGCCCTGACCGCCCGCTCCAGGGTCTGGATCTGGCGCTGCTGGGCGCGCACGTCCGGATGGTCTTCGGTGTAAATGCCCCGGATGCGGGCCAGTTCGGTGCGTGCCCGGTCGAGTTCCTGTTCGGTGGCGCTGGGGCCCGTGCTGTTCACGGTTCCGGGCAGCAAAACGCCGGACCGCGCGCCCGCCAGTTCCACCTGGAGCGTCTGCAGTTCGTTCAGCGCCAACCGGTGCTCCCGCTCGGCCGCGCGAAGGTCGCCTTCGAGCGTCTGGATGTTGGCCAGCGCCACCACCTGCCCTTCGCTGCCGGTCGACGTGCCCTGCGCACGCTTGTAGGCGGCGATGCGGCGCTCCAGGTCCTCGAGCAAGGCCTTCACCCGATCGGCCTCCTGGCTCAGGAACTCGTTGGCGCGCGAGGCCTGATCGATCCGCTCGCGAACGCTGCTTTCGAGGAACAGCCTCACCAGGGCATTGGTCACCTCCAATGCCTTTTCTGGTTTTCCATGCTGGAAGGCCACATCGAAAGCGAAATTGTTGTTGGGTCGCTCCCAGCTCGGCGCGCTGCCACTGTTGACGGTGACGACAATGCTGTTCCTCATGCCATCCACGATGTCGCTGTCCTTCAGCGTGGCACCACCGATCGGCTCGAAGACCTGATGCTCTGCCGCGATTCGCAACAAGCTCTCGCGGGTCATGATCCTTCTGCCCAAGGCCTCGATGCGCTGCTCCGCGCTCACGGATGGCGCCGACCTCACCACCGCGCCCGAAATCTGCGGGGCCTCGGCGAGCAATGTCCCTTTGGATTCGTACACCCGGGGGAGCAGCAAGGCCACGACCACGGTGACCGCCAGAACGATCCCGAACGTGACGATCATCGCCAAAGCCCATCGGCGAGCAATGGCCAGGTAGTCGCGGGGGCTGAGCTGGTAGTCGGCTGCCATGTCTGCTCTGAATCAGAAATCGGGGTTTTCGTACACCAAGCCCACAAAGGCGGTGTTGCTCTTCGCCGTGGGGCCGCCCAATGGCTTGGCGCGCCGGGACTCCAGGCCTGCGGTCCAGGCCCAGAACTGGGTGAGCGACGAGCGCACCCGCACGAAGGCCGTCGAGCCCTCGTCGCGATCGGCCTCCAGCGAACGGATCCTGCCGGCGCCCAGCGACAGCGTGGTGGCGGCCGTCAGGGGATAGGACATGGACGCATCGAATGATTGGGACCGCTCATATCCGCCGACGGTGCCGCTGGCACTGACATCGCGCGTCCACGACAACGACCAGGTCGCCCGTTCGCCGGTGTACCCCAGGCGCAGACCGCCCACCGCGTGGGTGTCTCGCACCGGCAGGGTGAC
This sequence comes from Synechococcus sp. UW140, assembly GCA_943371665.1. Taxonomy (GTDB): domain Bacteria; phylum Pseudomonadota; class Gammaproteobacteria; order Burkholderiales; family Burkholderiaceae_C; genus Hydrogenophaga. The sequence continues at coordinate 2,900 of CALRVR020000005.1, forward strand.
CCGAACCACGCCCGCCGTGGCATTCAAACGGAGCTGTTCGTTGATTTCGCGCTCGTATCCCAGGCCGAGACCGGTGCGAGATGCGCTGGCGCCTGTGCCGTCGGGGTTGAGGCGCGCCAAGGCTGCGGTCACCGAGTAACGGACCGCGTCGCTGGGCTCGAATTCATACACCGCGGAGCCTTGCGTCTCGCTGTAGTCGACCAGCAAAGGGGTGTCGAAGTCCACCTGCCGGTGCGAAGCAGACAGTTCAAGGTTGGATGCAGGCGTCAGGTCACGGGTCCACCGGGTGCCGAGGATGCCGGTGCGCTCTGTGCTGTCAAGCGTGACTCGGCCGAAATCGGAGAACTCGGTTTCTCGGGTGGACGCTTCCTCCAGTGAGGCGCGCAACTCAAGCACGGACAGCGGGCTTGATTTCTGCCACAACACGCTGGCCCGCGGCAGCTCACGGTTGGCGCTTAGGTCGGTGTTGCTCGAGCGTTCGATGGTGCCGCCAAAAGCGAACTCGGTGAGCGTATCGGCTTGCTCGCGCCGGATCGTGTAAAGAGGGCTGGTTCGGATCAAGGTGACGCTGCCACGATCCACCGCCGCCAGCTCCGGGTTGCTGACCCGAGCAAGCTCGGTGGTCACCGTGAGCGTGTTTTGTGCCAACGCCGGCAGCCAGACAAACGAATGGCCGATGACGGCCAGGTGGAGCATGCGCCGCGTGTTCATGGTCAAGGCACCAGGATCGTGTCGCCGGGCAGCAGGACCACGTTGGTCTCGAGCTGGTTGCCCTTGACGAGGTCGTCGTAGCGGACCGGAATGACCCGGTTGCCTTGCGGCGAATTGCGAATCACACGGATCGAATTGCCGTCGGCAAAACGATCGAGGCCGCCCACCTGACTGAGCATCTGCAGCACGGTGGTTTCGGGCGACATCAAGGTGACCGGGCCCGGGTTGACCACCTTGCCGAGCACGAACACCCGGTTGCCATCGGTGGCCGTGATGGCAACCGTGACCACCGCCTCGGGAATGTATTTCTTGAGCCTCTCAACGATCCGGGCTTCGGCCTCCTGGGTGCTGAGCCCCACCACCTCGACGCGACCGGCCAGCGGGAATGTGATGCTGCCATCGGGCAGCACACGAACCTCCATGCGCAACGCCTCGTCGCGCCAGACCGACACCATCAAGGCGTCTCCATGCCGCAGCTTGTAGGCCGCAGCGGGCTGGGCAATGGCGGCGGTGCCGGCTGCCACCAGCAAAGCCATCAGGACGAGGCGCGCAATCTTGAGCATGGTCAGGGTCCGGTGACAAGCGTTGCCAAGGGGGGGTCGGATCGATCGACCGGGGCCCGACCGGGCAACGAGGCGGGCACCCCACGAAGTGAAACGGAGGACCCGATGCGGATCTGGCACCCGCAAGGTCACACCTTAGTTCCCACTTTGCTCACGTCATCTTACGCCAAGTACGCTTCGTTTCTGTGCGCTGCCCCCCACACTTGGATGACCTGCCATTGAGATACGTGCGTACCCTGCGGAGTATTTCTCACTCCGCGGGGAAACTGGATGACCGGCCTGTGTTCGCCGGCGATCGAGCCTCACTTCGACAGCCCCTAAAATCTTGGGTTTTCCCTCACCCCAGCCCCGTCATGACCCTCTTTTCCGCCGTCGAAATGGCCCCCCGTGACCCGATCCTGGGTCTGAACGAGCAATTTGCCGCCGACAACCACCCGAACAAGGTGAACCTGGGCGTCGGGGTGTACTTCGACGAGAACGGCAAGCTGCCGCTGCTGCAGTGCGTGCAGGCGGCCGAAAAGGCCATGATGGACAAGCCGTCGGCGCGGGGTTACCTGCCCATCGACGGCATTGCCGCCTACGACAGCGCGGTCAAGTCGCTGGTTTTCGGCGCCGAGAGCGAGCCGGTGAAGAGTGGCCGGGTGGCCACCGTCCAGGCCCTGGGGGGCACGGGCGGCCTGAAGATCGGCGCCGACTTCCTGAAGCGCCTGAACCCCAAGGCCAAGGTACTCATCAGTGATCCCAGCTGGGAGAACCACCGCGCGCTGTTCACCAACGCGGGCTTCGAGGTCGGCACCTACGCTTATTACGACGCGGCCAGCCGTGGCGTCAACTTCGACGGCATGCTGGCCAGCCTGCGCGCCGCCGAACCCGGCACCATCGCCGTGCTGCACGCCTGCTGCCACAACCCCACCGGCTACGACATCACGCCCGCCCAGTGGGACCAGGTGATCGCGGTCGTGAAGGAGCGCGGCCTCACGCCGTTCCTCGACATGGCCTACCAGGGCTTCGGCCACGGCATCGCCGAAGACGGCGCGGTCATCGGCAAGTTCGTGGCGGCCGGCCTGCTGTTCTTCGTGTCGACCTCGTTCTCCAAGAGCTTCAGCCTGTATGGCGAGCGGGTGGGCGCGCTGTCGGTGCTGTGCGCCGACAAGGCCGAAGCCGATCGGGTGCTGTCGCAGCTCAAGATCGTCATCCGCACCAACTACTCCAACCCGCCCACGCACGGTGGTGCGGTGGTGGCCGCTGTGCTCAACAACCCCGAGCTGCGCGCCCTGTGGGAAAAAGAGCTGGGTGAGATGCGGGTCCGCATCAAGGCCATGCGACAGAAGCTGGTCGACGGCCTGAAAGCCGCCGGCGTGAAGCAGGACATGGGCTTCATCACCGACCAGATCGGCATGTTCAGCTATTCGGGCCTCACCAAGGACCAGATGGTTCGACTGCGCTCCGAGTTCGGCGTGTATGGCACCGACACCGGCCGCATGTGCGTGGCCGCGCTCAACGGCAAGAACATCGACCACGTCTGCAAGTCGATTGCCGCCGTGCTGTAAACGCGCCGCAACCCGGGCCCTGCCCCGGGTTCACCCCCAGATGACCGACCGCATCGAGATCGATGCGGCCTGGAAGCCCTCGTTGAAGAACCGCACCGGTTCATCGGCCTCGGCCGCGCCGGCGGCGTACAACAGCGGCAGGTAGTGCTCCCACGTCGGTTGGGACAGGCGCGCGATGTCGCCCTGCGCCTGAAAATCCACCAGCCCATCCACGTCGCCCATGGCGATGCGCCCGGCAATGTGGCTGTCGAAGTCCACCGCCCAGTCGTGGGCCTGATGGTCACCGGCCTGGCGCTGCATGGCGCGCAGGTTGTGCACGATGTTGCCGCTGGCCACGATCAGCACACCGTCGCTGCGCAGGTCGCGCAGCTGGCGGCCGACCGCCAGGTGCTCGGCCGGGGGCCGGCCGTAGTCCATGCTGAGCTGGACCACCGGAATGTCGGCCTCGGGAAACATGGGTTTGAGCACCGACCAGCTGCCATGGTCCAGCCCCCATTCGCCCTCGTCGAGCCCCAGCGGGCGGCCGTCCGGCTGCCGCACCGCCTCGGCGATCGTCCGCGCCGCGTCGGGTGCGCCCGGCGCGGGGTACTGCTGGTCGAACAGCGCCTGGGGAAAGCCGCCAAAGTCGTGGATGGTGCGGGGACGCGCCATCGCGGTCAGCCACCAGCCCTCGGTGAGCCAGTGGGCCGAAACGCACAGGATCAGCCGGATGGGCGAGGCCGATTGGCGGAGCTCTCGCCCCAACGACTGCCAGCTGCGCCGCCAGGCGTTGTCTTCAATGGTGTTCATGGGGCTGCCGTGGCCGATGAACAGCACGGGCAGTCGATGGGAGGTCGTCATGGCTTCATTGTCGCGCGGCGATCCGCACCAAGGTGACAGATACCGGCAATTCCTGCGTGTTCTCCCTGCCTCGCGGTCAGCGTCTTCCTGCTACATTGCACTGCAACATGATGGAAGTCTGATCCATGCTCTACCAGATCTACGAAACGCAACGCTCCATGATGGAGCCCTTTGCCGACCTCGCCGAGGTCGCATCCCGCGTCTTCACCAACCCGGCGCTGCCTTTCGCGCAGCTGCCGATGGCCCAGCGCATCTCGGCGGCCTACGACCTGATGCACCGCCTGGGAAAGGACTACGAGAAGCCCGAGTTCGGCATCCGCACGGTGGATGTGGATGGCGTGGAGGTGGCGATCCACGAGCGGATCGAGGTCGACCTGCCGTTCTGTGAATTGCGGCGCTTCAAGCGATTCTCGGATGATCCCGCCACCCTGACGCGGCTCAAGACCCAACCGGTGGTGCTGGTGGTGGCGCCCCTGTCCGGCCACTACGCCACGTTGCTGCGCGACACGGTGCGCACCTTGCTCAAGGACCACAAGGTCTACATCACCGACTGGAAGAACGCCCGCCTCGTGCCCATGTCCGAAGGCAACTTCCACCTCGACGACTACATCAACTACCTGCAGAAATTCATCCGTCACCTGCAAGGCACGTACGGCAACTGCCACCTGATGAGCGTCTGCCAGCCCACGGTGCCCGCGCTGGCGGCCGTGTCGCTGATGGCCAGTCGAGGCGAAAAGGTGCCCATGTCCATGACCATGATGGGCGGGCCCATCGATGCGCGCAAGTCGCCGACGGCGGTGAACAACCTGGCCATGCAGCGCAGCTTCGAGTGGTTCGAGAACAACGTGATTTACCGCGTGCCCGACAAGTTTCCCGGTGCAGGGCGCCGCGTGTACCCCGGCTTCCTGCAGCACAGCGGCTTCGTGGCCATGAACCCCGACCGCCACGCCAGCAGCCACTACGACTACTTCCAGGACCTGGTCAAAGGCGACAACGAGAGCGCCGAAGCCCACCGCAAGTTCTACGACGAGTACAACGCCGTGCTCGACATGGATGCCGAGTACTACCTCGAGACCATCCGCACCGTGTTCCAGGAGTTCCGGCTGGTCAATGGCACCTGGGACGTTCGCAACGACGCCGGCGAGGTGGAGCGGGTGCAGCCGCAGGACATCCAGGGTTGCGGACTGCTCACCGTCGAGGGCGAACTCGACGACATCTCGGGCTCCGGGCAGACCGCCGCGGCACACGGCCTGTGCACCGGCATTGCCGAAGGCCACCGAATGCACTATGAGGCCAAGGGCGCAGGCCACTACGGCATCTTCAGCGGCCGCCGCTGGCGCGACATGGTCTATCCGGTCGTCAAGACCTTCATCGAGTCGCACCAGTCCCGGCCGCAAACGGGTGCCAAGGCCGCAAAAGCGGCTGCGCCCGCCCGATCACGGCGCACATCCGCCAAGGTCTGACGCCTGGACACGGCGGCCCCGGGCCGCAGCACCGATGAACGAACTGGCCCGCCGCATCGACGACGCGCTGCCGCAGACACAATGCCAGCGTTGCGGTTACCCCGACTGCGCCAGCTATGCACGCGCCGTGGCCGACGGAGACGCCGGCATCAACCAATGCCCCCCGGGTGGTAACGAAGGCGTTGCCCGCCTCGCGCAGATCACAGGCCACCCCGCCCTGCCCCTCGATCCGCACCACGGCATCGAGGGCCCGGTGACGGTGGCCGTGATCGACGAGGGCTGGTGCATCGGCTGCACGCTTTGCATCAAGGTCTGTCCCACCGACGCCATCGTCGGCGCCAACAAGCGCATGCACACGGTGGTCGAACCCTGGTGCACCGGCTGCGAGTTGTGCATTCCCGTCTGCCCGGTCGATTGCATTTCGCTGGACAACGTGAGCGGCGAACGCACCGGCTGGGCCGGTTGGAGCGCCGAACAGGCGGCCCAGGGAAAGGCCCGTTACGAGGCCCGACAGTTGCGGCTGGTGCGCGAGAAACGCGAGCAGGAAGAGCGGCTGACCGCCAAGGCCGAGGCCAAGCTGGCCGACCTGGTGAGCGCATCGCGCATCACCGATTCCGACGAACTCGAGCGCAAACGCGCGGTGATCGAGGCGGCACTGGCCCGCGCCAGGGCACGCCGCCCGCCCGGCTGAACTTCAGGTTCAGGTGCGAGCGGCCACCGTCTTGTAGACGCCGCAGCCCACGTACAGGTCGTCGACCTTGACCACATACGACATCTTGGCCTGGACCGAGCCGCTGGCCGGGTTGACGATGTCGTATTCGACCCAGCCCGGCCCGATCTCGGCCTGCGCCACGATGGACGCGAGCAGTGCATTGCCATCGACACCCGCGATGTCCTGAACACGGCTGCCCACCTTCTCGGGCTTGCCGCCAAAGGCGCGGTAGACACCCGAGGCGTCGAGTGCAAAGACGTACATGTCGCGGTCGTGAAAATTGCGCGCCGGTTCGGTGAGCTCGCGCATGAACGCGTCGCGGCCCACCTGCCGGCGGTGTGCCAGCGCGCGGTTCACCAGCAGCATGGCTTCCTCGGCCGTGCCCTGCTGGAGCATGAAGCTGGCCACCGCCTTGGCCAGGTGCTCGGCGCGTTGCTCGAGCTGATTGGCCTGCTGAACCGCCCGCTCCACCATCTGTGCGTTGCGTTGCGTGATCTGGTCAAGCTGGCCCACGGCCGCGCTGATTTCCGACAAGCCCGTGCTCTGCTCGGCACTGGACGACGAGATGAGCGACATGTTGCTTGCGACGCCCCGAACCCCGTCCACGATCTGCGAAATGCTCTGGCCAGCCGCGCGGATCTGCGCCGCACCGGTCTCGACCTGCTCGCGGGATGCCTCGATCAGTCCCCGGATCTGCTTGGCCGATTCGGCCGAGCGCTGCGCGAGGTTGCGAACCTCGCTGGCCACCACGGCAAAGCCGCGGCCCTGCTCGCCGGCCCGGGCCGCCTCCACCGCTGCGTTGAGGGCGAGGATGTTGGTCTGGAAGGCCAGACTGTCAATGACCCCGATGATTTCGTTCATCTCGGCGGCCCGCTTCTGGATGCCTTCCACCGATTGCACCGCCTGCCCCATCGAGCCGGCACCGCGCTCGGCCACATCGCGCACCTGGGCGGCCTGCCGATCCGATTCGCCCGCCGTCTGCGCGTTCTGGGCCACCGTGCCGGTGAGCTGGTGAACGCTGGCCGCCGTCTGCTCGAGGTTGGCGGCCTGCTGTTCGGTGCGATCGGCCAGCTCGCGGTTGCCGGTGGCCAGACTCTTGCCGGCGTGTGCCACCAGCGCAGAGTTGCTGCGAACCTCGGCCACCATGGCCGACAGGCTGCCGATCATCCGGTCGAGCAGGCGCGCCAGCTCGGCCAGCTCGTCGCGGCCGCTCGCCTGAAGTCGGGCACGCAGGTTGCCGGCAGCGGTCTGCGACATGACGTCGAAGACCCGTTGAAACTCGCCGACAAAGGCGGCGTGAAAGGACATGAGCAGGTAGACCAGCAGTGCCGATCCCGCCAGCGCCAGCGGCCACATCGGCCATTGCGGCACCAGCCACTCGAGCACCAGTGCGCCAGCGATCGGCCACAGTGCGGCCAATGCAATCACGGTCAGTTTGCCGCCAAGCCTGAGGCCACGCATGAGCGCCAGGCCGGGACGAAGAATGGGGTTCGCGGATGTCGACATCGTGGTCTCGGGCTCGGTCTCGGGATGGGTCGATGCTGGTCAGTGAAGCGTGCTCAAGCCCGACCGGGCATGTTGAAACTGTCCGAACAGCGCCAGCGCCATGTCGGTCAGCTCCGGGTCCTGGAGTTGGCGGGCATGGTCCATCTGCTGCACGGCGTAGGCCGGGTCGGTGAGCATCAGGCGCCGGCTCACGCTCATGCCATGGCTTCCCATGCGCCAGACAAACCGTTCAAGCAGACCCTCGCCAGCCGGCTGCCCGGGCGCGGCGGATGGCCGTGCCTGGGGGGCGCTCAAGGTGGCGTCGGGGCTGGTCATGGTCGACTCCTGCCGGTTTGGGGAATGCCAGCAAGCTTAGGGAGGCCGGCGCCGGGTGATCGGCCGAACAAACCGGCGAAAACCCCGCAGTTCGTCAGGCGGACGCCTCGCCGACAATGGCGCCATGGATCCTTTGCACCCCATCAAGCTGACAGCCCACCCCGTGGGACAACCCGAGATCGACCACCCCAAGCCCGACAGGCTGGTGGTCGGCAACCCGAAACGCGAAACCTGGAACGTCGTGGACGATGCGCTCGCCGCTGGCAGGGCCTATTGCGGTGTCTGGCGCTGCGAACCCGGCCGCTGGCGGATTGCCATGGGTGCCACCGAACGTGAACTTTTCACCGTGCTGGAAGGCCGGTGCCGGGTGCACGGGCCGCAAGGCGGGTTCGAAGAGGCCGGTCCCGGCGAAGCCATCTACATCCCCCCGGGTTTCACCGGGGAGTTCGAGGTGCTCGAAACGGTCACCAAGACCTACATGATCACGGACTGAACGCCGCCGCAGCGCGGCGACGTCTCAGGCCTCGATCGCCTGCAACGCGCCCAGCGCCTGAACCACCTCGGGCGGCGCCTGCACCAGTTCGATCAGCACGCCCTCGCCGGCGATCGGAAACTCGTCGCTGGCCTTCGGGTGCATGAAGGTGATGTCGTGCCCGGCAGCGCCCTTGCGAATGCCGCCCGGCGCAAAGCGGACACCCTGCGCCGTGAGCCACTCCACCGCCTTGGGCAGGTCGTCGATCCACAGGCCGATGTGGTTGAGCGGCGTGGCGTGCACCGCGGGCTTCTTTTCAGGGTCCAGCGGCTGCATCAGGTCGACCTCCACCGAGAAAGGGCCGCTGCCGATGGCGCAGATGTCCTCGTCCACGTTCTCGCGTTCGCTGCGGAACGTGCCTTTGACCTGCAGCCCCAGCATGTCCACCCAGAGGGTTTGGAGGCGGTGCTTGTCGGGTCCGCCGATGGCGATCTGCTGGACACCGAGCACGCGAAAAGGTCGGGACGAAACGCTCATGGTCAATGAATGCCTTGGGTGAAATGGGCCGTGGGTTCGAGCGACCAGACGGTGGCGGGCGGCAGGTTGGCCCAAACGGTGGTGACGCGGCGCCAGCGCCAGCCCGGCGGCAGCTGGTCGAAGGGCCGCACGTGCCGGGCCGCATAGGTGTACTGGAGCAGCCGTGCGTTGGGCGTTCGCTCCAGCAGCGCCAGCATGGCCTTGACGCACCGCCTCGCTTCGTCGCGCGGCATCGACATCAGCGGCAACGAAGACACCAGCGCCATCGACTGCGCGGGGTGCAACGGAAGCTGGTCGAGCCGGGTCGCGCACGCGTGGAGCACCTCGGCGCGCGGGAAACGTTCGTGCAGGTGGCGCACGAGGCCGGGGTCGCGCTCGATCACGACAAACCGGTCGGGTGGCGCGCCCAAGCGGGCCAGCGCCTGGGTGATGGCGCCCGTGCCGGCACCGATCTCGATCAGCAGCTCGGGACCGACGCGGGCCACCTCGTCGGCCATGGCCTGCGCCAGCGCCTTCGAAGCCGGGGCGATGGCACCCACGCGCCGGGGATTTCGCACCCACGCCAGCGCAAACGCCAGTCCGCCCAGACCCTGACCCTGATCGCTTCCGTCCGCCATGTGCCGCGCTCCGTCAAAACGAGTACCCCTCAGGGTAACCGAGCCGGCCGGTTTTGTGTGGTGAGCGGTTGCAACCGCCTGGCAAGGCACCGCGACGATCATTCGAACTCGACGATCGGCTGATCCACCGCCAACGAATCCCCCTGGCTCGCCAGCACCTTTGCCACCACGCCATCGGCCGACGCAAACAGCACGTTCTCCCTCTTCATGGCCTCGATCACGGCGACCCGCTCGCCGGCCTGCACCTTCTGGCCGGGTTGAACGGCCACCTGCACCAGCAAGCCGGGCATGGGCGACAACACGTAGCGGCTCATGTCGGGCGGCGCCTTGAACGGCATCAACGCATGCAGCTCGGCCATGCGGGGCGACACCACCATCGCCTCGATGCGCGTGCCGTTGTGCTGGACCACCAGCGCCAACGGATTGCGCGGCGTGCCCCGCTCGAGCTGGGCGGTGAACGGCGCGTCGTTGCAGGTGCCGCTGATGACCACGTCGTTGAGCCGCGACGGGCTTTGAATGGAATAGCGCTTCTTCCCCACGCTGACCACCGCGGCACCCAGTTGCCCGGTGATTTCGTCCACGTGCACCGGGGTCTGGCGGTGCGCACCAGCCGAATCGAGCGTGATCACCGTGTAATCGTGCCCCACCTTGACGCCATAGCCCGGCAGTTGCCCGCTGATGCCGGCCGCGCGCTCCCGGCTCTTGCGGCGCACGAAGGCCGCCAGCGCCACCAGAAAATCGGGGTCGTCGTGCGGCACGTCTTCGGCCCGGAAGCCCTGGCCGTAGTGCTCGGCGATGAAACCGGTGCTGAAGTCGCCCGCCACGAACTTCGGGTGCGCGAGCAGCGCCGCCTGGAACGGAATGTTGCTCTGAACGCCCCGGATCACGAAGCCGTTGAGCGCCTCGCGCATCTTCGCAATGGCGTCGTGGCGGTCTTTGCCGTGCACGATGAGCTTGGCGATCATCGAGTCGTAGTACATGGGGATTTCACCGCCGTCCTGCACGCCGGTGTCCACCCGAACGCCACCCATGCCATCCGTTCGGGCTGAGCTTGTCGAAGCCCCTCCAGCGGTGTTGGCGAGCCCTTCGACGGGCTCAGGGCGAACGGAGGCGGCGAACATCGACATGGGCGGCGGCGTGAACCGCACCAGGCGGCCGGTGCTGGGCAGGAAATTGCGGAACGGGTCTTCCGCGTTGATGCGGCACTCGATCGCCCAGCCTTCGCGCTTCACGTCGGCCTGGGCCAGGGGCAGCTTCTCGCCCGCCGCCACGCGGATCATCAGCTCCACCAGGTCCAGACCGGTGATGCACTCGGTCACGGGATGCTCCACCTGCAGGCGGGTGTTCATCTCGAGGAAATAAAAGTCCTGGTTCTTGCCGACCACGAACTCCACGGTGCCTGCACTCTGGTACTTCACGGCCTTGGCCAGTGCCACGGCCTGCTCGCCCATGGCCTTGCGCGTGGCTTCGCTGATGAAAGGCGAAGGCGCCTCTTCGATCACCTTCTGGTGGCGGCGCTGGATCGAACACTCGCGCTCGTTCAGGTAGATCACGTTGCCGTGCGCGTCGCCCAGCACCTGGATCTCGATGTGCCGCGGCTCCTGGACAAACTTTTCCATGAACACGCGGTCGTCGCCAAAGCTGTTGCGTGCCTCGTTGCGGCAGCTGGTGAAGCCCTCGTGGCATTCCTTGTCGCTGAAGGCCACGCGAAGGCCCTTGCCCCCGCCGCCGGCGCTGGCCTTGATCATCACCGGGTAGCCGATCTTCTGCGCGATGGCCACCGCCTCGTCGGGTGTCTGGATCGGTTCGTTGTGGCCGGGAATGGTGCTCACCCGCGCCTCGTTGGCCAGCTTCTTCGAGGCGATCTTGTCGCCCATGGCCGCAATCGAATAATGCTTGGGGCCGATGAACACCAGCCCGGCCTCCTCGACCTTGCGGGCGAAGTCTTCGTTTTCGGACAGGAAGCCGTAGCCGGGGTGGATGGCTTCGGCGCCCGTCTGCCGGGCCGCCGCGATGATGGCGTCGCCCAGCAGGTAGCTCTCGCGCGACGGCGGCGGGCCGAGGCGAACCGCCTCGTCGGCCAGTTGCACGTGGCGGGCTTCCTTGTCGGCGTCGGAATAGACCGCCACGGTGGCGATGCCCATCTTGCGGGCGGTGGCGATCACGCGGCAGGCAATTTCGCCGCGGTTGGCAATCAGGATCTTGGTGAACATGGTCTGGGTCTCCGGCCCGATCACAGGGGGATGTTCCCGTGCTTGCGCCACGGGTTCTCGAGCTTCTTGTCCTTGAGCATCACCAGGCTGCGGCAGATGCGTTTGCGCGTTTCGTGCGGCAGGATGACGTCGTCGATGAAGCCCCGCGCACCGGCCACGAACGGGTTGGCGAAGCGGGCCTTGTACTCGGCTTCGCGCTGCGCGAGTTTGGCCGGGTCCTTCTTCTCCTCGCGGAAGATGATCTCCACCGCGCCCTTGGCGCCCATCACCGCAATCTCGGCGTTGGGCCAGGCAAAGTTCACGTCGCCGCGCAGGTGCTTGGAGGCCATCACGTCGTAGGCGCCACCGTAGGCCTTGCGCGTGATCACCGTGATCTTGGGCACCGTGCATTCGGCGTAGGCGTAGAGCAGCTTGGCGCCGTGCTTGATGATGCCGCCGTATTCCTGGCTGGTGCCGGGCATGAAACCGGGCACATCGACAAAGGTGACCACCGGGATGTTGAAGCAGTCGCAGAAGCGCACGAAACGCGCCGCCTTGATGCTGCTCTTGATGTCGAGGCAGCCCGCCAGCACCAGCGGCTGGTTGGCCACGATGCCCACCGTCTGCCCGTCCATGCGCGCAAACCCGATAAGGATGTTCTTCGCGTACTCGGGCTGCAACTCGAAGAAGTCGCCGTCGTCAACCGTCTTGAGGATCAGCTCCCGCATGTCGTAGGGCTTGTTGGGGTTCTCGGGCACCAGCGTGTCCAGGCTCATGTCCATGCGGTCGATCGGATCGCCGCTGGGTCGCACCGGCGCTTTCTCGCGGTTGTTGAGCGGCAGGTAGTTGAACAGCCGGCGCAGCATCAGCAAGGCCTCGACGTCGTTGTCGAAGGCCAGGTCGGCCACACCGCTGCGCGCGGTGTGGGTGATGGCGCCGCCCAGCTCCTCGGCGGTCACTTCTTCGTGCGTCACGGTCTTCACCACCTCGGGGCCGGTGACGAACATGTAGCTCGAGTCCTTCACCATGAAGATGAAGTCGGTCATGGCCGGCGAATACACCGCGCCGCCAGCACTCGGCCCCATGATCATGCTGATCTGCGGCACCACGCCGCTGGCCAGCACGTTGCGCTGGAACACGTCCGCATAACCGCCCAGCGAGGCCACGCCCTCCTGAATGCGCGCGCCACCCGAATCGTTGAGGCCGATCACCGGCGCGCCGACCTTCATGGCCTGGTCCATCACCTTGCAGATCTTCTCGGCGTGGGCTTCGGACAGGGCACCGCCAAAGACGGTGAAGTCCTGGCTGAACACGAACACCAGGCGTCCGTTGATCATGCCGTAGCCCGTGACCACACCATCGCCGGGCACCTTGTTGTCCTGCATGCCGAAATCGGTGCAGCGGTGCTCGACGAACATGTCCCACTCTTCAAACGTGCCCTCGTCCAGCAGCACCTCCAGCCGCTCGCGCGCGGTGAGCTTGCCCTTGGCGTGCTGTGCCTCGATGCGTTTGGTGCCGCCGCCCTGGCGGGCGCGGTCGCGTTTTGCTTCCAGCTGTTGAAGGATGTCCTGCATGGTTCTTTTCTCAAGCCTTCGTTTGCCCTGAGCCTGTCGAAGGGCTTGCGTGATCGTTGGCGGGGGCTTCGACAGGCTCAGCCCGAACGGGAAAGGGTTGGTAAAGCGAAAGCAGTTGTCGCGCGGCGGTGCTGGCAGACAATCGGCCATCGAGCACGCGGGCGGTGGTGCCTTGCAGCGCAGCGCGCACCGCCGGGTGATCCCTGAAACGCTGCTTCAGGCCCGCATCGATGCGCTCCCACATCCAGGACCTGGCCTGCTGCTGACGCCGCGCCGCCAGCGCGCCGCTGCGGGTCTGCAGCGCGTGGAAGCGCTGGATCTCGCTCCAGAAGGCATCGATGCCCTGCGACTTGAGGGCGCTGAGCTGCATGACCGTGGGCTGCCACTGGTGCGGGTCGTGGGCGGCGTGCTCCGGCCGGCCGTGCTGACCCAGCAAGCGGAGCGACGACGTGATCGTGGCGCGCGCCCGGGTCGCGGCGTCGGGGTCGATGTCGGCCTTGTTGATCACCACCAGATCGGCGATCTCCATCACGCCCTTCTTGATCGCCTGCAGGTCATCGCCCGCGTTGGGCAACTGCAGCAGCACGAAGCAGTCGGTCATGCCTGCCACCGCCGTCTCGCTCTGCCCGACACCCACGGTCTCGACGATGACCACGTCGTACCCTGCAGCCTCGCATACCAGCATGGCCTCGCGCGTCTTCTCGGCCACGCCGCCCAAGGTGCCGCTGCTGGGGCTGGGGCGAATGAACGCGCGTTCGTCCATGGAGAGCCGCTCCATGCGCGTCTTGTCCCCCAGGATGGAGCCGCCGGACACGGTGCTGGAGGGGTCGATGGTGAGCACCGCGACACGGTGACCCTGCGCGATCAGGTGCAGGCCCAGGGCTTCGATGAAGGTGCTTTTGCCGACACCAGGCACCCCCGACAGGCCAAGGCGGAACGCCTTGCCGGTGTGGGGCAAGAGGGCGGTGAGCAGGTGGTCGGCTTGCGCGCGGTGGTCGGCGCGGGTGGATTCGAGCAGCGTGATGGCCTTGGCCATGGCGCGGCGCTGGGGCATGCCTTGGGCGTGGACGATGGCTTGGGTGAGCCCTTCGACGGGCTCAGGGAGAGCGGAGGGGGTAGGTTCAGGCTGAGCCACCCCCCGTTCGGGCTGAGCCTGTCGAAGCCCTCGCGAGGTGCTGGATCGGGCGAGTTCCTGCACCCGCTCCCAGTCCCCCGCGATCAGCGCCTCCTTCTCGGCCCGGGACCACCCCTTGATCTGCTGCTCGAATGCCAGCGCCCCCTCACGCGACTCGAACTCACCCTGCCAAACCAGCTCCACCGGCTTGCGGGTGGCGGTGTACCCATCCAGACCGTTTTCGTGCTGCAACAGCCGCGCCGCCAGGTCATCGGTGTGACCGGCATAAAAACTGCCATCACGGCAGCGCAGCAGGTAGACGGTGAAGGGTTTCACGCGGACGGGGTGGGCAAGGGCTTCGACAGGCTCAGCCCGAACGGGATTTCATGCAGCGCGGCCCGCGATCAGGCGGCCCCGTGTGCCTGGCGGATCTGCTCCAGCACGTCTTTTGCGCTCGCCGGAATCGGCGTGCCCGGGCCGTAGATGCCCTTGACACCCGACTCATACAAGAAATCGTAGTCCTGCCGGGGGATCACACCGCCCACGAACACGATGATGTCGTCGGCGCCCTGCTTCTTCAGCTCCGCGATGATCGCGGGCACCAGGGTCTTGTGGCCCGCGGCCAGCGTGCTCACGCCCACGGCGTGCACGTCGTTCTCGATCGCCTGGCGCGCGCATTCCTCCGGCGTCTGGAACAGCGGCCCCATGTCCACATCGAAGCCCAGGTCGGCGAACGCCGTGGCCACCACCTTGGCGCCCCGGTCGTGGCCGTCCTGGCCCAGCTTGGCGATCATCACGCGCGGGCGGCGGCCATGCTGCTCGCCGAAGTCGGCGATTTCCTTCTGCAGTTGCGCCCAACCTTCGGCGCTGTCGTAGGCGGCGGCGTACACGCCGGTCACCTTCTGGGTGTCGGCGCGGTGGCGGCCGTAGACTTTTTCGAGGGCATCGCTGATTTCTCCCACGGTGGCGCGCAACCGCACGGCGCGGATGGACAGATCGAGCAGGTTGCCCTGCCCGCTTTCGGCGGCCGCGGTGAGGGCGTCGAGGGCTGCCTGCACGGCGGCCCCGTCCCGCGCGGCGCGAATCGCCTTCAGCCGCGCGATCTGCGATTCGCGCACGGCGACGTTGTCGATGTCGCGCGCCTCCACCGGCGACTCGTCCTTCAGCCGGTACTTGTTGACGCCGACGATCACGTCCTTGCCGGCGTCGATGCGGGCCTGCTTCTCGGCCGCGGCGGCCTCGATCTTGAGCTTGGCCCAACCGCTGTCCACGGCGCGGGTCATGCCGCCCATGGCGTCGACCTCCTCGATGATGGTCCAGGCGGCGTCGGCCATGTCCTGGGTGAGTTTCTCCATCATGTAGCTGCCGGCCCAGGGGTCGATCACGTGGGTGATGTGCGTCTCTTCCTGGATGATGAGCTGTGTGTTGCGGGCGATGCGCGCGCTGAACTCGGTGGGCAGCGCAATGGCCTCATCGAAGCTGTTGGTGTGCAGGCTCTGGGTGCCGCCGAACACCGCCGCCATGGCCTCGATGGTGGTGCGCACCACGTTGTTGTAGGGGTCCTGCTCGGTCAGACTCCAGCCCGAGGTCTGGCAGTGGGTGCGCAGCATCAGGCTCTTGGGGTTCTTCGCCCCGAAGCCCTTCATGATGCGCGCCCACAGCAGGCGGGCCGCGCGCATCTTGGCGATCTCGAGGTAGAAGTTCATGCCGATCGCCCAGAAGAACGACAGGCGCCCGGCAAAGGCGTCCACGTCCAGGCCCTTGGCCATGGCGGTCTTCACGTACTCCTTGCCGTCGGCCAGCGTGAACGCCAGCTCCAGCGCCTGATTGGCGCCGGCCTCCTGCATGTGGTAGCCCGAAATGCTGATCGAGTTGAACTTCGGCATCTTCTGCGCCGTGTACTCGATGATGTCGCCGATGATCCGCATGCTCGGCGAAGGCGGGTAGATGTAGGTGTTGCGGACCATGAACTCCTTGAGGATGTCGTTCTGGATGGTCCCGCTCAGCTGGTCCTGCCCCACGCCCTGCTCTTCGGCCGCCACCACGTAACCCGCCAGCACCGGCAACACGGCGCCGTTCATGGTCATGGACACGCTCACCTGGTCGAGCGGAATGCCGTCGAACAGGATCTTCATGTCTTCCACGCTGTCGATCGCCACGCCGGCCTTGCCGACGTCGCCGGTCACGCGCGGGTGGTCGCTGTCGTAGCCGCGGTGGGTGGCCAGGTCGAACGCGACACTGACCCCCTGGCCGCCGGCGGCCAGGGCCTGCCGGTAGAAGGCGTTGCTTTCTTCGGCGGTGGAAAATCCGGCGTACTGGCGGATCGTCCAGGGCCGAACCGCGTACATGGTGGCCTGCGGGCCGCGGATGAAGGGCTCGAAACCGGGCAGCGTGTCGGTGTGCGGCAGGCCCTGCAGGTCGGCCGCGGTGTACAGCGGCTTCACCGCAATCCCGTCGGGCGTCGTCCAGTTGAGCGCGTCGAGGTTGCCGCCCGGGGCGGACTTGGCGGCCGCCTTGGCCCAGTCGGCCAGGCTTGCACGGGCGAATTCGTCGGGGTTTGAGCTCATGGCAATGGGCTTGATGGACGGCGGATGCGGCGGGAAAGCGACGTGAAGTTTACATGATTCATAATTATTGATGCAAAATTCTTCGACCTGCCTACAATCAAGCCCTGCGTTTTCGATGCCTCGCCCGGCCGCGCGCCGTGCCCGATGAACACCGCCACCGACACCACCGCCCCTTCACTTGCGCCCCGAGCCCTTTATGAGGAAGTGGCCGAGCTGCTGCGCCAGCGCATCTTCCGGCGCGAGCTGGAGCCGGGCAGCTGGATCGACGAACTCAAGATCGCCGAGGAATACGGCATCAGCCGCACCCCGCTGCGCGAAGCGTTGAAGGTGCTGGCCGCCGAAGGCCTGGTGACCATGAAGGTGCGGCGCGGCGCCTACGTCACCGAAGTGTCCGAGAAGGACCTGCACGACGTCTACCACCTGCTGTCGCTGCTCGAATCCGACGCCGCGGGCGTGGTGGCCGCATCGGCGAGCGAAGCCGACCTGGCCGAACTGCGCTCGCTGCACGGCGCACTGGCCGCCGCGCGCCACGAGACCGACCGCTTCTTTGCGCTCAACGAGCGTTTTCACCTGCGTCTGCTGGAGCTCGCGGACAACCGCTGGCGCATGCAGATGGTGAGTGACCTGCGCAAGGTGATGAAGCTCAACCGCCACCACTCGCTGTTCAAGTCGGGGCGCATCGACGAATCGCTGGCCGAGCACGAAGCCATCATGGCGGCGCTGTTGCAGCGCAACGTGCCGTTGACCGTGCAGCGCATGCGCGAGCACTTTGCCAGCGGCCTCGAAGCCGCCACCTGAGCGCGGCCCTCAGCGCCAGAAGGGATCGAGCCGCGCCACGAAGGAGCCTGGGTCCTCGAAGTACGGCAGGGCCCCACCCTCCACCGCCTCGAAGCGCCAGTTGGGACGTGCATCGACCGTCACGCGGCCCTGGTAATCGGTGAAATCGCCCCGCGTGGCCATGCTCACCCACACCGGCTGGGTGAGCGATTCGTACAGCGTGTTCACGTCGGCGCTGAACAGGCCGGCCGACACGAAACACAAGGGCGCGTGGTGCGCACCGGGCTGCCGCGTGGTCACCACCGCGTGGCGCCACAGCGCTTCGTCAATCTGCGGCCGGCCGAAGGTGCGCTTGAGAAAGTACCGGATGACACCGGGCCGCGTGAGCTGGCGGAACACGGCCTCGCCCCAGCCGGGTCGACGCAGCCACCGGTACAGCCACGGCACCAGCAGGGTGGTGCCCGGCGGCCCATGCCGGCGCTTGCGGCGGGAAAACCCGGTCGGGCTCACCAGCGCGAGGCGGCGGATCCGGTCGGGCCGCTCGACCGCCGCGCGCGCGGCGAATTCCCCCGACAGGGACACGGCCAGAACGTCCACCCACGTCGAGCCGCTTGCCCGGCACACCTCGTCGATGACGGCGTGCAGCGCGTCGGTCATCAGGCGCGGGGTGTAAGGGCGGTCGCTGCGGTCGCTGTGCCCGTACCCCGGCAGGTCGAAGGCCACCACGTGGCGGTCGGCCTGCAAGCGCTCGAACAACGGCGCCACCTCGGCCACCGAGGCGGCGGCGTTCACGCTGTGCAGCAGCACCAGGGGCGGCAGCCCGGTGCCCTGCCCCGCCTCGAACACAGCCACGCGGCCCACGCGGGTGTCCAGCAGGCGCGGCGCGACCGGCAGGCCGGGGGGCAGCGCCGGGTGCGTCATGCGGCCAATGCCTCGGACTCGTCGCTCGCGTGGACACGCGCCATCTGCCACACCTCGCGCGGCGGCAGTGGCTTCAGCCGGTGGTCGCTCCAGACCTGGCGCCATTTGCGTGCGCCGCGCAAGCCATGGCGCAGGCCCAGCATGTGGCGGGCGATGGCGTACCACGGGCAACCGTCCTCGGCATGGGCGCGCTCCATGTAGCGCACCATGTCTTCCTCGATCACGTCACGCGACAGCGCGCGGGACGGGGCACCGAAAAAGGCCTCGTCCCAGGTGGTGAGCAACCAGGGGTGGTGGTAGGCCTCGCGCCCGACCATCACACCGTCCACCTGCTGCAGGTGTTCGGCGATCTGCGCGTTGGTGGTGATGCCGCCATTGACCGCGATGGTGAGCCGGGGAAAGTCGCGCTTGAGCCGGTGCGCGAGTTCGTACCGCAGCGGCGGCACCTCGCGGTTCTCCTTCGGGCTCAGGCCCTGCAGCCAGGCGTTGCGCGCATGAACGATGAACACCTCGCAACCCGCCTCGGCCACCGTGCCCACGAAGTCGCGCACGAATTCGTAGCTCTCGGTCTTGTCGATGCCGATGCGGTGCTTGACCGTGACCGGGATCGACACCGCGTCCCGCATCGCCTTGACGCCGTCGGCCACGGTCTGAGGCTCGGCCATCAGGCAGGCGCCGAAAGCGCCGCGCTGCACGCGCTCGCTGGGGCATCCGCAGTTCAGGTTGATCTCGTCGTACCCCCACTCCTCGCCCAGGCGGGCTGCCCGCGCCAGGTCGTCAGGCTCACTGCCCCCCAATTGCAGCGCGACCGGGTGCTCCTCGGCATTGAAGCGCAGATGCCGCTGCACGCTGCCATGCATGAGCGCACCCGTGGTCACCATCTCGGTGTAGAGCAGCGTGTGGCGCGTGAGCAGGCGGTGCAGGTAGCGGCAATGGCGGTCGGTCCAGTCCATCATGGGTGCGACGGACAGGCGCCAGGGAGAGGCCAGCGCGGCCGCCTCGGCGGCCGGGAGGTGAGCGGGGGATTCGAACATCACCCCGTCATTGTCGGCCATGCCGCGGCGGCGGCCCGTCGGGCGCGGTGAACGCCCCTGCGGCGGCCCGACACAGGGCCTCGACGAGTTGGTCCACGTCCTCTGGCCGATGGGCGGCCGACAGCGTCACCCGCAAGCGGGCCGTTCCCTGCGGCACCGTGGGCGGGCGGATGGCGGGCACCCACAGCCCCTGTCGGTACAACCGGGCCGCCACCTCGAGGGCGGCGGCGTTGTCGCCGATGACCAGTGGCTGGATGGGCGTCGGCGAGGGCATGAGCGACCAACCTGCGGCCACCACCGGCGCGCTGGCGCCAGCGACCAGCCCCTGGCGGAAACGGTCGATCAAACCCGCCAGGTGCGCCCGGCGCTGGTCGCCCTCGGCGCCCAGGACACAGCGCAGCGCGGCCCGCATGGCCTCGGCCAGCAGCGCCGGGGCGGCCGTGGCGTAGATGTAGCTGCGGGTGGTCTGCATCAGCCACTCGACCAGGCGCTGCGGACCGGCCACGAAGGCCCCGGCGCCCCCCAGCGCCTTGCTCAAGGTGGCCATGTAGAGCACCCTGGCCGAGGCCTGGTCGCCGGTCAGGCCGGCGGCGGCCAGGGTGCCCCTGCCCTGAGGGCCCAGCACCCCGAAACCATGGGCATCGTCAAGCAACAGCAGCGCGTCGTGCCGTTCGCACAGCGCGTGCAGCCCGCCGATGTCGGCGAGGGTGCCGTCCATGCTGAAGACGGCGTCGCTGAGCACCAGCTTGCGGCGCGCGGGGCTGGCCGACAGCAAGGCGTCGAGGTGCGCCAGGTCGGTGTGGCGGAAGCGGTGCACCGCGGCCTTCGACAGGCGGGCGCCGTCGATCAGGCAGGCGTGGTTGAGCTGGTCGGAGAACAGCGCGTCGTCCGGTCCGGCCAGCGCCGGCACGATTCCGGCGTTGGTGGAATACCCGGCATAGAAGTAAAGGGCCCGAGGCAGGCCGACGGCGTCGGCGAGTTCGTGCTCCAGCGCCGCATTGGACGCGGTGTGGCCACACACCAGGGGCGACGCGCCCGAGCCCACGCCGAACCGGTCCACCGCCGCGTGCACGGCGTCGCGCAGCAGCGGGTGCTGGGCGAGCCCCAGGTAGTCGTTGCTGCAGAACGCCAGCAGGGACACCCCGTCGACCCCCAATCGGGCTTGCGGTTCGGGCACCACGACCCGGCGGGTGCGCCGCAGCGACCGGGCATCGAGGTCGTCCAATCGGGCGTCGAATTCGTCAAGCCAGCTCATCGCGGTCCTCGCAGCCCATCCAGGCGCCCGGCAGTTCAAGGTGGACGGCGCGCGCGTCTGGCCCGCGTGGCATCCAGGGAACGACACCGAGCAGCGGCGCACCCAGGCGCTGATGCAGGGTGTCGATGTTCTCCAGCCGACAGGCCATGCCAGGGTCCACCGCGTTGGCGACCCAGCCGGCAAGTTCCAGCCCGTCGCGGCAAACCGCCTCGGCCGTCAGCAGCGCGTGGTTCAGGCAGCCCAGCCGGAGGCCCACCACCAGCACCACCGGCCGGGCCAGCGCGATCGCCAGGTCGGCCAGCGTCTCGCGCTCGTTGATCGGAACGCGCCAGCCGCCCGCGCCCTCGACCACCACCACGTCGGCGAACCCGCGCAGCGCCGCATGGGCGGTCTGCAGCTCGGCCACGGCGATCCGCCCACCCGCGCGCCGGGCCGCGATGTGCGGCGACAGCGGCTCGGGCCACGCGGCCGGGCAGTCCAGCGCGGTCGGCACCTCGACGGTGGACGCCGCGCGCAAGGCCTGCGCGTCTTCGCACACCCGGCGCCCATCGCGCACCACCAGCCCGGCCGCCACCGGCTTCATGCCGGCCACCCGGGCATGGTGGCGCGCCAGCTGGTGCAGCAGCGCGGCGGCGACCAGTGTCTTGCCGACACCGGTGTCGGTGCCCGTCACGAAGCAGCCGTCAAAGCGCATCGGATGCCCTCCTGGCCGACCGGGGCGCGGCACCCTCCTCTTCGCCGATCGTGGCCTCCAGCGCCGCCAGCGTGCCGCGGGCCAGCAGGTCCGACTCGGCCTCGTTGATCACGTACGGCGGCATGGCGTACAGGGTGTGGCCGATGGGCCGCAGCACGAGACCTTGCGCCAGCGCGTGGCGGGCAAAGCGGCGGGCGAAGTCGGGCATGGGGGTTTCGATGTCCCACGCGAACACCATGCCGCACCGGCGCGCATGGCGCACGCGGGGATGGAGCGAGAGCGGCTCGAAGTGCTCGGTCAGGCGCCGGCCGGTCACCGCGTTGCGGCGCAGGGCATCGGTCTGCTCGAACAGGTCGAGCGTCGCCAGCGCGGCGCGGCACGCGAGCGGGTTGCCGGTGTAGCTGTGCGAATGCAGGAAGCCCCGGGCCACCCGGTCGTCGTAGAACGCGCCATAAACCGCGTCGGTGCAGAGCACCACCGACAGCGGCAGCGTGCCACCGGTGAGCCCCTTGGAGAGGCAGAGAAAGTCGGGCCGGATGCCGGCTTGCTGATGGGCAAAGAGGGTACCGGTGCGACCGAACCCGACGGCGATCTCGTCCAGCACGAGGTGCACCTCGTGCCGGTCGCACAGCTGCCGCGCCAGCGCCAGGTAGAGCGGGTCGTGCATGGCCATGCCGGCGGCGCACTGCACCAGCGGTTCGACGATCAGCGCGGCGGTTTCGTCGGCGTGTTCGGCCAGCCAGCCGGCCAGCGCGGCAGCCGCGTGCCGCGCCACATCGGCGGGCGACTCGCCCGGTGCGGCGCTGCGGGCGTCGGGCGACGGCACCGTGGCCGACAGGCGCACCAGCGGCGCGTAGGCCTCGCGAAACAGCGGCTGGTCGGTGACACCCAGCGCACCGACCGTCTCGCCGTGGTAACCACCGGCCAGCCCGACAAAACGGTTCTTCCCGGGGCGCCCGGCGTTGCGCCACGCGTGCGCGCTCATCTTCAGCGCGATCTCGGTGGCGCTGGCGCCGTCACTCGCGTAGAAGGCGTGCCCCAGGCCCGTCAGTGCGGCCAGCCGCTCGGAGAGTTCGATCACCGGGGCGTGGGTGAAGCCGGCCAGCATCACGTGATCGAGCACCTCGAGTTGCTCCCGCAGCGCCGACCGGATGGTCGGGTGGTTGTGGCCGAACAGGTTGACCCACCACGAGCTGATGGCGTCCAGGTAGCGGCGACCTTCGGCGTCGACCAGCCAGACGCCCTCGGCTCGGGCCACCGGAATCAGCGGCAACCCCGCATTCCCTGGTGCATGCAGCTTCATCTGGGTGCAGGGGTGCCACACAGCGGCCAGGCTTCGCTGGCGCAGCGCTTCGTTGGCGGACATGGCGGCTTCAGGCCGGGGCCTGGCGGGCCTTCATGCCCAGCCGGGTGAGCAGGGCCTGGTCGGTGGCCGCGTCCGGGTTGGCGGCGGTCAGCAGGCGTTCGCCATGGAAGATGGAGTTGGCACCGGCCAGAAAGCACAGCGCCTGAACCGCGTCGGTCATCTGCTGGCGCCCGGCCGAGAGGCGAACCCGCGCGCGCGGCATCGTGATGCGCGCCACGGCGATGGTGCGCACAAACTCGATCGGGTCGATGTCGGGCAGATCGGCCAGCGGCGTGCCCTGCACCTTCACCAGCTGGTTGATCGGCACCGACTCGGGAGGCTCGGGCCGCAGGTTGGCCAACTGCGCCACCAGGGCGGCGCGCTGGCGCCGCGACTCGCCCATGCCGACGATGCCGCCGCAGCACACCCGCAACCCCGCGCCACGCACCCGATCGAGGGTGTCAAGGCGGTCCTGGTAATCGCGGGTGGTGATCACCTCGCCATAAAAATCCGGGGCGCTGTCTAGGTTGTGGTTGTAGTAGTCCAGACCGGCGTCGCGCAGCGCCTCGGCCTGGCCCTCGCCGAGCATGCCCAGTGTGGCGCAGGCCTCCAGGCCTTCGCCCTTGACGGCCCGCACCAGCGCGGCCACCGCCTCGATGTCGTGGTCCTTGGGGGCACGCCATGCGGCGCCCATGCAGAAGCGGGTGGCACCGGCTTGCCGGGCGCGCCGCGCCGCGGCAACGACGTCGGCCACCGGCAGCAGCTTTCCGGCCTTGACCCCGGTGTCGAAGTGCGCCGATTGCGGACAGTAGTGGCAATCCTCGGGGCAGCCACCGGTTTTGACCGACAGCAGCGTGGCCAGCTCGACCTCGGTCGGATCGAAATGCAGGCGGTGGACGGTCTGCGCGCGGTGGATCAGGTCGGGAAACGGCAGCTCGAACAGGGCGGCCACACCGTCCACCGACCAGCGCTCGGGCTCGTCTGGCGCGTGACGGGCCGGTGCAGGCCGGGGCACCAGGCGAAGCGGCCTGGCGGGGGGATCGATCGGGTTCATGGTTGGCTCCCTTGGCGGACGGGTTCGGCCCCCGTTCGCGGTGGAGCGGGCGGGCCGAACGGAGCCCGCACTCTAGAGACCTGCGCTGGCGCCCGTGCGCCGCGTGGGTTGCTTATCGGGCCAAAGGCCGCCGGGGACCGGTTCAGCAGCGGGCAATGAGCCTGGCCGCGTTCACCACCACCTTCATTTCGCCAGGCGGCAGGCCGGCCTGCACCGCATGCGCGGGGTCGGCGGTGTCGCGCAGCACCGGCTCGCCCAGCGGCATGCCCTGCCGCCCCACCAGCGACATCACCTTGGGCGCGTTGGCGCGGGCACCGCGTCGCACCACGACGCCGAGTTCTCCGTCCACCAGTCGGACGTGGCTGCCGGGGGGAAAGAACCCGATGTGCTTGACGAACAGCGCCCCGAGGCGGTCGGGCATCTGGTCAAAGCCCAGGTAGAGTTGGCGCGCCACGTCCTGCGTCGACATGGGGCCCCGGCTTTTGCGCGGGCTGATGCAGGCCACGTAGCTGTCGGCCAGTTGCAGCAGACGGTGGGCCACCCGGTCCACGCGCAGGCCGGCGGGGTACCCGGTGCCGTCAGATCGCTCGTGGTGCTGTTCCACCAAACGAAGCCACTCGAGGTCGTGCACGCCGATTGCACGCAGCAGGGCCGCACTCTGCAGGGGGTGCTCGCGCACGGTTTTTCGCTGGAGGGTGGTCAGCGGACCCGGCTGGCGCGCCAGCACGTCGTGCTCGCGGGTCATGCCCAGGTTCATGGTGAGCGCGGCGCTTGCCAGGGCCCGCTGCACGTCGGCGTCAACACCGGCTTGTGGCGCCACCAGGGCGCACAAGCCCGCGGTCAGCAGCGCATGTGTCGAGCTGTAGGAAAGACCGGGGTCGAACAGCAGCTGGACCAGCACCAGCAGGCTGTTGTCGGGCTGATCCCGCCACAGCCGGTCGCTGCGCTCCCGGACACGCGCCAGGCGCTCCAGAAAATGGGGGGACTCCGCTGCCTGGTGGAGCAAGGTGGTGAGCGATGCCTGCAGATCGGTCCAGGCTTCGGTCACCGGCAGTTCCTCGCGAACCTCGGGCGACTCCACCGCGGTGACCAGCGAGCTCACTTCGGCGATGCGGCTGAGGGATTCGTTGCCACGCACCATGCGATCGAGCGCGGCCGTGTACGCGTAGCTGACGGCTTGCCAGTCACTGGCGAGCACCACCGGCCCGTGCAGCATCAGCTGCCCACGGTGCTTTTCAGACGTGATGGCTTCGCCCTTGCGAAGCAGGAGCACGCCCTTGGGGTCCCAGATGTTGACGGGGACTGGCTGGTCCAGGGCGAGCGATTCCAGTGGCAAGGGCCGATACATCCCCTGACTTTAGTACTCCATGAGGTACGCCTATCGGTCGAAAACCGGCACTCATCGGGCCCATTCATCGGCCTCGCCGTTCTGCACGGTCAGCCGGTAGGGAACCGCCGGTCGCTCCCCGTCACTCAACTGCGAGCCTTGATCCACCTGCGCCATGACACCCTCGACGCCCGCCCCTGAATCGCCGGCCCCGGCCTGCAGCCTGTCCCCGCCCGACGCACTCCTCCGGCTCGTCCACGACATCGGACCGCTGAGCGCCGACGTGATCAGCGTGACCGAAGACAGTCCACACGCATGGACGGTCGCATTCCACGACGAGAACCAGGTCACGCTGACGTGGCTCGATGGCCCACCGCGCCTCGAGCTGCTGTCGTGGATCTCGGCGCTCGACACCGAGTTGCCACGCGACGCACTGGAACTCCTGCTGTCCTTCAACCTGCTGTCGAGCCAGACCGGCGGGGCACGCACGGGGCTCGACATCGGTGACCGATCGCTGTTCCTGCTCCGCGACCTGCCCGTCGA
Organism: Synechococcus sp. UW140; assembly: GCA_943371665.1. GTDB lineage: Bacteria > Pseudomonadota > Gammaproteobacteria > Burkholderiales > Burkholderiaceae_C > Hydrogenophaga. The sequence goes on from CALRVR020000005.1 coordinate 28,583, forward strand.
CGGCCTGGACCTGCCCCACCTGCTTGACGCCATGCGGTCGCTGGCCAGCGCCTGCGAGGAATGGCGCGACGGCCTGTCGGCCCTGAGCCCGACACCACGCGGCGAACACGAATCCCTCACCTCCTCCCCTTCCTGACAGACCAAGGCCACTGCCATGCCACCGCCCAACACCCTCGCGTTCCCGGCCACCCAGCCACGCATTGCAATCCGCTTCGCAGCGCCTTCCCTGGCGCTCGGTCTGGCAGCACGTCCGCTGCAGGGCGGCTGCACCGTGCTGTTCCTCTCGAGCGGCATGCACGCCCCACCCTCGCGGTTCACACCACAGGCGCGCCAGCAGGCCAATGCCTGGTGCATGCAGCTGCTCACGACGCTGTTCGTCCTGGCGAGCATCGACCGCCTGCTGAATGGTTCTCCCGAGCCGCGTCACCCGGCCCCGAAGCGCGTGGACACAACGGCGGCAACCAAAGCCTATGCATGGACCAGAACAGAACGCGTGCCCGTGAACGGGGTGGCCCCAGGGTCGGTGCGCAAGGCATCACCCATGAGCCGGCCGATCGTGCGCACGCCGGTAGGCCTTGGCGCACATCGCTCGAGCGCGCCTCTCCAGGCAGACCAATCCACATTCATCGCGCCCGAGGCCCGGGAGCCCGCGAATCTTCCGGTGGTCGAAGAGATCCAACAGCCCGTGGACTGGAAGACCCCCGAACAAGCCGGCATGGATCTGTCAACCGCGCTGCAGTACCAGGCCGTGCTCGACGAGCGCCCCTTCGACCCGGTGCATGAGCCGGAGCATGGGTCAGCGGCACAACCGCTGCCCGAGCGTGAGCACCACCCCGAGACCGGCGCCATGGACGCCGAGGCATATGCGCGGTACATGGCCGCCTTCGACGCCGAGACACCGGCGGAAGAACCCGTACCGATGCCGCGGGGCTGATCGGCACCCACCACGAAAAACGGCGGCCTGGGGCCGCCGTTTTTCTTGGGGCCAGCCGCCTCGCCGAGGCGGCCTGCGCCAACCTGTCAGCCCATGTGCAGGCCGCCGTTGACCGAGAAGTCGGCACCGGTGGAGTAGCCGGCTTCGTCGCCCGCCAGCCAGGCAATGATCGATGCGATCTCGCTGGGCTCACCCAGGCGCTTGACCGGCACGGTCGCGACGATCTTCTCGAGCACGTCCGGCCGGATCGCCTTGACCATGTCGGTGCCGATGTAGCCCGGACTCACGGTGTTCACGGTGACGCCCTTGTTGGCCAGTTCCTGGGCCAGCGCCATGGTGAAGCCGTGCATGCCGGCCTTGGCCGCCGAGTAGTTGGTCTGCCCGGCCTGGCCCTTCTCGCCGTTGACCGAGCTGATGTTGATGATACGGCCCCAGCCCTTTTCGACCATGTCGGGCACGACCTGCTTGGTCACGTTGAACATGGAGTTGAGGTTGGTGCTGATGACGGCGTCCCAGTCCTCGCGCGACATCTTGAGGAACATGCGGTCGCGCGTGATGCCCGCGTTGTTGACCAGCACGTCGATGGGACCATGCTCGGCCTTGGCCTTGGAGAAGGCTGCCACGGTGGAATCCCACTCGGCCACGTTGCCCACGCTGGCGTGGAAGGTGTAGCCCAGGGCCTTCTGCTCGTCGATCCATTTCTGCGCGTCGCGCGTGGGGCCGCAGCCGGCAATGACCTTGAAACCCTCTTTGTGCAGGCGCTGGCAGATGGCGGTGCCGATGCCGCCCATGCCCCCCGTGACGTACGCAACCTTCTGGCTCATGATGACCTTTCGTGTGTGTTTTGTCGGACCCTGACCATGCTAGCGGCGCGGTCAGCGCTCGACAGCGAGGGAAACCCCCATGCCGCCGCCGATGCACAACGCGGCCAGGCCCTTCTTCGAACCGCGGCGCTGCATTTCGTGCAGCAGGGTCACCAGCACGCGGCAACCCGACGCGCCGATGGGGTGTCCGATGGCGATCGCGCCCCCGTTGACGTTGACGCGGGCCGGGTCGATGTCGAGCGCCTTGTTCACGGCGCAGGCCTGGGCGGCAAACGCCTCGTTGAGCTCGAACAGGTCCACGTCGGCGGCCTTCCAGCCGGCGCGCGCCAGCGCCTTCTGCGACGCCGGCACCGGGCCCATGCCCATGGTGGCGGGGTCGAGCCCGCTGGTGCCGAAACTGGCGATGCGGGCCAGCGGCTTGAGGCCCAGCGCGGCGGCTTTCTTCGCGCTCATCACCACCACGGCCGCCGCACCGTCGTTGATGCCGCTGGCGTTGCCCGCAGTCACGGTGCCGGCCTTGTCGAAGGCGGGGCGCAAGCCGGCCAGGGCTTCGGCGCTGGTCTTCTTGTTGATGAATTCGTCGGCATCGAACATGACCGGATCGCCCTTCTTCTGGGGAATGGCCACACCGACGATCTCGTCCTTGAAGCGGCCGGCGTCCTGCGCGGCCGACGCCTTCTGCTGGCTGGCCAGGGCGAGCGCGTCCTGCATGTCGCGGGTGATGCCGTGGGCCTTGGCCACGTTCTCGGCGGTGATGCCCATGTGGTACTGGTTGTACACGTCCCACAGGCCGTCCACGATCATGGTGTCGACCATCTTCCAGTCGCCCATGCGCTGGCCGTCGCGGCTGCCGTTGAGCACGTGAGGGGAAGCGCTCATGTTTTCCTGGCCACCCGCAATCACGATCTCGCTGTCGCCGGCGTTGATGGCCTGCGCGGCCAGCATGACCGCCTTGAGCCCCGAGCCGCACACGGCGTTGATGGTGAGTGCCGGGGTTTCCTTGGCGATGCCGGCCTTCATCATGGCCTGGCGCGCCGGGTTCTGGCCGGCGCCGGCCGCGAGCACCTGACCCATGATGACTTCACCGATGGCGTCGTTGGGCAAACCGCTGCGCTCGAGCAGTGCCTTGATGACGGTGGCGCCCAGCTCGGTGGCCGGGGTCCTGGCCAGCGTGCCGCCGAACTTGCCCACCGCGGTGCGGGCGGCGGCAACGATGACGATGTCTTCCATGGTGATTCCTTTTGGTTTGGCGGTTTGGATGGTGGACCCCACACCCGTTCTCCCTGAGCCTGTCGAAGGGCATCCAGCGGGGCTGGCGGTGGCTTCGACAGCCTCAGCCCGAACGGGGTGGGCTCGGCCTGAGCGGGATGGGCTCGGCCTGAACGGGGATTTACGTCATGCTTTCGCTTTCACGTAGCGGCCCGGTGCGGGCTCGATGGCGGTGTGGGCCTTGCCCCGGCCATAGGCCTTGGGCGCGGGAATCTGCTTGCCGGCCTGGGGCTTGAGCCAGGCGGCCCAGTCGGTCCACCAGCTGCCGGGGTGCTCGGTGGCAGCGGCGATCCAGTCGTTGACGTTGGCGGGAAAGGTCGCCTTGTCGCTGGTCCAGTGGCTGCGCTTGCCCTTGCTGGCGGGGTTGATCACACCCGCGATATGCCCTGAAGCCCCCATGACGAACCGCTTCTTGCCCGGAAACACCTGGGTGCTGCCGTAGGCGCCGCCGATGGGCACGATGTGGTCTTCGCGCGAGCCGTAGATGTAGACCGGCAGCTTGACCTTGCGGAAATCGATCTTCTGGCCACAAACCGTGACCGTGCCCGGCTTGACCAGGTCGTTCTGCAGGTACATGTGGCGCAGGTACCAGGCGTAGTAAGGGCCTGGGAGGTTCGTGCTGTCGGAGTTCCAGTACAGCAGGTCGAAGGGCGGCGGCGTTTCGCCCTTCAGGTAGTTGCCCACCACGTAGTTCCACACCAGGTCGTTGGGGCGCAGGAAGCTGAAGGTGGTGGCGAGGTCGCGGCCTGGCATGAGGCCGCCATTGGCGAACTGCATCTCGCGGAACTTCACGAAGTTCTCGTCGATGAAGACATCGAGGATGCCGGTGTCGGTGAAGTCGAGCAGCGTGGTGAGGAAGGTGGCGCTGTGCACCGGGTTGGCACCGCGCCCGGCCAGCACCGCCAGCGCGGTGCCCAGCATGGTTCCACCCACGCAGAAGCCCAGGGCATTGATGTCGCTGGCGCCGGTGATGTCGCGCACCGTGTCGATGGCCTCGATGACCGCCTGCTCGATGTAGTCGTCCCAGGTCTTGTGGGCCAGCGACTCGTCGGGGTTGCGCCAGCTCACCACGAAGGTGCGGTGCCCTTGCTCCACCGCGTACCGGATGAAGGAATTGTCGGGTTGCAGGTCGAGGATGTAGAACTTGTTGATGCAGGGTGGCACCAGCAGGAACGGCCGCTCGTACACCTTGGCGGTGAGGGGTTTGTATTCGATGAGCTGGAACAGTTCGTTCTCGTACACCACCGCGCCTTCGGTGGTGGCCACGTTCTTGCCGACCTCGAAGACGCTCTCGTCGGTCATCGACACGTGGCCCTGCTTGATGTCCTTGAGCAGGTTGGCCACTCCCTTGGCGATGCTCTCGCCCTGGGTCTCGATGGCTTTCTTCTGGGCATCGACGTTGAACGCCAGGAAGTTGCTGGGTGCGCTGGCGTCGATCCATTGCTGGATGGCAAAGCGCACGCGGGCCCGGGCCTTGGCGTCGCCCTGCACCGCGTCGGCCATGCGCATGAGGGTGCGGGCATTCAACAGGTAGGTGGCGGCGGTGAAGGCCGCCACCGGGTTGCCGGCCCAGGCGTCGGCGGCAAACCGGCGGTCGCCCTCGGGCTTGACCGACAGACCCTGGTTCCAAAGGGCGGCCGCCTCCTTCAGGTAGTTCTGCTGGATTTCCAGCAAAACGGCCGGGTCGAGGCTGACGGTTTGGCCAGCGGCCTGCTGGAACAGTTCGCCCAGCGCGGGCATGGCCATCGGGGCGGCGCCCTGCACCGGCGGCATGAAAGCCTTGAAGGCCGCAAAGGGGTCCTGGGCGGGCGCAGCGGCCGCGGCGCCCGGCAGGGCCTGCGCCATCTGCGTCCATTGCTGCATCAGGTTCTGCTGGAACTGCTGTGCCGCATGCATCCAGTCGGTCGTGTCGTTCTGCTTGCCCGAAGCCATGCCTGTCTCCTCAACTTTTATCGCCGACCTACAGTGTGGGCCGTTGCCTCAATCGGTGTCCGAGTATCCCCGCGTCGCCTTTCAACGGGTTGACGCATCGCAAAAGAAAGCAATCCGTGTACCTGATCGTGATCGGTTGGATGTATGTCGTGCTGATGATGTCGGTGGCCGAGGCCACGAACACCACGGGGTCCGTGCTCGGGGCCATTGTGACGTTTTTTCTATACGGCATCCTGCCGGTGATCATCATCGTTTACGTGATGCGCACCCCCCAGCGCAAGCGCGCCATCAAGGAACGCGAGGCGGCAGAAGATGCAGCCCGCGCGACCGCCTCAGCCCAGCCAGACGCAGGCAGCGAAGCGGCCAGTGCTGCCGAGGCGGGCGGCGTCGCGCCGGTGCGAAAAGAACCTTGAGGGCTGACCCACGGTGCACCAGCCGGCGCTGCCGTCGTTGCCATGCACCGACGCCACACCGGCGGCCTTCAGGCGCTGCCTGGCCAGCCCGGGCAGATCGGCCAGCCATTTGCCGGGCGTGCCCGTGGGCAGGAAAAACCGGCCCGCAGCGGCATCGTGCTCCATGAAGGCCACCCGCACCTCGTCGCCAACCTCGAAAGCGGTGGGGCCGATCGCCGGCCCGAGCCAGGCCACGGTGTCGCCCTGACCCGCCGATTCGCGCAGGGCGAGGACGGTGGCCTCGAGCACGCCCCCCGCCAGGCCTCGCCAGCCCGCATGGGCCGCGGCCACCGCGCGCCCGGACCGGTGCGCCAGCAACACGGGCAGGCAATCGGCCACCATGATGGTGGCGGCCACACCGGGCCCGCTCACCACGGCCGCATCGGCCACGGTGCCATCGGTGGTGGCCGGGTTCAGCGCCACCACCCCCACGCCATGCACCTGCTGCAGAAACACCGGGCGCGCCGGGGCCACCGCCGTGGCCAGACGCCGCCGGTTGGCGGCCACGGCGGCCGGGTCGTCGCGCACGTGATCGCCCAGGTTGAAGCTGTCGAACGGCGCCGCGGACACGCCGCCTTCCCGCGTGGTGCACAGGGCGCGAACACCCGCTGGCGCTGGCCAGTCGGGCACGAAGAAGCCGGGGGCCATCAGGCCTCGAAATCGGGGCAGGCCTTGGGTTCGGCCTGCTGGAACGCGGGGTGTTCCATGCAACGGGCAAACACCGCCATGGTGCGGTCCAGGCCGCTGAAGTCGACATTGAAGCGCTGGCCGTTGAAGATCTGCGGCACCAGGCAGCAGTCGGCCAGGGTGGGCGTGTCGCCATGGCAGAAACGGCCCGCAGGGCCTTCAGCCAGCCGCTTCTCGAAGGTCTCCAGACCGGTGCGAACCCAGTGGCGGTACCAGGTGTTCTTGGGTTCTTCTTCGACCTTGAGCTGGTTGACCAGGTACTTGAGCACGCGCAGGTTGTTGATGGGGTGGATCTCGCAGGCGATCACCTGCGCCAGCGCCCGCACGCGGGCCCGCCCCAGCGGGTCGGAGGGCAGCAGCGCCGGCTCGGGGTGGGTTTCGTCCAGGTATTCGATGATCGCCATCGACTGCGTGAGCCGCTGGCCACCGTCGAGCTCGAGCGCCGGCACCAGCCCTTCCGACAACACCTCGCTCCACGCGGGTTGCCGGTGTTCGCCGCGCGCGATGTGCACCGGCACGTACTCGTAGGGCAGGCCCTTGAGCGCCAGCGCGATGCGCACGCGGAACGAGGCCGAGGAGCGGAAGTAGTTGTAGAGCTTCATGCCCGCAAGGATAAACCGCGGTCAGGCCGAGGCCGCTTCGGCCAGCGTCGGGTAGTCGGTGTAACCGTGCTCACCGCCGCCGTAGAAGGTGGTGCGGTCGGGTTCGTTGAAGGGCCCGCCCTGCCTGAGCCGTTGCACCAGATCCGGATTGGCAATGAACGGCTTGCCAAAGGCAACGAGATCGGCGCCGGCCCGCAGCGATTGCTCGGCCAGCGGCAGGTCGTAGCCGTTGTTGACCATCCACGCGCCCTGGCCGCCCGCTTCGCGCCAGGCGCGCCGCAGGGCCTCGTAGTCGAACGGCCGGTCGGCGATTTCCCGCGGGCCGCCGGTGGCGCCTTCGATCACGTGCACGTAGGCGAGCCCGACCGGGCCCAGTTGCCGCACCACGTATTCGAACAATGGCTGCGGATCGGCGTCGACGATGTCGTTGGCCGGCGTGACGGGCGACAGGCGAATGCCGGTGCGGCCGGCACCGATGGCACCGGTGACCGCCCGCACCACCTCCATCAGCAGGCGCGCGCGGTTGGCGATCGAACCGCCGTATTCGTCGGTGCGGTGGTTGGCCCCGGTCTTGAGGAACTGGTCGAGCAGGTAGCCGTTGGCGGCGTGGATTTCCACGCCGTCGAAGCCGGCCTCGATGGCGGCGAGCGCGGCACGGCGGTAGTCATCGACGATGCCGGGCAGCTCGGCCGTGGCCAGGGCGCGCGGTTCGGAGACGTCCACGAAGGTGGGCTTGCCATCGACGATGAGCACCGTCTTGGTGTTGGCACGCAGGGCAGACGGCGCCACCGGCGCGCCCTTGCCGGGCTGCAGTTCGCTGTGCGACACGCGGCCCACGTGCCAGAGCTGGGTGACGATGGCACCACCGGCCCCGTGCACGGCGTCGGTGACGCGCTTCCAGCCCGCGATCTGGTCGCTGCCGTACAGGCCGGGCACATCGGCATAACCCTGTCCCTGGTGGCTGATGGCCGTGGCCTCGGTGATCAGCAGACCCGCGCTGGCGCGCTGGCGGTAGTAGGTGGCCATGAGCGGCGTGGGCACCGCACCGGGCGCGCGGTTGCGCGTCAGCGGGGCCATCACGATGCGGTTCTTGAGCTGGAGATCGCCCGCGGAGGTGGCGTCGAACAGGGTGGTCATGCAATGCCTGGAAAGGGAACGGAACGAAGAATGAAAACGGCAGCCATTGGCCGCCGATTTCTCGCATTGTGGGCAGGTCAACCCGTGCGCGTGGTCAGGCCCCTCAATGCCCCCACCACCATCGGGACGATGCTGACCGCGTTGGTCTCGTGCGGAATGGCGTCGGTGCTCCAGACCGCGTCGACCCCGGCGGCCCGCACCAGCGCCAGCGCACCGTCGGCGAACAGCGCGTGCGTCACGGCCACGTCAACCCGGGCCGCGCCCGCCGACCGCAGCAGCGCGGCCGCGCGGGCCAGCGTGTGGCCGGAACTGGCCACGTCGTCGATCAGCACCACCTCGCGGCCGCGCACCTCGACCGCGGGCAGCTCGATGTCGACGTGGCGGTCGCCATGGCGGGTCTTGCGGCACACCGCGTGGTCCCATCCGTGGCGCAAGGCGGCTGCAGCCACCCATTGCAGTGCCTCTTCGTCAGGCCCCAGCAGCAGGGGGCGCTGGCGCTGGGTGGCGATGTGGTCGGCCAGCAGCGGCGCGCCGCTCAGCGCGATGGCATCGCGCGCCGGCACCGCTTCGTGCAGGGTGTGCACGCGGTGCAGGTGCGGGTCGACCGTGATGAGGGCGTCGAACAGGTCGGCCAGGAACCGCCCCACGATGCGCTGACTCACCGCCTCGCCCGGTTGAAACGCCATGTCCTGCCGCATGTAGGCGAGGTACGGGGCCACCAGCGTGAGGTTCTTTGCGCCCAGTTCGCGGGCCGTGCGCGCGGCCAGCAGCAGTTCAACCAGCTTGCCGTCGGGCTGGTGCAATCCGCGCCAGACCACCACGCGCTCGGGCAGCGTGGCCGGCAGCCGCAGCTTGACCTCACCGTCGGGGAATCGGTGGCGCGCCACGGTTTCGCAGGGCACGGCCAGCAAGCGCGCTGCGGCTTGCGCCACACCGGCCTCGTCGTCGAAGCACAGCAGCATGGCCTCTTGCATCAGAACTCCACGAACACCTGTGGAACCTCTTCGGCCCGCCCGATGCGGTAGCCGCTGGCCCGCGCGATGGCCCGCCGCGAAAACTCCAGATCGGACGGGTAGGACGCGTGCACGCGGTACAGCGCCTCGCCCGCGCGCACCGGATCGCCGAGCTTCTTCAGCAGGTCAAGACCCGCACCGGGCACCTTGGGCGCACCCGCCAGCCGCGCGACGCGGGCAATCTGCAGGTTGTCGATGGCGGTCACCACCCCGTCGGCGTCGGCGGTGACATCGAAGGTGAGCGGCGCCAGCGCGGGGTGGTGGTGATCGAAGTGGCGCGACCCCTGGGCCTCGATGATGGCGCGCATCTGCGCCAGTGCCCGACCCGAGTCGAGGATGTCGCGCGCAATGCGGTAGCCGTCGCCGCCGCGCACATCGGGGCTGCATTCGATCAGCCGGCCGGCCAGGCGCAAGGCCTTCTGCCGCAGGTCGTCGGGCGCCCGGGGATCGTTCTCCAGCACCCGCATCACGTCGCGCGCCTCCAGCGTGGGGCCGATGCCCCGCCCGATCGGCTGGCGCCCGTCGGTGATGACGACGTCGAGCGACAGGTGCAGCCGCTGGGCCACGTATTCGAACAGGCGGCGCAGGCGCTGCGCCTCGGGCATGGACCGCACCTTGGCCGTCGGGCCGATGGGAATGTCGAGCACCAGGTGGGTGGCGCCGGCGGCCATCTTCTTGGACAGGATGGACGCAACCATCTGGCCCGGCGAGTCGATCGACAGCGGGCGCTCGACCGCAATCAGCACGTCGTCGGCGGGCGACAGGTCGGCCGTGCCGCCCCAGGCCAGGCAGCCCCGGTGCGCCTTCACGATGTCCATGAGCTGCCCGAACGGCAGCTCCACGTTGGCCAGCACCTCCATCGTGTCGGCGGTGCCGGCCGGCGACGTGATGGCGCGCGAGGACGTCTTGGGACACACCAGTCCGTGCGCGGCCACGATCGGCACCACCAGCATGCTGGTGCGGTTGCCCGGAATGCCGCCGATGCAATGCTTGTCGACCACCAGCGGTTCGTGCCAGTCGAGCCGGCGCCCGCTGTCGATCATGGCCTCGGTGAGGAAGGCAACCTCCTCGCGGTCGAGCTCGCCGCGGTTGCAGGCCACCACAAAGGCCGACAGCTCGATCTTCGAATAGCGCAAGCCGGCGATGTCGCGCACGATGGCGCGGAAATCCTCGCGCCCCAGGCGCTCTCCGTTGATCTTGCGGAACAGCGCGGGAATGGAATCGGGTGGCGGTGCCTGCGCGATCAGTGCCGGGTGACCGTTGGCCACATCCAGCCGCGAGAACGCATCCTCCGACAAGCCGAGTTCGCCAACGCCGACGATGCCCGGGTCGTCCACCACGTTGAGCGTGGCCAGGATGGTGTTGCCGTTGGCCTGCACCTCGACCTTGGACAAGGCCTGAAACCCCTCGGCCCGCACCACGGCGCAGTCCCGGTGCAGGTAGGCCACGTTTTCACGGTAGGTGTCGATGCCCACGCGCTTGAGCGTGAGGCGGGCGGTGCCGTTGTGGGTCTCCATGCCCGCAAGATACTACGGGCAGCGAGGGGGTCTACCCAACCACCAGCTTCATCAGCGGCATGACGCGCTCGCTTTCGCTGCGGCGCTCCAGGGCCATGCGCATGTTCATCTGCGCGACCTGGGTGTGCTCGATGGCCAGCGCCTGCGCACGCGCGCCCTCCCCCCGTTTCAGCGCGTCCACCAGCATGTGGTGCTGCCGGTGGGCGTAGATCATCCAGTCGCGGTCCAGCGCCACCGAACCCTGCATGGGCAGCATGGCCGAGGCCGGGGCAAAAGGCAGCTTGTCGTTGAGCGCCACCGCGCGCTGCAGGGCCCGGTTGCCGCAGGCCTGAAGAATCAGCGCATGAAAGCGGTCGTTCATGCGCGCGTAGGCGGCGTAGCTTTCCAGCGTGAGCGGATCGTCGGCCAGCAGGCGGTCGCCCTCGTCCAGCGCGGCCTGCAAGTCGGCGGAAAGCGCGCGCGGCACCCCGTGTTCGGCCACCAGGCGCGCGGCCATGCCTTCCAGGTGGCCCCTGACCGCGATGGCATCGATGACTTCCTGCGCGGTGAACTGGCGCACCAGGTACTTGCCGGTGTCGTTGGCCTCGACCAGGCCCTCCTGCTCCAGCGTCACCAACGCGGCGCGCACCGGCGTGCGCGATGCACCCAGCTGCTCGGCCAGTTGCTGCTCGGCCAGCCGATGACCAGGCTCGAACCGACCGGACAGGATCCAGTCGCGCAGTTGCATGAGAACGGTTTCTTGCAGGCCCATGGCGCATGACTGTACACTGAACAAACCAAACGGGATACCGTTTCAACCGGTGCCGGAGACCCAGCCATGAAAGCAGACCTCAACCAACGACTGACCCAGGTCGGGCCGGGCACGCCAGGCGGCAACCTGCTGCGGCGTTACTGGCAACCGGTGGCCCTGCTCGACGAGTTCGACCCGGCCATCGACCCGGCGATGGCGCTGCGGCCGGTGAAACCGGTTCGGGTCCTGGGCCAGAACTTCGTGCTGTTCCGGGATGCGCAGGGCCGCTTCGGGCTGCTCGACCGCGACTGCCCGCACCGCGGCGCCGACCTGGCCTACGGCCGCAACGAAGGCGACGGGCTGCGCTGCCCGTTCCACGGCTGGAAGTTCGACGTCGACGGTCGGTGCCTCGAGACGCCGGCCGAACCGGAGGGCAGCACCTTGTGCCAGCGCGTGCGCCAGCAGAGTTACCCGCTGATCGAGCGCAGCGGCGTGCTGTTCGCGTGGTTCGGGCCCGAAGGCGTGGCGCCGCCCCCCCTGCCCGCGCTCGACTGCTTCACGGCACCGGCTTCGCACACCTTCGCCTTCAAGGGCCTGTGGCGTTGCAACTGGCTGCAATCGTTCGAGGTCGGCATCGACCCGGCGCATGCGTCGTACCTGCACCGCTTCTTCAACGACGCCGCCCTGGACGACGCCTACGGCAAGCAGTTCCGCGGTGCCAGCGCCGGCAGCGTCGATGGCGAGCGCTGGCCCATGACGCGCGTGATGCGCGAATGCGGGCGGCCCGAGATCAGCCACCAGGCCATGCCATGGGGCCTTCAGCTCACGGCACTGCGAAGGCTGAACGATCGGCTGACCCACGTGCGAATCACCCACGCGGTGTTTCCGCAGACCTTCGTGATCCCACTGTCGGAGACCATGACGATCACGCAGATGCATGTACCCGTCGACGACACGCACAACTACTGGTATTCGTTCTTCACGGGTTTCGATGCCCCGGTGGACAAGGCCGCCATGCGCGAGCCCCGGCTGAAAGCCGTCACCCTGCCGTTCTTCGAGCCACGGATGGGACGCCACAACCATTGGGGATTCAACCCGCAGGAACAGGCCGAGCGAACCTACCTGGGCATGGGCGAAGACGACATCAACGTGCACGACCAGTGGGCCTGCGAGAGCATGGGCGCCATTCAGGACCGCACGCGCGAACACCTGGGCACGTCCGACAAGGTCATCATGGCCCACCGCCGCATGCTGCAGCAGGCGATCGACACGGTGGAGCAAGGCGGCGCAGCGCCCGGCGTGGGCAATGCCGCCCTGCACGCCGACATCCACGGGCCCGACACCATCGACGGCTTCGCGCCCGCGGGCGATTGGGCAAACTGGTGGCAGGCCGCCGTGCAGGATCGCCGGCGCCGTGCGCCCTGGACGCGCGAAGGCAAGGCCCTGTCGGACGCGGCGGCAGCCCTGGGAGCGAAATGAGTTTCGCCGACCGCTGCGGCATCCACACCCCCGACCGCGAGGCCTCATGCCAGCGCCTGGCACGGCTCATCGAAGAACGGGGCCTTCAGCGGGTCCGCCTGGGCTGGTGCGACGCGCACGGCCTGTTGCGCGGCAAGACGCTCATGCCCGCAGCGGCGATCCGCGCCCTGCGCGACGGCGTCGGCATGGTGGGCACGCTCATGCTCAAGGACACCGCCGACAAGACCGCATGGAAGGTGTTCGAGCCCGGGGGAACGGCCGACCTGCCCGGTTTCGGCGGCGCGTCCAACCTCTTGTTGCTGCCCGACCCGCAGAGCTTTGTCGAACTGCCCTGGTCGCCGGGCACCGGCTGGCTGCGCTGCCAACCCTGGCAGCCGGATGGCACGCCCGTGGCCATCGACAGCCGGCGGGTGTTGCAGAACGCACTGGGTGAACTCGCGCGGGAAGGGCTCGGCCTCAAGACCGGGCTCGAGGTCGAGTTCCACATCTACCGCATCGTGGACACCTCCCCGCAGCTCGACCCCGGCCGCGCCGCATGGCCCGGTGAGCCACCGGTGGTGCAGATGGTTCACCCGGGCTACCAACTGCAGGGCGAGGCCATGACCGACATGGCCGACGAGGCCCTGCGCATCGTGGAGCGCACGGCGCTGGGGCTGGGGTTGCCGCTGCAGTCGCTGGAAATCGAACTCGGCCCCAGCCAGGTGGAAGCGGTGTTCGACGCCACCGACGCGCTCACGGCGGCCGACCAGATGGTGCTGCTGCGCAATGGCGTGAAGCAGGCGCTGCGCCGCGCGGGTTACCACGCGACCTTCATGTGCCGCCCACCTTTTCCGAACATCATGTCCAGCGGCTGGCACCTGCACCAGTCGGTGGTCGAACTGGCCAGCGGGCGCAACACCTTCATGCGCGCCGAGCCCGCCGTGGGCAGCACCCCGCGCGACGCCCACCACACGCTCAGCAAGGCCGGTGCCGGCTGGCTGGCCGGGCTGCTGGCCCATGCGCGCGCCATCACGCCCCTTTGCACGCCCACGGTGAACGGCTACGCCCGCTTTCGCCCCAATGCGCTGGCGCCTCAGGCCATTCTGTGGGGTCGCGACAACCGCGGCGCCATGCTGCGCGTGGTGGGCGAAGCCGGCGACCCGGCCACGCGCATCGAGAACCGCCTGGGTGAGCCGGCGGCCAACCCCTACCTGTGCATGGCGGGACAGGTGCACGCCGGGCTCGACGGGCTCAAGCACAGCCTGGTGCCACCGGCGGGCACCGAAGCCCCCTATGCCGAGGGCAGCGAGCGCATTCCGACCACGCTCGGCGATGCGTTGGCAGCCCTGCGCGAAGATGCGGTGATGGTCAGCGGCCTGGGTGCGGCGGTGGTGAACCATTTCGCCCGCATCAAGCAGCAGGAGATCGACCGCCACGCCCTGGCCGAAGACCAGACCGAATTCGAGCGGCGGGAATACTTCGCCCGATACTGACCACCCTGCACCACCCCATGATCCATATCCGATTCATCACCGCCGACGAGCGCACCCGCGACGTTTCCTGCGCCACCGGGCAGAGCCTGATGAAGGCCGCCGTCGATGCCGGCATCGACGAAATCGCGGCCGACTGCGGCGGTACCCTGACCTGCTCCACCTGCCACGTCTACATCGACGCGGCCTGGGTGGACAGGCTGCCACCGCCATCCGCCGACGAGACCGACATGCTCGATTTCGCGGCCAGCCCCGTGCGCCCGGAGAGTCGGCTGTCCTGCCAGGTCAACCTCACGCCCGCCGTCGACGGACTGGTGGTGCACCTGCCGCCCAACCAGTACTGAAAAGGCATACTTCAGCCATGAGCAGCTACCTCTTCTACCCCACCCCCACCGTGAGCGTGCCCGTGGTCGGGCTCAACGAGCGGTTCCCCGTGCACCGCATCTATTGCGTTGGCCGCAACTACGAAGAACACGCCAAGGAAATGGGCTTCACAGGCCGCGAGCCGCCCTTCTTCTTCCTCAAGCCGGCAGACACCATCGTGGTGGCCGACGAAGGCCGCACCGCCACCATCCCCTACCCCACCCTCACGAAGAACTTCCACCACGAGATCGAGCTGGTGGTGGCCATCGGCAAAGGGGGCCGGGACATCAAGGCCGCCGACGCCCTGCAGCACGTGTTCGGCTACGCCACCGGCCTGGACATGACGCGCCGCGACCTGCAGGGCGACATGAAGAAGCAGGGCCGTCCCTGGTGCATCGGCAAGGCCTTCGACCACTCGGCCCCGATCGGCCCGATCACCCCCGCCGACCAGGCGGGCGACATCGCCCAGGCCGGCATCTGGCTGCAGGTCAACGGCGCCGACCGCCAGCGCAGCTCGGTGGGCAAGCTCATCTGGAACATCGCCGAAACCATCGAACATTTGTCGGCTGCATGGGAATTGCAGCCCGGCGATCTGATCTACACCGGCACGCCCGAAGGGGTCAACGCGGTGGTCGCCGGCGACGTGATGAATGGCGGTGTCGACGGCCTCGTTCCCATTTCGGTGCGCGTGGCCTGACCGCGGTGCCAACCTGTAGCGCCGCTCCCGGGTAAGCCCTCTGCCCGGCAGGTGCCCTGTCCCTTAGCCTTCAAACAAGTTTCACACCACCCGGAGACCCCGACATGATCCAGCGCAGAAAACTCATCCAGTCCGGTGCGGCCATCGCCCTGGGTGCACCGGCCCTGACCGGTTTCGCCCAGTCGAGCGTGACGCTCAAGTTCCACACCTTCATGGCGCCGCAGTCCAACGTGTGGCTGAACATGCACAAGGCGTGGATGGACCGGGTCGAAAAGGACTCGGGTGGCCGGATCAAGTTCGAGGCCTACCCCGCCATGCAGCTCGGCGGCTCGCCGGTGCAGCTGTACGACCAGGCTCGCGACGGCGTGGTGGACATCGTGTGGACGCTGCCGGGCAACACCCCGGGCCGTTTCCCGCGCATCGAGGTGTTCGAACTGCCGTTCATGATGAACAACGCCGAGGCCACGTCCAAGGCCTACTGGGAGTACGTGCAGACCGCCGCGCAGGACGAGTTCAAGGAAACCCAGGTCATCGCCCTGCAGGTGCACGGCCCCGGCATGTTCCACATGCGCAGCAAGCTCATCAAGACCGCCGACGACCTGCGCGGCTCCAAGGTGCGCGGCCCCACCCGCCAGATCACCAAGATGCTCGGCTACCTGGGCGCCACGCCCGTGGGCATGCCGCTGCCGCAGATTCCCGATTCCCTCTCCAAGGGCGTGATCGACGGTTGCGTGATCCCCTGGGAGGTGGTGCCGTCGGTGAAGGTGCAGGAACTCACCAAGTTCCACAGCGAGTTCGACCCCGCGGGCGGCGCGCTCTACACCACCACCTTCGTGATGGCGATGAACCGCAACAAGTACAGCAGCCTGCCGCCCGACCTCAAGGCCATCATCGACAAGCACTCGGGCATCGAGACCTCGGGCTGGCTGGGCAAGACGCAGCAGGCCGGCGACCCGGCGGGCCGCAAATCGGCAATGGACCTGGGCAACACCATCCACACCATTTCGGCCGCCGACGCCCAGGAGTTCCGCCGCAAGGCCCGCCTGGTCGAGGTCGAGTGGATGCAGGACATGGACAAGCGCGGATTCGATGGCAAGAAACTGTTCGAGACCGCCAAGGCGCTGATCGAGAAGCACGGCAAGAGGGCCTGACCCCCGGACGCACGTCCAAAGCGGATTCATCGCGAAGAGCCGGGCACTCGCCCGGCTTTTTCTTGTCCGTCAACAAGCGCCGCTACACTGATCCGATGCTGCGTTCCCCCGCCAAGTTCTGCCGCCAGTGCGGCACTGCCGTGCAGATGCGACTGCCCGACGACGGCGACACCCGCGAACGAGCGGTGTGCCCGGCCTGCGGCACGGTGCACTACGACAACCCGCTCAACGTGGTGGGCACCGTGCCGGTCTGGGGGCCCGACGGCGAGAAGGTGCTGCTCTGCAAACGCAACATCGAACCGCGCTGGGGCAAATGGACCCTGCCCGCGGGGTTCATGGAACTGGGCGAAACCACGGCCGAGGGCGCCCTGCGCGAGACCGATGAAGAGGCCGGGGCCCAGGTCGAGCTTGGCGAGTTGTTCACGCTCATGAACGTGCCGCGCGTGGGCCAGGTGCACCTGTTCTACCGCGCCCGGCTGCTCAGCGACCGCTTCAACCCCGGCCACGAAACCATCGAGGCGCGGCTGTTTGCCGAAGACGAGATTCCCTGGGACGAAATCGCCTTTCGCACGGTGCGTGAAACCCTGCAGCATTACTTTGCCGATCGACGTGGCGGCCGGTTCGGCCTGCACGTGATCGACATCGTCTAGCCGGCAACGGCCCATTCACCCCTTTCGCCATGGGCAGCTCCACCTCGCTCGTGTTGCGCCTGGGCACCGCCCAGACCCTGGCCTGGGCATCCAGCTATTACTTGCCGGCGATCCTGGCCCGGCCCATGGCCCAGGGCACCGGTGTGTCGGTGGGCACGGTCTGGATGGCGTTCACCTGCGCCCTGCTTTTGTCGGCCGCGCTCGGCCCGTCGGCGGGTCGCGCGATCGACCGCCTGGGCGGACGCCCCGTGCTGTCGGGCACCAGCCTGCTGTTTGCGATCGGGCTGGCCACGCTGGGCCTGGCCCAGGGGCCGGTCATGCTGTTTGCCGGCTGGCTGGTGGTGGGCCTGGCCATGGGAGCCGGCCTGTACGAAGCCGCTTTTGCCGCGCTGGTGCGCCTGCAAGGCAGTGCGGCGCGCAGCGCGATCACCGGCATCACCCTGCTGGCGGGCCTGGCCAGCACCGTCGGCTGGCCCTTGTCGGGCTGGATGGAGGCGCAGATCGGCTGGCGCGGCGCCTGCCTCGGCTGGGCGGCGCTGCACCTGCTGGTGGGGCTGCCCCTCAACGCCAGCCTGCCCCGAACAGAGGCCCATCCGCCGCCCGAAGCCATGGCGGCAGCGGGCGGCGCCCCGACCCCGCCTGCCCCCCGCCATGTGGCCTGGGTGCTGGCCTACGTGTTCGCGGCGACCTGGTTCGTCAGCACCGCCTTGGCCGCGCACCTGCCCGACCTGCTGATGGCCAGCGGCTTCACGCTCGCCGGTGCCTTGGCCATCGGCGCGCTGGTGGGGCCCGCGCAGGTGGCTGGCCGCCTGCTCGAATTCGGCGGCTTGCGGCGGTTTCACCCCCTCATCTCCGCGCGCCTGGCGGCATCGATGCACCCGCTGGGCGTGCTGGTGTGGATGGCCTTCGGCGCGGCGGCGGCACCGGTGTTTGCCGTGCTGCACGGGCTGGGCAACGGCATCCTCACCATTGCGAAGGGCACCCTGCCGCTGGCCTATTTCGGGCCGGTGGGGTATGGACGGCGGCAGGGCTGGATCATGGTCCCGTCCCGCGTGGGGCAGGCGTTCTCGCCCCTGCTGTTCGGTTACCTGGTGGAGCGATGGGGCGCTGGCGCCCTCTGGATTTCGGGCGCGCTGGTGGCCAGTGCGCTGGCCTGCCTGTGGTGGCTGCGCACGAGACCCTCGGCCCCGCTGGGGTGATCGGTTGCCGGGCTGCCCGGCGCCTCGTCACGAGGCACCATCGGGTCAACTTCTGGAGTGTTCCATGGCCATCTGGTTCGAGCTCGGCATCTTCATCGTGGCACTGGCATTTGGCTGGTGGCAGCTGCACGATGTGAAGAAAGCGCGCGAAGCCAGCCGACGCCGGCGCGAGGCCGAGAGCAGCCAGGGCCGTGACGGCCCTGCATGATGGCGTGCGCCGCACCGACACAGCCAGCCGAACACAAAGCGAAAACCAGAAGACACGCGCCCCGCGTGCCTTCTGGTCATTCACCCGAATCGATGGTCAGGGACTGACGATCGAGGTGATGCTTCCGCTGGCGTACTCGGCCACCGTCCGAGGCACGCCCGGAACCACCTGCACAGCGGCGTCGGCCTGGTTCCAGACCCCATAGAAGCGCCCTCCGTCGGGACGGGTGACCACCTGCGACTCATACGCCGATTCGTCGTCCTGGAACAACCTGCCGGCTGCCGTCGAGTAACGGATCGGCGCAAAGAACGATTGGGCGCCATTCGTGCTCGCGGTGATGTAGATGCCCAGGTCAGCGCCACCATCAGGAACGAACGGCGAGACGTTTTCCTGGGTTCCCCACGCCAGGTAGATCACGTTGGTGTTCTGGCACTGGGTGGCATCGATGGTGGTCGGATCACCCGGAATCCCGGTGGGACAGGCTGTCAGGCTGCTTTTCGGCGTACCGAAGATGCGGGGCTCACGCACGTTGATTCGCTTGTCGGTGATGTTCGTGACGTTCCGCGGCAGGTCCCAACTCCCCGTTCCCGCGGCGAAGGTGTACTTGCGGAGCCAGAAGTTGTAGTTTTCCAGCTGGGCCCACAGCTTCACCAGATCCGACGTGTACGAGTAACCGATCCAGAGATCACCGCCCCGGAGGACACCGCGGTGGGCCAGGGCGTTTTCGGTGAAGTTCACCTCGGTGCCATCACTCAGGCCGTTGTCGGCCACCGTCAGGTTGGGTGCTCGGCTGCTGATGTTCTCACCCGCAGAGCTGCTCAGGCCGATGGCGGTGGTGTAGTCGGAGGTGGCGCACGCAGGATCGACCGAGGGCACCATGCTGGCGGGCTGAAGGCCTCCCATGCCTCGGCGAACCACAATGTCGGACGGCCCGCCCTTGTCATAAATCCCCTCTTTCCAGAAGACCGCGATCTGTATGCCGCCCGGTCCTGCATCGGTGGGGCTTTGCGTCAGGAATCGGACCCGACGTGCGTTCTTCAGCGGGTTGCTGATGACACAGCCAGCCCTGCCCTGTGGTGTTGCCGGCGGCGAGGCGAACGGGAACGCGTGGTACCTGATGAACTTGCCTTCGTCGAGTCCCTGGGATCCCTTGGTTTCCTCGTACGCAACGATGGCCGTGGACCCCACCATGCCGATGTTGGGTCGGGCCGCACCCGCCACCCCCTTTTCGATCACACCCGGGTCGACGTTGACACCAGTGCCTTCGAAGATGGGGTTCACAGAGCCTGCAAGGCCGAACTGCCCTTGCCAGTTGTCGGTCAGGCGAACCGCGGGCGAAAGCACAAAATCGTCGGCGGGCGTGGAAGGCACCGACAGATCGATGCTGGCGTGGGCGTACCACACATCGGTGCCGCCGTTCACGTTGGCGCCCGACGCGCCATCGCCCGGCCCGTCGGCTTCGCCGAGTTGCAGGCCTTGCGGATCCTCCTGCCACGAGATGTTCACCTGGCCCAGCCTCGTGTCGGCATTGAAGTTGCCTCCGCTGGCGTCCTGGATGGCGTCTCGCTCGCCGGTGCTCAGCTGAACGGGAGGACTCCACGCGGCACCGTTGTTCGTCGAGCGTGCGACCCAGGCACAGGAGAACGGAATGACCCGGCTGTCGCGCTCGAGGTATCGAATGGCGCGCTGCACCGGGGTTTGGACGCCAGCCGTGGCGAGGTCCCCGTCGGGGCAGTACTTGCTGACCCAGGTCAGAACCATGACCGGACCACTCGTCTTGATGTTGGGTTTGTCGATGTCGCCGGGGAACGGCTTCAAACCAGGCGACACGATGCCTTGCCACTCGGCATCGATGCTGCTCTTGTCGGACGACCTGGAGATGTTCACGGCCACTGACCAGTCCGCCAGGACATCGCAGGTCTTCGCGGGCGAAGCGGCGAGGTCGGGCTTGCAGGTCTTGACATAGATGTCCCGAGCCGGTCGCTCGACCTGCGCCTTGACGTCGTAGACCAGCCTCGCGTTGTCGGGCGCATCGCCGTAGGCCACCACCAGCGTGCCGTCGCCAGCGCGCTGAATCTTGGGTTTGTCCCCTGAATCGAAATCGCTGAGTGCAAATGGTGTGCTCACGTTGAGCGGCGTCACCACCGCCGGTGGAACGACGGCGGTGTCGCTCCCGCCGCCTCCGCCGCATGCCGCCAGCAGCAACACGGCGCCTCCCACACTCAACGCCAGGGTGCTGCGCGACGTTCTCCAGGATCCGGCTTCTTCAGGCTTCATCTTTGACTCCAAATCGGTTTGGTTCTGGTTGACTTCAAGGCAGCAGATGCTCCTGCTGCCGTGACCAGATCAGTGTCAAAAGACGTGGCCCGCCGGAAGTTGATGCAGGTCAAGGCGCAAGGCGGCGGGCGTCTCACCTGCCTGTCTGCGTCCTATCATTTGTTTGGCAAGGGCGGACGCGGCCTGACGCGTGGCATGCCTCACGGGAACCGAATGAACAACGTATCGTTTGAACCTGCTCATGCGCATCCTTTCTGCGCCATGGGTCCATCGCCCTGTGAAGAAGCCGGCCGTGAGCGCAACAGCCTGTGCGAAAGCACCCGCATTGCGCTGCGTGAAGGGGCCAGACTGTTCGAGCGTGGAGGGGCCGCCTCGGCCATCTACGTGGTTCAGAGCGGTCTGGTGAAGGAGACCATTCCTGGCCCTGATGGCGGGGAGTGCATCGTTCGGCTGGTCGGTCGATCGGGGGTGGTGGGCCTGTCTGCCCTTGTGGGGCAATGCCATCGGCATTCCGCTTTCGTGATGCAGTCCGGGTCGGCGTGCCGCATCCCGATGGCCCGGCTCGAGCAAGTACGCAAGGCCGATCCGGGTGCCTGCCAACGCATGCTGGCAGACTGGCAACTGGCCGTGGACGGCAGCGACCGAATCGTTGCCGAGTTCGCGCATGGCCCGGCGCGAGCGCGGCTTGCGCGTGCGCTGCTCTATCTGCAGGCTGTACCCAGGGACGATCCGGGCTTCTGTCCTCGTCGAACGGACCTTGCAGACCTGCTGTCCATCACACCGGTCAGCGTGACGCGATTGCTCGGCGAATTGCGCCGCGAGGGCCTGATTGCCGTGGGCCCGGATCATTGTTTGGTGCTCTCGGTGGAGAAGCTGCGCCGAATCGGCTACCCGAACGCCGAACCCTCCGTCAATGAAAATCCCGGCTCTGCGTCGCCAGACGGCCCAGCATGGGCGTGAGGTCTTCCAGGTGACCGGCAATCAGGTTGCAGACTTCGCCTTCGCGCTGCCAGTGCCCGTGCACCGCCAGCAGGCGTGAGCGCAGCAGCACCTGCCGAAAGCGCTCGCGCAGGCGGCGCCACACAATGACCTGCACCACGCCGGTCTCGTCTTCAAGGCTCACGAACACCACGCCGCTGGCGGTCTCGGGCTGCTGGCGCAGCGTGACGATGCCGGCGTGGCGCACCAGGCGGCGGTCGGGCATGGTGCGCAGTTCGGCCGCGGTGGACAGGCGCCGCTGCGAGAGCAAGGGGCGCAACAGCGCCAGCGGATGGCTGCGCAGCGTGAGGCCCAGGCTGGCGTAGTCCCACACCACGGCCTCGCCTTCGGGCGCGGCCGGCAGGCACAGCGGGGCTTCGTCCACCGGCGCGTCGTGCAGCAAGGCGGGCACCGGCCGCAGCGCGACCGCGTCCCAAACCTGCTGCCGGCGGTGCCCGCTCAACGACACCAGCGCATCGGCCGCGGCCAGCAGCTCCAGATCGCGCCGCGCCAGCCGCGCCCGCCGCGCCAGGTCGTCCACGTCGTCGAACCAGCGCCGCTGCCGCGCCGCCACGATGCGCTGCGCTGCGGCCACCGACAAGCCGCTCACCAACCGCAAGCCCAGCCGCACACCGACCCCTGAACCGGGGTCAGATCCCGTTTCTTCTTCTGTTTCTTCGGCCGCCCCGTCCGGCTTCAGCGGTTCCACCGACTCCAGCGCGCAGTCCCACCCGCTGTGCAACACGTCCACCGGGAACACCGGCACACCGTGGCGCCGGGCGTCCTGCACCAGTTGGCTCGGGGTGTAGAAACCGAGCGGCTGGCTGTTGAGCATGGCCACCAGAAACTCGGCCGGGTGGTGCCGCTTGATCCAGCAACTGGCGTAGACCAGCAGCGCAAAACTGGCGGCGTGGCTTTCGGGGAAACCGTAGCTCGAAAAGCCCTTGACCTGCTCGAACACGCCCTGGGCGAATTCCAGGCTGTAGCCGCGTGCGGTCATGCCGTCGATCAGGCGGCGCTCGTACTTGCCCAGGCCGCCCTTGCGCTTCCAGGCGGCCATGGCGCGGCGCAGGCCGTCGGCTTCGTCGGGCGTGAAGCCGGCCGCCAGAATGGCGATCTGCATGCACTGCTCCTGAAACACCGGCACGCCCAGCGTGCGACCCAGGGCGGTCTTCAGGTCGTCGCTGGGGTAGCTCACCGGCACCTTGCCCTGGCGGCGGTCCAGGTAGGGGTGCACCGCCCCGCCCTGGATCGGCCCGGGCCGCACCAGCGCCACCTCGATCACCAGGTCGTAGAAGCAGCGCGGCCGCAGGCGCGGCAGCATGCTCATCTGCGCGCGGCTCTCGATCTGGAACACGCCCACGGTGTCGGCGGCGCAGATCATGTCGTAGGTGGCGGGGTCTTCGGGCGGAATGTCCTGCATCGAAAAATCGAACCCGCGCCGCTGGCCGATGCAGGCCAGCGCCTTGCGCAGGGCGGTGAGCATGCCGAGCGCCAGCACGTCGACCTTGAGCAGGCCCAGCGCGTCCAGGTCGTCCTTGTCCCACTCGATCACGGTGCGGTCTGCCATGGCGGCGTTCTGGATCGGCACCAGGCGCGACAGCGGGTCGCGCGTGAGCACGAAGCCGCCGGTGTGCTGCGACAGGTGCCGCGGAAAACCCATGAGCTGCGCGGTGAGCGCCATGAGCTGGCGCACCTTGAGGTCCTCGGGGTCGAGTCCGGCCTCGACCAGCCGCTCGCGGTCGATTTCGCGTCCGTCCCACCAGTAGATGCCCTTGGCCAGGGTGTCGAGCACGGCGGGCTCGAAGCCAAGCGCCTTGCCGACGTCGCGCAGTGCGCTGCGCGGCCGGTAGCTGATGACCGCCGCGGTGAGGGCGGCGCGGTCGCGGCCGTACTTTCGGTAGAGGTACTGGATGACTTCTTCGCGGCGCTCGTGCTCGAAATCCACATCGATGTCGGGCGGCTCGTTGCGCTCCTTGGAAATGAAGCGCTCGAACAGCACCGACATGCGCGCCGGATCGACTTCGGTGATGCCCAGGCAGTAACACACCACGCTGTTGGCGGCCGAGCCGCGGCCCTGGCACAGGATGCCCTCGCTGCGCGCAAAGGCCACCACGTCGTGCACAGTGAGAAAGTAGTGCTCGTACCGGAGCTCGGCGATCAGTGCGAGTTCGTGCTCGATCTGCCGCGTGACCGACGCCGGCACGCCCTGCGGCCAGCGCCGGGCCGCGCCCTCCCAGGCCAGCCGGCCCAGCCAGCTCGACGGGGTGTGCCCGGCGGGCACCACCTCGTCGGGGTACTGGTAGCGCAGTTCGTCGAGCGAGAACGTGCAGCGCGCCACCACCTGCAGCGTCTCGGCCAGCAGTTCGGGCGCGAAGCGCTGCGACAGCGCCAGGCGCGAGCGCAGGTGCTGCTCACCACTGTCGGCCAGCGCAAAGCCGCATTCGGTGAGCGGTTGACCGATGCGCGTGGCGGTGAGCACGTCGTGCAGCGGCTTGCGCGAGCGCCGGTGCAGCCGCACATCGCCCATGGCCACCAGCGGCACCGCGCACAGGCGGCCACTCTCGCGCAGGCGGTGCAGCTGCAGTTCGTCGTCGATGGCGCGGCGCTGCACCACGCCCAGCCAGCAGCGCCCGATGAAGTGCTGCAGCAGCCAGCGCGCCACGCTGTCGCACGCGGCCTGCGTGGCGCGCCGCGCGGGCATGGCGATGGCAAGGCAGTCGGCCAGGGCGGCGCCGTCGACCTCGTGGCGCGCCAGCTGGTAGGTGCCCTTGGTGGCGCGCCGGCGCAGCGTGGTGATGAACTGGCACAGGTGGCCATAGCCGGCGCGCGTGGTGGCCAGCAGCACCAGCCCGAAGGGACCGTGTTCGCCATCCTGCACCTCGAACCGGCTGCCGATGACCAGGGGCAGGCCCTGCTCTTTGGCGGCCACGTGCGCGCGCACCACGCCGGCCATGCTGCATTCGTCGGTGATGGCCAACGCGCTGTAGCCCAGGGCCTTGGCGCGCGCCACCAGTTCCTCCGGGTGGCTGGCCCCCTGCAGGAAGGAAAAGTTGGAGAGGCAGCACAGCTCGGCGTACGCCGGCAACGGGGTGGTCATGGCGCGCCTCAGGCAAAGACGCCATGCAGGAACCAGGCGGGCTCGGCCCCGGCGGCCGGTCGGGTCTGGAAGACCCACAGCAGGCCGGCGTGTTCGGAGAAGGCCAGCCAGTAATCGCGCGCCACGTGGCCGGTGGCCGCTGGCGCCATGTGGTCAGCGGCCACCTGTGCCACCGGCAGCGTGGCGGCCCGCGCATCACCGCGGTCCCACCAGCCGCCTTCCACCCGCTGCGGCCCCAGCAGCAAGCGCAGCTCGCCCAGGTAGAGGGGGCGGTGCGCGCGCACCGCCAGGCGCAGCGGCTCACGCAGCAGAAAGCCCGGTTGCGGGGTGTCGGTCACGGGGGGCTGGCGGCGCGGCAGGGGCGCATCGGCACGCTGCCAGCGGCACATGGCCTCGGGCCGGTGGTCGGCCACCAGCCAGGGGCGCAACACACGCTCGGGCCCCAGCCGCGCCGCGATGCGCTCGAGCACGCGCGGCAGGGCTTCACCGGCGCGCGCGGGATCGTCGGGCAGCAGGCTGGCGCTGTGCTCGACCAGGGCGCGCACCTCGGTGGCGTGCAGCCAGAGTTCGCCCACCGGCGCCTGCAACACGACGCGGGCGAGGTGCTCGGCCAGCAGGCGCGTGAGGTGCTCGACGTCGCGCGTGGGCTCGGCGGTTCGCACGGTGATCTCGTCCACGGGCCCCACCTCGCGCGAGCGCATGGCGTCGTGCGCCCAGCGCAGCGTGAAAGCCACCACCCCGCTGCGCCGCGCAAACAGCCAGCCCGCCAGTTGCAGCAACAGGCGGCGTGCGCCGAACACCAGCGCAGCGGCGTCGTCCACGCGCGAATGCAGTTCGAGCCGGGCCTCGAACACCTCGGGCACGGCCAGCCAGTCGTGGGCTTCGGGGGCGTGGCCGTACAGGCGATCGAGCGCGTGCAGCAAGGCCTGGTCGAAGCGCCGGCCCAGGGCACCGCGCGGCAGCCGGCGCAGGTCGCCCAGGGTGCGGCAGCCGGTCTGCCCCAGCGTGCGCGCGTGCGGTCGCGCCGCACTCAGCGTGTGCAGGGGCAAGGCATCGAGGGCATCGGCCAGCGTGTGGGGACCCGGGTCGGGCTGGCCGGCGCGCGCCAGGGCCAGCGCGGCCAGGCCGCTGGGCGCCCAGGCCACCGCCTGTGCCCCGAGTTCGCGCGCTTCGGCCTGCACGCGTTCGCGCAGGGCGGTGCGGCCACCGAACAGGCGTGCGCTGGCACCCAGCTCCATCAGCACCGCTTCGTCGGCGCGGGCCACGCGCGGCGTGTAGCCCAGCGCCCAGAGGGCCAGCGCGGACTGACCAGGCTCAGTGCACGGCGTGGTCGGGCACGGGCACAGGGCGCACCACCACATGGGGGCTCTCCGGAACAGGCGGCGCATCGGCCAACAGGCGCGGCGGCAGCACCGCCGCCAGGCCAGCGGGCGTGGCGTGCAGGTGCAGCGGGCGTTCCAGCGGCGGGCCTTTGCGCTTGATGACATCGAGCGTGAGCCCCCAGCCCGCGGCCACCCGCACCCGCAGCCGCAAGGGGGCGGCCGAGGCCTCGCGCGCCACCGCCTCGGGGCGGCACACGAACACGGGCGTTTCGCAGCCCGCCGCCAGCACCTGCAGGCGGCGGATCTGCTCGGGCCGGGCCTGCGGCAACCAGGCCAGCACCGCGCCGCCGGGGTTGGCCTTGATCAGTTGCTCGGTGCTCCACAGGCGCTCGGCCGGCGACTGCGCGCACAGCCACACCAGGTGGCGCGCCGGCACCCCCAGCTGGCACAGCCCCGGCGGGTGCGGCGGCTGCGGCGGACCCACCAGCAGGGTGTCGCGCCCCTCGGCCGCCAGCCGGGCCAGCAGCGGCCCCAGCAGGCGCCATTCGAGCGCGCCCGCGTGCGGGCTGAGCAATTCGGTCAGGGCATGGCCCGGCCAGCCACCCCCGGGCAATTCGGCATCGAGTGCGGCAAAACCGCTGGGCCAGGTGTGCTGCACCGGCGCGCCCAGGGCGTCGGCCCGCCAGACCGCCGCCGGCCAGGCCGGCGGCTCGGGCAACGCAGCGTTCAAGACAGCCGGGGACACGGGGCCCTCCTGCGAGAAAGCGGGATCATGAAAACCTCAAGATACTGTATTTATGTACAGTATATGGGTCGCATTTCCGCTGTCCAGCCCGGTCATCAGAACCCGAGCGGCACAACAGCCCAAGCCGCCGCCCTAGCATCCGGGCATGTCCGTCGTTCACCGTCCCTCCACCCCATGACCGGCCGCATCCGCCGCCAGCTCATCGCCCAACGCCTCGACGCCCTGCCTCCGTCCGGCGGATCGCCGGTGTGCCCGCTGTGCGGCCGCCCCATCCCCGACTCGCAGAAAGACGCGCACCACCTGGTGCCCCGTTCGCACGGCGGCCGGCACACCGAGTACCTGCACCGCATCTGCCACCGGCAGATCCACGCGCTGTTCAACGAAACCGAACTGGCCCGCCACTACGCGAGCGTCGACGCCCTGCTCGCCCACCCCGAAGTCACCCGGTTCGTGGCCTGGGTGCGCAGCAAGCCCGACGACTTCATGGAGCGCACGCGCAAGAGCCAGCGGCTGCGCCGGGGGTTGGGGGCATGAGCGCCACACGGCAGGAAAGCCGGCAGGCGCTGCACGGAGCCGCCCGGTGAACCCGCGCCTGGGCGAGGCCGACCTGCCCGGTCGCATCTGGCAGGAGCTGCAGCGCGCGCCGCACGACAAACACCACGAATGGCGCACACCGGTGCTGGCCACGGTCGATCCGCAAGGCCTGCCCGATGCCCGCACCGTGGTGTTGCGCCAGACCGACCCCGATGCGCAGACCCTGGTGTGCTTCACCGACGCGCGCAGCCCCAAATGCGCCGAGCTTCGCGAACAGCCCGGCGCCATGCTGGTCTTCTGGAGCCAGCGGCTGGGCTGGCAACTGCGCGTGCAGGCCCGGGCGGTGGTGCAGACCGCAGGCCCCGAGGTGGACGCCGCCTGGGCACGGGTGGGCGCCTCACCCGCCGCCGGCGACTACCTCGCGGCTCGAGCGCCCGGTTCAGCGCTGATGCCGCACGGGCCTGCGGCAAGCCATCACCACCTGGCCCTGCTGCGGCTGCAGGTGCTGGCGATCGACTGGCTCGAACTGCACCGCGACGGCCACCGCCGGGCCCGGTTGGTGGACAAGGGCCTGGACTGGCTCACGCCTTGAGCGGGCGCCAGCCGGGCGGGCCTGGAGCGCAAGTCCGTGCGTCGACACCAGTTGACCAGCCCGGGAAACCCCGGGAGACTGCGCCATGCCCGAGTGTTTCAACACCGACTTCGACCCCCTCCTGCTTGACCGCGAGCCATTCCAGTTCAGCCACCGCCTGACGGGACACCCAGCGGTGAGCCTGGAGAACCTCGGGCGGGTTCTGCCCGCACTGCCGGCCAATCAGGTGTTTTATTCAAAGAGCACGCGCGACACCGCAGAGGATCTGGATCGCTTGCACGAGAGCAACAGGAATGGCCTGTCGATCGATGAGACGATCGAAAACATCCGGACCTCCGATTCATACATCATGGTGCGGTCGCCCGAAACCGACCCTTCTTTCGCGTCGCTTCACCGGGATCTTCTCGAGGACGTGAAGGAGATCATCCAGGCACGTGGCTCAGGCACCGACGCCCGCGAGTCGATGTTGTATCTCTTCATCGCGTCCCCCGACAGCGTGACGCCCTTTCACATTGACCGTTACTCGACCTTGCTGTTCCAGTTCAGGGGCAGCAAGACCGTCACCATCTATCCCGCCTGGGACGAGCGCGTGGCCGACCCGTTCGATTGCGAAGACTATGTGGCCTACACGGCACAGCGTGGTCCTCTGCTGAAGGCGGGTGCAGAGGCGTGTGGCACCGCGTTCCGGTTTTCTCCGGGGCAGGCACTGCACATTCCGTTCGTCGCCGGCCATCACGTGCAGAACGGACCCGACGACGTGTCGGTGTCCTTGTCCATCATCTTCAAGACGGACGAAACGGAACGGATGCGCAAGGCCGTCATGTTCAATCGCAAGGCGCGCCATTCTCTCGGTCGGTTCGGATTGCAGCCGGCCACCGTGGGCCAGGCGCCCTGGAAGGACGCCATGAAGTCGGCGATGTACAGCGGTGCACACCGCGCCGCAAAGCTGCTTCGCTCGCGCTGACAGCGCGGCCCCGGCTTCCGTCAGGGTTTGATGGTGCCGCGACCAGCCATTTCGGCGAGCGCCTCTGCGAGATGGCGTTCGATCTGGCTGTCGGTGATGGCATCAATGGGCGCATCGAACCGGTTGCGAACCAACTGCACCAGCGCTTGCGACCACAGCAGGTTCCACACCAGCCCGGCGTGCTGGTTAGCCAGCACGGCGTTGGCCGGATGGTCGCCAGCGGTGTTGGTGACGGCCAGGACGTTGCCGATCCGGACCGGTCGGTAGTTGGGCAGTCCAGTGTCGGGGTCCCTTCCGCCCCAATGGCTTGCGAACCAGGCGCGGTCGTCGAAGAACGCCAGCCGCGGATCGGCCGCGGCCATCGAGCGCAATGCGTTGTCGAAGTGGTCGAGTCCGCGGTTCAGGTTGGCCTGCTCCTGCCGCGACTGCCATTTCGCATGGTACGGTGCCCAGTCGGCGTTGTTGAAGATGCCCACGAGCACGATCCGCGTGCCCGGATGGCGCTCGTGAATCAGCGTCACGGCGGCACGGATGTGGTCGATGCATGACGACATGTTGGCCTTCACCGCCGGATCATCCGGGTTGACCGCCAGCGCGGCCAGGTCGGTTTCCTTGCCGAACGTGTTGACCCCCGACCGAATGACCACCACGCCGGAGGCCCAGCGCGATGGTTGTTCGTCCATCACATCCACCAACCGCTGCGCCTGTCGCCAGGCTCCGGTCGTCAACGAGTCGCATCCAGACGCCCAGGCCAGGTTGTTCTGGTGCGTCTCGTGGCGCGGGCCTCGCCACGGCAACCCCAGCGCATCGCGCACCCTGGCCATCGAGGCCCATCGAGGCACACCCCACACGGCCCACGCGCCCAGGTCAACTTGCGACGCCCTGATGCGGGCCAATGCCTCCGGCCATTGCAGGGTGATGGGATGAAATGCGCCACCCGGCTGTTCGCCCGTGGCGGGGAAGCTCACATGGTCCTGGTACGCCGCCGAGTCAGAGTCGCCGAGCACGCCGATCAGCACCCTGCCGGCGTCGGACGGGCGCGGGTCGCTCTTGCGCCGGCCGTCCTGGGCCAGCACCAACGCCAGGACAGCGGCAACGAGCACCACACCCGCACCCACACCCACACCCGCCAGCTTCAAGCCGGTCATGCTGCCCATGAACGCCATTTCCATGATCTGGTTGCAAGTTCCGGGGTTTCACCCGTGCACACAGGCTGGAGGCCTGCGACCGCCCGCAACACCGCCCAATGGCGCGTTGCGCATGCCGAACACTGTACGAGACCGCAGCGTCCCCCGTCTGGCGCCTGACCGCTGGCACGTCAAAGACGCCTTTTCGAGAGATTTGTCACGTCTGCAAGCCTGTCGCTGCGGGCAACCGCCGGGCGAAGGTTCATCGTGCACCTTGAGCTCGAAACCAGGCTGGCGCTCGGCGCGTATTCCAGCGTGATTTGCTCGACAGAGATGTCATTTTGCTCGTTTCGGCCTATCGTGTGGGCGGGCCTGTCACTTTGCCGACGATACCAAAGTGATACTCGGGGCATGATGGTGCAATGGGTGTTGCTACCATTCTTCGCAATTCTTTCGACAACCCAGGGAGCAAGCCATGAAGAACAGTACCGGTCGGTTCGGGAGGAATCCTGCACTGTCGCTGTTGCATGGGCATGTCGGAATGGTGGCACTGCACTGACCTGAACAAGCGTCCACACCATGGCCCCAGCGCGTCGCCAGGAACCGCACCCGCAACAGCCGTCCCCGCTGTCGTCGTGGCTGCGCGCGGCTGCGTCCCGTTCGCCGGACCATATCGGCCTGGAAACAGCGGAACGCCGTTGGACGTACTCGGAGCTCCTGGCCGACGTCTCGGCGCTGTCACAAGACCTGAAGCTCCGGGGGCTTGGCCCGGGTGATCGCATCGGCATTGCGGCAACCCGTTCGGCCGACACCATCGTGGCCATTCTGGCGGCGGTGGATGCCGGCACGGCGTACGTGCCGCTGGATCTGTCGTATCCCCCTGCGCGCCTGCGCTCCATGGTCGATGAAGCCAGGCCTCGCCTGGTGCTGGGAGAGAACACGGCGCTGCAACAGCTCACCAGCCTCATTGGCGACTTTCCCCGGTTGAACGAGCCGGCACCAGCCGCAGCCCCCTTGTTTGGCGCGCAAGCCGACCTGAGCTACGTGCTCTTCACCTCGGGCTCAACCGGCAAACCGAAGGGCGTGGCCCTCGGTGCGCGACCGCTTGCCCACCTGATCGACCACCACGCAACGCACCCCCGCCTGGGTCGGCCTGCGCGAACCCTGCAGTTCGCGCCACTGTCGTTCGACGTGCACTTTCAGGAGATCCTCTCCAGCGTGGCCTGCGGCGGCACGTTGGTGCTGCTGCCGGAGTCGGTGCGGCGGGACCCGGAACAACTGCACGCTGCCGTGGCCAGGCTCGGCATTGAACGCCTCTTCATGCCTTATGTGGCCTTGCAGATGCTGGCCGAGGCTTCAACGCCGGCTGAACCGCTGGCGTTGATGGACGTCATCAGCGCGGGCGAGCAACTGCAGATCACGCCCGCCATCCGGCAGCTCTTCCAACGCCTGCCCGGTGCCCGGCTGCACAACCACTACGGACCGACCGAATCGCACGTCGTTCTCGTGCACGAGTTGCCCGAGCAGGTCTCGCAGTGGTCCGCCATTCCGCCCATCGGCCGACCCCTGCCCCACGTTCGTCTTGCCCTTCGTGACGAGGAAGGGCAATGCAAGACCGACGCAGACACGGGCGAACTCCTGCTGGGAGGCGACTGCCTGGCGCACGGCTATCTCGGGGCACCCGCACTGACCGCCGAGCGTTTTCTGGACGCCGTGCCGGGGCTGCCAGGCCGCTGGTACACCACGGGTGATCTGGTGCGCCGCGACGCTTCTGGCGATTTCACCTACCTGGGGCGCGCCGATCAGCAGTTGAAGGTCGACGGTTTCCGGATCGAGCCGGGCGAGATCGAACTGGCCCTCATGGCGCACCCGACGGTCCGAGAAGCCGTGGTCACCGCGCCAGACGTTCCCGGCCTTGGCCGCCAGCTGATGGCGCACGTGGTGCTGCGTGAGGGCAGCGACGTGGCTCCCCTGCGCAGCCATCTTCGGGACCGGCTGCCGGAGCACATGATCCCGCTTCGCTTCGTCCCGCTGGCCGCTCTGCCCCTGACACCCAGCGGCAAGATCGACCGCAAGCAGTTGCCGCTTCCAGTCACCAGCGTGCCGCGCGAAGGTGAGGCTCGGGCGTCCGATCCCCGCACAGCGGTGCGTTCGCTTTGGCAAGAGCTCCTGGGTGTCGACTCGCTGGCGGACGATGCCAATCTGTTCGATCTCGGTGCCCGCTCGCTGCTGGTGCTGCGCTTTGCGGCGCGCCTCAAGGCACTGGGCATCGAAGGGCTGGCCATCGCCGACATCTACGATCGCCCCACGGTTCAAGGCATCGCCGCCGCCTTGCAGAAGCAGCCCACCGTGAACCGACCATCCGCCGTCGCCCGCCAGGGAACTGCGGGGGTGGCCATCATCGGCATGGCGCTGCGAACGCCCGGGGCACCCGATGTCGAGGCCTTCTGGCAACAGCTGCTGGAGGGCAGAGAGGGCATCCGCCATTTCCGACCCGACGAACTCGACCCTTCGGTGCCCGCATCGCTGCGCGATCGGCCCAATTTCGTGGCGGCCCGAGGCGTGCTGGAAGACGCGGCCCGCTTCGATGCCGCCTTCTTCGGCATCTCGTCGCGAGAAGCCACCGTGCTCGATCCTCAGCAGCGGCTGCTGCTCGAGTTGAGCTGGAACGCCATCGAACATGCCTCCATCGACCCCTGGCAAAGCGGCAGCCGGGTCGGCGTCTATGCAGGGACCGCCAACAACAGCTACATCGCGGCCCTGCGCCAGGAGCAACCGGCGCTGGTGGAACAGTACGGTGAATTCGCCACCATGCTTGCCAGCGAGAAGGACTACGTCGCCACCCGCATCGCCCACCGGCTCAACCTGAACGGGCCGGCGGTCAGCATTCACACCGCCTGCTCCACGAGTCTGGTGGCCATTGCGCAGGCATCGCAAGCCCTGGCGGACGGCCAGTGCGATGTGGCACTGGCTGGCGGCGCCACCGTGCTCGTGCCCCAGGAGTCAGGTTACCTGCATGTCGAAGGCGGTATGGAGTCGGCGGACGGACATTGCCGGCCCTTCGATGCGGCGGCCAGCGGCACCGTGTTTTCCAGCGGTGGGGCCATGGTGGTGTTGAAGCGGCTCGAAGACGCAATGGCCGACGGCGACACCATCCATGCGGTGATCCGCGGCGTCGGCCTGAACAACGACGGTGGCGACAAGGCCAGCTTCACGGCACCCAGCGCCAGCGGGCAGGCTACCGCGATCCGCATGGCGCTGGACCACGCGCAGGTCAACGCGCGGAGCATCGGCTATGTCGAAGCCCACGGCACAGGCACTGCGCTCGGCGACCCGATCGAGGTGGCGGCGCTGTGCCGCGCGTGGCAAGCCGACACCACCGACACCCAGTACTGCGGCCTTGGCTCGGTGAAGAGCAACCTGGGTCACATGGTGGCCGCGGCGGGCGTGGTGGGCCTGATCAAGGCCACCCTGGCCCTGCACCGCGAGCAGATTCCGCGAACCCTGCACTTCCAGCAGGCCAATCCCCAGCTCGGTCTCGAGCAGACGCCGTTTCACGTCGTCACCGATACCACCGCGTGGCCTCGCGGCGCGCAACCCCGGCGGGCCGCGGTCAGTTCGTTCGGCGTCGGGGGCACCAATGCGCACCTCGTCATCGAGGAGGCTCCCGCGGCCGCCACCAGGACATCACCACACGTTGAGCCAGGTGAGCCTTCGGTCTTCGTACTGCCACTGTCCGCCCGCAGTCCGAAAGCACTTCAGCAGCGCGGTGCAGATCTCGCCCATCACCTGCAGAGCCATCCCGACCGTGTGTTGTCCGAGGTGGCCGCAACCCTGATGCGCGGGCGATCTGCGCTGCCGCAGCGAGCCAGCGTCGTGGCCAGCAGCCTGACTGAAGCCGTGGCCGCCTTGCGAGCGCTGCCACCGGCGGTTCAGGCCCTGAGTCAGCCAAGGCTCGTGTTCATGTTTCCGGGTCAGGGCTCCCAGCACCCCGGCATGGCGCGCAGCCTGTACGACCAGGCACCCGCTTTCCGTGAGGCATTGGACCGCTGCCTGCATGTCGTCAAGGACCTGAGCGGTGTCGACCAACTGCCCTGGCTGGTGAAGGCCGAGCCCGGCGACGCCGAGGTCGGCGCCTTCCTGGCGGACACCCGCCATGCGCAGCCTGCGCTGTTCAGCATGTCTTACGCGCTGGCCAGCTGGCTGGCCAGCCTCGGGGTGAAGCCCGACGCCATGATCGGCCACAGCGTGGGTGAATATGCAGCGGCCTGCCTGGCCGGCGTGATGTCACTGGAAGACGCATTGGTGACTGTCATCGCACGCGGGCACGCCATGGCGCAGCAGCCTCGCGGCGCCATGCTCGCTGTGCGCGCCAGTGCCGAGCAACTGCTTTCGCTGCTTCCGCCAGGCGTGGAGATCGCTGGCTCCAACGCACCGGAGCTCACGGTGGTTTCGGGCACCACCGAGGCGGTGGGCGCGTTGGCCGTGACCCTTGAGGCGCAGAACATCGGCAGCAGCGCCCTGACCGTTTCCCACGCCTTCCACAGCGCCATGATGGAGCCTGCACTGCCGGCGGTGCAGGCTGCCTTGAGCGGTATGACCCTCAGTGCCCCGAGGATCCGCGTCTACTCGTGCATCAGCGGTGCCCCGCTGAAAGCCGAGGAAGCCACCGATCCCGCCTACTGGGCGCGTCAGGTGCGCGCACCCGTGCAGTTCAGCCGGGCGCTCACGAGCGAGCTGGCCCAGGCCGACACCGTGTTCGTCGAAGTCGGTCCGGGCCAGGCCTTGACCGCCCTGTTGCGCCAGCACCGCAGTGAAAGTGGCGCAACGGCACGGCACGTTGCATTGCTGGGCAGCGCCCGGAAACCAGGCGACGCGGCCAGCCACGCCCTTCAGGCCCTGGGGCAGCTGTGGTGCCACGGTGTGGCGGTGGCATGGCCCGTGCCTCGCAGCGCCAGGCGCGCCCAGCTTCCCACGTACCCCTTCGGCGGCGAACGGCACTGGTTCGAACGACAGGTCAGTCGGACGGCCCCCGACCCGGTGCCTTCCCCGCAGGAAACGAGCATCTCCATGAGCCGACTCCCAAGACTCGAACTTGAACTTCTGCGCATCTTTGGCGACGTCTCCGGCCTCTCGCCCGACGAGTTTTCGCGCGAACTGAGCCTGCTCGATCAAGGCATGGACTCGCTGTCCCTGACGCAGGCCACGCTGTCGATCAACCAGGTTTTCGGCATCAAGCTGCGCTTCCGCCGGCTGCTTGAAGACCTCGACACCGTCGCCAAGCTGGCGCAGTTCCTCGATGGAGAACTTGCGCCGGACCGGTTTGCACCCGAAGCGGCCCCCTTGCGGGCGACCACACCGGCAACAGCGGCAACACCGGGCATCACCGAACCCGCAAGCGTTGCACCGGCCGTGAGTGCGGTCTGGCCGCTGGCCGGACATCCGCAACCCGGTAACTCCTTTCTCGAGCAGACCATCGCCCAGCAGATGCAGCTGATGTCGCAGCAGCTGGCCTTGCTGGGTGCACAAGCCGCAAAAACGGGCACTCCACTTCCGTTGGCATCGCCAGGGGGCGCGGCTTCTCAAGGCGCCCCCACCCCGCAAGCCGCCAGCGCACCGGCAGCTGCCAGCGACGCCTCCCTGGTGGAGAAGCCATTTGGCGCCTCGCCGCGGCTGACGCTGAAAGCCCAGCAAGACTTCACCCCCGCCCAACGGGCGTGGCTGGACAGCTTCATTGCCCGATGCGACGCGAGGTTCGGAAAGTCCAAGGCGTTCAGCCAGAAGCACCGCAAGGTCATGGCCGATCCGCGCGTGGTCACCGGCTTCAACCCGCTTTGGAAGGACCTGGTCTACCCGTTGGTGGTCGAGCGCTCCAAGGGCTCACGCATGTGGGACATCGATGGCAACGAGTTCATCGACCTGCTGGCGTGCTTCGGCGCGAACTTTCTGGGCTACCAGCCACCGGACCTGGTTCAGGCCATGGTCGATCAGGTGCAGACCGGCATCGAACTCGGTCCGCAACACCCACTGTCGGCCGAGGTGGCCGAGCTCATTTCCGAATTCACCGGCATGGAACGCGTGGCGTTCTGCAACACCGGTTCCGAAGCGGTGGTGGGCGCCCTTCGCGTCGCGCGCACCGTCACCGGGCGAAAAACGGTGGCGATCTTCACCAATTCGTACCACGGCATCGTGGACGAAGTGATCGTGCGCGGCAGCAAGCAGCTGCGTTCGCTGGCAGCGGCGCCCGGCATTCCGCCCAGTGCGGTCGAGCACATGCTTGTGCTCGATTACGCCAGCGACGAATCCCTGCGTGTGCTTCGGGAACGTGCGCACGAGCTCGCGGCCATCATGATCGAGCCGATCCAGAACAAGGTGCCGACCCTGCAGCCACGCGCCTTCGTGCAGAGCCTGCGGGAGATCTGCGACGAAGCCGGCTGCGCGCTGATTTTCGACGAGTGCGTCACCGGCTTTCGAGTCGCCCCGGGCGGCGCACAGGAGTTCTACGGCATACGCGGCGACATCGCCTGCTACGGAAAGATCATCGGCGGCGGCCTGCCGCTGTCGGCCATTGCCGGCTCGGCGCGCTGGATGGACGCGCTCGACGGCGGTCACTGGCAGTACGGCGACGACTCCTACCCCGAGGCAGGCGTGACCTACTTCGCCGGCACCTTTGTGCGGCACCCACTCGCGCTGGCTGCGGCAAAGGCGTCACTGCTGCACATCCGTCGAGCCGGACCCGCCTTGTACCGCGACATCAACGAGCGCACACAAAAGCTGATCACCCGGCTCAACACGGCGTTTGCCGCACGCGGTGCACCGGTCAAGGCGGTGCACTGCGCTTCGCTCTGGCGCCTGGGCTGGGACGACAACCAGAAAAACATCAGCCTCTTCTACTGGCTGGTTCGCTTCCACGGCCTGCACCTGTACGAGCAGTTCGGGCACTTCCTCACCGAAGCCATGGGCGACGACGACACCGAACGCATCTTCGATGTCTTCACCGCGGCGCTGGACGAGCTGATGGCCCTTGGCTTCATCACCCCCCGCGATGGCACGCCCCCATCGCCGAAAGGCGGTCTTCCCGAGAGCCGGAAAAGCACCGCCCAGGAAGGCCCGCTGACCCCAGGACAGACCGAGCGCTGGCTGGCCGGCAGTTTCGACCCGGCAGCGCGGCGGGCCCTGAACGAGTCGCTGTGCATCGGCCTGTCGGGCGACGTCGACATCCCGGTGCTGGAACTCGCGCTGCGCGACGTGCTGGGACGACACGAGGCCTTCCGCATCTGCTTCGACACCGAACAACCTGTGCAGCGCCTGACGCCCCGTCGGCACGTCGACATCGCACACGTCGACCTGCGCGATCAGGCAGACCCCGAAGCCGCGCTCGATCGCCATTGCCGCGAAGCCAGTGCGCGGGCCTTTCCGCTCGACCGCGCGCCCCTGGCCGCGGTGAGCCTGCTCCGTCTGGCAGACGGTCGAACGGTCGTGCACATGGTGGCGAGTCACCTCGTGTTTGACGGCTGGGCTTCGAGCGTCTTCAACGCAGAGCTTGCGGTGGCGTACCGCGCGCGTTGCAACGGGACGGCGCCCACATGGCCCGAAGCGGCTTCCCCGCTGGCGTTCGGCAAGGAAGAGCAGGATCGATTCGCGGGAACGCAGGGGCAGGAAGACCTCGCTTTCTGGCAGGCCAGACTCTCGAACCCACCGCCGCCGCTGGCGCTGGGTGATCTGACCCCTGCCGGCCCCAGGCAGTACAGTGCCGACACCGAACGGTCCTCCATCGACGGGCTGGTGCTGACACGGCTGCGGTCGCAGGCCAAGGCAGCCGGTGCCACCTTGTTCCAGCTGCTTCTGACTGCCGTGACGATGGTGCTGCAACGCAGGAGCGGCAGCAACGACTTCGTGGTCAGTGTCCCTTACGCCAGCCAGAGCCTGGAACGCCGAGGGCCCCTGGTGGGGGATGGTGTTCTCGACCTGCCGCTTCGGCTCCAATGCAATCCTGGCGACACGGCATCGAGCCTGCTGCAACGTGTTCGCAACGATCTGATGGATGCCCTGGACCATCCCCTGATGACCCAGGGCACGGTGGCCCGGGCGCTCGGGCTGCGCAGCAACGGCGACCGTCCACCGCTGACCGGTGTCTATTTCAATCTGAACCCCTTGGTCGACCTCACGGCCTACGCCCCTCTCACCGCCACGCTGCACGAAGGTCGCAAGGCAGGCCTGCTGGGGGAACTGTTCTTCAACTTCTACGAGAAGCAGGATTCGCTCAGCCTCGATCTGCACTACAGCACCGAATACTTCAGCGCCAGCCTGGCTCGGGAACTGGTGTCGGCGCTGGTCAAACAGTGTGGGGCACTGTCACGGTCACTGGACTCGGGGCTCGCCGCTGAAACGCCAACGGTCGATCCGCGCCTGATCGCCTGGAACGACACCCGGATGCCGCTGGAAAGTGGTGCTCGCCTCGAACGATGGATCGACGAACAGGCCACACGCACGCCCGAAGAAATCGCCCTCGTTGCGCCGGGTGTAGCGCTGACCTACAGAGACCTGGCGGATCGCGCGCGCCGATACGCCCAGGTCCTGCACGCCCGAGGCGTTGGCGCGGGAATGCGGGTCGGGGTCTGCCTCGATCGAGGCGCTGAACTCGTGCCCGCCTTGCTGGGGGTGCTCAAGACCGGGGCAGCCTATGTGCCGCTGGATCCCGGTTTTCCGCGCGAGCGATTGCTGTTCATGGCGCAGGACGCCGAGCTTTGCCTGGTGATCACCCAGACCGAGCACGCCGGTCTGAGCGGGCTGGGCCGTGAACAGCAATTGCGGGTGGACGAAGACGCGCCACTCATCGATGCCGCTGCCGGCACGGATCTTGTGGGCCTTCCTGAACCCCGGCCCGATGCACCAGCCTATGTCATCTACACATCGGGCTCGACCGGAAAGCCCAAAGGCGTGGTGGTGCCGCAGCGCGCAGTGTGCAACTTCCTGGCCAGCGTCAGGCAGGCACCCGGCATGAACGGGCGCGATCGATTGCTGGCCGTCACGACCCTGTCGTTCGATATCGCCGTGCTTGAGCTCTTCCTTCCGCTGACCTGTGGCGCCCGGGTGGTGCTTGCCCAACGGGATGCCATGGTCGACGGCGAGACACTCGCCCGCCTGATGGAAGCAGAGGGCATCAACGTCATGCAGGCCACGCCGACGACCTGGCACCTCCTGCTGGACGCTGGATGGCAGGCACCACCGGGTTTTCGTGCGCTGTGCGGCGGGGAGGCCTTGAGCGCAGCACTGGCGGAGCGGCTTGTTGCGGCCGGCGTGGAGCTCTGGAACCTGTACGGCCCCACGGAAACCACGGTATGGTCCACCCTGGCCCGCATCCACGATGCCGCAGCGCCCATCGTCATTGGTCGCCCGATGCACAACACACAGGTCTGGATCCTCGACGAATCCGGCCGGCCCGCTGCTGTCGGCGCTGAAGGCGAACTGTGCATCGGCGGTCTGGGGCTGGCCAACGGCTACTTCAAGCGCCCTGAACTCACGGCCGAGCGGTTCATCGCCGATCCATTCAGCACCACGCCGGGCGCCCGCCTTTACCGCACCGGTGACCTCGCACGGTGGCGAGAGGACGGCAGCCTCGAGCACCTGGGCAGGCTTGACTTTCAGGTCAAGATCCGCGGCTACCGCATCGAGCTGGGCGAGATCGAAGCCTGCCTCGATGCGCAGCCGAGCGTTGCGCGCAGTGTGGTGCTGCCCGTGGAAGACCAACCCGGTCAGGCCCGTTTGGTCGCCTTCGTGGTTGCCAGGCAAGGCCACGTGCTCGATGTGTCCGCCATGCGCGATGCGTTGCGCGGACCCTTGCCCGACTACATGCTGCCTCAGCAGATCGTGCAGCTGGAGCAACTGCCGCTGTTGCCCAACGGAAAGATTGACCGGAAGTCGCTGCCCGTCCCCACGGCGGCCATGGCAGCGCCATCTGCCAACGGACGCGTACCTCGCAACGAACTCGAGACCCGTCTGGCCACCGCCATGGCCTCGGTGCTGAAGCTCCAGTCAGTCGGTATCGAAGACGACTTCTTCTCTCTCGGGGGACACTCCCTGCTGGCTGCGCGCCTGGTCGGACAGATCAATCGCGAACTCGGTCTGCAGCTCGCGCTGCGCACCCTGTTCGAGTCACCAACCGTGGAGAAACTGGCGACTGCCGTGTCGGCTGCACGTGGCGCCGACGCAGCGCCTCGCCGCGCCCCGATCCTGCGACGCCAGCAACAGGGCATCGCCCCCTTGACCTTGATGCAGGAGCGCATCAATTTCGTCGAGAGGATGCAGCCTGGTCGACTGGGCTACCACGCGCCCAGTGGCCACCGACTGCGGGGCCCCATGAACCTGGATGCCTTCAACCGGGCGTTTCAGGAGGTTGTTCGGCGGCAGGACGTTTTCCGCACGGCCATCGTGGCCAACGGGGATGGTTTCGCTCAATGCGTGGACGACACGCTGATGCTCAGCTTGCTGCCGTTGACGGATCTCGGTGCGATTGGGGAAGAAAGTCGCGAGCAGGCGCTGCTGGACGACATGAACCGCCGCACTGCGCAGGTGTTCCAGCTCGACCGTGCCCCGCTGATACAAGCGCATCTGTACAGGCTCGCAGATGATCACCATGCGCTGTTCCTGATGGCGCACCACATCATCTGGGACGGCTGGTCGTTCGATGTCTTCTACGCGGAGATGGCGGCGCACTACCAGGCGTTTCTTGAGGGAAAGGCTTCGCCTTTGCCACCGCTGCAGGTCGGTTACGGCGATTTCGCCGCTTGGCACAACGCGTGGATGGAGACCGAGGAAATCCGCCAGCAGACCGATTACTGGCGGCACCAGCTCGCAACCCGACGACCGCGGCCAGAGACACACATCGACAAGCCCCGGCCGAAAGTCAGCTCAGGCATGGCGGCCACCGAGCTCGTGGCCCTGGACCCGCCAGTGGTCGCCGGCCTTCAGGATCTGGCCCGACGCACCGGCACCACAAAGAGCATTGTGTTGCTGGCGGCCTATGCCGCCTTGATCTCCCAATGGATGGATGAATCCATGCCCACCATCGGCCTCCCGGTGCGCGGGCGGCCGGCCGGCGAGCTGGAAGGCGTCATGGGGTTCTTCAACAACATGCTTCCCCTGCGACTGGAGGTGGACCTGACGCTGTCGATGACCGATTGGGTGCGTCGCGTTCGCCAGCAGGTCACGGATGCGATTGCCAACCAGGACGTTCCCTTTGAGCGCATCTCGCAAGAGCTGAATCTGCCAGCCGGCGCGATTTACCAGGCGTTGTTCAACTTCCAGGATGTTCGTGCCCGACAGACGCGCTGGGGTGACCTCAGACACGAGCGAATTCATGTGCCGCTTGACGGCGCATCGGAGGACCTGAACCTGTGGCTGGTCGAAGAGGAGTCAGGTGTCACTGGCGGATTCAAGTTCGACCCGGACGTTTTTCACGCCAGCAGCATCGCGGCCCTGCGTGATCGATTCGCGCGCCTCATCGCTGCAGGCACACAAAGACCCGAGCGGTCGCTGGCGGGTCTGTTGGCGCCATCCTCGGCAGAACTTGCGATGCTGAACGAATGGGAGATCGGGTCGCCTGGATTGGCGGTCAGCGACATCCACAATCGCATCCAGCAGCACTGGCTGTCGAGGTCCCGGGATGTAGCGCTGCGCCTTGGAGGCCGCAGCTGGACGGGTCGGGACTTGCTTCGAGAACTGGACAGACTCCGTTCGGCCATACAGAGCAGTGCGAGGGAGCATCGCCAGCTGGCCGTGATGGTCTCGGACGATCCCCTCCACCACGCTGTGGGGCTGCTGGCAGCGGCGCAGACAGGCATTTCCTGGTGCGCTCTCGGCCATGGCGATCCGCGTTTGCAGGCCGCCCTGGGTCGTCCCGACCTTGCGATCGTGATGGGCGCTCCCGAAGAGACCTCGCCCTGGCCGGTGACCGTTTCCAGACTGACGCTCGATGCGCACGCTGCAACACGTCGAGGCAGCCCAACGTCGACCCGCACCGACCTTCCCATTGTCGGTGCAGACCGTCTGGTGGCGCTGATCGGCGGCATGGGCGCCGCTGTGAATTCCAACCCCTCTGACAGCTGGCTTTGCTGCGTGGACCCGGAGCGGCCTGTCTTTGCTCATCTGCAGGCCGCCACCGGCCTGTCCACTGGTGCCAGCGTCGTTTTCCACGTGCCTGTGTCGCAGAACAGCGCATTCACGAACCTCGCCTCCTTGATTCGGGAGGCAAAAGCGTCCATCGTGCACGCGCCAGGTGCCGCGTGGGACCATTGGCTGGCAGCCAATGCCCACACGCCGATGCTTGGTGTGACAGCCGTGGTCGATGCAGGCTGGGCTTCTTCCGAGCGCGTTGACGCCCTGCGCGCAGCGGGCTTGACGGTGGTGAACGTGTACCGCGAGTCCGGGCTGGGGTTGCCTCTGGCTGCCGGCGCGGTCGCGAACGGTCGCGAGACTTCCTGCATCGGCCGACCGCTGCAGACTGGCATGCTCAAGGTGACGGACGCCCAGGGTCGGCAGACGGCACCGGGGATCGCAGGCGAACTGATGGCACTGTCTCCGGACGGTGAGGGGCAATGGCAGGCGACAGGAACACGGGCGCGCTGGTCCAGCACTGGCGAGCTTCTTCGCCTGGGTGGCTTCAGCGGAGCAAGTTCTGGCGCACAACCGTTCGCCGCGCGTCGA
Source organism: Synechococcus sp. UW140 (assembly GCA_943371665.1). Classification (GTDB taxonomy): domain Bacteria; phylum Pseudomonadota; class Gammaproteobacteria; order Burkholderiales; family Burkholderiaceae_C; genus Hydrogenophaga. The sequence continues at coordinate 71,240 of CALRVR020000005.1, forward strand.
GCATCCCCCGCGGTTGATGCGCGGGCAATGACCGATACCGAGCGCGAGATGCACCGGCTCTGGTGCGAATTGCTGGGCCGCGACGATGTCGGGCTCGACGACGACTTTTTTGACCTTGGCGGCTACTCACTGCTGGCGATGAGCCTGGTGGCCCAGATCGACGTTCGCATGGGGAGGAAGATTCTTCCGGCCAACCTGCTGGAGTCGCCCACCGTTCGGCGCCTGTCGGCCTTGGTCGACCGCAGCAAGGGCCAAGGTTCGTTGCTCAAGCTGCGGGCGGGCACGGGCGGGCCGGGTGTCTTCTTCATCCACGACATCGATGGCGAGGTGCTGCTCTATCGCAATCTGGCCATGCGCCTGGACACACGGCACCCGGTTTACGCGTTGCGTCCTCTGGGGGATGACGACCTCCCGATGCTGCACACCCGAATTGCCGAGATGGCAGATCATTACGCCGAGCAGATTTGCAGGGAGCAGCCGCAAGGCCCCTACATCCTCGCCGGTCTGTGCGCGGGTGGAACGATAGCGTTCGAGGTGGCCCTGCGCCTGCAGGCCCGAGGTGAGCGCATTGCCACGCTGGCGCTGTTCGAGGCCACACACGCCAAAGCCGCACTGCGCCCCCAACTGCTTTCTCAGCACCGTCTGGGCAGACTGTCCGAGGCATTGCAGCTCGCAGACGACAGCGGCCTGATCTCTCGTGTGACCCACACCGCACTGACGCTGGCTCGCAAAGGCCTGTCGCTGGTTCGCTATGAGGTGAGTTCTCGCATCGATCAAGCCATCCTAAACGCCCGGATTCGACGTTTCCAGCGAACATTGGATGCGGGCAAACGCCCCCCACACCACCTGCCCCGCCCGACGGTGCGACAGATCATCCGACACGCCCAGGCCACCGCGCCCGAGCATGGACGCCTTGCAGCAGACGCGATCTTGTTGCGCGCCACCAAGGGTGACGGGACGACCGGAGACCAGCCCTTTGTCGAGATCTTCGTGGATCCATCGTTCGGCTGGCGATCCGTCGTGGACGGACACGTCACTGTGGCCGATGTCGACGGCGGCCATTCGAGCATGCTCCAGGAGCCATTTGTGGAGTCCACGACATCGGTGATGCAGGCCTATATCGATGCATCGCTGGCCAGAGCGGGGTATCCATCCGCACAGCGATCGTCCAGCCACGAAGCACCACCCGGGACCATGTCCCTGCCGATGCCAGAGTCCCGCGATCTGGCCCGGATATGACGCAGGCCGCGCCGATCGGACATCGATTCACCCCGGTGAACGAGTCCGCAGACATCTTCGTGGTTCTGGTGAGCTACAACACGCATGGCCTGCTGCGTCGATGCATCGATCACTTGCGGTCGGCCAGTTCAGGAATCAGGGTCAGCGTCGTCTTCGTTGACAACGCTTCCCGCGATGGGTCTGCCGAACTCATCAAGCGCGACTTCCCGGACTGTGCGGTCATCGAGAACGTCAGCAACGTTGGCTTTGGTCGCGCGAACAACCAGGCATTGGGGCTGTGCAACGCGCCTTTCGTGCTGCTGCTCAACACCGACGCCTACATGGCCAGTGACGCCTTGTCACGCAGCCTCGATCACATGCGAGAGCGATCGCGCTGCGGCGTGCTCGGCCTGCGCCTTGTCGACGAATCGGGTGAGGGGGATGGCTCCGCCCGCGAGTTTCCAGATCCGTGGCTCAGCTTCGCGATGCGGACAGGCTTGATCAAAAGCAAACCGAGCGACCGCGCCAGGGGCCGAGGTTCAGACGTTGTCGACTGCGATTGGGTGACCGGCTGTTACTACTTCGTGCGGCGCGAGGTGATTGACGAAGTTGGCCTTTTCGATCCCCGGTACTTTCTCTATTTCGAGGAAGTGGATCACTGCCGTGCCGTGCACCAGGCAGGCTGGCAGGTTCAATGCCTCTTGAGCACCACGGTGATTCACGTCGGCGGCGCAAGCGCACGTTCAGAGCGCGGATTGAACACCGAGGGTACCCAGCTGTTGGGACTGCAGGTCGAAAGCGAACTCCTCTATTTCCGCAAGCACAGTGGACTTTTGGGCCTTTGCGTCACCGTGCTTTTCGGGCTTGCCACCGACGCGGTGCTTTGCGCCAAGGACGTGCTGCGTGGCAGGGGCAGACACCGTCTGGGTGGCCATTGGCGCCATGCGGCCACGCTTTGCCGCCTGACTGTGGCCACGCGTGGTGGTACCCGGCCGACACGATGAACCTGACCCCAAAGAAAAAACCCGCTGTTCTTGCGAACAGCGGGCTTTCTGAACAAATGGTCGGCGTGGCGGGATTCGAACTCGCGACCCCTTGCACCCCATGCAAGTGCGCTACCAGGCTGCGCTACACGCCGACAAGCCTCGCATTATAGCCGGCAACGAAGGCTGGTTTCAGAGGCTTGGGCGCAGCAGTTCGCGAATCTCGAGGAGTTCCCGGCGCATTTCGCTCAACAGGGACCCCTGCGAGGTGGGCGAGGCCACGGTGGCCGAGACCACCACCGTGTCATCGTCGTGGATGACGGCGTCGAGGTCGATCACATCGATGGCGTCTTCATCGTCATCGCGGCGGCGTTTGTCGCGTTCCGACTGGGCCAGTTCCTGGAGCTTGTTGCGTGCGCCGCTGATGGTGAAGCCCTGCTCGTAGAGCAGTTCACGGATGCGGCGGATCATGAGCACCTCGTGGTGCTGGTAGTAGCGCCGGTTACCCCGGCGCTTCATGGGCCGAAGCTGGGTGAATTCCTGCTCCCAATAGCGCAGTACGTGCGGCTTGACGCCGCACAACTCCCCGACCTCACCGATGGTGAAGTACCGTTTGGCCGGGATGGGAGGGAGGGAATTCTCCATGTAAATCAAGGCGGTAGAAACCGAACCTTGAATTTACTCTAAGTGCCCTCCGGCAGGAGGCCGGCCCTGCTCTTTTCGTGAGATATGTTGTAACGACCCGCCAGCGGCGGGTCGAACGGCGGTCAATCGCCGATGACCGCGGCCTGCACCTGTTCCTTCAGCTTGGGGCTGGCGTGGAAGGTGACCACCCGGCGTGCCTCGATGGCCACCGGTTCGCCGGTGCGGGGATTGCGGCCGGGGCGCGCCGCCTTGGTCCGGATCTGGAAGTTGCCGAACCCCGAGATCTTCACATCGGTGCCGTTGACCAGGCTTTCGGTGACCAGGTCGAAAAAGGCGTCGATCATGTCTTTGGACTCGCGCTTGTTCAGGCCGATCTGGTCGAACAGCAGTTCGGCGAGTTGCGCCTTGGTCAGGGCCGGGGTTTCGAGGCTTTCGACGGCCAGTTCCATGCGGGATCTCCTTGCGATGCGTGGGGACCGGGCAATCAGGTGCGCAAGCGCGCGCCGGTGCGCTGCTGCAGCGCGGCCAGCGCCGCGGCCACCGTGGCCTCGATCTCTTCTTCGGTCAGTGTAGCGTCGTCTCTGTTGAGCACCAGACGAACCGCCAGGCTCTTCTCGTTGTCCGACAGGCTGCCGGTGGGTGTGCCCTTTTTTGGACGATAGACGTCGAACAGCACCGCGTCGCGCAGCCACTCGCCGCCCGCCGAACGAATGGCCTCCATCACGGCGCCGTGCGTGACCGACTCGCTCACCACGATGGCCAGGTCGCGCTCGACCGGCTGGTGCCGGCTGACCGCCTGGAAGGCAGGCACGGGCCGGCCGAGCACGGCGTCGAGCTCGAGCTCGAACAGCACCGGTGCCGTGGGCAGGTCGTAAGCCTGCCGCCAGCGCGGATGCAGTTCGCCCACGTGGCCGATGCAGCGGTCATCGACCCAGACGGCCGCACAGCGGCCCGGGTGCAACGCGGGGTGCTCGGCGGCACGGAATTCGGCCTTGCGCGGCGCCAGCAGGGCCTCGACATCGCCCTTGGCATCAAAGAAATCGCTCGATCGATCGGCCTCGCCCCATTGAAGCGCATTCACCGGACCGGATGCCAGGCCAGCCACGCGCATGGGCTGGTCGAAGCCGGCCACGCTGGTGTCGCTGTCGGGCACCGACGCATCCTTGCGGAACACGCGCCCCACCTCGAACAAGCGCACGCGCTCCGCCCGACGGTCGAGGTTGAACTTCAGCGCCGCCATCAGGCTGCCCATCAGCGACGAGCGCATGACGCTCATCTGGCTGGCGATCGGGTTGAGCAGCTTGATAGGATCGGGATTGCCGGCCAGTTCATGCTCCCAGCGCGCCTCGACGAAGCTGAAATTGATGGTTTCCTGATAGCCGAGTTGGGCGATCTGGCGACGCACCGCAAAGGGACCCCGGCGCGATTCAACGCGGACGCGGGCCGTGATGGGCGCCAAGGGCGGAGTCGTCGGCAGGTGGTCGTAGCCGATCAGCCGAACCACCTCTTCGATCAGGTCTTCTTCGATCTGGATGTCGAAACGGTGCGGTGGTGGCGTCACGGTGACCGTGCCCGCACCTTCCTGCACCGGCAGGCCCAGTCTGCGCAGCACGTCCACGCATTGCGCCTGGGTCACGGGCATGCCGATGACCTTGCTGGCGCGTGCCACGCGCAGCGTGACGGGCGTGGCCTCGGGCAGGTTGACCAGGTGGTCGTCGATCGGCCCGGCCTGGCCACCGCAGATGTCGAGCACCAGCCGGGTGATGTGTTCGATGTGTTCCACCGTGGTCGACGGATCGACGCCCCGCTCGAAGCGGTGACCGGCGTCGGTGCTGAAGTTGAAGCGCCGCGAGCGACCAGCGATGGCCTTGGGCCACCAGAAAGCGGCCTCGATGTAGATGTTCTTCGTGTCGTCGGACACGGCGGTGGCGTCGCCGCCCATGATGCCGGCCAGCGATTCGACGGCCTGGTCGTCCGCGATCACGCCCACCTCGGTATCGACCGTGATGGTGTTGCCGTTGAGCAGCTTGAGCGTTTCGCCGTCACGGCCCCACCTCACCTGCAGGCCGCCGTGGATCTTGTCGAGATCGAAGATGTGCGACGGACGCCCGAACTCGAACATCACGTAGTTGGAGATGTCCACCAAGGGCGACACGCTGCGTTGCCCGCAGCGCGCCAGGCGCTCGACCATCCACGCAGGGGTTTGCACCTGGGTGTTGACCCCGCGCACCACGCGGCCGCTGAACCGGCCGCACAGGTCGGGCGCTTCCACGCGAACCGGCAGCTTGTCGGTCAGCGTGACCGGCGCGGCTGGGAACGAGGGGGCCTGCAGAGGCGCACCCGTGATGGCCGCCAACTCGCGCGCGATGCCGTACACGCTCAGGCAGTGCGCGAGGTTGGGCGTGAGCTTGAGCGTGAACAGCATGTCGTCCAGCGCGAGCTGTTCGCGGATGTCACGGCCCACAACGGCCTCGGGCTGCAGCTCCAGCAGGCCGCCATGGTCTTCGGACAGCTTGAGTTCACGTGCCGAACACAGCATGCCCTGACTCTCGACGCCGCGCAGCTTGCCGAGCTTGATCTCGAATGGCTTGCCGTCGTCTCCGGGTGGAAGCACGGCCCCCACCAGGGCGCAAGGCACCTTGATGCCAGGGCGCGCGTTGGGCGCGCCGCAGACGATGTGGAGCAGATCACCCTGCCCCACATCCACCTGGCACACGCGGAGGCGATCGGCGTTGGGGTGCTGTTCTGCGGACTGGATCTCGCCCACCACCACCTTCGAGAACGCTGGCGCCACCGGGCGAAGCTCCTCGACTTCAAGCCCGGCCATGGTGAGCGCGTCGGCGAGTTGCTGGCTGTTGAGCGGCGGGTTGCAGAAAGCGCGCAACCAGGATTCGGGGAATTGCATGTGGACGGTTCCCGGTTCAGCGGAACTGCGAAAGGAAGCGGACGTCGCCGTCGAAGAACAGGCGCAGGTCGTTCACGCCGTAGCGCAGCATGGTCAGGCGGTCGGGGCCCATGCCGAAGGCAAAGCCGATGTGGCGCTCCGGGTCGAGACCCATGTTGCGCACCACGTTCGGGTGCACCTGGCCGGAGCCCGCCACCTCGAGCCAGTGCCCGGCCAGCGGCCCGCTGGAAAACTGGATGTCGATCTCGGCGCTGGGTTCGGTGAAAGGGAAGAAGCTGGGTCGAAACCGCAGCACCAGATCGTCGCTCTCGAAGAACGTGCGGCAGAAATCGGTGAAGACGACCTTGAGGTCCTTGAAGCTCACGCTCTCGCCAATCCACAGGCCTTCGCACTGGTGGAACATGGGCGAGTGCGTGGCGTCGCTGTCGACGCGGTAGGTGCGCCCAGGTGCGATGACCCGGATCTCTGGAATCGAATGCCCTGCGTCAAGCGCGGCGCGGTGGCGCTTGACGTGCTGCACCGCGTGGCGGATCTGCATCGGGCTGGTGTGGGTGCGCAGCAGGTTGGGCGCCTTGGCCGAACCGCCTTCCACGTAGAAGGTGTCGTGCATGGAGCGCGCCGGGTGGTCTTCGGGCGTGTTCAGCGCGGTGAAGTTGAACCAGTCGGATTCGATCTCGGGACCTTCGGCAACCTCGAAGCCCATCGAACCGAAGATGGCCTCGATGCGCTCCAGCGTGAGGCTCACCGGGTGCAGGCCACCGGCGCCCCGCTGGCGCCCCGGGAGGGTCACGTCCAGCGCTTCGGCCTTGAGCTGCGCCTGCAACTCGGCATCGGCCAGGGCCTGCCGGCGCTCGGACAGTGCCGCTTCAATGGCCTGCTTGGCAAGGTTGATGGCCGCGCCGCGGGTTTTCTTCTCGTCGACCGACAGCGCGCCCATGCCCTTCATGAGCTCGGTGATGCGGCCGGCCTTGCCGAGGTAGCGTGCCTTGGCGTTTTCCAGGTCGGCCGGCGTGGCGGCCTGGGCGAACTCGGCGCGGGCGCTCTCGACCAGGGTGTCCAACTCGTTCATGCGGTGGGTGTGCGTTGCAATGAAAAAAGGGTTGAAGCCGGCGGGTTTCCCCTCAAGCCTCAACCCCTTCAAACGGACCCGGGCGGACAAGCCGCCCGGCCGGGGATCAAGCGGCGGCCAGCTTGGCTTTGACCTGTTCCACGATGCTGCCGAAGGCTGCCGGGTCGTTGACGGCCAGGTCGGCGAGGACCTTGCGGTCGATCTCGATCTGGGCCTTCTTCAGACCGTTGGCAAACTGGCTGTACGTCAGGCCACAAGCGCGCGCACCGGCGTTGATTCGGGCGATCCACAGTTGGCGGAACACGCGCTTCTTGGTGCGGCGATCGCGGTAGGCGTATTGGCCCGCCTTCATCACCGCCTGTTTGGCGATGCGGAAGACGTTGCCGCGACGGCCGCGGAAACCTTTGGCCAGGGCCAGGACTTTCTTGTGTCGGGCGCGAGCCGTGACACCACGTTTGACGCGAGGCATGTTGCTTCTCCTTGTTCGTCGTGATTACAGGCCGGCGAAGGGCAGCATCTGCGCCATGTGACCCATGTTGGTCTCATGCACATTCACCGCACCACGGAGCTGGCGCTTGTTCTTGGTGGTCTTCTTGGTCAGGATGTGACGCTTGAAGGCTTGACCGCGCTTGACGGTGCCACCGGGACGAACGCGAAAACGCTTCTTCGCGCTGCTCTTGGTCTTCATTTTGGGCATTTCAATGCTCCTTTTGAATTGTGCTCGTGAGGCGCCGCGACATCCGGTCACGGTCTTGATGGGCCCCGAGCCACTTTTGCGGCGGGCCTTTCGACCCGCCGTTTGGCAACCGCCTTGCGGCGTCTGCCTCGAACCGGCGGGGGACCAACCCCGCCCGTTCAATACCTTGTCTGTCCCTGTCGGCCGCCTGCGGCTCAGGCCGTCGGCTGGCTGGCCACCGGCGCTGCCGCCTCGGCCGATTTGCTCGCCGCCACCTTCTTGCGGCTCGGCGCGATCATCATGATCATCTGGCGGCCTTCGAGCTTGGGAAACTGCTCCACCAGGATCGTGTCGCCCAGATCGGCGCGAATCCGGTCCAGCAGCGCCAAACCCAGTTCCTGGTGGGTGATCTCGCGACCACGGAAGCGCAAGGTGATCTTGCACTTGTCGCCTTCGTCCAGGAAGCGGCGGATGTTGCGCAGCTTGATGTTGTAGTCGCCGTCGTCGGTGCCGGGGCGGAACTTGATTTCCTTGATCTCGATGACCGTCTGCTTGGCTTTCGCTTCGGCCGCCTTCTTCTGCTCCTGGTACTTGAACTTGCCGTAATCCATGAGGCGGCACACCGGGGGCACGGCGGTGGCGGCGATCTCCACGAGATCGACGTCGAGCTCACCGGCCATGCGAAGGGCCTCCTGCAAGCTCACGATGCCCAGCGGCTCGTTCTCGGGCCCGTTGAGGCGAACCTCGGGGGCCATGATTTCCCGGTTCAGGCGGTGCGCGCGTTCTTCACGCTGGCGGCGGTCGCGAAAGTTGGTAGCGATGGTGTGCGTCCTTTGAAGGGGCGGTTGGTGTGTTTGCCGAATCAAAAGCGGCCTTGCGGCCGCCCTGTTCACGGGTTGGATGCGCTTGCCGGCCGGGGGCGTTCAACCCACCCGAGCGCAACCGCTCAGGCCTTGGATGACACCGTGGATGCCACCAGGGCAGCAAATGCTTCCAGTGGCATGACCCCGAGGTCTTTGTTGCCCCGGGCCCGCACCGCCACCGCACCAGCGGCCTTTTCCTTGTCGCCCACAACGGCAATGAAAGGCAGCTTCTGCAACGCGTGCTCCCGTATTTTATACGTTATTTTCTCGTTGCGCAGGTCGGTGATGACTCTAAGCCCTTGATTCTGCAGAGATTTCGCGATTTCACGACAGTAATCGGACTGGGAATCCGTGATGTTGAGCACCGCCACCTGCACCGGCGCCAGCCAGGCGGGCAGCGCGCCGGCGTGCTGCTCGATCAGGATCCCGATGAAACGCTCGAGGCTGCCGACGATGGCGCGGTGCAGCATGACCGGCCGCTGGCGGGAGCCGTCCTCGGCCACGTACTCGGCGTCCAGCCGCTCGGGCATCGAGAAGTCGACCTGCATCGTGCCGCACTGCCACTGGCGCCCGATGGCGTCTTTCAGGGTGTATTCGATCTTCGGCCCGTAGAAGGCGCCATCGCCGGGCGCGATCTCGAATTCGCAACCCGACCGGCGAAGGCTTTCCATCAGGGCGTGCTCGGCCTTGTCCCAGATCTCGTCCGATCCGATGCGGGCCGCCGGCCGTGTGGCCACCTTGTAGATGATGCGGTCGAAGCCGAAATCCCGGTAGACCTTCTGCAGCAGCTCGGTGTAGGCCACGCACTCGCCCAGGATCTGGTCTTCGGTGCAGAAGATGTGGCCGTCGTCCTGGGTGAAAGCGCGCACACGCATGATGCCGTGCAGGCCACCCGTGGGTTCGTTGCGGTGGCACTGGCCGAACTCGCCGTAGCGCAGCGGCAGGTCGCGGTAGCTCTTGATGCCCTGCTTGTAAATGAGGATGTGGCCGGGGCAGTTCATCGGCTTGAGCGCGTAGTCCCGCTTCTCGCTCTCGGTCGTGAACATGTTGTCGCGGTACTTCTCCCAGTGGCCGGTTTTCTCCCAGAGCGCCTTGTCCAGGATCTGCGGGCCCTTGACTTCCATGTAACCGTTGTCGCGGTACACGCGGCGCATGTACTGCTCCACCTCCTGCCACAGGGTCCAGCCCTTGGGGTGCCAGAACACGGTGCCGGGGCTGTGCTCGTCCAGGTGGAACAGGTCGAGTTCGCGACCCAGCTTGCGGTGGTCGCGCTTCTCGGCTTCCTCGAGCATGGTCAGGTACTGCTGCAGGTCTTCCTTGCTGGCCCAGGCCGTGCCGTAGACGCGCTGCAGCATCTCGTTGCGGTGGTCGCCGCGCCAGTAGGCGCCGGCCACCTTCATGAGTTTGAAGTGCCGAAGCTTGCCGGTGCTGGGCACGTGCGGTCCACGGCACAGGTCTTCAAAACCGCCCTCGCGGTACAGGCTCACGTCTTCGCCAGCCGGGATGCTCGAGATGATCTCGGCCTTGTAGTGCTCGCCCATGGCCTTGAAGTGCGCCACCGCCTCGTCGCGCGGCAGCACCCGCCGCTCGACCCTCTCGTCCTTGGCCGCGAGTTCGCCCATGCGCTTTTCGATCGCGGCCAGGTCGTCGGGCGTGAAGGGCCGCTTGTACGAGAAGTCGTAATAGAAGCCGTTTTCAATCACGGGACCGATGGTCACCTGCGCGTCGGGGAACAGCTCCTTGACGGCGTAGGCCAGCAGGTGGGCCGTGGAGTGGCGGATCATCTCCAGTCCATCGGCGTCCTTGGCGGTGACGATCGCCAGCGAGGCATCGCGATCGATGGTGAAGCTGGTGTCGACCAGCTTGCCGTCCACCTTGCCGCCCAGCGCGGCCTTGGCCAGACCGGCGCCGATGGAGGCGGCGACATCTGCCACGGTGACCGGCGCCGGGAAACTGCGTTGCGAACCGTCGGGAAGCGTGATCTGGGGCATGGTGCGGGCGTGGGGACGGGGGCTGAAAACAAAAAGCGCGGCAGGGGCCGCGCTTTGAGGGGAGAGAAAGGAATCGGGCAGGCGCGAACTGCTGGCCTCAAGGGGCCACGGAGGAAGTCTCCTGAGTTCGCGGTGTCATAACCGACATGCCTTTCTCGCTCTTGCTGATTGCTGAGACCCCAGATTTTCCCACAAAAGTCCGGGGCCCGCCGCTAGCGGTCAGTGGAACTGCTCTTCTTCGGTCGAGCCGGTCAGCGCCTTCACGCTCGACGAACCGCCCTGGATGACGGTGGTGACGTCGTCGAAGTAACCGGCGCCCACTTCCTGCTGGTGCGACACGAAGGTGTAGCCCTTTTCGCGCGCGGCGAACTCGGGTTCCTGCACCATCTCGGTGTAATGCTTCATGCCTTCGCCGCGGGCGTAGGCGTGGGCGAACTGGAAGGTCTGGAACCAGTTGATGTGGATGCCGGCCAGCGTGATGAACTGGTACTTGTAGCCCAGCGCGGACAGGTCTTCCTGGAAGGTGGCAATCTGCTTTTCGTTGAGGTTCTTCTTCCAGTTGAACGAGGGCGAGCAGTTGTAGCTGAGCAGCTTGCCGGGGCAGGCAGCGTGCACGGCCTGGGCGAACTCGCGCGCAAAACCGATGTCGGGCACGCCGGTTTCGCACCACACCAGGTCGGCATAGGGTGCATAGGCCACGCCGCGGCTGATCGCCTGCTCGAGGCCGTTCTTGACGCGGTAGAAGCCCTCTTGCGTGCGCTCGCCAGTGAGGAACGGCTTGTCGTTGGCGTCGTGGTCGCTGGTGATCAGGTTGGCGGCCTCGGCGTCGGTGCGGGCCAGCACGATGGTGGACACGCCCATCACGTCGGCGGCGAAGCGCGCGGCGATCAGCTTCTCGATGGCTTCCTGCGTGGGCACCAGCACCTTGCCACCCATGTGGCCGCACTTCTTCACGGCCGCCAGCTGGTCTTCGAAATGCACGCCGGCGGCGCCCGCGGCAATCATGTTCTTCATGAGCTCGAACGCGTTCAGCACGCCACCGAAACCGGCTTCGGCATCGGCCACGATGGGCAGGAAGTAGTCGATGAACTCCTTGTGGCCCGGCTCGATGCCGCGGCTCCACTGGATTTCATCGGCGCGCTTGAAGGTGTTGTTGATGCGGCGAACCATGGTGGGCACCGAGTCGTACGCGTAAAGCGACTGGTCGGGGTACATGGTTTCGCTGGTGTTGCCGTCGGCTGCCACCTGCCAGCCCGACAGGTACACCGCCTCGAGGCCGGCCTTGGCCTGCTGCATGGCCTGGCCGGCCGTGATGGCGCCGAAGGCGTTCACGTAGCCCTTCTTGGCACCACCGTTGATCTTGTCCCACAGCTTTTCGGCACCCCGCTTGGCCAGGGTGTGCTCGATGTTCATGCTGCCGCGCAGGCGCACCACATCGGCGGCGGTGTAGCCGCGCTTGATGCCTTTCCAGCGCGGGTTGGTCGCCCAGTCCTTTTCCAGGGCTTCGATCTGTTGGGCGCGGCTGAGCTGCTCGGTGAGGGATTGGGGCATGGAGACACTCCTGGGGTTGATGTGAAAGCGGGGGCGGCGCTGCGGATTGCAAGGGCGGTGCCGTTGGGGACACTGTAAGTCTTATAGAAGACCTTTTGAACCTCTTGTGTCTTATATAAGACATGTTTTTTCTCGTTGAAAATCATGCCTCTTGGACCCATTTTTCTCTATGCGGAATTTCATCTCCCATATCGAGAAAAATTTCTGCGGCGCAGCATTGCCGAATTCCACGATGCAAAAACGTTTTTCCTCATGGCAAAACCCGGGGCGGCCTGAGGCATCATCTGATCCCCGATCGTGCAAAACGCCCCACCCGTGACCTCCCTGCACCGCGCCGTGGCCTACGGCAGCCTTGGCCTGAGCATGGCCCTCGTCGGCAGCTATGTGGCGCTGTCCAAACCCCTGGTCGGGGTGTTTCCCATCTTCCTGCTCGCCTGGCTGCGTTTCGCCATTGGCGCCGTGGCCATGGCCACCTGGCTCAGGAAGCCGCCGGGCGAACCCCCGATCACCCCGCGCACGCGCGCCCTGCTCTTTCTTGAATCGTTTCTCGGCAACTTCCTGTTTTCCATCTGCATGCTGTTCGGGGTCAGCATGACCACCGCCGTGGCGGCGGGCGTGGTCATGTCGTCGATTCCGGCGGTGGTGGCGGTGTTGAGCTGGCTGTTCCTGCGCGAACGCATCGGCTGGCGCAACGCGGCCGGCATCGCCTGCGCGGCGCTGGGCATCGGCCTGTTCTCGCTGGACAAGGGCAGCACCGACAGCGCCGCGCCTCAACAGTGGCTGGGCAATCTGCTGGTGTTCGCCGCGGTGGTGTGCGAAGCGTCGTATGTCGTGATCGGCAAACGCCTCACCGAAGGCCTCGGTCCCCGGCGCATCTCGGCCATCATCAACCTGTGGGGGTTGGCGCTGGTCACGCCGCTGGGTCTGTGGGCAGCGCTCAGCTTCGACTTCACGGCCGTGTCGCTGCCCATCTGGGGGTTGCTGGTGTTCTATGGTCTGGCCGCCAGCGTGTGGACGGTGTGGCTGTGGATGACCGGCCTGAAGACGGTGCCGGCGGCGCAGGCGGGTGTGTTCACCATCATGCTGCCCATCAGCGCGGCATTGATCGGGGTGCTCTTCATGGGTGAGCGGCTGACCACGCTGCAGCTGGTGGCATTCGGCATTGCCCTGGTCGGGCTGCTGCTGGCCACCCTGCCCGGGCGCGCCCGCTGAGCCTCAGAGGCACCAGAGGCCGGTGGGGTTGGTCAGCCCCATCCAGAGCGCCCAACCCGAAGCCAGCATGAGGGTGACACCGGCCAGGCGGATGCCCCAGCCGCCCGACCGCCACTCGGCCATTCGCAACAGCAGCCACGGCCCGGCCAGCAGCGACACCGATGTGCCTGCCGCAAACAGCGCCATCACGCCCGCACCCTCTGCCGCACCCGCGCTGAGCGCAGCCACCAGCAGCGCCGAATACAAGAGCCCGCAAGGCATGAGTGCCCAGCCCAGGCCCAGGACATAAGGCGCACGGGGGCCCAGTGCGGCCATGGCGGGCCGGGCCTTGCGCCAGACCGTCTGGCCCAGTTGATCGATCCAGGCGGGTTGACGCGCTTGCCACACAAGCACCGCACCCAGCAACAGCGCAGCCACATGGAACATGGTCCACACCGGCCGCAATGCGGCGGTGTTGGTGCCCAGCCAGGCCAGTCCCTGCACCGACCCGCCCGCCACCGCGCCCATGACCGCATAGCCCGCGATGCGGCTGGCCTGAAAACCCAGCAGCGCCCGGGTGGACCGGTTGCCGGCTGCCCGACCGATGCCTGCGCAGGCGGCACCACACATGGCCACGCAATGCGGCCCGCCGACAAGCCCCATGAGCAAGGCGGTGACGGCGAGCGACGTCGACATGTCAGAGGATCCGCGAGAAACGGGCGCGGTCCTGATCGGCCTGAAGGTGGCGGTCGAACACCATGGCAATGGCGCGCACCAGGTACCAGCCCCGTTCGGTCACCTGAATGCCGGTGTCGGCGATCTTCACCAACCCCTGTTCCACGAAGTCTTCAAGCGCCTCGAGTTCGCGGGCAAAGTAACGACGGCTGTCGATGAGGTGGGCGGTGTCGATGGATTCGTACAGCAGTTCGCCCTGGCACATGATCGACATGATGACCGAACGGCGCAGCAGGTCGTCCCGCGTGAGGGCCAGGCCGCGCACGATGGGCAGGCGCCCCTGATCGAGCAGGTCGATGTATTCCTCCAGCGTCTTGGCGTTCTGGCTGTAGGTGCCTCCCACCCGGCCGATGGCCGACACACCCAACGCGATCAGGTCGCAGTCGGGCTGGGTGCTGTAGCCCTGGAAGTTCCGGTGCAGCCGCCCCTGGCGCTTGGCCACGGCCAGCGCGTCGTCGGGGAGGGCGAAGTGGTCCATGCCGACATGAACATACCCGGCTTCGCCCAGCGCGTCGAGCGAGGCGGACAGCATCGCCAGCTTGTCGCCGGCGCCGGGCAATTCGGCGGTCACGATGCGCCGCTGGGGTTTGAAGCGCGCCGGCAGGTGCGCATAGCCGTAGAGCGCCACCCGGTCGGGTCGCAAGGTGGCCAGTTGCGCGAGCGTGCGGCGGAACGACTCGGGCGTCTGCAGCGGCAGCCCGTAGATCAGGTCGACATTGACCGACTCGAAGCCGATGCGCCGGGCGGCATCCACCAGGGCGAACACCTGTTCGGCCGGTTGAATGCGGTGCACCGCCTTCTGCACGGCGGGGTCGAAGTCCTGCACACCGAAGCTCAGCCGGTTGAAGCCCAGTCGGTGCAGGGTTTCCAGCCGGGTCGCGTCCACGGTGCGCGGATCGACCTCGATGGAGTACTCACCGCCAGGCGCCAGGTTGAAGTGGCGGCGGATCATCGCCATCAGGTCCTCCAGTTCGCCGTCGGACAGGAACGTGGGCGTGCCACCGCCCAGGTGCAACTGCGACACCGACTGACCCGAGCCCAGGTGATCGACGTGGAGCTCCACCTCCCGTGAGAGGTGGCGAAGGTATTCGGCGCCCTTGGAATGGTGCTTGGTGATGACCTTGTTGCAGGCGCAGTAATAGCACAGCGATTCACAGAACGGAACGTGGACGTACAGGGACAGCGGCAAGGCCAGCGATCCCGCCCGGCGCTGCTCCAGTGCCTGGTGGTAATCCTGTTCGCTGAAGGCCTCGACGAACCGGTCCGCCGTCGGGTAGGAGGTGTAGCGCGGCCCGGGAACGTCGTAGCGGCGCAGCAGGTCGTTGGATATGGCGTGGCTCACGGGCAGGGTCCTTGTTCGTCTTTCGGGCACTTTGCCGCAGGGAACGGTCATAGGTCTTGATCCGCGTCAACCCGGGACCAAAACCGGGCTGCAGGGGGTATGCTCGGCACTGTCAGGAAAATCAACGAATGCTTATGGACGTACACCAGATCAAGGTGGCCTGCTCGAGTTGCAACCTGCGCGAGCTGTGCCTGCCCATGGGGCTCAACCCGGACGAGATGGACAAGCTCGACCGACTCATTTCCACACGCCGGCGCGTCAAGCGCGGCAGCGCCCTGTTCTCGGCCGGCGAGCGCTTCACCTCGCTCTACGCCGTGCGTTCGGGGTTTTTCAAGACCAGCGTCACCACGGCCGATGGCCGCGACCAGGTGACGGGCTTCCAGATGGCGGGCGAGATCATCGGGCTGGACGGCATCGTCAATGACCACCACTCCTGCGACGCCATCGCACTCGAGGACGCCGAGGTCTGCGTGATGCCCTTCGACGAGGTCGAAACCCTGTCGCGCGAATTCACCACGCTGCAGCACCACGTGCACCGCATCATGAGCCGCGAGATCGTGCGCGACCACAGCGTGATGCTGCTGCTGGGCAGCATGCGGGCCGAAGAACGCCTGGCGGCCTTCCTGCTCAATCTGGTGCAGCGCCTGCAGGCGCGCGGCTTCTCGCCGTCCGAATTCAATCTGCGCATGACCCGCGAGGAAATCGGCAGCTACCTGGGCATGAAGCTCGAGACCGTGAGCCGCACGTTCTCCAAGTTCGTCGACGACGGCATCATCGACGTCAAGCAGCGATACGTGCACATCAAGGACACCGACGCGCTCAAGCGCATCGTGAACCCGCAAACTTGCGAGTGAAGTGGCCCCCACGCTCCGCCGCTGCGCGGGTCGCTGCCCCCCGAGGGGGCTGATCCGCCTTGGGGCGGCCCGGCGGCGGATCGTCCTGGCCCCCACGCTCCGCCGCTGCGCGGGTCGCTGCCCCCGAGGGGGCTGATCCGCCTTGGGGCGGCCCGGCGGCGGATCTGGCCTCCTTGCGTCCACTGCATGGCGGCGCTGGCTGGGGCTCCGCCGCAGCGAGGTCAGTCGGTGGCGGGGGGTCTGGCGAGCAGCACGGTGAGCGCGCTGGACGCGGCGGTGACGGCCCAGAAGGCGAAGAAGCTGATGGTGTAGACCGCCGCGCGAGACCATTCGAGCGGGCGGCCGTACCAGTGCAGATCACCCGGATCGACGAAGGCAAAGACCAGCATCTCCAGCACACCGGCGAGCAGGAACGCGGGCCAGGCGATCCACATCCAGTGCTTCAAACCCATGTCAGGGCTCCCGCTTGGTGACCACCGGTGAAGCCGCGTGGTTGCGGGCCTGGTGGGCGGGCTGCAACTTGATCAAGGCGGCCTCACGTTCGGCGCCCTTCAACTGGCGCGCCTGCTCCAGCGTCGCCTGGTAAGCCGCCTTGTCGAGCACCGGGTCAGCGCCCTTGACGGCAATCACCGCTGTCATGATGCTGGCCATCACCACCACCAGCGGCCCGCCCACCACCAGCCACATCGGGCCCACGCGCCACCACGGATCGGGCAGCTCCATCTCGTTCGTTTGCTGATTCATGGGTGTTCCTTGCTGGAGTTTCATCTTGGCACGACGAACGTGCTCTGCTCGCGCACCTGCACACCGGCCTCGCCAAGCGCGGTCACATCGAAGGTGATCGGGTGCGAACCGCCGCCCGCGGCACCGGGCGGAATCTGCACCCGGACGGCCACGGCACGCACCTCGGCCGGCAGCACCTGCACGCTGGCTTCGGAGGCCAGCTCGATGCCGGGGAGTCCCTCCACCTTGAGGCCATAGGTCTGCGCCTGCTCGGTGGCGTTCATGATCTGAAGCCGGAAGACGTTCTCGATGCGCCCCTGCCCCACTTCGCGCGCCAGCGCGCCGCGGTCGCGGATGACATCGACCTTCAGCGGCGTGCGCAGCGCCAGGCTGCCCAGCACCGCCACGGTGATCGACAACAGAATGGCGCTGTACACCAGCACCCGCGGCCGCAGGGCCCGCTTGAAGACCTGCTTGCGGTCCCAGCCGTTCGCCAGGCCGTTCTGGGTGTCGTAGCGGATGAGCCCGCGGGGGTAGCCCACCTTGTCCATCACGTCGTCGCAGACGTCGATGCAGGCGGCGCAGCCAATGCATTCGTACTGCAGGCCCTTGCGGATGTCGATGCCCGTGGGACACACCTGGACGCACAGCGTGCAATCCACACAGGCACCCAGGCCCAGCGCCTTCGGGTCGGCCTTCTTGCTGCGCGCGCCGCGGGGTTCGCCCCGGCGCTCGTCGTAGGTCACGATCAAGGTGTCCTTGTCGAACATCGCGCTTTGAAAGCGCGCGTAAGGACACATGTACTTGCACACCTGCTCGCGCAGGAAGCCGGCATTGCCGTAGGTGGCAAAGCCGTAGAACAGCACCCAGAACGTCTGCCAGGGGCCGAGCGACAGCGCCATCACCAGACCCGCGAGTTCGTTGATCGGCGTGAAGTAGCCGACGAAGGTGAAGCCCGTCCACAGGCCCACCGCAGCCCAAAGACCGTGCTTCAGGGCCTTCTTGCCCACCTTGGCCGCGCTCAGCGGAGCGGCGTCCAGGCGCAGGCGGGCCGATCGGTCACCCTCGACGCGGCGCTCGATCCACAGGAAGATCTCGGTGTAGACCGTCTGCGGGCACGCGTAGCCGCACCAGAGCCGCCCGGCCACCGCCGTGAACAGAAACAGAGACAGGGCCGAGATGACCAGCAGCCCGGTGAGGTAGATGAAGTCCTGCGGGTAAAGAACCAGGTTGAAGATGAAGAAGCGGCGCGCTTCCAGATCGAACAACACCGCCTGACGGTCGTTCCATGACAACCACGGAAGCCCGTAAAAGACCACCTGCGTGGCCCAGACGAAGAACCAGCGCCAGCGCGTGAACAGGCCGGTGACGGTTCTGGGATGGATCTTCTGCCGCGAGGCGTACAGCGACACCATCACGTCCTCGTCGCCCGCTGGCTGAATGGGGATGACTCGACCCGCGTCAGGCGCCGGATGGCTCATGTCACTGCTCCGCCGCACGCGACGCGGCACCGTCCAGTGGCACCGAGGAACCGGCTTCGCCGGGCCTCAGGTGCCGCCCCCTTGAGGGGGTCGCGCGGAGCGCGGCGGGGGTGTTCATTTGTTCGACAGGCCCCAGACGTACGCGCTCAGCACATGAATCTGGTCGGCCGTGAGCAGCTTGTTCTGGGCTGGCATCTGGTTGTTGATGCCCTTGCTGATGGCGCGGACCACCGCCTCCTCACCCCAGCCATGCAGCCAGATGTTGTCGGTGAGGTTGGGGGCGCCCAGCGCCGCATTGCCCTTGCCATCGGCACCGTGGCAGGCCGAGCAGACCGCGTACTTGGCGCTGCCCTGAGAAGCCCTCACGCGGTCGTGCGGGCTGCCCGAGAGGCTCAGCACGTAATGGGCCACGTTGCGCACGTCCTCTGCACTTCCAACCGCCGCCGCCATGGGAGGCATCACGCCGTTGCGGCCTTCGGTGATGGTGGTCTTGATGACCGCGGGGTCGCCACCGTACAGCCAGTCGCCGTCGGCCAGGTTGGGGAAGCCGCGCGAGCCGCGCGCGTCCGAGCCGTGGCACTGGGCGCAGTTGTTCATGAACAGCCGTTCACCGATGGCCATGGCCTGGGCGTCTGCGGCCAGCTGCGGGGCGGCCTTGTCGCGAAACGCGGCATACAGCGGGGCGATGGCGGCCTGATGGCGCTCGACCTCGGTGCCGTGCTGCCCCGCCGATGACCAGTTGAGCACGCCCTGGTAGCGGCCGAACATGGGATACAGCAGGCCATACGCCAGGCTGAACACCACGGTGATGATGAACAGCCAGACCCACCACTTGGGCAGCGGGTTGTTGAGCTCGCGCAGGTCTTCGTCCCACACGTGACCGGTGGTGTTGTCGCTGCGCGACTTGACCTTGGTCGTGCCACTGATCCACAGCAGGATGGCGCAGGCCAGGATGCTGACCAGCGTGAGGCCGGCCACGTAGAGGTGCCAGAAATCGCTTGTGAAGTCGCTCATGATGGTTCTCTTGTCGGTGCGGACTCACTCGTCCTGGAAGGGCAGGTGCGCGGCTTCGTCGAAGCGGTCGCGGTTGCGGCGGGACCAGGCCCAGCCCACGATGCCCAGGAACACCAGCAGGCTGATGACGGTGACGACGGAACGCAGGTCGTTGATGTCCATGGTGGCGCTCCCGTTCACTTCATGGCGGTGCCGAGCACCTGCAGGTAGGCGATCAGCGCGTCCATTTCGGTCTTGCCCTTGACGGTCTCGACCGATGCCGCGATTTCTTCGTCGGTGTAGGGCGCGCCCAGCGTGCGCAACACCTCCATGCGGCGGGGCATGCCATCTGCATTGACGGTCTTCTTCTCGAGCCATGGATAGGCCGGCATGTTCGACTCGGGCACGAGATCGCGCGGGTTGTTCAGGTGGATGCGGTGCCACTCGTCGCTGTAGCGGCCACCCACGCGGGCCAGGTCGGGGCCGGTGCGTTTGCTGCCCCACTGGAACGGGCGGTCGTACACGAATTCGCCCGCCACCGAGTAGTGGCCGTAGCGCAAGGTCTCGGCCTGGAACGGCCGGATCATCTGCGAGTGGCAGTTGTAGCAACCCTCTCGCACGTACACATCGCGACCCGCCAGCTGCATGGCGGTGTAGGGCTTGAGCCCTTCGACCGGCTGCGTGGTGGACTTCTGGAAGAACAGCGGCACGATTTCGACGAGGCCGCCGACCGCGATCACCAGCACGATGAGCACGATCATCAGGAAGTTGTTGGTCTCGATCCGCTCGTGGGTGAAACCGGTGGGTTTGTCTGCGTTGGCCATGCTGTGAACCTCAGGCGTGAGCGGGTTGGACGGCGGGAATGCGGACCGGCTCGACACGTCCGCCGCGCGCGGTCATGACCACGTTCCACAGCATCACGCACATGCCGCCCAGGTAGAGCACACCACCCGCGAGGCGAATGACGTAGAAGGGGAAGGTGGCCTTGACCGATTCCACGAAGGTGTAGGTCAGGCTGCCGTCGGGGTTGATCGATCGCCACATCAGGCCCTGCATCACGCCGGCAATCCACATGGCGGCGATGTAGAGCACGATGCCGATGGTGGCAATCCAGAAATGCAGTTCGATGGCCGGGACCGAGTACATCTTCTTCTGGCCATACAGGCGCGGAATCAGGTAATACATCGAACCCATGGTCACCAGCCCCACCCAACCGAGCGCGCCCGAGTGCACGTGGCCCACCGTCCAGTCGGTGTAGTGAGACAGCGCGTTCACGGTCTTGATCGACATCATCGGACCTTCGAAGGTCGACATGCCGTAGAACGAGAGCGACACGATCAGGAAGCGCAGGATGGGGTCGTCCCGCAGTTTGTGCCACGCGCCCGAAAGCGTCATGATGCCGTTGATCATGCCGCCCCAGCTGGGGGCCAGCAGGATGAGCGAGAAGACCATTCCCACCGACTGGGCCCAATCGGGCAGCGCGGTGTAGTGCAGGTGGTGCGGGCCCGCCCACATGTAGGTGAAGATGAGCGCCCAGAAGTGCACGATGGACAGCCGGTAGGAATACACCGGACGTTCGGCCTGCTTGGGAATGAAGTAGTACATCATCCCGAGGAAGCCGGCCGTGAGGAAGAAGCCCACCGCGTTGTGGCCGTACCACCACTGAACCATGGCGTCCTGGACACCGGCGTAGGCCGAGTAGCTCTTGAACATGTCCACCGGCAGGGCGGCGCTGTTGACGATGTGCAGCACCGCGACGGCGAGGATGAACGCACCGAAGAACCAGTTGGCCACGTAGATGTGGCGAACCTTGCGCATTCCCACGGTGCCGAAGAACACCACCGCGTAGGCCACCCAGACGGCCGCGATCAGCAGATCGATCGGCCATTCGAGTTCGGCGTATTCCTTGCCTTGGGTGATGCCCAGCGGCAGCGTGATGGCCGCCAGCACGATGACCAGCTGCCAGCCCCAGAAGGTGAAGGCCGCCAGGCCGGCCGAGAACAACCGGACATGACAGGTTCGCTGCACCACGTAGTAGCTGGCGGCGAACAATCCGCATCCACCGAATGCAAAAATGACCGCGTTGGTGTGCAGCGGGCGCAGTCGGCCGTAACTGAGCCATTCAATGCCGAAGTTGAGCGCCGGCCAGGTGAGCTGGGCGGCGATGATCACGCCCACCAGCATGCCGACCACACCCCACACGACGGTCATGATGGCGAATTGCCGGACCACCTTGTCGTTGTAGACCGCGGCGTCAGCGGTCGCTGCCTTGTTGTTGTCGATGGCCATTGCCACTCCTCTTCAATGATTGCCTGCGAGTGTCCGCAAGGTGGCCCGCCGGGCACTTGACTTAGGTCAAGCGGCGTTCAATCGCCCGCTGGATCGCCATCGAGAATGCGCTCGCCTTCGCGGTCGACTTGGTCGAACTGACCGCCTTGCAGCGCCCACCAGAAAACGCCCAGGATGCCGAAGACGATCAGCACCGACAGGGGAACGAGGAGGTACAGGATGTCCATGGAATGTCGGTTCAGCGGTCGCAGTTGAGGCGCCAGGCGTTGGCAATGACAAGCAGCGAACTCCCTGCCATGCCCAGACCGGCCAGCCAGGGTGGCATCCAGCCAATGAGCGCCAGGGGCACACACACCGCGTTGTAGGCAGCCGCCCAGACAAGGTTCTGGCGCACCACCCGAAGGGTTCCCCGCGCCAGCGCCAGGGCGTCCACCACGTCCATGAGCCGGCCACTTTGCACCACCGCGTCGCTTTGTGCCTGCGCCAGTGGCGCGGACCGACCGATGGCAAACGAAGCCTCGGCCCAGGCCAGCACGGGGCCGTCGTTGAGTCCGTCGCCCACCATGGCCACCCGCCATCCCTGGCGCTGCAGGGCCTGAAGCTCCGCCAGCTTGCGTTCCGGCGTGGCTTCGGCAATCACTTCGTCCACCCCCACCGCCTGGGCCACCCGGCGCGCCGCAGTGGCGCGGTCGCCCGACAGCACCCAGGTCCGGATGCCCATGGACCGCAGTCGCTGCACCGTCGCCAGGGCGTCTTCGCGCTGCGCCTCCCGCAGGGAAAAGGTCGCCAGCCATCCCGCGCCGTCGCTCAGATAGGCGCGCGGGCCATCGGCATCGTGTTCGGGCATGGCGCCGGTGAACACGGCCGAACCGAGCCGCCAGTGGGATTCGTGCGGACCACGGGCCTCGATGCCCTGGCCGGCATGCTCGCGCCGTTCCTCAAGCGACGGCGCGGGTCCGTCCGGTGCCGCCGCTGCGACGGCACGCGCCACCGGGTGCAACGAGTCGCGGGCCAGCGCTGCGGCGATGGCCATGACGCGATCGCGGTCGGCGCCCGGGCGCACCCGGACCTCGTCGATCTCGAGGCGGTCCTCGGTCAGGGTGCCGGTCTTGTCGAACACCACGGCATTGACATGGGACATGGCCTCGAAAGACTGCAGTCGCCGAACGAGCACACCCCGCCGCGCCAGCCGCCCGGCAGCGGCCAGCATGGCCGCCGGGGTGGCCAGCGACAGCGCGCACGGGCAGGTGACGATCAACACAGCCACCGCCACGGCCAGGGCGCGAGACGGATCGACCTGCCACCAGGCAAATCCGGCGGCACCGGCGGCCAGCAGCACCAGCACCAGGAAGGGCGCCGCAATGCGATCGGCCAGCAACGCCAGGCGTGGCTTGTCGGTGGCCGCCTGTTCCATGAGGCGAACGATCTGGGCAAACCGCGTGTCGCCTGCCACGCGGTCGATGCGGACACGAACCGGCCCGGCCAGGTTCAGGCTGCCGGCGATCACGGTGTCGCCGCGTTCGCGGGTTCGCGGCCTCGACTCGCCAGTCAGCAGCGCCTCGTCCAGCGTGGCGCGTTCATCGAGCAGCACACCGTCACCGGGAATGGCGTCGCCGGCGGGCACGCGGACCACGTCACCAGCGCGCAGGCGCCGTGCCGACACGGTCTCGCTTCGGCCATCGGCCAGTTCACGCACCACGGCAGCGGGCAGGCGGTTGATGAGGCTGTCGAGCGCGCCCGCGGTGCGCTCGCGCAGGCGGGCTTCGAGGTATCGACCACCCAACAGGAAGAACACGAACATCGTCAGCGAGTCGAACCAGACCTCGACGCCCCAGGGGCCGGTGGGGTCGAACGTGGCGGCCGAACTGACCAGAAACGTGACGAGGATGCCGAGCGACACCGGCGCGTCCATGCCGATGCGCCGCTGGCGAAGGTCGTTCCAGGCGCTGGAAAAGAAAGGGCCGCTGGCAAAGAACACCACCGGCACGCTGAGCACCCAGCTGGCCCAGCGCAACAACTGGTCGATGTCGGCCGGCATCTCACCCGGCTCGGCCACGTAGCCCGGCCACGCAAACATCATGACCTGCATCATGCAGAAGCCAGCCACGAACAGGCGCCAGAGCGCCTGGCGCGATTCGCGCAGCCGCTCGTCGATCGACAGGGCCTGCTGCAGGGGCAACAGGCGGTAACCGCGGTCGGCGACATGGCGGGCCACGGCCGAGAGCTGCGTGCGGGCGGGGTCCCAGCGCACGCGGAGGCGCCGGGTGCCGGCGCTCACCTGCGCCGCTTCCACGCCGGCCACGCCCTGCAGGGCCGACTCCACGGCGTCGGCGCACGCCGCGCAGTACATGCCCTGCACCACCAGCACCGACTCACGCTGCGGCGGATGGCCCTCGGCCACCACCGGCGCGGTGAAGCCGTCCTGCTCGATCGGATCGTCGAGCGCGGCAAAGTCGTCGGTGACGGTCAGGGGCCCGCGGTGGCCGCTGGCCCAGGTGGCCGTGTTCATGCCGCGCAGCATAGGCCCGCTCGTCCACATGGCGATTGACGTGGATCAAGGGGCTGTGTCAGGTTCGGGCGTACCGTTCGGTCACCCCATCATGAGGAGAAATCCATGTACAAGCGCATCCTCGTCGCCACCGACGGCTCCAAACTCTCCCAGAAGGCCGTCGAGCACGCCCTGGGACTGGCCGACCTGACCGGGGCCGAGGTGGTGGCGCTCAAGGTGGTGCCGCGCTATCCGCAGACCTACTTCGAGGGCGGTGTGGCCCTGGCCGCCAGTGAAGTGGCCCGGATCGAGAAACAATGGCAGGCCGACGCCATGGAAACGGTCAATGCCGTGAAATCGGCGGGCCAGAAGCGCGAGGTGAAGGTCAAGCCGGTGACGGCCAAAGGGGATCTGATCGCCGAAGCCGTGATCGCCACCGCCAAGCGCCAGAAGTGCGATCTGATCGTGATGGCCTCGCATGGCCGCCGGGGCATCAAGCGGCTGTTGCTGGGCAGCGAAACCCAGCAGGTGCTCACCCACTCGCACATTCCGGTGCTCGTGCTGCGTTAGCCAACCGCCCGTCGGTGCGGCGACGGGCGCACAGCGCGCCACAGGGGCAAGGGGGCTCGGGTAGAGTCCGCTGCTCTGCATGAGCACACCCGCGCCCTCTTCTTCCGGCAAGTTCGTCAGCGGCTCCACGCTGGGCCATGTCATCACCATGACCGCCACCGGTTCGGTGGGCCTGGGCGTGGTGTTTCTGGTGGACGTGCTCAACCTGTTCTACATCTCGCGTCTCGGGCAACGCGAACTGGCGGCCGCGGTGGGCTACGCGGGCACGCTGCTGTTCTTCCTGACCTCACTGGCCATCGGCCTGTCCATCGCTGCCACGGCACTCACCTCGCGCGCCCTCGGCGCCGGCGACAGGGAACGTGCCGAGCGCCTCGCCGGTGCATCGCTGTTCTTCATGGGCGGGTTCATGGCGCTGGCGGCGCTGGCGGTCGCGCCTTTCCTGCGGCCACTGCTGGCATGGCTGGGCGCCACCGGCCTGACGGCCGATCTGGCCCTGCGCTTCATGCGCATCGTGCTGTGGTCGGTGCCGCTGCTGGGCGTGGCCATGGCCTTTGGCGCGTTGCTGCGGGCGGTGGGCGACGCGCGCAGGGCCATGTGGGTCACGCTGGGCGGTGGCGCCATCTCGGCCGTCCTCGACCCGCTGCTCATCTTCGGCCTGAACCTGGGCCTGGACGGCGCCGCGCTGGCCACCGTCATCACGCGCGCGGCCATGGTGGGCATTGGCGTGCACGCCCTCGTCCGTGTGCACCGCCTGTTCCGCTGGCCCGACCGCGCCACGCTCAAGCGCTCGCTCACACCCTTCTTTGCCATCGGCGCCCCGGCGGTGCTCACGCAGGTGGCCACCCCGGTGGGCAATGCATTCGTGACCGAGGCCATTGCACCCTATGGAGACGAGGCCGTGGCCGGTTGGGCGGTGGTGGTTCGCCTTATCCCGGTGGCCTTCGTGGCGCTGTTCGCGCTGTCGGGGTCGATCGGTCCCATCCTGGGGCAGAACCTGGGCGCGCGCCGCTTCGACCGCCTGCGCAGCACCATGCGCGACAGCTTCAAGGTGGTGCTGGTGTATGTGGCAGCGGTGTGGCTGCTGCTGGCGCTGCTCAGTGGCCCGATCGCACAGGCGTTCGACGCCCAGGGTCAAGGGCGGCTGGTGATCGTGTTCTTCTGCGTCTTCGTGGCCGGCAGCTTCGCCTTCAATGGCGCCCTGTTCGTGGCCAATGCAGCGTTCAACAACCTGGGCTTTGCGTTGTATTCCACCGCCCTCAACTGGGCGCGGGCCACGCTGGGCGTGGTGCCCTTCATCGCCATCGGCGGCCAGTGGTTCGGGCTGCCGGGCGTGCTGGCCGGCTACGGCCTGGGCGTGGTGGTGTTCGGCGTGGCGGGTGCCTGGCTCAGCCTGCGCGTCCTGACCCGCATCGAGCGCCGCGCGATCGACAGCCCGTCCGTCAGCTGAACAACCCCTTGTATTGTTCGCGCAGCAGGTTCTTCTGCACCTTTCCCATGGTGTTGCGCGGCAGTTCGTCGACCACGAAGCAGCGCTTGGGGATCTTGAAGTTGGCCAGTCGCGCCTTGAGCGTGGCGATCAGCGCGTCGGGGTCGGGCGCCGTGCCGGGGCGAGGGATCACCACCGCCACGCCCACCTCGCCGAAGTCGGGATGCGGCACACCGATGACGGCGCTCTCGGCCACGCCGGGCATGTCGTTGAGAGCGCCTTCGATTTCGGCCGGATAGACGTTGTAGCCACCCGAAATGATCAGGTCCTTGCTGCGCCCGACGATGGTGACATAGCCCCGTTCATCGACGCGACCGACATCGCCGGTCTTGAAATAGCCGTCGGTGGTGAACTCTTCGGCCGTTTTCTCGGGCATGCGCCAGTAGCCGCTGAACACGTTGGGGCCACGCACCTGGATGCCACCGATCTCGCCCGCCTCGACCGGACGACCAGCTTCATCGACCACACGCAGGCTGACCCCCGGCAGGGCAAAGCCCACCGTGCCGCCGCGGCGCTCGGCCTGGTTGCCGTGGCGGACATCGGGTGAATACGGGTTGGACGTGAGCATGATGGTTTCGCTCATGCCGTAGCGCTCGAGGATGGTGTGCCCGGTGCGGTCACGCCACTCGTTGAACGTTTCGATCAGCAACGGCGCCGACCCCGACACAAACAGGCGCATGTGCGACGCCTGCTCGCGCGTGAGGGCAGGCTCGGCCAGCATGCGCGTGTACAGCGTGGGCACGCCCATGAACACCGTGGCCCGCGGAAACAGGCCGAGGGTGGCGCGCGGGTCGAACTTGTTGAGCCACAGCATGGGACTGCCGTTGATGAGGGCGCCATGAATGGCCACGAACAGGCCGTGCACGTGAAAGATCGGCAGGGCATGGATGAGCACGTCATCAGGGTGCCAACCCCAATAGGCCTGCAGCACCCGCGCGTTGCTCAGCGTGTTGCCGTGCGACAGCATGGCCCCCTTGCTGCGACCCGTGGTGCCGCTGGTGTAGATGATGACGGCGAGGTCGTCGGCGCCGCTGTGCGCCACCGTGTGCACATCGGGGTGGTGCGAAGCGCGATCGAGCAGGGTGCCGGTGCGGTCGTCGCCCAGCGTGAACACATGGCGGGTACCGGCCTTGAACGCGATCTTGCTGACCCAGCCGAAGTTGCCGGGGCTGCACACCACCACCGCGGGCTCCGCGTTGCCGACGAAATACTCGATCTCGCCGGCCTGGTAGGCGGTGTTGAGCGGCAGGAACACGTGGCCCGATCGAAGCACCGCGAGGTAGAGGATCAAGGCTTCGACCGACTTTTCCACCTGGACGGCAATGCGCGAGCGCGCCGGCAGTTCAAGCCCGCCGAGCAGGTTGGCGATCATGGCGCTCGCGCGGTCGAGGTCGCGCCAGCTGTAGCGCAGGCCGTCGCTGGCGCCGCCCACGGTCTCGACGGCGGTGGCATCGAGGTCGGCCGGGAAAGCCGCGCGCAGCGCGGCGTACAGGTTGTGTTGTTCTTTCATGGAAGGGCCTGGAAGGCTGGGGGACGCTTGTCGAGAAAGGCCGAGATGCCCTCGCGGTGCTCGGCGTGGTCGGCGTAGCCATAGGCATCGGCCAGCAGTTCGGGAGCGCGGCGGCCGAACGACAGCGAACGCAGGGTCTGCTTGTTCAGCCGCGCGGCCAGCGGAGAGAGTTCGGCCGCGCGATCGGCGCGGCGTCGGGCGTCTTGCGCCACCTGGTCGTCAGGCACCACCGCGTTGAGGAAGCCCCGCGCCAGCAGCGTGGGGGCGTCCAGCACGGCGGCCTGCAACAGCATTTCCCGCGCGGTCGCCAGGCCTGCCTCGCGCGCCACCAGTTCGGCTTCGCGCGGCGCCATGGGAAAGCCCAGCCGGGCGATGGGCGCACCAAAGCGGGCCGATGCGCCGGCCACGCGCAGGTCGCAGCAGCTGGCGATCTCCACGCCAGCACCCATGCAGTGCCCTTCGATCTGCGCGACCACCGGCAGCTCGCAATCGAGCAGGGCCGACAGACCGCCCCACACGTCCCGCTCGTGGAAGTCGCGAAGGGAGGCCTCGTCAAATCGGAACCCGGGGTACTCGCCGATGTCGCCACCGGCGCAGAAATGGCCACCGGCGCCCGCGACGATCAGCGCCCGAACGCCTCGCTGCCCGCGCAGGGACGACACCGCCTGCGCCAACTCGCGCCACATCGCACGCGACATGGCGTTGAGCTTGCCGGGATGCGACAGCGTGAGCGTCGCGACGGAACCTTCAATGTCGAGTTGCAGGTGGCCGGGCACGCGGTCACTCCAGCTTGGCGCCCGATGCCTTGACGACCTGCGCCCACTTGCGAACCTCGCCGCTCACGAACTGGCCGAACGCCGGTCCCGAGATGTCGGGGAACTCGGCGCCCTGCGCCGCCCAGACAGCCTTCGCCTCGTCGGTGGTGCAGGCCTTGCGGATTTCCTCGATCGCGCGCGCCTGCGCATCCGCCGGCGTGCCCTTGGGCGCCCAAACGCCGTACCAGGTGGTGACGTTGTAGTCGGGCAGGCCGACCTCGGCGGCGGAGGGCACGTCCGGGAACGCGGGGTTGCGCTTGTTGCCGGAGACCATCAGGGCCTTGATGCGCCCGCCCTTGATGTGGCCGGCCGACGATCCCAGTCCATCGAACATCATGTCCACGTTGCCGGCAATCAGGTCGGCCAGCGCCGGGCCGGCGCCCCGGTAAGGAATGTGGGTGATGAAGGTCTTGGTCTGCTGCTTGAACAGTTCGCCCGCGAGGTGGTGCGAGGTGCCGCTGCCGGCCGATCCGTAGTTGAGCTTGCCCGGGCTGGATTTGACCTGGGCGAGGAAGCCCTTGAAGTCGGGCGCGGTGATGTTCTTGGGATTGACCACCACCACCTGCGGAACGCTGGCCACGAGGATCAGCGGGATCAGGTCGGTCTCGATGTTGTAGTCGAGCTTGGGGTACATGCTGGGCGCGATCGAGTGGTGCACCGCGCCCATGAACAAGGTGTAGCCATCGGGGTTGGCCTTGGCCGCCACGCTGGCGCCCAACGTACCGCCGGCACCACCCCGGTTGTCGATCACCAGGGCCTTGCCCGCCAGCCGGCTGAACGAAGCCGCCATGGGTCGCGCGAACGCATCGGTGCCACCGCCGGCCGGGAACGGCACGATCATGGTGACCGGGCGCGCTGGCCAGGCCGACTGTGCGCGCACGCCCAAGGGGGCCAGCACAGCGCCGGCTGCGGCGGCGCGCAGCAGCGCGCGGCGGTTGATTGACTGATCCATGTTGTCTCCTGTGGTTTGAATGTGAAGCGCTTTCAACGGTACAGCGCCTCGATGGCCCCGCCTATCGGGATTTGTCCGGCCGCCAGCATGGCACGGTGCTTGTCGAGCCGCCGCAGGTCGTAGAGGTAGTTGACCATCAGCCCGTAAGACTGTCGGCTGCCCTTGACCGAAGGGTCGGCGGCCCAGTGCAGGTGCTCCACACGCGCGCCATTGCCCAGGTGGAACCGCGCCACCGGGTCGATCGGCTTGCCGTCGCGCAGTTCGCGGCCCAGGTAGCGGGCGGTCCATTGCATCAGGGCCGTTCCATCGGACGAATCGGGGTCGAGCGCGGCGTGGTTCTCCCAGGCCTTGAGCAGGTCGGCGGGGGCGTTCTTGCCCAGCCATGCGCGCAGGCCGGGAATCGGCGACAGGGTGGCGAAGGTGCGCAGGCGCGGAAACTCGGCCTTCAGCGTGTCCACGACATGCTTGATCAGCGAGTCGCCAAAGCTCACGCCGCGCAGGCCCACCTGGGTGTTGCTGATGGAATAGAAGATGGCGGTGGTGGCTCGCGAGAGGTCCACCGGGGCGGCCGACTCGTCGAGCAAGGGGGTGATGCTGCCCGCCATCTCGTTGACGAGCGCGACCTCGACGAAGATCAGCGGCTCGCCGGGCAGGCTGGGGTGGAAGAACCCGTAGCACCGACGGTCACTGTCCAGGCGGTTCTTCACGTCGGCCCAGCTGCGGATGTCGTGCACCGCCTCGTACTGGATCAGCTTCTCCACCAGCGACGCAGGCGAGTCCCAGCTGATGCGCCGGAGCTCGAGGAAACCGACGTCGAACCAGGTGGAGAACATGTACTCCATCTCGACATCGAGGGCCTGCAGCCGTGCGTCGTGGCGCAAGGCGGTTTGAAGTTCGGCGCGCAGGTCGACCAGGAAGCGGATGCCGCCCGGGTGGGCGCTGAACCGCTGCAGAAGCCGCCGGCGCGGAGAGACCGTGGCGCGCCGGTACCGGACCTCGGCGGCGGCCTCGTCCGGC
This sequence comes from Synechococcus sp. UW140, assembly GCA_943371665.1. Classification (GTDB taxonomy): domain Bacteria; phylum Pseudomonadota; class Gammaproteobacteria; order Burkholderiales; family Burkholderiaceae_C; genus Hydrogenophaga. Next base: position 101,587 of record CALRVR020000005.1, read on the forward strand.
GTGCCCACCGCCGACAGGTATTCGCCCTGCGCCTTCTTCACCTTTTGCGGGTCCGCCATGAAGCGCTCGCTCATCAGCAACCAGAGGTCGTGGCGCTCGCCCGGGGCGGCCTTGGCGTACCAGTCCATCACACCTTGCGCACGCCGCCCGCCTTCCACCTCGCTCACCAGGGGGTCGACCACCGCCTTGAGCTCATCGAGCCGCTGGCGCAGCTGGCGCGGCGACAGCGCCTCGTCGGGCTGGCGCAGCCGCGCCTTCAGGCGCTCGTCGGTGGACCGGGCGCCCGTGGGCGCAGGCCGCAGCCTGGTCACCCGCTCGGCAATCCATTGCCCGGTGTTCATGCCGTCAGCCTCGACTTCTGCTGGCGCGCGAGTTCGCGCAGGGCGACGCGTTGGCGCGTGAGGTGCGTGCGCATGGCGGCTTCAGCCCCTTCGGCATCGCGCGCCTTGAGGGCGGCAAACACCGCCATGTGCTCGGACAGGCTTTGTTCGAGCCTGCCCGGCGCATGCAACTGCTGCAGCCGCGCCAGCTTGAGGATCTTGCGCAGATCGCCGATCACCTGGGCCAGCCAGCGGTTGTCGGCCAGCGTGATGATGGCTTCGTGAATGGCGAAGTTGGCGGCGTAGTAATCGTTGATTCGCCGGGCCTTGGCGGCGCGATTGAGGCGGTCGTGCAGGTGCTCCAGTGCCGCCAGATCGGCATCGCTCGCACGGCTGGCCGCCTCGAAGGCGCAGCGACCTTCCAGCAGCGCGATCACGGGGAAGATTTCGTCCAGATCGCGCTCGGTGATCTCGGCCACGAAACAGCCGCGGCGGGGTTCGTGCCGCAGCAGGCCTTCGGCCGTGAGCACCTTGAGCGCCTCGCGCAGCGGCGTGCGGGAGATGCCCAGCTCGGCACACAGCGCCGGCTCGTCGAGAAAGCTGCCCGGGGCCAGTTCGCCGGCAAAGATGCGATCCCGCAGCTTCGAGGCCACTTCGTCGTGCAGGGAGTTGGGCACCAGGCGCATGGGTGATTACCTGTAATTACAGATAATTCTGATGCGCCTGACGGCGGTGGGCGCCCGGGTAAACCCGGTGCACCGACCAACGGCATCGGCAGGTTCAGTTCTGGCTGGCGGGTTTGCGGGCGCGCTGGCCGAACCACCACCACAGACCGGCGCCGCCCACGATCATCGGCACGCACAGCCATTGCCCCATGCTCAGCCCGAAGGCGAGCAGGCCCAGGTGCGCGTCGGGCTCGCGGAAGTACTCGGCCACAAAGCGCATGACGCCGTAACCGAACACGAAGGCCGCCCCCACCTGCCCTGGCGCGCGGCGGTGGCGCGCATAGAGCCACAGCAGCGCGAACAGCAGCAGGCCTTCCAGCAGGAACTGGTACACCTGCGACGGGTGCCGCGGCAGGTCGCCGGCACCGCGGAACACCATGCCCCACGGCAGCGTCGGGTCGGCCACCCTGCCCCACAGCTCGCCATTGATGAAATTGCCCACCCGGCCTGCCGCCAGGCCGGTGGGCACGCAGGGCGCGATGAAATCCATGACCTGCAGGAAAGGCCGGCCGCGGCTGCGCGCGTACCACCATTGCGCCACGATCACCCCGATCAGGCCGCCATGAAAGCTCATGCCCCCCTGCCACACGAAGAACACCTCGAGCGGGTGCTGAAGGTAGTAGGCCGGCTGGTAGAACAGGCAGTAGCCGATGCGCCCGCCGGCGACGACGCCGAGCACGCCAAGGAACAGGATGTCCTCGACATCGCGCTTTTCCCACGCGCGCGGGGTGGAGATACTGGCAAAAGGCTCGTGGCGCAGGCGCAGGCGCGCCAGCCAGAGGAACAGGCCGAAGGCCGCCAGGTAGGTCAGGCCGTACCAGTGGATGGCCAGGGGCCCGATCTGCAGGGCCACGGGATCGATCTGGGGATGTTGCAGCATGCGCTCATTGTGCCCGGCCAGCGTCGATGAACCGTTGCAGCACCGGGCTGGCGCCGCCATCGCGCCAGACCAGGCTGGTCTCGCAACGGGGCACCACCCACCCCGGCGGCATGGCGACCGACCGGTACACCACCCCGGGGCGCTGGAACTGCCGCACGCTTTGCAGCACCCACGCCACCCCAAGCCCGGCCGACACCAGGTTGACGATGGTCTGCATCTGGATCGCCTCCTGCGCCACCGGAGGCTCGGTGCCGTTGGCGCGGTACAGCGCCGCCAGACCGTCGAACACCTCAGGCAGGATGCGGCGCGGAAACATCACCAGCGGTTCCTTCACCACGGCCCGCAGCCCGGGACGGGCGCGCCCGGCCAGGGGATGGCTGTCGGGCAGGGCCAGCACCAGCGGTTCGCTGGCCAACGAACGCCGCTGCAGGCCGGGCAGCTCACTGCCGGGGGCATGCAGCAGAAAACCGGCGTCGATCTCGCCGCGGGCCAGCCAGTCGCGCTGCACGTCGCTGGTGGCCTCGACCAGCTCCAGCGCCACCCTCGGCCAGCGATCCCGAAAGGCGCGCACCCAGCCTGGCAGCAAGGCATAGCCGGCGGGCGACACGAAGGCGATCCGCAGCTGGCCGGTCTCGCCCTGGGCAGCCGATCGGGCGATCGCCGGCAGGGCCTCGGCCCGTCGAAGCAGTTCATGCACCTCGGGCAGCAGGGCCGCACCGGCCACGCTCAGCGCCACCGCGCGGCGGCTGCGATCGAACAGGCGCACGCCCAGGGCGGACTCGAGAGAGGCGATCGCCTGGGTCAGCGCAGGCTGCGTCATGTGCAGCCGGGCTGCGGCGCGACCGAAGTGAAGTTCCTCGGCCAGCATTGAAAACTGGCGCCATTGGCGCCATTCGCCACGAGACAGGTTGGAAGGATCTCTCATAAGCCCAGCATATCAATCGGTGGCCCCGATCGGATTGGAAGACCCGGCCCTGCTGACGCATACTGCGGGGTTTTCCGACCCCACCCACGAGCGAGACACCATGGCCCAGGACCCCAAACGGATCATCCCACTGCGCAGCGACAACATCACCCAAGGCAAGTCGCGCGCACCCAACCGCTCCATGTACTACGGCATGGGCTACCAGGAAACCGACTTCGGCAAGCCCATGGTGGGCGTGGCCAACGGCCACAGCACGATCACCCCCTGCAACTCGGGCCTGCAGAAACTGGCCGACGCCGCGGTGGAGGGCATTCGCGAGGCCGGCGGCAATCCCCAGATCTTCGGCACGCCCACCATTTCAGACGGCATGGCCATGGGCACCGAGGGCATGAAGTACTCGCTGGTGAGCCGCGAGGTGATTGCCGACTGCATCGAGACCTGCGTTCAGGGCCAGTGGATGGACGGCGTGGTCGTGGTGGGTGGCTGCGACAAGAACATGCCGGGCGGCCTGATGGGCATGCTGCGCGCCAACGTGCCGGCCATCTACGTCTACGGCGGAACCATCCTGCCGGGCCGATGGAAAGACCAGGACCTCAACATCGTCAGCGTGTTCGAGGCCGTGGGCCAGAACGCGGCGGGCAAGATCAGCGACCAGGAGCTCAAGGACATCGAGCAGCACGCCATTCCGGGCACGGGATCGTGCGGCGGCATGTACACCGCCAACACCATGTCGTCGGCCTTCGAGGCGCTGGGCATTTCCCTGCCCTACTCGTCCACCATGGCCAACCCGCACGACGAGAAGATGAATTCGGCCAAGGAGTCGGCCAAGGTGCTGCTCGAGGCCATCCGCAAGGGCATCAAGCCGCGCGACATCGTCACGAAGAAGGCGATCGAGAACGCGGTGGCGGTGATCATGGCCACCGGTGGCTCCACCAACGCGGTGCTGCACTTCCTGGCCATTGCGCACGCCGCCGAGGTCGAGTGGACCATCGACGACTTCGAGCGCATTCGCCAGCGCACGCCCGTGCTGTGCGACCTCAAGCCCAGCGGCAAGTACCTGGCGGTCGACCTGCACCGCGCCGGCGGCATCCCGCAGGTCATGAAGATCCTGCTCAAGGCCGGGCTGCTGCACGGCGACTGCCTCACCATCAGCGGCCAGACGATCGCCGAGGTGCTGAAGGACGTGCCGGACGCACCCCGCCCTGACCAGGATGTGATCCGGCCGATCGACCAACCGATGTACGAGCACGGCCACCTGGCCATCCTGAAGGGCAACCTGTCGCCGGAGGGCGCGGTGGCCAAGATCACCGGTCTGAAGAATCCGGTGATCACCGGTCCGGCCCGGGTGTTCGACGACGAGCAGTCGGCGCTGCAGGCCATTCTGGACGGGAAGATCAAGGCCGGCGACGTGATGGTGCTGCGCTACCTGGGCCCCAAGGGCGGCCCCGGCATGCCCGAAATGCTGGCACCCACCGGCGCCCTGATCGGTGCCGGGCTGGGCGAGAGCGTCGGACTCATCACCGACGGCCGGTTCAGCGGCGGCACCTGGGGCATGGTGGTGGGGCACGTGGCGCCCGAGGCCGCCGCCGGCGGCAACATCGCGCTGGTGCACGAAGGCGATGCGATCACCATCGACGCGCACCAGCTCAAGCTGGAGCTGAACGTGCCGGCCGACGAACTGGCACGCCGCCGGGCGAGCTGGAAGGCGCCGGCCCCGCGCTACACGCGTGGCGTGCAGGCCAAGTTCGCCTTCAACGCATCGAGCGCCAGCAAGGGCGCCGTGCTCGACAACTTCTGACGCGCGGGCGGTCGGGTGGGCGCCAGCTCAGCGGCGCTTGCCCGGCTTCATGCCCAGGGCTTCGCGCTGTTTCTCGATGCGGTCCTTCTTCTTCTGGTCCATCTTCTCCATGGCCTTGCGCTTGGTGTAGCCGGACATGTCCGCCCACACCCACCACACGGCAGCCAGACCGAACGGGGCCAGCACGGTCCACCAGGACCACGCGGCGACCGGATCGACCTCGAGGTACTTCATCAGCAACAGCACGATGCCCAGACCCAGCAAATACATCACAGCCTCCGGTAAAGCACCGGTAAATTCCGGCAAAGAAAATCCGATATGGGCTGGACAACGCAAGGTGACCGATAAAATCAGCCCCGTCGTCCCCCCGACATTCCAAAGGACATTCATCCCATGAAACGTGCGCTCCTGATTATGGCTGCCGTGACCACCCTGTCGGCGCCCGCCCTGGCCGACGACGCCCTGGCCAAGTCCAAGAACTGCATGGCCTGCCACGCGGTCGACAAGAAGCTGGTCGGCCCTTCCTACAAGGACGTGGCCAAGAAGTACGCTGGCGACGCCAAGGCCGTCGACATGCTGGCCACCAAGATCATGAAGGGCGGCTCCGGCGTGTGGGGCGCCATTCCCATGCCCGCCAACCCGCAGGTGAACGACGCCGACGCCAGGAAACTGGCGGCCTGGATCCTGGGTCAGAAGTAAGACCAAGGCCCCTCGAACAAAAAGCCCGCTGGAATCCAGCGGGCTTTTTTCATGGGCTGGCGCGGCGGCGCCGCGCGGTTCAGTTGTTTTGCGACAACTGGTCGAGGATGGCCGGGTTCTCCAGCGTCGACACGTCCTGGGTGATGGCCTCGCCCTTGGCGATGGCGCGCAGCAGGCGCCGCATGATCTTCCCGCTGCGGGTCTTGGGCAGGTTGTCGCCGAAGCGGATGTCCTTGGGCTTGGCGATCGGGCCGATTTCCTTGCCCACCCAGTCGCGCAGCTGTTTGGCAATGGCCTTGGCCTCATCGCCGGTGGGGCGCGAGCGCTTGAGCACCACGAACGCCACGATGGCCTCGCCGGTCACGTCGTCGGGGCGCCCCACCACCGCCGCTTCGGCCACCAGATCGGTCTTGGCCACCAGCGCCGATTCGATCTCCATCGTGCCCATGCGGTGGCCAGACACGTTGAGCACGTCGTCGATGCGACCGGTGATGCGGAAATAACCTCGATCGGCGCTGCGCACGGCGCCGTCGCCCGCCAGGTAGAAGCCCTTGAGCTCTTCGGGGAAGTAGCTCTTCTTGAAGCGTTCCGGATCGCCCCAGATGGTGCGGATCATGGACGGCCAGGGGCGCTTGATGACCAGGATGCCGCCCGCGCCGTTGGGCACGTCGTTGCCCTGCTCGTCGACGATGGCCGCGGCGATGCCGGGCAGCGGCAGCGTGCACGAACCGGGCACCAGCGGCGTTGCCCCGGGCAGCGGCGTGATCACATGGCCGCCGGTCTCGGTCTGCCAGAACGTGTCCACGATGGGGCAACGCTCGCCGCCCACGTGCTTGTGGTACCACATCCAGGCCTCGGGGTTGATCGGCTCACCCACCGAACCGAGGATGCGCAGGCTGGACAGGTCCGACCGTGCAGGGTGCACTTTCTCGTCGGCCTCGGCCGCCTTGATCAGCGAACGGATGGCGGTGGGCGCGGTGTAGAAGATCGTGCACTTGTGCTTCTCGATCATCTGCCAGAAGCGCCCCGCGTTCGGGTAGGTGGGCACACCTTCGAACACGATCTGGGTGGCGCCAGCCGCCAGCGGGCCGTAGGCCACATAGGTGTGACCGGTGATCCAGCCGATGTCGGCGGTGCACCAGAAGATGTCCTCCGGGCGCAGATCGAACGTCCAAAGCATGGTGAGTTTCGCCCACAGCAGATAGCCGCCGGTGCTGTGCTGAACGCCCTTGGGCTTGCCGGTGGAACCCGAGGTGTAGAGGATGAACAGCGGGTGCTCGGCGCCCACCGGGGTGGCCGGACAGTCGGTGGACTGACCGGCGACGGCGTCCTGCCAAAGGGTGTCGCGCCCGGCCACCATGTTGCAGGCCGTCGGGGTGCGCTGGTAGACGATGACGTTCTTGATCGACTCGCAGCCGCCCATGGCGATGCCTTCGTCGACGATCGCCTTGAGCGGCAGTTCCTTGCCGCCCCGCATCTGGAAATTGGCGGTGATCACGGCCACGGCGCCGGCGTCCTGGATGCGCTCCTGCAGCGCCTTGGCGGAGAAACCGCCGAACACCACGCTGTGGGTGGCGCCAATGCGGGCGCAGGCCTGCATCGCCACCACGCCTTCGATGGTCATGGGCATGTAGATCACCACCCGGTCGCCCTGTTTCACGCCGCGCGACTTGAGGGCATTGGCGAACTGCGACACCCGGGCCAGCAACTCCTTGTAGGTCACGCGGGTCACGGCCCCGTCGTCGGCTTCGAACACGATCGCGGTCTTGTTTTCGACCGGCGTGCCCATGTGGCGGTCCAGGCAGTTCCACGACGCGTTCAGCTCGCCGTCGGCGAACCAGCGGTAGAAAGGCTTGTTGCTTTCGTCGAGGACCTGGGTGAAAGGCTTGGTCCAACCGATCTGCTCACGGGCCTGGCGGCCCCAGAAACCCTGCGGATCGCGGTCTGCTTCGGCGCACAACGCCTCATAAGCCGGCATGCCGGACACCCGGGCGGCGGCCACCCCGGCTGCGCTGGGCTCGAAGACGCGGTTCTCGACCAGGACGGACTCGATCGACGACGAAGGCGCTGACATGCGGTTGTCTCCTCGGGTGTTTTGGAAAAACGGTGCCGGCGGCACTGTGCGAAAGGGCACTTACGGCGAACTGACACAGGCCGGGCTTCTACAATCCCGACACCGCGGCGCCGCCGGAAAGCCGCTCCATTCTGCGTTGCCATGACCGACCCCGTCAAAGTCGCCGGGCCCATCCGCCCGCTCCCGAACCTGATTTTTGCCAGCCGCTGGCTCCAGCTGCCGCTCTACATCGGCCTGATCGCGGCGCAAGCCATTTACGTCTTCCATTTCTGGGTCGAGCTGGTGCACCTCATCGAGGCGGCGTTCGGCAGCGAGGTGGCCCTGAACAAGCTGGTCACCAGCATCGGCTACAAGAGCGATCTGCAGCTCACCGGACTGAACGAAACCATCATCATGCTGGTGGTGCTGGCCCTGATCGACGTGGTCATGATTTCCAACCTGCTGATCATGGTCATCGTGGGCGGCTACGAAACCTTCGTCAGCCGCATGCACCTGGAGAACCACCCCGACCAGCCCGAATGGCTGAGCCACGTCAACGCCAGCGTGCTCAAGGTCAAGCTGGCCACCGCCATCATCGGCATCAGCTCCATCCACCTGCTCAAGACCTTCATCAACGCCGCCAACTACGACGAGAAGGTGCTGATGTGGCAGACCATCATCCATATCGCCTTCCTGTTCAGCGCGCTGGCCATCGCCCTGGCCGACCGCCTGATGAGCAACCCCGCCAAGCATTGACGCCCCGCGAGAATCACCATGCCCACGACCATCCGCCAGAACGACCTCATCGACTCCATCGCCGGCGCGCTGCAGTTCATCAGCTACTACCACCCGGCCGACTACATTGCCCACCTGGCGCGCGCCTACGAGCGCGAGCAAAGCGCGGCCGCCAAGGACGCCATTGCGCAGATCCTGACCAACAGCCGCATGAGCGCCACCGGTCACCGCCCGATCTGCCAGGACACCGGCATCGTCAACGTGTTCCTGAAGATCGGCATGGACGTGCGGCTCGAGGGCTTCAGCGGCAGCCTGGAGGACGCCGTGAACGAAGGCGTTCGGCGCGGCTACAACCACGCCGACAACAAGCTGCGCGCCAGCGTGGTCGCCGACCCGCACTTCGCGCGCAAGAACACCAAGGACAACACCCCTGCGGTCATCTTCACCGAGATCGTGCCGGGCAACACCGTCGACGTGACGGTGGCGGCCAAGGGCGGCGGCAGCGAGAACAAGACCAAGTTCGTCATGCTCAACCCGAGCGACTCGCTGGTCGACTGGGTGCTGAAAACCGTGCCCACCATGGGTGCGGGCTGGTGCCCGCCGGGCATGCTGGGCATCGGCATCGGCGGCACGGCCGAAAAGGCCATGCTGCTGGCCAAGCAGTCGCTCATGGAAGACATCGACATGTACGAGCTGCAGACCCGCGCCGCCAAGGGCGAAAAGCTCTCGCAGGTGGATGAACTGCGACTCGAGTTGTACGAGAAGGTGAACGCACTGGGCATCGGTGCGCAGGGCCTGGGCGGGCTGACGACCGTGCTCGACGTCAAGATCGCCATGTACCCCACCCACGCGGCCAGCAAACCTGTGGCCATGATCCCCAACTGCGCGGCCACGCGCCACGCCCACTTCGTGCTCGACGGCAGCGGTCCGGTCTACCTCGACGCGCCCAGCCTCGACCTGTGGCCGAACGTCAATTGGGAACCCGACGCGCAGAAAAGCAAGCGGGTCGACCTGAACACCCTCACCAAAGAAGAAGTGGCCAGCTGGAAACCCGGCGACACGCTGCTGCTCAACGGCAAGATGCTGACCGGCCGCGACGCTGCGCACAAGCGCATCCAGGACATGCTGGCCAAGGGCGAGAAGCTCCCCGTCGACTTCACCAACCGCGTCATCTACTACGTGGGACCGGTCGATCCGGTTCGCGACGAAGTGGTGGGCCCCGCCGGCCCCACCACCGCCACCCGCATGGACAAGTTCACCGACATGATGCTCAGCCAGACCGGTCTGATCGCCATGATCGGCAAGGCCGAGCGCGGTCCGGTGGCGATCGAGTCCATCAAGCAGCACAAGAGCGCCTACCTGATGGCGGTGGGCGGTGCAGCGTACCTGGTGTCCAAGGCCATCAAGCAGGCCCGCGTGGTGGGCTTTGAAGACCTGGGCATGGAGGCCATCTACGAATTCGATGTGGTCGACATGCCGGTGACGGTGGCGGTGGACGCGGGCGGCACCAGCGCCCACATCACCGGCCCGGCCGAATGGAGCCAGCGCATCGCGTCGGGCGAGTTCAAGGGCATCGCGGTCGCCAGCGCTTGAAGCCTGCGCCCGTCGTCGGCGTCTTCGACAGCGGCGTTGGCGGGCTGAGCGTGCTGCGCGCGCTGCGCATGGCACTGCCGGGCGCACACTTCATCTACCTGGCCGATGAGGCCATGGCGCCGTACGGAGAGCGCGACGCCACGGTGCTGCGCGAGCGCATCACTGCGATGGTGAATGCACTGCATCGTCGGCACCCGCTCGACGCCATGGTGGTGGCGTGCAACACCGCCACGGCGGTCGCCATCGACGATCTGCGGCGGTCGCACCCCACCCTGCCCTTCGTGGGCATCGAACCGGCCCTGCGGCCGGCGCTGCGCCAGTCGATGTCGGGCCAGGTGGGCGTGGTCGCCACCCGGGCCACGCTGTCCAGCGAGCGCTACGCGCGCCTGCGGGCCAGCTGTCTCGACGAAGCGCCCGCATCGAGCCGGTTGATCGAACAGCCCTGCGACGGCCTGGCCGAGGCCATTGAATCCGGCGACGAGAACCGCGTGGCGATGCTCTGCAACAACTACCTTGGCGCCATCCGGGACCGCGCACCCTCGCTGGACACGCTGGTGCTGGGTTGCACGCACTACCCCCTGGCCGCGCGCCACTGGGAAGCCGGTGAAGGCCTGACCCTCATCGACCCGGCCGAGGCGGTGGCCCGACGCACGCAGGCGCTGCTGCAAGCGGGCGCGGTCACCGGCACGGGGAGCACCACCTTGCTGAGCACCGGCACCGGCGCCCGTCTCGGTGAGGCCACCCGGCGCTGGCTGGACATGACCCTTCCTGTCCGTGCGCTGCCCCCGGACCGCGCATGAATCCTGTGGCGCGCCGCGGCGCGCTTGGGTACAGTGTTCTGGCAACCCCGACGGGCTGCCAGACATCCACCCAGGAAAGATCCACCCAGGAAAGGACCTCACCCCATGGCCAACAAGAAGATCACCGACGTCGAAGGCATTGGCGAAGCGACCGGTAGCAAGCTGGCCACCGCCGGCATCAAGGACACAGACGGCTTGCTGGGCCAGGCCAAGACCCCCGCCATGCGCAAGGCGTTGGCGACCAAGACCGGCCTCAGCGAAAAACAGGTGCTCAAGTTCGCCAACATGGTCGACCTGTACCGGGTCAAGGGCATCGGCTCGGAGTACGCCGAACTGCTTGAGGCCGCCGGGGTGGACACGGTGCCCGAACTCGCCACGCGCCGCGCGGACAACCTGACCAAGGCCATGGCCGAGGCCAATGCGGCGAAAAGCCTGGTGCGCCGCTTGCCGACCGAAACCGAGGTCGCCGGCTGGATCGAGCAGGCCAAGGGTCTGCCCCGCATGCTCGATTACTGAGCAGGTTGGCGTGCCACCGGGTCCTGCAGGGCGGCCTCGCGGCCGCGCTGCATGTTGACCGGCAGCAGCAGGCCGAGGCCGATCACGAACATCACCGCGGTCGACAGGATCGCGGTGCGCTGATCGCCACCCGTGGCCCAGGTGATGGCACCGTAGGTGAGCGGCCCGACGATGCTCGCCACGCGGGTGGCGAATGTCCAGAGTCCATAGAACTCGGCCAGCCGGGCCGGCGGGGCCAGCATGCCGGCCATGGCGCGCCCGGCCGACTGGCTCGACCCCATGCACAGTCCCGCAATCACCGCGGCCCACCAGAACTCGGCCTTGCTCTGGCTGAGCGCGGCAATCACGCAGGTGGCGATCCAGCCCACCAGCGTCACGCCCAGCGCCAGCTTGTGACCCAGCCGGTCCTGCCCGTAACCGAACCCGAAGGCGCCCACCATGGCGGCCAGGTTGAGGACGAAGATCAGGACCATGGTCTCCTGAGGCTGGAACCCGATCACCTGTTCGGCATAGATGGCAGCCAGCGCGATCGCCACCGCCACGCCACCCTGGTAGGCCGCGGCGCAGGCCAGCAGCCACATGAAGTCGCGGTAATGCCGCGCCTGGCCCCAGGTTTGCCGGAGCCGCACCAGCGAGGCGCGCAAGCCGCCCGGTCCGGGGTCGATCGACGGGCTGGCCCGCTCGCGGAGCAAGGACAGGGTGAAGACCGATGCCACGGCGAACAGGACCGCCGTGATCAGCATGGTCACGGGCACGAACTCGGCAGCGGTCTTGCCCTGGGCCTGCGCCCGCAACACATAGGCCAGGCAAAGGCCGAGGGCCAGCATGCCACCGACGTAGCCCAGGCTCCAGCCCCAGCCGCTCACCCGGCCCATGGCCTGTGGCCGGGCGATCTCGGGGAGAAACGCCGAGATCACCGATTCGCCCCAGGCAAAGAACACATTGGACACGATGATCAGGACAACGCCCAGCACCACCGCGCCGGGTTGCACCCAGGCCAGGGCGGCGGTGGCCGTCACGCAGCCCAGCGTGGTCATCCACAGCAGGCGCTTCTTGCCGGCGTGGCGGTCGGCCCAGGCACCCAAGGCCGGCATGGTGAACATGACGATCAGGTGCGACACGCTCAGGGCTGCCGTCCAGGCAAAGGTCGCCCATTCGGCGCCGCTGGCCACGGCCCCGACGAAGTACGCCGCGAACACGGCCGTCAGCACGACCGTGGTGTAGCCGGAGTTGGCAAAGTCGTACATGGCCCAGCCGAACACCTCGCGCTTGCGCACGCCGGGGTTGAGGGCATCGGTGGAAAAGAAGGCCATGCACACTCCCGCGCGCATGGGTGCGCGCCAGCGCCGCAGTCTAGTGGCTGCGGCCGGCGCCGCCGTGACGGGCGCCCGAGGTCAGTGGAGGTGGCGGGGTTTTCGCGGACCGCCATGGCCCGAGGGCCCGTGGCCGCGCGGTGGCTTGCCCAGCTGCATCGAACTCACCAGCGCATCGAAGCGCTGGGTGAACAGCTTGTCGATCGAGGCCACGACCTCGCCGAGTTCGGCAGCGTCGAAGTGGCGCTCCATGACCTGGACCACGTCCTGCACCAGCAAGTCGCGCTGCACCTGCATGATGGCCGCCGGGGTGGGCCCCACGAAGCACATCAGGAAGTCGTCGCGCGCCTCTTCCTGGGCGCTGTCGTCTTCTTCGTCGAACTCGGTGTCGTAGAAGGACACTTCGAGCGGCGCACCGGCCGAGGCGATCTCGTTGAGCCCCATGCACGCGTCCTCGACCGCCTGGCGAAAGTCTTCATCGCCATTGACGGTCCAGCAGATCTGCAGGGTGTGGCTTTCGGCGTCGAAACGGATGCCGAGCTCGTCTTCGTAGCTGCTCTCGGCCGCCGCGGCCAGCGAACGCCCACCCGCGTACTGCCACAGGGGCTTGAGCGCCTCCTGGATCTGCTCGTAGACCACGTCATCGCGCAACGGAACATCGCCGTGGACGTGGATTTCGAAGGGGGTTTCGTCTGGTCTGCTCATGAATTCACTCCTGCGGCATGGCCGGCGCTGACCCGGCGAGTGGTGCCTCGAACCGGGGTCGAACCGGTACGCCCCCTTTCGGGAAAGCGGCGGAGTTTAAGTCCGCTGTGTCTACCAATTTCACCATCGAGGCCGCAACCGGCCAGGGCATTGTCGCAGGTGAAAAACGCAAACCCCGACAGCGCTGGGCGGACGGGGTCTGGCGTGGAGGTGGAGGCGCGTGGCGGAGTCGAACCGCCCTAGACGGATTTGCAATCCGTTGCATAACCGCTTTGCTAACGCGCCGTTGGAGGCAATCGACAAAAAAGGGAAGCCGAGCTTCCCTTTTGCGAATCTGGAGCGGGAAACGAGATTCGAACTCGCGACCTCAACCTTGGCAAGGTTGCGCTCTACCAACTGAGCTATTCCCGCATGTTTTTCAGAGAAACAAGGCGTTGACCGTTGTGTTCTGCTGAAGCCAAGAGTATAGCGCAAAAAATGCGGGCTTCTCAAGCCACCCGCACTTTTCAGTGCTTGACCGCGTCGCTTTCCGTCGAGGGCGTGCGCACCGACGCCGCAGCGACCTGGGCAGCCACTTCTTCGTCGGTGAGGGGCACGGGCTGACGTTCCAACGCCACCGCCAGAACCTTGTCGATCCACTTGACCGGGATGATCTCCAGGCCCTGTTTCACGTTGTCCGGAATCTCGGCCAGGTCCTTCACGTTCTCTTCGGGAATGATCACCGTCTTGATGCCGCCGCGCAGCGCCGCCAGCAGCTTTTCCTTCAGGCCACCAATCGCCGTCACCTCGCCACGCAGGGTGATTTCCCCGGTCATGGCGACGTCGGCCCGCACCGGAATGCCGGTGAGCGAAGAGACCAGCGCCGTCGTCATGGCGGCACCCGCACTGGGGCCGTCCTTGGGCGTAGCGCCATCGGGCACGTGGATGTGGATGTCGCGTTTGTCGAACATCTCGTCCTTGATGCCGAGCATGCGGGCGCGGCTGCGCACCACCGTGCGTGCGGCCTCGACCGACTCCTTCATGACATCGCCCAGCGAACCGGTGCGCGTGGTGGCGCCCTTGCCCGGCATGATCGCGACTTCGATCGTCAGCAGGTCGCCGCCCACTTCCGTCCACGCCAGGCCGACCACCTGGCCCACCTGGTTCTGCTGTTCGGCGCGGCCGTAGTTGTACTTGCGCACACCCAGGAACTCGCTCAGGTTCTCGGCGCTGACCACCACGGTGGGCGTGAGCTTCTTGAGCAATAGGCCCTTGACCACCTTGCGGCAGATCTTGGACAGCTCGCGCTCGAGCGAACGCACACCGGCTTCACGCGTGTAGTACCGAACGATGTCGCGCACGGCGTCCTCGCGAACGTCGAGTTCGCCTTCCTTGATGCCGTTGTTCTTGAGCTGCTTGGGGAGCAGGTAGCGCACCGCGATGTTGGTCTTCTCGTCCTCGGTGTACCCGGAAAGTCGGATCACTTCCATCCGGTCGAGCAGCGCCGGCGGAATGTTCATCGAGTTCGAGGTGGCCACGAACATCACGTCGGACAGGTCGAAATCGACCTCGACGTAATGGTCACCGAAGGTGTGGTTCTGCTCGGGGTCGAGCACCTCGAGCAGGGCACTCGACGGATCGCCCCGGAAGTCGGTGCCGAGCTTGTCGATCTCGTCGAGCAGGAACAGCGGGTTGCGCGTGCCGACCTTGTTCAGGCTCTGCAGCACCTTGCCGGGCATGGCACCGATGTAGGTGCGGCGATGGCCGCGGATTTCGGCCTCGTCGCGCATGCCGCCCAGCGCCATGCGGACGTACTTGCGCCCGGTGGCCTTGGCCACCGACTGGCCCAGCGAGGTCTTGCCCACACCCGGAGGGCCCACGAGGCAGAGGATGGGCGCCTTGACCTTGTCGACGCGCTGCTGCACCGCGAGGTATTCGAGGATGCGGTCCTTGACCTTCTCGAGGCCGTAATGATCGGCGTTGAGCACCTCTTCGGCGTACGCCAGGTCGTGCTTGATCTTGGTCCTCTTGCTCCAGGGCAGGCCCACCAGCACGTCGATGTAGTTGCGCACCACGGTCGCTTCGGCCGACATGGGCGACATGAGCTTGAGCTTCTTGAGCTCGCCCTCGGCCTTCTTGCGGGCCTCGGCCGGCATGCGGGCGGCCTTGATCTTCTTCTCGATTTCCTCGATGTCGGCGCCCTCTTCGCCTTCGCCGAGCTCCTTCTGGATCGCCTTGACCTGCTCGTTGAGGTAGAAGTCGCGCTGGTTCTTTTCCATCTGGCGCTTCACGCGGCCACGGATCTTCTTGTCGACGTTGAGGATGTCGACCTCGCGCTCGAGCTGCTCGAACAGGTTCTCCAGGCGCTTGACGACCGGATCGAGGTCCAGCACCACCTGCTTGCTTTCCAGCTTGAGCGGCAGGTGGGCGGCGATGGTGTCGGCAAGGCGGCCGGGGTCGTCGATGCTGGAGATCGAGGTGAGGATCTCCGACGGAATCTTCTTGTTGAGCTTGACGTACTGGTCGAACTGCTGCATCACGGCGCGGCGAAGCGCCTCGAGCTCGTTCGGCGGCGAATCTGCGCGCTCCTGACCCGGATCGATCGGCGACACGTTGGCCACGAAGTGGGTCTCGCCGTCGTTGATGGACAGCACCTTGGCCCGCTGCACGCCCTCAACCAGCACCTTCACGGTGCCATCGGGCAGCTTGAGCATCTGCAGGATGGTGGCCACGCAGCCCATCTCGAACATGTCGCTGACCGACGGTTCGTCCTTGGCGGCCGCTTTCTGGGCCACCAGCATGATGCGGCGCTCGCCCTCCATCGCGGCCTCCAGGGCCTTGATGCTCTTGGGGCGTCCCACGAACAGCGGGATGACCATGTGCGGAAACACGACCACATCGCGAAGCGGCAGCAGCGGCAGCTCGATGGGGGTGCTGGGCAGTGGGGTTTGTCCTGACATGTCGACCTCGATGGCTCAGGTATCTGGGAGTGGTGCCGTGGGTCTCGACCACGGCACCGGCGGCGCTGCCCTTGGGCGCAGCGGCGGTGGCTTCACGCCTGCTTGGCGGCCTCTCGGTACACCAGCAAAGGCGGCTTGTTCTCGTCGATGGTCGATTCATCGACCACGACCTTCTCGACATTGCTCAAGCCCGGCAGTTCGAACATGGTGTCGATCAGCGCGTTCTCAAGGATGGAGCGCAGACCGCGGGCACCAGTCTTGCGCGCCAGCGCCTTGCGTGCGATGGCCTTCAGCGCGGCCGGCCGCACCTCGAGTTCGGCGCCCTCCATGGACAACAGGCGGGCAAACTGCTTCACGACCGCATTGCGGGGCTGGGTCAGGATGTCGACCAGCGCGTCTTCGCTGAGTTCGGACAGCGCGGCGATCACCGGCAGGCGGCCCACCAGTTCCGGGATGAGGCCGTACTTGATCAGGTCCTCGGGCTCGACCTCCCGGAACACCTGCGTCACGCTGCGCTGCTGCTTGCTGCGCACTGTGGCCCCGAAGCCGATGCCCGACGCCTCGGTGCGCGCTTCGATCACCTTTTCGAGGCCGGCAAAGGCCCCGCCACAAATGAAGAGGATGTTGGTGGTGTCGACCTGCAGAAAATCCTGGTTCGGGTGCTTGCGCCCGCCCTGGGGCGGCACGCTGGCCATGGTGCCTTCGACCAGCTTGAGCAGCGCCTGCTGCACACCCTCGCCGGAGACGTCGCGGGTGATGGACGGGTTGTCGGACTTGCGCGTGATCTTGTCGATTTCGTCGATGTAGACGATGCCCTGCTGGGCGCGCTCGATGTCGTAGTTGCAGCTCTGCAGCAGCTTGGCGACGATGTTCTCGACGTCCTCGCCGACGTAGCCGGCTTCGGTGAGCGTGGTGGCGTCGGCCATGACGAACGGCACGTTGAGCATGCGCGCCATGGTCTGTGCCAGCAAAGTCTTGCCCGAGCCCGTGGGCCCGATCAGCAGGATGTTGCTCTTGGCCAGTTCGACGTCTTCCTTGCGCGAAGCCTGTTTGTGGCGCAACCGCTTGTAGTGGTTGTAGACGGCCACGGCCAGGGCGCGCTTGGCGTTGTCCTGCCCGATCACGTAGTTGTCGAGGTTGGACTTGAGCTGGGCCGGCGTCGGCAGGTCGTCGGCAGACGACTTGACCGCTTCAATGCCTGGCAACTCGTCACGGATGATGTCGTTGCACAGGTCGATGCATTCATCGCAGATGAACACCGAGGGGCCGGCGATGAGCTTCTTGACCTCGTGCTGGCTCTTGCCGCAGAAGGAGCAGTACAGCGCTTTCTCGCCGGAGGCGGCTTTCTTGTCGGCCATGGTCGGATGGATGGAAAACGGTGTTCAATGATAGTTCAAGGGTCGACCGGGCCAAACCGGGGAAAAGGCGGGCAAACACCGTGGTTCACCGCCCACCCCGCGGGCTCAGCCGACTGTCGGCCGCTTCTCGATCACCTTGTCGATCAGTCCGTACTCGGCCGATTCGGACGCCGAGAGGAAGTAATCGCGTTCGGTGTCGCGCTCGATCTTCTCGAGCGGCTGACCGGTGCGTTCGGCCAGGATCTTGTTGAGCTGCTCTCGCGTCTTGAGGATCTCGCGGGCGTGGATCTCGATTTCGGTGGCCTGGCCCTGGGTTCCACCCAGCGGCTGGTGAATCATGATCTTGGAGTTGGGCAGCGAGAAGCGCTTGCCCTTGGCACCAGCGGCCAGCAGGAACGCGCCCATGCTGGCGGCCATGCCCACGCACAGCGTGGACACATCGGGCTTGACGAAATTCATGGTGTCGAAGATCGCCATGCCCGCGCTCACAGATCCGCCGGGGGAGTTGATGTAGAACGAAATGTCCTTGTCGGGGTTTTCGCTCTCCAGGAAGAGCAGCTGGGCGACCACCAGATTGGCCGACTGGTCGTTGACCGGCCCCACGAGAAACACGACCCGCTCCTTGAGCAGGCGGGAATAGATGTCGTAGGCGCGTTCGCCGCGACCCGATTGTTCGATGACCATGGGGACCATGCCCAGGCCTTGGATGTCCAGTGCGCTCATGCGTTTCTCCGGGAAAGACCGACTCGTTTGAAAAGCGATGGCCCTACTGTAACCAACCGCGGGCGACGCCACTGTGGGTGGGGCCAAGGACCGGAAACGGAAAGGCGCCACCGTGACATGGGGGCGCGGCGGCCAAAAAAAAGAGGGCGGATCGCTCCGCCCTCCCGGGGTGGGAATTCGAGGGGCTCAGGCCTGGGCCATCAGCTCGTCGAAAGTCACGGCCTTGGGGGTCACCTGGGCCTTGGCGAGCACGAACTCGGTCACGTTGTTCTCGATGACGATCGCCTCGACCTCGGCCATGCGGCGGTTGTCGCTCTGGTACCAGCGAATCACTTCCGAGGGTTTCTCGTAGGAAGCCGCCAGTTCGTCGATGTGGGCCTTGATCTGCTCGGGTTTGGCGTGCAGCTCATTGACCTTGACCAGTTCGGCCACCACCAGACCCAGCCGCACACGGCGCTCGGCCTGCGGGCGGAACAGCTCTTCCGGGATCGGGGCCTTGTCGGCGTCCTTGATGCCGCGCTGCTTGAGGTCGGCGCGGGCACCTTCGACCATGCGGTCGAGTTCGGACTGCACCACGGACTTGGGCAGGTCGAGTTCGGCCACGGCCACCAGGGCGTCCATCACGGCCGCCTTGTTGCGGGCCTGCAGGCGGAACTTCACCTCGCGCTCGAGGTTGCGGCGGATGTCGGCGCGCAGGCCTTCCACCGTGCCGTCGGCAATGCCCAGCGACTTGGCCAGGGCCTCGTCCACGGCGGGCAGGTTGGCCGCCTCGATCTTGTTGACGGTGACCAGGAAGTCGGCTGTCTTGCCGGCCACGTCCTTGCCGTGGTAATCGGCCGGGAAAGCCAGCGGGAAGGTCTTGCTCTCGCCGCCCTTCATGCCGCGCACGGCGTCTTCGAACTCCTTGAGCATCTGGCCGTCGCCCACGATGAACTGGAAGCCTTCCGCCTTGCCGCCTTCGAAGGGCTCGCCATCGATCTTGCCTTCGAAATCGATGGTGACACGGTCGCCGTCCTGGGCGGCCTGATCCTGCGCGCGCTGCGCGAACGTGCGGCGCTGCTTGCGCAGGATGTCGAGGGTGCGGTCGATGGCGGCGTCGTCCACCGTGGCGTCGAGCTTCTCGACGGTGGCGGTGGCCAGATCACCGATCTTCACCTCGGGATAGACCTCGAACACGGCGTCGAAGGCCAGCTGCCCTTCGGGCGCGCCTTCCTTCTCGGTGATGCGGGGCTGGCCTGCCACGCGAAGCTGCGCCTCGTTGGCGGCGGTGGCAAATGCCTCGCCGACCTTGTCGTTCATCACCTCGTAGTGCACCGAATAGCCGTAGCGCTGGGCCACCACGTTCATCGGTACCTTGCCGGGACGGAAACCGTCCATCTTCACATCGCGGGCGATGCGCTTGAGGCGCGCAGCCACTTCGTTCTGGATCACGTCGGCCGGCAGCGTCAGGGTGATCTTGCGCTCGAGCTTCTCCAGGGTTTCAACGGTCACGGTCATGGTGTTCTCCAGGGGGAAGGACCGGTTGGCCGAAGCGAACCGGAAATTCGGTGGTTCCGTGGGGCTGGTGCGCGGGGGGGGACTCGAACCCCCACACCATTGCTGGCGTCAGGACCTAAACCTGGTGCGTCTACCAATTTCGCCACCCGCGCGCCGCAATGGGATTCCGGCACCACCGGGCCTGCGGCCCTGCGGGCGGGCAGCCCACTCACGGAAACCCGGCATTGTAGCCGTTGGGCCTTGGCCCGGCAGGCCGTCAGGCGACCAGCCGACGGCGCATGGCGCGCACCGCGCTGTCGGGCGTGGTGAGCACGGGCAGGCCGGTGGCCGCATGCACCGCAGCCGCCGCCCGGGCAAGGCTGAACTGGGCCAGCGCGATCACCGCACAGCCCTGCTCGGCCAGCCCGCGCGCCGCATCCGCGGCCAGCGCGTCATGCCGCTCGACGTCACCCGCGTTCAGCGCATCCAGCGCGCCGACCGCCAGCGCCGTGTGCAAGCGCGCACCGGCGGGAAACTCCGCCGGCATCGATTGCAGCGTGGGGCCGAACGTGGCCAGCAACCCGATGGCGCCGCCCTGCCCGGCGGCCGCGGCCACGGCCTCGTCGATCATCGCCTCGTTGGGCTTGAGCACCGGCAGGTGCGGCCGGCGGCGCGCCGCCGCCTCGATGCACGGCCCGAAGGCCGAGCAGGTGAACAGGATGCCCTGCGCACCGGTCGACTCCGCGTAGGCGGTGAGGGCCTCGAAGCGGGCGTGCATGGCCCCATCGAGCCCCAGGCCTTCCCGCGCCAGATCGGCCGACAGGCTGTCGTCGAGCAGGTTCATGCGCACCGCCTCGGGCCAGTCGCGCGCGAACGCGTCGTTGATCGGCGCCACCGAATGGTACAGCGCGTGGATCAGCGCGATCCGGGGTGCGCTCATGCCACGGCAGGACGCTGCGGGGCCTTCAGGCGCCGGCCCTGGTTCCACCAGACCAGCGCCACCAGCAACAGCGCCGGCAGATAGAACCAGTGCGGCGTGGCGCGGTCGGTCGGCACCTGAACCTCGGCCACGTCCCACCCCTGTTCGAAGCCGGACTTGGCGGCCGCGGTGCCGAACTTCACCGCACCGATCTGCACCGCATCGCCCAGCGGCACGAGCTGCAGGCCGGCATCCAGCATGCGCTTGCGGCCGTCCGCGCCCGCCTCGCCCAGTTGAAGCGCCACCGTCTTGGTGACGTCCTCACCTTCGATGGTCATGCCCTTGATCACCATCACCACCCGGTCGTTGGCGGGGCGGTCGCGGGCCACGTCGTACACCTGGGCGGCGGGTACGGTCTGGTAGGGCGCGGCAATGCGGTCCATGAAGGCGTCGGGACGGAACAACAGCACCACGGCGATGACCAGCAGCACCGATTCCCACAAGTGGTTGCGGACACGGAACCAGTTCATGGTCAGCGCAGAGAACACCAGCATGGCCACCGTGCAGGCCACCACCACGCGGATCAGTTCGGCGGTCGAATGAACATCGATCAGCAGCAACTGGGGATTGAAGATCCAGATGAAGGGCAGAATGACGGTGCGCAAGGCATACAGCGCCCCCTGAACGCCGGTCTGAATGGCGTCCTCGCCCGAGATCGCCGCAGCGGCAAACGTGGCGAGCCCCACCGGGGGTGTGATGTCGCCCATGATCCCGTAGTAGAAGACGAACAGGTGAACGGCGATCAGCGGAATGATGAGGCCGCTCTGGGCCCCCAGCTCGACCACCACCGGCGCCATCAGCGTCGCCACCAGCACATAGTTGGCCGTGGTCGGAACGCCCAGCCCGAGCACCAGGCACACGAAGGCGATGAAGAGCAGCATGGCCATGACGTTGCCCTGGGCCACGAACTCGACGAATTCGGTCATTCGCAAGCCCAGGCCGGTGAGCGTGATGGCGCCGACGATGATGCCGGCGGTGGCCGTGGCCACGCCGATGCCGATCATGTTGCGCGAGCCGTCGGAGAAACCGCCCACCACCGAGTCCCAGCCCGAGCGCCATGCGCCCGGCGCGCTCACCCCCCGGAACAGGGCGATCAGCGGGTGTTGGGTCAGCATGAGCACGATCAGCACGACCACCGCCCAGAACGCCGACAGCGCGGGCGACATGACCTCGATCATCAGGCACCAGATGAGCACCGCGATCGGCATGAGGTAGTGCAGGCCGGCGCGCACCGTGGGCCAGGTCTGCAGGGGCTTGGGGTTGTCGACGTCGATGTCGTCCGGCAGATCGGGGCAACGCGCCGCCTGAAACACCGAGAACAGGTACAGACCCAGCACCAGGGCGCCGACGGCGTAAGGGGCCACCGCGCCCATGGCGGCCTTGAGGCCGAGAATCAGGTAGTAGATGGCACAGACCACGGCAATGCTGCCACTGATGCCGATCAGGTTGCGCATCAGGCGGACCCGCCAGGGCTTGGGCTCGGTCTGGATGATGGGTGCCATGCCGAGCTTGAGCGCCTCGAGGTGCACGATGTACAGCAGCCCGATATAGGACAGCGTGGCGGGCAGGAAAGCATGCTTGACGATGTCGCTGTACGGGATGCCCACGTACTCGACCATCAGGAACGCCGCGGCACCCATCACGGGCGGCATGATCTGGCCGTTGACCGAACTCATGGTTTCGATGGCGCCGGCCTTGACACCGCCATAGCCCGCCTTCTTCATGAGCGGGATGGTGAAGATGCCGCCAGAGACCACGTTGGAGACCGAGCTGCCGGAAATCATGCCGTTGAGGGCCGACGACACCACCGCCACCTTGGCCGGTCCACCGCGCAGGTGACCGAGCGCGGCAAAGCTGACCTGCATCATGTAGTTGCCACCGCCCGCGCGGTCTAGCAGCGCGCCAAACAGCACGTACACAAAAATGGTGCCGGCCGATACACCCAGGGCAATGCCGTAGACCCCCTCGGTGGTGAGCCACATGTGGGAGATCAGGCGGTTCAGCGATGCACCCTTGTGCGCCAGCACCTCGGGCAGCCACGGGCCTGCCATGGCATAGGCAATGAAGATGGCCGCCAGGGCGGCCATGGGCCAGCCCACCGCGCGCCGTGTGGCCTCGAGCAACAGCAGCAACCCCGCACTGGCCACCACGATGTCGAAGGTGGTGGGCTGGCCGGGCCGGGTGGCCAGTTCATCGTAGAACAGCATCAGGTAGGCCGCGGCAAAGGCACCGATCAGTGCCAGCACCCAATCGAGCACGGGGACGCGGTCGCGTGGCGAACGCTTGAAGGCGGGCCACGCCAGAAAAGCGAGGAAGAGCGCGAAAGCCAGGTGGATCGCGCGCGCTTCGGTGTCGTTGAGGATGCCGAAGCCGAGCTCGAACGGCAGCGGCGAGGCATACCAGAACTGGAACAGGGCCCACAGCATGGCGCCCGCGAAGATGATGCCGGCTGTCAAGCCGGTGGGTTTTCGTCCCCCGGTGTCGCTGTCGGCGACGAGCTGCTGAAGGGCTTCGGGCGCTTTTTCAATGTCGGTGCTCATGGTGCGCTCCGCAAATCGAAGAGATCAAAAAAAATGGCGAAGCCAACTTCGCCATGTGTGAAAAGGAAGGCCCGAGGGCCTTCACGTCACTTGATCCAGCCTTTTTCCTTGTAGTAGCGAACGGCGCCTTCGTGCAGCGGCGCGCTCAGGCCGTCCTTGATCATGCTCTCGGGGTTCAAGTTGGCCAGTGCGGGGTGCAGCTTCTTGAACTCGTCGAAGTTGTCGAACACCGCCTTGACCGTGGCGTAGACCGTGTCGGCCGGGGTCTTGGCCGATGCCACCACCGTGGCGGTCACGCCGTAGGTGGAGGTGGGCTGCGGGTTGTTGGGGTACAGGCCGCCCGGCAGGGTGACCTTGGCGTAGTAAGGCTTCTCGGCCACCAGCTTGTCGACGGCAGGGCCGGTGATCGACACCAGCTTGGCGCCGCACGACGTGGTCGGGTCCTGGATGTTGGCGCTCGGGTGACCCACCGCGTAGAAGAAGCCGTCGATCTTGCCGTCGCACAGGGCCGGGCCGTGCTCGTCGGCCTTCAGTTCGGAGGCCAGCGAGAAGTCGCCCATCTTCCAGCCCATGGCGCCCAGCAGCTCTTCCATGGACGAGCGGGTGCCAGAGCCGGGGTTGCCGACGTTGAAGCGCTTGCCCTTGAAGTCCTCGAACTTGGTCACGTTGGCTTCCTTGCGGGCCAGCACGGTGAACGGCTCGGGGTGCACCGCGAACACGGCGCGCAGGTCACCGAACGCGCCCGCGTCCTTGAACTGCCCCACGCCCTTGCTCGCATTGAACTGCACGTCGGACTGGGCGAAACCCAGGTCGAGTTCGCCGGCCTTGATGGTGTTCACGTTGAAGACCGAACCGCCGGTGGATTCAACGGAACAGCGAATGCCGTGCTTGGCGCGGTCCTTGTTCACCAGGCGGCAGATGGCGCCGCCGGCCGCGTAGTACACGCCCGTCACGCCACCGGTGCCGATGGTCATGAACTTCTGTTGTGCGAAGGCGGGCGCGGTCGGGGCCATCAGGGCGGCCGATGCGGCCACGGCGCTGAGGCAGGCGGTGAGTTTCTTCATGGTGCTATCTCCTGCAGTTCACTGGTGGTTGGGAATGCGTGGGGCCCTTGTGGGGCCGGATCGCGCAGGATGCGAATGCTATCGCATGCAAAACGGCATCCTGGGCGGGGTATGGCGGGGTTTACCCCCGAGGGACATGCAAAGCCCGCATGGCTTCAGGCGGTCGATGCAAGCGGCAACGCGGACAGCGATTGGTCGATGGCGGTCCGCAACCGCTTCACGATCTGCGCGAGTTCGTCCGGCGATGAGATGAAGGGCGGCGCCAGCAGCACGTGATCGCCACAGCGGCCATCGACCGTGCCGCCCATGGGGTACACCATGAGTCCCTCGGCCATGGCCGCGCGCTTGATGCGCGCGTGCAGCTTGTGAGCGGGATCGAACCATTGCTTGCTGTCCCGGTCGGCCACCAGTTCAACGCCCAGGAACAAGCCGCGGCCGCGGATATCGCCCACATGCGGGTGATCGTCGAAGGCATCGTGCAGCAGTGCCTGCAGCGTGGCGCCCCGCTCGCGGACCTGCGCCAGCAATCCATCGCGCTGAATGACACGCTGCACCGCCAGGGCGGCCGCGCAGGCCAGCGCATGGCCCAGGTAGGTGTGGCCGTGCTGGAACAGGCCACTGCCCTTGCGGAACGTCTCGACAATGCGCGACTGCGCCAGCACCGCGCCGATGGGCTGGTACCCGCCGCCCAAGCCCTTGGCAATCGTGAGCAGGTCGGGCACCACGCCATCCTGCTCGCAGGCGTGCAGCGTACCGGTGCGGCCCATGCCGCACATCACCTCGTCGAGGATGAGCAGGATGCCGTGGCGATCGCACAGTTCGCGCACGCCCTTGAAGTACCCCGGCACCGGCGTGAGCACGCCGGCGGTGGCGCCGCCCACGGTTTCGGCCACGAACGCAATCACGTTGTCGCCGCCCAGGCGGTCGATGGCCGAGGCCAGCTCGGCCACCAGGCGCTGCCCGTACTGCTCCGGCGTTTCGCCGGGTTGCCGGTCGCGGTACTCATAGCATGGGGAGACGTGCTCGACATCGATCAGCAACGGCTTGAACTGCTCCCGCCGCCAGGCGTTGCCACCGACCGCCAACGCCCCGAGGGTGTTGCCGTGGTAGCTCTGGCGGCGCGCAATGAAATGCTGTCGTTGCGGCTGCCCGATCTCCACGAAATACTGCCGCGCCATCTTCAGCGCCGCCTCCACCGCCTCGGAGCCGCCGCTGACGAAGTACACGTGGCTCATGCCCTGGGGTGCGGTGTCGATCAGCGTGTCCGCCAGCTCCTCGGCCACGGCGGTGGTGAAGAAGCTGGTGTGGGCATAGGCCAGCTGGTCGAGCTGGGCGTGCATGGCGGCGATCACGTCGGGGTGTCCATGCCCCAGGCACGACACCGCCGCTCCGCCCGACGCATCAAGGTAGGTCTTGCCCTGGCTGTCGGTGAGGGTGATGCCCTTGCCGCTGACGGCAACCGGCAGCTCCTGGTGGAGATGGCGGTGGAAAACGTGGCTGGCTTGCATGACAAGTGAATGGCGAGCGCCTTGTGAACAGGTTCCCATGCCCCTAGTCTATGCATCGACCGTTTCGGCAGGCATGCTTTCACGCCGTAGAGCCATGCCGGGAGGTTATGCCTCAAGCTGGACAACTGGACCCGAGGGGAGCTCCACCGCGCCTTCAGAACCGGAATACCGGTCCCAGGCCACCGTCAGGATCAGCAATGCGCAACGCCGACTTCCGCCAGCTTGCCCTTTTGTGCGAATTGCTGGACACCCAAAGCCTGAAAGAGGCGGCATCGCGCATGGCCATCACACCATCGGCGGCCAACCAGTCGCTCAACCGCTTGAAGAACGCGCTGGGCGACCCGCTCTTCATCAGGCAGGGCAGCACCTACCAGTTGACGCCCTATGGAGAGACCGCGGTGGATCGCTTCCGACATCTGGTCAGGGACTGGCGAGAGGTCACAGAGGGCGGCAACGCCTTCAGCCCGGTCACCTGCGAAGAACGGCTATCCATTGCGCTGAGCGAGGCGGAGATCATGGTCGACGCGGCCGACCTGTACGCGAGGGTGGCGACTGAAGCGCCCGGGATCACGCTGGACATTCATGCCGCTCAGAACAGCGTGGGCGACATCATCAACCTGCGGTCCGCGCAGGTTGACCTCGTTTGCACCCACCTGTTGCCGCCACCCGATGCAAGCGACCTTCACTCGAACAAGCTGGGAAGCTGGCGCGCCACTTTCTGTTGCCTCAACGTGGACCACCCCCGGATCGGCGCGGCGATGAACCTTGACGAGTACCTTCGCGAAGTTCACCTGGTCACGCTGTTCACCACGCGCAAGGAACTCGAGAGCAGTCCGACCGCCGCGCGTTGGGCCAAGCTCGGGCGCGAGCGCCGCGTCTCGCTGGCGGGCTCGTTGCGACTGGTTGCCGAGATCATTTCACGCACGGACCGCATCGTCACCTGCACCGAGCCGTGGGCCAAGCGCCTGCAACAACTGTCTCCTGGAATCCGGTGTGTGCCGCTGCCCGCCGAGGCGGTCTTTCCCGAATCGGAAGTTCATCTGGTCTGGCACCAGCGTACCCACCACAGTGCACCCCACCGTTGGCTCCGCGAGTGCGTCCGAGCGGTGGTGGCAAAGAACTCATTGAAGGGCCCGATCGTGTGAAAAAAGCAATCTGGCCACTCGGAAGACCGATATGGGGTCACCTCAAGATGGCCCGGATCTGCAACACGGTCAACAGTGCAATCGTCGGGCCTCGTTTGCAACACACGAGATCAAAGCACGCGTCATCAATCAACTCAAGATCCACCGCGCCCTGCACGTCCGGAAACCGATCCAACAAGTCCAGCTGGCGCAAATCGCCCTCTTCGAGGTGTCTGGCCAGCACCCGGTTCAGCAGGAAACGGACTTGCTGCAAGGTTCCCACGTTGCCACGCTCTTCACCCTGGGGGATGACGGGTGGATGGCTTTCGATTGCAATCACGATCAGCTCCCGGGTTGGCGCCTGCATGCCGGCGCGTCGAGGAAAGGGCAGATCCGGAATCTAGGCCGCCCCTGCCCTTGAGTCGATTGGACAATTGGCACTCCCCAGTTAAGCATTGCTGAATCCCGGCAACTCCCGACAGACCTCCATGACTTGCGGGCATGGCCCATGCCGCGCTCGGCATTTCCGGCGCCTCCGGGTTTCCCCTAGAGTGCGGCCCCATGCAGAACCCTCCTTCCCTTTCCTTGAGCCGGCCGCGGCGCGTTGCCGTGCTGGGCGCCGGCATCGTCGGGCTCACGACCGCCTGGCAGCTGCAGCGCGATGGTTTTGACGTGACGGTGATCGACCAGGGACGGCCCGGCGAAGGCGCCAGCGCCGCCAACGGCGCGCAGCTCAGCTACGCCTACGTGCAGCCGCTGGCCGATCCCGCCCTCTGGCGGCAATTGCCCAAGCTGCTGCTCTCCAGGCGCTCACCCTTCTCGCTTCGCCTGCGTGCCGACCCGGCCCAGTGGGCATGGGGCCTGCGCTTTCTGGCGGCCTGCAACGCCGAGGTGTCGGCCCGGAGCACGGCCCGACTGCTGGCGCTGGCCGAAGAGAGCCGGGATGTGTTGCAGCGGCTCCTGGCCGACACGCGCGCCGACTGTGATTTCCTGGCCAGCGGCAAGCTGGTGATGTACGGCGACGAGGCGGCGTTTGCCGCTGCGCGCCGTCAGATGGAGCTGCAGCGCCTGCTGGGCGGCGCAGAACAGCGTGCACTCTCGCTGGACGAGTGCCTGCGGGTGGAACCGGCGCTGGCCGGCAGCAAGGCAAGCTGGGTGGGCGGCATTCACACCCCGGGAGAATGCGCGGCCGATTGCGCCCGCTTGTGCGCGGCACTGCACGCCGTGCTGGAGACTCGGGGGGTGCGGTTCGTGCTCGGGTCGCCGATCGGCGAATGGCGCCGCGAGCATGAGCGGCTGGTGGCGGTCCGGGCCGGGGACAGCTGGATCGAAGCCGACGCGTTCATCGTCGCACTGGGCACCGGTGCGGCTGCACTGGGCCGGCGGCTGGGCGCACGCGTGCCGGTGTACCCGCTCAAGGGCTACAGCCTCACGCTGGGCCTGCCCGCCGAAGGAACCACCCTGCCCACGGTGAGCGTGACCGACGCGAGCCGCAAGCTGGTGTTTGCGCGCCTCGGTCAGCGCCTGCGCGTGGCCGGTCTGGCCGAACTGGCGGGGCACGACACGCGCCTCGATCCGAACCGGGTGGCACAGCTTCGGCAAGCCGCCACCGAGGTGTTTCCGATGGTGGGCGCCAGCGACGATTTGCGCGCCTGGGCGGGGCTTCGGCCCGCCACGCCCACCGGGGTGCCGATTCTCGGCACCGTGCCGGGCGCGCCGGAGAACGTGTTGTTCAACGCCGGTCACGGCGCATTGGGCTTCACGCTGGCAGCCGGCAGCGCACAACGGGTGTCGCACCTGCTGCAAGGCGCCGTGGGTGGCCCGCGGGGCCTGTCGGCCTTCAGGCGATCTGCTGCAAAGCCTGCTGCAGGCAGCGCGTGAACGCGCGCGCCACCACCGACTGAGGGCGCGCGGTGGGTCTCAGCATGTGAACGGTGGTGGGAATGGCGGGCTCGAGCGGCAGCACGTCCACCTTGGCCGGATCGGCCGACGCAGCGGTGCAGCCTTCGACCAGTGCCACGCCAACCCCGTGGTGGGCCAGCGCGAGCGCCACGTGGTAGGTCTGGACCGTCATGACCGGTTGAAGGCCCACACCGTGGTCTCGCAGCGTGTGTGCCAACTGCACGCCCAGCGGGTCCTGTCCGTCAAGCGCGATCACCGGCAACCGGGCCAGCTGCGCCCAGGTGACGCCGCCGGCCTTGATGGCGCGGGCCGCCAGCAGGCCTTTGGGCACCACCGCCATGACGCGCCGCTCGCCCAGCAGCTCTTGTGAAAGCGCCGGGTGGGACGCGGCACTGAAGACGTAGCCCACGTCGGCTTCCTGCAGCACCAGCGAAGAGACGATCTGCGCCGAATGCAGCGCCTGGTGGTGCACCAGCACGTTGCCGTGCTTTTCTCGAAACAGCCGCATGGCGCGGGGAAACACCTCGTAGCTCAGGCCCAACACGGTGAGCACGCGCAACTCGCCTTGTTGCCGACCGGCCTTCAGGTTGGCCGACAGGCGCTGGACTTCGTCAAGCTGGGCAAACAGCCGCTCGATGTGGGGATACAGGGTCTGCGCCTCGGCCGTGGGCACCAGCCGCCCGCCCGACCGCTGGAACAAGGGAAAGCCGAGTTGCAACTCGGCGTGCTGGAGCGTCCGGCTCACGGCCGGCTGGGTCACGTTGATCATGCGCGCGGCAGCGCTGACGCTGCCGGTGAGCATGACGGCGTTGAACACTTCGATGTGGCGCAGGCGCATGTGGTTTTTCTGCTTCGGGGGTTGGCTGCATTCTGCCGCTTGCACTCTGCGTGGGTGGGGTGCGTCAGGGACATGCCCCAGGCCCCGTCCGCTTAGATGCAGCGGCCCTCGCTGCGCGAGGACTCCCCTGCGGTGCTCGGTCCATCAGGCCGGGTCGCAAACTCGCTTCGCTCAGACATGCGACCCGGACCGCGCGGTGCGCGGCGACCTGAAGGCCCTGCGCTCCTCGGCGCCGCATATGCGCTACCGGAGCCTGGGGCATGTCCCTGACCAGTGGCGTGTCCGGCGCGCCGCCGTTCGAACCACACGCTGCCGATGACCGACGGCTTGGGGCCCTGCCCGGGGGGCGCCTATGTGCCGGCGAGGAGCGCAGCGGTTCGGGGTTGCCGCGCGCAGCGCGGTCGGGTTCGCATGTCTGAGCGAAGCGAGTTTGCGAACCCGCCCCGAACCGCGAGCACCGCAGCGGACCCCTCGCGCAGCGAGGGGCGGCGCATCGAAGCCCTCCGGGCAGGGCCCCAAGCCGTCGGTCTGCCCACCCAGGGCCGAGCGAGCATCACCCCGGCCGCTTCACCTTGAACCACGCCGCATACATCGCCGGCAGCGCCAACAGGGTCAGCACGGTGGCCACGATCAGGCCGCCCATGATGGCCACCGCCATCGGCCCCCAGAACACGCTGCGGGACAGCGGAATCATGGCCAGCACGGCCGCGGCTGCGGTGAGCACGATGGGGCGCATGCGGCGCACCGCGGCTTCCACGATCGCGTCCCAGGCGGGCACGCCGCGCTCGCGGTCCTGCTCGATCTGGTCGATGAGGATCACCGAGTTTCGCTGGATCATGCCCATCAGCGCGATCACGCCCAGCAACGCCACGAAGCCGAACGGACGGTCCAGCACCAGCAGCGCGCCCGCCACCCCCGCCATGCCCATGGGCCCGGTCAGGAACACCAGCATCGACCGGCTGAAGCTTTGCAGCTGGATCATCAGCAACGTGAACACGATGAACAGCATCAGGGGAACGCCGGCCGCGATCGAGGCCGAGCCCTTGCTGCTCTCCTCCACCGCTCCCGCCACCTCCACGCGATAACCCAGCTTGCCTTCGGCGGCCCAGCGCGACTCGATCTCGCGCAGCAGAGGCTGCACCTGCTTCGTCACCGTGGCCCCCTGAACGCCTTCGACCACATCGCTCTGCACCGTGATGGCGTACTCGCGGTTCTCGCGCCACATCACGCCGGGCTCCCAGCCAAAACTCACCTTGACGATCTGCGTCAGCGGAATCGACTGGCCGCTGGCGGTCGGCAGGTAGCCGTTGGACAGATCGGTCAGGGCGTCGCGCTCCTCCAGGGGCTGGCGCAGGACGATGTCGATCAGCTCGTCGCCTTCGCGGTACTGGCCCACGGTCGAGCCCACCAGAATGGTCCGCGATGACTGTGCGATGCTGGCGGTGGTGACCCCCAGCGCGCGGGCCTTGGCCTGGTCCACCTCGAGCCGGATCTGCTTGACCGACTCGTTCCAGTTGTCGTTGACACCCCGCGTGCTCGGGTTGGCCGCCAGCGTGCGCTTCACTTCGTCGGCCAGGCCGCGCAACACCACCGGATCGCTGCCCACCACGCGGAACTGCACCGGATACGGCACCGGCGGGCCGTTGGGCAGCAGCTTCACACGGCCGCGAACCTCGGGAAACTCGGTGGCCAGGAGCGCGGGCAGCGCACGGCGGATGCGCTCTCGCTCCTTCAGGTCGACCGGCAGCACGATGAGCTGCGACACGTTGCTCTGCGGGAAGATCTGGTCGAGCGGCAGGTAGAAGCGCGGCACACCCGACCCCACCCAGCTGGTGACGCTGCCCACCCCGGGTTCCTTCATCAGCCGCTGCTCCAGCCGCTGGGTCACCTCGCCCATGGCGTGGATGCTGCTGCCTTCGGGCAGCCAGATGTCCACCATGATTTCCGGGCGGCTTGAGTCGGGAAAGAACTGCTGCTGCACCTTGCCCATGCCGACCACGCCGAGCACGAAGGTGAGGATCGTCAGGCCGATGGTGATCCAGCGGTGGTGCACGCACCAGTCGACCAATGCCCGAAAGCGGACGTAGAAAGGCCCGTCGAAGACCTCATGGGGCTCACCCTCGGCCTTGGGCTTGATCCTGAGCAGCTTCACGCCCAGGTAGGGCACGAACATGACCGCCACCACCCAGGAGATCAGCAATGCGATGACCGTGACCGCAAAGATCGCGAAGGTGTATTCACCGGTGGTGGAATTGGCCAGGCCGATCGGCAGGAATCCCGCGGCGGTGATCAGCGTGCCGGTGAGCATGGGCATGGCGGTGGCGTCCCAGGTGAAGGTGGCCGCGCGCACCATGTCGTAGCCCTCCTCGAGCTTTCGCACCATCATCTCGACCGCAATGATGGCGTCGTCGACCAGCAGACCGAGAGCGATGATCAGCGAACCCAGCGAGATCTTGTGCAGGCCGATGCCGAAGTAATCCATGGCCAGGAAGGTGATGGCCAGCACCAGCGGAATGGTGATGAACACCACCAACCCGGGTCGCGCGTCCAGCATGTAGCGCCGCAGCCCGGTGCCACCGGGCCTGCGGTGCAGCCCCAGGGCAAGAAAGCTCACCACCAGCACGATCACCACCGCCTCGATCAGCACCTTCACGAACTCGTTGACCGAAAGGGACACGGCGGACGGCTGGTCCTGAACCTGCACCAGCTTCATGCCGAGGGGCAACGTGCGCTCGATCGTGGTCACCATGGCGTCGAGCGAACGACCCAGCGCGATGATGTCGCCGCCCTTGGCCATGGAAATCCCCAGTGCCACGCTCGGTTGGCCCTGGTGGCGCACCAGCACCTGCGGCGGGTCGATGGTGCCGCGCACCACCTCGGCGATGTCTCCCAGGCGGATGGTGCGTCCGGTCGCCGACCGGATCGGCATGGCCCGCAGGTCCTCGACCGAGTTGAAACTGCCGTCCACACGCACCTGCACCACGTCCAGCGGCGTCTGCACCGAACCCGCCGGCGCGACGGCATTTTGCTGACCCAGCTGGTCCAGCACGGCGTTGAGGTCGAGCCCCAGCGTGGCCAGCCGCTTCTGCGAGGCCTCGATGTAGATCTTCTGATCCTGCACGCCGAACAGCTCGACCTTGGCCACATCGGGAACGCGCAGCAGCTGCTGTCGCACGTCCTCGGCCACGTCCTTGCGCTCGGCATCGGTGAAGCCCTCACCCTGCAGCGCGTAAATCACGCCGTACACATCGCCGAACTCGTCGTTGAAGAACGGCCCCACGACGCCGGCGGGCAGTTGCCCGCGGATGTCGCCCACCTTCTTGCGAACCGTGTACCAGATGTCGGGCACCTCGGCCGGTGACGAAGCGTCATCGAGCTGCAGGATGATCAGTGCTTCGCCCGGCTTGGTGTAGGTGCGGATCTTGTTCGCGTAGGGCACCTCCTGCAGGGTGCGCTCGATGCGGTCGGCCACCTGCTCGGCCACCTGCGGGGCGGTGGCACCGGGCCAGAACACGCGCACCACCATGGCCCGGAAGGTGAAGGGTGGGTCCTCGTCCTGCCCGAGCTGAAAGTACGCGGCAATACCGAACAGCATCAGCACCACCATGAGGTAGCGCGTGAAGGCCGGGTGATCGAGCGCCCAGCGCGAGAGGTTGAAGCGCGAAGCCCAACCCGCGCGGGGTTCGTGGCGGGCCGGTTGGTCGTTGGTCTCCTGCATGGGCGGCCTCACTGCGCCACGAAGCGCGTGACCTTCTGGCCGTCGGTGAGCACGTGGCCGCCAGCGGCCACCACCTCGTCACCGGGTTGCAGTCCGCCGGCAATCACCACCTGATTTCCCTCGGCGCCCGCCACCCGCACCGGGCGCGAGCGCACGGTGGAGCTGGCCGTGTCGAACACCCACACCATGCTGCCGCTGCGGTCGCCCTCGGTCGATTGCAGCACCGCGGTGGTGGGCAAGGTGATGGCGGCCAGCCCGCTGAGCGGCGTGGCCAGGGTGACGTAGGCGGTGGCGCCCAGCGGCAGGGCTGCGTTGGACGGCAACGCCAGCTTGACCTGGTAGGTCCGGGTGGCCGTGTCGGCACTGGCCGCCACCTCGCGCACTTCGCCTTCAATGGGCGCTGCGCCCTGCCCGGCCGACCACAGACGCACCGTGGCAGGTGTGCCGGGTCTCACCAGTGCCAGCTTGTCTTCAGGAACCGCAAACACCACGTCGCGGGCACCCTCTTCGGCCACCACCACGACGGGCGTCCCCGGCTGAACCACCTGCCCGGTCTCGGCCAGCACGGCGGTCACCACGCCGGCATTGCCCGCCACCAACCGCGCGTAACCGGCCTGGTTGCCCTGCACAGAGCTTTGCGCCAGAGCCTGCTGCAGCGATGCCTCGGCTGCGTCCAGCGTGGCCTGGCGCCGGTCGATTTCCGCACCACTCACGAACCCTTGTGCCAGCAGGTTCTTGAACCGCTGCAGGTCCGCGCGCGCCAGGTCGCGCTGGGTTCGCGCCGCCGCCACCGCCGCCTGCGCAGCCTGGCTCGAGAGGGTCAGATCCTGCGCATCGAGCCGCGCCAGCAACTGCCCTGGCTTGACGCGCTGCCCCACCTCGGCCGGGCGCTCCACCAACTTGCCCCCCACCCGGAACGACAGCCGCGATTCGACCCTGGCGCGCACATCGCCGGCAAATTCGGTGTTCGCCTGCAGGGTGCTGGGGCCCACCGTGAGCAGCTTGACGGCGCGGACCGGCTCGGGGGCCGGCTCGGGACGGCCACACGCGGCAAGCAAGGCCACGGTGGACACAATGCAGACAAAATGCGCCGTTTTCATGTGAAGCACCTGCTGTTTGAACGAGAATCGGGTCAGGAAAGTTAATGACTGACCGGTTAGTAAGCGAAATTCTAGTGCAAACCCACACAACCCCAAGCACCAACCTCCCCGAATCAGGGGAAATTTCGCCGTCGGGCAGCGAAGGCGCCTTCGGGGCGTCGGTCGCCCACTACGAAAACTTCCCGGTCGCCTCGTGGCTGTGTCCGGCCCCGCTGCGCCCCGCGGTGGGAGCGATCTACCGGTTTGCGCGCACGGCCGACGACATCGCCGACGAAGGCGATGCAACGGCCGCACAACGCCTGACCGAACTCGCGTCCTACCGCGCCGAACTCGACAGTGCCCTGGATGGTGTGGCTGTCGCGCGCTGGCCGGCCGTGTTCGGCCCGCTGGTGCTGGCGGTGCAGCGCCACCAACTCGATCCCGACCTGCTGCGCGCGCTGATCAGCGCGTTTGAACAGGACGTGCGGTACACCGAGTCGGGCCACCGCTACGCCGACATGCCCGAACTGCTGGACTACTGCGCCCGATCCGCCAATCCGGTCGGGCGCCTGCTGCTGCAGCTCTGGGGTGTCCGCGACCCCGAGGCACTCGACCGCAGCGACCGCATCTGCAGCGCATTGCAGCTGATCAATTTCTGGCAGGACCTGAGCCGCGACCTGCCGCGCAACCGTTGCTACCTGCCCACCAACGTGCTGCGGCGCCATGGTGTGCGCGCCGACGACTTTCTGCCCGCCTCGGGCGCCGCCGATCGCGAGCGCAACGCCGTGGTGGCCGAACTCTGTGCCCACGCCCGCGGGCTCATGCAGATGGGCGCGCCGCTGGTGCACCAGGTGGGCGGGCGCGCCGGCTGGGAACTGCGGCTCGTGGTCCAGGGTGGCCTGCGGGTGCTCGATCGCATCGCCGGCATCGGCCACCGGTCGTGGTCGCAACGCGTCACCGTCGACAAGGCCGACCTGCCTCTGCTGGTCTGGCGGGCGCTCTGGATGTGAACCCGGGCGGCTGGCGGCGCCATGGGCGTCGAAAACCCCGCTGGAAAGTGTCAACTTGATGTGACATACTGGCTGGGCCATGCCCCAGCCCTTCCCATTTGCCGCCATCGTCGGTCAAGACGAAATGAAAACCGCCATCCTGATCGCCGCCGTGGACCCGGGCATTGGCGGGGTGCTGGTGTTCGGTGACCGCGGGACCGGCAAAAGCACCGCCGTTCGCGCGCTGGCCGCGCTGCTGCCGCCGATGAAGGCGGTCGCCGGATGCCGCTACGGCTGCGACCCGGACGATCAGGCCGCGCGCTGCGAGCAGTGCGCCACACTCAAACCGGCCGGCAAATCCCCCAAGACCCACACCGTGCCGGTGCCGGTCGTGGATCTGCCCCTGGGCGCCACCGAAGACCGAGTGGTCGGCGCGCTCGACCTGGAGCGCGCCCTGTCGCAGGGCGTCAAGGCATTCGAGCCGGGCCTTCTGGCACAGGCCCACCGGGGTTTTCTCTACATCGACGAGGTCAACCTGCTCGAAGACCACCTGGTCGACCTGCTGATCGATGTGGCGGCCTCGGGCGAGAACGTGGTGGAGCGCGAGGGCCTTTCCGTGCGCCACCCAGCCCGCTTCGTGCTGGTGGGCAGCGGCAACCCCGAAGAAGGCGAGCTGCGGCCGCAACTGCTCGACCGTTTCGGCCTGTCGGTGGAGGTGAAAACCCCCGAAGCCCTTGCCGATCGGGTCGAGGTGGTCAAACGCCGCGATGCCTTCGAGCAGGACCGCGCCGCCTTCATCGGGCAATGGACCGATGAAGACGCGAGGATCCGCGAGCGCATCGTGGCGGCGCGCAAGCGCCTGCCCAAGGTGAGCGTTCCCGATGCCGCGCGCGAGCGCATCAGCGGGCTGTGTGCCGCGCTCGGCACCGACGGCCTGCGGGGCGACCTCACCCTCCTGCGCGCCGCGCGCGCGGTGGCCGCACTGGACGGTGCCAAGGCCGTGGCCGACGTGCACATCCGGCGCGTGGCCGCCAGTGCGCTGCGCCACCGGCTGCGGCGCAACCCGCTCGACAACAGCGGCTCCAGCACGCGCGTGCTGCGCGCGGTGGACGAACTCTTTCCCGCATGAACACGCCGTTGGGCGCCAACGCGACGCTCGCTGCGGCGCTGTGCGCGGTCGACCCCGTCGGCCTGGGTGGCGTGGTGCTGCGAGGCCCGCACAGCCCGCTGCGCGATGCCTGGCTGACCACCTTCCGCGACCTGCTGCCCGACCCTTCACCCTGGCTGCGCCTGCCCCACCACGCGGGTGAAAGCGCCCTGCTCGGCGGCCTTGACCTGGCCGCCACCTTGCAGGCCGGCCGCCCCGTGGCCCAGCGCGGGCTGCTGGCGCGCGCCCATGGCGGCGCCCTGGTGATGCCGATGGCCGAGCGCACCCCGCCCGCCAACGCGGCGCTGCTGGCGCATTCGCTCGACACCGGGCAGGTGTCGCTCCAGCGCGACGGTCTGTCGTTGACCGCGCCCGCCACATTTGCGCTGATCGCGCTCGACGAAGGCGAGGCCGACGATGAGCGCCTGTGCGAGCCCTTGCTCGACCGGCTGGCGTTTGCGCTGGCGCTGCGCCCGGCCAGCGAAAACGACACCCTGCCTTCCTGGACGCGCGAGGAAATCGCCGAGGCGCGCGCCGCACTGGCCGACGTCCGCGTGCCCGACCACCTGGTGCAGGCGCTGTGCGCAGCCGCCGCGGCCTGGGGCATAGCCTCGCTTCGGGCGCCGCTGCTGGCGGTGCGCGTCGCTCGTGCGGCGGCCGCACTGGCCGGGCTCGCCGAGGCGGGCGACACCGAGGCCGCGCTGGCCGCCAACCTGGTGCTGGCCCACCGCGCCACCCGCCTGCCCACCGATCCCGAGGCCGAGGCAGAACCCGAGCCCCCGCCAGAACAGGCGCCGGAACAGGACGCCGAGACCGAGCCGCCCTCCGAGGACCAACCGGCCGAAACCGCCCAGCTGGACGACCGACTGATCGACGCCATCCAAGCGGCGCTGCCCGAGGGCCTGCTCGCGGCCTTGCAGGCGGGCCAGCAACGCGGTGCCAAGGCGCGCGCTCAAGGCACGGCCGGTGCGCTGATGAAGCACGCCAAACGGGGGCGCCCGGTCGGCAGCCGTCGCAGCGACGCGCGCGACGGCGCGCGGCTGCACCTGCTGGACACCCTGCGCGCCGCCGCACCGTGGCAGCGGCTGCGCCAGCGGACCGCAAGCGCCGAGGGTGGCGCTCGCCGCATCGAGGTGCGCCGCGAAGACTTTCACGTCCAGCGCTTGCGCCAGCGGCGCCCCAGCACCACCGTTTTCGTGGTCGATGCCTCGGGCAGCGCGGCGCTGCACCGGCTGGCCGAGGCCAAGGGCGCGGTCGAACTGCTGCTGGCCGACTGCTACGTGCGGCGCGACCAGGTGGCCGTGCTGGCGTTTCGTGGCGCGGGGGCGGACCTGCTGCTGCCGCCCACCCGCTCACTGGCCCGAGCCAAGCGGGCGCTGGGTGCCCTGCCCGGCGGCGGTGGCACGCCACTGGCGGCGGGCATCGATGCCGCGCGCGAACTGGCGCAGCAGATTGCCCGGCGGGGCGAGAGCCCGCTCACCGTGTTCCTGACCGACGGGCGCGCCAACATCGCGCGCGACGGGACCCCGGGCCGGAGCCTGGCCGCCCTGAACGCCCTGGAATCGGCGCAGGCGTTCGCGGCACTCGGGCTGACCGCGCTGGTCATCGACACGTCACCCCAGCCCGCCGATCCGGCGCGCGAACTGGCCGAGGCCATGTCGGCGGCCTACCTGCCTTTGCCGCACGCAGGTGCCCAGGGCCTGAGCCGCGCCGTGCAACTGGCGCAAGCCCACTGAAGGCCCGGCTGGCGCCCGCATGGACTGGACGACCCAGGCCCGCCACTGGCCCCACCACAACCACAGCCGGTTCGTGCAGGCCGCGGGTCTGCGCTGGCATGTGCAGGTGTGGGACGGCCCGCCCGGCGCGCGCACCGTGCTCCTGCTGCACGGCACCGGCGCCAGCACCCATTCGTGGCGCGCACTGGCGCCCTTGCTGGCGCAGCGACACCGCGTGGTGGCTCCCGACCTCCCGGGCCACGCCTTCACCGGCATGCCGCCTGGCGGCGCGGGTTCACCGCAACTCGGCCTGCCCGGCATGGCGCGCGCACTGGCGGGGCTGCTGCAGGAGCTGGGCGCCTCGCAACCCGACCTGATCGTCGGCCACTCGGCGGGCGCGGCGATTGCCGTCCGCATGGCGCTCGACGGCTTGGCCGCTCCGCGCCGCATCGTCGGCATCAACGCCGCCATCGTTCCGCTGGGTGGACTGGCCGGGCAATGGTTTTCCCCTGCGGCCAAGCTCATGGCGGCCCTGCCGCTCGTGCCTCGACTGTTTGCCTGGCGCGCCCAGAGCCCCGCCGTGCTTGACCGCCTGCTGGCCGGCACGGGTTCCACGCTCGACGCCGAAGGCAAGGCGCTTTACCACCGACTGGTGAGCGATCCAGACCATGCCGCCGGCGCCCTGGCCATGATGGCCAACTGGGACCTGCCGCAGCTCGAAAAGGACCTGGTGCGCCTCGACGTGCCGCTGGACCTGATCGTCGGTGAGCGCGATCTCACCGTACCGCCAGCCGACTCCAGGCGTGTGCTCGAGAAAATTCCCGTCGCCGCGCGCGGGCGCGTGATGCCGCTGGCCGGCCTTGGGCATCTGGCCCACGAAGAAGACCCCCGGCAGGTGTTCGAGCGGATCGACGGCTGAAGCGCCCGACCGCTCGACGCGGATCTCAGGGCTCCGGCTGCAGTGAAGCACCCGGGGCTGGCCTGGAAGCCCAGGGACCGGGTGGCACCACCTGCGGGTCGGGCGGGTCGGCCATGTAATGCGGGGACATGATCTGCACGCCGTTCTCGTTGAACACATCCTGCACGTTGGCGTGCAGCTGGTTCATGGCCTCCACCCGGCGCTGCGGCGCGTTGCGCCCGCTCTGTGCGCAAAGCCGGTACTCCACATAGAAGTCCGACAGCGCGGTCTGCACCACATAGGGAGCCGGTTCGTCTGCGACGGCCGGCGTGCGCCGCGCCGCCTCGAGCAGCATCGCGTGAACCTGTCGCCACGGCGTGGCGTAGCCGATGGTGACCGTGGTGTGCAGGACGAAATGGCCGTCCCGGACCAGGCGCGAGAAGTTGCGGATGGGCTGGCTGAACATCACCGAGTTGGGCACGCTCACCTCTTCACCCATGCCGGTCTGGATGCGGGTCGTGAACATGCCCAGCGCCACCACGGTGCCCTCGGTCTCCCCGACCTTGACGTACTCGCCCGTGCGAACCGATCGCGAGTACATCAGACTGAGGCCGGACAAGGCCTGCCCGACCACACTCGAAGCGCCCAGGGACAGCATGAGGCCGGCCAGCACGGTGACGCCCTTGAACGCCTCGCTGTGTGAGCCCGGCAGATACGGGTAGGCCATGGCCAATGCGAACAGCCAGATGCCGACCGTCGCCAGCCGGCGCGTGGGCACCACCGTGTCTGCGTCGAGCCAGGGCAGTTGCACTTCGCCGCGTTCGGCGCGGCCCAGCAGCGCGGTGGTGGCCCTCACCGCGACCCGAGCCAGCACGAAGATGAGACCGGCCACCAGCAGGCCGGGCACCGCCTGGGCCATGGACAGCGCAAACTGGGCGAGCACCTCCAGCAGCCACGCGGTCGACCGCTCGCCCCAGGGCCGGGTGTAGGGAAACTGGTGCAGCGCATATGACACCCAGGCCTCGACCACCACCACCCCCAGCAGCCAGGCCAGCAGCGTGGCGGCCATCCGCCCCATCGAGCCCGCCAGCTCGAGGTAGCCGCTGAACCAGCCCGCACGGACCGGACCGGGATCGCCCCCGCCCGACACAGCGGGCTGCATGCGCCGACCGATGTGTTTCACCGTGCCGTGGCGCAATCGCACGATGCCCCACAACAGGAGCATTGCCACGGCACTCGCCAGAGCCGTGCGCCCCACCGCTCGCCAGAAGGCACCTGCGTCGGCGGCCTCCAGGTGCTCGGCCGCCGACACCCGCAGGCGCGCCAGCACATCGAGCGAAACCGGCTCGAGGTCGGCCTCGGGGCGGGGCCCCGCCATGTCGTCGACCGTCAGGTAGAACAAAGGCACGCCCTGCCATTCATACCGGACCGCGGCACCCAAAGGCACCCGCTGCGGTTCTTGTTTCGTTGCGCCGGCGGCGGTGGCGCGGTCGAGCGCGGTCTCGAGTGACGCCCTGGCGAGCAACGCGCGTTCGCCGGGCTCGTCGCCCAGCAGGGTGCCCCGGAAGGTGGCGATGGACCGGTTGCCCCAGGTGACGGTGGCGGGGGGAACTTCAGGCGAGGCAACCGGGGCCGGCGCGTCCTGCGCCGCAGAAGTCCCCGGGGCACCGCTCAGCAGGGCAAGGCACAAAGGCAGCACTCGGGTCAGGCCCCGCCGCCACCGCATCAGGCAACTCGACACTCGAAACCCCTTGTCGCCACGCCCAGGTGACGGCTGCTGCGAATTGTGACCGGACTGCATCGATGCGCGCAGCCCGGTGCCCAGCCCCGCATGCTCTCAGCTGGCCTGCCTCACCAGCACGGCGCCAGCGAGGGCGATGTGGGCCAGCGTGATCAGCACCGACAGCCCGTGGAGACGGGCAAATCGGGACCGGTCGCCAGCGTCGGTGGCGGCGTTGATGCGGGGCATCAGCGACTGGCGTGTGGGCACGGTGCTGAGGGCTATGACACCCAGCCCGAGCGCGGCCACGCGGTCGCCCGGCCAGACCAGCAAAGCGGCCAGCGCCGAGGCACCGATCACGAACAGGTAGAAGTGCGGGAACGCCTTGCGGATCAACAACCGGGCATCGGCCACCGGCAAGGCGGTGAAGAGGAACGCGGCGAAGCCGAACGAGAAGAGCGACATGCCGCCGAACAGGAAGGCGGTGGTCAGCAAGGCGGCGACTGACAGTGCTGCGTCGAGCATGGTGGAGCGGCGGTGTCGGTTGGGTCACCTGCACGGACAGGCACCGCGCGGATTCTGGGGGGCGACCACCTCCCCAGGGGCGCACTCGGGGATTGCCCTTCTCCGCTGCGCCACGGCACCGGGCCTCATGCGGCGGGCTCGCCCCCTTGAGGACCGCGTGGCGCAGCTTCTGCGGATCGCTGCTGCGATGCGGGTCAACCGACATGCGGCCATCGAAGGTCATGAATCGGTGAAGAAGAATGTCTGTCCCACGACAGAACATGCAGCCTGGAGGAGACCCAACATGAGCCTTGATCACGAGGTCCTGCAACGGGCCTATGAGAGCGTCGTTGCGATGGCTGCCGACCATCCCGATTTCATCGGGTTTGACGACCACCATGCAGCCGCATTCGACACGCCCGATCCGCCGGCCGAATCGGCACGCGGGTTCGACCGGGCGCGCCAGCGATCGCTGGCATTGCAGACGCACGAACGCGAGCGGCGCCTGCTCGATTGGGTGCACGGGCTGGGCCGCTTGTCCGACCCTGGTGCCGAAGCCGAGCTGCCCTACTTCCTGTGCTGCCTCTCACCGGAGACACTGATCCAATACGCCAACGAGCACGGCAGCGCCAATGAACTGCAGACGCGCTCCACGGCCGGCGTGCTGGTGTCGCGCATCGTGCACGATGCCGGCGTGCGCCAGGCGGCTGCATCCCGCGGTTCGCCGCGCGCGTTCAATGACGGCGCGGTGTCGGACCTCACCTGGCAGATCGCCGCACCCGTCATGGCCCGGTTGCAGGACCGCGTTCGGGAGGCGGTCGGTGAGCGCATTGAGCGCAGTGTCCGGCAGCAACG
Source organism: Synechococcus sp. UW140 (assembly GCA_943371665.1). Classification (GTDB taxonomy): domain Bacteria; phylum Pseudomonadota; class Gammaproteobacteria; order Burkholderiales; family Burkholderiaceae_C; genus Hydrogenophaga. The sequence continues at coordinate 143,725 of CALRVR020000005.1, forward strand.
GCAACTCTCCGCGCTGCGGTCCCGTGGCGGCCCGGGTCTGCAGGGCGCACGGACGGTGGCCACCTTCACGGTCATCGTCCATGGCACCTGGGCCGCCGACACCGAATGGTGGCGCGACCCGGCGGGGCTGGGTCACACGCCCACCGACAGCCTGTGGGCCTGGCTGCAGGGCAATGGCGTGACCAACCTGGTGCAGCACCCCGACGAGTTCAGCTGGTCAGGCAAGAACTCGGACGCCGAACGCCGGCTGGGTGCCGAGCAGTTTGTGGCGTGGTGGCACGGCATGGGCCGACCGTTGCTGGATGTGGTCGCGCACAGCCACGGCGGCAACCTCGTGATGCGGGCCCAGGCGATCGAGCCCTCGCTCCAGGTGCGCCGGCTGGTGTTGCTGGGCACGCCCGCCCGGTACGAATGCGCTCCCGTGAGCCGCCAGATCGGGCGGCTCTCGAACGTGTTCTCGGACAACGACACCACCCAGCACCTGGGCAGCCTGGGTGGCCAGCGCGGCGAAGGCCGGACCCAGAGCGACCACCCGCAAAGCGTCAACCTGTACCGGCCGACCTGGCAAAGCCCTGGTGGTGTCGTGCACCGCGCCGGCCACAGCGACCTGCACGAGCCCGAGTTCTGGCGGGCACACCGGCTGGAGCGCTTGCTGCAGTGAGCGCGCCAGCGACAGTCAATGCATCGAGTCAGGGAGCAGTGACCGCATGGCGCACCAACAGCGCCGCCAGCACCCACATCGTCACACCGATCAGTCCATCGAGCACCTGCCAGGCCCTGGGTCTGGCGAACCAGGGGGCAAGCCAGCGGGCACCGAACCCGAGCGAGGCGAACCAGGTGAGGCTGGCGGTGCTGGCGCCCGCCACGAACCACCCGCGCAGCGGTGGGGGCTGTTGTGCCCCGATGCTGCCCACCAGCAGCACGGTGTCGAGATAGACATGGGGGTTGAGCAGCGTGAAGGCGGCGGCCTGGGCCAGCGCCGCCTGGCGCGTCAGGGTCTCACCGCCCCCCGCGGCCTTGAACGAATGCGGCTGGCGTGCCCGGCGCAAGGCACGCCAGCCGTACAGAAAGAGGAACGCTGCCCCCGCCAGGGCCAGCGCCTGCGCGATGGCCGGGCTGTTGCGCAGGGCCTGCGCCATGCCCAGGACACCCGCGGTGATGAGCAGCGCATCGGCCAGGGCACAGAACACCACCACGCTGCCCACGTGTTCCCGCCGAAGCCCCTGGCGCAGCACGAACGCGTTCTGGGCGCCGATCGCGACGATCAGCCCGAAGCTGAGGAAGAGTCCCTGAAGAAACGCCGGCCAGGCCGTGAGCACGTTCACGCCGCCCTGCCCAGCGCCTGATCGATGTCCCACAGGATGTCGTCGATGTGCTCGAGGCCCACGGAAATGCGGACCATGTCGGGCAGCACGCCGGCCGCCCGCTGCTGGGCTTCGTCGAGCTGGCGGTGGGTGGTGCTGGCGGGGTGGCTGATGAGGGTTCTGGTGTCACCGATGTTGACCAGGTGGCTCATGAACTGCGCGCTTTCGATGAAGCGCACGCCGGCTTCCAGGCCGCTTCGGGCACCCGCCTTGACACCGAAGGCCAGCAGGCCCGATGCGCCACGCATCTGCCGCTTCATCAGGCCGTGTTGCGGGTGGTCGGGCAGCCCCGGGTAGTTGACCCAGGCGACGCGCGGGTCGTCCTTCAGAAAGCGGGCCACGGCCAGCGCGTTGGCGCAGTGGCGCTCCATGCGCAGGGGCAGCGTCTCCACACCCTGCAGGATCTGCCACGCGCTTGCGGGGGCAAGGGACGCGCCGTACACGCGCAGGCCCTCCATGCGGCAGCGCATGGTGAACCCGAAGTTGCCGAATGTCTCGAAGAACTTCACGCCGTGGTAGCCGGGCGATGGCTCGGTCATGCCGGGAAACTTGCCGTTGTCCCAGGGAAAGGTGCCCGCCTCGACCACCACGCCGCCGAGCGTGGTGCCGTGGCCGGCCAGGTACTTGGTGGCGCTGTGGATCACGATGTCGGCGCCCAGCGCAACGGGGTTGCACAGCACGGGGCTGGGCACGGTGTTGTCCACGATGAGCGGCACGCCGTGGGCATGCGCCACGTCGGCGATGGCCTGGATGTCGAGCACCACCATGCTCGGGTTGCCCAGGGTCTCGGCGTACACCGCGCGCGTTTCCGGGCGCATGGCGGCGGCAAAGGCGTCGGGGCGGGTGGCGTCGACAAACGTGGTGTCGATCCCGAACTTGCGCAGGTTGACGGCCAGCATGGTCACGCTGCCGCCGTACAGGGCGCCGGCCGCCACCACATGGTCGCCCGCCTGCAGCAGGGTGGTGAGGGCCAGTGTTTCGGCGGCCATGCCGCTGGCGCAGGCCACCGCCGCACGGGCATTTTCCAGCGCGGCCACCCGCTCTTCGAGCGCCGCCACGGTGGGATTGCTCAGCCGCGAATACACGTTGCCGAAGGTCTGCAGGTTGAACAGGCTGGCGGCGTGGTCGGCGCTGTCGAACACGAAGCTGGTGGTCTGGTAGATCGGCAGCGCGCGCGCGCCGGTGGCGGCGTCGGGGATCTGCCCGGCATGGATGGCCAGGGTTTCGGGCTGGAACTGTCGATCGGGCATGGGGGGGATGCGGGTGGGCCCTTCGACAGGCTCAGGGCGAACGGTTGGAGACAGGATCAGGGAAAAAAGCTGGGGGCGAGGCGATCAAGCGACAGGACGGCGGGCGGTGATGACGCGGGTGTTGACGCCGGCCCAGTTCAGTCCGCCAAACAGGCGGGCATGTTCGATCTTCACGCAGCGGTCCCACACGCTGTCCAGGCCGCCCTGGGTGGCAATCCGGTCGGCCTCCTGGCTGCGCAGGCCGAGTTGCTGCCACAGGCTTCTGGCACCGATGGCCACGGCGCTGCGGGCAATCGCCGGGATTTCTTCTTCCTTGCGGAACACATCGACCATGTCGACGGCAAAGGGAATGTCTTCCAGACGGGGGTAGCTTTTCTCGCCCAGGATCTCGGGGTATCGGGGGTTCACCGGCACGATGCGGTAGCCATGGTCCTGCAGGTACTTCGCGGCGAAGAAGCTGGGCCGGTGCCATTCCGCCGAAAGACCGACCACCGCCACGGTTCGGTGTTGCAGGAGGATGCGGCGCAGGGTGGGAATGTCGTCAAGCATCGGTTGGGTTTCACCAGTAGTTGGCCATCAGGTCGCGGGCCCATGCGGGCTCCTTCAGTTCCCCGCGCGGCAGCGTGGCGGCCCACACGGGCTTGATGTCGAGCACCGGCGTGCCGTCCACCGCGTCCAGCCCCTCCACCTCGACCGACAGGCCCTGCAGGCCCAGCACGCGGCAGGTGCACAGGCCGATCCGGTTGGGTCGCATGCGGGCGCGCTGCGCAAAGATGCCCACGCGTGGCCAGTCCGCACGGCCGCGGGGGTGACGAGCGCCCGTTTCAACAGGCTCGTCGGCGTGCAGATGGAAGTGGTAAAGCACCTCGATGTGCGACACATCCTGCAGCCCGAGCAGGCAATCGGTGGCCAGGCGCGGGTCGTCGATGACGATGTGCGAGCGGTTGGCGCCCCAACCATCCTTGGTGGCCTCGGTGCGGCCGCCGCGCACGTGCCCGATCGGGGCGAAACCCAGGCCGATGGCGTCGGTCATGGCGGTGCGGTCACCAGTTGGGGGAGCGCTTGTCGATGAACGCCTGCACACCTTCGAGCGCGCTCGGGTCCATCATGTTGCAGGCCATGGTTCGGGCGGCGTCTTCGTAGGCGCTGTCGATGCCGGTCTCGATCTGGCGGTAAAACAGGCCCTTGCCCGCCGCAATGGCCACGCGGGGCTTCGACAGGATGCGGTCGACCAACTGCGCCGTTTCGGTCTGCAGGTCGGCGGCGTCGACCACGCGGTTCACCAGCCCCTGCTGCTGGGCCTGTTCGGCAGAAATGAAGTCCCCGGTGACCAGCATTTCAAACGCGGCCTTGCGCCCGAGGTTGCGGCTGAGCGCAACGCCGGGCGTGCTGCAGAACAGGCCCAGGTTCACGCCGCTGACCGCGAACCGTGCATTTCGCGCGGCCACCGCAAGGTCGCACATGGCCACCAGTTGGCACCCTGCCGCGGTGGCGATGCCCTGAACCTGCGCGATCACCGGCACCGGCAACCGCTGCAGCGACATCATGAAGCGGGCGCACTGCGAAAAAAGGCGCTGGTAGTAATCGAGCGATGGCTCGGCGCGCATCTCCTTCAGGTCGTGACCGGCACAGAAGGCCTTGCCTTCGGCGGCCAGCACCACCACGCGCGCGCCATCGTCGGCGGCCACACGGTCCACCGCGCCTTGCAGCGCGTCGAGCATGGCCTCGCTCAGGGCGTTGAACGAGTTCGGCCGGTTCAGCGTCAGCGTGACCACGCCACGCGCATCGCGCCCGTACCGGACGGGCTCGGTGAGGGTCGGGTCGAGTCGGTCGTTCATGGGTCTGCCTTCATTCAATGGCCGTTGCGCTTCGGGCGCGCTGGCGCAGTTCGAACTTCTGGATCTTGCCGGTGCTGGTCTTGGGGATGGCTTCGAAACGCACCGCCTTGGGCACTTTGTACCCCGCCAGCAGGGTGCGGCAATGGGCAATCAGGTCGGCTTCTGTCGCCTGCGCGCCAGGGCGCAATTCGACAAAGGCCAGCGGCGACTCCCCCCACTTGGGGTCGGGCCGCGCCACCACCGCGCAGGCCATCACGGCCGGGTGGCGGTAGAGCGCGTCTTCCACCTCGATGGAGCTGATGTTTTCGCCGCCGCTGATGATGATGTCCTTGCTGCGGTCCTTGATCTTCACGTACCGGTCGGGCTCGAGCACGGCAAGATCACCGGTGTGGAACCAGCCGCCTTCGAAGGCCTTGCCGGTGGACGCGGGGTTCTTCAGGTAGCCCTTCATGACGATGTTGCCGCGAAACATGATCTCCCCCATGGTCTGGCCGTCGGCCGGCACCTCGGTCATGGTGTCGGGGTCCATCACGGTCATGCCTTCCTGCAGCGGATAACGAACGCCCTGGCGGCCGTTCAGCCGCACCTGCTCGCCCAGCTCGGCCTGCGCCCAGGAAGGGCGCCGGGAGGCCACCGCGGCGGGGCCGTACACCTCGGTCAGGCCGTACACGTGGGTGATCTCGATGCCGATGCGCGCCATGCCCTCGATCATCGCGGCGGGCGGCGCCGCACCCGCCACCAGACCGCGCACCCCACCGACGCCCTGCTGCAGTTCGGGCCGGTCGGCGACCGCGGCAATGACGCCGTTGTGCACGATGGGTGCGGCGCAATAGTGGTCCACCCCGTGCTCGCGCATGGCCGCGAGGATGGCGGCCGGCTCGACACGGCGCAGGCAGACGTGCACGCCGGCCTGCAAGGCCACCGTCCAGGGAAAGCACCAGCCGTTGCAGTGGAACATGGGCAACGTCCACAGGTAGCGCGGAAACTGCGGCATGGTCCAGGTGACCACGTTGCTCACGGCGTTGAGGTAGGCGCCCCGGTGGTGCGTGACCACCCCTTTGGGGTCGCCGGTGGTGCCACTGGTGTAGCTCACCGCAATCGCGTCCCATTCGTCGGCGGGCCCATCCAGCCGCTCGAGCGGTTGGTGTGCCGCCAGCAGGCTCTCGTATTCGTGAACACCCAGCCGCTCACCCGGGCCGTCGTATTCGCTGTCGCACACGTCGATGACGGTGATGGACCGCCCCAGCTCGGCCAGCGCCTTCTTCACCACCGGGGAGAACTCGCGGTCGGTGATGAGGACTTGCGCCTCGCAGTGGTTCATCTGCCAGGCCAGCAGGGGCGCATCAAGCCGTGTATTGAGGGTGTTGATGACGGCGCCCAACGCGGGAATCGCGTAATGCGCTTCGACCATTTCGGGGGTGTTGGGGAGCATCGTGCTCACCGCGTGCCCCCGCCCCACACCCAACGCGCGCAAGGCAGCCGCCAGCCTGGCAGACCGCTCGCGCACCTGCGCCCAGGTGAGACGCCGCGCGCCGTGCACCACGGCAGGCATGTCGCCGAACACCTCGGCCGTGCGCTCCACGAAACTGACGGGGGACAAAGCGACAAAATTCGCCGCGTTCCGGTCCAGGTGCTGGTCGAAGATGTTCATGCAGCCATGGTAGTGAGATCGGCGGGCGCCCTGCCAGCCGTGCTTACCCCATGGAGCCACCCGCGAGACCCGCAGTCCGCCCGCCCCACCTCAGGCCGACTGCCCGGCGCGGGCCTCACCATGTGCGGCCGACACCAGTTCGTCGAGAATCGCGCAAGCGCCCCCCCGGTGGTGACCGTCGCACAGCGACTTCAGCTGCAATAGCTGGCGCTCAAGGGCTCGCATGCTCTTGAGGCGGGCGCGCACGCGGGTCAGCTGCTCGGCCACCAGCGCGTCGACGTCGTCCCCGTGGGTGTGGGGATCGTCCACCGCGGCCAGCAGGCGCGCCACGCTGGCCAGCGGCATGTCCAGCGCGCGGCAATGCCGGATGAACGCGAGTCGTTCGAGGTGGGCGTCGTCGTAGTCGCGGTACCCGTTTTCGCGGCGGGCGGGTGCGGGCAGCAGACCCTGCTTCTCGTAGTACCGGATGGTTTCGATGTCCACGCCCGTGGCCTGGGCGAGCTGTTTTATCTGCATGGCAACCCTTCGGGAACATGGGTGTTGACACTGTAGCGGCTCCAGGGTTTCCAATGAAGCCATTGAAAGGAACCCCATGGCCGGCCACTGCTGCGAACACGAGACCCCCGCGACCAACACCATTGCCAACCTGGGACGCTACCGCAAGATCCTCTGGACCGCCCTGCTGCTGAACGCCACCATGTTCGTGATCGAACTCGGCGCCGGTTTCCAGGCGGGCTCGCTCTCGCTGCTGGCCGACGCCATCGACTTCGCGGGCGACGCACTCAACTACGGGGTTTCGCTGGCGGTGCTGGCCTCGGCGCTGGCCTGGCGGGCGCGCGCCGCGCTGCTCAAGGCCTTCAGCATGATGGGCTTCGGTGTGTTCGTGCTGGGCCAGGCGCTGTGGTCGGTGTGGCATGGCGGCGTGCCCCAGGCACTGACCATGGGTGTCGTGGCGGTGATGGCGCTGGCCGTGAACGTGGGGGTGGCCTGGATGCTGTACGCCTTTCGCGAGGGCGACGCCAACATGCGCAGCGTGTGGCTGTGCTCGCGAAACGACGCCCTGAGCAACCTGGCCGTGCTGCTGGCCGCGTTCGGTGTGTTCGGCACCGGAAGCGCGTGGCCCGACCTGGCCGTGGCCAGCCTGATGGCGGCGCTGGCGCTGCAGGGCGGCTGGTCGGTGTGGCAACAGGCCCGCAAGGAGCTGGATGGCGAGGCCGTTCAGCCGGCCCACGACCATTCGCACTGAACCTGTCGATTCCAGCCCCGCTCGACCGTCGTGGGTTCAGGGCGCCAGAATGGCTGGCACCTGATTTCAGGAGAACGAGATGCGATTCATGGTGATGGTCCGTGCCGATGCGGACACCGAAGCGGGCACCATGCCCACTGAAGACATGATGGCGGCGATGGGTCGTTTCAACGAAGCCTTGGTGAACGCGGGCGTGATGAAGGCCGGTGAAGGGCTGCATCCCAGCTCGCGCGGGGCCCGGGTGGTGTTCGGCGCCACCGGCACGCGCGTCCTCGACGGACCGTTCAGCGAAAGCAAGGAACTCATTGCAGGGTTCTGGCTGTGGGAATGCGGCTCGCTGAAGGAGGCCATCGATTGGGCACGCCAGTGCCCCAAACCCACCCTGGGACAGGAATCGGTGCTGGAGATCCGCCAGGTTTTCGAGGCCGAGGATTTTGGCGCCGAGTACACCCCGGCGATCCGGGAGCAGGAAGACCGCCTGCGCGAGCAGATCGAGCGCGGCGCGGCCCGGGGCTGACGCCCTTCACTCGACCTTTCGGTCGATCACCACGCGAACGTTGCTGCCACCCGTGGCCACCGTCCCGCTTCGACCTGACCAATCACCGGGCTGCGGCATGGCCTGGCCTGAACGGCTGATGCGCGCCTCGACCACCACTTCGCGCTGCAGCGACAGCTTGTGATCGGGGCTCATGGCATGGCGGTCGTCCAGCGCGAAGTCCACCGGACCCGAAATGGCCGGCAGGCGCAGCACGGCCAACGGCAGGCGCGGGCCCTGCGGGGCGCGCGCCACGATGAACAGGGTGTCGCCCGCACGCAGTTCCGCGAGCGCCTGGGCACCGAGCTCGACGCGGCCACCCACGCCCGCGGTTGCCGTGGCGGTGCTCACGGCAGCCGCCTGCACCGGTGTGGCCAGACCCTGGGCAGCCCGTGCGGAAGCGATGCTGTCGCCCAGTCCCTGCGCGAATGAACCACCCGCGGGCGCTTTCACCAGCGCCTGCTTCCACAGGCGCTCGGCGTCGGCAAACCGGCCCTGTTCATAGGCCGTCCCGCCCGCCAGCGCCAGCGCCTTGGGGTGGTCCGGATCAATGCGCAGCGCACGCTGCACCAGCTGCTGCGCCGTGCTGTGGGCCCCCGGGGCCTGCAACAGCATCAGCAGGTCGGCGCGATCGGCCAGCCAGTCGGCACGATCGGGTTGGAGGGCGAGCGCGCGGTCCAGCGAATCGGCCGCTTCGGCAAAGCGCTGAAGACCCATCTGGGTGCGCGCCATCAGGGCCCAGGCTTCAGCGGTCTTGACCGGATCGTCGCCCCTGGCACTGCGTTCGGCCAGGCCAGCCGCCATCTGGCGCAGCATCGACTCCACGTCCGAGGCGGTGACGGCATCGGGCGATCGATCGTCACCGCCGAATCGCACCAGATCCGGCGATCCCAGGCTGCCATAAAAGCCCACCGCCACGGCCGGCACCGCCAGCAGCATCACCCCGGCGGTGAGCATGCGGTGCGCGGTCTGCGCCACGGGCTCTGCGGCCGCCGTTTCCTGCAGCACCCGGCGCGCCAGTTCGCCCACGGCCTGCGCATGCTCGTCGGGCCGCAGCACGCTGGCCTTGAGGTCGGCGTCGAGCTGTACGCGCTCTGCCTGCAGCAGCTGCAGGTGCGCCTGCTGAACCGGCGCACGGGCCTGTCGCGGGGGCGCGCGCAGCAGCACCGCCAGCAAGGGCCACAGGGCCAGCACCAGAAGGCCTGCGGCAATCAGCACAAAGGCGGCCATCAGCGGATCCCCGCTTGCGGCGTGGCGCCTTCGAGCAACTGATGTGCGCGCCGCAGCTCCTCGGGAGAAGGTTCGTCTTCCTTGCGCGAGGCACGCCGGCCCACGTGGCGCAGCAGCGCCAACCCTCCCAGCCCCAGCAGCACGAACGGCCCCGTCCACAGCAGCACGGTTCCAGGCCTGAGCGGCGGGCGGTAGAACACGAAGTCACCGTACCGTTGCGCCATGTACGCGTGAATCTGCTCGGGTGAGCGGCCGTCTCGCAGCTGCTCCCGAACCTGGGCTTTGAGGTCCAGAGCCAGCGGCGCGCTCGAGGCGGCGATCGTTTCGTTCTGACAGACCAGGCAGCGCAGCTCGCTGGCGATCTCGAGCACACGTGCCTCCAGCGCAGGGTCGGCGGCAGCGGACCGCGCCTCGGTGCCGGCTTGCGCCCTGCCCGGCGCCAGCAGCAACACCACCACCAGCGGCAAGCTGGTCAGGCCCATCCAGAGCGCTTTTCCTCGGCCTTTCGGGTTCTTCATGACTCGAGCCTTTCAATCAGCGGCATCAGATCGCGCCGAACCACCTCTGGGGTGAGTTCGCCGGTGTGCTTGTGGCGAATGACGCCATCGCGGTCGATGACATAGGTTTCCGGCACTCCGTAGACGCCGAAGTCCAGTCCCACGCGGCCATCGGTGTCGGACAGTGTGACCAGGTACGGATTGCCGTGTCGCACCAGCCAGGCCAGTGCCTGGGGGCGCTGGTCCTTGTAGTTGAGGCCCACCAGGGCGATGCGCCGCGAACGCGCCAGGTCCACCAACAGCGGATGCTCCGCCTGGCAGGCGACACACCACGACGCCCAGACGTTGAGCACCCAGACCTGGCCACGAAACTGTTCGGGGCCGATCGACCTGGCCGGTGCCGCCAGCGTGGGCAGGGCAAAACCCGGCACCGGCTGACCCACCAGCGGCGATGGCACGTCGCGGGGGTTGCGGCTCAGGCCCACGCCCAGCACGCCCACCAGCGCCATGAACACCAGCAATGGCCAGACGAAGCGCTTCATGAGCCCACTCCCGCAGGCTGGATGGTCATGGGCGAGACGCCGCTGCGCGCTTCGCGCCGCACCCGGTAGCGCCGATCGGCCATGGCCAGCAGACCACCCACGCCCATCATCAGACAGCCAAACCAGATCCAGTTCACCATCGGCTTGTGGTGCAGGCGCACGCTCCAGGCGGTGTCGCTCACCGGTTCGCCCAGCGCCACGTACAGATCGCGCCACACGCCACGGTCGATCGCGACTTCGGTCATGGGAGCCCGGCTCACCATGTAGATGCGCCGCTCGGGCGCGAGCATCGCCACCGGTTCTCCGTTGTTCGTGACGCGCACCTGCGCACGCGCCGCCGTGTGGTTGGGACCCTGCACCAGATCAACCGACTGCAGCTCGAAACGCAGATCCCCCAGATCGGCGTGCTGGCCGACTTCCATTCGCACATCGCGTTCGGTGTGAAACGTGCTCACCACCGTGACGCCTGCGATGAACACCGCCACGCCACCATGCGAAAGCAGCATGCCGAGCCATGCACCAGGCTGCGCCACCAGACCGCCCCAGACACCTCGCGGATGCTCGCGCAGCCGTTGCCAGGCACCCGCCAGCGTGCTGGCGGCCACCCAGGCCGCCATCAGGAGCCCCAGGCCGGCCATGGGCGTGAGGGCACGCCAGGCCAGCGCGGCGGCACAGGCTGCCACCACCGCCACGGCGGCGGCCCAGCGAAGGCGCAGCGCCAGATCGGGCAGTGCCGCCTGGCGCCAGCGGGCCAGCGGGCCAACCCCCATCAGAAAGACGGCCGGCGCCATGAGCGGCACGAACACGGCATTGAAGTAAGGCGGGCCGACCGACAGCTTGCCCATGCCCATCGCATCGACCACCAGCGGATAGAGCGTGCCCAGCAGCACCGCGGCCGCCGCCACCAGCAACACGAGGTTGTTGGCCAGCAGCAAACCTTCGCGCGAGACGACGCGGAACGATCCGCCTTCACCCACCTGCGGCGCACGCCACGCGAACAGCGCGAGCGAACCACCCACCACCACGCACAGGAACGCCAGAATGAACACACCCCGTTCAGGGTCGGTGGCGAAAGCATGCACCGAACTCAACACGCCCGATCGCACAATGAACGTGCCCAGCAGGGACAGCGAGAACGCGAGGATGGCCAGCAGCACGGTCCAGCGTTTGAACGCGCCGCGCTTCTCGGTGACCATGAGCGAATGGATCAGTGCAGTGCCCACCAGCCAGGGCATGAAGGAGGCGTTTTCGACCGGGTCCCAGAACCACCAACCGCCCCAGCCCAGTTCGTAATAGGCCCAGAAGCTGCCCAGCGCAATGCCCACCGTGAGAAAGCTCCAGGCGGCCAGTGTCCAGGGCCTCGACCAATGCGCCCACGCGGCGTCCAGCCGGCCCGCCAGCAGCGCGGCCACGCCGAACGCGAACGCCACCGAGAAACCGACGTAGCCCATGTAGAGCATGGGCGGATGAATGGCCATGCCCGGGTCCTGGAGCAGCGGGTTCAGGTCGTTGCCATCCAGCGGGGGCGGGAACACGCGCTCGAAAGGGTTCGAGGTGAGCAGTGTGAACAACAGGAAGCCCACGCTGATGAGGCCCATGACGCCGATGACGCGCGCGCGCATCGGTGCATCGAGGCCGCGCGAGAACAGCGTGACGGCAAACGTCCAGCCCGCAAGAATGAGCGACCAGAGCAGGATCGAGCCCTCGTGGTTGCCCCAGACGGCGCTGAGCCGGTACACCAGGGGCAGTGCGGAGTGTGAATGTCCGGCGGCCAGGGCCACCGAAAAGTCGTGCGTGACGAACGCGTGTGTGAGGCAGGCGTAGGCCAGCAGCAGCAGACCGAAATGCACGCGTGCGGCCGGGACCGCCATTGCCATCCAGCCTGCATGCCCGCGCTGCGCTCCCCAAAGCGGCAGCACGCCCTGCACCAGTGCCACGGCCAGCGCAAGGGCCAATGCGTAATGACCGATCTCTGGAATCATTTTGCGGACTCCTGCGCGGCGCCGCGAGCGCGGGCAAGGGCCTCGGCGGCTTCGGGGGCCATGTAGTTCTCGTCGTGCTTGGCGAGCACCTGGTCGGCCACGAAAACACCATCGGCACCCAGGCGGCCCTGGGCCACCACGCCCTTGCCCTCCTGAAACAGGTCGGGCGTCAGGCCGGTGTATCGAACCGGCACGCGGCGCGCGTTGTCGGTCACCGCGAACTGCATCGTGAGACCCTGTGACGCCCGGATCACGCTGCCCTCCTCGACCAGTCCGCCAATGCGGAAACTGCGGTCGCGCGGGGCTTCGTTGGCGTGCACCTGGGTGGGGCTGTAGAAGAACACCAGGTTGCTGCGAAAGGCATTGAGCACCAGCGCACTGGCCGCACCCACGGTGAACAGGCCCACGACCAGCGCGAGGGCACGGCGGCGGCGCGGCGTCATTGCGCGCGCTCCCGCAGGCGCTCGATCTGCTGCGCGTCGCTGGCCTCGCGCCGCAGCAGGTGCCGGCGCAGGCGCAGCAGCAGCAGTTCGGCAGTGACCACGGCCGCGCACATGGCGAGCGAGCCCCACACGTACAGGCCGTGGCCGCCCAGGTCGATCAGATTGTTCAGGGTGTTCATGCGCCCTCCATGGCCTGGCGTGCCCAGGCGGTGTGCCGCTCGCGTTCGAGCACTTCGAGCCGCACGCGCAACAGCGCGACGGCGATGCAGTAAGCCCAGGCCGCGAGGGCCATGAGCAACATGCCCATCAGCATGGGCGTGGCCATGCTGGGCGCCTTGCCCAGCGTGACGGACGCACCTTGGTGCAAGGTGTTCCACCACTGCACCGAGAAATAGATGATGGGCAGGTTGACCACCCCAACGATGGCCAGCAGACCGGCCGCGCGGTCGGCGCGGCGCGGATCGTCGATGGCGCCGCGCAGCGCAATGAAGCCCAGGTAGAGAAACAGCAGCACCAGTTCGGAGGTGAGCCGCGCATCCCAGACCCACCAGGTGCCCCAGGTGGGCTTGCCCCAGAGCGCACCGGTCCACAGGGCCAGAAAGGTCATGAGCGCGCCCGTGGGCGCCAGTGCGGCGGCCATGGCACTGGCAAGGCGCGCGTTGAAGATCAGGCCCACCGCGGCCCAGCACGCCATCACCAGGTAGACGAACATCGACATCCAGGCGGCGGGCACGTGCACGTAAATGATCCGGTAGGCCTCGCCCTGCACGGCGTCAGTGGGCGCCACGGCAAACCCCACATAGAGACCCGCCACGGCCAGCAGCACCGACAAGCCGAAACACCAGGGCGCCACGCGCCTGGCCAGCTCGACAAAGCGCGACGGCGCGGCAAAGTGGAAAAGGTTCATGTCGGTCTCACTCCATGGCAATGCGAAGCGCCGCCGCGATGGCTGGCGGTGCACCCACCAGCGCAAACAGCAGCAACGCGCCCAGCAGGGAAAAATGCCCGGCGACACCGAGGCCCGATGTCTGCGCCTGCACCGCGCCGGCACCGAACACCAGCACCGGCACCAGCAGGGGCAACACCAGCAGGGCCAGCAACATGCCCGCGCCCCGAAGGCCCAGCGTGAGCGCCGCGCCCAGCGCGCCCACCAAGGCCAGCACCGGCGTGCCCAGCAGCAGCGACAGCACCAGCACCAGCGTCTCCGCGGCGCCCAGATCGAATTGCAGCGCCAGCAGCGGTGACACCACCACCAGCGGCAGCACACTGGTCACCCAGTGCGCGGTCAGCTTGCCCAGCACCAGCAGCGTGAGCGGGTGCGGCGCAATCAGCAACTGTTCGAGCGTGCCGTCCGCGTGATCGTCGGCAAACAGCCGCGACAGCGGCAGCGTGGACGCCAGCAGCGCCGCCACCCACACCACGCCGGGTGCAATGGTGCGCAGCAGGTCGCGTTCGGAACCGATGGCCAGCGGGAACAGACTGACCACCAGCACGAAGAACACCAGCGCCGCCAGGGCGTCGCCAGGTCGGCGGACCGCAATGCGCAGGTCGCGCATGAACACATGGACAAACCCGGTCAGCAATCCGACCTCGGCCTGGACGACCACCGGCGAGGGCAGAGCACGGGTGTTCACAGCGACACCTCCACATGCGGCAGGTCGTCCAGCGCCATATCGAGGTGGCTCGTGAGCACGGCCAGCCCACCGCCAAGCAGGTGGTGGCGCAGCAGCCCGTTGAGCCATCGGGTGGCGTCGGCGTCGAGCGCCGACCAGGGTTCGTCGAGCACCCAGAGCGGGGCGGTGCGCGCCAGGGGCAGCCGCGCCAGGCTGCAGCGCCGGCGCTGACCTTGCGACAAACGGCGCACCGGTACGCGCTCGTAGCCGGCCATGCCGGCCTCACCCAGTGCCTGCAGTGCCTGGGCGCGGGAAGCGGGGTGACCTGCCAGGGCGCTGGCCGCCAGCAGGTTGTCCACCGGGTCCAGATCGTCCTTCACCGCAGCTGCATGCCCGAGGAAGAACAGGTCGCGGGCAAAGGTCTCGCGCTGTTGACTCACCGGTTGGCCGCGCCAGAGCACCTGCCCCCTCAGCGGGCGCATGAGCCCAACGATGAGCCGCAGCAGGCTGGTCTTGCCGGCACCATTGGCCCCCAGCACCCGCAGCCACTGGCCCATGCCCAGCGACAGATCGACCTCTTCGAACAGCAGCTGTCCGCCGCGCTCGCAGGCCAGCCTGTCCAGGGTGAGTTGGGGGTGGTTGCCCACTGCGAGGTCTCCGATCGGCTTGATTGTCAATTTGAGTTGACACTTATATCATTGGCCGATGGTTGACACAATTCCTTCCGTCCCGCGGTTTGCCGGCGAACCGCCCGGCCGGCGCCTGTGCACCGACTGCGGCCTGTCGCGCACCGCCGAGCCCAAGCGCTGCGCCACCGCCTGCCAGTTCATCCAGCCAGACTACCCCGCCATGGAGCGCCGGGTGCACGGCCGAGTGCGCCACAGCGACGACGACGAGCGGTTCTTCGGACCGCTGCTGGGCATGCACCGCGCCCGACTGCGCGCGCCGCTGCCCGGTGCGCAGTGGACCGGCATCACCACCCGGATCGCCGAGCGGCTGCTGCAAACCGGCGCCGTCGACGCCGTGATCGCCATGGCGCCGCACCCGGACGACGCCTGGCGGCCCATGCCGGTGCTGGTCACCCGGGCCGAGGACATGGCGGGCTGCCGTGGCATGCGCATGGGCTACGCCCCGCTGCTCGAGCTGGTCGAGCCTGCCCTGGCCGCTGGCCACAAGCGCCTGGCGGTCATCGGCATCCCCTGCCAGATCCACGCGCTGCGGGCCATCCAGCCGCAACTGGAAGCCGAAAAGGGACTTGAGCGGCTGTATGTGATCGGCACGCCCTGCTCGGACAACACCACCACCGAGCACTTTCATGATTTCCTCAACCGGCTCACCGACCGGCCGCAGGACATCACCTACCTCGAGTTTCGCGCCGATTACCACGTGGAGCTGCGCTTCAAGGGGGGCGAAGTGCGCGAGATTCCCTTTCTTCAGCTGCCGTTGTCCGACCTGCCGCGCGACTTCTTCCCGCTGACCTGCCGCACCTGCGTGGACTACACCAACACCCTGTCCGACCTGACCGTGGGCTACATGGGTGGCGAGGGCGAACAATGGTTGCTGGTCCGGAACGCCCGCGGCGCCGAATTGCTGGCCCTGCTGGGCGATGAAGTGGTGCTGGGCGCGCCCGGCAGCGCGGGCCGCCGGGCTGGCGCGGTGCGCGGCTTCATGAAGAACACGCAATTGGCCGCGGGCGGCCTGCCGCTGCGGCGCATGCCGGACTGGCTGCGCCCCATCGTGGGCTGGCTGATGCCTCGCGTGGGCCCACGGGGGTTGGAGTTTGCCCGCGCCCGGGTCGAGATGAAGGCGATCGAGACCATTCTTCACCTTCAGCGCGAGGCCCCGGCGCGCATGCGGCAAATGGTGCCCGAGCACGTGATCCGCCTGGTTCGGCCCTACGGCCTCGACGGAAAAGCGCCTCGGCTCTGAAGTCCCGGTTGACTTTGGCGAGTGTCATGTTAAATTGACACTCGTGGTGTCTGAATAGGCTGACACCCAACCGAGGAGGCCGGATGGACACCCTCTCCCGCATCCAGCGTGCGCTGGAAGCCCAATTGCTGCGCACACAGAGCGCCAGCGCCCCGCCCCGCTTGCTGGCCGCCATGCGCCATGCCGTGTTCCCAGGTGGCGCCCGCATCCGGCCGCAGTTGTGCGTGGCCGTGGCCCAGGCCTGCGGCGACGACGCCCCGGCGCTCACGGACGCCGCGGCCGTGGCCATCGAACTGCTGCACTGCGCCTCGCTGGTGCACGACGACATGCCCTGCTTTGACGACGCCGACACCCGCCGCGGCCTCCCCACCGTGCACAAGCTGTTCGGCGAACCGCTGGCCCTGCTGGCTGGCGACGGCTTGATCGTCATGGCGTACCAGGCGCTGGCCCAGGCCGCGCTGCACCAGCCCGCGCAGGCCCACCGCCTGGCCGCCCTGTTGCAGACCGTGAGCGACGGCACCGGCGCACCCGACGGCATCGTGGCCGGGCAGGCCTGGGAATGCGAGCCCGTGGCCGACCTGGGCCAATACCAGCGCGCCAAGACAGGCGCCCTGTTCGTGGCCGCCACCTGCGCAGGCGCGCAGGCTGCCGGCGGGGACGGCCAAGCCTGGCGCGCCTTGGGGGAATGCCTGGGCGAGGCCTACCAGGTGGCCGACGACATCCGCGACGTGGTGTTCGAGGCGGACCAGTTGGGCAAACCCGCCGGACAGGACGCCACCCACCACCGGCCCAGCGCCGTGCTCGATCTGGGCCTGGGCCCGGCGATGGACCGGTTTCGCGACCTGATGAGCCACGCCGTGGCATCGGTGCCCGACTGCCCGGCCCGCAGCAGCATGCGAAAGCTGGTGCTGCAGGAATCGGCCCGGCTGATCCCGCCTGCCACCTGCGAGCGCATCGACCGCGACCGCGCGCAGACCACACGCGTGCTGCACCGCCCGGCTGTGGCCTGACCCGCAAGGCCCAAAACCCATGTCCACCCTGAATCCCATCCAGCCGCTGCCACCCGCCCAACCGCCGGGCTGGCGCGATCGTTGGGCACGCCGGGTGGACCGCTGGATGACCAGCCCCGCCATGAACCGCTGGGCCAGTGCCAACCCGCTCACCCGCTGGCTGGTGCGCCGCCGCTCGCTGCAGCTGTTCGACCTCATGGCCGGCTTCGTGCACAGCCAGGTGCTGCTGGGCTGCGTGCGCCTGCGGGTGTTCGAGCAGGTGCTCGACCACCCCCGCACCCTCGACGAGCTGGCCGCCAACAGCCGGGTGCCCGCCGCCCACCTGCAGCGGTTGCTCGATTCGGCCGTGGCGATCCGCCTGCTCGAGCCACGCGCCGAGGGCCGCTACGGCCTGGGCGCGCTGGGCGCGCCGGTGGCATCGCACGCGGGCATTCGCGACATGGTGGAACACAACGCCACGCTCTATGCCGATCTGGTGGATCCGCTGGCTTTGTTGCGCGACCCGGATGCCGCCCGCATGCACGCGTGGTGGCCCTACACCGACCACCAGGACGGGCAGGCACAGCCGGCTGCGCCGGGCGACCAGTTCGCTCGCTATTCGGCGCTGATGGCCAGTTCGCAGCGTTTCGTGATCGACGAACTCCTGGCTGCCTACCCCTTTGCCCAGCACCGCGTGGTGCTCGACGTGGGTGGCGGCATGGGCGGCTGGGTGCGCGCCCTGGCGCGCCAGCACACCCGGCTGCAGCTGCAACTGTTCGACCTGCCCCCGGTGGCCGCGCTGGCCCTGCAACAGGCGCAGCAGGAAGGGCTGGCCGACCGCATCACCACCTTTGGCGGCAGCTTCACGCAGGACGCGCTGCCACGCGGCGCCGACCTGGTGACCTTGCTTCGCGTGGCCCACGACCACCCCGATGCGACGGTGCTGCGGCTCCTGCGCAGCATTCACGAGGCGCTGCCGCCGGGTGGAACGCTGCTGCTGGCCGAGCCCATGGCCGAGGCCGAAGGCCACCCCGCGCCGCCCGATCCGTACTTTCACTTCTACCTGCTGGCCATGGGTTCGGGCCGTCTGCGCACCGTCGAAGAGCTGGCCCGGATGATGGGAGAAGCCGGTTTCGTGGGCGTTGAGGTGGTGCCCAACCGCCTGCCGTTGCACGCCCGAATCCTGGTGGGGCGTAGGGGTTTACCCGCAATCACAACGGGAACCGTCAATTTAGATTGACACATTACAGCGTCACGCTTTAAATACACCCATGACATCCGACGCCATCGTTTTCCAGGCTCCTTGCGAACTCTCGGTTCGCCCGCTGGAGATGCGCGCAGCCAGCCCGGGTGACGTCGAGGTGGCGGTCGAGCACAGCGGCATCAGCACCGGCACCGAGCGCCTTCTGTGGGACGGCAGCATGCCGCCCTTCCCCGGCATGGGGTACCCGCTGGTGCCTGGCTACGAAACGGTGGGTGTGGTGACACGCACCCACGGCGAAGTGGGCAAGCTGCAGGTAGGTGACCGGGTGTTCGTGCCCGGCTCCTACACCTTCGAGGGTGTTCACAACCTGTTCGGCGGCGCCGGGTCGCACCTGATCGTGCCGGCCGACCGGGTGGTCAAGGTCGAGACCCGCGGCGCCGACGCCGTGCTGCTCGCCCTGGCCGCCACCGCGTACCACACGGTCAGCTGCGGCGGCACCCGCGATCCGGACACCCCGCCCGACCTCATCGTCGGCCATGGCGTGATGGGGCGCCTGCTGGCCCGCCTGACGGTGGCCGCCGGTGCACCGGCCCCGGTGGTGTGGGAAACACAAGCCCTGCGCCAGAGCGGCGCCGACGGCTACTCGGTGCTGCACCCCGACGACGACGACCGCAAGGACTACCGCGCGATCTACGACGTGAGCGGTGACCACGACATCCTGCACCGCGTGATACCGCGCCTGCAGAAAGGCGGCGAAGTGGTGCTGGGTGGTTTCTACCGCCAGAACCTCTCGTTCGCCTATGCGCCCGCCTTCATGCGCGAGGCGCGAATCCGCGTCGCCGCCGAATGGAAGCGCGCCGACCTGCTGGCCGTCACGCAGCTGGTCAACACGGGCCGGCTCGACCTGAGCGGCCTGATCACGCACACCGAAGTGCCTGCCCACGCACGCGAGGCCTACGAGGTCGCGTTCGGCGACCCGCACTGCCTGAAGATGGTTCTGGACTGGAGAAACTGATGAACGCCCCCGAGATCAAGGTCCACCCGGTCAACTTCATGTCGCAGCTGCGCGACGAGGCCCATGTCGAGCCCGACCCGGTGCACACCGGCGAAGTGAAGAAGGAAACGCAGATCATCGCGATCTACGGCAAGGGCGGCATCGGCAAGAGCTTCACGCTGGCCAACCTGAGCTACATGATGGCCCAGCAGGGCAAGAAGGTGCTGCTGATCGGCTGCGACCCCAAGAGCGACACCACCAGCCTGCTCTTCGGTGGCAAGGCCACCCCCACCATCATCGAAACCAGCTCGCGCAAGAAACTGGCGGGCGAGCCGGTCGCCATCGGCGACGTCTGCTTCAAGCGCGACGGCGTCTACGCCATGGAGCTGGGTGGGCCCGAGGTGGGTCGCGGCTGCGGCGGGCGCGGCATCATCCACGGCTTCGAGACGCTGGAGAAGCTCGGCTTCCACGACTGGGGCTTCGACTTCGTGCTGCTCGACTTCCTGGGCGACGTGGTCTGCGGCGGCTTCGGTCTGCCGATTGCGCGCGACATGTGCCAGAAGGTCATCGTCGTGGCCAGCAATGACCTTCAGTCGCTCTACGTCGCCAACAACGTGTGCAGCGCGGTCGAATACTTCCGCAAGCTGGGCGGCAACGTCGGCGTGGCCGGCATGGTCATCAACAAGGACGACGGCACCGGCGAAGCCCAGGCCTTCGCCGGCAACGCCGGCATCCCGGTGCTGGCGGCGATTCCCGCCCACGAGGACATCCGCCGCAAGAGCGCCAGCTACGAAATCATCGGCCGCCCCGGCACCGCCTGGGCCCCGCTGTTCGAGCAACTGGCCACCAACGTGGCCGAGGCGCCACCCGTGCGACCCAAACCGCAGACCCAGGACCAGTTGCTGGGCCTGTTCTCTGCCGAGGTGACCGGGCGCGACTTCAAGATGGAGCCCGCGACCACCTTCGACATGTGCGGTCGCCAGGACCTCGTCAAGCCGACGCTTGAAGTCATCTACGACCAGGCCTAGTCATGACGGAGAAAACCATTCCCATCGTGCCCGTGCCGGTTCCCGCCGCCATCGAGGGCGACGGAATGGGTTGTCATTCGGGCGGCGAAGCGCTGCTGGCCGCCGCCAGGCAGGCCGGCAAGAGCGAGGTGCTGCAGCGCTACGCGCAGGACTACCCGAAAGACGAGACCCGTGGTCCGCACGACCAGCCGCAGAGCATGTGCCCGGCCTTCGGCTCACTGCGGGTGGGCCTGCGCATGAAGCGCACCATGACGATCCTGTCGGGCAGTGCGTGCTGCGTCTACGGCCTCACCTTCACCAGCCACTTCTACGGTGCGCGCCGCAGCGTGGGCTACGTGCCGTTCAACAGCGAGACGCTGGTCACCGGCAAGCTGTTCGAAGACATCCGCGAAGCGGTGCACGCGCAAGCGGACCCCGAAAAGCTCGACGCGATCGTCGTCACCAACCTCTGCGTACCCACCGCCAGCGGTGTGCCGCTGCAGTTGCTCCCCAAGGCCATCAACGGCGTTCGTGTGATCGGCATCGATGTGCCGGGCTTCGGCATCCCGACCCACGCCGAAGCCAAGGACGTGCTGGCCGGCGCCATGCTGCGCTACGCCCGCGAAGAGATCATGGCCGGCCCGGTTCCCGCTCCACGGCAGACCCGCGGCGACAAACCCACGGTCACGCTGCTCGGCGAGATGTTCCCGGCCGATCCGGTGGGCATTGCCCACCTGCTGGCGCCCATGGACCTCGCCGTGGGCACCGTGGTCCCGACGCGCGAATGGCGCGAGCTGTACGCCGCGCTCGACGGCTCGGTGGTCGCGGCCATCCATCCCTTCTACACCGCCAGCATCCGAGAGTTCCAGGCCGCGGGACGCCCCGTGGTCGGCTCGGCGCCGGTGGGGGTGGACGGCACACACGACTGGCTGGGCGCCATCGGCGAAGCCCTGAACGTACCGGCCGCGAAGATCGATGCCGCGCGCAACGCCTCGCTGGCGGCCATTCGCGGCGTGCTGGCCAGGCAACAGATCAAGGGACGCATCACGCTGTCGGGCTACGAAGGCTCCGAACTCATCGTGGCCCGCCTGCTGGTCGAATGTGGCGCCGACCTTCGCTACGTCGGCTCGGCCTGCCCGGCCACCCCGTGGAACGCGGCCGATGCGGCCTGGCTTGAGGCCAAAGGCGTGCGGGTGCAGTTCCGCGCCTCGCTCGAGAACGACCTCGCGGCCATGCACGAACACCGGCCCGACCTCGCCATCGGCACCACGCCGGTGGTTCAGGCGGCCAAGCAGCTGGGCATCCCATCGCTCTACTTCACCAACCTCATCTCGGCCCGACCGCTGATGGGTGTGATGGGTGCTGGCTCGCTGGTGCAGGTGGTCAACGCCGCCATTGCCAACCAGGCACGCTTCGACGCCATGAGGGACTTCTTCGGCGAGGTCGGCCACGGCGACCAGGCCGGCGTCTGGACCGATAAGCCGGTTCCACACCCCGAGTTCCGTCAGGAGCACAAGCGGCAGATGGACAAGGCCGCCAAACGCCGCAAGGCCGAGGAGATGGGCTGATGCTGGTGCTTGATCACGATCGCGCGGGCGGCTACTGGGGTGCCGTCTATGTCTTCACCGCCATCAAGGGCCTGCAGGTGGTGATCGATGGCCCGGTGGGTTGTGAGAACCTCCCGGTGACCAGCGTGCTGCACTACACCGACGCACTGCCACCGCACGAGCTGCCGATCGTGGTGACGGGCCTGGCCGAAGAACAATTGGGCCGTGAAGGCACCGAAGGCGCCATGAAGCGCGCCCACGCGGTGCTCGACCCCGACCTGCCGGCCGTGGTGGTCACCGGTTCGATCGCAGAAATGATCGGCGGTGGCGTCACCCCCGAAGGCACCGGGCTGCTGCGTTTCCTGCCCCGCACCATTGACGAAGACCAGTGGCAGTGCGCCAACCGCGCAATCATGTGGCTCTGGAGCGAATACGGCATGAAGAAGGTGCCGGCGCGCCCCGCCCTGGCCGACCGCAAGCCCGACGTGAAACCCCGCGTCAACATCATCGGTCCGTCCTACGGCGTGTTCAACAGCCCGAGCGATGTGGCCGAGATCAAGCGCCTGGTGCAGGGCATCGGCTGCGAGATCAACATGGTCTTCCCGCTGGGCAGCCACATCGCCGAGGTGTCGCAGCTGGTCGAGTCCGATGTGAACATCTGCATGTACCGGGAATTCGGTCGAGGCCTGTGCGAGCAGCTCGAGCGGCCTTACCTGCAGGCGCCCATCGGCCTCATGAGCACCACCGCCTTCCTGCGCGAACTGGGCCGTCTCACCGGGCTCGATCCCGAGCCTTTCATCGAGCGCGAAAAGCACACCACCATCAAGCCGGTCTGGGACCTGTGGCGCAGCGTCACGCAGGACTTCTTTGCCACCGCCAGTTTCGGCGTGGTGGCCGGCGAGACCTACGCGCGCGGCCTGCGCCGGTTTCTTGAAGACGAACTGGGGCTGCCCTGCCGCTTTGCGGTTTCGCGCAAGGCCGGTGAGAAGACCGACAACGCCGCGGTGCGCGAGCTGGTCAAGACCAAGACCCCGCTGATCCTGTTCGGCAGCATCAACGAGCGCATGTACCTGGCCGAGGCCGGTGGGTCGATGGGCCCGATGCGTGCCGCGTTCATCCCGGCGTCGTTTCCGGGCGCGATCATCCGCCGCCACACCGGCACACCCTTCATGGGCTATGCCGGAGCCACCTACCTCGTGCAGGAGGTGTGCAACGCGCTGTTCGACGCGCTGTTCCACATCCTGCCCCTGGGCACCGACATGGACCGTGGCGAGGCCACGCCCGCGCGCGAAAGCGCACACAACACCCCATGGGACGAGGCCGCACAGGCCAGGTTGCAGGCCATCGTGGCGCTGCAACCCGTGCTGGTGCAGATCTCGGCCGCCAAGCGGCTGCGCGATGCGGCCGAACAGAACGCGCGGCGCGAAGGCGCAGCGCAGGTGGCAGACACCCATGTGAACACCGCCGGGCGCGAGCTCGGCCTTGGAGTCGGCGCATGAACGCGCCGTGCTCCACCCCGAATGTCGTGGCATTTCGCTGCGGCTGCCCAGGTTGCGCGGGTTGGGCGCAACGCAGGCCTCATGGCCTTCAATGAGAAGGAGCAACCCATGTCTACTCGGACTTCCATATCCGGTCTGACGGACGACGAAGCTCAGGAATTCCACCAGTACTACATCCAAGGCTTTGTGGGCTTCACGGCGATTGCTGTGGTGGCACACATCCTGGTCTGGATCTGGCGGCCCTGGCTTTAAGCGTCTGAAACACGTCCCATGAGAGGAGAACAGCAATGAACGACGCGCAGACCGCTCAACAAAAGGCGCAGGGGCACAGCGACAAGCTGTCCTTCGTGCTGATCTTTGCACCGTGCTTCCTGCTGCTGCTGACGCTGGCACTGCTTGGCCAACTGGTCGGGCTGCACTGGCAGACGTGGCTCCCGGGTGCGGAGCACAAGGCGAGCATCTTCACCGGCGTGCATGCCGCTGTTTACACCCTCATGTCTCACATCATCTAAGGAGTTCACATCATGTGGAGAATCTGGCGACTTTACGACCCCCTCAGGGCCATGGTGGTTCAAGGCGTTTTCCTGTTCCTGCTGGCAGCGATGATCCACCTCATCCTGCTGAGCACGAACAAGTTCAACTGGCTCGACGGCCCCAAAGCGGCGGCACCGACGGCAGCAATGCCTGCGGCCACCCCCGCGGCGAAAACCTAGCCACGCGCGAGGCACGCAGATGCCGCGACCGCGCCTGGCCGGCGCGGTGTCTGCCCACCTTGCACGCAATCGCTGACACACGTACTGCATCCTCTCGAGACAGGAGGGCCGATCCATGGCCATGCTCAACTTTGAAAAGAAATACCGGGTCAGAGGCGGCACCCTGGTGGGCGGCGACCTGTTCGACTTCTGGGTGGGGCCGTTCTACGTCGGCTTCTTCGGGGTCACCACCCTGTTCTTCACGCTGCTCGGCACCGCGATGATCCTCTGGGGTGCGTCGCAGGGACCGACATGGAACCTCTGGCAGATCAGCATCGCGCCACCCGACCTCTCCTACGGCCTGCGTTTCGCGCCGTTGATGGAAGGCGGCCTGTGGCAGCTCATCACCGTGTGCGCAATCGGCGCCTTCGGATCATGGGCGCTTCGCGAAGTCGAGATCTGCCGAAAACTGGGCATGGGCTATCACGTGCCTGCCGCTTTCTCGGTCGCCATCCTGGCCTATGTCACGCTGGTGGTGGTCCGCCCCGTGCTGCTGGGCGCCTGGGGACATGGCTTCCCCTACGGCATCTTCAGCCACCTCGACTGGGTGTCCAACGTGGGCTACCAGTACCTGCACTTCCACTACAACCCCGCGCACATGATCGCGGTGAGTTTCTTCTTCGCCACCTGCTTTGCGCTCTCCCTGCACGGCGCACTGGTGCTGTCGGCCACCAACCCGGGCAAGGGCCAGGTGGTCAAGACGCCCGAGCATGAGGACACCTTCTTCCGCGACAGCATCGGCTACTCGATCGGCACCCTGGGCATTCACCGCCTGGGTCTGTTCCTGGCGCTGGCCGCGGTGCTGTTCTCGGCGCTCTGCATCGTCATCAGCGGACCTTTCTGGAGCCGAGGCTGGCCGGAATGGTGGGGCTGGTGGCTCCAGCTGCCGATCTGGTCGCAGTGGCCGCTGAACTGAGCACCCAGGAGAACAAACATGGCGCAATACCAGAACCTATTCACCACGGTGCAAGCCGTGGGGCCGCTGCACCACGGCGTGGCGCTTGGCCACGGCAACAGTCCTCGAACGGGTGACACCCCGTGGATCGTCCACCTGTTCGGGCGGCTCGGCAACGCACAGATCGGGCCGATCTACCTGGGCGGTCTCGGCCTGGCCTCGTTGATCTTCGGCATGCTGGCGATCAACATCATGGGCTTCAACATGCTGGCCTCGGTCAACTACGACCCGATCCAGTTCGTGCGGCAGCTCTTCTGGCTGTCGCTCGAGCCCCCGGGGCCCAGCCACGGACTGGGCCTGGCGCCGCTCAACCAGGGCGGCTGGTGGCAGATCGCCGGCCTGTTCCTGACCATCTCGATCATGCTGTGGTGGGTCCGGGTGTACCGCCGGGCGCGCGAGCTCGGCATGGGCACCCATGTGGCCTGGGCCTTTGCCGCCGCCATCTGGCTGTTCCTGGTGCTCGGCCTGTTCCGGCCGGTGCTCATGGGTTCCTGGAGCGAGGGCGTGCCCTTCGGCATCTTCCCGCACCTTGACTGGACCGCGGCCTTCTCGCTGCGCTACGGCAACCTGTTCTACAACCCGTTCCACGCCCTGTCGATCGCCTTCCTGTATGGATCGGCCCTTCTGTTCGCCATGCACGGCGCCACCATTCTGGCGGTGGGCCGGTACGGCGGCGAGCGCGAGATCGAACAGATCACCGACCGCGGCACCGCCAGCGAGCGAGCCGCCCTGTTCTGGCGCTGGACCATGGGCTTCAACGCCACGATGGAATCGATTCACCGCTGGGCCTGGTGGTTCGCGGTGCTGTGCCCCCTGGCAGGCGGCATCGGCATCCTGCTGACCGGTACGGTGGTCGACAACTGGTATCTCTGGGCCCTCAAGCACGGCGTGGTCCCGCCCTACCCCGACGTGTTCCCCGCAGTGGTGGACCCGGCGCTTTCCGGAGCCAAGTGATGAGCACCTTCCAATTCATCCAACGCGGCTGGATCAAGATTGCCGCCCTCGGCGCCCTGGTGCTGCTCACTGCCTGCGAGCGACCGCCCATGAACTCGGTGCAGCACGGTTACCGTGGCACCGGCATGGTCCAGGTCTACAACCCGCGGACACTGGTCGAGGTGGCCGAGGCCAACCAGATGCCGGCCGCCCAGCCCGCTGCCGACACGTCCGGTCCCAAAGCCGGTCAGGTCTACCAGAACGTCCAGGTGCTGGGCGACCTGAGCATCGGCGAGTTCACGCGGCTCATGGTGGCCATGACGGCTTGGGTGTCGCCCGACCAGGGCTGCAACTACTGCCACAACGGCGCCAACTTCGCCGATGACGGGCTGTACACCAAGGTGGTGGCCCGCAAGATGGTGCAGATGACGCAGCACATCAACTCGCAGTGGAAGAACCACGTGGCCGAGACCGGTGTGACCTGCTACACCTGCCACCGCGGCAAGAACATCCCGGACAACATCTGGTTCACCGCCAAGAGCGAGCCCTACGGGTCCAACTTCATGGGCGACAAGGCGGGGCAGAACACGCCGGCCGACAGCGTCAAGCTGGCCTCGTTGCCCTACGACCCGTTCACGCCCTACCTGCTCAAGGACGAACCGATCCGGGTCAATGCACCCCTGGCACTGCCGGTCAGCACCCGACCGGGCGAAAGCATCCAGCGCACCGAGAAGACCTATGCGCTCATGACGCACATGTCGGCCAGCCTGGGCGTCAACTGCACCTACTGCCACAACACGCAGAACTTTGCCAAATGGGATGGCGCTCCGCCCCAGCGCGTGACGGCTTACCACGGCATCCGCATGGCGCGTGACATCAACCTGGCCTACATGGAACCCCTGACCGACGTCTTCCCCGCCAACCGCAAGGGTGAGCTGGGTGACGTGGCCAAGACCAACTGCACCACCTGCCACCAGGGTGCCTACAAGCCGCTGTTCGGCCAGTCCATGCTGAAGGACCACCCGGAACTGGCGGCCCACCGACCGTACACGGCGCCTCCGCCTGCCCCGGCAGACGCACCGCCAGCCGCCGCAGCCGAAGCCCCGAAGCAATGACCCGCGAGGGCCGAGCCGGGAGGACAACATGCAAGTCATCCTGGCCCAGCCCCGCGGATTCTGCGCGGGTGTCACCCGCGCCATCGACATCGTCGATCGCGCACTGCAGCTGAACGGCGCACCGGTCTACGTGTACCACGAGATCGTCCACAACCAGTGGGTGGTGGACGATCTTCGCGCTCGTGGGGCGGTGTTCATCGATGACCTCGCCGACCTGCCTCGAGGGGCCACACTGGTGTTCAGCGCACATGGCGTGTCCAACGCGATCGTGGCGCAGGCGCGGGAGCTTGGCCTGCAGACCATCGACGCCACCTGCCCCCTGGTGAGCAAGGTTCACCATCAGGCTCAGCGCTTCGCGCGCCTGGGCCGTGCGCTGGTGATGATCGGTCACGCCGGGCACGAGGAAGTGGTGGGCACCATGGGTCGGGTCGACACGCCTGTTCATCTGGTCGGCAGCGTCGAGGACGTCGACCAGCTCCCCCTGGATCGCCACGAAGCCGTTGCCTACGTGACCCAGACCACGTTGAGCGTGGACGACACGCGCGAGATCATCGACGCCCTGAAGAGCCGCTTCTCCAACCTGCAGGGCCCCGAGGTGGAAGACATCTGCTACGCCACGCAGAACCGCCAGGTGGCCGTTCGAACACTCGCGGCACGCGCCGATCTGGTGCTGGTGGTCGGCGCCAGGAACAGCTCCAACAGCAACCGCCTTCGCGAGGTGGCCCAGCGCGGCGGTGTGCCGGCCGTGCTGGTGCAGGACGAGCGCGACATTCAATCCCAATGGCTGCATGGCGTCACGCGTGTTGGCGTGACCTCGGGCGCATCAACCCCCGAACTGCTGGTGCAGCGCGTGCTGGCGCGCCTGCGCGAACTGGGTGCTGGCCACGTCCCTGTGCTGCACCTGCCTGGTGTGCGTGAGGACGTGCGCTTTCGCCTGCCCGCAGAACTGGCGGTGGGCCAGGAGCCCGCCCATGGCTGATCGGGCTGGCGACGTCATCACGCTCTCGGGCGTGGTGGTGGTGGTGCTCGTCAACTACCTGCGTGAACACCAGGCATGGGGCTGGATGCGCCTCGTGCAGGGACCGGCAGCCATCAAGGACACGCCGGGACTGGTGTTCGGCAAGGTGATGGGCAGCGGTCATGGCGGCGGCTTCGGACTGCGCCCCAGCGCCACCCACCAAGGCTTCATCGGCATGTTCGACAGCGTCGAACGGGCACAGGCCTTTCTTGAGGGAGACCTCATCACCAGCGTGCGCCAGCGCGCCGCCGAACACTGGAGCGGGTTGCTCGAGGTGGTGTCGGCCCGGGGCCAGTGGGACGGTCAGGCCTGGGGGGTGACCCCGCGCGCCGAGGTGACCACCTTCGCCGGCACCGACGACGGTGAGCCCAAGCCGCTGGCAGCGCTCACGCGGGCCAGCATCCGGCCGGCCAAGGCAATGCAGTTCTGGCGCAACGCGCCGCCGGCGCAGAACGCCATGCAGACCGCTGACGGCTGCCTGCTGGCCATGGGCCTGGGCGAGGCCCCGCTGGTGCGCCAATGCACCTTCAGCCTGTGGCGCGACACACCGGCCATGCTGGCCTATGCACACCAGGGCGCGCACAAGCAGGCCATCGAAGCGGCCTACCGCCACAAGTACTTCTCGGAATCGATGTTCGTGCGCATGCGGCTGCTGTCGCACGAAGGTCAATGGCCGCTGCCATCCCAGGTGGCCATCACGGACAACACGGAGACAACGAATGGATGAAGTGATCGTGGTCGGCGCCGGCGTCGGCGGTCTGGTGGCTGCGCTGCAGTTGGCGCATGCCGGGATGGACGTGACCGTCGTCGAGGCGGCCGACGGACCGGGTGGCAAGGTGCGTCAGCTGATGGTGGATGGCGCAGGCATCGACAGCGGGCCCACGGTGTTCACCCTGCGTTGGGTGTTCGACCAGATCTTCGATGCCGTGGGCGCAAGTCTCGATCAGGAACTTCGCCTGTCGGCGCTGCCCGTGCTGGCCCGCCACTGGTGGGCCGACGGCGGTACCCTAGACCTGCATGCCGACGTGGCCAGATCCAGCGACGCGGTGCGAACCTTTGCCGGACCCGAGGAAGCCAAACGATTCGACGCCTTCTGTGCGCAGGCACGCGAGGTTTACCGCACGCTCGAGGCGCCCTACATGCGCCAACCGATGCCTGGCGTGCTGGGCCTGTCCTCGCACCTGGGCCCGCGCGGCCTGGCGGTGCTCGCGGGTCTTGGGCCCATGCGCAGCCTGTGGCAAAGCCTGGGCCGCCACTTTCACGACCCGCGCATGCGGCAGCTCTTCGGACGCTATGCGACCTACACCGGCTCGTCACCCTGGGCGGCACCGGCCACGTTGATGCTGATTGCCCAGGTTGAACTCGATGGGGTCTGGTCGGTGGAAGGTGGCATGCATGCGCTGGCCCGATGCCTGGAACGGCTGGCCCGCGCCCGGGGCGCGCGCTTTCGCTATGGCAGCCGGTGCGAGCGCATCGAACTGCACCGCGGTCGCGCCAGCGGCGTGGTGCTGGCATCGGGGGAACGCCTGGCGGCAGACCATGTGGTCTTCAACGGCGACGCCGCAGCGCTGCGCACCGGCCTGCTCGGCGATCCGGTGCGCCGGTCCGTTCCGCGCAAGGCGCCTCAACGCTCGCTCTCGGCCATCACATGGAGCATCAATGCCCCCACCAGCGGTCTGGCGCTGGACCGCCACAACGTGTTTTTCCAACGCGACTACGCCAGCGAGTTCCACGACATTTTCGATCGAGGCAGGCTGCCGGAATCACCCACCGTCTACGTCTGCGCGCAAGACCGCGGCAACGGCCAGATGCCCGATGGCGCCGAGCGCCTGCTGTGCCTCGTGAATGCACCCGCGCTGGGCGACGACCCGAATTCATCCATCACCACGGAGGCGATCGAACGATGCGAACAAACCAGCTTCGCCCTGCTGAGGCGCTGTGGCCTGAAGATTCGCTACGCGAATCCGCCGGCCATCCGCACCACACCAGCGGACTTTCATCGCCTCTTCCCGGCCACGGGTGGGGCGCTCTATGGCCAGGCCACCCACGGCTGGATGTCGGCCTTCGCGCGGCCGAACGCCGCGACGCCGGTGCCGGGCCTTTTCCTGGCGGGTGGCAGCGTCCATCCGGGCCCGGGGGTCCCGATGGCGGCCCTCTCGGGCCTTCGGGCGGCCGAGGCCCTGATGGCCAGCCGCGCTTCGATCAGACCGTTCCCAGCGGTGGCTACCTCTGGTGGTACGTCGATGCGCTGAGCGACGACGGCCGCTACGGCCTGTCGATCATCGCCTTCGTCGGCAGCGTCTTTTCGCCCTATTACGCGTGGGCGCGCCGCGGCGGCCTGACCCGCGCAGACGACTTCTGCGCGCTCAACGTATCGCTGTACGGCCCGGGTGCTCGGCGCTGGACCATGACCGAGCGCGGAGCGCGCCACACCGGGCGGGACCGAACGCAGTTCGTCATTGGTCCCAGCGGGCTTCGCTGGGATGGCGACAGCCTGCTGATCGACATCGATGAAGTCACCGTGCCGATTCCGCGGCGCGTCCGTGGCCGCGTGCGCATTCACCCGGGAACCCTGTTCCCCTTCAGCACAGCGCTGGACCCTGCCGGTCGACACCGGTGGGGACCGATCGCCCCGAACTCGCGCGTCGAGGTCGACCTGCGTGCGCCCGACCTGCGCTGGGCAGGCCAGGCCTACCTGGACAGCAACGAAGGCGACGAACCCATCGAGCGCGCCTTTCGGGAATGGGACTGGTCGCGCAGCCCGATGCGGGATGGCAGCACCGCGGTGTTGTACGACGTGGAACCCGGCGCTCCCGACAACCGCACGCTGGCATTGCGGTTTCACCCGGATGGGCGCGTGACCGAGTTCGACACACCACCCACGCATCGGCTGGCGAAAACGGCTTGGCGCATAGACCGGCGCATGCGCAGCGACGGGCCGGTGCGGGTGGCCGACCAGTTGGAGGACACGCCCTTCTACCAGCGCGCCGTCCTGCGCAGTCACCTGCTCGGCGAGGACGTGCAAAGCTTCCACGAAACGCTCAACGTGCCACGGCTGGTGTCGCCGGTGGTTCAGGCCATGCTGCCCTGGCGCATGCCCAGGCGGCGCTGACGCCGCTTCAGTCGGGTCGGGCCCAGCCGGGAAGGGCCGGCGGATCGAAGCGGTAGAAATAGTTGGGCTCGGACAGCACGAACAGGGACCCATCGTGCCCCATGGCCACGCCTTCCGGCTGAGGCACCTTGGTACCCAGTCCGTGAAAGCCGCGCCACAACGGAAGCAGATCGACCGGCTTGCCCTGCGGGTCGTATTCGACGATCAGGGCCGACTGTTCGCTGAGCAAGAGCATATGACCGGTCGGTTCGTGCAGCGTCAACGAGGAAAGGTCGCTCATGAACAGGGTGGACGCGGTCGACGGCTTCCATTCATTGATGGCCACGTTGAAACCGGGCTTGCGCCGTGCGGCCTCAAGCCCGGTGATCACCAGCACCCGAAGCGGCAGCTTTTCCTTGACCACGAACAGGCGCTGCCCCCTGGCGTCCCAGGAGACCCCCTCGAGGCTGGCGTTGTTCACCACGTCCATGCCCAGGGTCAACCGGGACGCGTCCGCCACCGACAGGGTGCGGGTGTCGGGTCCTATCTCGACCCAGTACAGGCTGTGACTGGCCTCGTCGGAGATGACGTACGTGTCGCCCTCCACGTAGGTGATGCCCTCCGGGTCCTTCAGCCCCTGGATCTCGATCCGCCGCAGCAACCGACCCTCGGTGTCGAGTTCGGCCACCTGGGGCGGCCGGTTGATCACGGTGAAGAGCGTCCCGCGCTGGTCGTTGAAGGTCAGGCCGGAGGCGTTCCTGTCGAGCCCCTCGATAGGTTGCCGCTCGATCCCGACCCGGTAGTCCGACACGCGGATGGCCGTCGCTGGGTTCGGCCCCCCTTCGATCTGGATGGCGGCCCAATGAAACGCCAGCGCCGGAACCTTGAAGTACCAGAGAAAGACGATCGCTGGCAACGCCAGCAGCGCGGCGCGGAGCCAGGTCCTGCGCCGGGTGGGAATCGAAGCGGGAAGCGAAGGGGTCATGTCGGCGCGCATGTTGCACGCGCCGCAACAGCCCCGCGGTCCCTGAGGTCTCCCCGTCCCCTGAGGGCGCCGGTGGGGCCGGCCGCTCGGGCGGAACGGGATCGAGACCATCGATCCCGCCGGTGCCCGGCCTCACTTTTCCCAGTCACGCTCCGGCTTGGCACCGCGGGCCTTCACCGCGGCCATGTACTGGGTCAGCAGCGGCTTGGCCTGCACACCCCGCCCCTCGTTGTTCTTGACCCACTCGCCCGCCAGGTTGGGCATGTTGTCGATCCACTTGCGGCGATCACTGTCGGACATCGGCGTGACGGTCACGGGCGGGTTCTGGGTCTTGCCCAGCTCGACCATGCGGTTCAGCGCAGTCTGGTGCCGTTGCACCAGGTCTTCACCGTGACGGCGGGTGTACTCGGTGCCGGCCTCGCGCATGGCCTGCTGCACCTCGGGCGGCAGCTTGGCCCAGCTGTCCTTATTGATGGCCACGCCACCAGAGAACACCACGCCGATGTTGACCTTGGTCACGTAGGGCGCCACCTCGTACACCTTGGCCGGCAGGATGCCGGTGGCCAGCGACACCACGCCCTCGGACACACCGGTCTGGATGTCGGTGTAGAAGGTGGTGAGGGCGCCGTCGACCGGCGTGGCCCCCACGCCGCGAAGCCACAGGCCCAGAATGCCCGGCGCCGAAATCTTCTTGCCCTTGAGGTCATCGACCGACTTCACCGGGAACTTGGTCCAGATGTCGTAGGTGTCCGAGCCGGTGGCGCCCAGGAACACGATGTTGTACTTGTCCCATTCGGCCTTGAACTGCGGGTTCTTCTCGATCATCTCGGTCATGGCGCCGAGCACGATGCGCGGATCGCTGGTGGTGAACGGCGTGTGCGCGCTCAGCTGCGACAGCGGCATCTTGGCGGGCTCGAGGTAGCTGAACACCCAACCGATGTCGGTGATGCCCTGCTCCACGCTGGTCAGCGTGGCGTTGGCCTTGTAGAGCTGACCGCCGAACGCCTCTTTCCACTGGATCTTGTACTTGCCACCCGCGGCCAGCCGCTTGTCCACCTCGGGCATGAACACGTCCTTAATGAAACCGACCCACGGGATGGTGGTCGGGTGGCTGGACGCCACGGTGAGGTTGATCACCTGCTGGGCCGAGGCGGTCAGCGGCAGGGCCATGGCCGCCGCGCTGGCCATGGCGACGGCCGTCAGGCGAACGAAGGTCGAACGTTTCATGCTTGTCTCCTGTTGTGGGTGGAATCGACGGGAACGGAAAGGGATTCAGCGGACGCTGCCTGCGGCCAGCCGTTGGCGTACATCGCGTTGTGTTCGCCCAGCGTGGGCGGTGCCTCGACGTGCAGACAGCGTTCACCGTCGAAGCTGATCGGCGAACGCACCGTGCGGGACGGCCCCATCACCGGGTGGCTGGTGTCGACGAACAGCTGCAGGTGGCGCGCCTGGGCGTCGTGGGGCACTTCGTCGGTGCGGTACATGGGTGCGTGCGGCACGTCTTCGGCCACCAGGCGCTCACACCATTCGGCGCGGGAGCGGCGCTTGAAGATGTCGCGCAGGATTTCGATGAGGGCGTCCTGGTTGGCGATGCGGGACGGCCGGTCGCAGAAGCGCTCGTCCTCGAAGATGTCGGGTCGCTCCATGGCGGTGGCCAACCCCTGCCAGAACTTCTCGGGCGACGACATGTGCAGCGCGATCCAGCCGCCGCAGGCGCACTCGAGCACGTAGCTTTGCGACACGCTGGGCCGACTGTAGGGCCCCATCACCTCGCCCACCGAGAACAGGTGCGTGAACGCGTCGAGGTTGAAGTGCGCCATGGCCTCGAACATGGACACGTCCACCCGGCGACCCTGATTCGTGCGCTGCCGCTCGAACAGCGCGCCCAGGATGCCGAAGGCCGCGTAGTAACCGGTCATGGCGTCGGCGATGGCCGGGCCCACCACCCGGGGATTGGCGGGGTTCACCAGCAGGCGCAGATAGCCGCTGGCCGCCTGGGCCACGGTGTCGTAACTGGGGCGGCTGGCGGCGGGGCCATCCTGCCCGAAACCGCTGATGGCGCAGTACACCAGCCGCGGATTGAGCACACGAAGCCGTTCCTCGCCCGCCTGGATCTGCTCGGCAAAACCGGGGCGGAAGTTCTGGATGTACACATCGGCACCAGCGATCAGCTTGTCGAAGGTGTCGCGGTCATCGGGTTTGCGCGTGTCCAGCGCCACGCTTCGCTTGTTTCGGTTGTAGGTCTGGTAGTGCGGGCTGTAGAGGCCGCCCTTGAACGCCCGGAACGGATCGCCCGTGCCCGGCAGCTCCACCTTGACCACCTCGGCCCCCATGTCGGCCAGCATCATCGACGCCGCCGGCCCCGTGATGAAGGTGCCATGTTCGACCACGCGAAGGCCCTTGAGCACTTGTGTCATGTCAGCCCCTGGTTCAGTCGATCCGCTGGTCGGGCACGAAGCCCGCCGGGACCGGGCCGGTGTAACGCTGCTCCAGGGTGGCCTGGTACGACAGCGCAAAACCGATGGGTTGTTCGAGCTCTTCGCTCATGTGGCCGATCAGTCCGGCGCAGCGCGCCAGCATGGGCACCCCCTTGAGCGCATTGAGCGGAAAGCCCACGCCCAGCAGCACCGCGGGAATGGCCGCCGACACGTTGAGCTTGAGCGGCTTGCCGATCACGTCGGGCAGCACCGCCTCCACCGCTTCGGCGATCTGCACGAAACGCTGGCCGCCGCCGGCGGCCCGTGACACCGCGAACAGCGCGTCGACGCGCGGATCGCGCTCCTTGTGCACCGGGTGGCCGTAGCCGGGCACCGCCTGCTTGCGGGCCCGCCACTCCCCCACCACGGCGCGCGCCGCTGCCGCCAGATCACCACCGTGTTGCGGTGCTGCGCAGTCGATTTCGTCGAACAACCGACCCGCCGTTTCCGACGCACCCAGGATCACCGATCCACAGCCCAGAATGCCGGCCGCCACCGCGCCCTGCAGCGCATCGGGTGCGGCCGCCAGCGTCATGCGCGCCGCCTGCACGCTGGGCACCAGCCCATGCTCGGCGATCGCCACCAGCGTGGCGTTCAGCACGGCGCTGGCGGGTGCGTCGGGCCGGCGGCCCGTGAGCAGCAGGTAGAAATAGTCCGCGAAGTTGACCTGCCCGATGAGCTCGCGGCACAGGTCCTGCCCGCGCACCACGATGGTGTCTGCGTTGTGGGCACAGATGGCCGAATGCGGCACGGTGGCCTTGCCGATTTTCAAGGGGTGTCTCCGGGGAATGGGTGGACGCGCGGGCTCAACGGGCCGGTACAAGCCGGAAGTCGTAGGTGGCGCTGTGGTACGGCTTGTCCATGCGGCGGCCATCGGGTGCGGTGCCCGCCGGGTGGTCCTGGAACGGGACGATCAGGCTGTTGCGAACGCCGAACACGGCGTCGGAGTCGAGGTAAGGGCTGTCGGCCACGAACAGGTGGGTGGTCACGGTCTGATGCCCGGGTGCATACACCTTCATGTGAATGTGGCCGGGCCGATTGGGGTGGCGGCCCATGCGGCCGAGCATGCGACCCACCGGGCCGTCGTCAGGCACGGGGTAGTAGCTGGGCTTGATCGACCAGAAGTGGTAGCGCCCCTGGTCGTCGGTGTGAAACCGCGCCCGCAGGCGCATGCCGGCGTCCTCGCCCATCTGCATGTCGTACACGCCCTCGCCATCGCCCGACCACACGTCCAGGCAGCAGTTGGGGATGGGGCGACCCTCGGTGTCGGTGACCTGGCCGTAGTAGAACGCGGGCTGGCCGGGCATGTTCTCGCCGATGTCGGCCCCCAGGGGAAGCGATGGCGCGCCTTCCCAGTAAAACGGGCCTTGCACGGTGGCCTCGGTGGGTTTCTCGGGTGCGCCGACCTTGGCGAATTCGCGCGCTGCCTTGATCTGGTTCAGGGCCACCACCAGCATCGAAATCCCCAGCGTGTCCGACAGCAGGATGAACTCCTGCCGCTTGTCGTCGCACTTCTGGCCGGTTTCGGTGAGGAACATGATCGCGTTGATCCATTCCTCTTCACTCAACTCCACCTCCCGGATGAAGGCGTGGGCGTGCCTGACCAGCGCGCCCATCACCTGCTTGAAGCGGGCGTCCTTGCAATCGGCCATGCGATCGAGAACGGCCTGCGTGATGTCTTCGGCTTCGAGTTGAGCCATGTTGTCTCCTGTGGGCTTCACGCCTTTTGTCTGGGTCCAGTGACGCAGTCTAGGCGCGGACAGACTGGGCTGGAAGTGATGATTTTCGACCGCTATGATCGATGGCATCGATCGTTGAACCGGGGCTCGGCGGTGGCAATGGCGCCACAGCGGGACACACGGCCCCACCCGGAGCACCGCCATGGAACTGCGCCACCTGCGCTACTTCGACACCCTGGCCGAAACGCTGAACTTCACGCGTGCCGCCGAGCGGCTGCACGTCACGCAGTCCACGTTGTCGCACCAGATCCGCCAGCTCGAGGAAGAGCTGGGGTTGGTGCTGTTCGACCGAGCGCACAAGAAGGTGGCGCTGACCGAAGCAGGCGAACTGCTGCGCAGCCACCTCGTGCCCGCATTGCAGCAGATCGACCGTGGCCTGCAGGCCCTGAGCCATCCCGGCGAGGCCTTTGCCGGTGAACTGCGGATTGCCGCCACGCACAGCTTCAACACGCGGCTCATTCCGTTGTGCATCTCGGCCTTTCTGAGCCACCACCCGAACGTGCAGGTCTTCGTCGAAGAACTGTCGGCCGAGCAGATCGCCAAGCGGCTGTCGGGCGGGCAACTTGACCTGGGCGTGTCCTACCGGCCCGCCAACCGCCCCGAACTGTGGTTCGAACCCCTCTACAACGAGGAGTTGCGGCTCTGCGTGGCCGCGTCGCACCCGCTGGCCAAGCGCCGCCGGGTGCGAATGGTCGAACTGCACCAGCGCCGGTTGGTTTTGCTGCCCAGGCAGTTCAGCACCCGCGGGCTGCTGGACGAATGCTTCGAGGCGGCAGGCGCCCAGCCGCTGGTGGTGGCCGAACTCAACTCCATCGCGCCAATGATCGAGCTCATCCGCCAGACCGACCTGGCCGGCATCATTGCCGAGACCGCGGTCAACCCGGGCCCCGATCTGAAGCTGATTCCGATCGAAGATCCGACCCCGATCCGCACACCAGGCCTGCTGTGGAAGAAGGGAACCCACCGGTCCCCGACCGTCAAGCACATGGCCTCGGTGATCCGGCGGGCCGCGGCGGGGCATGCGGGCTAGCGCCGGATCCCGCCGCCCGCCAGCCCCGGCATCAAAGCACCCGACACGCCTCGTCGAACGACAGGCGCGGATTGCGGTTGAACAGCTTGCTGTCGTCACCGTACCCGAGGTTGATCAGGAAGTTCGTCTTCCAGCGCCCGTCCGGAAAGAACGCCGCATCGACCCTTGACAGGTCAAAACCGCTCATGGGTCCGCAGTCCAGCCCGAGGGCCCGCGCGGCGATGATGAAATAGGCGCCGCCGAGGGTGCCGTTGCGCGTGGCGGTGGCATTGGCCAGCGCGGCGTTCGATTCGAAGTTCTCCTTGGCGCCCTCCCGGTGCCAGACCTTGGGCATGAACTCGAAGAAGCGGGTGTCGGTTGCCACGATCACCGTGACCGGGGCGGTGCGCGTCTTGTCCAGGTTGCCCGGCAACATGGCGGGCAACAGCCGCTCGCGCGCCTCGGTCGAGTTCAGGAACACGTAGCGTGTGGGCTGGGTGTTCATCGAGGTGGGGCCCAGCGCCGCGAGTTCATACACCTGCTTCAGCAGATCGGCGGGCACCGGTTTGTCGATGAAGCCGTTGGCGGTGCGAGCCTTGAAGAACAGGGTGTCGAGGGCGGCGGGATCGATCGGGGTCACGGAAGAAATCCTTTCAAGAGGGAAGGTAGTCAACCTGGTGCCGCGCAATGCGCAGGCCTTCGAGTTCCAGACGAACACGGGTGTGTTCGGGGTGGGTGGCGTAGTCATTCAGCGCCTGGGCTGACTCGAACTCCGAATACAGCACCACATCGCAGGCGTAGTCCACTCGGCTGATGTCCACGCCGATCTCGAGCGTGAGCAGGCCTGGAATGCGACCGCGAATGCCTTCGAAAGCCGCCTTGAGGCGGTGCGCGTTTCGAACCTTCTCCTCGGCCGATGCGCCCAGCACGTTCCACATCACGATGTGTTTGACCATGTTGCGACTCAGTGGGCGGGGGCAAAACCGGCCTTCTGGGGCCACAGGTTCTGAAAGGCATGCACCGACACGCTGGCGTACAGACCGGCCCGCGTGAAGGGCTCGTCGGCCTGCCACTGAAGGGCCGCTTCACGGCTCGGGAAGTCGATCGCCAGCACACTGCCGACCATGGTCGTGCCATCGTCGGTGAGCAGCGGACCGGCGAAGGCGATGCGGTCGGCCACGGCCGCCAGGTAGGCCTTGTGCTCGGGACGACGGGCCAGGCGCAGTTCGAGTCCGCCGGGTTTGTCGAGCAGATGAAAGACGTAGATCATGGAGTGAGGGCCTCACATGCGGGCCAGCCAGGTGGACAGTGCCGGGAAGGCCGCAAGAATGAACAGGGAAACCACCATCATGACCACGAACGGAAACGCCCCGGCGAAGATGTCCTTGATGGTGATGGATGGGTCGTTCAGTGCGCTCTTGACCGTGTAGACAGAGACACCGAACGGTGGGGTGAGCAGCCCGATCTCGACCGCCACGACGGTGAGCACGCCGA
Organism: Synechococcus sp. UW140; assembly: GCA_943371665.1. GTDB lineage: Bacteria > Pseudomonadota > Gammaproteobacteria > Burkholderiales > Burkholderiaceae_C > Hydrogenophaga. The sequence continues at coordinate 182,653 of CALRVR020000005.1, forward strand.
ACCAGATGAGGTCCATGCCGAAGGCGCTGGCGATCGGCAGAACGATCGGCAGCATGATCAGCATGATCGAGACCGAGTCGATGATGCAGCCCAGCAGCAGGACGATGAGCAGGTAGGCGACCAGGAATCCCCAGGGCCCCAGTCCCATGTCGGTGATGCCGGTGGTGATGGCTGCCGGCATGCCCGTGAGCGCCAGCATGCGGCTGTACAACGAAGCGGCCGCAATCAGGAACAGCACGGCCACCGACACGTAGCCGGTTTCGGTCAGCACACTCCAGAGCTTGCGCCACGTGAGCCGCCGACGGGCCACGGCAATCACGAACGCACCGGCAGCCCCCACCGCACCCGCTTCGGTGGGCGTGAAGAAGCCGCTGTACAGACCGCCCAGAACCAGCACGATGAGCAGCAGGATGGGCAGAAACTTGACCGCCGCGCTTCGCCAGGTTTCCGTGTCCTGCTCGGCGGCCGTGGCGGGTTGCCCCGACGTGTAGATCGATGCCGGCTTGAAATAGGCCATGCCCAGGATCAGCGCGCAGAACAGCGACGCCAGCAGCAGACCCGGAAGAATGCCGGCAAGGAACATGCGCCCGATCGATTCCTCGGCGATCACGCCGTAGATGATCATGAGCAGGGAAGGCGGAATGAGCATGCCCAGGATGGACGACCCGGCAACCACCCCCACCGCGAACCGCGGCGTGTAACCGTGCCGGATCATCTCCGGGGTGGCCACCTTGGTGAACACCGACGCCGACGCGATCGAGATGCCGGTGATGGCGGCGAACACCGCATTGGCACCCACCGTCGCCAGCCCCAGACCTCCACGAAGCTTTCTCAACAGCCACTGGAACACATCGAAGGTGTCGCGCCCCACCCCGCTCACGCTGACGAACATACCCATCAGCACGAACAACGGCACCACGCCGAACAGGTAGTCCCGGATGGCGTCGTTGGCGGCTGCGCCGACAAACCGGGCGGCGATCTCGGGCGACCGCATCATGAACACGGCGGCAAACGAGGTGACGATGAGGGCAATGCCGATGTGCATGCCCAGCACGATGAAGGCCAGCATGAGGCCAATGGCCAGGAAACCCAAGGTGAGATCGCTCATTGCATGCCCCCGTTCGACGCCCTCGAGCTGGCGCGCAGGTCGTGCCAGACCATCAGGGCGTACTGGATGGCCGCCAGCGCTGCACCCGTGAACACCACCAATCGCATGGGCCAGGTCGGGAAGGTGAACACGCCCTCCACGCCGAGGAACTCGCTGTTGGTCCACGCACGCTGGAACAGCGGCCAGGTGGCGTACGCAATGACCGCACAGGCAAATATGCCGAACACCGAAAACACCGCGCGCAACCGCAGCCCGGCGCGCGGTCGGCGCAGCATGAAGGGATCAAGGAACAGGTCAGCCCGACTCATGCGGCCGTGGCGCAGCGTGCTGGGCAACTGCAGGAACACGATGACGATGATCGAGGCCGCCACCATCTCGGCCACGCCATCGATGGGCTGGTTGAGCAGGTTGCGAAACAGCACATCGGCGCACATCAGCACCATCACCATCGCGATCACGATGGAACCCAGGCCGTTGAGGGCATCGACGACGTACCCGAATGCGCTGGTGGGCGCCGTGGGTGGCGGTGCCACATCAAGGTCGGTGTTGGCTTCGTAGCTCATGACGAATCTCGGAAAGAACAAGGGCGGGTGACGCGCCTGTGCGCCACCCTTGGAACGCCGAGGACCCGGTCCGCCCGGTCCTCGGACGGCCCTCCCCCACGGAAGGGCCCGCCGTTGCTGATCAGAGCTCCCTGTCCCAGTCGCGCAGCGGCTTGGCGCCGCGCTTGCGCAGTTCTTCCATCCAGGTCTTGACGATCTGCGCCGCCGGGCCGCGCGACGCGTTGGCCTTGACCCAGTCCCCAGCAATGTTGGGCATGGTCTTGGCCCACTTCTCACGCTCGCCAGGGGCCATCGGCGCGATCTTCACAGGCACCGACTGCTTGGCGCCCTGCTCGCCGATGGCCTTGAGTGCCGATTCGTAGCGCTGCATGAGCGTGTCGCCCAGCACCCGCGAGTACTCCAGGCCCACGTCCTTGACGATCTTCTGCACCTCGGGCGGCAGCGCGTTGAAGCTGTCCTTGTTCATGGCCATGCCACCGTTGTAGAGCGCGCCGATGTCCACCGTGGTGACGTAGGGCGCCACTTCGTAGATCTTGTTGGGCAGGATGCCGGTGGAAATGGAAATCGTGCCCTCGCTCACGCCGGTCTGGATGTCGGTGTAGTAGCTGGTGAGAGAGCCGTCCACCGGTACCGCGCCCGAGCCCTTGAGCCAGAGGCCCACGGCACCTGGGGCCGAGATCTTCTTGCCGTTGAGGTCGGCGTAGGTGTTGATGGGTGTCTTGGTGAACAGGTGATAGGTGTCCACGCCCGATGCGCCGAGGAAGACCACGTTGTTGCGGTCCCATTCGGCCTTGAGCGCAGGCACTTTTTCGTTCATTTCGTTGGCCACCTGCAGCAGCGTGCGCACGTCGCCGGTGGTGAACGGGGTGACGGTCGCGAACTGGGTCAGCGGCATCTTGGCCGCCTCCAGGTTGGCAAACACCCAGCCGATGTCGGCGATGCCCGAGCCGACGCTGGTGAGGGTGGCGTTCATCTTGTAGAGCTGGCCACCATACGCCTCTTTCCATTCGATCTTGTAGCCCTTGCCGAGCGCTTCCACGCGCTTGTTCACCTCGGGCACGAACAGCGTGCTCATGAGGCCCACCCAGGGCAGCGTGGTCGGGTGGCTCGACGCGATGGTCAGCTTGAAGGTCTGCTGCGCGTGGGCGGTTCCCAGCCCCGCGGTCACGAGGGCAGCGGCCAGCGCGCTGGCCACAAAGGTTCGCTTCTTGATCGTCATGGTGTTGTCTCCTGTTGTGAGGCGTTGCGCGAAATCACGCTGCCTGGGTTGCCACGGGTTTGCCCGGTGATGGACTGGTGCCGACCGCAGATGCGGCCGATGCGAGCACGAAATCGAAATCGAGGGTGACTCGGCCGTCGGGTTGTTCCACCCAGTCGGCCACCAGCGAGCTGCGCACGCCGAACACGGCGTCGGAGTCGAGGTAGGGATCGCCATTGCGGAACACGTGGGTCACCAGCGTCTGATACCCCGGCGCCTGGATCCGGAAGTGCAGGTGGGCCGGGCGCCAAGGGTGCCGACGCGTGGCCGTCAGCATGTCGCCCACCGGTCCGTCGGTGGGGATCGGGTAGGGCTCGGCCACCACGGTGCGGAAATGAAAACCACCGTCGGCACCGCTGCGCAGCACGGCGCGGCCCTGCGGCTGCTCAAGTCCCTCGCGCTGAACGTCGTAGAGGCCATCGGCGTCGGCCTGCCACACGTCGATGACCGCGCCGGGCACGGGCTCACCGGCTGGGCCGAGCACGTGCCCGCGCACCTCACAAGGCTTGCCCGGGGCTCCGTTGGCCACGTCGGCACCGTGCGCCACCTCGGGTGCGCCCTCGACATGGAAAGGGCCGAACACGGTGGCTTCGGTGCAGCCGGCGGGTTTGTGGTTGTTCAGTGCCACGGTCAGCATCGACAGGCCCAACGTGTCGGACAACAGGATGAACTCCTGCCGCTGGCCGGTGCAGGTGTGGCCCACGCGGGTGAGGAAGTCGATGCCGTAGGCCCATTCGGCCTCGGTCAGCTTGACGTCGCGGGCGAAGGCGTGCAGGTGCTGCACCAGGCTGGTCAGCACCTGTTTCAGGCGCGGGTCCGGCGTGGCGCCCAGGCGGGCAATGACCGCCTGGGTGATGTTGTCCTGGTTGAGGTTTCTCACCCTTGTCTCCTGTGGCGGGCAGCACACTGCGCACCTTGGCGGCAGAATGTAGGCGTCGCTGGATGGAAGAAAAAGGCCGGGAAGACAAAAGACTTTTCCGGTGCGCGGAAGAACATCGGGGAGAACCCGGAGAACCGAGACAAGCCCATGGACCGCTGGACCGAAATCGAACTGTTCGTGCAGGTGGCCGAGACCGGCAGCCTGAGCCGTGCGGCCGAGGCCCTGAACCTGAGCAACGCCAGCGCGAGCCGGCACCTCGCCGCCCTCGAGGAACGCCTGGGCGTGCGGCTGGTGGAGCGCAACACGCGGCGCCTGTACCTGACCGACACCGGGCAGGAGTTCTTCCAGCGCGCCCGCAACATCCTGGGCGACCTGCGCGACGCCGAATCCGACGTGAACGCCGCCGCCCTCAACCCGACCGGCGTGCTGCGCGTCACCGCCAGCCTGAGCTTTGCCATGCACCACATCGCGCCGCTGCTGCGCGAGTTCACCGAGCGCTATCCGAACGTCACAGTGCACGTCGAAGCCGCCAACCGCTACCTCGACATCATCGACAACAACATCGACGTGGCGGTTCGCACCCGCGAGTACGAACCCGACAGCAACATCACCATCCGGCGGCTGGGCGAAACGAGGCGCCTGCTCGCCGCCTCACCGGGTTACCTGGCCCGCCACGGATTTCCCAAGGAAATCGACGACCTTCACCGCCACAAACTGCTGGTGTACCTGCACGCCAACACCCCAAACGAGCTTCGCTTCACGCAGCTGGCCAGCGGCCGCCAGAGGCAACTGCAGATCAAGGGCCTGCTCGAAACCAACGACGGCCAGATCGTGCGCGCCGCCGCGCTCGATGGCATGGGCATCCTGATCCAGCCCAGCTACATCATCTACGACGACATCGTGGCCGGCCGCCTGGTGCCCGTGCTTGAGGACTGGGACCTGCCCCACCTGACCATCAACCTCGCCTACCCCAGCCGCAAGCACCTGAGCGCCAAGGTTCGCGCCTTCATCGACTTCATGGCGGAGCACTTTGCCCGCATGGACTACGAGCGCAAGTGGACGGGGCGGTTTGCGGTGTATTGATGGAAACACCCCTGAAGCCCGGGCTCGGTTGGACGGCCCGTAAAATCACGACATGCGCCGTTGGCTGATTTTGGTAGACGCTTTTTCGTTTCCTGCCTGGGTTGATCGGCCAGGCCGACGCCGCAGCCCCGTCGCGTTTCCGACCAGAACCGCGGCCGCTGCCCCATGCTGAACGGCATGCCGATGGTGCCGACAGGACGGCCGCCTCGGGTGGGCGATGGCACCACATGGAAGGTCTGGCGGCTGGAGGTGGCGGCACCGATGGACACAGCACCGACATGGTGATGACCACCCGCATCGGCCCACGCCCGTCCGACCCGGTCCATGCATGACGGCGACGCAGCCACTTCAACCGGCTGAGCCGCGCGGACTGCCGCTGTCCGTCACGCTGTTCCGCCTCGCCCACGAAGGCGGCTCGGACAGGGTGAGCATCGGCGACCTGCTGGCGGCACTCGGTGACCGGGCCGTCGGGGCCCTGATGTTCGTGTTTGCCGTGCCCAACATCATGCCTGTGCCGCCGGGTGTCTCGGCGGTGCTCGGCGCCCCGTTGATCTTCCTGGGTGCGCAACTCATGCTGGGCATCAAGCCCTGGTTGCCCCGCGCCATTGCCAACCGGTCCCTGGCCAGGGACGATCTTCAGGCCCTGGTGCGGCGCATCGTTCCGTGGCTGGCGCGTGCCGAAAAGCTGCTGCGCCCACGCTGGCAATGGCTCACGCGCCCACCGGTCGAGAACCTCATCGGCCTGCTGTGCCTGGTGCTCGCCATCGTGCTGTCGCTGCCCATCCCGCTGGGCAACACACTGCCAGCCCTGGCCATCAGCCTGCTCGCGCTCGGCGTGCTGGAGCGGGATGGTCTGTGGGTCGGCATCGGTGCACTGACGTCGGCGTTTGCGCTGGCCGTGGTGTCCGGCGTGCTCTGGGCCATGGTCGAAGCGGCGGTGTACCTGATCGCCCGGTGGTGGGGCTGAAGGGTCTGGTTCACACAGGCCTGGCGCCCTCCCACGCGGCCTGCAGCAGCGCCCGGATGCCGTCTTTCTCCAGTGGTCGCGGGTTGGGGTACTGGTTCTGCAGCGCGATCGCGCAAGCCTTGTCGAGGTCGTCGGCCCTCATGCCGATGTCGCGCAGCGCGACCGAGGCGCCATTGGTCCTGGCCAGGTCGTAGACCGCTTGCGCGGCGTTCTGGCCGCCCAGCGAGCGCGCGATGCGCTGCATGGCCTGAGGTGCCGCCGCAGCGTTGTAGGCCAGCGCGTGGGGAAGGACGATGGTGTGCGTTTCGGCGTGCGGCAGGTTGAAGCTGCCGCCGAGCGTGTGGCAGAGCTTGTGGTGCAGCGCCATGCCCACGCTGCCCAGCACGATGCCGCACAGCCACGCGCCATAGAGCGCATCGCCACGGGCCTCCACGTCGCCCGGCCGGGCGACGATGCGGGGCAGCGCACGGCCGATGGCGGCGATGCCTTCTTCGGCCATCAAGTCGATGACCGGATTGCCCTCGGCCGAATACAGGCCTTCGGCGGCATGCGCGATGGCGTTGATGCCGCTGGTGACGCTGAGGCCGACGGGCAGCGTCAGCGTGAGTTCGGGGTCGTAGACGACACTGCGCGGCAGCACCTTGAGGTCCTTGCCGGTCTTCTTCAGGCCCGCTTCGGTGATGCCGTAGATCGGTGTCATCTCCGAACCGGCGTAGGTGGTGGGGATGGCCAGAATGGGCAGGCCCGAGTCGAGCGCGATGGCCTTGCCGAGGCCGGTGGTGGAGCCTCCACCGATCGCCACCGCGCAGTCGGCGCCCAGTTGGCGCGCCACCTCGCGCGCCTCGCGTGCGGTCTCGATCGGCACGTGCATCACGGCCTTGTCGAAAATGCCCGCGGCGCGATCGCCCAGAAGGGTCGCCACCCGCTCGGCGCTGGCGCGCTGCTCGGGGGTGCACAGCACCAGGGCGCGCCGGGCGCCCATGGCGTCGATGGCCTGCGGCAGTTGGGCCAGTGCGCCGGCGCCGAACACCACGCGCGTCGGCAGGCCCTGGTAGGTGAAGGCACGCATGGGGTTGTCCCGTTTCAATCAGTCGATGGAAAGGCCGGCGCTTCGCTGCAGCACCCGGATGATGGCCGCGTAGTCGAGCGCGCCGTCGCCCTGGGCCTGCGCCGCGGCCATCAGCTGGCGCGTGGCGGCGGTCTGCGTCAGCGGCACCTGCAGTCGCGCGCCCTCGCCCAGGATCAGGTCGATGTCCTTGTTCATCTGCCCCACGGTGAACGTGGGTGTGTAGTCGCGCTGGCCGAGTTGCACGCTCTTGGCCTTGACGATGGGGGAGGCCACCGCGCTGGCGCCGATCACCTGCCACATGTCCTGCCACGCCAAGCCGCCCTTCTGACCCAGCGTGAGTGCCTCGGCCAGCATGGCGCTGGTCTGGGCGATCATCAGGTTCACCACCAGCTTCATCAGGCGCGCCTGCTCGGCCTCGCCCAGCCAGAAGTGGTTGGGTCCCCAGCAGCGCAGCAGTGGCAACAGGCGGGCGTGCAGGTCTTCGGGCCCCGACGCCATCACCGTGAGCTGGGCCGCCTCGGCCATGTGGTTGTTGCCAGACACCGTGCAGCGCAGGTGCTGCACGCCGGCCGTGGCGCACGCCTGCGCCACGCAGGCCGAGGCGCCCGGCGAAACGGTGCTGGTGTCGATCCACGCCGCACCGCGCGCGGCCTGCGCGGCCACGCGTTCACCCACCGCGATCAGCGCCGCATCGTGCGGCAGCGACGACACGATGACCTCGGCCGCCGCCAGGCCATCGGCCACGGTCAGCCCGGCGGCATTCGCCAGTGCCTGCCGGTCGTCCGCCGGGTCTTCCACCGTCACCGCATGCCCCGCGGCCAGCAGATGGCGCGCCATCGGCAGGCCCATTTTTCCGACACCGATCACGTGCACCTTCATGCGGTGGCTCCTTGCGGTTCGGCCAGGCCCATGGCACGGGTGATTTTTTCGCCCGAGGCCCGCAATGCCGTCAGCAGCGGCGGCAGGTCCACGCCGACCAGCCGGCCATCGCGCTTGCGCCACTGGCCGGCCACCATCACGCCCTGGATGTTGGCCAGCGAGGCCTGGAACACCACCGCACTGACCGGGTCGTGCACGGGTTGCATGTTGAGGTCGTCGGCGCGGATCACCACCAGATCGGCCTGTTTGCCGGGCGCCAGCGTGCCGATGCGGTGCAGCTGCTTGAGCATGCGCGCGCCCTCGACCGTGATCCACGCCAGTGCCTCGCGCGTGGTGATGGTGGAGGTGTCGGGGATGCTCCCGTGCGCGGCACGGTGGGCGACGTTGTCGAGGCTGCGCTGGATGCCCAGCGCAATGCGCGCCTGGCTGATCATGTCGCCGCTCATCACACTTTCCAGGTCCACGCCCAGCGACGGCGCGCGTCCCAGCGCGCGCAGCCGGCCGGTGAGCGGATGGCCATGGCCTTGCGACATCTCGCTTTCGGCCGCCGCCGAAAAGCTCATCCCGAGTTCACAGAAGCGCTTGAGCTGGTCGTCGGTCAGGGCGTGGCCGTGCACGATGTTGATCTGGTCGCCCAGCAGGCCCAGGGCCTCGAGCCGTTCCCAACCGTCGGGCGTTCGGGCAGGCCCGCCGCCCTGGTGCAGCGACGCAATGAGCCCGAGGTCCTTGGCCATGCGGAAGTCGTGCACCGCCACGTCCAGCGTGCTGTAGTGGGGGCCCAGCACGGCGGCATGCACGCTCAGCAAGGGCTTTCCGTGGTGGGCCTTGAGCAGGCGCTCCACCTCGGCCCGCGGGTGGGGCACTTCCCAGAACGGCGTCTGGCCCGGTTTGGGATCGGGCTTGGGCGTGCCGTGGAAGAACGCGGCGCGGATGCCCGACGCCAGCAGCGCGTCCACCGCCGCGTCGTTGTGCGCGGGCGTGGGGTTATTGTGGCACCAGTCCACCAGCGTGGTGGTGCCGCAGTTGAGCTGGTTGAGGGCGCCCACGCGCGTGGCGATGTGCAGGTCTTGCGGCTCGAACACGGTGGCCAGGCCGGCGTGCATGTTCTTGAAGTACTGCAGCAGCGTCCAGTTGGCGGCCACGCCGCGCAGGGCTGTCTGCCAGGTGTGCATGTGGGCGTTGATGAAGCCCGGCACGACGATGCAGCCGCTGGCATCGACCACCTCGGCGCCGTCGGCCGACAGGTGGGGTGCAATGGCTTCGATGGTGTCGCCAGCCACCAGCAGGTCACCCACCGGCAGGTCGCCCTGCGCGTCCATGGTGACGATGGTGGCGCCGCGGATGAGCGTGCGCTGTTCCATGGCGCTCAGCCCGTCAGGCCGTCGCTCACGTCGACGTTCAGCGGTTCGATCTTCAGTCCGGCGTCGGCCGCGGTTTCCTTGAGCAGCACCGCGAAGTCGATGTCGTCGTACCCCCGGCCCACCACGCGGGCGATGCTTTCGCGCGTGGCGGCAGCCGACGGCATGGGCACGCCGTGCGCCTTGGCGGCGCCCAGGCCCAGGTCCATGTCCTTCAGCAGCAGCTTGGGCGTGAAGGTGACCTGCTCGAAGTTGAGCTTGGTGAGCACCGGCGTCTTGTAGCGGGTGTACATGCTGCCCAGCACCGAGTCGTTGATGCTTTCCAGGAACACGTGGCGCGGAATGCCGGCCTTTTCGGCCAGCACGGTGATCTCGCACAGGCTCTGGATGATCACGCCGAACATGGTGTTGTGAGCGATCTTCCAGACGCGGGCCAGCTCGCCCTCGCCCACCCACATGGCCTTGCGAGACATGGCGGCCAGGTACTGCTCGTTGGCGTCGTACAGCGCCCTCGGACCCGAGGCCACGAGCAACAGCTTGCCGGCCTTGGCCACCTTGGCGTTGCCCGACACCGGGGCGCAGAGGTAGGCCACGCCCATGGCCTCCAGCTTCGTCCGGATCTCGGCCGACCCCTCCTGCGAAATGGAGGAGCTGTCGATCACGGTCCTGGGCTTCTTCGCGCCCGTCATCACGCCGCCGGCACCGAACAGCACTTCCTTCAGGTCGTCGGTGGTGGACACCATGGTGAAGATGGTGTCGCAGCCCGCCAGGTCGAGCTTGCTGTCGACCACGCTGGCGCCGTATTCGGCGAGCGGCTCGGCCTTGCTGCGGGTGCGGTTCCACACCTGCACGGTGTGTCCGGCCTGCAGCAGCTTCTTCACCATGGCTTCGCCCATCCGGCCCAGGCCGATCCATCCGAGTGACTGGCTCACGTGCTTGTCTCCTGTTTTTGATTTGTCGAGGCGGCCGAGTGTGTGCAAGGCCCACCCCCTGCCGCAACCCGGCGGGCGGAAATCAGTTTTTCAGGAGCGGTGCCACAGTGGCGGGAACCGCCGCTGCGCGGGCTAGACGCCCGACAGCACGGCGTCCATCGCAGACACAAGGGCAGTGGCCTGCGCAGCCACGTTGGCCACAGGGCGGCGCAATTCCCTGGCGGGCAAGGGGGCCGCGTAGTGCGCCAGCGCGTGAAATCGTTTGCCTTTGACCATGATGACCGGACACAGCGCGGTGGGAACCCTCACGCCAGAGTCGAATTCGGCCAGCGGAATGGTGAGCCGTGTGGCCAGTGCGCCAAGCAGGTCGCTCTGAATCACCACCACATAGGGGATGCCGTGAGCGCCACTGCGGCTGGGATTGGCGAAGACGTCGTACTGATGCATCGACCATTCACCACGGGCGGAGATCGGAACCCGGAATGCCGTGCGTTTCGATGCGGGCGTTCTGCTCCTGGATCCAGTCACCAAACTCGGCCTCAAATGCCTTTCTGCGTGCGGCGCGGGTGGCTTTCTCGCGGTGGGCCTGCAGTGCCTGGTATTGCTCGACCGAGAGGATCACGGTGTCGATCTGGCCCGCCTTCTCGACGAACACCGGCTCACGCTTGGCCTGGGCGCAAAGGCTCCCAAAACGGTTCTTGGCTTCGGTGGCAGTGACCCGCATGGCGGACTCCTTGGTTTGATTGGCCATTTTAGCCATGCGCGCGATTCATTCGCATGCGAAACCTCGCCCGCCTGCATCGAATCGCCCGGCGCATGGTCCCCGGGCTGCGCTCCTCGGCGCCGGAGCGAATTCCATGCTCAGCTAAAGACAGCGAAGTGAACCCCACCAGCTCATGAGGCAATCCCTCTGCCGGGCAGCCAGGCCGGCCGGCAGAGTCACCCGCGCCCCGTCTGCCCCAACAACGAAGACACCTCATCCGCCGCCGCCCGCAGCTTGGGCAGCAGCTGGTCTTTCATCACCGCGGCCGAGGTTCGGTTGGCCTGCCCCGACACGTTGAGCGCGGCCACCACCGCGCCGGCGCGGTTCTTCACTGGTGCAGCGATCGAGATCAGCCCTTCTTCGAGTTCCTGGTTCACCAGCGCCCAGCCCTGCCGGCGCACCTGCTGCACCTTGGCCAGCAGATCGGCCGGGTCGGTGCTGGTGTGGCGGGTGTTGGCGCGCAGCGCGCTGGCACCCAGGCGGGCTTTCACCTCCGCGTCGTCCAGACCCGACAGCAGCACGCGGCCCAGCGACGTGCACCAGGCCGGCAACCGCGTGCCCACGTTCAGGTTCAGCGCGACGATCTTGTGGGTGTGCACGCGAAGCACGTAGACGATGTCGGTGCCTTCGAGCACGGCAGCTGAGCAGCTTTCGCCCACCGCGTCGGCCAGGCGTTCCATCACCGGTTCGGCCAGGTTCCAGATCGGCATCGAGCTGAGGTACGCAAAGCCGAGGTCGAGGATGCGTGGGGTCAGGCGGTAGAGCTTGCCGTCGCCCTGCACATAGCCCAGCGTCTGCAGCGTGAGCAGGATGCGGCGCGCGCCGGCCCGGGTCAGGCCGCTGCGCTCGGCCACCTCAGACAGCGTCTGGGCCGGCGCGGCGGCGCTGAAACTGCGAATGACCTCGAGGCCCCGCGCGAACGACTGTACGTAGCCGTCGCCGTGCTGCAGCGGGCGGGGGTGCCCCTGCTCGATGACACCGCCGACGGCAGCCGCGGCAGCGGCCTGATGCACCACAAGTTCCTCGTGGTCG